>NZ_JWIO01000039.1:0-2214 GCF_001017755.1 Protofrankia coriariae
CCGCCGGGGACGCGGACGCGCCGGAGCTTGCCGGGCAGCGATGGGAACGTGTCCTGGTGCGGGTTCCCAGAGCGCAGGGGCAGCAGCTCGCGGCCGCGCTCAAGGCAGCCCGCGGCGTGCTCGACGCCCGCCGTTCCCCACCGGTGCGGGTCATCCCCGATCCGATCACTTTGCTGTGATGGTGCTGTGATGATTATGTCTCGCGTAAGTTACGTAATGTAATAAATCCGTTCCTGATGGACGTGTATTTTGATGGATACACGTTGCGGGCGCGGGATGATGCGGGCTCGGGGACGACGACGCGGGCGCAGGACGCACGCGGGCGAGGGAAGAGGGGCGGCAGTGACGGTCCGAGAGATCCGACTGTTGGGGGACCCGGTGCTGCGGACGGTGGCCGAACCGGTCACCACCTTCGACAAGGAGCTCCGCCGCCTGGTCGCCGACCTCGTCGAGAGCATGCACGAGGCGGGCGGGGTCGGGCTGGCCGCGCCGCAGCTCGGGGTGTCGCTGCGGGTGTTCACCTACCACGTGGACGGTGAGGTGGGGCACCTGGTCAATCCCGTCCTCGGGCCGTTCAGCGAGGAGCTGATGGACGGTGAGGAGGGCTGCCTCTCCCTGCCCGGCCTCTCCTTCGAGCTGAAGCGGCCGGAGCGGGTGATCGCGGTCGGCCAGAACGTCCACGGCGATCCTGTCACGATCGAGGGCAGCGGCCTGCTGTCACGCTGCGTCCAGCATGAGACCGACCATCTCGACGGGGTGTTGTTCATCGACCGGCTGGACCCGGAGACGAAGAAGGCGGCCATGAAGGCCATCCGCGAGGCGGAGTGGGCCGGGCAGGCTCCGCCGGCGGTGAAGGTGTCCCCGCATCCGCTGTTCGGCCGCGCCCGCTGACCTGCTTTCCCGGACGACGTTCCCGGCACCGGCGCTCCTGTCGGCGCCCCGGTGAGCGGTTGGTCCGGACACCGGGCCCGGCCGGCGACTGTTCCGCGGAACACGACCCGCTGGACCGCGCACGCGCGGGACGCGGCTAGCGTTGGACCGTGCGCACTTTCCTGTCCCTGTCCCCGTCCGTGGATTCCGCGGAATCCACGGGTTCCGTAGGTTCCGTGGGAGCGACCTGGTCGGGTGGCCGCTGATGCGGGTGGTGTTCGCCGGTACCCCGGCGGTGGCGCTGCCGAGCCTGCGGGCGCTGCTCGACTCGTCCCGCCACGACGTCGTCGCGGTCGTGACCCGTCCCGACCGGCCGGCCGGGCGCGGCCGGAAGGTCGCGCACTCGCCGGTGCGGACGCTCGCCGAGGAGCGGGGCGTGGAGGTGCTGACCCCACAGAAGCCCCGTGACCCCGACTTCCTCGCCCGGCTCACCGAGATCGCCCCGGACTGCTGCCCGGTGGTGGCCTACGGCGCGCTGCTGCCCCGGGCCGCCCTGGACATCCCCCGGCACGGCTGGGTCAACCTGCACTTCTCCCTGCTGCCCGCCTGGCGCGGCGCCGCGCCGGTGCAGCGCGCCCTGCTGGCCGGTGACGACGTGACGGGCGCGTCGGTCTTCCAGATCGAGGAGGCCCTCGACAGCGGCCCGGTGTACGGGACGCTGACCGAGCCCGTCGGCCCCCACGACACCGCCGGTGACCTGCTGGCCCGGCTGGCCGATGCCGGCTCCCAGCTGCTCGTCGCGGTCCTGGACGGGATCGCCGACGGATCGCTGCGGGCCCGGCCGCAGCCCGACGAGGGGGTGTCGATCGCGCCGAAGCTCGACGTCGCCGACGTGCGGATCGACTGGTCCGCGCCGGCCTACCGAGTCGATCGGCTGGTCCGGGCGGCCGCTCCGGCGCCTGGCGCCTGGACGACGTTCCGCGGCCACCGGATCAAGATCGGCCCGGTGCGTCCCGTCACCGTCACGGAGACGACGGCCGTGGCGGCAGCCGTGGCGGCGGGCAAGGGCGATGGCGGGACAGGCGCCGCCGGTGGGGACAGTGCCGCACCCCTCGGCGTCGAAGATCTTGCTTCTGGGCAGATCGCCGTCGGCGGTCACGGCCGGATCGCGGTGGGGACCGGCGGCGGGGTCGTGCTGCTCGACGAGGTCCGTCCCGAGGGCCGTCCCACGATGGCCGCCGACGCGTGGGCGCGGGGAGCCCGCATCGCCGCCGGCGAGAGGTTCACATGAGTCCGGCCCCCGCCGGGGGCACGCGGGCACGGCAGCGGGCCCGGCCGCCGGCG
>NZ_JWIO01000039.1:2225-11778 GCF_001017755.1 Protofrankia coriariae
CGGGCCCGGCCGCCGGCGTCCCGGGCCGATCCCGCCCGGCTGCTCGCCTGGGAGGTCCTGCGGGCCGTCGACGAGCGTGGCGCCTACGCGAACCTGCTGCTGCCGGCGCTGCTGGCCGGCCGCCAGCTGTCCGCCCGCGACCGGGGTTTCGCCACCGAGCTGACCTACGGCACCCTGCGCGCCCTGGGTGTCCTGGACGGGCTGCTCGCCACGGTCGCCAACCGCCCGCTGGACGAGGTGGACCCGCCGGTGCGGGACGCGTTGCGGCTGGGCGCCTACCAGCTGCTGCACACCCGGGTGCCGGCGCGGGCCGCGGTCGACTCGACCGTCGACCTGGTCCGCCGGACCAGCGGTGAACGGCCGGTGCGGTTCGCCAACGCGGTGCTGCGCCGCCTCGCCGCCCGGGTGGAGGCCACCGACGGCGATCTCGCGGTGCTGCTGGCCGCACCCGGCTACGACGACGACCCGGTCGGCCATCTGGCGACGGTCACCGCGCATCCCCGCTGGGTGGTCGAGACGTTCGCCGCCGCCCTCGGCGGCGACCTGGCGCGGACCCGCGCCGCGCTGGCGGCCGACGACGAGCGTCCCAGCACCCATCTGGTCGCCCGTCCTGGCCTGATCGACCGGGACGGGCTGCTGCGGGCGGCCCGGGACGCCGGCCTGGCCGCCGAGCCCGGCCCGTGGTCGCCGTACGCGGTCCGGCTGGCCGGCGGGGATCCGGGGCGGCTGCCGGCGGTCCTGGCCGGCCAGGCCGGCGTGCAGGACGAGGGCAGCCAGCTGGTCGTGGCCGCGCTGTCGCGGGTGGCCACGGTCGGGGCGGACACCGGGGTGAGCGTCGATCTGTGCGCCGGGCCGGGTGGCAAGACCGCCCTGCTGGCGGGCCTGCTGCCCCGGACCAGGCTGGTCGCGGTGGAGCCGCGGGCCACCCGGGCCCTGCTGGTGGCCGCCGCGGTGGCACGCCCGGCCCCGGCGCCCGATCCCGCCGACGCCGTGAGCGGCCCGGCGGCGGCCGTGGGAGACGCGGCGGCCGTGGGAGATGCCGCGGGCAGCCCGGGAGCCGATGCGGAAGGCATGGCGGGCGGCCCGGTGGCGGGCCGGTCGAACGTGGTGGTGGTACGTGCGGACGGGCGGGCGGCGCCGCTGCGTCCTGGCAGCGCCGACCGGGTGCTCGCCGACGTGCCCTGCACGGGCCTGGGGGCGCTGCGCCGCCGGCCGGAGGCCCGCTGGCGCCGCACGCCGGCGCAGGTCGCGCCCCTGTCCCACCTGCAACGGCAGCTGCTGGCCGCCGCCGTCGACCTGGTGCGCCCCGGCGGGGTGGTCGGGTATGTGACCTGCTCGCCGCATCCGGCCGAGACCGTCGAGGTCGTGACGGACGTCGTGACGCGGCTGGCTGCGCGCGGCGTCGGCGTGTCCGTCCTGGACGCGCGGGAGTACCTGCCCGGGGTGCCGGATCTCGGCGACGGCCCGTTCGTACAGCTGTGGCCGTACCGGCACGGCACCGACGCGATGTTCCTGGCCCTGCTGCGCCGTTCCTAGCCCTGCCGCGCCGGCTTCACCAGCGCGGCGGCCACCACCCGCCAGACCTGGCCTGGAGCACCGGTCGGATGGTCGCCCATCCTGTCCTGGCCAGGAAAGCGAGGGTGGAAACGGCCGCTGGAGCGACCGCCCGTTCCCTCGCTTTCATGATCCGGCATTCGACAGTATTCGATCATGAATTTTTGCCTGGTTTCGGGACGGGTCCGTGTGCCGGAGATCCGATCGGTTTCGGGGTGGCTGGCTCCGCCCCGCCGGGGCCGGGGCGGGCGGGAGCAGGCTGGCTGGCCCCGTCCCGCCGCGGCCCGGCAGGTGGTCGTGCGACGGTCGTCAGGATCAGGAGACCTGGCCCTTGACGCAGTTCTGGGGGCTGCAGGCGATGGACCGCCAGTAGTGGACGCCGTCCACGTTCCAGCTCAGGGCTCCCCAGATGGAGCCGATGGCGGTGTCGGAGCACCAACCACCGGTGGGCGCGTCGCCGATCGCCGCCGTCTGTCCCAGATCGTTGCCCCGTCTGACGGTGCCGGCCTCCCCGGACACGTTGGTCTTGCCGTTGGCCTGCAGGTTGGCCAGGCGCACCTGGAAGGTGTTCTGGTTCTGCCAGATCTCGACGCGAGCCCCCGGGCCGGCGTTCTGCTCCCGCAGGGTCCAGGGGGCGGACGGCTGCCCGCACAGGTTCTGGACCCGGTCCTGGGGCTGCCCGGGGCTCTCGGTCTGCGTGGGAGTCGACGTCGGGCTCTGGGTGGGGCTCTGCGCGGAGGGCGACGTCGGGGTAAGGGTTGGGATCTGCGGTTGGGTGGGGGTCTGGGCCCGCGCGGGTGTGGCCGCCAGCGACAGCCCGACCGCCAGCGCGGCGGTGGTCACCAGCGTCGTCAGGATCGTGGCCGGCCGGCGTCGTGACGCGACCGGGCCATGTGGGATGACATGCACTATTCGGTATCCTTTCTCCACCCGGAACTGTGGACGCAGAGTAGTCACGTCCACGCTGTGTGCTTCTGTTCCGGTACGAAAGTTCCCTTCAGGCGTCCCTGGCAGACCTGTGACCAGCGCCTTCACCCCTTCCGGGTCTGTCCGCCCCCAACGGGCGCGCCCATCTCCCCGCCATCTCACCGTCTCGCCATCCAGCCGTCTCGCCGTCCCGTCTTCTCCGGCGGTGACGGCCGCTGCGTGGCCCGCGCCGTGATCCCGGCCGTCCCGCGTCGGCTGGAGCCAGCTCGGTACTGGCCGCGTGTGATGGGCTGACGGACAGCACCCCGCGCACACCGGCGACGTGGAGTGATGACCGGGGCCGGTGTCGGCAGTGTGCGATGGAGGCCTTGTCGCCCGTGCCGTGATGGTGTCGTGCGTCAGGATTATCTGGGCGGTATGCCCGCGGACGTTCACCTGACCGAACGTTGGACGGCGAGACGGGCGCCGCGGTCACATCGTGCGTCCGCCGCGGTCTCATCGGCCTGCCGGTCGGCCCGGTCGGCCCGGTCGAGAACGGTGTACGACGCGGCTGCAAGCCACCGCCTGTTCGGCGGCACCGTACCGGTTGGTACTGATTGCGGATCTTGAATGGTCGGGGTCCGGGTCAAGACCCTGATCAAACGCATCCAAGTACCGACTCGACCTCGTCATCGACTTACTCGGCCAGGTCGGCCGGAGCATGGATCCGGAACCGCAGAAGCCGGACAGGCCCCGGCCGTTCAAAGTCTGCGGCAATCCCGACGCGCGTCAACATGCCTTGAAAAACCTCAAAGAAATCAACCGAAGAACAAACTTCGGCGGCCCGGCGTAGTGGCGAGGCCGGGTCACGACCGGGAAACGCGCCGATGCCCTCGGCGATCGCTGCGAGGGATGCGGCGGTCCTCACTCCGCCGACGGGCATCGAGGTAGGAGCCAGGGCAGAAGGTGGGGCTCAGAGGGCGGTCTCGACTCTGCCGGCGAGCCGGCTTCTCTAAGATCTGACGCGTTATGTCACTTCCGCTTCTCTTGGCACCGGGGTGCCGGTTGCGGCGGTGACCCGCCTTGGTCGAGAGGGGGAGCGTTGTCTGACAGCGAGAGCCAGCACGGCACACCAGAGCCGGTATCACTGAACGTACGCGACGGGGTGTTCGTCTCGACCTGGATCGAGGCCAGGGTCGATATCTCGGTGCCGAGCATCGCCCGGGTTTATGACGCGCTGCTCGACGGGAAGGACAATTTCCCGGCTGACCGCGCTGTCCACGACCAGCTCATCCAGGTGATCCCGGACGGCAAGACCGCCGCCCAGTACAACCGGCAGGCGCTCCGGCGGGGCGTCGAGTTCATGGTGGAGCAGGGCGTCCGCCAGTTCATCGACCTCGGCTCGGGTCTGCCGGCCGCCGAGAACACCCACCAGGTCGCCCAGCGAATTGCGCCCGAGTCGAAGGTCGCCTACGTCGACATCGACCCCATCGTGCTGGCGCACGGCCGGGCGCTGCTGGCCGAGAACAGGAACACCACGGTCGTCACCGCGGACTTCAGACGTCCCGACGAGGTGCTGAACAACCCGGACGTGACCGCGCTGATCGACCTGTCGAAGCCGGTCGGGCTCCTGATGCTCGCAGTCGTCCACCACGTCCACGACAACGAGAACCCGGCTGGTCTGGTCCGCGCATACGTCGACCGGACGGTGTCGGGTAGCCACCTGTTCCTCACCCACTTCGTCGACCACGGCGAGGAGACCAAGCCCATCGAGCAGGTGCTTCTCAACGAGCTGACGAGGGGGCGCTTCCGCTCGATCGAGGAGATCACCTCCTACTTCGACGGGCTGGAGCTCATCGAGCCAGGCGTGGTCTACAACCCCTTGTGGCGTCCCACCGAGCCGGTCGCCAAGCCGTACCCGCTCGCGGTCCGGCTGGTCGCGGGCGGCATTGGGCGCAAGTCGTAAGATTTGCTGTCTTTTGCCATAAGAATCGATCCGCCGACGCGCCGAACGGACGGCCGCTCCGACGCGCCGGTGGTGTGCTGACCGGAGGGATGCGGGGCCCCGCCGCGCGCGGCGGGGCGGGCGGGGTCCTGTTCGGCGCGGCGTGTGCGGCGCCCTGGCGCCGGGCCGGCTCCGCACACGGCCGGTCCAGCTGACGATTGGTCCAGCTGACGGTTGGTGAGCCGGCAGGCCGCCCCACTCGGCCTCCGCGACGCCAGCGCCGCCTCCCCGCCGGCACGCCACCGCCCCTGGTAGGCATGGCTCGTGTTCACCCGCAGCCGCCCGGCCAACCTCCACCGGGCCGACACCCGCGGCCGAACAGCCCCGCGGCCTGTACCCGCACCGTCTCCCGGCGGGCACGCGCCGCCGGGATAAGCCACCACCATCCGGCCGGATATCTCACGCCCCCGGCACAGACCCGCCGCCTGGCGGCACGTAGGCACGCCAGGTGCGATCGGACGGACTTCGGATTCCGACCATTCAAGATCTGTAGCACATCCCCGAACAGCCACCGATCCGTGCCCACGCCGATCGTCCGGCAGGTGGAAGAGTCCGCGAACGGAGCGGTGACGTGGTTTTCGTCCCTCCTCACCCCGTGTTTTTGACGTCATGGCTCCGTTCGCGGGTACCGCCGCTCCGGCGTGGAGGAGTGGCGCGTTGTGACGGTGGGTTTGGGTGATCGCCACAGGGGCGGACGGGGCGGTGGTGGGCCGCTGGTGGGTCGATACGCTCGCGGGTGTGGCAACCGCGCAGATCTACCCGAGCCTGCTGGCCGCCGATTTCGGGCGGGTCGCCGACGCCGCGCGTGCGGTCGAGGGCCACGCCGACTGGCTGCACGTCGATGTCATGGACTACCACTTCGTCCCCAACCTGGCGTTCGCGCCGGACACGGTGACCGCCCTGCGCACGGTCACCACCATCCCGCTCGACTGCCATCTGATGATCGACGATCCGGACCGCTGGGCCGCCGGCTACGCAGAGCGGGGCGCGGCGAACGTGACCATCCATGCCGAGGCCGTCCGCGACCTGCCCCGCACGACCGACGCCATCCGGGCTGCCGGCGCACGCACCGGGCTCGCGGTCAAACCGGCCACCCCCGTCGAGCGTTACGTCGACGACCTGCACCGTTTCGACCTGCTGCTGCTGATGACCATCGAGCCCGGGTTCGGCGGCCAGAAGTTCATGGACGAGGTCCTGCCGAAGATCGAGGCGGCCCGGCGGCTGCTGGACGACCGGGGGCTCGACCTGTGGCTGCAGATCGACGGCGGGGTCAACGCCGAGACCATCGAACGGGCGGCACGGGCCGGGGTGGACGTCTTCGTCGCCGGCACCGCCGTCTACGGTGCCGCCGACCCGGCCGCGGCGCTGGAGGCGCTGCGCGGGCAGGCGCTGGCCGCTTCCCCCCGGCTGGTGGCGCCGGTCCCCGAGAAGGGCTGACCGGGCGGTGGCGGCGGACGGCCGAGCGGGCCCGGGACGCCAGGAACCGGCTGGCGACGGTCCGGCGAGCGCGGAGAGCGGTGGTCCGGCGGGCGCGGAGAGGGCCGGTCCCGAAGCGGCGGCCGGTCCCGAGACGGCGGCCGGTGCGGACGAGCGGTGGCTGCGGATGGCGGTCGAGATCTCCCGGCGGTGCCCGCCGTCACCGAGTGCGTTCTCGGTGGGCGCGGTCGTCGTCGACCGGTCCGCGGGCCCGGCGGCGGACGCGTCCGCGCGGGTGCTGACGGCCGGTTACTCGCGCGAGCTCGACCCGCGTGACCACGCTGA
This sequence comes from Protofrankia coriariae, assembly GCF_001017755.1. Taxonomy (GTDB): domain Bacteria; phylum Actinomycetota; class Actinomycetes; order Frankiales; family Frankiaceae; genus Protofrankia; species Protofrankia coriariae. The sequence continues at coordinate 8,452 of NZ_JWIO01000039.1, forward strand.
GGAGGTCGCGTTGCGCAGACTTGCGCAACGTGCCCAGGACGGCCCGCCGGTCCCGGCCGGCTCGCTGACGCTCTACAGCTCGCTGGAGCCGTGCAGCGCCCGGGCGTCACGCCCCCGGACCTGCACGGAGCTGATCATCGAGGCGGGGATTCGCCGGGTGGTCTTCGCCTGGCGTGAACCCGAGGTGTTCGTCGACTGTGAAGGCGCGGAGATCATGCGGCGCGCCGGCCTCGACGTTGTCGAGGTGCCGTCCCTGGCCGCGGCGGTCCGGGCGGTCAACGCCCATCTGCTCACATGATCATCATTCGCGTGGCGTTTTCCGCATGACGTTTCTCACACGATGCCGTTCATGTGACGTCGCTCATATGGAACACTTATATAAACCGTCCAAGCGTAATCGTCCTGGTGGCAAATACGTATAAAAGCGGATGTACGGGGCTGGTTGTCCGCGGCTGGACGCGCGAAGATGGACGAAGAGTGATGGGTGTGCTGCCGTCCGGTATCACGTGAGCTTTCTTGCACCTGTGCCGTCCGCATGTGCCAGACTTGGTCAGGTAGTTAGCAGCACGCGCGCTCCGGGGTCGGTGAAAATCCGAACCGGCGGTGACAGTCCGCGACCCGTCCGCAGCCAGCGGACGGCTGATCCGGTGGAATTCCGGGACCGACGGTGAAAGTCCGGATGGGAGGACGCGCGCGGGCGTGTGCTGTTCGACGGCCCCAGGCCTGCCGACGGCCCGTCCGGCGTCTGTGCGCCGGATGCGTCCCGCGTGATCGCCTCTGTCTCGGACGTGGCGCCGGGACGAGAGGGCACATCAGGAATGTTCACCGGCATCGTCGAGGAACTCGGCGTGGTCGCGGCCATCGAGCCGCGGCCGGCTGCCGCCCGACTGATCATTGACGCCACAAAGGTGCTCGAGGACGTCAGCGAGGGCGCGTCCATCGCGGTCAACGGGGTCTGTCTGACCGTCACCAGCTGGTTTCCCCACGGCGAGGGGCAGGCGTTCGCCGCCGACGTCATGCAGGAGACGCTCGACCGCTCGTCCCTGGGCGGGCTGCGCGCCGGTGACCGGGTCAACCTGGAGCGCCCCGTGCGCCTGGCCGACCGCCTCGGCGGGCATCTCGTGCAGGGGCACGTGGACGGCGTCGGCGTGGTCCTCGAACGCCGCTCCAGCACCTCCACGACCACCTCAACGGCATCTACCACAACGACGGCCTCCGCAGTGGCCTCCACCGTGGCCTCCACGACGGCCTTCACGACGGCATCCACAGCGGCCTCCGGTGACGCGGCGGCGACGGGAGGCGATCCCGTCACGTTCGGCCCGGACACCCAGTGGGAGATCGTGCGCATCAGCCTGCCGCCGGGCCTGGAGCGCTATCTCGTCGAGAAGGGATCCATCACCGTCGACGGTGTCAGCCTGACGGTCGTCGAGATCACCCCGGCGGACGCGACGACGCCCGCCACGTTCACGGTGAGTCTGATCCCGACGACGTTGCAGGCGACGACCCTCGGTCGGCGAGGGGTGGGGGAGCGGGTCAATCTCGAAGTCGACGTGCTGGCGAAATACGTCGAGAAGCTTGTCGTCGCGGGGGAGGCGGCCGGTGCCGGCTCGTCCAGCACCCCCGTCATCCACAGCGGGAGCGGGCAACTGTCATGATCAAAAATCTGCCAGTCGGTGATACGCGTTTCGCCTCGATCGACGAGGCGGTCGCGCAGATCGCCGCCGGCCGGCCGGNCAGATCGCCGCCGGCCGGCCGGTCGTCGTCGTCGACGACGCCGACCGCGAGAACGAAGGCGACCTGATCTTCGCGGCGGAGAAGGCCACCCCGGAGCTGCTGGCCTTCATGATCCGTTATACGTCCGGGGTGGTCTGCGTGCCGATGGACGGCGCCGACCTCGACCGGCTCGAACTCGACCAGATGGTCCCGCACAACACCGAGCGGATGGGCACCGCGTTCACCGTCTCCGTCGACGCCCGGGCCGGGGTGACGACCGGCATATCCGCGGCCGACCGGGCGCTGACCATCAGGCTGCTCGCCGACCCGGCGACCACCATCGCGGACATCACCAAGCCCGGCCACGTCTTCCCGCTGCGCGCGAAGGTCGGTGGGGTGTTACGGCGTCCCGGCCACACCGAGGCCGCGGTGGACCTGGCCAGGCTCGCCGGGCTGCGTCCCGCCGGAGCCATCTGCGAGATCGTCAACGACGACGGCAGCATGGCCCGGCTGCCGGAGCTGACACAGTTCGCCGAGGAGCACGGGCTGCTGCTGATCTCCATCGCCGACCTGGTGGCGTACCGGCGGCGCAGCGAACACCACGTCGAACAGGTCGCCGACACCAGGATCCCCACCGGCTACGGCGAGTTCCGCGCCTTCGGCTACCGCGGCGTCATCGAGGACGTGGAGCACGTCGCGCTGGTCAAGGGGGACATCGGGGACGGCTGTGACGTCCTGGTGCGGGTGCACAGCGAATGCCTCACCGGCGACGTCTTCGGCTCCCGCCGCTGCGACTGCGGGACGCAGCTCGACGCCGCCCTGCGCATGATCGCCCAGGAGGGCCGGGGCGTGGTCCTCTACATGCGGGGGCACGAGGGCCGCGGCGTCGGCCTCATCCACAAGCTGCGGGCCTACCAGATGCAGGACGCCGGGCACGACACCGTGGACGCCAACCTCGCCCTCGGCCTGCCCGCGGACGCGCGCGACTACGGCACCGGCGCCCAGATCCTCGTCGACCTCGGCATCCGGACGATGCGGCTGCTGACGAACAACCCGACCAAGCGGGCCGGGCTGGAGGGCTACGGCCTGGAGGTCGTCGAACGGGTCGGGCTGCCGGTGAACTTCACCCCGGAGAACCTGCGCTACCTCACCACCAAGCGGGACCGGATGGGACACGACCTGCCGGGCCTGCCGAAACTGCCGGCCGTGCCGGCCGTGCCAGCCGTGCAGGCCGTGCAGGCAGGGCCGAAGGTCGCGGGAGTCCGCGCCGACGTCCCGCTGCACTGCGTCGGGGGCACGAGCGTCGGGAGCGCGGGCGCGCACCCGGTCCGTGCGACGGAGGCGGAGTCGGCGGTGACGGACGAGGAACTGCTGATGGCGGACATGTGCCAGGGTGAGACGGCATGAGCGGTCAGGGCGCGCCGGCGCCGTCGATCCCGGACGGCGCCGGCCTGCGGCTGGNATCGTGGCGACCCGTTGGCACGCCGAGATCACCGACGCCCTCGTCGACGGCGCGCTGCGGGCGGCCAAGGACGCCGGGGTCGCCTCCCCGCTGCTGGTCCGGGTGCCCGGCGCGGTCGAACTGCCGATCGTGGCGGCGGCGCTGGCCGCCCG
>NZ_JWIO01000039.1:11785-35119 GCF_001017755.1 Protofrankia coriariae
GACGCGGTGGTGGCGCTGGGTGTGGTGATCCGCGGTGGCACCCCGCACTTCGACTACGTCTGCCAGTCGGTGACGCAGGGGCTGACCGAAGTCGCCCTGGACACCGGGGTCCCGGTGGGTTTCGGCGTGCTGACCTGCGACACGGTCGAGCAGGCGCTCGACCGTGCGGGCCTGCCCACCTCGGCGGAGGACAAGGGCCGCGAGGCCACCTTCGCCGCCCTGGAAACCGCAACCGTCCTACGGGACCTCCGCCACGGTTAGCCTCGGGTCAGGGCGTGCCTGACGGATGTTCGATCGCGCGGGCGGCGTCCAGCCGGCCACATCGACCAACATCCATCAGACACGCCCTGTGGCGCGCTCTTCCAGATCGGTCGCGGCTGGTCTGTCGTTCCGACCGACGGGTCGGTGTCGTCCAGGCTGAAAGTCGTCCAGGCTGAAATCGGCCGGCAGCGCGGTGTGGAACAACGACGTGGAACAACAACTCGGCCCGGAAACGGCGGCCCCGGTGTGCCGATGGCGGCGCGCCGGCCGTTCGCGCGGGTCCTTCTCGGGCGCACGATCTTCCGGATGCGCGAGCCGGGGGATCTTCAGGTGGGGTCCGTCGCCCGGGTGCCGAAGGCGTGCAGGAAGGTGTCGACCGCGGCCCGCGCGACAGCCCACATCTCGTCGTCGGAGATGGCCCGGGTGCCGAACCGGGTCCGTCCCTCCAGCGAGCCGGTCAGCAGGGCGGCGAGCTGTTCCGCCGCCGCCGCCGGGTCCCCCGCCCGCAACCGGCCGGCCAGCGCCAGCCGGGCCAGCCGGTCGGCGAGCGCCTCGGTGACCGGGTTCGTCGCCCGCCCCTGGATGATGTCGAGCAGGTCGGGGAACTGGTTGATCTCGGCGTACAGCAGCCGCCGCAGCGCCCAGCCCCGCTCGTCGCAGAAACACTGGATCAGGTGGTAGCCGACGTCCTCCAGGGCGGTGCGGACGTCGCTGTCGAGGTCGCGTAGCCGGTCGACCGCGGCCAGGTTCTTCGCCAGCGCACTGTCGGCCTCGGCGGCGATGGACGCGCGCAGCAGGGCCTGCTTGTCGCCGAAGTGGTTGTAGATCGTGTGCTTGGCGACCCGGGCCTCGGCCGCGATGACGTCCAGGGTCGCCTGGGCGTATCCCTCCCGGGCGAAGACCGTGAACGCGGTGCCGAGAATGGCCGCCCGCCTGTCGACACGCCTACGTCTGCCGCCGGACGGCCGGTCCGCGGTAGCCGGCAGAGCCGCAGCGGCCCCAGCGGTGGCGGCGGTGGCGGCGGTGGTTGGAACGGACTGAGCGGCCGGAGCGGCCGGAGCGATCGGTGCGGTGGCGTCGGCGGCTGCCGGCCGCGCATGCCCGGTTGCCGGCGCCTCGGTCGCGCCGCCCGACCGTCCGCTGGTTGTTCGCCGGCCGGCCGTCTGCCCGCCGGCCGGCCGGCCGCCGTTCACGGTCCCGCTCATGGCCTCACGGTACCGGTTGCCCTCCTTCCATCCCCGGTACAGTCGCAACGTTGAAAACGTCATGGTGCTGTAAAGTGCACTCACACGTGCACGATGATGCTCACCGGAGGGCACTATGGCGGACGCGTTCCAGGAGCAGGACCGGTTCGACCCCCCACTCCGACGGCTGATCGCCGTGGTTCTGCTCGGCGGGATCATGGGGATCCTGGACGGGTCGGTGGTCGCCGTCGGCGTCGACACCCTCGCCACCGGGTTCCACACGTCGCTGAGCACGATCGGCTGGGTCTCCACCGGCTACCTGCTGGCCCTCACCGTCGCCATCCCGATCACCACGTGGGCCGTGGACCGGTTCGGTGCCCGGCGGCTGTGGCTGGCCGCCCTCGTCGCGTTCCTGGCCGCGTCCCTTGCCTCCGGACTCGCCTGGAACATCGCCAGTCTGATCGTCTTCCGGGTCGCCCAGGGCCTGGCGGCCGGCGTTCTCGACCCGCTGGTGCTGACCCTGCTGGCCCGCGCCGCGGGCCCTCGCCGGGCCGGGCGGGTCATGGGCCTGATGGGCATGGTGCTCTCGACCGGGCCGGTGCTCGGGCTGATCGTCGGCGGGGTCGTCCTGGCCAACTTCTCCTGGCGGTGGATGTTCCTGATCAACCTGCCCATCGGGATCGTGGCGCTGGTCGGCGCCGCCCGGGCGATACCGCCCGACCCGCCGCGAACCGCGCAGCGCCCCGCCCGCCTCGACATCGTCGGCGTCGCCCTGATCGGGCCCGGGTTCGCGGCCGTCGTGCTGGGCCTGACCCAGGCCGCCGAGCGCACCACCGTCGCCGCCTGGCAGGTGCTCATCCCCCTCGCCGCGGCCGTGGCACTGCTCGCCGGGTACGGACTGCACGCGCTGCGGGCGCCGTCGCCGCGCCGTACGCCACCACTGATCGACCTGCGGCTGTTCGCCAACCCCGGGTTCGCCGCGAGCGTCGCCATCATGACGCTGGTCGGCCTGACGATGTTCGCGAACCTCTTCGTCCTGCCGCTCTACTACCAGCAGCAGCACGGGCGGGGCACGCTCGCGTCCGGGCTGCTGGTCGCCCCCTTCGCCGTTGCCGCGGTCATCGCCATGCCGCTGTCCGGACGGCTGTCCGACCGGCTCGGCGCCCGCGCCCTCGTCCGGGGCGGAGCGGTCGTCACGGCCCTCGGCGAGCTGGCGTTCACCCGGGTCGGCGGGCACACCAGCGAGGTGTGGCCCGCGCTCGCCGCCTTCGTCGTCGGCGCCGGGCTGAGCTTCGTCGGCGCGCCGACCATGGGATCGCTCTACCGGACCCTGCCCCCGGCGTCGGTGCCCCAGGGCAGCTCGGTGCTCTACATCCTCAACCAGCTCGGCGCGGCGATCGGCATCGCCGTCGTCACCCTCATCCTGACGACCGTCGGCCCCGGCGACGGGGACGGGACGGCGGGCTTCCACGGCGTCTACTGGTTCGCCCTCGTCACCGTCGCCGTCATCCTGACCGCGAGCGCGTTCCTCCCACGCCGAACCGCGAGCCCGCCCACCGCCGCCACGGCCCCAGCCCCCACTACCGCCACGGCCCCCAGTACCGCCACGGCCCCAGCCCCCACCCAGCCGGCCACCGGACCAACCAGCGAGGAAACCGCCCTTCCCAGCAGGTGACCGCGACCGGAGAAGCGGTACGCGGCAGCCCATTGGCGCAAGGATGTGAATTCAGTGCTGCTGTGACAGCACTGAATTCACATCCTTCGTGCGTTTCGGAATCCTCTGAGGTCCCCGGTGCGCGGCATGTGCGGTGGATGTGGATGCGGTGAGCCGCGGGGATGCCTGGACGCCGCGGTCCGCCGCACCGCATACCGACCGGTGCCGCGCCCGCCGACCTGTCAGGGGTCCGGCCATACCGCGCCAGGGCAGCCGCGACAGGCTCGGTACAGCGCGACAGGCGGTACAGGGAGACGGACACCCCGCCCCGCCGCGGGAATCGCCGGCGGGATTGTCAGAGGATCTTCCGGTAACCGCCGATGACGGGGCCTCCACCTGCGGAAACGGCTCGCTGGTGGTTGGTGTTACACCGTTGCTCGGGCACTCCGGCCACGAGCGGCCGGAACACACGATCAGTAAGTATGGAAATTCGCGCTCGACAAGGGCTCCGACGCCGTCACCGCGGCCGGTGGCCGTTCCGCCCGGGCAGAACGTCGTTCCTGGCCGGACAGCGGCTGACAGGGTGTTTCGCCCACTCCGGGTGAGGTGTGTGTGAACGGGGTGGGAGCGGCATCGGTCCTTGTCGAGCCGGATCCGTGCCCCGATCCGGATCCGTGTCCCGAGCGGGCGGGTGTGAGCGGCGTGGGTGGTTCTGGAGATCGGCCTGATCCAGGGCGAGATGGGACCGGCCGCGGTGATCTGGCAGGCGGTGATCTGGCAGGCGGCGGCCTGGCACAGGGCGATCTCGGATTCCGGCCCGATGTCGACCCGCGTGTTGGGTGTCCATGGGCGGATTGTTTACTGGCGTTGGTGGGGAGATCGGGTGGTTCCGGTGGTTCGGGCCGAGGATGTAACTGTTCCTTGTCGAGGAGACTCGTATCCGTAACGGCCGGCGCATACCGTGGTCGTGGTGGCCCGGATCGGCGGATTTGGGGCTGTCGCGTCTCGTGGGCGATTCCGGCCGGTGCCGGTGCCGGTGCGGCCCACCACGGGAGGGGGAGGCGGTGGTGAGCGGTGACGACCGCGCGAAGGCGTGACGAGGACGGCCACGGGTCGGATGCCGCGCGCCAGCCGGGCGGGTACGGGGATCCTGACGGGCTCCGGGGCGTCCGCGAGGACGCCGACAGCCGGGCCGATATCCAGGACGTCCGGTCCGGGATGCCTCCTGTAGCGGATCTTGGCGACGCCAGGCCGGTTTCCCTGCTCGGCCTGCGCATGCCCGACCTGGAAGGTGAGCGCGACGCGACCGTCAGCCGCCGGGCCAGCCGCCCGCGCCCCGGTGGTCGTGGGGACGGTGCGCCAGCACGTCCTGGCGGGACGCGGGCCGACGCCGGCAGGCGGACGCCGTCGCGCCCCACCCGCGGGGAGACCCGGCCAGCCGCCCGCGGCGGCGAGCGAAGCCACACCGGCCCCGGAGACACCGGATCCGGGGATACCGGATCCGGTGTCTCCGGGGCTATCCCCGGATCCGGTGTCTCCGGGGCCGGCATTCCTGAGCCTGGTGTTGCTGAAGGCGGCCGCACCGGGCCTGACGTCACCGGATCCAGCGTCCGCGGGGCTACCGCCCCGGACACTGGTGCCCCGAACTCCGGCGTTGCCGGAGTTCCCGTCTCCGAAGCCCCTGTCTCCGATGTCCCCGCACGTGGTGCCGCTGTCCCCGGGGGCGGCGGCACCGGGGCTGTCGGCGGCGCCGGGGCTGTCGTCGTCAGATCCGGGATCGCTGGTGCCGGTGTCATCGGAGCCGGCGGCGAGCCCGGCCAGGCCGGATCCGAAGCCGCTGGAGACGGTGTTGCCGGGGCCGGCGGAGCCGGGATCCGGCCAGGTACAGGGGGTACGGACGGCCTGGGAGGGCTCGAGGCGCCGGCCGCCGCCGGCCGTCCACCGGTGCGGGCGCCGGACGGGCCGGGCTGGACTCCGGACGTGGGGGAGTTCCGGGCCGGTGTCGCCCCTGTCTCCGCGGGCCTGCCGCAGGCCCGTGCCACCGCGACGGGTCATCTGACCGCCGGGCACGGTGGCCTCGACGGTGGTCTCGGCAGTGGCCTCGGCAGTGCTCTCGACATGGTCGCGACCCGGTGCCAGTGGGTGCACGTCGGCGGGCTCGAGGGCGGTTGTGGACGTACGACGGTGACGGCCGGCATCGCGATGGCGCTCGTGGCGTCCCGCCGTGACCGGATCATCGCGGTGGATGTGTCGCCCGAACAGCCTGGGGCGCTCGCCGCCCGGCTGGGCCCCCCAGCCGGCCGGGGAACAGGCCGGGGGCCTGGGCGGGGAGAGCTCGCCCGCGCCGCGAGCGGGTTGCCTGCGTCGTTACCCGAGATCCGCCGGTTCGCCCCCGGCGCCGGTGCGACGGGCCCGGCAGGCCCGCTGGTGTCGACGGGGCCGCTGGGCTCGGCGGGGCCGGTGGGGCTGGTGGGTCTGGCGGGCCCGGCATCGACGGGTCCTGACGTCATGATGGGGGCGTCCGGCGCGGACGTCGACGGGCGCCCCGCCGGGGATGCCGGGGGCGTCGAGGATGCCGGGCGGGTCGAGGAGGTCGGCCGTGCGCTCGACGCCGTCGGGGAGTGGTACGAGGTGGCGCTGGTCGACAGCCCGCCGGGCTGGAGCCGCCCGTTGCCGGCGGCGCTGCTGGCCCGGGCCGACGCCCTGGTGCTAACCGTGCGTGCCAGTGCTGTGGCGCTGTCGGCCGTGGACGACGCGCTGGACGGGCTTGCCGGCAGCGGCCGGGGTGAGCTGGCCGGCTCCGTGACGATCGCGGTGGTGGAGACCGGCCCGACGCGGTGGTCCGGCCGCGCGCGCCGCCGTCTCGCGCGGCTGGCGGAGCGCGGCCACACCATCGTCGTCGTCCCGTTCGACCCCGTGCTGGCCGGTGGCCGGGCGGTGGCCTGGTCGGGCCTGCGGCGCCGTACCCGGGCCGCCTTCGGTGAGCTCGCCGCCGCGGTGGACCCCGGCATCTGCTGACCTTCACCCGGAGGGCGGACGGACCGGGCCGCCCGAAGCGGGGCCGCCCGAAGCGGACAGCGGCATCGGGACGCCATGGCACGCGGGACAGGCCGCGACCGCGGGCGCCGGGGGTGTGCGCGGGAGACGCGCGCCGGGAGCGGGCGGCGATGCGTAAGGTCGAGCGGTGAAGCGGGAGCTGCTGACCCCCTCCGGCCAGGGCGACCGGGGCGGTGCCGACGAGATGTTGCGGGCCGCTCTCGCCAGCCGGGACGAGCCGACGGTGGCCGCCGCGCTGGCCGGTGCGCGGGTCTTCGTCGCGATCGAGGCGCGCCTGGTGGAGGCCGACGGCGACACCGGGGCGGAGAAGACCTCCGAGATGGTCCTGGTGACGTTGCGGGTGCCGTCCGGCGCGACCGCGATCCCGGCCTTCAGCAGTGTCGACACCCTGGCCCGGTGGCGGCGGGCGGCTCGGCCGGTGCCCGTCCCGGGGCGTCTGCTCGGCGCGGAGGCGGTCCGGGCGGGCCATCGCGCCATCGTGCTCGACATCGCCGGCCCGGTCATGGCCACCATCGACGGCGACCTGCTGCGGTGGCTCGCAGCCGTGTGAACGGGGCGCCGGCCAGCGGCATCGGCCGACGTCGGTGGGCCCGCGCGCATGTGGCGAGGTTCACGTCCGCGTGACGATCGGCCGACCGGTGGGGGCTGGCCTCCCATGGTCAAGTGATCGTCGCATCCAGCTCGTTCTGCTACGCTGTCGGTCGACCGCTTGTTACCCGGACTCTGCCCCCTAACGGCTCGGTCCCGTAACAAGGCCAAGCGGAGGCTTGCCTCCCACCCGATGTCGTTACTGGCGCAGGATGTTGTTGCCAGTGCAACGGCCGGGTCGCCGGTCGGCCGAGCCGTTGTATGACGGCGTGTCGGTCGGGTGTCCGGGTCAACCGGGCGCAGGGCTCCGCAGCGGCAGGTCGTGTCCGCGCGTCGAGTCACGGAGGGAACCACATCAGCGCAGAGTCCCGCATCAACGACCGGATCAGGGTGCCCGAGGTGCGCCTCGTCGGCCCTGAAGGCGAGCAGATCGGCATTGTCGCCATCGCCGAGGCGATGCGGCTCGCCCAGGAGGCCGATCTTGATCTCGTCGAGGTCGCGCCGACGGCCCGGCCGCCGGTCTGCAAGCTCATGGACTACGGGAAGTTCAAGTACGAGTCCGACCAGAAGCGTCGCGAGGCTCGTAAGAACCAGGTCCAGACGGTCATCAAGGAGATGAAACTCCGACCGAAGATCGATCCGCACGACTACGAGACCAAGAAGGGCCACGTGGTGCGGTTCCTGCGGGCCGGAGACAAGGTCAAAATAACGATCATGTTCCGTGGCCGTGAGCAGTCCCGGCCCGAACTGGGCATCCGGCTGCTGCAGCGGTTGTCCACGGACGTCGCGGATCTCGGCTATGTCGAGGCCCAGCCCAAGCAGGACGGCCGGAACATGACCATGGTGATGGCTCCGCACAAGGGCTCCCGGCCCCAGCGTGCGCCAGAACCGGCCGCCCGGGTCTGACCGGCGACGACCGACAGCCGACGACCCGACCGTTCAGCGCGCTCAGCCACAGATCAGTTAAAGATCAATCACTGCTCGATTACAGGATTTCCCAGATGCCCAAGACGAAGACCCACACCGGCGCGGCCAAGCGGTTCCGGATCACCGGTTCCGGCAAGGTGGTGCGCCGCCGGGCGAACCGCAACCATCTGCTGGAGCACAAGTCCAGCCGGCGCACCAGGCGGCTGGACAACGAGGTGAGGCTCAGCCCGGCGGACGAGGGACGCATCAAGAAGCTGCTGGCACGCTGACCTCGCCGGCCCTCGGCGGCCCCTGATCCCCTCGGGGGAGGCGCGGGCCTCCGGCGGCGCGAAGAATACGCTCATGCTGTCTCCGGCCCGCTGGCCGGCCGCTCCCACCAACTGGGAGCCGCGCCACCCGGTGCCGTGCGACGCGGTGTTGCGCGACCTGGCACTGTGCGACGCGGTGCCGTATGACCAGCGTCATGTCGCACAGCGCTGTGTCGCACAGCGTTGTGTGACCGGTGTCGCGCGACCGGTGTTGTGCAGGCACAGCGCCGTGCGACGCGGTGTTGACAGCCACGACCGAAAGAGAGTTCTCCAGCTCATGGCAAGGGTCAAGCGGGCGGTCAACGCCCAGAAGAAGCGCCGGACGGTTCTGGAGCAGGCCAGCGGGTACCGGGGCCAGCGCTCCCGGTTGTACCGCAAGGCCAAGGAGCAGGTCCTGCACTCGATGACCTACTCCTACCGCGACCGGCGGGCCCGCAAGGGCGATTTCCGCCAGTTGTGGATCACTCGGATCAACGCCGCGGCCCGGCAGAACGGGCTGACCTACAACCGGTTCGTCCAGGGACTGCGCCTGGCCGGCGTGGAGGTGGACCGCAAGATCCTCTCCGATCTCGCGGTGACGGACCCGGCGGCGTTCACCGCGCTGGTCGAAGTGGCGCGAGCCGCCCTGCCGGCGACCGCGCAGCAGCCCCAGGCAGCCTGAGGGGGTTGCCGGACGGCGCTGTCCCGCACACCTCGGTCCCGCGTCCCTCGGTGGCTTCGGACCCGCCCGTTGGCCCGCGTTCGGCGCGGGTGCTCGCCGCGCGGCGCCTGCGCCGTCCGGCGGTTCGGCGTGTCCGGGGGGAGTTTCTGGTCGAAGGGCCGCAGGCCGTCGCCGCCGGGCTCGCGGCCGGGGCGCTGCGGGAGATATTCGTCGGCTCGTCCGCGGCCGGCCGGTACGGGGAACTCGTCGGCACGGCGGGCATACCGGTGCGGGTCGTCTCGGACGAGGCGGTGGCGTCCCTGTCGGAGACCGTGACCCCGCAGGGGGTGGTCGCCCTGGCCGAGCAGCCACGCCACCGTATCGCGGACCTTGACACGCCCCGCCTCGTGGCGATCTGCGTCGACACCCAGGATCCGGGCAACGCGGGGACGATCGTGCGGTCGGCGGACGCCGCCGGCGCGGACGCGGTGATCTTCGCCGGGGCGTCGGTGGACCCGTTCGGCGGGAAGGCGGTCCGCGCGTCCGCGGGCAGCATCTTCCACCTGCCGGTCGTCACCGACATCGGCGTGGCTGACGCCATACGACAGATCCGGGAGCACGGTTGTCGTATCGTGGCGACTACTCCCTCCGCACCGCGGGACATCGACACCGCGCATGACGCGGGGGAGTTGGACACACCCACCGGATGGCTGTTCGGTAACGAGGCACGAGGTTTGCCGCGCGCTACCGTAGTGTCCGCGGACGCGGTACTTCGGGTACCGGTGTACGGTCAGGCCGAGTCGCTGAATCTTGCGGTGGCCACGGCGATCTGCCTGTACGCGTCAGCGCGCGCACGGGCGAGGCTCGGATCCGGCGCGGCAGGCGTCGGGGGAGGTGAACGGCTGTGACGCACACGGTCACGTCGGCTCCCGACCAGGCCCGCAGGCCAGAGGTCGACGGGGATGCGCTGCCCGCCCCCGGTCCGCGGGCGGACGGGGTGGCCCGCCGCGAGGCCGCCACCGCCCAGCCGCCACCCGTGCTGCCGATGAACTGGGACGATCTCCCGGACGGGATCGTGATCGTGGACCGCGAGGGCCGGATCGAGGTGTTCAACGCGGCCGCCGCCAGGATTACCGGTGTGTCCGCCGCCACGACCCCGGGCCAGCACCTCACCGAAGTCCTGCCGTTGCTGGACGAGCGGGGCAACGACTGGTGGGAGTGCTCGCGGGTCACCCGCAGCCTGCCGAGGGTGACCGGTCAGCCCGAACGCCGCCTCACCCTGGCCCGCCAGGGTGACGAGCACGACCTCAATGTCACTGTTCGTTATGTCCGGGTGGACGGGCAGTTGGCGCACGTCTCGTTGTCCCTGCGGGACACCGCCAGCCGGGAGCGCATGGAGCGCAATCGCGCCGACCTGGTCTCGACTGTCGCCCACGAGCTGCGCTCGCCGCTGACGAGCGTCAAGGGCTTCACCGCCACCCTGCTGGCGAAGTGGGACCGTTTCACCGAAGAGCAGAAGAAGCTGATGCTCAACACCGTCAACACCGATGCGGACCGGGTGACCCGGCTGCTCGCGGAGGTGCTCGACGTCTCGCGTATCGACTCCGGCCGGATCCAGATGCGCAAGCAGATCGTGGACCTCGGGCAGACCCTGCGCCGGGTCGTCGACGGCAAGGTCGCGGCGGGTGAGGCCACCCACGACCGGTTCGTGGTCCGCACCGAGGGCGAGCTGCCCGAGATGTGGCTCGACTCCGACAAGATCGAACAGGTGCTGCACAACCTGGTGGACAATGCCCTGCGGCACGGCGCCGGCACCGTCACCATCGTCATGCGCGGCACCCCGAGCGGAGCCGAGGTCACCGTGGCCGACGAGGGCGACGGCGTGCCCGAGGCGAGCGCGTCCCGGGTCTTCACGAAGTTCTGGCGCGGGGCCACCCGCGGGAACGGCACCGGCCTCGGGCTCTACATCGCCCGGGCGCTCATCGAGGCCCACGGCGGGAGCATCACGGTCGGCCGGGCGCCCGGCGGCGGCGCGGAGTTTCGATTCGTGGTGCCCGCCGGGGCGCCGGTCTTCGCCTGACCGTCCCGGCCCGCCGGCCCGTCCGGTCCGCCGCCAGCCCGGTGGCGGGGACGCCCCGGCGGCGGGGCCGGTCCGATCCGGACGGACGGTCGTCCGACCCGGACGCGAGAAGCGGTGACCACCCGGCGGGCGCCCCGACCCGGGCCTGGTCGGTCGTGCCGAGCACACCGGGCCAGGGATCATCCTTCCCCGGGCAGGCTCCACTCGCTTCGGCCGAGCGACATCCACCCCGGCCAAGGAGCACCGGCTCGACGAGCGGCCTGGACCGGCCTGGCGGCCTGCCCGCGGCGGGCGGACTTCCCATACCGTGGCGGGGAACCGGTGCGGGTCCCAACCGGCACCACCGACGGCCCCGGACCCGGACACAACACCCGTAACACAGACACCCGTGACACAGACGCAGAACACACCGCCGGCGGACAACCGCCATCGACGAGCAACACCATCAACGAGGATGACCAGCGTGCCCCCGTCCACACAGAGCGCCGACCCACACCGGTCGGACGTGCCCGACCCCTCGGCAGCGAGCGCCGGAGGCGACTCCAACTCCAGACGCACCGCTCCGGAGCACACCGGCCCGGATCGTCCGGGCGCGGACCGTCCCGGCTCGACTCGTGCCGCCTCGAGCGGCGCGGCCTCGGACGGTGCCGTCTCGGAGGGTGCCGCCTCGGAGGGTGCCGCCTCGAAGGGTGCCGCCTCGAAGCGCACGGAGCCGGGCAGCCCCGGCTCGCAGCGTCCCAGCTCGCAGCGTGGCGACCCGGCGCCGGTGGATCCCGGCGCGCTCGACCCCGACCGGCTCGAGGAGGTGCGCGTCCAGGCGTCCGCCGCGATCGCCACCGCGGGCGACCTCGACGAGCTCGCCGCGCTGCGGACCCTGCACCTCGACGGCCGGGGCGCACCCCTGGCGCTCGCCCGCCGCGCGCTCGGCGCCCTGCCCCAGTCCGAACGGGCCGAGGCCGGACGCCGGCACAACGCCGCCGCCGCCGCCGTCCGCGCGGCCTACGAGGCCCGGCTGGCCGAGCTGACCGCCGAGCGGGACGCCCGCGTGCTCGTCGAGGAGCGCGTCGACGTCACCCTGCCCGGCACCCGCCGGCCGGGCGGGGCCCGCCATCCGCTGTCCACCCTGTCCGACCATCTGGTGGACGTGTTCGTGGCGATGGGCTACGAGGTGGCCGAGGGGCCGGAGGTCGAGCACGACTGGTTCAACTTCGAGGCGCTGAACCTCGGCCCGGACCATCCGGCCCGCAGCTCGCACGACACCCTCTACGTCGACCCGGTGGGCAGCGGGCTGCTGCTGCGCACACACACCTCGCCGGTGCAGATCCGCACCCTGCTGTCCCGTCCGCTGCCGGTGTACGTGGTCTGCCCGGGGCGGACGTACCGTAACGACGCGATCGACGCCACGCACTCGCCGGTGTTCGGCCAGCTCGAGGGCCTGGCGGTGGACGAGGGCATCACCATGGCCGACCTGCGCGGGACGCTGGAGGCCTTCGCCCAGGCGCTGTTCGGCTCGGGGCTGGCCACCCGGCTGCGGCCGTCCTACTTCCCGTTCACCGAGCCGTCGGCCGAGCTCGACGTCACCTGCTTCGCCTGCCGGGGCGAGCCGGCCCGCCAGCCGTGCCGGGTGTGCTCCGACGAGGGCTGGATCGAGGTCGGGGGCTGCGGGATGGTCGACCCGAACGTGCTGGTCGCCTGCGGGGTCGACCCGGCCCGCTACAGCGGCTTCGCGTTCGGGATGGGCCTGGAACGCGCCGCGATGATCCGCCACGATGTCCACGAGATCCGGGACTTCGTCGACGGGGACGTCCGCTTCGGCCTCTCGTTCGGGACGGGGAACTGACCATGAAGATCGTGATGTCGTGGCTGCGGGAGGTCGTCCCGGCCCTGCCGCCGGCGAAGGCGGTCGCCGACGCGCTCATCCGGGCCGGTTTCGAGGTGGAGGCCGTCGAGTCGGTCGGGCATGACCTTGCCGGCGTCGTCGTCGGCGAGGTGGTCTCGATCGAAATCGTCCGGACGAAGAAGAAGGATGTGCGCTGGGTGCAGGTCCGGGTGGCTGAGGCCGCCACCCGAGGGGTGATCTGCGGCGCGTTCAACTTCGCCGTCGGTGACCGGGTGGCTGTCGCCCTGCCCGGCGCGGTGCTGCCCGGTGGTTTCACCATCACCGCCCGCAAGACCTACGGACAGCTCAGCGAGGGGATGATCTGCTCGGCCAGCGAGCTGGGCATCGGCGACGACCACAGCGGGATCCTCGTCCTGCCGCCCGACACCCCGGTGGGGACCGACGTCGCCGAGCTGCTGGACCTCGCCGACGACGTGCTGGACATCGCCGTCACCCCGGACCGCGGCTACGGCCTGTCCGTGCGCGGGATCGCCCGGGAGGCGGCGACCGCGTTCGGGTTGCCCTTCGACGACCCGGCCGGGGCCGCGTCCGAACAGGCCGCCTCCGAACAGGTCGGAGCTGGACAGGGCGCGGCGGGGTACCCGGTCGTGGTGGAGGACACCGCCGCCTGCGGCCGGTATGTCGCCCGGGTCGTCACCGGGGTCCGGCCGGACGCGGCCACGCCGCTGCGGCTGGCCCGGCGGCTCGCCCTGTCGGGTATGCGGCCCATCTCGGTACCGGTCGACGTCACGAACCTGATCATGCTGGGGCTGGGGCAGCCGCTGCACGCCTTCGACCGGGCGAAACTGTCCGGCCCGATCGTGGTGCGCCGTGCCCGCGAGGGGGAGCGGCTGGTCACCCTCGACGGCGTCAAACGCGAACTTGACCCGGAGGACCTCGTCATCGCCGACGACTCCGGGCCGGTGGCGCTCGCCGGGGTCATGGGTGGCGCCTCCACCGAGATCTCCGCTGACACCACCGAGATCCTCATTGAGGCCGCCCACTTCGACCCGGTCGCGGTGGCCCGCACGGCCCGGCGCCACCAGCTCGGTTCCGAGGCGTCCCGCCGGTTCGAGCGCGGCGTCGACCCCGCGCTCGCGCCGGCGGCGGCCCGNGTGCCGCCCTGCGCCTGCTCACCGAACTCGCCGGCGCCACCGCCGAGGCCGGGGTGACCGATATCGATCACCGTCCGGCGCCGCGGCCCATCACCTTCCCGTTGGGCGAGACGGCCCGGCTGGGCGGGCGTCCCTATCCGGCGGAGGTCGTCCGCCGACGGCTGGTCGAGGTCGGCTGCACGGTCGCCGACGCCATCCCCGGTGCCGGCGCGCCGGCTGGCCCCGGCGTGGCCGGTACCGCCGCGCCGGTCGGCAGCGCGGATACCACCGATGTTGGTCCGGGAGACAGCGTTGACACGGGAAATGGCGTGGGCGTCGGCACCAGCGCCAACGTCGGTGTCCCCGTGACGCCGACCGCTCCCCTCGCCTCGATCGACAGCGCCGCCGGGGCCAGAGCCGCCGGGGCCGGCGGCTTCGGGACCGGCGGTCCCGGGACCGGTGCCGCCAGGAGCGGCGCCACCGAAAGCGACCATCTCGGGGACGGCGCACTGCTGGTCACCCCGCCGTCCTGGCGTCCCGACCTGACCCGGCCCGCCGATCTGGTCGAGGAGGTCATGCGCCTGGAGGGGTACGACACGATCCCGGTGACCCTCCCACGGCTGCCCGCGGGCCGCGGCCTCACCCAGGGCCAGCGGATCCGCCGGGCGGTCGGCACCGCCCTTGCCCACCAGGGCTACGTGGAGGTCCTGACCATCCCGTTCGTCGGGGACGACACCCCGGACCGGCTCGGACTCACCAGCGACGACGCGCGGGCGGCGACGGTCCGGATCGCCAACCCGATCGCCGAGGACGCCGCCAACCTGCGTACCACCCTGCTGCCGGGGCTGTTCGCCGCGGCTGTCCGCAACATCGGCCGGGGGCAGGTCGATCTGGCCCTGTTCGAGACCGGGCTGGTCTTCCGAGCCACGGCCACCACACCGGTGGTCACACCGCCGACTCCGGCGGTCGACCACCGGCCCGGCGACGCCGAGATCGCCGCGCTCAACGCCGTCCTGCCCGAGCAGCCCAGGCTGGTGGCCGTCGTCCTGACCGGCCGCCGCGAGCCGGCCGGCTGGTGGGGGCCTGGGCAGCCGACGACCTGGCAGGACGCCGTCGACGCGGCGCACACCGTCGCGGCGGCCACCGGTGTGGACCTGACGGTGACGGCGGACGCGCTGACACCGTGGCATCCGGGCCGGTGCGCGCGCCTGTCAGCGGACGGCCAGGTGGTCGGGTACGCCGGGGAACTGCATCCGCGCGTGATCGCGGCGTATGGGCTGCCGGCCCGAACCTGCGCCATGGAGCTCGACCTCGACACGGTGCTCGAGATCGCGTTGGCGCGCCCGCCGGTCACCGCCCCGGCGGTGTCCACCTACCCGCCGGCCGACCGTGACATCGCGTTGGTGGTCGAGGCCGGCGTGCCGGTGGCGCGTGTCACCGAGGGGTTGCGCCGCGGTGCCGGTGACCTGCTGGAGGCTCTGACCCTCTTCGACGTCTACGAGGGATCCCAGATAGGTGAGGGAAAGCGGTCGCTCGCGTTCGGTCTGCGGCTGCGGGCGGTGGACCGGACGCTGACCGCCCAGGAGGCCAATGCTGCACGGGACGCGGCGATCGCCGAGGCTGCGCGGCTGACCGGCGCTGTTCTGCGCACCTGACCTGTCTCGGCTGACCTGGCTCTGCCAGCCGCTCTCGTCAGGTCGGTCGTTCTCGCGCGGTCAGTCGTTCTCGCGGTCGAGGCCGAGGACGCGGATTCCCAGGAACGGCACTCGTATCGCGACGAGTGGACGCCCGCCGCCGCGCCGGTCTGTGGCAACTGCCAGCCATCTGCGTGCCAGCCGTCTGCGTGCCAGCGCTGCCACCAGCTGTTCGGCCCGCGCCTCGCGGTCGAGATCGCTGTGGGCCGCGTGGGCGAAGGCCACCCCGTCGGCGTACGCCCCGGCGGGTGGGCGACCGTCCGCGAACGCGGCGAACCTGGCGTGAAAGCCGGGCAGGCAGGACAGCGCCGGCCAGGTCCGGGCGACCGCGTCCGCGCGTTTGCGCAGCAGCGCGACCCGGGTCGATTCGACCTGGCCCGGATCGAATCCGACGGGGGCCGGCCCCCCGCCGACCAGCGCACGGATGAGCTCGCCCTGTGCCTGCCGCAGGTTGCCCGCGGTATCGCCGTCATGCCCGGCATCCCTGCCCGGCTCGACACGGTCCGGTCCGCTCAGCCCACCGCGTCTGTCTCGTCTACCTGGTCTACCCGGCTCGCCTGGTTCAGCTGCCCTGGTCGGCCGGTCCTGCCGCGTTGGTTCGGTCCGCTGTCCGGTTCGCGGCGTGGAGACAACCGTGAGAGGCCGTCCGGTTGCGGCAGGAGGGCGTCCAACCGCGGTGGCGATGGTGTTCAGCTCGCCGGTGAGTTCCCGGACGGACGGGTAGCGGCCGTCGCGTTCAAGCATGACTGCTGGCATTCCGCCGGAGTCCGTGACGGCATGATCGGTGCTGGTGGGCTGGTCCGCGCAGCGATCGGCTACCTCGCACAGCAGGTCAAGGACCGCATCGGTGACGGGGTGGGTGTGGGTGTCGTGGTAGAGCCCGTCGCGCACCACCCCACCGGCCACGTGGATGTAGGCGACACGCTCCCACGGCAACGCGTCGAGGAAGCGGTGCGGGTCGACCCCGTGGTTGATCTGGTCGGCGTGCAGGTTGGCGAGGTCCAGCAGGAGCAGCGCACCGGTGCGTTCGGCCAGTTCGGTGAGGAAGTCGGCCTCGCCGAAGTCCGCCTCGGGCCAGCGCAGCAGGGCAGCCGGATGCTCCAGGGCGAGTGGTGCCGCGAGCTCGGCGGACAGCGTCCGCACGTTCGCGACCAGCACATCCATGGCCTCGCGGGTGCGCGGGACCGGCAGCAGGTGGCCGGCTTCGAGGCCGTTGGCCCGTACGAACGCGACATGTTCGCTCACCAGGGGTGCCCGCACCCGTTCGGCGACGGCGGCCAGGTGCGCCACGCGCGCCGGCTGGAGCGGTTCGGTGCCGCCGAGCCCGAGGCTGACGCCGTGCGGCACCACCGGCATGCCACGCTCGATCAGGTCGTCGAGGCCGACTGGCAGCGGGCCGTGGGTGTGCAGGGCCTCGGCTGTCACCTCGACGAAGCCCAGCTCCCGCCGCTCGGCGATGAATGCGGCGAGTTCCGGCCGCCAGCCGATCCCCAGTCCCCGGAGCAACGTACCGCTGTCACGTCCAGGCGCGGTCATCCGCCACCACCACAGCCGCCGCCACCGCAGGAGGAGCCGCCACCGCATCCGCCGCTGCCGCCACCACAGCCGCCACCACCGCCGCATCCGCTACCGCCGCCGCAGGAGGAGCCACTGTCATACGACGAGTCGCCGCCCGAGGAGGAAGCGTGTGAGCCCCCCGAAGATGTGGCGACGAACGGTAGACCGAGTTGCCGCGCGAGCAGGGGATCGGTCCGCCACAGCACGATCGGGCCGAACAGTGCCACGGCCACCCCACGCTGTCCGGGAATCCCGCCCAGGCCGAGGCTCCGTGCGAGTACCCGCGCGTCCCGCAGGAGCCGGCGTCCGGCGTGTGTGGTCGGCGGGACGATCGTCGCGACGGCGGCGACCACGGACATCATGAACGCCGCTGGTAGGTAGAAGAAGGCGCCGAGGTCACCGGCCGCGGCGGCGAAGGGGAGGCCGGCGACACCCACAGCCACCATGATCAGGAAGGTGCGGCGTAGCCGCCGGAGCCTACGGGCCTGTTCCGCGGGCGGTACCAGGTACGCCGTCTGTAATCCGGCGCGGGTGGCCCGTGTGGCCGGGCTGCCCGCGACGATCCGTGTGACGCGGGCGAGGCGGGTCTCACCTGCCGCGGCGATGGCGTCGTACACCGTACGAGTGATGGTCTGCCCGCCCACCGGCGGGGGGCCGGCCGCGACAAGCGCGGAACGCCGGCTACCCGGGGCGACCCGGCCTTCGTCGTGCAGGGCCACCACTGCCGCTTCGACTGCCCGTTTCGCCCCGCCGGCGAGGAAGCCCAGATCGTCGAGGGGGAAGCTGCGCGGATCCGCGGGCGGTATGTCAGGGGAGCGTGACAGGACGACCCGCGTACCGACGATGATGATCAGCAGGATCAGGAGGAGTGCCAGGTACACGCCGAAGAACGTCATCGTGGCCCCGTCCGATGTGGCGCGCCAGCGGTTACCGTCGCCGCGGTCGGAACCCGGGTTACGCATCCGGCGGGCGAACATCCGGTGAGCACGCATTCGGTGGGCACACATTCGGTGGGCGGCTGCCCAACGGCCGCACGCGGTGCCGCGGTTGTCCGCCGTGTCATGGTGTGCCAACCATTCGGAGCGCTGCTGAGAAGCCCGGCGGGTGCAGCCGCGGCCGTCATCGCGCCTGTCATGTCGCGTTCCCCTCCGCTCTCTCGACATCTTCCTGGCGTCCCGACCGCCCGGACGGGCCCGTCCGCCGGACCTGTCCGCCGGACCTGTCTGCCGGGCTCGTCAGCGGGACATCGACGATTCCGCCGTGGTGTCGTCCGGGGCGGCTGTTGGTCTGTTCCAGCGACATCTGCCAGCGTCGACCGTCCGGCATGGCCGGGATCGGGAGTGTCCGGCTTCTGACCGTCGAGGCCACCGAGACCTTCAGGGTCGCTGAAGGGCAATGGCGGCGTCCGGGCGTTCCGGGCGGTCATGCTTGCATGACCATGATGACATGTGTATAAGTTTTCATTCATGGGGACGCCATGGGGATGACAGCGGCGGTGGCCGGAGCCAGCGGGTACGCGGGCGGGGAACTGCTGCGCCTGCTGCTCGGGCATCCGGAACTCGAGATCGGCCCGCTGGCGGCGGGCTCGTCGGCCGGGCGCGACGTCACCGAGGTCCACCCGCACCTGCCCGACCTCGCGGGCCGGGCCTTCGTCGACACGTCGGCCCTCACCGAGGCCGACGCCGACATCGTCTTTCTCGCGCTCCCGCACGGCGCGTCCGCCGCGGTGGCGGCGACGTTGCCGGCCGGCGTCCGCGTCATCGACCTGGGCGCCGACCACCGGCTCGTCGACGCCGAGGCCTGGCGCCGGGCCTACGGCGGCGAGCACGCGGGCACGTGGACGTACGGGATGCCGGAGCTGCCCGCGGCGCGGGAGGCGATCCGGGCCAGCGACCGGGTGGCGGCCCCCGGCTGCTATCCGACCGCGGTCACCCTCGCCCTCGCCCCGCTGCTGGCCGCGGGGCTGGTCGAGACCGAGGACATCGTCGTCGTGGCGGCCAGCGGCACCTCGGGCGCCGGCCGCTCACCCAAGGTGAACCTGCTCGGCAGCGAGGTCATGAGCGACCTGACCGCCTACAAGGTCGGCAACCACCAGCACCGCCCGGAGATCCTCCAGGCTCTCGGCGGGCTGGTCGACACACCCGTGTCGATGTCGTTCACCACGGTGCTCGCGCCCATGCCGCGCGGCATCCTCGCCACCTGCACCGCCCGCCTCCGCGGAGAAGGCGCTGGAAAAGGCACCGAAAAAGACACCGAGGTGACCACGGACGCCCTGCGCGGCGCGCTGCTCACGGCCTACGTCGACGAGCCGTTCGTGCGGGTCCTGCCGCCGGGCCGCTGGCCCCACACCTCGGCGACTCTCGGCGGCAACGCCGTCCACCTGCAGGTCACGGCGGACGAGCAGGCGGGACGGGCGGTGGTTGTCGCCGCCATCGACAACCTGTGCAAGGGCGCCGCCGGCCAGGCGTTGCAGTGCGCGAACCTCATGCTCGGCCTGCCGGAGAGCACCGGCCTGACCGCGCAGGGAGTGGCCCCGTGACCCGGCCCCGCCACCGGCGCTCGCCCGCGGGCGAGTCTCGGCTGTCCGGCGGCACACCACAGTCATCCAGTCATCCGCGGGCAGGAGGCATGACCGTGAGGATCGGATCATGAGCGTCACGGCGCCGGCCGGCTTCCGGGCCGCGGGCGTGGCGGCCGGGCTCAAGCCCTCCGGACGTCCGGATGTCGCCCTCGTCGTCAACGACGGCCCTCTCGACACGGCCGCGGGGGTGTTCACCCGCAACCGGGTGCAGGCCGCGCCGGTGCGATGGTCCCGGCAGGTGCTCGCCGACGGCCGGCTGCGGGCGGTCGTGCTGAACTCCGGCGGCGCCAACGCCTGCACGGGCCCGGCCGGCTTCGCCGACACGCACCACACCGCCGAGCACGCCGCGGCCCTGCTCGGGCTGGGAGCCGGCGAGGTCGCCGTCTGCTCGACCGGCCTGATCGGGGTGCGCCTGCCCATGGACCTGCTGCTGCCCGGCGTGGCCAAAGCGATCACCGAGGTGTCGGCGACCGGTGGCGCCGCCGCCGCCGAGGCGATCCGCACCACCGACACCGTCAGCAAGCAGGCGGTGCGCGCGGCGGCGGGGGTCACGGTCGGCGGGATGGCCAAGGGCGCCGCCATGCTCGCGCCCGCGCTCGCCACGATGCTGGTGGTGGTGACCACGGACGCGGTCGTCGACCCGCCGACCGCCGACCGGCTGCTGCGGGACGCCTGCCGCACCACCTTCGAGCGGGTGGACTCCGACGGCTGCATGTCCACCAACGACACTGTGCTGCTGCTGGCCAGCGGCGCGTCCGGGGTGCGTGTCGACGCCGGGACGCTCGGCGGGCTGGTGGCCGACACCTGCGCCGACCTGGCCGGGCAGCTGGTCGCCGACGCCGAGGGCTCGACCAAGACGATCGCGGTCACCGTCACCGGCGCGGCCGGCGAGGACGACGCCCTTGAGGTCGGCCGGGCGGTGGCCCGGTGCAACCTGCTCAAGTGCGCGCTCTACGGCAACGACCCGAACTGGGGCCGGGTGCTCGCGGCGGTGGGGACCACCCGCGCCGCGTTCGAGCCCGACGCCGTCGACGTCGCGATCAACGGGGTGTGGGTGTGTCGCGACGGTGCCCCGGGGGAGCAACGCGAGCTTGTTGACCTGACCGGCCGGGAGGTCGCCATCCGCATCGACCTGCGCGCCGGCGGCAGCGAACTGACGGTCTGGACGAACGACCTCACCGACGGTTATGTCTACGAGAACTCGGCATACTCGACGTGAGCGCCGCACCCGCCCCGGGCCGGCCTGCGACGCTCGTGCGGGGCCATGCCGCCCTGGCCAAGACCCAGGTGCTCATCGAGGCACTGCCCTGGCTGTCGCGCTTCCACGGCGCCACCATCGTGATCAAGTATGGCGGGCACGCGATGAAGGACCCGGCGCTGCGCGAGGCCTTCGCCGCCGATGTGGTCTTTCTGCGCTACGCGGGCCTGCGGGTGGTCGTCGTCCACGGCGGCGGGCCGCAGATCACCGCGCATCTCAACCGGCTGGGGGTCGAGTCGGTGTTCGCCGGCGGGCTGCGGGTGACCACCCCGGAGACGATGGAGATCGTCCGGATGGTGCTGGTCGGCCAGGTCAACCGGGACGTCGTCGGGCTGGTCAACAACCACGGCCCGTTCGCCGTCGGCCTCTCCGGTGAGGACGCCAACCTGTTCACCGCCCGGCGGCGCTCGGCGATCGTGGACGGCGAGGAGGTCGACATCGGCCTGGTCGGCGACGTCGTCGAGGTCGCCCCCGAGACGGTGACCGCCCTGCTCGACTCCGGCAAGGTCCCGGTGGTCGCCACGGTGGCCCGCGGGATCGACGGCGGGGTGTACAACGTCAACGCCGACACCGCCGCCGCGGCGCTCGCCGCCGCGCTCGGCGCGGCGAAGCTGGTCATCCTCACCGACGTCGAGGGGCTGTACGCGGACTGGCCGCACAGCGACGAGGTGATCAGTGAGCTGACCGCCGGTGAGCTGGCGGATCTGCTGCCCACGCTGGCCAGCGGCATGATCCCGAAGATGGAGGCGTGCCTGCGGGCGGTGCACGGCGGTGTCCCGCAGGCGCACGTCCTCGACGGCCGGGTGGCGCATGCCGTCCTGCTGGAGGTCTTCACCGACGACGGCATCGGCACCCTGATCACACCGGACGCCGCCCCGGCGGTGGCCGCTCCCGCGCAGCCCGCCCGCCCCGCCACGGCCGCCACCGCCGTGGACGGCACCGCCGCGGCCGGCACCGTCCTGGCTGGATCCGTCCCGGGCGGGCTCGCCGTGCCCAACGGTGTTCCGGACGGTCCCGTCACGGGACCGAGCACGCCAACCTCTGCTGTAGGAGCAGACCCCGCCACGGGAGGAGCCCTGTGAACGACGACCTGCTCAACCGCCGGGACGCTGTGATCATGACGGCCTACGGCCGCCCGCCGATCGCGCTCGAGCGCGGGGCGGGGACCAGGGTGTGGGACGCCGACGGTCGCGCATACCTGGACCTGATCGCCGGGGTGGCCGTGAGCGTCCTCGGGCACTGCCACCCGGCGGTACAGGAGGCCGTCCGCGACCAGATCGGCCGCCTGGGCCACGTGTCCAACCTGTACGTGAACGAACCGCAGATCGTCCTGGCCGAGCGTCTGCTGGGGCTGCTCGGCGGCGCCGACGGCCGGGTGTTCTTCTGCAACTCCGGGGCGGAGGCCAACGAGGCCGCCATCAAGATCTCCCGGCGGACGGGCCGTGAGGAGATCGTCGCGGCCGAGGGCTCGTTCCACGGGCGGACCCTGGGCGCTCTGTCGATCACTGGTCAGCCGTCCAAACGGGCGCCGTTCGAACCGCTGCTGCCCGGCGCGCGTTTCGTCCCCTACGGTGACGCCGCGGCGCTGGCGGACGCGGTCGGCGAGCGCACCGCCGCGGTGTTCCTGGAACCGACGCTGGGCGAGGGCGGTGTGGTCGCGCCGCCGGTGGGCTACCTGAAGGCGGCCCGGGAGATCTGCGACCGCGCCGGCGCGCTGCTCGTCCTGGACGAGGTGCAGAGCGGTATCGGCCGGGCCGGCGCCTGGTTCCTGCACCAGGTCGAGGGCGTCGTCCCGGATGTTGTCACCCTCGCCAAGGGGCTCGGGGGCGGCCTGCCGATCGGGGCCT
Organism: Protofrankia coriariae; assembly: GCF_001017755.1. Lineage (GTDB taxonomy): Bacteria > Actinomycetota > Actinomycetes > Frankiales > Frankiaceae > Protofrankia > Protofrankia coriariae. The sequence goes on from NZ_JWIO01000039.1 coordinate 34,395, forward strand.
GCGTCGGCTTCGGCCCGGCGGGGAAGCTGCTGCGTCCCGGTGAGCACGGCAGCACCTTCGGCGGGGGGCCGGTCATCTGCGCGGCCGCGCTCGCCGTGCTGGACACCATCGAACGGGACGGTCTGATCGACAACGCGGTGCGGGTGGGGGGCCTGCTCGCCGACGGGATCCGCGGCGCCGGCGCCGCGGGTGTGACCGGGGTCCGCGGCCGTGGGCTGTGGCTGGCGATCGAGCTCGACGCGCCGTTCGCCGCCGCCTTCGAGACCGCGGCCCGTGAGGCGGGCTTCCTGGTCAACGCGGTGAGCGCGGACGCGGTCCGGCTGGCCCCACCGCTGGTGCTCTCGGCCGCGGACGCCGACGAGTTCGTCGCCGCGCTGCCGGCCATCGCAGACCAGGCGGTGACCGCCGCCAGCGCCGACAGGACCGATGGCGCGGCCGGCACCGACGGCACCGGTGGTGGCGCGGTAGCCGGGTCGGCACGGTCCACCACCGGACGTTCTAAGGTCAGCGCATGACGGTGCACTCCGACAGCGTCCCGCGTGTGGGGACCCGGCGTGTCGCGAAGCGGCATGCCGGGGATACGGCCCCGCGCCCGCCGGCGCCCCCCACCATGTCCACCTTGGACGCCGTCCCATGACGATCCGGCACTTCCTCCTCGACACCGACCTGACCTCGGCCGAACAGGCCGCCATCCTGGACGCGGCGGACCGGCTGAAGGCGGCCCG
>NZ_JWIO01000039.1:35148-41608 GCF_001017755.1 Protofrankia coriariae
CGGGCCGCTCGCCGGCCGGTCGGTGGTGCTGCTGTTCGAGAAGCCCTCCACCCGGACCAGGCTGTCCTTCGACGTCGCCGTGGCCGAGCTCGGCGGGCATCCGGTGGTGGTGGACGCGGCGACCACCCAGCTCGGCCGGGGCGAGTCCATCGAGGACACGGCCGCCGTCTTCAGCCGGTACGTCGACATGATCGTCATACGGACGTTCGCGCAGGAGCGGTTGGAACGGCTGGCCGCGGCCGCGTCGGTGCCGGTGGTCAACGCGCTGTCCGACCACGCCCACCCGTGCCAGGCACTCGCCGACCTGCAGACGATCCGGGAGAAGAAAGGTGCCCTGGCCGGGCTGACCCTGGCCTATCTCGGGGACGGGAACAACGTCGCGCACTCGCTGGTCCTTGCCGGCGCGCTGGCCGGGATGCGGGTGCGGGTCGCCTCCCCGCCCGGGTACGAGCCGTTCGAGCAGGTGGTCCGGCAGGCCAACGAGATCGCGACCACCACCGGTGGGGAGATTGTGGTGACCCACGACCCGCTGCTGGCCGCCGCCGGCGCGGACGTGCTCTACACCGATGTCTGGGCGTCGATGGGCCAGGACGATCAGGACGAGAGCCGGTCGCTGGTCTTCCAGCGGTACCAGCTGGACGAGAAGGCGGTCGAGGCGGCCGACGACGATGTGATCGTCATGCACTGCCTACCGGCGCACCGCGATCTGGAGATCGCCGGCTCCGTGATCGACGGCCCCCGTTCGGTCGTCTTCGACCAGGCCGAGAACCGGCTGCACGCGCAGAAGGCGCTCCTGTCGTTCCTGCTGGATCCGTCCCTGCTGGACGAGTGTGACCGGGCCGCCGGCCGGCCGGGTGACACGGCGGCGCACCCGCTCCCCGCCGCGCTGACCGGGCAGGCCACGCCATGACGGGCCGCCGGGGTCACGCCACCGCGACCACCACGCAGGCGGCCGGAGCCACCGCGACCGCTCGGGCGGGCAGAGCCACCGCAACCACCCAGGTGGCCAAAGCCGCCACGGCCGCGCAGGTGGCCGGGACGCAGGGACACGAGAGCGCCGTGGCCGCGCAGCCGCCCGCGACGGTGCGGCACGCGGCCGCGCCGCTGACCAAGCACGCCCGCCAGGTCAGGCTCGCGGCCCTGATCGCCCGGCAGCCGGTGCGCTCGCAGACGGAGCTGGCTCGGCTGCTGGCGGCCGAAGGCGTCCAGGTCACGCAGGCGACGCTGTCACGCGACCTGGAGGATCTCGGCGCGACCAAGGTGCGCAGCCCGCAGGGCGGGCTCGTCTACGCCGTCGACGTCAACCTGGCGCCGGCCGAGTCGGTGCGGCTGCCGCTGGGCCGGCTCTGCGAGGAGTTGCTGGTCTCGGCCGAGGCCAACGGCGACCTGCTGGTCCTGCGGACCCCGCCGGGCGCCGCGCAGCTGTTCGCCTCGGCCCTGGACCGCGCGTCGCTGCCGGAGGTCATGGGCACCATCGCCGGGGACGACACGGTGCTGGTGGTGTGCCGGTCGGCCCGGGTGGCCGCCGGTAGCCCGCCCACCGCCGGTGACGGTCCGACCGGGCCCGAGCTGGCCGCCCGGTTGCTCGGCCTGGCCGAGGGCCGCGCCCGCGACTCCTTCGTCGGCCTGGTCGACCCCGGCTCCGCCCCAGGCGGCTAGCCGACCGGTTGGCCCGACAGGTTCAGCCACGACGGCCAGCCACTCTTCAGCTCAGCCGCCTGACCGGCGGGAGCGTCGGTCAGACGGCTTGGATGCGTTCCACAATCGATCAATGACCCGTGATCGAGCTTCGTCGAAGCATGAAAGTGAGGGACGGACGGTCGTCGCGGTAGCCGTTTCCGTACCCGCTTTCTCGACCGAAGCGCTTTCCCGGCCAGAACAGGACGGGGACCACCCACCGATGCTCCAGGTACGGGCCCGGAAAAAGGTACGGGCCCGGAAAACACGGGCCCTGGCGACAGCCGTTGCCGGGGCCGGGCACAACGCCTGACGGGCGCACCAACGCCTGACAGGCATACCAACGCCTGACGGGCACAACGGCACGACAGCCCAGGGGCACACCCCGGGGCCACAGCCCGGGAACGCGGAAACGCAGAGAGGAAAGGTTGATCAGCGGTGACTGACCGCGTGGTACTGGCATATTCGGGTGGTCTGGACACGTCCGTGGCCATCGGGTGGATCGGCGCGGAGACCGGTGCCGAGGTCGTGGCCCTGGCCGTCGACGTCGGTCAGGGTGGCGAGGATCTCGAGGTGATCCGGCAGCGTGCCCTGACCTGCGGGGCGGTGGAGTCGGTCGTGGTCGACGCGCGGGAGGAGTTCGCCCGCTCGTTCGTCGCCCCCGCCATCCGGGCGAACGCCCTGTACATGGACCGCTATCCGTTGATCTCGTCGCTGTCGCGGCCGGTGATCGTCCGTCACCTGGTGGAGGCGGCGCACACCTTCGGCGCCGGGGCCATCGCCCACGGCTGTACCGGCAAGGGCAACGACCAGGTGCGTTTCGAGGTCGGCGTGATGGCGCTGGCACCGGAGCTGAAGGTGCTGGCGCCGGTACGCGACTCGGGGATGACCCGGGACAAGGCGATCGCCTTCGCCGACGAACGCGGCCTGCCCATCGACGTGACGGCACGTTCCCCCTACTCCATCGACCAGAACCTGTGGGGACGCACCGCCGAGTGCGGCGTGCTCGAGGATCCGTGGGCGCAGCCGCCGGAGGACGTCTTCGTCTACACCGCCGACCCGACGCTCGCGCGGGACCCGGACGAGGTGACGATCGGTTTCGTCGACGGTCTCCCGGTCTCCCTCGACGGCCGCGCCCTGCCGCTGCCGGAGCTGGTCGCGGAGCTGAACACCCGCGCGGGCGCGCAGGGCGTCGGGCGGATCGACCTGATCGAGGACCGGCTGGTGGGGATCAAGAGCCGGGAGATATACGAGTGCCCGGCGGCGATCACCCTGCTGACCGCCCACCGTGACCTGGAGGACCTCACCCTCGAGCGTGACCTCGCCCGGTTCAAGCGCGGGGTGGACCAGCGCTGGGCCGAGCTGGTCTACGACGGTCTGTGGTACTCGCCGTTGCGGGCCGCGCTGGACGCGTTCGTCGACGACGCCAGCGTCCGGGTCAGCGGCGACGTGCGGATCCGGCTCGCCGGCGGGGTCGCCCAGGTGGTGGGACGGCGCAGCGAGGCGAGCCTGTATGACCACGCGCTGGCGACCTACGACGCCGGCGACCAGTTCGACCAGCGCGACGCCCGCGGCTTCATCGACCTGTGGGGTCTGCCGAGCAAGGTGTGGGCCGCCCGGGAACAGCGGCTGGCGCGGTGAGCGTGTCGGCATCCCAGCCACCGACGGCCTCCGAGCCGGCCGTGCCCCAGCCGGCGATGTCTCAGCCGGCCGTGTCCCAGCCGGCGGCAGCCGAGCCGGCCGTGTCCCAGCCAGGGCCCGAGCCGGCGGGGCCCGTCTCGCCGGCGTCCTCGTCACCGACAAGCTCGTCACCGACAAGGTTGTGGGGTGGGCGTTTCGCCGGCGGCCCGGCGCAGGCACTGGCCCGGCTGTCGGTCAGCGTCCAGTTCGACTGGCGGCTGGCCCCCTACGACCTGCGGGCCTCCGGCGCCCACGCCCGGGTGCTGCACCGCGCCGGCCTGCTCGACGACGGCGAGCTCACCGCCGTCCTGGCCGCGCTCGACGACCTGTCGGAGGCGGTGCGTACCGGGAGCTTCCGCCCCACCGTGGACGACGAGGACGTGCACACCGCGCTGGAGCGGGGGCTGCTCGAACGCCTCGGCGCACTGGGGGGCAAGCTGCGGGCCGGGCGCAGCCGCAACGACCAGGTCGCCACCGACCTGCGGATGTACCTGCGGGATCACGCCCGCCAGGTGGCCGCCCGCCTGATCGAGCTCCAGCAGGCCATCGTCGACCAGGCGGCGGCGCACGTGGACACCCCCGCCCCCGGGATGACCCACCTCCAGCACGCCCAGCCGATCTCGTTCGCCCACCAGCTGCTGGCGCACGTCCACGCGTTCGCCCGGGACGTCGACCGGCTGCGGGACTGGGACCGCCGGGCCGCCGTGTCCAGCCTCGGGGCGGGGGCGCTGGCCGGTTCCTCGCTGCCGCTGGATCCGCACGGCGTCGCCGTCGAGCTGGGTTTCGACTCGGCGTTCGAGAACTCCATCGACGCCGTTTCCGACCGTGACTTCGCCGTGGAGTTCCTGTTCGCGGCCGCGCTGATCGGCGTGCACCTGTCCCGGCTCGGCGAGGAGATCGTCCTGTGGACCAGCCGCGAGTTCGGCTGGGTCGAGCTGGACGACGCCTTCGCCACCGGCAGCTCGCTCATGCCGCAGAAGAAGAACCCGGACGTCGCCGAGCTCGCCCGGGGCAAGTCCGGCCGTCTGATCGGAGCGCTCACCGGGCTGCTCACCGCGCTCAAGGGGCTTCCGCTGGCCTACGACCGTGACCTGCAGGAGGACAAGGAGCCGGTGTTCGACGCGGTCGACACCCTCCTGCTGGTGCTGCCGGCGACCGCCGGGACGGTGGCCACGATGCGGGTGCGCCGCCAGCGCCTCGCCGAGGCCGCTCCGGACGGGTTCGCGCTGGCCACGGACGTGGCCGAACACCTCGTCCGCGGCGGGGTGCCCTTCCGGGAGGCACACGAGGCGGTCGGGCAGCTCGTGGCCTGGTGCGTGGCGCACGACGTCGGCCTGGAGGAGGTCGGCGCCGAGCAGCTGGCGGCCATCAACCCCCGGCTGACCCCGGGCGTGCGCTCGGTGCTGTCCGTCCAGGGAGCGTTGGAGGCCCGCTCGGCTCCGGGCGGGACGGCGCCGGCCCGGGTGCGCGAGCAGTTGGCCGCGGTCATCGAACGCCTGCACCGGGACCGCGAGTGGGCGGGGAGCATCTGAGCGTCGCGGACCGGCGGTTCTACGCGCGGCCGCCGCTGGATGTCGCCCGCGACCTGCTGGGTGCCCGGCTGTGCCGAGGCGGGGTCGTCGTCCGGCTGACCGAGGTCGAGGCCTACGGCGGTCGGGACGATCCCGCCTCGCACGCGTTCCGCGGCCCGACCCCGCGGTGCGCGGTGATGTTCGGGCCACCCGGGCATCTGTACGTCTACTTCGTGTACGGGATGCACTGGTGCGTGAACATCGTGTGCGGGCCGGCCGGTGCGGCGGCCGCTGTTCTGCTGCGCGCGGGTGAGGTGGTCGAGGGGGCGGCGGATGCCGTGCGCGGCCGTGCGCACCTGCGCCGGGCGGAACTGGCCCGGGGCCCGGGACGGCTCGCCCGGGCGCTGGCCGTCGACGGTTCCCTCAACGGCGCCGACCTCGTCCTCGGCGTCCCCGGCGCCCCTGATCCCCTCGGCGTTTCCTCTGGTGTCCCCGGACCCACCGGTATCCCCGGTGTTCCTGAGGCCACCGGCCCTGGTGGCGGGGCGGGTGCTGCAGGTGGGCGTGCCACGCCGTTCGGGCTGCCTGGTCCGTCCGTGCCGTCCGTGCCGTCCGTGGGCGGAGGTGTGCTCACGGGAGGTGCGCTCGTGGTCCGCGTCGGCCGCCGGATCGACGAGACCCGGGTCGCCCGCGGGCCCCGGATCGGGATCAGGGCCGCCCGGGACCGGCCATGGCGGTTGTGGATCGCCGGGGATGCGTCGGTCAGCGGCCCGCGGCGCGACCAGCGGAGGCTGCCTGTGTCCGTGTCCTCGCCGCCTCTGCCGGCGCCGTCCTCGCCATCAGCGCTGCCTCCACCGTCAGCATCGCCGTCGGTATCGCTGTCGGTATCGCCGTCACCGTCTGCCGGGACGGCAGCACCGGCGGGAGCGGAACGGGATTCGTCCCTGACGCGGGACCGTTCCTGATGAGAGCCCGCGGCCACGCCCTTGCCCCGAAGTCCCTTGTCTCGAAGCGGTGTCTCCAGGGCACCGTGTCGCGGGGCGTCGCGTCAGGAAGCTCCTGGCCACAGCTCTGCCGGGCGGAGTGGTGGGAGGCCCGCGGCGTCAGCGGCCGAGATCATGGCTGCCACGGCCCGTCGCCGTCGTCCCTCGTGGTTTCCGTCGAGCCGGAGCGGCGGCTACGGATCGTCTCCGGTCTGGGACGGTGGTCGTCCTCGTGGCCGTGTGGCCGACCTGTGCGGTGGCAGCCAGCGATACTCGCATATCAGAAGGGCACGTCAAGGTGACATCCGGATGCTGTGATGTACATCACAGATCAAAAAGCCTCTGGCGTTTGACGATCCCGTTGGCCATCCGTAATGTTCTCTCTTGCCGGCGGAAAGCCGGGAGACACCGAAGGCCGAGTTCATCGCCCAGGTGGCCCCCATCCCCGGCCCGAGCTTCCCACAGGGAGTTCGGCCGCCCCCGAGGCGAATCCCGGATAATTCGGAGACGTTTGACTCGGCGGGGCTACGTCAGTAAGTTGCAACAGTTGCTCCGAGCGGGTCGCCGAAAGGTGCCTCTCGGGTCTGCGCTTGCTCCTTGAGAACTCAA
>NZ_JWIO01000006.1:0-17959 GCF_001017755.1 Protofrankia coriariae
CCGACGACGGCGAGGAGGGCCAGGCCCAGCCCGGCCGCCCCGTACCGGTCCCGGATCACCAGCACTGTCAGCAGCAGGCCCACCAGCACCGGATGCCGGATCAGGAAGAGCACCAGCCGGGCGCACATCCGCCCGGCCAGCCCGGCGAGCACGACCCACAGCGGTACGTCGACTTTCGGATGCCGGGTCGGTATTTCGGGAAACGGCCGGGAGCCGTTGATTCTGGCCATGACAGATCACACCCACCCTGCATCACACGAAAAAGGAGCGGAAGGAAGAGAAATCGGCGGGTCAGAGCCGGTGGAGCGACAAGAAGGCTCAGACGGCCGTTCCGGTACCCGGGAGAAGCGTGTTCAGGCCGCGGTTGCGGTATCGCCCGTCGAAGCGTCGGTGGTGCGGCCTGTCAGTAGCCGTTCGCATTCGTGCAGATAGTCGGTGGCGGCCCGCACCAGCGCCCGCGCGAACGCGAGATGATCGACGGTTACCGCGTCGTCCGTCGCGGACAGGGACAGGTGGGTGTGGTCGGCATCGACCGCGAGGATCGGCCGCTCGTGCGGGTAGGTGAAGCACCGGGCCGACCAGCCCGATCCGATGTGCACGCTGATATGCCCGTGCGACCCGACCGGCACCCGCCCGCCACCGGCGTCCGGGGTGGCTGTTGGCCCGGTCATGCCGCCCGCCCGGAGCCGGTGCGTACCGGCCGTATCCCGGTCGCCCACCACGAATACGCCTGCCGGGGCTTCTGCCCGTTCGTGTTCACGTACGGGGTCAGGGTCAGCCCGTCGAACTCCACCGGCCGGAACGGCGTACCCGCCAACGACTCCGGCGGCACCGGCCGCACCGCGGCGGCGATCTTCACCTTCACCTCTGCTGAGCCGGCACGGGCGTTGGGATCGGCGTCCATCACCCGTACCGCCCACACCAGTTCGCCGGTGACCTTGTCCCGTTCCTGCGCATCCGGAAGGCCCGCCTTCGCCTTGTCGAAGTCGTTGACCGGTTCCACCCCGAGCACGTAGGCGCCGTGCGGGAACACGTCCGTGAACGCCACGGGAATCCGTTGCGGTACCGCCATCGCCGTTGTCACCTCCGTAGGGATCAGGTCCGGATGGTGCCGACATCTCGCCGCGTTCCGGACAGGATCTACAGTGCACCGTTCGCCAACCGCTTTTCAAGCGGTAGATCGTCGATGCATGCGAGGTCGGTATATGGCCATATCGACGAGGCATGGGAAGGTCGGGCGCGGCGAGCTTTTATAACTGGTCGATATACAGCCGGCGGCAGGGCATGTTGTTTGCTGTGAAGCTAAGATGTGATACATGCTGGAACGGAGCACACCGCGCGTCTACACGTCCCGGGGACGGGTTGATGGTGAGAACTGGGCCGCTGTCGCCGTTGCGGTCAACGACCGCATGGCGGCCCTGCGGATCGGACAGCAGCAGCTCGCCGAGCTGTCCGGGCTCTCGGTCTCCACGCTGCGCCTGGTCCAACACGGTGCCAGCCGACGCGTGCAGAACAAGACGTTGACCGCGATCGCCCGTGCCCTCGACTGGCCCGACGATCATCTGATCCGGATACTGGTCGGCAACCGCGCGCCGGACATTCCCGGCCACGCAAGCGATCAGGAGATCCTTGCCGGTATCAGCCGCATCGAACAGCAGCTTGCGGACCTCAGCCGCCGCTTGGTCACCATAGAAGAGCTCGTCACCGTGGGCACGGCCAACAGGTAAGGGGCCAGAATCCCGACACCGGGCGTTGTCGCCCGCCGCGATTCTGACCCCTGCACCTCATGGCACCATCAGATGCCCGACCGCTCAACCTGGCGTGGGTGGCCACCCATTCGGCTCCTGCGGCGGCACCAGCTCATCCACATATCGGAACACGAGCGTCACCTCAACATCGCCGAACGCCTCGGCGAACCCTACTTCGTCCGGCAGCGACGCCCAAGCTCGCATCACGTCCGTGGGGCGATCCGCTGGGCGGATCGTGACCGCGTAATCGCCGCTGGCCACATCTGCCCGAGCCTCGGACGACGTACAGCCATGATTGCTTCGCGGCGGATCGCAATCACTACCGCTGGTCATCGCCACCGGCCCGCCGCATGGACCGCGCCAGCGCCGCCCCCAGTAGCATCCGCCCCGCCGCCGGCGCCGTGACGCTGTCCACGAAGAAGAACAGCGGCGTCACCTGAAAGTCGTGCCAACCGCTCTCCAGCGCGAACAGCTCCGCTGCGGCAGGCGAATCAAATGTGATCGTGGTGTCGCGGACCCGTCGTTCGTCTCCCGACTCGAAGCGCACCACGCCGTACAGCACGGCCGACCGGCCCTCTCCCTCCCCGTCGTCAACCGCGTATCCAACGATTGCCGTCACTGGCCACACCATCCCGTCCACGTTGTCGGTTGGATACCGGCCCGGTCCCGCGGAGCAATGGGACTCAACACGGGACAGGGCCGGCTTGCCGGACAGCCTCACCGAGGACCAGTCGGTAACGGAATGTCGAAACGATATTGACTGTCGGTATACGGCAATGCTGTTTGTAGCGGTAGGCGAGCGCTTGACACCCGTCGGCGGAGCGCCTGCCCGCGCGGTCCGGCGTACCGCAACCGCTCGTCCGCGTTACGCTCAGCGGACGGCCCCGCTCGTTCCACCACCAACCGCCTCCGGGCACCGCGAGAAGGTCCACGGATGATGCCCGACGCCCCGCCGCACCACACGCCCTACAGCGTGTCCGCCGCGCTACTCGCCCGCGAGGAGATGCGTGCCGCGTGCGCGGCCCGAGATTTCGCCGCCATCTTCCTACTGATCCGCAAATACGATCATGTCGGTCAGGATCGGATCGCCGCGTCGATCGAGGGCTTCAGCCAGCCGCGTATCAGCCGTATCGTCACTGGGAAAGCCCGGGTCGAAGATCTCGACGTCATTGAACGTATCGCCGACGGCCTGCGCATACCGGGTGGAATGCTCGGACTCGCCACCCGCCCATGGGAGATCGCACCGGATACCGCCCGCCCCCGCAGCCGGGATCCGCTCCGGGTTCCGGCGCATCTGCGCGACGCGATCGGCGTTCCCACCGATGCTCCGCCGGTCGACCCTCGCCACGACGAGGTCACCGAAACGATCAATCGTCTGTTGGCCACCGTCGAGACACCCAGCGGCGACGGCGGCGGGTCGATCGTCCTTCCCTCGTGCGATCTGAAGAAGCGGATCCTGTCGGCATGGAGTTCCGGCCGCCCCCGGGAAGGCGCACCCGTCCTGGTCCTGGTCGCCGGCTTCGCGGGGTCAGGCAAAACCGAGTTCGCTCGGTTCGTCAGTGAGATCACCGGGTGGATGCTGCTGGACAAGGACACCGTCAGCCGGCCGCTGACCGAGAGCCTGCTGTTGTCGCTGGGCGCCGATCCGAACGACCGGCAGACCGCGATCTACCGGGACAAGGTCCGGCCGTTGGAATACCGCTGCCTGTTCGACGCGGTTTTCGACAACCTGCAGCTTGGGATCTCCACCGTTGTCACCGCACCGTTCCTTCAGGAAGTAGCAAGTGAACCGTGGTTGCAACGGCTGAAGAGCCGCTGCGTCAAGCGCGGCGCCGAAATCGCGGTCGTGTGGATGCGCTGTGACGTCGACTCGATGCGGGACTATCTGGAGACCCGCGACGCCGCTCGTGACTCCTGGAAGCTGTCCTACTGGGACGAATACGTAGCCAGCATCAACCTTGATCAACGTCCTGTGTGCACGCATTTCGTCGTTGACAACGGCCGGCACGCCAAGACCAGCCTCGCCGAGCAGGCCCGCCAGCTTGCCAGTCGTGTCCGCGACGCGTCCTGACGCGGTCGTGCTGTACGGGCCGCCGGCAGCCGGAAAGGACACCGTCACCGCCGCGCTCACTGCCGTTGACGGCCGGTACGTCCATTTCGACCGGTTGAAGGCCGGGAGCGGTAAGAGCATCGGGTACCGGCATACCTCCGCCGGTGACCTCGCGCAGCTCCACGACCGGCATCTGATCGTCTACGCGAACGAGCGGTACGGGAACATCTACGCCATCGACAGCCCACGACTCGACGAGATCATCACCGCCGGACAGATCCCCGTCGTGCACCTGGGCCAGATCGCCGGCATCACCGCACTGCGCACCGGCTATCCCGCCCGATGGCTCACCGTCCTGCTCTGGTGCCCCCGCAACATCACCCGTGCCCGCCTCCATGAACGCGGCAGCAGCGATCCCGAAGAACGGCTTCGGGTCTGGGACGAGACACAGGCAGACCTAGCCGCAGCCGCACCCGGAACGTTCACCATGGTCCTGCGCACCGACCAGCGGACACCGGCCGCGGCCGCCGATCTGATCCATCAGACGCTGACCGGCGCCCCGGAGCATCTTCCGCCCGTGCGGGACCGGCTCCCGTGAGCCTCCAGCTCGTCATACCTGCGCTCACGTTCCGCACGACCGACGGCGCGATCAGCACCACCGATACCGAGCGGTACGCCCGACGCGCCGCCGCCACCTGGGCCGACCTGTTCATCCTGTCCGGCACCACCACCAACGGACACACCGCGACCACGGCCGAACGGGCCGCCACAATCGATATCTGGACGGCCGTGATCAGCCCGGACCGGATCACCGCCTGTTGCTGGTCACCGGCGGATATCACCGAAGCCGAACGTCGCGGGATCACACCCATGGTTGTCCTGCGGGACCTGCACACGATCGACCAGGCCCGCGGCTTCCTCGCCGCGCTGCCGAACCCGAGCTATGTCTTCAGCCACCCCGAATTCAGCGGCCACACGCTTACCCCGGACCTGGCCCACAGTGCCCTCGCGCACGGCTGCCTTCCCCGCGGTGCAAAGGTGTCCAAGGTCGGCTCCGAGGATCTTGCAGCTCTCCGAGGAGCTGCCGGACCCGCATTCGCTCTGTGGGACGGCACGGCCCGCCACATCGCCACCAGCCTTGCCGCCGGCGCCAACGGTGTCGTTGCCGCGCCACTCAGCCACATCCCCGAACCGTTCCCCGCCCGCGACGCCCCCGAGCTGCAAGACGCCATCGACCGCACCCAAACCGTTCTTGACCAGCTCCCCAACCGTGCATCACGCACAGACGCTCTGATCAACCTTGCTCGCCGCGGCACGACCCCACGATCGACATGAACAGGCCATCACGTTCCGATCGGCCGAGACATCACCGAACACAGGTCCGGTACAAGTCCAACAGACTGCCGAATTTCCCGTTTTAGGATCAAGGCGCGGCGCGAGCCGCGCCGCGCGACGGCTGCGCGCGGCGCTGNCGTGGCCGGCCGTGCTCGCCGGCGCGTCGCAGCCCACACCGCACAGAATCATCACCCAAGCCCTGTCCAGGCGGCACACGTGGACAGGGCGGGAAGCAGCCAGCCATGGCACGAGCCGCCATCCAGCGCCGGTGACATCGCGCACGCCAGGGGGCGGAACTACGAGCAGCGGGCACGCCAGCGCATGGCCGGAAGACTGGACCAGGTCGCTTCGCTCGCCGGACAGCCCGACCCGCCCAGCCTGCCAGCCTCGAGACCGTCCGTGGCCACCCTGCGAAACGGCTTCAGTTCTGCTTCCCGTGAGCTCACACGAGACGGCGTTGGTGTACACGACGGTGTAGCCAAGCAGGCAGAGAGACGTCCATGGATTCCGCGGATCATTCTGGAACCAGGTCTAATACAGGAAGACGGTCAGCGACTCCCACATGCATACGACTTAGATCCTAGAAGGGCGGGTTTGAATAGAATCCACCAGGCCATTCAATTTGAACGCTCTGACCCATCATCGGCCCGACATGATCAAAGAAGTCCGTCAGTCTCTTTGAAGGCTCTTTTTCCACCCTGTATGTGGGTCCAAAATCTCCTTTGGTGTGCTTATAGGAATTCGAAGAATACTCAGTACTGATCATATATGTGGCGATTTGCGAGAAAATGATCTGGCGCTCACCCTTAGGGAGTGCATCGGAGATTCTGGCCGAGATCTCGAAGATTTGATGCGACTGCCGCCGAACCTCGGCGCGAATCTCCGCCATCATTTCCTTTTCGGTAATAGCGGGTTCGCCGGAAGTCTTTCCTAGTGTAGACCGCACCGTCGCCAGCTTCTCGTCCAGTTCCGGCCAGAAGGCTTCGAAGCGTTTTCTCAATATCTCGTCGACAACGGGCCGCGGTGACGCCTCGGCGTTAATCTCACGTACCAGTTTTACCATGGCGTCGGATTGTCGGCTATCGATAGCCTGGAATTGAGCGAGCGGGTTCTTAAGGTCCGATACCCCAAGGTCGATAAGAATCGGTACCACGCGGCTCTTGGCGACGTGCTTTGCAAGCGCCCCAGACTCGAAGTTGATCCAGGGCGCCGACTGCGTTGCCTTGGTCGTTACAATCAGGCCATAGGACGTTGCGTCCAACTCGTCCGCCAAGACGTCCAGCGCGCGTGTACCGCCACCGATGTCCTGGGACGATACGAAGACATCGATCTCATGGATCAAGATAGGTAGCCAGTCCCGGAAGATCTCCGCAATCTGCTTCGACGTGTCGCCCGACCAGCTAATGAAGATCTTCACGCACATTCCCCGTGTCAACAGCCAAGGTGTGGCGTAGTGTACACCGAGACCGTAGATCGGATTCTATCGGCCTTCCACGCCTATTACGGAGGCAGACTCTCGTGGAGAGATTCCCTGCGTTCCATCTGTCGCTCGGTCGACTGGTCAAGCGGGTAGGGTCGGATGCGGTGGACATCGCCAAGCCCATGACCTGCACCGGTGGATACCGGCGGACCTCCGTTGAGGGAGCACCGAGGTCTACGGACCAGAAGGTTGCTGGCGCGATGTTGGCAGCCAAGCCCGTGGACGACGGGAGACGGCCACGGGACTCGGTGGACGAGGCCGAGCCCGTGATCAGGACCGGCGGACGTTCACGGACATCAGCGGACGAAGCACCGGTGATCTCATAATCTGCTGGTCGGATCTGTTAACGTTCCGTAACCGCCGCCAGTGGCCCGCGGTACGGCAGTTGTACTGCAACCGGGGTAGACGTGGGCGAGGCCATGACCTGCGTCTGGTCGAGCCCCGCAGCCGATCTCGTTCTGAGATCAAATACCCGTCTGCGCTCGTACCGCACAGCGCGACAGCCCAGCCACGTTGCCCCCTGCAGCTCACCCCGGCGCTGGCGGTAAGGCGGTCTCTACTTCGTACGATAGCGGGGGATTAGCGTGACCCTGATTCTGAGCTATGTCTCCCACCAATTCGCCGTGTTGGCCTCGGATCGGCGAATCACCTGGAAGAATTCTGCTAGGCCCCCGGAGGACACTGAAAACAAAGCCATCGTTCTATGTGGACGTTTTCTTATGGGCTACACGGGCCTTGCTTGCCTTGGTGGTATGAAGACCGAGCAATGGGTGGCGCAGACGCTGGCGAGCGTCGAGCCGCAGCAGTACTTCGATGTTCTTGCCCGGAGCGCCAGATCGGCAGTCGCTTCGATACGCCCGCCGCTTAGAAATAGGGACTCTGGGCATGCCTTTGTGGTCGCTGGGTTCGCGGATAGTCGGACTACTCCTGACAGCCTTGAACCGGTCGGAATCACTGTGTCAAACGCGCTTGGTGGTGGCCTGGGTCGCTGGAACCCACGAGTCGATTTCGACGTGACGAGGACTCCGCCGCTGAGCGGGAAGCACGATTTTCGTGTCGGTGCTTTTGGGATGCCGCCGAGGCGTGCCGATCTAAATCGAGCAATTGATCTTATTCGCAGGTATCGAAAAAATAATGATTCTAAGGTGCTCGGAATTGCGCAAATATTGGTGGGTCTAATCCGTACCGTGGCTGCGAACGAGGAGGGGGTTGGGTCGGATGTGTCACTTTCGATCTTGCCGCGAACGGCGGTGCCCGCGCAGTACGTTGCGGCCCCATTTGGTGTAGGGCTCAAGGATCCCGTGAAAGATCTAACCTGCGTTTTCGTTCCATCGGATTCAGGGGTCGAATCGGCAAGCGTTTATCTCCCTGCCACTGTTTCTCCGGAAATAGCTATGTTCGGTGGTGAAGTATGGACGGGTGGGCGTCCCCCGTGGTGGCGTGAGTAGCCCGGTTCGGAAGCCAGTCGTACAGCCATCCGTACAGTCAAGCCCGCGGACACCGGCCGCGACCGGGGTGGACGCGGGCAGGGCTGGGAGCAGGCCAACGGAGGAGTACGGACGTCAGCGGACTACGCGGCCCGATCTTGTAATCGGGCGGTTAGCCGCCAAGGCACTGCCGTGTCGTTTCCGCTCCTCGGCGCTGGCGTGCCTGCGGTGCGGCCAGGCTTGCCGGGCATCGTTGGTGATCTTTCGTCGTGCCATATCCGTGCCAGTAGCAACGGATAGCATGTGGTCCGATCTGTGGTCTCCGACGATGACTGGACCGTCGTTGACCTGGGCAGGAACGTTGTCGGCCAGGTCAACGACGGGCGCTGCACGTTTTTCCCAAGCTCGTGAGGTGCCGCCCTCGTGTACCCGGAGGTGTACCCCAGCCGGCGGACGTCCACGGACAGGCGCGGAAGCCGGTGGACGCCTGGGCCAGGTCACCGGACGCCACGAACACCGACGGACGGTCTGCCTTGCTCTTGTAATCGAGCGGTTAGGGGTTCGAATCCCCTCGCCGGCTCCCTCCTGACCAGGACATCTGTGGTTGTTTCGGTCGCGGAGTGATCTGGGCTCGGCTGGTCACGGCCGGATCGACCATCTCGTCTCACCGGGGTCGCTCGTCACGGGAGAGCCGAAGGCTGCGGGCGAGGTGGCGGAACGCCGTACGAGACCACGGCCGCGTCGTCGGTTGGTTGATCCGCGCCCACGCCGGCTGGTGACCGGCCAGCGTGGGCGCGGATCGAATACGCGGATCGAATGTGCGTCAGCGCGGAAGCGGCTTGTAGAAGACCAGGCCGTTGCCCTTGTTGTCGTACACCACGGCGCGGCGCTCGTGAGCGTCGTCGTAGGGGCCTTTCACGATGCCGCCGCCGTTCTCCTCGATCGCCCTGGCCGCGCCGTCGACGTCGTCGGTCTTGATGCCCACGACGACCTGGCCGTGGATGGGGTGATCGATCGCTGTGGCCAGGGCAAGGGTCACCGAACCGCCGTCAAGAGCCGCGAAGTGGGCGCCGTCGCGGAACTTCAGCGGGAAGCCGAGGGTCTCGGTGTAGAACTTGATCGACTCCTCGAGATCGTCCGTCGACAGGACGATCATCCGTACTTGCCGGTCGCTCATAGGTACCTCCTGTGACTGGATCGGTTCCGGAGCCGCACCCGGGACAGCACCGAATCGGTGGGGTTCGCGGGTTCCGCGACTGTGGGTGCATCAACAACCTAGACCCTGTCAGCCGTAGCGGAGACGAACTTTCGGACCACGTCCAGCAGCCGGGAGGCCCGCGTGCCCGGCGACGGGGGAACGTCCTTCACTGACCGCCCGCACCGACCGCCCGGCCGTCGCGCGCGCCGCGGGAGAAAAACCCGCCCGCCCCTTGCGGCGTGCTGGGAACGGGTCAGGGGTGCGCGTGTGCGGCGAAAATCCCGGGTACGCCATGCGGCAGAGCCGGGGTGGCGGCGCGGACGGCGGAGACCGTGGGGGCGACCCGGGGTTCGCTGGCGGGGACGGGGTGGCCGAGGAGGGCACCGTCACCCGTGTTGATCACGACGACACGGTGGTGGGGAGCAAGTTCCCCGCCGGACAGCAGGGCGGGCAGCGCGGCGAACGCGGTGGCGCTGGAGGGCTCGGCGCCGATGCCGGCGGCGGCCAGCCGGGTGACCGCGGCGGTGATCTCGGCATCGGTGACGGTGACCGCGAGACCGGCGGTGTCCCGCAGGGCGGCCAGGGCGCGGGTTCCGTCCATGGGGTCGCCGACCGAGATCCCGGCGGCGACGGTGTCGGCCGGGGCGGGTGCGACCTCGGTGGCGCCCGCCGCCCACGCGCGGTACACGGCACGGGCACCGGTGGCCTGCACGCCGATGAGCCTCGGGACGCGATCCAGCAGGCCGGCGCGGACGGCGTCCCGGAAGCCGTGGTGCAGACCGACCAGGATGTTGCCGTCGCCGACGGCGACCACCACCGCGTCCGGGGCGTGGCCGGCCAGCTGTTCGGCGATCTCCAGGGCGGCGGTCTTCTTGCCCTGCGTGGTGTATGGGTTGATCGCGGTGGTCCGGCAGTACCAGCCGAACCCGGCGCAGGCGTCCAGGCTCAGCCGGACCGCGGTGTCGTAGTCGCCGTCGACCACCAGCACGGTGGCACCGAAACCACGCAGGCGGGCCACCCGCGCCGCGGTGACCCTGCCGGGGACGAAGACCACGCAGTCAAGGCCGCCAGCGGCTGCCACGGCGGCGGCCAGCGCGGTGGCGGCGTTGCCGGTGGAGGCGGCGGCCACCACCCGGTGGCCGTGGTCGAGGGCCGCGGCGACCACCGCGGCGCTCGCGCGGTCCTTGAGCGAACCGGTCGGGTTCACCGCCTCGTTCTTCACCCAGAGATCGTCCACTCCGAACAGGCCTGGACGGGCGGTGAGCGGGGTCCAGCCGCACGGGTACCTGGCACGCATGGCGGCCACGCCGCCGGAGTCGCGGGCGAACGGAAGAAGATCCGCGTAGCGCCACATCGTGGTGTCGTCGGCGGTGATCGTCGGCGCCGCGCCGTCGAGTTCAAGGCCGAGACGGCCCTCGTCGCGATCGCAGAGATAGCGGTGCGCAGCCAGCGGATAGTCGCTCCCGCACCGCGAACACCGCCAGCGGTTCATCGGAACCGCACCGGGACACTGCTGTAGCCGTGCACGAAGTTGGAGAACAGCCGGCGCGGCTCCCCCAGGACCTCGATGCCGCTGACCTGCTCGCGCAGCGCGTGCAGCACCGCGCCGACGTGGGCGCGGCCGAGGAACGCGCCCAGGCAGAAGTGCGGGCCGTAACCGAACGCAACATGCTTGTTGGGGGTGCGGGCCAGGTCGAACCTGAGGGAGTCGGCGAACACCGCCTCGTCGAAGTTGGCCGAGGAGTTCCACAGGGTGACGATGTCGCCCGCTGCTACCGGGGTGTCGCCGATCTGCGCGTCCACCACGGCGCGCCGGCCGAAGTGCATGGCCGGGGTGGTCCAGCGCAGCACCTCCTCGACGGCGGTGTCGACGGACACCGTGGCGTCCTTCAGCGCCCGCCACTGCCCGTCGTACCGGGCCAGCGCCAGGATGCCGCCGATCGACGACATCCGGCTGGACTCGTCGGCACCCAGGATCAGGCTGTAGCAGTTGAAGACGATCTCGTCCTCGGACAGCGGCTCGCCGTCGACTTCGCCGGTGGCCAGGGTACTGATCACGTCGTCGCCGGGGTTGCGGCGGCGCTCCTGGGCCAGCGCCGAGAAGTACAGCAGGATCTCGTTACGGGCCAGGAACTCCTCCAGCTCGGAGTGCTGTGAGCTGTGCCGGCTGAGGGTCTGGTTGTTCCAGTCGACCAGCTTCGGACGGTCGGCCGGTGGCACGTCCATCAGGTCGCCGATCGTGTTGATCGGGATATGGTCTGCGACGTCGGTGGCGAAGTCGAACTCGCCGCGCTCGACCGCCTCGGAGATCAGCCGGCTGGTCCGTGCCCGCACCCTGTCGACCACCGGGGCCAGCGCACGGGGAGAGAACGACTTCAGCATCAGGTTGCGGATCTCCCGGTGCCGGTGCCCGTCGGTCACCGCGAGCATCTTTCCCGATGCCGAGTCGTTGCCCTGCAGCAACGTGGTCAGCACATTGCCGCGTTCGGAGGTGAACCGCCTGTTGTCCTTGTACACCGCATGCACGTCGGCGTACCGGGAGACCACCCAGAACCCGGGGTTGCGCCCGGACGGCGGATTCCAGTGCACCGGGGACTCGGCGCGCAGCCTGCGCCACAGGGCGGGCAGGTCCTGGTCGAGGAAGGTCTGCGGGTCGGCCAGGTCGATGTCGGCGAGCGAGGATGCTGTCATGACGCACGGCTCCAGTACTCTGATGATCAGAATGCGGCACTGCGGTAGCGGCGCAGGCTCACCAGCGACGTGATGGCGAGCAGCAGACCCAGAGTGATCGCCGTGACCACACCAGGATGATCGGCGGGAAAACCGCCCGCGGTCGTGGTCGGGTTGCCCCACAGGTCACGGCAGAGGGTGGCCACCGCGCTCACCGGATTCCACTCGGCGACCGGACGCAGCCAGCCGGGCAGGTACTCCGCGGACAGGAACGCGTTGGACAGGAACGGGAAGACCACCACGACCAGAGTGGAGATCGAGTCGATCGTCTCCAGGCTGCGTGAGGCCATGCCGAGCAGCACGCCAAGCCAGATCATCACGTATATGAACCCGGCCAGCACGCCGAACCCGGCCAGCACGCCGAGCAGTCCGTTGTGCGCCCGCCAACCGACCAGCAGGCCGAACCCGGCGATCACCGCCAGCCCGAGCAATCCGACCAGCAGGTCGGCGATGGTGTGCCCGACCAGGACAGCCGAGCGGATGATGGGCAGCGAACGGAACCGGTCGGTCAGTCCGCCGGACAGGTCGCTGGCCACGGCGATCGCGGTCGGTCCCACCCCGGCCAGCCCGACCTGGATGGCCGCGCCCGCGAACAGGTACTCCTGGTAGCTGCCGTCGCCGGGAATCACGATCGAGCGCTGGAACAGGTAGCCGAACACGATCATGGAGACCAGCGGGTTCAGCGTGATGCCGACGAACCGGCCGGGCGCTCGGCGCAGGTGCCGCAACCGCCGCCCGGCCACCGCGGTGATCTCGACGACCGCCCTGTTCAGCCCGCCTGGCCGGGCCGCGGGCGCGATCTCCGATACGGCTGTCATGCTCCCTCTCCCTCACTGAACCGATGAAGTTCGGCATCGAGCATGGCGCCGATCTCAGCCTGCGGACCCGGATCCATCATTTCGTCATGCGGGCAGGCCACCTGATACGTGCGCACACCGTCCGCGTAGGAGGCCCAGCGGGCGGTCCGGTCGGCCAGTTCGTCCGGCGCGCCGGGCGGCTGCGCGGCCAGCAGGGTCAGCTCCCCGTCGTAGTCGCCGGGGACGTGCCGCTCGGCCAGCTCGGTGGTCCTGCGCATGGCGTCCAGCAGGGCGAACACCCGCTCCTCACCCAGCTCGGCGAGGGCGTTGTGGTCGTGGCGCAGCACGTCCACGATGTCGTGCCGGCTCAGCGTGCGGCCGGAGAACTCGGTTCGCTCGTGGCCGACGAACTCCAGGAACCAGGCGAACACCTCCTGGTCGTCGGCACCGGCGTGTTCGGTGAGGTCCTCGGCGTGCGGGTAGCCGTCCAGGCTGGCCAGCAGGCCGACCTGATGTCCGTCGGCCCGCAGGTGGACGGCGATCTCGTGGGCCAGCAGTCCGCCGAACGACCAGCCGAGCAGGTGGTACGGACCGTTCGGCGCCACCGAGCGAATGTGCTGGACGTAGCTTTTCGCCAGCTCGGTGAGCGTGCTGGCGAACGGGGCCAACGTGGTGATACTCGGCGACTGGATGCCATAGATCGGATACTCCGGGTCGATGTGCCTGGCCAGTCCGAGATAGGGCAGGCTGAACCCGAGTCCGCTGTGGATGCAGAACAGCGGTGGACGGCTGCCGCTCGGCCGGATGGCCAGCATGACGGCGAACGGGTCGAACTCGGCGTCGTCCGCGCTCCGCTCGCGCACCTCGTCAAACACCCTGGTCACCGCGGTGTCGGCCAGGCCGGCCGCCCTGGCCAGCGCTTCCGGCGTCTTGTGTGTGAACACGTCCGCGATGCTGATCGGCACACCGGCCCGACCGGCCCGGTCGACGACCCGGACGGCCAGCAGCGAGTGACCGCCCAGCTCGAAGAAGTCGTCGTCCGCGCCGACCTGGCGTAGCCCGAGCACGTCGGCGAACACCGCGCACAGCGTGTGCTCGGCCGCGGTACGCGGCTCGCGGCCCTGCCCGAGCTGGTCGAAGTCCGGGGCGGGCAGGGCTCTGCGGTCCAGCTTGCCGTGCGCGGTCAACGGCATCTCGGGCAGCACCGAGAACAGCGCGGGCACCATGTAGTCCGGCAGCACCTCACCGAGTTCGCGGCGCACCACGCCGGTGTCCAGGCCGAGCCGGCCCGGCGCGGGCACCAGGTAGCCGACCAGCCGCTTGTGCCCGCCGGAGTCCACCCCGACCTGCACCGCCGCGTCGCCGATCGAGGGCAGCGAACGCAGCGCGATCTCGATCTCGCCGGGCTCGATCCGGTAGCCGCGGATCTTGATCTGGTTGTCCCTGCGCTGCAGAAACTCCAGTTTTCCGTCGGCGCGCAGCACCACGCTGTCACCGGAGCGGTACAGACGGGCACCGGGCGGGCCGAACGGGTCGGCGACGAACCGGGCCGCGGTCAGCCCCGGGCGGGCCAGGTAACCGCGTCCCACCGCGACTCCGCCGACGTAGAGCTCGCCGGGTACGCCGACCGGGGCCGGCCGCAGGTCCTCGCCGAGCACGTACAGCGCGGTGTTGCGGATCGGCGTGCCGATCGGCACCCGGGCGTCCTCGGTCCAGCCGTCCGCGGTGATCACCGCGTGCGCGACGTCGTCCGAGCACTCGGTGAGCCCGTAGGTGTTGACCAGCGGAATGTCCGGGAACCGGGCGAACCACCGGGTGCACAGGTCCGGGGCGAGCACGTCACCGGTGGGCACCAGGTAGCGCAGGGTCGGCAGCTCGACCGGGTCGCCGGCCAGATCCCAGGCGTCCAGCGCGGCGCGCAGCATCGAGGGCACCACCTCGAGCACGGTCACCCGCTCACGGGCGACCACGTCGAACAGCGCCACCGGATCGGAGGCCGTGGCCCGGTCCACCATGACCACCCGGCCGCCGAACTGCAGCGCGCCGAGCATCTGCCAGACCGACACGTCGAAGGTGACCGGTCCGTTGTGCACCACGGTGTCCGAACCCGACAGCCGGGTGTCGTCGGCCTTGGCCCAGATGTGGTTGGCCATGCCGGCCCGCTCGACCATGGCTCCCTTGGGCCGGCCGGTGGAGCCGGACGTGTAGATCACATACGCCAGGTCGTCGTCCGCGCCGGACAGCTCGACCAGCGCGTCCATCGGGTCGCTGGCCTCGTCCAACACCAGCACCGGCGCCGCGCTGCCAGCCGCCGCCAGCACCCGCCGCGCCAGCTCGCGGTGCTCCTCGTCCACCACGATGGCCGCCGCCCCGCTGTCCACGAACGACTCGGCGAGCCGGCCGACCGGGGCGAGCACGTCCATCGGCAGGTAGGCCCCGCCACGGCTGAGCGCGGCGAGCACAGCGGTGAGGAACCCGGTGCCCGGGCTGGCCAGCACCGCGACCAGCGCGGCGTCCATCCGTCGGGCCAGCGCGCTGGCCCGGCCGAGCAGGGTGGCGTAGTCCAGGCTGCCCGCCCAGTCGGACACCGCGATCTCGTTCGGTGCCCGGGTGCCGGCCGCACGAATCCGCTCCATCACCCCGTCGCCGACCGGACGCTCCGGGCCGCGGGACAGCCGCAGCAGAGCGGTCCGCTCGGCCCGCTCCAGCACGTCCACGGCGGCCAGCCGGATCGCCGGATCGGCGGTGACCGCACCCAGCAGCCGGGTGAGACGGGCCGCGACGGCCTCCACGGTGGACCGGTCGAACAGGTCGGTGCCGAACTCCAGCAGGCCGATCACTCCGGCCGGCATGCTGCCGTCGAACCGCTCGACGAACTGGAAGGTCATGTCCACCTGGGACGCGGTCGAGCTGATCGGCTCAATCCTCGTGGCAAGACCGGGCAGCGTGACCGGTTCGTCGTCGGTGTTCTGCAACACCACCATGACCTGGAACAGCGGGTGCCGGGCCATGGAGCGGGCCGGATTGAGCGCCTCGACCAGGTACTCGAACGGCACGTCCTGCCGGGCGTACGCGGCAAGGTCGGTCTCCCGCACCCGGCCGACCAGCTCGGCGAAGGTCGGGTCGCCGCTGATGTCGGTGCGCAGCACCAGGGTGTTGGTGAAGAACCCGACCAGGTCGTCCAGCGCGTCGTCGGTGCGCCCCGCGATCGGGCTGCCCAGCGGGATGTCGCTGCCGGCGCCGAGTTTGCCGAGCAGCGCGGCGACCGCGGCCTGCAGCACCATGAACACGGTCGCGCCGGACTCCCTGGCCAGCTCGACGATCCTGTGGTGCAGGGCGGGGCCGAGATCGAACCGGATCTCGTCGCCGGCGTGGCTGGCCGTGGCCGGACGCGGCCGGTCGGTGGGCAGCAGCAGCTCGTCGGGCAGGTCGGCCAGCTCGCTGGTCCAGTAGTCCAGCTGCGTGGACAGCACGCTGTCCGGGTCACCGCCGTCGCCGAGCAGCGTGCGCTGCCACACCGTGTAGTCGGTGTACTGCACCGGCAGCGGCGCCCACCGTGGCGCGCGGCCGGCCTGCCGCTCACGGNNNNGGCCGGCCTGCCGCTCACGGTAGGCGGTGGCCAGGTCCCGGGTCAGCGGCGCGATCGACCAGCCGTCGAAGGCAAC
Source organism: Protofrankia coriariae (assembly GCF_001017755.1). GTDB lineage: Bacteria > Actinomycetota > Actinomycetes > Frankiales > Frankiaceae > Protofrankia > Protofrankia coriariae. The sequence goes on from NZ_JWIO01000006.1 coordinate 16,431, forward strand.
GTGGTGCAGGACCAGTTGCAGCACGTGCTCGTGCTCACCGAGGACGAACAGCCTGGCCCGCAGCGGCGGCTCGCTGGTCAGGTCGAACCCGCGCCTGGCCTGCACGCGCAGTGCCGCGGCCAGTTCGTCCTCGGCCACCCGGGTGGCCGGCAGCAGCGGATGCGCGTCGGGACCGTCCAGCACCCGCAGCATCGGCGCACCGTCCACCTCGGGGAACACCGAGCGCAGGCTCTCGTGCCGGTCGGCGAGGTCGCGCAGCGCGGCCTGCAGCGCGTCGGCGTCCAGTTCACCGCTCAGCCGCAGGGCGAACGGCACGTTGTAGGCGCTGGAATCGCGTTCCAGCCGGTTGAGGAACCACAGCCGCCGCTGGGCGAACGACAGGGGCAGCGTGTCGTTGGTACGCGGGACCGCAACCAGCGCCGGCCGGTTGGTGCCCGTGTCGGCGGCCAGCCGCCCGGTGAGCCCGGCCACCGTTCTGGCCTCGAACAACGCCCGGATCGGCAGTTCGATACCGAGTGCCGAGCGGGCCCGGCTGATCACCCTCGTAGCCAGCAGCGAATGCCCGCCATTGTCGAAGAAGTCGTCGTCGATACCTATCCTGGGCACGCCGAGCACGTCCGCGAACACCCCGCAGAGAATCTCCTCGGTCGGTGTGCGCGGCGCACGGCCGCTGGCTCCGCTCGCCGCGAAGTCCGGGTCGGGCAGCGCCCGGCGGTCCAGCTTTCCCTGCGGGGTCAACGGGATCGCGTCGATGACGACCACCGCGGCCGGCACCATGTACTGCGGCAGCGATTCGGCGACCGCCTCGCGCAGGTCGTCCGGCAGGCCGCCGGCTGCGGCACCGGCGGTGGCACCGGTGGCACCGGTGGCGACGACATAGGCCACCAGGCGCCTGTCGCCGGCCTCGTCCTCGTTGATCACCACCACGGCCTGGCTGACCCCGGGCTGGGCCACCAGCACCGACTCGATCTCGCCGAGCTCGATCCGGAAACCGCGGAGCTGCACCTGGTCGTCGGCCCGGCCGAGGTAGTCCAGCTGCCCGTCGGGCAGCCAACGGACCAGGTCACCGGTCCGGTACATCCGCGCGCCGGCCGGGCCGAACGGGTCGGTGACGAACCGCTGCGCGGTCAGCCCGGGACGGTTGAGGTAGCCGCGGGCAAGACCCGCCCCGACGAACAGCTCGCCGACCACGCCGACCGGGACGGGGCGCAGCATCCTGTCCAGGACGTACACCCGGTGCGCCGCGGTCGGCCGGCCGATCGGCGGCCGACCGGAGCCGGACAGCGGGTCGCTGACCGTCGCGGCCAACACCGACTCGGTGGGGCCGTAGCCGTTGAACATCCGCACGTGTGGTGACCACCGGGCGACCACTTCGGGTGGGCAGGCCTCGCCGGCGACCACCATGGTCAGCCCGGTGGGCAGCACGGTGTCGGCCGGCAGTGCCGCGGCCACCACCGGCGGCAGCGCGGCCAGGGTGATCCCGGTGTCGTTCAGCAGATCCACCAGTGGCTGGCCGCCAAGCCGGCTCC
>NZ_JWIO01000006.1:17968-37337 GCF_001017755.1 Protofrankia coriariae
CCGCCAAGCCGGCTCGACTCGTCAGCGATCACGACAGTGCCGCCGCCGAGCAGGGCGAGGCCGATCTCCCAGACGTGCGCGTCAAAGCTGAACGAGGCGAACTGCAGCACCCTGGTGCCCGGAGCAACGCCGAACCGGGGGATCAGGCTCTCCACCATCGCGACGAACCCAGCATGATCGACCACGACGCCCTTGGGCTGGCCGGTGGACCCGGAGGTATAGATCACATATGTCGGATGGCCGGGGTCGAGAGGGGCGCGCCGGTCCGCGTCGGTCACCCGGTCGCCGGACAGGCCGGCCAGCTCGGCGACCGTGTCCGCGTCGTCGACCAGCAGCAGCATGGCGTCCACATCGGACAGCCGGGCGGTGATGGCGGAGGTGGTGACCAGCACGCCGGGCCGGGCGTCGGACACCATGTACTCGATCCGGTCGGCCGGATAGCTCGCGTCGATCGGCAGGTACGCCGCGCCGGCCTTGAGCACGGCCAGCAGCGCGACCACCATCTCGACCGAACGCGGCAGGGCCAGCGCGACCACGTCCTCCGGCCCGACGCCGCGGGCGATCAGCACTCTGGCCAGCCGGTTGGCCCGCTCGTCCAGTTCGCCGTAGGAGTGTGCGCGGCCGTCCACCAACACCGCGGTCGCGGTCGGCGCGGCGGCTGCCCTGGCCTCGAACAGCTCCGGTACCACGGCGTGCGGGGCGCAGGTGACCGTGCCGCCCCAGCCACCGACGATGCGGTCCCACTCGGCGTCGGACAGCACGTCGATCCGGCCGATCGGCCGCTGCGGGTCGGCGACGAGACCGGACAGCAGGGCGACGAACCGGTCGAGCAGCGTACCGACCGCGTCCCGGTCCAGCAGCGTCGCCCGGTACTCGGCGTGCAGGCGCAGGCGGCGCCCCGGATACACACCGACCGCGATCGGATACTCCGCGCCGACTCTCGCCCCGCCGCCGAGCACCCGGACACCCGGCAGCACGCCGTCCAGCGCGGACACGTCGGCCATCGGATAGTTGTGGAAACTCAGGACGGTGTCGAACAGCTCACCGACCCCCAGCAGGTTCTGCACCGCCGCCAGCCCGATGTGCCGGTGCGCGTCCAGGCCGGACTGCGCGTCCTGCAACACGGTCAGCAACTCGGGCATGGTGTGCGCGGTCTCGACGGTGACCCGCACCGGCATGGTGGTGAGGAACGGCCCCACGATGCTCTCGATACCGGGGATCTCCGGCGGGCGCCCGGAGTTCACCGCGCCGAACACCACGTCGCGGCGGCCGGTGAGCCGACTGAGCAGCACCGCCCATGCGCCCTGCACGACAGTGTTCATGGTCAGGTCGCGGGCGCGAGCCCATGCGGTCAGCTCGGAGGTGAGCCGCTCGGGCAGGTCGAGCACCAGGGAGTCGGGCACGGCGGGGTCGCGGTCGGGCTGGCCCGACGCGATCCTGGTGGCCTCGGTGATCCCGGCCAGCGCGTCCCGCCACGCGGTCTCGGCCGCCTCGGCGTCCTGGTCGGCAAGCCAGTCCAGGTAGGCCGGGTAGCCTGCAACGCTCGGCAGGCCGCCACCCCCGCACAGGGTGAACAGCTCGCGGGCCAGGATCGGGTTGGACCAGCCGTCCACCAGGATGTGGTGCACCGTCCATACCAGGCGGAACCGGTCGCTGCCCAGCCGGAACAGGGTGAACCGGACCAGCGGCGGGCGGGTCAGATCGAACCTGGTGTGCCAGTCCTCGTCGGTCTGTCTGGTCAGTTCGGCGGCCCGCTCCACCTCGGCCAGCCCGGACAGGTCGATCTCCCGCCAGGGCAGCGGGACCGACGCGGCGACGAGCTGTACCGGGTCGCCGACCGCGCGGTGCCGGAAGCAGGCGCGCAGGTTCGGGTGACGGTCGACCAGCGCGGCGGCGGCGGCCTTCAACGCCACCGCGTCCACCGCTCCGGCCAGGTCGACGGTGACCTGCAGGGTGTACGCGTCCAGGCCACCGGTGTCGTAGTCGGCCTGGAAGAGCAGACCCTTCTGCAACGGGGACAGCGGAAGGACGTCGGTGAGTCTCCGGACGTCGGACTCGAACGAGTCGATCTCCTCCTGGGTCAGCGCCACCCTGGGGAAGTCCGACGGGGTGTGCCCGCCGCGTCCGTCCGCGGCCAGCTCACGCAGCACGGTGAACCAGGCGTCGGCCAGCTCGGCGACGTCGTCCGCGGACAGCAGCTCGCTGGCGAAGGCCCAGTCGGCGACCAGTGCCGGCCCGCCGGCGGTGTCCTCGACGACCGAGGACAGCTCGACCACGTGCCGCAACGGCATGTCCTGCGCCGCGCCCAGCCCGACCACGCCGTCGCCGGCCGCGAGCGACCAGGGCGCACCGGTACCGGCGGCGAACCGGCCAAGGTAGTTGAAGCCGAGCTGCGGGGCGCCGAACCTGGCCAGCGCCCGGTGGCTCTGCGGGTTGAGATAGCGCAGCATGCCGAAACCGATCCCCCGGTCGGGCAGCGCGCGTATCTGTTCCTTGATCCGTTTGAGCGCGGAGCCGGCATCGCGGCCGGTACCGGGGTCGAGCCGTACCGGGTAGGCCGTGGTGAACCAGCCGACCGTCCGGGCCAGGTCGACGTCGTCGGTGAGCTGCTCACGGCCGTGGCCCTCGATCTCGACCAGCACACCGGTGTCGGTCCCGCCGAACCGCCTGGCCCGCCACCGGCCCACCGCGATGGCCAGCCCGGTCAGCAGCACGTCGTTGATCTCCGCGTGGAACGCCGTCGGCACGTCGCGCAGCAGCGCGGCGGTCGTCTCGACGTCCATCTCGACGCGTACGTGCCCGGCGGTGCCGTGGGTGTCCTTGTCCGGGTCGAGCGGCCGGTCCCCGAGCATCGGGTCGCCGCCGCGCAGCTGGGCTATCCACATGGGCAGCTCGCCAGCCCGCCGGGTGGTCCTTGCCTGCTCGGCGAGCAGCCTGGTCCAGCCGCGGTAGGACGTGCCGACCGGGTCGAGCGCGATCTCCCGGCCGGCGGCGACCGCGGTCCACGCCGTCGCCATGTCCGCGACCAGGATCCGCCAGGACACCCCGTCCACCGCGAGGTGATGGGCCAGCAGCACCAGCCGGCCGGGCGACAGCATGGCCTGCAGCAGCACACCGTGCTCCGGATCCAGCCGGTGCCTTGCCGTGGCGAGCAGCTCGTCCAGGTCGCCGTCGGTGTCCGACTCGACGGTGATCAGGGTGGCCGCGGACACCGCGCCGACCGGCATGGTCTCCAGCGACCACACGCCGTCCACCGGCACCAGCAACCGCATGCGCAGCGCGTGGTGCGTGTCCAGCACCGCCTGTAGCGCCGTCGCCAGCCGGTCGGCATCCACATCGGACGGGACGGACAGCACGACGTGCTGGCTGTAGTCACCGGCCCTCGGCGCAGCGTCGAGGGTCTCGCTGAGCTGGTGAGCGATCGGTGGGAGGTCGAGCTCACCGATGGCGTCGTCGACCACTGGCGTGGCGACCGCGCCGGGCCTGCCGGTCACCGCGGCGATCGCGGCCGAGGTGCGGTGCTGGAAGACGTCACGAGCGGTGATCATCAGACCGGCCTGGCGCGCCCGGCTGACCACCTGGATGGAACTGATGCTGTCGCCGCCGATGGCGAAGAAGTTGTCGTGCGCGTCGACCGACGGCAGGCCGAGCACCTCGGCGAACACCTCGCGCAGGATCAGATCGGCCGGGTCGCCGGCCCGCTCCACCGAGGTACGCGTGGCACCGGCCAGATCGGGCGCGGGCAGCGCGGCTCGGTCCACCTTGCCGTGCGCGGTCAGCGGGAGCGCGGGCAGCACCATGACGACCGCGGGCACCAGGTGGTCGGGCAGCAGGTCGGCCAGCTCGCCGCGCAGTCGCGCTCCGTCCACGGTGGAACCGGGTGCGGCAACGACGTAGCCGACGAGTCGTCGGTGGCCGGTCGGCTCACCGTGCGCCACGACGACCGCGGCGGTCACCGACGGCCGGGCCAGCAGCGCGGCCTCCACCTCGCCCAGTTCGATACGGTGGCCGCGGATCTTCACCTGGTGGTCGCGGCGCTCGAGGAACTCCACCTGACCGTCCCGACCGATCACCACCCGGTCACCAGTACGGTACATTCGGCCACCATCGCCGGTGAACGGATCGGCGACGAACGCGGACGCGGTCCGGCCAGCGTCACCGAGGTAGCCGCGGCCAACGCCGAGCCCACCGACGTAGAGCTCCCCGGCCACCCCGGGTGGCAGCGAGGACAGGTCGTCGCCGAGCACGTGGAGCGTGGTGTTGCGGACCGGCCGCCCGATCGGGGCACGCACCCCGTCGGGCAGCTGGTCCAGCGTGATCACCGCGTGGGTCACGTCGTCGGAGCACTCGGTCGGGCCGTAGGCGTTGACCACCGGAACGCCTGGTCGGCGCGCCAGCCAGCGGGAGCACAGCGCGGCCGGCAGCACCTCGCCGGTGACCACCAGCCAGCGCAGCACGGGCATCCGCGGGACGGCGCCGGTGATGTCCCAGGAGTCGAGCGCGGCGCGCAGCAGCGACGGGACGATCTCTACAACCGTGACGCCCTCGTCACCGACCAGGCCGAACAGCGCGTCCGGGTCGGCGGCCACGTCACGGCCGACCACGCGAACCGTGCCGCCGACCACCAGCGGGGCCAGCATCTGCCACACCGAGATGTCGAAGGTCACCGGGGCGTTGTGCACCACGGTGTCCGCACGGGTCAGCTTGAGATCATCCACTTTGGCCAGCAGGTGGTTCACCATGCCGGCGCGGTGCACCATGGCGCCCTTGGGGGTGCCGGTGGAGCCGGACGTGTAGATCACGTAGGCCAGGTCGTGCTGGTCACCGGCTGCCGGAGCGAGTGCGTCGGGGCGGTCGACGGCACCGTCGAGCGGCACGACCGCGATCCGGCCGGCGGCCACCCGCTCCGCCAGTTCGCGGTGCGCCTCGTCGGTGATCAGGTGGGTGACGCCGCTGCCCGCCAGCAGTGTGGTCAGCCGGGGCAGCGGAGCGCGCACGTCCAACGGCAGATACGCGCCACCGGCGCCCAGCACGCCGAGCACAGCGATCACGAAACCAGTGCCCGGCGCGGCGAGCATCGCGGTCAGTTCACCGGCTGGCAGCTTCCTGGACAGCGCGGAGGCCGCGCCGACCAGGTCGGCGTACCCGATCACGCCGCCGCCGTCGACGACGGCCGCCGCGTCCGGTCCTGCCAGCGCCTGCGCCCGCACCCGCTCGACCACGCCGAGGTACTCGTCTGTCCGTACCGGACCGGTGCCGGCCTGCCGCACCCGCGCCAGTTCGTCGTCGCCCATCAGGGGCAGGCCGGCGAGCGGCTCGTCGTCGGCGGCGCCGAGGAAGGCGTGCAGGAACACGCCGAAGTGCTCGGCATGCGCCCGGATCTCCGTCTCGTCGTAGAGACCGGCGTTGCCGCACACGTGGATGCGGATGCCACCGTCCGCCGACTCGACCACGGTCAGCTCGAAGTCGTCGATCAGACCGGTGGACAGGTTGTTCACCGTGACCTCGCACGGCCCGATGGTGAACGCGGTCTCCTGCGGCAGGATGTTGACCAGCGGGCCGAACGGGCGGCGATCGTCGCTGTGCAGCCCGGCCTGCTGGCGGATCCGGCTCGCCCGGTACCGCTGGTGACGCAGGATCCTGGTCAGCTCACGAGAGGTCTCGGCGAGCAGGCCGGACCTGGTGGCCTCCGGCCGCACCAGCACCCGCAGCGGCACCGTGTTGGCCACCATGCCGGGCACCGCGCGCATCTTCGCGCCAACCCTGGCGGTGACCGGGACGGTGAGCAGCACGTCGCGGATTCCGGTCATCCGCTGGGTGTACGCGGCCAGCCCGGCCATCAGCACGGACGGCCAGGTGACCGTCGCCTCGGTGGCGATCGAGCGCAGCCTCGCCGCGGACTCGGGACCAACGATCACTTCGCCGCGGACGGCACCCTGCCCTGGCGCGGAGCCCCGGGCGGACAGCGTGATCGGATCCGGCGTGCGGTCGAACCGACGCTGCCAGAACCTCGCGTCCCGCTCGGCCTGCGCGGACTCGCCGTACGCGGCCTCCGCCGCCAGCAGGTCGCGCAGCGGCGGCAGCGCGCCTTCCTCCACCGGGAGACCGTCGGCCAGCGCCTGGTAGATCTCGGCCAGCCGCCGCCAGTAGATGGTCTGGGTGAACCCGTCGCACAGGAAGTGGTGGATGCACATGGCGAACAGCGCGCGGTCGTCGGCGATCCTGGCCAGGGTCAGCCGGAACAGCGGGAAGTCGGCCAGGGCGAACGGGGTGGCCAGGTCCCGCTCGATCGCGGCCAGCGCGGCCGCTTCGGCACCGTCGGTGTCAGTGCCGGTGCCGGTGTCGCGCAGGTCGAGCACCCGGTACGGGATGGCGTCCAGCTCCTCGATCACCTGCGCCGGAATCCCGTCGCGCTCCACGAACCGCGCTCTGGTGCACTCCGCCTCGACGATCAGCCGCTCGACCGCGGCGCGGAACAGTTCGACGTCCAGCGGCCCGCGGATGTCCAGATAACCGGCCGTGTTGTAGGCCAGCGCGCCGCCGGAGAGCTTCTCGTCGAACCAGATGTCGATCTGTCCGGCGGACAGGGACAGGCTGGCGCTCACCGTGGTCATGACCTTCTCCTCGAGAGGGTCTCGATTCCCAGCACGGACTCGGCCGCCGACAGCACGTCCGGACCGTAGATGTCGGTCACCCACCGGTCGTGGTAGATGGTGTCGAGGTAGCGGTCGCCGAGGTCGGGAGCGATGGCCACCGCGGTGAGATCACCGTCCGGCGCGTGCTCGGCCAGCCAGCGCATCGCGCCGCTGACCACCGTCCCGGTGGACCCCCCGAACAGGAAGCCGTTGCGGACCAGCGCCCAGCAGGCCCGCACGGTGTCCTCCTCCGCCACGAGCATGACGTCGTCCACATAGGACTCGTCGAGGAACTGCGGCCGCACGGAGGTACCCAGTCCCGGGATCATCCTGGGCGCGGCCTGGAAGCCGAAGGCGACAGAGCCGACGGCGTCGATCGCCACGATGCGCACGGACGGACGGTTGTCCCGTAGGTAGCGGGCACAGCCCATCAGAGTGCCGGTGGTGCCCGCGCCGACGAACAGCACGTCGAGATCTGGAAAACTCTTCAGGATCTCCGGCCCGGTGGTCTGGTAGTGCGCGCGCCAGTTGCCCGGGTTGGCGTACTGGTTGAGCCAGACGTAGTCCTCGTTCTCCCTGCACAGCTGGGCGACCAGGTCCAGCCTGGCGCCGAGCATGCCGCGTTCCGGGTGCGGCTCGGTGACCACCCGCACCTCGGCGCCCAGCGTCCGCATGAGCTGGCTGGCGCCGAGCGTGCACCGCGAGTCGGTGACGCAGAGGAAGCGGTAGCCCTGGCTGGCCGCGACCAGGCTGAGCGCGACGCCGAGATTGCCGGACGAGCTCTCCACCAGGGTGGCGCCCGGCCGGACGGCGCCGCTTCTGGCGGCGGCGGACACCATCTCCACGGCGGCCTTCAGCTTGATCGACCCGGCAAAGTTGAATCCCTCGCACTTGAGGTAGAGCGACCGTCCGAACGAGGGAGCAAGGTCGACATAAAGATCGTCCACATTGAACTCTTGCGGCACGGATATGACTGGCATGACACGACCTCCACCGGTGACGCGGTCAGCTCAGCGCTTTCCGTAGCGGTCGAGTTCATGGAAAAAGCCCTCGATCTGGCGCAGGTCGCCGGCGCCGGCCAGCTCGTCATAGACATACCGGCCGACCGCGAGGTCGAGAACTCCCAGCCCGAACGGCGAGAACACCAGCGGCCGACCGGACGCCGGGCGCAGCGCACCGGTGAGCACGTCGAAAAGCGTGCCGGACAGGAAGTCCCTGCCGCCGGAATGCTGCTCGGCAAGGTGCACCGAAGTGTTGGCCTTGAGGCAGTGCTCGACATCGTCCACGATGTTGGTGGAGGCCAGAATCACCTCGGGCGACAGGTCCCGCAACGAAATGTTGAGCACCAGCGGATGGTGGCTGAACCAGGCCGGGTCGGTGACATACGGGGCGCCGGCAACGGTGGCGAACACCACCATGTCGTGCTCGCGCACCAGATCCTCACCGGTCTCGTACACGGTGACCTTGGTGTCGTTGCCGGCTCTGTCGAGGTAGCCGCGGAAGCCCTCGGCGTGCTCGCGGTTCAGGTCGTGCAGGCCGATCCGCTCCAGTTCCCAGCCGGTACCGGCCAGGAAGGTGTGGATGTACCGCGCGATCAGACCGGTACCGACGAAGCCGACGGTAACCGGACGCCCGCGGTCGCGGCTGAGCCAGTCCGCGGCTACCGTGGCCGACGCGGCCGTACGCACCGCGCTGATGATGGAACTTTCCAGGCAGGCGAACGGGTATCCGGTGGCAGGGTCGTTCAGAATGAGCACGGCAGAGGCTCTGGGCAGACCGGAGACAACGTTGGCCGGAAAACTGGAAATCCACTTGAGGCCGTCGACCCCGATGTCGCCACCAATCGAGGCGGGCAACGCGATAATTCGCGAGTCCGTCCGGTTCGGGAAGCGCAGGAAGTAGGACGGCGGATTCACCGTCTCGCCGGTGCCGTGCAGCCGGTAGGCCGTCGTTACCAGCTCGACCAGTTGCTTCTCCCGTCCGGCGAGTACCCCGTCCACCTGGGATCCGGGGATCACCGCGAACGCCGGGGGCAGATCCGACATGCCCATCCACGCTCCTTCACTAGGTATCTCCTCGAATCCTGTCAGCCGCAACTGACACTCCCCTGACCCCGAACTGACTTCGGCCCGACCCGCTTTCGGCGGGGCGTCAGGAGCTGTGCGGGGGCCAGGACCTGAACTGACGCAGGCCGTAGAGCAGCGGGACATGGCCGTGGTGTTCGGCGATGGCAAACGTCTCACCGAAGACGACGACGTGGTCGCCGACCGACTCGGTGCGGCTGACCCTGCAGTCGGCGACCGCGTGCGTGTCGTGGGACAGGTGCGGGCCGGCGGAGCTCTCGGGCAGGTCCCACTCGATGCGGTCGAAACGGTCGGGGTCACCGGAGGCGAACAGCTCGGCCACCCGCTGGGCACGACCGTGCAACAGATTCAGCGCGAAGGTGCCACGCTCCCGCACGGCTTCCAGGGTCGGACCCCCCTGGCGCAGACAGATCAGCAGGGTGGGCGGGGTCAGCGTCACGCTGCACACCGACGACACGGTCATGCCGCGCGGCCGACCCAGATCGTCTGTGGTGGTGACCACGGCGACACCGGTCGGGAACTGCGCCATCAACGACCGGAAGTCCGCGACAGGAGTGAGGGAGAACGTCTGGGTCGACAGCTCGGTCACGAAAGCACCTCTCACAGACGGGGTTCGGGTCACGCCTTGGAGACCACGCCGCCGCGCAGCACAGCCTCCTCGCGATCACGCTGTACGTAGCGTCGCGGATAGATCATCCGGAGCAGTGGGCCGGCCATCGCCGTGGTCACCACGGCCATGACGACCATCAGCGAGTACAGGGCGCCGTCCAGCACGCCGAGCTGCAGACCGACGCTCAGAATGATCAGTTCGGTCAGCCCCCTGGTGTTCATCAGCGTGGCCAGCGCCGCGGCCTCCCTGACCGGCAGCCGGTTGAGCCGGGCTCCGGCGAACGCGCCGACGAACTTGCCGCCGATCGCGGCGAGCAGGATCAGGCACAGCTCACCAAGGCCGCCAAGGCCCACAGCGGACAGATCGACCTTCAGGCCGGCGATGACGAAGAACACCGGTAGCAGCAGCACGGTCGACACCTGGCCGACCTTCTCCAGCAGCTCGTCACGCAGCCTGGCCGTGCCGTCGCGGGGCATCAGCACCCCGAACAGGAACGCGCCGAAGATGAAGTGCAGACCGATCCATTCGGTGACGCTGGCCGACAGCAGCAGCCCGGCAAGCACGACGCCGATCGTGCCGGGGGTCAGCGCGCCAGCCCGCAGATACGCCTCGCCCACCCGGCGCAGCAGCGGGCGCACCACCAGCAGCATCAACGCCAGGTACGGCAGCATCAGCAGCATCCGCCACTGGTCGTCACCGGACCCGGTGATGGTGACCACGATGGCGAGCAGGCTCCAGGCCAGCACGTCGTCCACCGCGGCGCAGGTCAGGGCGAGCCCGCCGAGCCGGGTGTGCTGCATCCTGCGGTCGGTCAGGATTCTGGCCAGCACGGGGAACGCGGTCACGGACACGGCGGCGCCCATGAACAGCACGAATCCCAGCCTGTGCGTCGGGTTGTGTGTGGTGGCCAGATACAGCGCGAGCGCCGTGCCGAAACCGAACGGAAGCAGGATCGAACCGATCGACACGGTCGCCGCCAGCCGACCCCTGCCGCGTAGCAGGGCGCGGTCGAGTTCAAGTCCGACGATAAACATGAACACCGCGACCCCGATATTGGCCAACGCGGTGAGAAACGGCCGGACGTCGGTGGGGAACAGCGTGTCAGAGATCGCTCCGTGGAACAGCGAGGGACCTACCAGGATGCCGGCGAACACCTCGCCGATCACCGGCGGCTGGTCGAACCTGCTGGCCAGCGCACCGAGCGCCCTGGCCAGCAGAACGATTACCGCCACGTCGACGAGAAGGGTGGTCACCTGAGAGCTGGTCAAATTTCTCCCCTTATACACCCGACCGGGAGATCATCGGTGTCGGAAACAGAATTCCCGTAGCTCGCTCCGCCCGACTGTCGGCCACCGGAAAGAGAACAGGCGCGATGCTCAGGTCCGCAACGGACTTCACAGTACCGACCGGAAAACTCTGGCCGGACAAGCCGGATTTCCGACTCACGGGGACCACGTGACCAGAAATTCGATATCCGCCGGTTGACCTGTCAGGGCTGGGTGGTGGGGTGACCCAGAAGGGCGAGAAAGACATCATCAAGACTGGGTTTGCGGAGAGCGAAGTCCGTGATGTCCACGCCGGCGTCACGCAGAGAGACGGCCACCGAAACGACGCCCTCCATACCGTCACGAAGACGCAGGGCGATCTTGTTCTTGGCCTCGTCGACCGTGGGGGCGGCAACGGCCAGCGGCGCGAGCACCGCAAGCGCGGTGGCCAGGCTGGCCGGAGACAGCACGGAGACCTCCAGCCACTCCTGGCCGATCTTGCGCTTGAGCTCGTCCGGCGTACCGTCGGCGATCACCTGACCAGCGGAGATCACCACGATCTGGTCGGCCAGGTAGTCGGCTTCCTCCAGGTACTGGGTGGTCAGCAGCACGGTGACGCCGTCGTCGACCAGACGGCGCACGGCCTGCCACAGGGTCATCCGGCTGACCGGGTCCAGACCGGCGGTCGGCTCGTCAAGGAACAGCACCGACGGACGGCCGACCAGGCACGCGGCCAGGTCCAGGCGACGGCGCATACCGCCGGAGTACGTCCCGATCGGACGGTCGGCCGCCTCGGTGAGACCGAACTCCTCCAACAGCGCCGTGGCCCGAGCGCGAGCGGCAGAGCGGCCCAGATGCAGCAGCGTACCCACCAGGACCAGGTTCTCCCGGCCGGTCAGCAGCGCGTCGACCGCGGCGTTCTGCCCGGTGAAACCGATCCGCCTGCGCACCTCGTCCGGGCGAGTAAGCACGTCGGCACCGGCCACTTCGGCACGGCCGGCGTCGGGACGCAGCAGGGTGGCCAGCACCCGTACCGTGGTGGTCTTGCCCGCACCGTTGGGACCGAGCAGGCCGAGCACCGAGCCGGTCGACACGGCCAGGTCGACACCGGCGAGCGCGTCGGTCTCGCGGTAGCGCTTCTTCAGGCCCTCGGCCAGGATCGCGGTCTTCATCCGGCTCACCTTGCCGGATCCGTGATCCGTTCGCGCACGCTCCTCGGGCGAAGATCAGTCCAGTTCTCCTCCACGTAGGACAGCGCGGCGTCGCGGGGGCCAGCGGGCAGGACGACGGTCCAGCCACCGGGGACCTCGGCGAAGGCCGGCCACAGGCTGTGTTGTCCCTCACTGTTCACCAGCACCAGGAACATCCCGTCCTGGTCGTCAAAAGGGCTCGTCACGTCGACACTCCGAACGTCGTTCGATTGGCCTGCCCGTCCATGCTGACCGGTCCGGCTGACGCGGCACTGACCGAAGCCTGATCCAGACCGACTCACCGCCAGGAGTTGACAACGCCGCGCGACACCTGTCAGTATTTTCTGACAGATGGAAGATGAGCATGACAGAGTATGGGCATGACAGGGAATGGGCGTGACAGGGAGGAGAATCGCTGAACAGCGAGGAGCTTCTCGTTGCGCTCACCGCACTGGGGCACGCGCAGCGACTACGTATCATCGCGGAGCTGGCTGCCGGACGAGTACACGTCAGCGAACTGGCCCGCAGGCTGGGTCTGTCCCGCCCGCTGCTGTACATGCACCTTGAACGGCTGGAAAAGGCCGAGCTGGTGATCGGGCATCTGGAACTGTCCGAGAACGGCAAGGCGATGAAGCATTTCGAGCTGGTCCCGTTCGAGCTGCGGCTCACCGCCGACACGATCCTCACCGCGCTCCGAGAGGACCAGGAGACCGGCGCCGGAGGAGACGATGACCTGAAAGGAGTCTGACATGTTCGGGGGCGTGGTCGCGATCGCCATCGTGCTGATTGCCATCGGTGGCATTGCGGCGAGCGTTGTCTCGTACTTCAGCCTGCAGAAACACCGCGCCGACGCGGTGGCCATGGCAGGTTACCGCAAGCTCGCCGAACAGGCGGTGGCCAACCAGGAATCGCTGAGAGTTGAACTCGAGGGGCTGACCAAGCGACTCACGGCGGTCGAGGAGCTGCTGCGGAGTGTCGAATGACGAGTCGACAATGTGATCCGTTGCGTCGCGGCCGACATCCGATCCGTCTCCCGTTCTCGCTGGCGCCGTGGGCAGCGGCCGGATATCTCGGCGGGTACCTGCTGGTTGGCACCGTGCTGTTCGCGGTCTGCCTCAGCCTCCTCCTGCTTGCCGTGGCGACCAGCGTCTCCTGGCTCGGCGTACCGGTGCTGGTCGGTGTTGCCAGCATCATCCACGGCTGCGCCCAGGTCGAACGGCTGCGTGCCGGGCTGGTCGGATGGCGCATCCCGAACGCCTACCGACCGGTCCGGGGATCCGGCATCCTGGCTCAGGCCAGGAGCCGGTGGACCGATCCATCCACGATGCGTGACTGCACCTACCTCATCCTGCTCTATCCCCTGTTGCTCATACTCGACCTGGTGGCCCTGGTGCTCTGGATCGCCGGCGTGGCCGGGGTCGCCCTGCCGCTGTGGTACTGGTCCATTCCAGGCGAGCACGGGGTACAGCTCGGCTATTTTCCTGACGACGGGCCCGCTACCGGAATCAAAGTCGACGACCTGCCCACCGCGTTGCTCACCGCCGCCGGGTTCGCCGTCCTGTGTGTGTTCCTGGCCCACCTGGTGGTCGCCGCTGCCCGTCTGCACCGCGCCGTCGCCACGATGCTGCTCAGACCGCCGGTCGATCCGCTGGCCGACGCCAAACGGATGCTCACCGAACCCGGGCCTCTTCGCCCGGACCCTCTTCACCCGGACGCCTTCCGACCGAACGCTCTCCAGCTGGGCCCTCTCCGCCTGGACAAGTAGGTCCGGAGCGGTCGGACACAAAAAAGAGTTTCCAGGATTCTGACACGATGCGAAACCCGGACACCCTCATGGCAACCCCACAAACGCCACACACGAAAAACACGCCAGGTGGTCGCTGATTACGTCGCTGATTACGCTGCTGGTTGCGTCAGCGCCCCGACCTCGCAGGTCACGGCGGGCGCGCGGCACACCGCGGACGCCCGGGAACAACACGACGTGACACCGGTCCCGAGTCATCACCGGCCCTTCTCTCCGACGAGACGTGTCCTGTCAGCCCGTACGGGCCGTCGGAACCGTACCCGCATGTGACACCTCACAAAAATTCAGGGACGCGCGGAGCCCGGCATTGACGGCGGGAGGAGAACAGGAATGTTCCACATCTCCACACGCCGGTCGAGCGCGTTGTCACCCACATCAGGTTCCGACAGATACTCCACCCGGGCCACCGACGCCCACCACAGACCCTCCTGCTAGTTTCCGGGCGGCTGCCAGCTTGTTCTTCGCCGGCCCGGGACTCCTGTTCCAGACGAACTTCTCGTAATTCTCCGAACAACTCCGCACGTACTGTTGCCGCCGCGCCACGTGCCGATTCCGTACGCTTACAAGGAGACGAAACGCACCATGAACAGGAAACCAATTACCGTCCGGATAGCCAGATGGAGCGCGACCCATCCGTGGCACGCGATCCTGGGCTGGGTGGTGTTCGTGGCGGTCTGCCTCGCGATCGGCAGCGCGGCTGGCACCCGTAACGCCACCAACGCCGACTACCGGATAGGCGAGGCCGGACGCGCCCAGGAGATCATGGCCGACGGCGACCTCAACGACCGCGTGGTGGAGAAGGTTCTGATCTCCGGTCGCGACGGGAAGTTCGACGCCCAGCGGGCCGGTCAGGCGGCCAGTGCGGTCACCACCAGGATGCGTCAGCTGCCGGACGTCGCCGAGGTCGACGCGCCGGTCACCGCGCCGGACGGCAACGCCCTGCTGGTCGCGGTCACGATGGCCGACGACGGCGCGTCCGCGCAGAGCCACGTGAAGTCGCTGCTGGACCAGACCGCGGCCGCCCAGGAGGAGTTCCCCGACCTCACCGTCGCGCAGACCGGTGACGCATCGACCAGCTATCAGGTCGACGAGCAGGACAGCAAGGAGACAGCGGCCGCCGAACGGCTGTCCCTGCCCATAACCCTGCTGATCCTGTTGTTCGCCTTCGGCGCGATCGTCGCGGCCGGGGTGCCGCTGGTGGTGGCGCTGTCCGCGGTGGCCGGGTCCATCGGCCTGTCCACCCTGTCCACTCACCTGTTCCCCAGCGTCGGCGAGAACAACACGATGATCGTGCTGATCGGCATGGCGGTCGGCGTGGACTACTCGCTGTTCTACCTCAAACGGGAACGTGAGGAACGGGCCCGCTCCGGTGGGACGCTGAGCCACACCGCCGCTGTCGAGCTGGCCGCGGCCACCTCCGGCCGCGCGGTGATCGTGTCCGGGTTCGCCGTGCTGGTTTCGGTGGCCGCGCTGTTCGTCGCCAGAGACATCATCTTCTCCTCGCTCGCGGTCAGCGTCATGATCGTCGTCGCGGTGGCCATGGTCGCCTCGCTCACCGTGCTGCCCGCGCTGCTGGCCAAGCTCGGCCGATGGGTGGACCGGCCGCGGGTGCCACTGATCGGGCGGATGAGCAGCCGAGGCACGCAACCCCGGCTGTGGCCGGCTCTGCTCCGCCCGGCGATCAGACGCCCGGTGGACACCCTGCTGGTCAGCGGCGGGCTGATGCTCGCCCTGGTGATCCCCGCGTTCGGCATGCGGCTGAACCTGCCGTCCTACGACCGGATGCCGCAGGTGCCGACCATCCAGACCCACAACCAGCTCGTACGGACCTTTCCCATGCAGGGCACCGGTTTCGTGGTCGCGGTGCGGGCCGACGCCGCGCAGCGCGCGGATGTCGGCACCGCGCTGAACAACCTGGAACAGGCGGCGCTGGCCGACCCGGCACTGGCTGGCAGGAGCACTCCGATACGCCGGGTCTCGGCCGACGGACGGATCACCACGGTGAAGTTCGGCACGCCGTACGCGGTGGACGCCGAGGTGGCGCACCAGTTGTACCAGCGGCTGAAGGACCAGATCGTGCCGTCCACCATCGGCGCGGTCCCCGGGGTGGAGCACGCGATCGGCGGCGAGGTCGCCATGAGTGTGTCCGACGTGAAGCATCTGAAGGCCAAGCTGCCCCTGGTGGTCGGCACCCTGCTGCTGCTGACCTTCCTGATGATGGCGGTGGCCTTCCGGTCCGTTGTGATCGGAGCGGTGTCCGCGCTGCTCAACCTGCTCTCCGCCGGGGCCGCGCTTGGTGCGCTGGCCCTGGTGTTCCAGTCCGACTGGGCGGCCAGACTGCTCGACCTGCCGCCGGGCGGATTCATCATCTCCCGGGTTCCGCTGTTCCTGTTCGTGATCCTGTTCGGGCTGTCCATGGACTACCAGGTGTTCGTGGTAAGCCGGATCCGGGAGGCGGTGCAGCGCGGCATCCCGACCAGGCAGGCGGTGCACGAGGGGATCATCAACTCGGCCGGGGTCGTGACCAGCGCGGCGATCGTGATGGTCTCGGTGTTCGCCGGGTTCATCTTCGGCGGCCTGCTGGAGATCAAGCAGGTCGGGTTCAGCCTGACCGTCGGAATCCTGCTGGACGCGTTCGTGGTACGGATTCTGATCCTGCCCGCGCTGATGGTCATCCTGGACAAGGCCAACTGGTGGCCGTCGCGACTGCCCGGGCCGTCGCACCGGAGTACGCCAGCCGACCAGGTCCGCCGGCCGGAAGCGGTGCCGACCGCACGCTGACCGGCCACCCGGACAGGTCGGGCCGGGAGGCCGGGAGGCCGGGAGGCCGGGAGGCCGGGAGGCCGAAAAACACCTCCCGGCCACCCGGCCCGGGTTTCCGAGAACTCAGGAACAGAAATACGACGTGACGAGAGGTCAGGCTCCGTGCAGGCTCTTCAGGTAGTCGTAGGTGGAGGGGAGCGTGGAAATCAGCTTCTCCTGGGTCCGCTTGATCTGGTCGAACACCGGCTCGGCGGACTCCACCTCCTCCGGACGGGCGGCCAGCGCGGGCAGCGGGTGGTCGGGCAGGAAGTTCAGGCCGGCGAAGATGCAGTAGTAGTTGCTGTTGTTCCAGAAGTTGCGGAACTCCACTTCGAAGTTCGCGTAGTAGGTGCTCTCGTCGGTGCTCGGCATGTTCACCGCGAGACCTACCCGGTACATTTTGATCTTTTCGGTGATGTCATCGGCGAGTACCAGGTCCTTGCACGCCCGCCAGAACGGCGTGTCGTTGCGCGGCGCGAAGGAGAAGTGCGCCTGGATGAAGTCGCGCGAGTCGTCGAACATGGTTTCGATCTCGGCGTTGAACCGGTCGATCAGGATCTGGTCGAACCGCTTGTCCGGGAAGTGCTTGGCCAGCTGGAACAGTGCGGCGTAGATGAAGTAGATGCCGGTGGACTCAAGCGGCTCGAGGAAGCACGAGGACAGGCCGATGCTGACCACGTTCTTCACCCAGGTCCGCCGGTTGCGACCGACCCGGAACTTGATCTGGTTCAACGGCTGGGTCTCCGGGTCGAGGCCCCACAGCCGGCAGAACTCCAGGGTCGCGTCGTCACGTGACTGGAACCGGCTGGAGAACACGTATCCGGTGCCGAACCGGCCGAGCATCGGGATCTTCCAGGTCCACCCGGACGACATGGCGATCGCCGAGGTGTACGGCTCGACGCCGTTGGCCTCGTCGTCGTGCGGCACCTGGGTGGCCACCGCGCTGTCGTTGAGCAGGTGGTCGCTCATGTCCAGGAACGGTTCCTTCATCGCCTGGTTGATCAACAGGCCGCGGAACCCGGAGCAGTCCACGAACAGGTCGCCCTCGATCACCGCGCCGGACTTGGTGCGCAGTCCGGTGACATACCCACGATGGTCGATCAACGCCTCGGTCATCACGTCCTCGACGTGCACCGCGCCCTGCTTGTTCACCGCGAACCTGCGCAGGAAGTCGGCCACCAGGTTGGCGTCGAAATGCCACGCGTAGTTCGTCCACTTGGTGCCGTCGGCAAATCTCGGCGACAGCTTCTTGTCCATGACCGGGGGCTCGCGGTAGCAGGCGTAGTCGAACGGCTCGCTGGTCTGCCCGTTGAGTTTCTTGTACGTCCAGTGGTGCGACAGCGGCAGGTTGCCGTGGTTGGGCAGCAGGCCGAACAGGTGATAGTAGTGGTCAATCGAGTCACCGAACGGCCGGGCATCGGCCTCACCGGTGCCGTCAGTGCGCCAGTTGACGAATCTGATGCCCATCTTGTAGCTGGCGTTGCACTCGCGCATCCACTCTTCCTCCGCGAAGCCGAGAAAGTCGAAGAACGTCTTGTGCAGGTTGGGCACGGTGGCCTCGCCAATCCCGATCTTGGGAACCGACGGCGCCTCCAGCACGGTGATCTGCACGGCTGGGCCGAGCACCTTGCCGAGATAGGACGCGCTCATCCAGCCCGCGGTACCGCCCCCCAGGACGACGACCTTCGTGATCCGCTGATCTTCCATTGGCACTTGCCCCTCTTGTCCGAATTAATATCACCGTACGGTTTCGGAAGATGGCACTTCGTGGTTGTCAACCTTCCCGGACAACAGCCCCTGGAAGATCGTGAGTTTCTGCATGTGCGTGGTGCCCTCGATGAACTCCATCGACTTGGCGTCACGTACGAGCTTGTCCAGCAGTGGATGTTCCAGCCGGGCGCCGGCACCGAGGAGCCCACAGGCTGTCCGGGTGGCCCGCTCGGCGAGGGCGCTGGCTCTCGCCTTGGCCGCGGAGGCCAGGTGGCCGTCGGCCGGCCGGGCGTCAATCATGGCCGCGGATGCCTCGACCAGGTGGCGCGTGCCGTCGATCTGGCGGCGCAGGTCGTCCAGCCGCAGTTCCTCCTCTCGGCGCAGCGACCGGCGGTTGGAGACCGCGTATTCGTAGGCGGCCCTGGCGATGCCCAGCCCGATAGCCGCGACGCCGGGCCTGAGCTGATTGAAGGTCTGGACGAAAGCCCAGACACCGCGTCGGGTCGGCGACAGCTGCCGGCCGAGGAACGCGTCGTCGGGCACCTCGACCGAGTCCATACTGATCGCGCTGATCCTGGCCCCACGCAGACCGATCATGTCCAGCGGGACCGCCTCGAACCCGTCGATCGGGGTCTCCAGCAACACCGCGCGGATACCTAGCGGCCCTGGCTTCAGCCGGGCGAACACCACCCCGATCCGCGCCCGGCAGGCGTTGCCGACGTAGCGTTTGGTACCGGACAGCCGCGCGGGCGAGCCGGGGTGGATCACGGTGCGCATGGCGCCGACGTCCGACCCGCCCGCCGGCTCGGTCAGCGCGAAGAACGTCCACAACGGCCTGTCCAGCATCCGCTGGTAGAACAGGGCTTTCTGAGCCGGGTCACCGAACTGCTGAAGGAACACGCCAGCCAGCAGCGGGCCGGGTGACGCGACCAGCATGCCGGCGTCCGCGGCGGCCAGCTCCTCCATCACCACGACCCGCTGGGCGGCAAGGGTGCCGTCGAAGCGGTGCCCGTCGATCGGCTCCGGCTCGTGCCCGTACTCGACCGGAACGCCCATGGTGGACAGGAACCTCACCGCTGGCAGGTCGAAGTGCGCGCGGATGGCCTCGGGATCAGCGTCCAGCTCCAGCGCGTGCCGGCGGAAGTCCACCCCCCACTCGCGCACCTGCCCGCGCAGCGTGTCCAGCGGGGTCACGACCGCTCCCCTGGCACGTACACCCCGGCCATCAGTTCGGACACGTCCGCGGCGTGGCCGGTCCCGCCGGCCAGG
>NZ_JWIO01000006.1:37348-67399 GCF_001017755.1 Protofrankia coriariae
TGGCCGGTCCCGCCGGCCAGGTAGCCGCTCGCGCCGAGCAGGTGCAGCAGCTCGCGGTCCGCGTCAGTGATCTGCTCGTGCAGCCGGCCGAGGGTGTCCTCGGTCCGCTCGCCAGCGCTGGTAATCACAGCGCGGATCTCCAGGTGTTCCAGCAACACGTCGGCCAGCGCGCCCTTGACCAGTTGTTGCTGCAGCAGCACCGAGCTGCCCACCGTACGGCCCGCGAGGTAGGTGACGCAGGCGTCGCGAAGCCCCTCGGACAGGCCCAGCCGCAACCAGAGCAGCCCGCGCAGCCACAGCGTGCGCGGCTGCGCGGAGGCGGAGAACGCGCCGACGTGGCCGGGCTCGCGCGAGTGACCCAGCATCGCAACCGGCCCGCCGGGCAGATCCACGACGCCCAGAGTCTCCAGCTCGACGTGGTCCTCGGTGGTCATACCGTCCACCCACAGCCGGCTCGCCTCGCCGGCCAGCGCGGCCGGCATCACCGCGTGTCCGCCCGGCCCACAGGGGATCAGCCCCGGCAACAACGCCTCACGCAGGGCGGCCAGACCTGGAGCCAGCCCTTCCTCGCGGGCCGTCCGGTGGCAGCGCGCCCAGAGGCCGGGGTCGAAGCCGGTCCGCACCACCGTGGTCATCGAAATCCTCTGAAGATCACGCACGCGCTCACGTCACCACGGGCCGGATCCGCGTCCACCAACACAGTCAGCGAGCCTGGCCGGGCTGGCTGGCCGAACCGGGTGGCCAGCGCCGACCACAGCCCGCTACACGGAAATCCGTTGTCGATCCGAGTGACCCGACCGAACTCGGCCGGCACCTGCCCGGTCTCGACTCCCGGGCCGGCCAGCACCTCGACCGGCGTTCCCCCAACGCCGCCGGGCAGCGCCTGGCCGATCGCCTGGCCGATCGCCTCGGCCACCGCACCGGACAGATTCGTACGCCGAGCCCCGGCGACATGGCCGAACGACATGCTGTCACCGCCCTCGCCAAGCACCAGGGCGACCCCGGCATCGCCGGCCGGGGCAACCCCTGGCGCCAGGTCGTAGGGCAGGGTGGACTGGTCGAGCACGAGCACCACCGCTCGGCGCAGGCTGTGCCGGGCGGTGTACGCGCCGGCCAGCCGCAGGGCGGTGAACGGCGTGCATCCACCGTTCTCCGACACCGCGAAGGAGAGCAGCACGCCGGGCAGGTCAGACAGGTAGGTGGCCGCGGCGTACCGGCAGTCCAGGTCCGGGGTGGCGTGCGCGACCACGGCAACGCCGAACGGATCCGGTGCCGGGGCCAGCCCGTCGACCAGCGCGGCGGACATGGCCGCGAAGGTGTTGCCGCGCGACCGGGCCGCGACGTCGGCGCGGTAGGTCATACCGTAACCGCTAGTCAGGTCGGTGAAATGCCGCTCGGAGAACGGGTCGTCGATGCGCCCCCCGCCGGGCCCGAACTGGCGGTGGGCAACCTCGACCAGCCCGAGCCCGGCCATCCGGCCGCCGGGGGCCGGCGTTACCGGTGCCGCCGTCGCGTACACGTCAGTCACCCGTCTCCGACACGACGAAGTCGGCAAGCGAACGAACCGTCTCGAAGTGGCCCATCTCCAGGTTGTCCGTGTCGAACTCGACGTCGAGTGCCTCCTCCAGGCGCATGAGCAGCTCGAACACGCCGGTGGAGTCAAGGCCGAGCTGATCGAACAGCCGGGAGTCCTCGGTGATCTCCGGCAGGTCGTACTCCAGAATCTCGATCAGCGCCGAGGAGATCGCGGCGACGATGCGGTCTCTGCGCACGGTCGTCGCGGTGGCCGTGTCTGTCATGGGACAGTCCCTTCGTCTCAGTTGCCCCGCAGCTCAGTTGCCCTGCTGCTCGGTCGCCCCACGGCTTCAGTTGGCCCGCGGCATGGCCAC
Source organism: Protofrankia coriariae (assembly GCF_001017755.1). Taxonomy (GTDB): domain Bacteria; phylum Actinomycetota; class Actinomycetes; order Frankiales; family Frankiaceae; genus Protofrankia; species Protofrankia coriariae. Next base: position 39,238 of record NZ_JWIO01000006.1, read on the forward strand.
CGCGGTCAGGTCGGGCAGACGCTGCTGGCGGAGCAGGTCCTCCGGGCGGTCACGCTCGCGGACGAGGTACGGCTGCCCGCAGTGGACGAGCACCTCGGCGGGGTGGCCGTGGCTGAGGAAGAACACCGGTGACGCGCTGGGGCCGTATGCGCCGGACCGGAGCACGCCGATCAGATCGCCCGGCCGCACCGGCGGCAGCTCCACCTTCTTGCCGAGGGTGTCGTTCGGAGTACACAGTGGGCCGGTGACGTGCCAGCTCTCCGACGCCGGCTCGTCGATCCGGTTGAGCAGCAGCATCGGGAAGTTGCGCTTGACGAACGATCCGATGCCCACCGCGGCCATGTGGTGGTTGGTGCCGCCGTCGGCGACCGCGAACCGCTCGCCGAGCGAGGTCTTGGTGTACTCGACCCTGATCACATAGGTACCGGCCATCGCGGTGAGGTACCGGCCCAGTTCCATGACCAGTCGGGTGCCCGGGTGCCGGGTGGCGAAGTCACCGACCACCGGGTTCATCCTGGTGGCCAGCGCGGCAAGATCGAGATCGTCCTCGCCGTCGAAGTAGGCGATGCCAAGGCCGCCGCCGATGTCCACCAGGTCCAGCGGGAAGCCCAGCGTGGCGGAGATCCGCTCGGCGAGGTCGAGGATGCGCTCGGTGTTGTTGGCGACCGCGTCCGCGTTCAGGATCCGGGTGCCCATGTAGGCATGCACACCCATCAACCGCACACTCGGATGCCGTTCGGCCAGATCAGGGGTGGCCAGCAGCTGCGCCTCGTCGATGCCGAACTGCCGGGCCCTGCCACCCATGGTCAGCCCGGAACCCTTCACCTGGAAGCTCGGGTTGACCCGCAGCGCGACCGGGGCGATCATTCCACGCTCGCCGGCCAGTTCGTTGATCGTGGCCAGCTCGCCGAAGGACTCGCAGACGATCGTGTGTACGCCGCGCTCCAGGCAGGCGACCAGTTCGGCGCGGCTCTTGCCGGGGCCAAGAAAGATGATGTCCTCGCCGGCCACGCCGGCACGCAGCGCGGTGGTCAGCTCGACCATGGAGGACACCTCGGCCCGCGCGCCGCGTGAGTGCAGCAGGGCGCAGACCGCGATGTTCGGATTGGCCTTGAGCGAGAAGAACACCTCGAGACGAGGGTGCATCACGTCGAGCAGCGTGGTCAGCCGCCCGATCAGCTCGTCCGAGTCGTAGACGTAGAGCGGGGTACCGAAACGCCGTGCCAGCTCGGACACCGTGACGCCCTGCACGTCGAACTCGGTCATGACGGAATCCCTTCGGCAAGCCGGGCGGTGACCGCGGCATCGATCACGGCCACCTCGGCGGCGGTGTCCGCGATCAGCAGGCCGTAGAGCCGGCCGTCGAACGGCCCTTCCGCGCGGGCGCCGGCGTTGACCGTGGCGAAGTTGTTGACCAACAGGCCGCTGCCACCCACCCCGGACAGCAGCAGGCCGTCCAGCAGCCGGGCGGCGTCGGCGAAGCCGAGCGGTTCGGCGAGCCGGAGCGGGTAGTGCCTGGCCATGGCCACCCGTCCGACGCCGAGGAACCGTTCCTGCAGCAACACCTGGTAGGTGGACATGTTGTTACGCGCGTTGATCTCGATCACCGGGTAGAGCCCGCCGGCCGGATCGGTCAGCGCGTCCACCCCGACCACGCCGAAGTAGCCGTCCTCGGCCAGCCGCTTGCCCAGCAGGTCGGCGCACATGGTCAGCTGGTCCACGTGCGCGCCGGACAGGTCCGCGGGCATCCAGTGCCCCTTGTGGACCCCGTTCTCGGTGATCGCTTCCTTGACGAAGTCGAAGCTCACCGAGCCGTCGCGGCTGACGGTGAACTGGTAGTTGAGGTCGCTGGCCTTGTCCACCCAGTCCTCGAGCACGAACGCGATCCGTTCGTCGCCGCGGCGGTGGACCCGATCGGCGATCATCCGGTATGTGCGGTCGAGCCGGCGCTCGCTGTCCAACACGGCGATGCCCTTGCCGGAGACGCCGAACGCCTCCTTGAGCACCACCCTGCGGCCGGTGGCCAACAGTCCGCGCGCCCATTCGACCGCGGCGGCCAACTGCTCCAGCGTGTCGCAGGCCCGGCCGTCCGGCTGGCGCAGGCCGAGTTCGTCGGCGAGCCTGCGGCTGTACACCTTGCTGTTGACCGCTTTGCACACCAGGGCGCTCGGAGCGGCCAGCGTCAGCCCGGTGGCGGCGGCCAGTTCCTCCTCCACTTCGGACACCCCGTGCACCGCGATCGACGCGTCCAGCGTGGACAGCCGTGCCAGCAGCTCGTTGTCGCGCAGTATGTCCTCGGTGACCGTGCGCTGCGGGTCCTGCTGGGACACCACGTGCACGGTGGGCAGTTCGAGCCCGAGGGCGCGCAGGTAGTCCACGTAGGCGGGGTCCGGCGCGGTCTTGAGCACCACGTGGTCGCCAGCGGCGGCCAGCAGCATGGCGAACTCGTCCATCCGGTTCACCACTGCGGTGCCCGCGGCGGCGGAGAACCGGGGCAGGGTGTGCTCGCCGCGCGCCCACTGCTCCTCGACCTCGAAGTTGCCGAGGAGGACTACAGCCGCGTCCGGCGAGCCGACCAGCGCCTTCCTGAGCCTTCTGGTGAAGCCCGTCATGACACTCCTCAGTGCTGGAAGACCATCCCTCAGTGCTGGAAGACCATCGCGGCGAACGTCTGGCCGAGCCCGGCCGAGGTCATCAGGTAGTGGTCACCAGGGTTGAGCAGGCCGCGGTCGGTAACCGTCCGGTAGTTGATGAACGGGTCGGCGCAGAAGCAGTGCCCGGTGGCGGCCAGGTTGTCCAGAAAGATCCGCTCCTTGGGCAGGCCGAGCTTGTCCGCGGCCACCGTCCAGGACACCCGGTTGACGTTGTGCGGCAACACCAGCGCCAGGTCGGCCACTGTGATCCCGGCCTGCGCGGTGGCGGCCCGCACGACATCCTCCAGGGCGTCCTGGTAGATCTGCCGTGCCTGCCTGGCCACGTCGGGGGTCATATCGATCATTCCGTCCGGCCGGCCGTGGACACGGGCCGCGTAGCCGGTCATCCGGTCCCTGGTGCCGCCGGCGCTGACCAGCACCGCGGCCGTCCCCTCGCCCATGATCGAGACATCGGCGACCCACTGAGAGAACGGGGTGAAGGTCCTGTCCCCCGCCAGGATCAGCGCGAGCCCGTCCGGGTCGCCGTCCGCGGCCAGCAGGGTCGCGCACACGTCAAAGGCCAGCAGCCCGGTGGCGCATCCGTGGTCGGCGACGGAGAAGGTGGTGGCGTTGGTCAGGCCGAGCGCCGCACGCACCTCCTGCAGCGGGCTGTGCGGGTAGGGCGCGGTGGTGCGCAGGCCCTTGGCCCGCACCAGGTAGCGGACCCGCTCCTCCTGGCCGGCCAGCTCAGTCAGCTTGTCGGCCGCGGCCCGCAGCAGGTCGGTCTCGGACTCCTCGGCGGACTTGCAGATCTCGGAGAGCCCGTAGAGCCGGGTGAACCGGCGCACCTGGAGATCGGTCAGCCCGAGGGGCTCCTTCAGGTCGACGACCTTGATCGTCTCAGGCAGATGACTGGACACCGCGACCAACGACGTCATAGCGGGGTCGGCCTCCTCCTCGCTCGCGCTACCGTGGCGTTCTGCGTTCAGGCTTGTCCGTGCGGCTGACGCTCCACTGACGCGCTGGTGACATGCGGTAGGCCCCAGATCTGATCACGCATGTCCGGCCGGGGTGGTTGTGTATCTTCAGCAAGGTGCCGGCAGCACGGTGCGGGCGGGCAAGCGGGCCGGCGTCGTGCGGCACGGGCGGGTGGGGCCGTGGTCAGGACGCGACGGTCAGACCCGGACCGGTGAGATAGTCGGCCAGCTCGGGGGATTCCGCGGGGTGTTCGATCATCCAGGCCCACACCTGCGGAATCGTACGTGCGTACTCGCAGTAATATTCACGTAAAGTATTTACCAGTACACTTACCGTATTCAAATGCAGTGATCCCTTACGCCACACCAGAAGCAGCTGGCTGCGCGGCACGCTTGACACGCCGACCAGGGCGACCTCGTCAGTCGCCCCGGTCGGCGGGGTCAGCGCGACCGCGTTGGCGTCGCGAACCCAGGCCATCGCCTCGGCATGCCCGCCGACGTAGTGCAGTACGTTCGGAATCTTCTGATCGAATCGACCGAACAGGTACTCCTCCACCGGGTGAAACCAGTTCCCGCGCACACGCCTGACCCAGTTCAGGTCACTCAGCGACGACTCGGTCAGCACGGGCTGGCCGGCCAGGCGGTGCCCGCGAGGCAGGGCCACCCAGACCGGCTCACGCGCTATGATCTCCATGGTCAGTCCGGGTTCCAACAGGGTGCCCGGCGTGATGCCCTCCAGCCAGGGCACCAGCGCGACACTCAGCCCGCCACTGATCACCGCGGCCATACCGGCCGCCGGATCCATGGTCACGGTTTGTACATCCAACTCGGGCAGCGAAGCCCGCAGTGCATCACGGAGAGTAACAGGAGTCCATTCGGCATTGCCGATACGCAACACCTCGGACGGGGGCGACGACGCCTCGGCCATCACCGCGTCGGCCCGGTTGGCCAGGTCGACCAGCATCGGGATCAACCTCTCGCCCAGCGGAGTCGGAGTGATGCCGAAGCTGGACCGGACGAACAGGTCGCCGCCAATTGCCTTCTCGATTCGGCGGAGCTGGTAGGTCAGGCTGGGCTGCGGCAGGGCGAGCTTGGCCGCCGCCTTGGAGATGCTCCCGGACTCGGCGATCATGGCAACCACACGAGCATGCCGGATCTCCAGATTCATGGCACCCCTAGTCCGTTCATGGTCCCCCGAGCCCCCGCCCAGCCGAGCACGCTCTCGCGCGATCAGCCGGTTACCAAGGGATCCCAATCTCCAAAGTACCGCATCGCGAACATTCCAAGCAGGTCTCAGCCGATCCTGCGGGAAAGCCTTTGTGGGTCAATGGGACCGCCCTACCCGACCAGGCTAGGCTTGACGTGGCTACCATCCGATCGGCGATGATCCACCAGTAAATCGCACATAGGCCTGAGCCGTTCGGGCCGGACCAGATGCTACATCCGGACGAGAATTACGATCACCTCCCGTAGTGCAGCAGTCTAACCAGGGGAGCAAAACACTGTGGCCACATCCCGCATCGCGGTGGACGATGTCGTGCGCCTGGATGCCGTCCGAAAGGTCTACGGCAACTCCCGGACCGGCGTCGTCGCACTGGATTCAGTGTCGATCGGCTTCCGCCGCCACACCTTCACCGCGGTGATGGGCCCGTCGGGTTCCGGTAAAAGCACCTGCCTGCACTGCGCGGCCGGACTGGACACCCCGACATCGGGATCGGTGACCCTGGACGGCCGAGAGATCACCAAACTAGGTGAACGCGAGCTGACTATTCTGCGTCGCGAAAGAATCGGGTTTGTTTTCCAAGCGTTCAATTTGCTGCCCGCGCTCACCGTGGTGGAGAACATCGCGCTGCCGGTGCGCCTTGCCGGCCGCCGGCCCAGACGAGGCGCGGTGGACACGGTGCTGGAACAGGTCGGGCTCAGCGAGCGCCGCAAGCACCGGCCCGGCGAACTGTCCGGCGGCCAGCAGCAACGGGTGGCCATCGCCAGAGCACTGATCACCCAGCCTTCGGTGATCTTCGGCGACGAGCCGACCGGCGCGCTGGATGCCTACACCGCCCTGGAAATCCTCGACCTGTTGCGGCAGGCGGTCCGCAGCGGCGGCCAGACTGTTGTGATCGTCACTCACGACCCTGTCGTTGCCGCGCATGCCGACCGGGTGGTGTTCCTGGCCGGCGGCCGGTTCGTCGGCGAGATCCTTGAGCCGACGGCGCAGGTGCTGGCCGAACAGATGATCAAGCTCGGTACGCAGGGCAGGACACCGGCGGGGCAGGTGTCCTGATGCTGCTACTGGCCCTGCGGACCCTGAGATACCGCGCCGGCGGCTTCGTCGCGTCGTTCGTCGCGCTGTTCTTCGGCACGGTGCTGGTGATGGCCTGTGGCGGTCTCATGGAGACCGGGATCCGTACCGCGGTCCCGCCACAGCGACTGGTCGCCGCCGATGTCGTGGTCACCGGCGACCAGTCACATCCGGAACCGATCCGACTGGACGCCACGCTGGTGACCAGGATCAGGTCGGTGCCCGGCGTCGCCGATGCCGTGCCGGACGTGTCGTTCCCTGCCGCGCTGCTGCGCGACGGCATGCCGGTTACCGATGGCGACCAGCAGATCGGGCACGCCTGGGCGTCGGCCGCGCTCGGTCGATACGGGATCCGCGACGGCGCCGCGCCAGCCGAACACGAGATCGCGGTGGACACGGCAACCGCGACGCGGGCCGGCGTCGGGGTCGGTGACCAGGTCGACGTCGTGGTACGCGGTACCCCCGCGCGGTTCCGGGTCAGCGGCGTGGTGTCCGCGGACCAGATCATCGCGGGCGCGTTGTTCTTCGCCGAACCCGACGTCGCCAGGATCGTGCCCGCGGGTGACCAGGTGGACGCGATCGGCGTGCTCGCCGCGCCGGGCTTCCAAAGTGGACAGCTGCGCGACGCGCTGGCCACAGCGCTGAAGGACACGCCCACGACGCTGTTGACCGGGGACGAGCGCGGCCTGGCCGAGTTCGCCAGCGCCGCGGACGGCGGCGAGACGATGATCGTGCTGGCCGGTGTGTTCGGCGGGCTCGCCGTGCTGGTGGCAATCTTCGTGGTGGCCAGCATCCTGGGTCTCTCCGTGCAACAACGACAGCAGGAGATGGCGCTGCTGCGGGCGATCGGCGGCACACCTGGCCAGCTGCGCCGGCTGCTGCTCGGCGAGACCATGATGATCGGCCTGCTGGCCGCCGCGGCCGCGTACCCGTTCGGTAGGCCGGTTGGGCGATTCCTGTTCGACCAGTTGGCCGACGGCGGTGTGGCTCCTCCGGCGATCGTGTTTCACCAGGGCTTCGTGCCGACGCTGGTCGGCTCGGCGGTGACCATGCTGACCGCGCTGCTCGCCGCCTGGGCGGCCGGCTGGGCCGCGGCACGCACCCGGCCGACCGAGGCGCTGGTCGAAGCCGGCCTGCAGCGGCGCTGGGTGAGCTGGCCGCGCATCCTGTTCGCGGTGCTGTTCCTGGCCGGCGGAATGGCCCTGACCCTGGTGACCGCACTGGTGATGAAGGGCCCGGTCGCGGCGAGCACGGCCGGCCCGACCGCCATGTTGTGGGCCACTGGTTTCGCGCTGCTCGGCCCCGGCCTGACCCGGGTGATCGTCCTGGTGCTGTACGTGCCGCTTCGTGCGATGTGCGGGCTCTCCGGCCATCTTGCCCTGCTCAACGCGAGAACACGGCGGATCAGGACGGCCGGCATGATTATGCCGATCATGCTTGCCACCGGCCTGGCCACCTCGTTGCTGTATCTCCAGACGTCCCAGTCCGAGGCCGCCGATCGGGCCTACACGGAGAACCTGCGCGCCGACGCCGCGCTCGTCTCCACCGCCGGCGGCTTCCCGGTCAACCTGGTGCGGTCGGTGCGCACGCTGCCCGGTGTCGGCCAGGCCAGCGCGGTGGTGAACAGCGAGGGATACCTGGAAAGCGAGGAGGTTGCGGAGACCGGCTACCGGGAGACCGTGCCGCTGCAGGGCATCACCGCCGACGGCGCGGACCGCACCGCCCCGGTCGCGCTGACCGCGGGCACGCTGGCCGATCTGCGTGGCGACACAGTGGCGCTGGCCACGACAAGCGCGCGGCACTTCGGTTACGAGCTCGGCGACACGGTGCCCCTGTGGCTGGGCGACAACACCAGGGTCTCGGCGAAGGTGGTCGCGCTGTTCGCCGCGCGCCACGGGTTCGAGACCATGCTGGCGCCCGCCGAACTTGTCGCCCCGCACACCAGAACCGGTCTGGCGCAGGAGATCCTGGTACGCGCCGCTCCCGGCGTCGCGCCGGGCACGCTCATCGCGACTCTCGCCGACTTCGCCGCCGACCATCCCGGCCTGCGTGTGGCCGGCCAGGACACCCTGCGCTCGGCACACGCGGAGCAGGAGCAGACCGGTGTGTGGATCAACTATCTGCTGGCCTTTATGATCATCTGCTATACGGTGATCTCGCTGGTCAACACCCTGATCGTGGCCACCGCCGAGCGTCGCAGGGAGTTCGCCGTACAACGCCTGATCGGCACCACCCGCGGCCAGGTTCTGGGCATGATGAGCGCCGAGGCGGTGCTGGTGGTCGTCGGCGGCATCATCCTCGGCACCCTGGTGTCGATCACCACACTGGTACCGTTCAACCTCGCGCTCAGCGACTCGCCGCTGCCGCACGGCCCACTGTGGATCTACCTGGCGGTGACCGGATCAGCCGCCGCGCTCACCCTGCTGGCCACCCTGCTCCCCACCCTCTACGCTCTGCGCACCCCACCCGTTGCCGCGTCAACCACCCCGTGACATCGTCCGTCCAGGTCCGTCCAGCACGCGTTGGAACACAGGGCGAACGCCGGAACAGGGCAGGAGACACGTCCTCGAGCAACACGGCTGGACGGGCCGGAGGGGTCAGGCGAATCCACGTGGTTTGCGGATCACCAGTTCGCCGGCGCTCGGCCCGTCCCCGGCACGAATCCGCAGGTCAGCCGCAACCGCCGACGTGGCCTTCGTCGGACGAGCGGCCCAGGCCCACCGTTCCGGCGCGTATCGCGGGCAGGCCGGTGGCGGGGACGAGACGGGCACGCAGCTCGGCGGCGAAGTCGGCCAGGCGTTCCACACCCCAGTACCGGTTGAAGCCGTTGACGAAGAACGGGACGCCGAACACGCCGTCGCGGCAGATCCGCTCGAGGATGGCGCAGCCGTCCGCGCGCAGATCAGGATCGTCCGCGGCGGACGCGGCGGCGTCAGGGTCCACGCCGATGGACGCGGCGATCTCGGCGACGATGGCACGGTCGCAGATGTCACGGCCCTGCTCCCAGCGCGTCCGGTACGTGGCGGCCACGTACTCCCGGCCGAGGCCGGCACGCTCGGCCACCAGGTAGGCCAGGTGCGGGATCTCCCACACCGGAGCCCGGTCCACCGGCCAGGCCAGCGGCACGGCAGCCTGCCTGGCCAGCCGGCTGACGTCCTGCAGGATGTAGAGGTGTTTGGCCCGCGACATCGCCGAATAGGGGAACGTGCCGGTCAGCGCGGCGGCGCTGCGTTCGTCCGGCTCCCAGAACGGGACCCATTCGACGAGCTCGGCAATGTCCGGGTATTCGGCGAGCAACCGGCGGTAAGCCAGCCAGGAATACGGACTGCGCAACGAGAAGTAGAACCTCGGGGTGCGGGCCTTGGTCATGGAAAACCCCTAGAGAGTCAGACCGCCATCGACGCCGAAAGCCTGGCCGGTGATATAGGTGGACCGGTCGGACACCAGGAACGACACCAGGTCGGCCACCTCCTGCGGGCGACCGAACCGTCCGAGCGGGATGCGCTCGGTCATCTTTTCGACATGCTCGTCGGACAGACCGCCGAGCATGTCGGTGTCTATGAAGCCGGGCGCGACCGCGTTGACCCGGATGCCGTAGGGGCCGACCTCCCTGGCCAGTGCCATGGTGAACCCGATGATGCCGGCCTTGGACGCCGAATAGTTGGTCTGTGTCGCGTTGCCGTACACACCGGCCACCGACGACATGGTCACCACCGCGCCGGCCCGCCGCTTCATCATGGAGAAAACCGCGGCCTTGCACACGTGATATGTTCCGTCCAGGTTGACCCGCAGCACGGCCTGCCAGTCGTCGTCCTTCATCAGCACCAGCGGATTGTCCCGCACAATGCCGGCGCACGACACGACCGCGGCCAGCGGGCCGAGTTCACCCTCAGTGGCCCTGACGAACTGGCTGACCGCACGGCGTTCGCCCACGTCAACTTTTTGCAGGTACACCGCCGCACCGGCGGCGGACGCCTCCTTGGCCACCGTTTCCGCGGCGTCCTGACTGGACACATAACAGAACGCCACGTCGAAACCGTCGGCGGCAAGACGGGTCACCACCTGATGCCCGATACCGCGCGAGCCTCCGGTCACCAGCGCCACCGGGCGCCCGGTCGGGGACATGGTCACTCCTTCGTCTCGAGCCGCAGCATGTCGATCGTGCGCGATGCCAGGGTGAACTGGCCGACCCGGACCACGGTGACGCCGTCCACCTCGGTGCGACCGGTGAAGATCGCCGCATCGTCGACCGCCCGGACCAGTTCGACGTGGTGCCGCAGCACACTCCCCGGATACACCGGGTGCGGCAGCTCGACCCTGCGGATCCCGGCGAGCAGTTCCACCCGCCCGGTCAGCACGTCCGGGTTGGGTTCGGCCCAGCGGGCCAGCAGCACCGCGGCCTGTGCCCATGACTCCAGCAGCAGGCTCACCGGATACGCGTAGGCCTCCGGCGCCGCGTACTCGTCCAGGTCCGCGAAGTGCGGTTCGCGGCTGGTAACCGCCTTGTAGGCCACCAGGCTCCTGCCAGGGTCCACTTCGGACACACCGTCGAGCAGCAGGACCGGGAACCGGTGCGGGATGATTCTCTTGATCTCCGCAACACCGATCATCGCTCACCTCCCTGGTAGCTCAGCCGCCTGATAACTCGGTCGCCTGACAGCTCAGCTGTCTGACTAGCTCGGTCGCCTGATAGCTCAGTCGCACGTCTGCCACCGGGCCGACCGCGGTGGCTACCGTGGCCACGCAACGCAGTTCACCGTTGTCCACGGCCAGTGACGCCTCGATGGCCAGCTCGTCGCCGGGGAACACCGGCCGGTGGAACTTGGCGCGCTCCACCGCCACCGGACGTATCCCGGCCTGCGCGGTGGCCGCCCGCACCGCGGCACTCACGTACTCGACCAGGAAAAGCCCTGGCAGCAGGGCGAATCCCCGATAGTGACCAGCGAACACCGGGTCGGCCGGGTCGATGGTGGCGCGCGCGGACAGCCCGGTCGGGCCGGACCGCACCATCCTCATCACCTGCGCACTCACGACCGCGCCACCGACAGCAGTGCGCAGCCCACCGTCGCGCCGTCCGGGTCGACCCCGGTGACCAACGCCAGATCTCCCGGCTCGGCCACGGCCAGCGCCGTGGCCAGCTGGAAGCTGGTCGCCGCCGCCGAGGTGTCACCGATCAGCCGCCGACAGCTCACCCAGCGCGCTCCGTCGCCGCCGAGCGCGTCGCGTACCGCGGCCCGCTCCACCGCGCCGAACTCACCGCCATCGTCCACTCCGGACACGATCCGAACGGACTCCGGCGCCGCGCCGGCCGAGGCGAGCGCACCGCGCACGCACCCGGCCAGCGCCGTGCCGGCGTCGGCCGGGGCGCCGAACGCGCCGAACCTGATGGCCAGCACCGCGGCCAGGGGGGTCCGGCCGGCCTCGGTCGCGCCGCGCGCCGACTCCAACAGCACCGCGGCTCCGCCCTCACCGAGGGCGCCGGTGCCGCTGACACCACCCCTGGCGTGAAACTCCAACCAGGCCCGCTGCCGCGAGTACTCCTCGACAGAACCGCACAGCGCCCGGGCGCACCGGCCGGCCCGGTAGATCCTGGCCGCGTAGCTCAGTGCGAGCAGGCCGGTCAGCCAGCCACCGGAGATCGTGGTGTTCGGTCCCCTGATTCCGTGCCAGATCGCGCTCTGCCCGGCAGCCCGGTTCATCACCGTGTTGGGAAACTGTGCCGGGTCGACATGGTAGGGCTTCTCGCCGGTGAGCGAGTCCCTCGTGAAGTCCATGATGGACTGCACGCTGCCATGCCCGGTGCCGAGAACCAGGCCGACCTGCTCCGGCTGTCCGGTGACCGCGGCCCCCGCCTCGATGATCAGCTCGCGTACCGTGGTGACCGCGATGGCGGTGGCCCGGTCCATCGACCGGGTGCCCTTGTTGCCCAGCGCGCCGGCCGCGGTGAATCCGGGTATCAGCCCGGCCACGGCGTACGGGCCGGGCAGCCACGCCTCGCCCAGCGCGCCGGTCGCGGGCCGGCCGGCTCGTACGCCATCGTCGAACGCGGCTCGGCCGACCCCGTACGGGGACACCGCGGTATAGGCGGATATCACGAGCTGCCCGGCGCTCCTGACCAGCGTGCCCGGTGTGGACGGCTCCGCAGTGGTCACGCCGATCCCCTGCCGCTGCGCGAGCCGGGCTTGCCGGCGAGCGCGTCGGCCAGCCGGTCGTCGAAGTCGACGAGGCTCCAGTCCCGCCGGTTTCTGATCACTGCCCAGCCGTGGGTGATCCGGCCGGTCGCGGTGGGCACCAGCGTGCCGTCGCGCAGCACGTAGGAATCCGTCCGCGCGGTGAAGGTGTAGCGCTTGAACACGTTCTCCACGGTGAAAACCGTGTACAGCTCCTCCTCCATGTTCGCCTCACCGACGAAGGTGATTCGGGAGTGTGGCACCACCGGGATCCAGTTCTGCTCGTCGAGCAGCTTCTTGATCGACACGCCGCGGTCGGCGACGAACAGGTCGAGGGTCTCCTCCATCTGGCGCAGGTAGCCGGACATCTGCACACGCTCGGTGAAGTGGCAGTAGAAGTACGGCATCCGCCACACCCAGGCGTAGGCGTTGCGCCCCGCGGTCAGCGTGTCCAGCGGGTCGGCGCCGTTCAGGACGATCGGCTCGATGAGACCGCCACGGCCAAGCGCGGTGACCACGTAGGGCGCCAGCGCGGCCGGCACCTGCTCGGCCGGCCAGCCCCTCGGGTCCAGCCGCAGTGACACGGTCACCTTCGACTTCACCGCCCTGACCACCGCTCCGTCACGCACCACGCTCAGCTCGACGGCGAGGCGCAGCCCCGGTCCGTCGCCGGCCGCCTCCCGCACGGTGGCATCGGCCACGTCGTCGATGTGGAACGCGGTGAGGATCTTGGTATCCAGGTCGACGATGTCCACGCACAGGCCGTAGCGCTCGTACAGCTCGCCGGCTGGAAAACCTCGCTGCCGGAAGTGGTCGAGTACCGCTTCCTCGACCATGTAGTTGACATGCTTGAACCCGATCCAGGTGCAGATGTTCGAGCCCTCGTAGCGGGGCCTGATCTGCACGCTGGTGGACACGCTGGTGGAATGGTCGGCCACGGTGGTCGGGGTCACGTCAGCTCCAGGTGTGGGTCGTCGGGTACTCGAATGTGCGTGCAACCGCTGACCAGCCGCGCCACCCGGTCCGGCTGTTCCAGCATGGGAAAGTGGCCGCAGTCGGCGAACAGGGTGAACCGGCCGTCGGGCAGGGCCGCGGCCAGCCGGCGCCCGTCGTCCGGCCGCGCCGCGATGTCGCGGTCTCCTGTGATCACCAACGCCGGGACGCGCACCGCGGACAGGTCGAGGAACGGGGTGCGCAGATACTGCTGGAACCAGCGCATCCAGCCGTAGGGGCCGACCTGTTCACGCATCTGGCCGGCCATCCACGCCCTGCGCCGCTCGGAGAACCGCGCGGTCTCGCCGAGCCGCAGCGCCTCCTCGAACATCAGATGGAAATCGTTGAGGTAATGGGAGATCGCCGTCCAGTCGAAGTCCTGTGTCGACGGCCGGTAGAACGGGCTGATCAGGACGACGGCCGACGGGTCCAGCCGCCGCGCGGCCAGCGCCTCGAGCAGGACACCGGCCGAGTACGAGTGGGCGACCACCACGTCGAACGGGCGACCGGCCGCACCGGCCGCCACGGTGCTCACCAGCGCGTCGTCGCAGTCGTCCCGGTGGCTCCAGGTGCCGTCGGCCAGCGCGTGCCACGGCAGCTCGGCGTCCCAGGGCTCCACCTCGTCGCCGAGGCGGTCGACCACCTGGTCCCACACGGCCGGCCGGCCCGCGAGTCCGTGCAGGAACAGGATTCTGACCGCGTCCGACCGGGTGGCCGGACGCCGGCAGACCAGGCTCACACCAGCTCCCGGTACCTGCCGAGCACCAGCACCGCGTTGTTCCCGGCGAACGCGAGCGCGTTGTTCTGGACCACGTTCAGCTCGGCCTCGCGCGCCTGGTTCGGCACACAGTCCAGTGCGCACTCCGGGTCGGTCTCGTTGTGGTTGACGGTCGGCGGGATGAAGCTCTCGTGCAGGGCGAGGGCGCACGCGGCCGAGGCGAGCGCGCTGGCCGCGCCCATGCTGTGCCCGAGCATCGACTTGATCGAGACGGTCGGCGGCGGAGCGTCGAACACCTGCCGGATCGCCCCGACCTCGGTGGTGTCGTTGGCCTTGGTCCCGGTGCCGTGCGCGGAGATGAAGTCGACCTCCTCCGGCTTGATGCCGGCGTTGCGGTGGGCCAGCTCCATGCACCTGGCCAGGCTGTCCTGATCCGGCGCCACGGGGTGGTGCGCGTCGCAGTTGAGGCCGTAGCCAAGCACTCTGGCGTAGATTCGCGCGCCGCGGGCCCGCGCCGAGGCCAGGCTCTCCATGACCAGGATGCCGGCGCCCTCGCCGGTGAGGATGCCCTTGCGGTCCCGGTCGAACGGCTGGCACACCTGTGGCGCAATCGTGCCGAGCCGGTAGAACCCGGTGAAGGTCTTGCGGCACACCGCGTCCGCGCCGCCGCACAGCGCAACGTCCACATCCCCGCCGCGGATCGCGTCGAACCCGTAGCCGATGGCGTAGTTGCCGGCCGCGCACGCCGTGGGGATGGTCACCGCCTCCACGTCGGTCAGGCCGAGCTCACGGACCACGCTGGTGGCCAACCGGCTGGCGGGATACCGGCGAGCCATGGTGGTGTCCAGCGATTCCGGACCGTGCCGGAGCTGGTGGCCGGTCAGCGTGTCCAGGTCGTGCGACTCGCCGTCGGTGGTGCCCACCGAGACCAGCGTCCGCCGACCGCGCAGCTCGTCGGACGCCAGCCCGGCGTCGGCCACCGCCATCCTGGCCGCGGCCACGGAGAACTGGCTCGCACGGCCGACCTCGGCGATGTCGATGCGCTCGATCCACTCCGCCGGATCGAAGTCGGTGACCTCACACCCGTTTGCGTACGCGAACCCGCTCACGTCAAACGCGGTGATCGGCTTGACCCCGCTGCGCCCAGTGAGCAGACCGGCCAGGAAGTCGGCAACGCCGATGCCGATGCTGGTTACCACACCCAGTCCGGTGATCACCACGTCGTGCTGCTCGTCCACCGCGTTCACCGTGTCCTCCAAGTCCTCGTCACTGGCCGGTGGGGTCATCGGCTACCGCCTGGCCGCGGCCTCGTCGACCACCGCGATGACGCTCTCCAGGTTGACCATCCTGACCAGCTCGGCCTGGTCGATCTCCACATCGAAGGTCCGTTCCAGCGCGGAGAGGATCTCGATGGCGCCCAGCGAGTCGGCTCCGTGGTCCTCCTTGAACCGACTGCTAGCGGTTATTTCCGACGGTTCGATCTCCAGGATTTCGCAGACGATTTCCTTGATTTTCTCGTAGCGCTCGTCGGTTGTCACAGCAAAGTCGGCCGTGGTCATTTTCTTCCTCCTGTTTCAGGCTTGGAGAGCTGTTTCGATCAATCGGACAACGCGCCGCCGAAACACGTTCTCCCGTGTTCGGGCGACGACCCGGTCGCCCGGGGCGCACGGTCCGGAGCCATCGGCCGGAATCGCGGCGTGTGTCTCACGCGGCCGGGTGCCAGGGTCGATGCCAAGTTTGTCGGCCAGCCGCCTGCCGATCACATCCGACAGCGCAACTCCGTGTGCGGTGTCGGCCGCTTCTCTCCCCGGCTAGCCGAGCATCCGGTCCTGAACGAGAATCGCCTGGTAAAGCTGGCGCAGCGCACGGCCGGGTTCCAGCCCGAGTTCGTTGGCGAGTCGCTTGCGGGCGTGATGGAAGACTTCGAGCGCCTCGATCTGCCGCCCGTCGCGGTAGAGCGCGAGCATGAGCTGTTCACTGAACCGCTCCCGCTCCGGATGCTCGGCGGTGAGCTGGCGTAGTTCAGATACCACACCGCGCTCGGCGCCTACCGCCAGCTTGGCCGCGATCAGGTCCTCGCGAGCTCCCAGCCTGCGCTCATCCAGCCTGGCCGCCTCGATTCGACAGCGCAACCCGTCGCACACGTCGAACAGGGCGGGCCCGCGCCACAGCCGCAGCGCCTCCTCCAGCAGCTCGATGGCCTCGTCCGGACGGTTTCTCCCCTTGACCGACCCTCGTTTGGCCAGGGAGAGAAACCGATGGGCGTCAACGGAGTCCGCCGGCACGACAAGTTGGTAGCCGCCGCCGACCGTGCGCACCAACTCGTCGCCGGGGCGGCCGGTTACCAGTTCCAGAAGCTTGCGCAGACGCAGTATGTTGGCCTGCAGGGCATTACGTGCGTTGCCAATTGGCTTGTCCGCCCAGATCTCGTCGACGAGCTGGTCGAACGGTACCGCCGTACCCGGCGACAGTGCGAGCAGTGCGAGCACGGTACGCACTCGCCGCGAGGCGATCGAGGTCCGCTGGTCGCCGGCGACGAGAACCAGCGAACCAAGAATCTGAATCTCCATGCCAGTGTGCCCCCATCCCGAAGGACAAACCCGGTTGGATCTGCAAGAAGTCTCTGGCGGAGTATTTCTGGCCGGCCACCGCCGCCCGACATGAGGAAATCCCTGACCATCCGTCGGGGCAAGGCTAGCCAACTGATCTCCAGCACGTCTAATATCATCCGACCACGACTGGTTATACCTGCCGTGATATGGGGTAATTCCAGTGAAACGCCACGGTAACCCGCGTCAAACCCATAGATCAAATACTACCCGGAGTAACCGACGACAGAAGTCGTTCGAGGCGGCGAATTATGAGACGATCCTCCAACGATAGACGCTCCCGCCATCCCGGGCCAGACAACGGACAGTAGCGAAGATAGCGGCCAGGTAGCCGTAGAAGTCGATGACGACACCGTTATTCGTGGTACAGCCTGCCGTAACCGTTCATTCATTCACGGGCGTATTTGTATACCCGACGTTTACCGACCTGGAGCAGGGACCGGCACGCGGAACCGCTCCCAGAAGGATTCGAGCGGGACGGGCAGGCCACGGGGACAGGATCTTCGACAGTCACAGAGTGTCGAGAATTCGATGATCAGTGGATTTCGCCTGTCCCGCGTCAGGCGCTCGTCAGGTCTCCGTCGCTGGTTGCTCTCATCTTGCCGTCTGATCCTTTTTAGTCACGTTTCGTAACTGATGGCGCGCTGGGTTGCTGTCAGGCGCAGCCGCGGGGCCCAGCCGTTCAGGCCTGGCCCCGGAGCCGGGGCCGCACACGTCAGGCGTGAATCAGGCGTTCCGCGTGATCGGCTTCTTCCGGCGCGACCTTGCTGTGCCGGGTGGCGCGTAGCTGCCATCGGCTGGTGGCGCCGTCCGGGCCTCGCAGGTGGCCTCCGGCCAGGGCGGTGTCGATGCGGTGCCGGACAGCGCCTTCGTCTTCCGGGTCGGCCGCGAACAGGATTCGCAGGTGCACCTCGCCGTCCGCCCGGGTCGCCTCGCTGTGATGCGGCGCGAGCGGGCACGGCGGCTCGTGATCCCAGCTACCGCACAACGCCACCGTGACGGCCGCGCCCGGCGCCCGTATATCGGCCTCGGACGCCAGGACGAGGACCGCATCATGAGCGAATGCCTGACGCATGGAGCACATGGCATCCAGTGTGGTCGGCCCGGCCCGGTGCGGGTTCCGGGTGGGCTCGGGCGTGGGCCGCGTCAGCGGAGGATGCCGGTGTGGCCGAGGGAGTAGCGGCCGGGCTGGGGCCAGACGCAGGCGCCGTGCGGGCCCGGGCCGACCCTGATCCGGGCCAGCAGGCTCCCGTCCCTGGTGGAAATCGCGTAGACCTCGCCGTTGTAGCGGCCGGTCAGCCACAGCACCGACCCGTCGGCGGACACCCCGCCCATGTCCGGGCTGCCGCCGTCGGGAAGCTGCCATTTCTGCCGGACCTGGCGGGTCGCGAAATCGATGACGGAGATGGAGCCCTCGCCGCGGTTCGACGCGTACATCACGGTCGCGTCCCGGCTCGGGTAAAGGCCGTGCACGCCCTTGCCCGTCGCCAGAAAACCAACCTTCTGGAAGCGCACCGGGTCGATGATGTGCAGGCCGTCCGCCATCATGTCGGCGATGTAGAGCAGCTCGCCCCGCGGGTCGAGTTTGATGTCCTGCGGCATGCCACCGACCGTCAGGTAGCCGACGACCGAAAGCGTCCGCAGGTCGACCTTGACCAGCTTGCCGGAGAACTCGCAGGTGGCCACGAAGAACGAGTCGTCGGCGGCGAAGTCGACATGGTCGACGCCGGGGCAGTCGACCTTCACCTGGGTGCGCAGCTCCCAGGTTTTCGGGTCGTAGAAGTCCAGTCGCTGCAGCGCCTCGGCGACGACGACCGCATATTTCCCGTCCGGGGTGAAATACATGTTGTATGGGTCGGCGACGGGGATGTTCGACCCTTTTATCTTCCCGGTGACCGGGTCGAGCGGGGTGAGGCTGTTACCCGCGTTGTTGGTCACGTACAACGTCGACAGGTCCCACGACGGGACGACGTGCTGCGGATTACGGCCGGTCACGAAATGGTCGACCACCTTGAAGGTCGTCGGGTCGATCACGTCCACGGTGTCGCTGTCGCTGTTCGGGACGTAGACGAGTTGCCTGGCCCCGCGGACGGCCGGGCTGAGCTGGTTCGCCCCGGCGGCGGCGTACACGTTCACCGGTTCGGCCCCGCTACCCCCGCCGGCGGCGGCCGACGGCGACAACGGCGACGACGGCGGGGTTCCCGGCAGCCCCGAAGCCCTCACCGGAGGCAGGGCGGGCCCGGACGGCCCGGCTTCCTCACCACAGGCCGCGACTACCCCGAGCCACAACGCGGCGATAACCACCAGGCGCACTGCCCGTGACGATCGGGCGTCGCGGTACGTCCACACAGGGCATGCTCCGATTCCGGCGGGTTCGGGGAGGACAAGCGTAGGGGCGTCCGTCTTGGTGACACTCGGCCGCATAGGGAGGCTATCCAGCCAGGAAGGTGCGGATGGACAGCACCCCATCACGGAAAGTTGTCAAATCCGCCGATTCCGTGTGGATCCGTACATTCCAGCGCCACGTCCAGGGCCGCGCACGGGCCATTTCCGCTACTGATGGTGATTGCGCTCGGCGGGGCGGCGGGGACACGAGCCCGCTGTACGGCGTCGCCGCTCCGACCGGCCTCGGCCGGCGCCTTCTCGTGGGCGACGTGCGCGGCGCCCGTCAGCGGCTCCGCGCCGACTGCCCGGGCAGGACAGCTCCGTCGGCCGGCTGGCTCGGGACGTCCACGACTTCCCGCCTGCTCCGGGGAGCGCGCAGCACGGTGACGGCGAGCAGGAGGCCGAACGCCACGCATCCCGCGCCGGTGAGCACCCCGAGACGGCAGCCGCCGGTGAACGCGGCAAGCTGGCTGTGGCCGTCGGCCAGGAGGCTGGCCGTCCGGTTGCTGGACAGTGTCCCCAGCGCGGCCAGGCCGACCGCGGCGGAGATCTGCATGGAGACGTTGACGATCCCCGAGGCCAGGCCGGCGTCGGCGGGCGCGACCTGGGCCACGGCCATGGTCAGCAGGGGCATGAAGACCGCGCCGGTCCCCAGCCCGACCAGGACGAAGGCGAAGAAGAGCCCCGGGAAGTAGTCGACGTGCTCGCCCCCGAGCGACCAGGCGAGCAGCAGCAGTCCGGCGATCATGGAAATCAGCCCGGAGACGAGAACCCGCTCGGGCCCCCAGGCGGACACGAGCCGGGCGGTGATCCCCATGGAGAGCACGGCCACCATGACGGTCTGTGGCAGAAACGCAAGCCCCGTGTGGACGGCGTCGTACCCGAGGGCCTGTTCCAGGTACAGCGCCCCGAAGAAGAACACCCCGTACATGCCGGCGGCCACGACCGCGCGTACGGCGCTGGAACCGATGAGGCTGCGCAGCCGCAGGATCCGTATCGGAACGAGCGGGTTCGACGTGTGTGACTCCCGGACGGCGAACGCGCCGAGCAGCGCGACCGTGACCGCGCCGAGGCCAAGGGTGTGCCCCGACAGCCAACCGTACTCGGCCGCCTGCACGATGGCGTCGATGCCGATCAGCACCGCCGCGGTGACCAGAACGGCACCTGGCAGGTCGGCCCCCTGCCGCAGGCCGCTGCCGGGACGTTCGGAGATGAACGCGGCCGCGGCCGGCAACGCGAGCAGGCCGATCGGGATGTTGATAACGAAGATCCAGTGCCAGCCCAGAGCCTGCGTGAGGGCACCGCCGAGCAGCAGGCCGAGCGAGCCGCCGCTGACGGTGACAAGCAGGTAGACGCTCATCGCCCGGGCCCGCTCCTGCGGCTGCGGGAAGTCGGTGACGATGAACGCGAGGATGGTCGCCGACGCCAGCGCCCCGCCCAGGCCCTGCGCGAAACGGGCGGCGATCAGGAACGCCTGCCCGTCGCTGAGCCCGCAGGCGGCCGAGGCGGCGGTGAACAGCGCTATGCCGGCGAGGAAGACCTTCTTCCGGCCGACGAGGTCACCAAGCCGGCCGGCGACCAGCAGGAAGCTGCCGTAACTGATCATGTAGGCGTTGACGACCCAGGTGAGGTTGGCCTGGCTGAAGTGCAGATCGTTCTGGATGACCGGCAGCGCGACGTTCACCACGCTGGAGTCAAGAATGATCATTAGTTGCGCCGTGAGGGCGACCAGCAGGGCGAGCCATCGCCGCCGCGAACGGGAGAGCGTGACCGGAGCCGGAACGATGATGTCGCTCATGGAATAGTCACTATATCGTTGATTATCAAAGAAGCAATATTGACCCCGCAATGATAAGATCGTTGGAATCATGAGCGTCGCCGCAACCACCTCAGGGTCGATCGTCCTGTTGACACGCCTCGCCCGGCGCGTGTACCGGGAGGCCACCGACGACGTGCTCGGCATGACGCTCAAGCAGTTCGTGGCCCTCAACCATCTCGGCGAGGACACCGGCGTCCCCCAGCGGCAGCTCGGCGACGTGCTGTGCCTGGACGCGAACAACCTCGTGCTGCTCCTCAACGAGGTCGAGCGCCTGGGCTGGGTGGAACGCCGGCGCGACCCGGCCGACCGCCGGCGCCACCTTGTGTATCGCACACCCGCCGGCAGCGGCGCCATCATGGCCGCCGAACGCGGGATGGACGCCGTCGAGGACAGGATCCTCGACACACTCAGCCCCCAGGAACGCGCAACCCTGCGCCTCCTGCTCGCCGCCGCGCTGGCGGAGGGTACGCCGTCCCACGACTGACGGCGACCACACGCGATCGACCGTGATCGGTCGAGGCTGGTCAGCAACCAGTACACCAGCCACGACACCGGACAAGGCGTGAGACGGCCACGCGTGGCGCCTTCGGCGAGCCGCGACGGTCTCGACCACCAGCGGCCGGGCCGACTCCGGGCCGCCGGGTGACCGGCCAGTTAAACGGAAGCAAGCTCCGCTTAACTGTTACGATCCGGAGGGCAATTCCGCTTGTCCGGGACGGAGGCCCATGTCCACAGAACGCAGCGACCGGCAGGTCGCCATCACCTTTGCCGCACTTACACTCGGTACTGCCGGTTACACGCTGCTGCAGTCGATGGTGCTGCCGGCCCTACCGGTCATCCAGCGGGATCTGCACACCTCCCAGACGACGGCAACCTGGGTGCTCACCGCCTACCTGCTGTCCGCCTCGGTCGCGACACCCATCCTGGGCCGCCTCGGTGACATGTTCGGCAAGAAGAAGATGCTCGTCGTCGTCTATGCCTCGCTGACCGCCGGATCGCTGCTGGCCGCGCTGACGAGTTCGGTTGGCGTGCTCATCGTCGCCCGGGTGATCCAGGGGCTCGGCGGCGGGCTGTTCCCACTGTCCTTCGGCATCATCCGCGACGAGTTCCCGGCCCGTCGGGTGCCCGGCGCCATCGGGATGATGTCGGGGATGCTCGGCATCGGCAGCGCGTTCGGCATAGTGATCGCCGGGCCGGTGGTCGACCACCTGTCGTGGCACTGGCTGTTCTGGATCCCGCTCATCATGTCGGCGATCGCCACCCTGACAACGGCGCTGTTCATCCCGGAGTCCCCGGTGCGCAACCCGGGACGGGTCAACCTCCCGGCCGCGGCGCTGCTGTCCGGCTGGCTGGTCGCACTGCTGCTCGGGCTCAACCGGGGCAGCGCCTGGGGCTGGACGTCCGGCGGCACGCTGGCCCTGTTCGGCGCGGCCGTGGTGCTGATCGTGCTGTGGATCCAGGTGGAGGAACGCTCCGCCGTACCGCTGATCGACATGACGATGATGCGTGTCCCGGCCGTGTGGTGGACCAACGTGGCGGCACTGCTGCTCGGCGTCGGAATGTACTCGACCTTCATCGTCATCCCGCCCTTCCTGCAGGCGCCCCCGGAGGCCGGCTACGGCTTCGACGCCTCGGTCACCACCTCCGGGCTGTACATGCTGCCCAGCAGCATGGCAATGATCATCATGAGCTCCCTGATCGGCAAGATCACTGCCCGGCGTGGGGCCAAGCAGCCGCTGGTGGTGGGTTCCCTGCTGGCCTCGGTCCCGTTCCTGATGCTCTCGGTGGCGCACCACGAGCCCTGGGAGTTCTTCGTCGCCACGACCATCCAGGGCATCGGTATAGGGCTTGCGTTCTCGTCCATGTCCAACCTGATCATCGAGGCTGTTCCGCCCGCCCAGACCGGGGCCGCGACCGGAATGAACGCGAACATCCGCACGATCGGCGGATCGATCGGGAGCCAGGTCGTCACCAGCATCCTCGCCTCCGGCGCGCTGGCGAGCGGGCTGCCGAGCGAGCACGGCTACAGTGTGAGCTTCGCGGTACTGGCCGTGTCGATGGTTGCCGCCGGGGTGGCGGCCGCGATCGTGCCGGTACGCCGGCAGCCCACCGGCACCCCGGCCGCCGGGGCCGCGGCCACCAAGAGCATGGCGCTGCCCGAGCCGCGCGGCGGCGCTCCGGCGACCACACAGTCCTGGTAGCGGCTGTATTCGCCGCGTGACCCTACTACCGTGTCGTCATGAGCAGGACCGCGGAAACTTCGTCCGTGCCCGCGCCGCCAGAGGTCACGGCGCCGGAACGGCTACGCTGCGACGCGGCACGAAACCGGGAACGGGTGCTGTCCGCGGCGTCCGAGGTGTACGGCGAGCGAGGCCCCGCCTTCACCATGGAGGAGGTCGCCAGCCGCGCCGGAGTCGGTATCGGCACCGTCTACCGCCGCTTCCCGACCAAGGGGGCGCTGCTGGACGCGGTCGCCCTGCCCTACCTCGAACGCATGTTGAGCCTGGCCAGGGCCGCCGGCGAACACCGGGAACCCGGCGAGCGCCTGGAGACGTTCGTGCGGACCCTCGTGGAACGGCACGCCAGCGAGGGGAGGGGCAACAGCCGGCTGTGGGACTCGGCCCTCGGCCGGCCGTTGCGGGAGGAGATCCACCGGGTGGTGGACGGCCTGCTGGAGGCCGCCCGCAAGGCCGGTCGACTGCGCCCGGACGTCACTTACCGTGACATCTCTGTTCTGTTGTGGACGGTGACCAGCCTGGTGGACGCGACCGACCGGGTCGCGCCGATGGTGTGGCGTCGCCATCTGGACCTGCTCCTCGACGGGCTGCGCCCGGGCGGCCCACGGCCGCTGGCCACCCCACCGGTCGATGCGCAGAAGTGGGAGCGGGTGGTCACGAGCTCCGCCGCGCTGCGCCTGCACTGACAGCCGGCCGGCTCAGCCTGACTGAGCCGGCCGCTGGTCAGCGCCGAGCCGGTCAGCGAGCGTTACGCTCGGCCCTTGTTCAGGCCTGGGGACGGCGTGGCCGCCGTCCGCGCGGCGCCGGGCAGCAGGCCGGCCTCGTCCATGCCCGTGGCCTGCTCCGGGGGCGCCGGCCGGACCGAGCCGCCCGAGCCGCCCGAACTGGCCGAACTGGACGTCGGCGCGGGGGCGGCCAGCCGGCCGGGCAGCAGGAAGGCGCATGGCACCGCGACGGCGGTGAGCGCCAGCGTCCACCAGAAGGTCTCCCCGAAGGCGTCCGCCAGCCCGGCCGCGTCCACCTGGGCGGATCCGCCCCGGGCGGCGATCCCGTGGGCGAGGACCACCGCGAGCACGGCGGTGCCGAGAGAGCCGCCGATCTGCTGGAAGATCCGTACCGCCGAGGTGGCGCGGGGGATCTCGTCCTGGCGCAGGCCGTGGTAGACCGCCGACATGACAGGGATCATCACCGCCGCGAGCCCGACACCGCGCAGGGCCAGGGACGCGCCGAGCAGCCACTCGCTGGTGTCGGTGCCGACCTGGGTGTGGGCGACAGTACCCAGCACGCTCAGCACCAGACCGGTCAGGACGAGCAGCCGGGTGGCACCCCGGTCGGCGAGCCGGCCGACCACGATCACAGCGATCATCATGCCGATCCCCTGTGGGGCGAGCAGCAGCCCGGCATCGACCGCGCTGCGGCCGCGGACCTGCTGTTCGTACAGCGGGAGCAGAAGCATCGCGCCGAACAGCGAGATCCCGGCGATGAACATGATCCCGGACGAGCCGGCGAAGGCGCGGCTGCGGAACATCCGCAGATCGATGATCGGTTCCACGGTGGTCACCAGGGCGTGCGCGATGAACAGGACCAGCAGGACCACGCCGACGACCAGCGGGACGATCGCCTCGACATCGCTGAAACTGCCTCTGCTGCCCGCCGCCGAGAAACCGTAGACGACCGCCGCCAGCGCCGGGGAGAGCAGCACGAACCCGCGGACGTCCAGCGGGTGCCGGCCCGGGATCCGCACGTCGGGCAGCCCCCGCCAGGCCAGCAACAGGGCGACCAGGCAGACCGGGATGTTGATGAGGAAGATCCAGCGCCAGCTCAGGTTGTCGAGGATCACGCCGCCTATCACCGGCCCCAGGATGGGCGTCACCAGGGCGGGCACAGCGACCGTGGCCATCAGCCGGCCCATCCGCTGTGGGCCGGCGGCCTGGGCGAGGAGGGTCTGCATCAGAGGCAGGAGCATGCCGCCGCCGACGCCCTGCAGCACCCGGAAGACGATCATGCTGCCGGCCGACCAGGCCACCCCGCACAGCGCCGACCCGGCGAGAAACAGTGCCAGCGACAGCATCCACATCCGCTTGCCGCCGAACCGCTCCACCGACCAGCCGGTCAGGGGGATCACCATCGCCAGGGCGAGCATGTAGCCGGTGCTGACCCACTGGATCGTCGAGATTCCGACGCCGAACGAGCGGCTCAGGGTGTCGATGGCAACGGCGACGATCGTGGTGTCCAGCTGCACGACCACCGTGCCGACCAGAATGATCCCGGCGATTCGGAGCAGCGCCGGGTCGATCCGGTCCGCTCTCGCCTGCCTCAGCTTTCGCGACTCGCTCGAATCATTCTTTTTGTTTGGCTTGTTCGCCCTGTTCTGACTGTTCGGTCCGCTCGGCTCGTTCGGTCGCCCGGAGGCGGTGGACGCCTGGGGTTCTGCCATCACGAGCCTCCGGAAATCAGGTGATATTTGGAGTGTCCTGGCGCGACGTGGACGGGCGGACACGCTGCCGTGCTTGACGATACACCGTATCGGTAGGCCGTACACCGTCTCTCAAGCGAGACGGTGTATCGATTCGTCGTACGCGGTATCGCCAGATCCGATCCGGCGATACCCTCATTGCGTGTCCTGCGAGCGCCATGCCGCGATCCAGGCGCCGACCGCCTCACAGCAGGCCGACCGGCCGCCGGTCGGCCTGCTGTGGACCCGCCTGGCCAAGGAGCAGAAGCCGGGGCTCACCCGGGACGCGATCGTCAACGCGGCGATCATGCTGGCCGACACCGAAGGGCTCGGCGCGGTCTCCATCCGTCGGGTCGCGGCGGCGCTGGGCGCCCGTCCAATGAGCCTCTACTCGCACATCCAGCGCAAGGACGACCTCTTCGAGCTGATGACCGACCAGGCCATCGCCGACGTCATCGTCCCCGAGCCGCTGCCCGCCGACTGGCGGGAGGCGCTGTGGACCATCGCCCAACGGACACGCGCTGTCACTCTACAACACCCCTGGATCGTGAAGGCCAGGGGCGCCTGGCCGCGGCTGGGTCCCAACGCCATCCGTCACATGGAGCAGTCCCTGGCCGCCGTCGCCAGCCTCGACATCGACCAGCGCCGCAAGATCTGCATCCTCAGGGCTGTGGACACCTACACGGTCGGCCACATCGTCTCCGAGCACCTGGAACAGCGCATGCCTCGGCGGGACGGCGAGAACGCCGCCGAACAGCAGCATCTGGCGCAGAGCTACCTTCGTACTCTCGTCGACACCGGCGGCTACCCCCATATCGCCGCCCTCGGTCCCGATCTCGCGTTGCTGACCGACCGCGGTGAGGCACAGCAACGGTTCGACGAGGGCCTGGAGTGGGTGCTCGCCGGCATCGCGTCCTCCCTCGAGCAGCTCCCACCCGGCACCCGCCGCCGCCCGGACACCTCCCACCCGGATGCCATGAGGGCGGGGCGGGGAAACGGCGTGAAACAGGGCCGCGCGGCGAACTCGTAGTCTCACCCGCCGCCGTCGGCGCGGTGCCGCGTCAGGGACGGCCGTCCGCCTGCCGTGATCCGTGATCCGTGATCCGCGGCAGCCCGGTCTGCAGCCCGGTCGTCATCAGCGACAGCAGACGGTCGGTCAGCTCCGCTCCCCCGGGCGTCCGCTCACCCGCCCAGGCGATCGCCGCCACCAGCGCGAACAGCTCCTCGGCTGTGACGTCCGGGCGGACGGCCGCGGACCGCTGGGCGCGGGCGAGCAGTCGCGCCGCGGCGGCGCGCATGGCGTGGCACGAGGCGTACAGATGCGAGCTCTCGTCGTGCAGCGCGGCCAGCACGGAGGCGGGCAGCCCGTGGTAGGCGACCGAGCGGGCGGCCATCTCCCGTAGCCAGCTGATCAGCGCGTCGCCCGGAGCCGGGGACGCGAGCAGTTCCTCCGCCTTCGTACGCAGGCTGTCGAAGCCGTCGCGCATCAGCGCCTCGACGAGCGCCTCCCGGGTCGGGAAGTGCCGGTAGAGCGTCCCGATCCCGACGCCGGCGCGCCGTGCGACCTCCCGCAGGGAGGCGTCGGTGCCGTGCTCGGCGAAGGCGGCACGGGCAGCGGTCAGCAACAGGTCGTAGTTGCGGCGGGCGTCCGCGCGCAGGGCCGGGTCAGCGGCCGCGGGCATGTCGCTCGTCGGCTTCGCCATGCGGTTCACCTCCCGATGGCATTCTCGCGATCGCGACAAGTCCGGGCCGACGGACCCGCAACGTTCGGCATCCGACACACCGCCCGAGTGCGCACAGTACACCTGCTACCGTTCGGCTCAACCTGACCGAAGGGCCGCACGTGACGGAGAGCACGCGGGGTAAGCCCCTGATCGTCGTGGATGGCGTTGAGAAGTCCTTCGGCGATTTCCGTGCCCTGCATGCGATCGACCTGACCGTCCACAGCGGCGAGGTGGTCGTCGTCATCGGCCCGTCGGGATCGGGCAAGTCGACGCTGTGCCGCTGCATCAACCGGCTGGAGACCATCGACGCCGGGCAGATCACGATTGACGGGCGGCAACTGCCCGAGGAGGGCCGCGCGCTCGCGCGGTTACGGGCCGAGGTGGGCATGGTCTTCCAGGCCTTCAACCTCTTCGCTCACAAGACGGCGCTGGAGAACGTCACGCTCGGGCCGACAAAGGTCCGGGGAACCCCGCGGAACGCGGCCGAGCGCCGGGGGCGGGAACTGCTCGACCGGGTGGGCGTCGGCGCGAAGGCCGGCAGCTATCCCGCCGAGCTTTCCGGCGGGCAGCAGCAGCGTGTCGCGATCGCCCGGGCGCTGGCCATGGACCCGAAGGTGATCCTCTTCGACGAACCCACCTCGGCGCTCGACCCGGAATACATCGCCGAGGTGCTCGACGTCATGGCCGAACTCGCCCGCGACGGCATGACCATGGTGGTCGTCACCCACGAGATGGGGTTCGCCCGGCGGGCCGCGGACCGGGTCGTGTTCATGGCCGACGGCGGAATTCTCGAGGAAGGCGCTCCGGCGGACTTCTTCGACAGCCCGCGGACGCAGCGGGCTCGCGACTTCCTGGCCCGTGTCCTCCCCCACTGAACCAGCCCGTGCCCCCTCCCCGCCACCCACAGCCGACATGATCCCCTCGGAAAGGATGACCATGCGGATTCCACACCTGTCGAGCAGGTCCCAGCCGCTCCAGCGGCACCCGCTACGGCGACGACGGCTGATGACGGCTGTGCTCGCCGGTGCCGTCGCGCTCGCCGCCGCCGGTTGTAGCAGTGACACGACCGGTACCGAGAACGAGACCCCGGTGAAGCCCAGCTTCGCCGCCGGCACCACGGCGGCGAAGCTCGCCGAGGCGGGG
>NZ_JWIO01000006.1:67407-76036 GCF_001017755.1 Protofrankia coriariae
TCGCCGAGGCGGGGAAGGTCACCGTCGGTACCAAGTTCGACCAGCCGCTGTTCGGGCTGAAGGGCCTCGGCGGCGATGTCGAGGGATTCGACGTCGAAATCGCGAAAATCATCGCCGACGGCCTGGGAATCGACCCTGACGACATCACCTTCGTCGAGACACCGTCGGCCCAGCGGGAGGGCGCGATCCAGCAGGGCAGGGTGGACTTCATCGTCGCCACCTACACCATCAACGACAAGCGCAAGCAACTCGTCAGCTTCGCCGGTCCTTATTACCAGGCCGGCCAGGACATCATGGTGAAGAAGGACAACACCACGATCACCGGGCCGGAGTCCCTGCGCGCGGCGAACGCGAAGGTCTGCTCCGTCTCCGGGTCGACCCCGGCCGAGAAAATCAAGGAATACGCCGACGCGTCCAACATCGTGCTCTTCGACGTCTACTCCAAGTGCGCGGACGCGCTGCGTACCGGCCAGGTCGACGCCGTCACCACCGACAACGTCGTCCTGCTGGGCCTGGTGGACGCCAGTGGCGGCGCGTTCAAGATCGTCGGCAAGCCCTTCACCACCGAGCCCTACGGCATCGGCATCAAAAAGGGTGACACCGCCTTCTGCCAGTTCATCGACGAGCAGCTGACCGCCGCGGCGGCGGACGGCCGCTACGCGAAGGCCTGGGAGTCCACGGCGGGCAAGGTCGCCGGGGCCGCGCCGGCCCTGCCCACGCTCGCCACCTGCTCCTGAGCAGGATCTTCCTGGCCCGGTGCCTTCGTCACCTTTGTAACCTGCTGTTAGTTCCGTTAGTGCTGTGAGCCCGTAACCCCGAGCCAACGCCACCCCGGAGCCGCCATGGATGTCATCACCGACAACCTCGGCCTGTACGCCGACGGCCTGCTGGGAACACTGACGATCTGTGGTCTGGTCGCCGTGGCGGCGTTGCTGCTCGGGGTCGTTCTCGCGGGATTCCGGGTGTCGCCGGTGCCGCCCCTGCGCGCCGTGGGCACCGCCTACGTCACGCTGGTCCGCAACTGCCCGCTGACGATCGTCCTGTTCGCCTTCGCCTTCGGCCTGCCGGAGGTGGGGATCAACGGCTCGTACTTCGCCTTCGGGGTCACCGGGCTGACCGTCTACACCGCCGCGTTCGTCTGTGAGGCGGTACGCAGCGGAATCGGCGCGGTGGAAACAGGCCAGGCGGAGGCCGCCCGCTCGATCGGCCTCACCTTCGGCCAGTCGTTGCGGCTGGTCATCCTGCCGCAGGCGATCCGGGCGGTCATCCCTCCGCTGGGCAACGTCGGGATCGCGATGGTGAAGAACTCCGCGATCGTCGGCGCGTTCGGCGTCGGCGGCGAGCTCTACAGCGTCGCGAGCACGCTGAACGGCGCGCGGGGGGAACCCGCGTTGCCGGTCTACGCCGGGGTCGTGATCGGCTATCTCGTCATCGTCATCCCCGCCGGCCTGCTCGTGCTGGCGGCGGAGAAACGGCTGCGGGTGGCGCGGTGAGCCGCTCGGTTCTCTACGACGCCCCGGGCCCGCGGGGACGCCGGCGGATCGCTGTCGCCAGCGTTGTCGCCGGTGTCGTGCTGGTCGGCCTGGCGGTGCTGGCCGTCCGCCGGCTGGCGGCGAACGGCCAGTTCGACGGCAGCCGGTGGAGTCCGCTGTTCAACCCCGGGGACGAGGACTTCGCGGACCTGTGGCGTCTGCTCGGCGGCGGTCTGGTGCACACCCTGACCGCCGCCGCCCTGGCGATGTCCCTCTCCCTGCTGCTCGGGGTGCTCATCGCGACGACCAGGATCTCCGCGGCCCGGTGGTACCGGTGGGCCGTGGTCGGGATGGTCGAGCTGCTGCGCGGCGTGCCCGTGGTGATCGCGATCTTCTTTGCGGCGCAGGTTCTCCCGGTCCACGGGCTGAAGCTGCCGCCGCTGTGGTACATCGTGATCGGTCTGACCGCCTACAACTCGGTGGTCATCTCCGAGATCGTCCGGGCGGGCATCCTCGCGGTGCCGAAGGGGCAGCGCGACGCGGCCGCCGCCCTGGGCCTCACCCGCGGCCAGACGCTGCGGATCGTCCTGCTGCCGCAGGCGTTCCGCTCGATGCTGCCGGCCCTGATCAGCCAGCTCGTGGTGATCCTCAAGGACACCTCGCTCGGGGCCTTCATCTCCTACGAGGAGCTGCTGCGCCGGGCCCTGATCGCCATCCAGACCCTGCACAACCCGATCCAGACCTATCTGGTCATCGGCGGCATCTTCATCCTCATCAACTATCTGGTGACCAGGCTGGCGACCTACCTGGAGGCGCGGCTGTCCGGCCGGCGGGCCAGGCCGTCCGTGCCCGCGGAGGACCTGGCCACCGGGTAGCGGCCAGGCCCACGCCCGACCCGTGGCCTGACGACCGGAGGCGGGTCGTGGCCGGCGACCGGACGGCGGTCGCAGGCCACAGCCCGCCTCGTGCGTCGGTCAGCCGGCGAGGAAGGGCTGCCCGGCCACGAGTTCCGACTGCCGCCCGTCGACCCCGACCGGGATGTCCCCTTCCAGGGTGATCCGGTACAGCACGCGGTCGAAGTCGAGGTGGCCCAGGTCGGACGGGCCCAGATGCGCGGTCGCCCGGTTGTCCCAGAAGGCGACGTCGCCCGGGCTCCAGCGGAACCGCACCGTGTACTCGGGCCGGGCGATCTGCTCGTAGAAGAGGTCGAGAATCCGGTGGCTCTGCCGCGGGGAGAATCCGATGATCTCGTTTTCCCCGGAGGTGAAGCTCGGGCTGACGAAAAGCGCCCGCTCGCCCGTTTCCGGGTGCACCCGGACCACCGGGTGGATCGCCACCAGCGGATTCGACGCGATCTTCGCCCCATAGGGGGTCCCGGCCAGCAGGCGAGGGCTGAAGCTGTGCTTGGCCCGTAGCCTGTCGGCGAACGTACGCAGCTCCTCCGGGAGGCCCTGATAGGCCGCGACCAGATTGGTCCAGGCGGTGTCACCACCGTACGGGGGGACGATGTCGGCGCGCAGAATCGACCCGGCCGGTGGGTTCACCAGGGCCGTGACATCAGTGTGCCAGCCGTTGTCATAGGTGATCTTCCGCTTGCCGAACTTCTTCTCGTAACGGCGGCTGTCGATCGGCAGGATCTGCGGGAAGCCCTCGGGCGGGGCGTCCTCGTGCGGATGGGCAGGAGTGATCTTACCGAACCTGACGCCGAAGGCGATCTGCTCGGCGTGGCCGATGGACTGGTCGCGGAAGAAGACGACCTTCCAGCGCAGCAGGGCGGAACGGATCTCGGCGATCGTGGCGTCGTCGAGCTGCTGGCTCAGGTCGACGCCGTGAATCTCGGCTCCGGTGTGCCCAGAAAGCGGCCGGACGTCGATACCCAGCCGCTGGACGGTACTTGTCATCGCTGCGTGCTCCAGACTGGTTGACGGAAAGAACAGCCGGCCGCGGTCGTGGCCGCGGCCAGCCCCGGAACAGAACCGGTCCGGCACCGCCGTGTGCGGGCCTGCGTGAACAGGCGGAGCCGACCACCGGAATACAGGTGGAATACGAGTGACAGGCAAAAACGAGTGCCGCGGAAAACGACAGCGGCAGTCGGCTACCAGCCCTGAATCATTCGGAACAATGCCGCGGCACCACGACCCTGACGCCTACGCCCGGACATGGCGTACCCGATGTGCCTCATGTTTCGATACTCATACCGCGGGCCGGCCGGGTCAATGTTTACCACTCGAGTGAAAATAACTCAGTCGGACAGCCGCCCGGCCCCGACCCCGGCCCGGGCTCGGGTCCGAGCCGGGGCGGAGACCGGGGCCGGGCGCAGGCTGCGTGGGCTGCGGTGGACGGCGTCCAGCACGGTCGCGCTCGCGGCGACGGCAAGACTGTGCGCTCCGAAGCGGGTGGGCAGCACGATGCGCTCGGGGCTGTCGCACACCCGCGAGTGCGCCGCGATCTGCTCGTACAGGTCGGGCAGCAGGTCCGGCAAGAAGATCGCGGCAGCCTCGGTGAGTACCAGTACCTCCGGATCGATCATGTCCAGCAGCAGGGCCACCACCCGGCCGATGACACGCAGCCGGTCGCGGAAGAGCGCCAGTACGCGGGGGTCACCGCGGCGGCCCGCGTCCAGCAGGAGCCCCAGGTCGGGCTTTTCGATCATCCCTTCCCGGGCCGCCCGCTCCACCAGGACCCGTTCCGAGATGGCGGCCTGCACACAGCCGGACCGCCCGCAGGGGCAGCGCACCGAACTGTCCGCCAACGGCAGGTGGGCGACGTCCCCGGCTCCGGCGTGCGGGCCCCAGTGCACCTCGCCGCCGGTGGCGATCGCCGCGTCGACGACGTTCCCGACGAACAGGTGGACCAGGCTGCGTCGCGCCCGTGGATCCCCGAACATGATCTCCGCCTGCGCCAGCGCGCGGGCATGGCCGTCCACATGGACCGACAGGCCGGTCGTCTCGGCGAGCACCTGACGGACCGGCACGTCACGCCACCCGAGCAGACCGTGCTCGACGATGACGCCGCGCTGCGGGTCCACCCAGCCGCCGGTGACCACCCCCAGCCCGAGCGGCCTGGTGCCCCGGGCATGCCGCGCCACGAAGCCGGGAAGATACTGGCTGATCTGCCGCAGCACCTCGCGCGCGTCACCCTGGTGCGGCACGCTCTCCTGGGCCACCACCTGGCCACGTAGGTCCACCAGACCGAAGGTGATGATGGGGACGGCAATGTGCACCCCGCAGGCGAGGTGACGCTGGGTATCGATATCCAGGGGGACGAACGGCCGACCGGCACGCGGTGGGGTGGACAGCGCCGGCAGCTCGCGCAGCAGCCCGAGGGAGATCAGATCGGCGGTCTGCCGCGACACCACGGCCGGGCTCAGCCCGGTCGCGCGGCCGATGAGGGTGCGCGCCACCGGCCCGTGATCCAATACGGCGCGCAGCACCACCGCGGCGGTGCCTGTCGGGTCCGGGCGGCCCGCGGTCATGGACAACGCCGGGAACTGGTTGCGTGCCGGCACGGCTGACCTCCTCGCGCTGCGGTGCTGCATGCGGACTCGACGGGGCCGCGGATGTGCGGATGTCGTCACGGCCCACGTAGTGGGCAGCCGCGCGGACCCACGTTGCCCGTCTCGCAGATGATCAGTCTGATGGAGTCGAAACCCTGGTCAGGGCCGACGACCCTCTCGATGCCGCCTGCCGGCAGGGAAACGGAGAAGTCCGGGACGAAGAAGGACCGGCATGCATCCGGACGGCCTGGACACGCTGAGAATCCAGCAGCGGCATCAGGCGGACGGACAGAGCGCGCTCGCCACGCGACGGAGGTCAACGTGCGCGCGGCAGACCAGATAGGTATGCCGGCTCATGCGGTCGACGCTAGGCAACACCCGAATGGTTGTCAACCAGATCGGTGGGGAACACAGCGGGGAACGCTGTGGGAACGCTGTGGGAACGCCGTCTCGCATCCCGGCCGCCGCCGGCTCGGCCTACCGTCCGGCCGGCGTCCGGCGCGGCAGGCCACCGAGACGGGGCCGGCGCCAGGAGCGCGAGCGGGCCCGGGCCACGATCCGCGAGCTCGCCGCGGCACCGCGCACCGTAACCGAAAACCTCCATTGACGGACGCACCGGCCAAACAATTCAACAACGAGCGGACGCCGGTCAGAACATCATGGCCAGATAAAGCCACGATCAGGAATTCCACCGGATTCCCTCAGCAAATACCAAGGCTTCTCCGCGAGGCTGAGGCGCGTTGATCCCGGTCGGGAACCACTCGCGATCAGCACCGGCCGTGTTTGTTCCGATGTCTCCGGCAGGTCGTCCGGGCACGCGAAAAACCTGTGATCGTGTGCTCTTCGGCCGGCCGGACACGCAAGCGGGCCCGCCCCGTCCACCGGGGCTTTCGGAGGAGTGGATGCAGGTGCGGCGTACGCGCCTACGGATCGGACGCAGGACACTTGCCCTTGCGGCGGTGGCTGCCGTTGTGATCGTGGCGGGTTCCATAACGATCGGCCTGGCGGTTTCCTCGTCCGCCGACGGCAGCGGTCCGCGGCTGGTGGCGGCGGGCCCCGGGACGATCCGGCAGACAGTTTCGGCCACCGGGGTCATTCAGGCCGCCCACCAGGCCAACCTGGCCTTCGGTGTCTCCGGCCGGGTCACCGGTGTTTCGGTCACCGTCGGCCAGCAGGTCACGGCCGGACAGGCGCTGGCCACGATCGACTCGGCGGCGCTGGCGGCCTCGGTCGCGCAGGCCGAGGCCACCGTGGCCACCAGCGAGTCCAAACTGTCCGCGGACCGCGGCGCCGGGGCGTCCGACGCGCAGGTGAACGCCGACAACCAGGCCGTTACCGCCGCACGCAACGCGCTGGCCGCGGCACAGCAATCACTGTCCCAGGCGACGCTGACCTCACCGATCGCCGGCACGGTCGCGACCGTCAACCTGACGGTCGGCCAGCAGGTCTCCGGCAGCGGGACGGCCGCCTCCGGCGGGACGGGCGGCGGGAGCGGAGGCGGCGGTGGGAGCTCGACTAGCTCCGCCTCGACCAGCGCGGCGTCGGCCTCGTCCGCGCAGGTGGTGGTGGTCGGCTCGGACGGCTACACGATCGCGGCAAACGTCGACGACACCCAGATCGGCGAGGTCAAGAAGGGCGACCAGGCGGTCATCACCCCGAACGGTGCCACCACGACGCTGTCCGGAACGGTCGCCACCGTCGGTCTGCTGCCGGCCCAGAGCTCGGGGGCGACCTCAGGGACTGCTTCGGGAGTCGCGATGTACCCGGTCACCATCGATGTCACCGGGACCCCGGCTGGGCTGCACCTCGGGGCCAGCGCCCAGGTTCAGATCATCGTCCAGCAGCTCACCGGCGTCCTGACCGTGCCGACCGCGGCCCTGCACTACAGCGGCGCCCAGGCGCAGGTGTACCAGCTGGTCGAGGGCCGGCAGGTGCCCCGGACGGTGACGGTCGGCGCGAGTTCCGGTGGCGTCACGCAGATCACCGAGGGGCTGGCGGCCGGCGACATGGTGCTGCTGCCCGAGACGGCCTCCGCCGGACGCTCCGGTGGTGGCGGGGAAGTCCCGAACGGCCGTTCCGGCGGCTTCGGCGGCGGTGCCGGTGGCGGTCCCGGGTTCGGCGGTGCCGGGTTCGGCGGTGCCGGTGCCGGGTTCGGCGGAGGCGTCCGCGGCGGCGGGGCGGGCTGAGCCGTGGCCGAGAGCGGATCACTCCTCGCCGAGCCGCCGGCCGGCTCGCCACCCGTCATCGAACTCGACGGTGTTCGCAAGACCTACCGGACCGGCGCCATCGAGGTCGACGCGCTGCGCGGCGTCGACCTGCGTATCTCCGAGGGAGAGTACATAGCGATCATGGGCCCGTCCGGGTCGGGGAAGTCGACCCTGATGAACATCCTCGGCTGCCTCGACATACCCACCGCGGGCCACTATCGCCTTGCTGGCGAGGATGTCGCCCGGATGTCCGAGGACGCTCTCGCCGAGATCCGCAACCGGCGGATCGGCTTCGTCTTCCAGCAGTTCAATCTGCTTCCCACCCTGTCCGCGTGGCGCAACGTGGAGCTGCCGTTGTGCTACGCCGGGACAGGACGGGCGCAGCGTCGCGTCCGGGCGATCGAGGCGCTGGAGAAGGTGGGCCTGGGGGACCGGATCGCCCACCGCCCGAACGAGCTCTCCGGCGGCCAGCAGCAGCGGGTCGCCGTCGCCCGGGCGCTGGTCACCGACCCCGCGCTCATCCTCGCCGACGAACCGACCGGCAACCTCGACAGCGCGTCCACCCAGGACGTGCTCGACCTGCTCGGCGAGTTGCACGCGTCCGGCCGCACGATCGTGCTCATCACCCACGAACCCGAGGTCGCCGCCACCGCCGGCCGGGTGGTGCGCATCCGGGACGGCGGCATCCAGTACGACACCAGCTCTGATCATCCGAGTGATGACGCCGACGGGCCCGGGGACGTCGGATTCGGAGCCGTCGCCGGCCCGGGCCCCGCTCCCGTGCCTGTGCTCGGGCCCGGGCACAGGCACGAGAAGGCAGCCCATGGCGACCCGGCCCGGCTCACCTGGGTGATCCGCCCATGAGCTGGCTGGAGACACTGCGCATCGGCATCGAGGCGGTACGTACGCACCGGTCCCGTTCGGCTCTGACCGTCCTCGGGATTCTCATCGGCATCGCCGCGGTCATCCTCACGGTGGGGCTCGGCCAGGGCGCCCAGAACCAGGTCCGCGACCAGATCAACTCCCTGGGCAGCAACCTGCTCGTGGTCACCCCGGGCAGCGCCACCAGCAGCGACGGCGTCCGCGGCGGCTTCGGCTCGGCCTCGACCCTGACCGTGCACGACGCCGATGCCCTGGCCTCGAAGGACGTCGCTCCGGACATCGCCGCGGTCGCGCCGGCCAGCCAGCGCAGCCTGTCGCTGACGGCCGGCACGTCGAACTGGACCACCACGGTCGTCGGGACGACGCCCGACTGGCTGTCGGTCCGGGCTCGCAAGATCGCGTCTGGCCGCTTCCTGACCAGCCAGGATGTCACCGCCCAGGCCGCGGTCGTCGTGCTCGCCGCCAGCACCGCCGAGCAGCTGTTCGGCGGCCGTGACCCGGTCGGCGCGACCGTGGCGGTCTCCGGAGTCCCCATGCAGGTGGTCGGGACGCTCGCGGCAGCCGGCTCGTCC
>NZ_JWIO01000006.1:76050-97808 GCF_001017755.1 Protofrankia coriariae
CTCGTCCGCCACGGCCAACGAGGACGACCAGGCGATCCTGCCGATCAGCACCGCGGCGAACCGGGTGTTCGGCGGGGCGGCCCGCAGCTCCGTACAGAACATCTACCTGGAGGCGTCGTCGTCGCAGACGTTGTCGGCCGCTCACCAGGAGGCCACCAACACGCTGCTGGCGCTGCACCACGTCAGCACGCCCGCCGCCGCCGACTTCACCATCGCCAGCCAACAGTCCATCCTGGCCGCCGCCACCTCGGTGGACCGGACACTCACCGTGCTGCTCGGCGGGATCGCCGCGATCTCACTGCTGGTCGGCGGCATCGGCGTGATGAACATCATGCTGGTTTCCGTCACCGAACGCATCCGAGAGATCGGCCTGCGCAAAGCGCTGGGCGCGCCGCCCCGGGTGATCAGACGCCAGTTCCTGGTGGAGGCGTCCATCCTCGGCCTGGCCGGCGGGCTCGCCGGCGCCGCCCTCGGGCTGCTGGGGGACGCACTGCTCCCCCACCTGATCTCCCAACGGATCGACGTCTCGCTCCCCGCGACCGTCGGCGCGATCGTCGTCGCGATGGGGATCGGCGTCGGATTCGGCGTCTACCCGGCCAGCAGGGCGGCCAGGTTGGCCCCCATCGACGCGCTGCGCAGCGAATGACGACCCGCCGCCGCCCGGCCCTGTCCCGCCTCCGGGGCCACGATCAGAAAAACGAGCCCACCGTGCCCGAACCGAGCCTGCCAGACCAACCGAACCTGCCAGAACCGATCGGGCCAGAACCGATCGTGCCCGCGTCGGTCTTTGTCCGGGAGCCCACCCGCACCGGGGAGAGCACCCGTGGCTGACCGGAACTCACGCGGCCGGCGGCAGCGGCTGCGCCGCCGGGCGACGGTGATCGCTGTCATCGTCGTCGCCGGCGGGGCCGGCGGCGGAGTTCTCGCGGCCACGGCCGCCTCGGGCGGGCCGTCCTACCGGACCGCCGCGGTCACCCATCGCAGTGTCGAGGCGACACTGAACTCCACCGGCACCGTGACAGCCATCAGCCAGGCAGCGGTGAGTTTCCCCGTCAGCGGACGGGTGACCAGGGTTGCCGTGACGGTGGGCCAGCACGTGACAACGGGTGATGTGCTGGCCGAGCTCGACACGTCCGCCCTGGCCGCGGCGGTCGACAGCGCCCGGTCCGCCCTCGCTTCGGCGCAGGCGAGGCTCGCCGCCGACCAGGCCAGCCAGAGCACGGCCGGCACGGCCTCGGCGTCCACCGGTGCGTCCACCGCCGCGCCCGCATCGGCATCGGCTGGGACCGGTGGGGTCAGTGCGGCGCTGTTCGTCACCTCGGGCCGAGCCGGCGTCCAGGATGTGGGCCAGGTGACGGCAACAGGGGATGCGGGCGGCACAGCACCGGCCGGAGCCGCCGGCGGCACGGGGACGACCGGGGCGGCGGACTCGGCCGAGGATCTCGTCAGGCAGTACCAACAGCGGTTGCTGGCCGACCAGCACGCCGCCGACACGATCCTGTCCCAGATCAAGGCCGATCTCGTCCACGAGCAGTCGGTATGCCAGTCGTTCCTGGACGGCCTGCACCAGGGCGGAGACCACCAGAGCGGGGGTGCCGCCTCGGGCTCGGCAGCATCCGGCGCCACGCCCGGCGGCGGGATCTCGGGCTCGGGCACCGTGGCCCCGGCATCCCTGTCGTCACCGGCCGCCGCGGCGGCCACGACGCCGGCGACCAGCAGCGCGGCGCCCGACGGTACGGACTGTGCGGCGCTGCTCCAGCAGGTCCTCGCCGAACAGGAGGCGCTCAACGAGCGGCTGCGCGCGGTCGCGGCGGACATAGCGGCCCTCGACGCCGCGGTCGCGCAGCTGCTGGCCCAGGCCCAGGGCGGGCAGCAGTCCCCCGGGCCGCAACCGGACGCAGGCGCGAGCCCAGGCACAGGAGCAGCCCCAGGAACAGGAGCAAGCTCAGGAACAGCACCGGGCACCGAAGCGGGTGCGGGTGCGGGTGCGGGTGCGGACCGACCGTCGTCCGGACCGACCGGAGCCGGGGCAGCGACCAGCGGCACGGGCCAGAGCGAGGGGACAACTACCCACGGCGACCAGAACACGCTCGGCGGCACGGCAGCCGGGGGCGGCGCGCCTGGCGGTACGGCCGGGGGCGGCGCGACAGGCCGGTCCGCGGCGGGTGGCACGGGTGCGGGTGGTGCCGCGGGCGGGGGCGGCTCAGGGACGGGCGGCGCGGGAACGGGCGGCTCACGCGCGCCGGCGTCCGCCGCTCAGATCGCCGCCGACCAGGCCGCGGTCGACGCGGCCGACGCCGTGCTCCTGGTCGCCCAGCAGAGCCTGGAGCAGGCACGGCTGATCAGCCCGATCAGCGGTCTGGTGGCCGCCGTCAACATCGCCCCCGGCCAGTCCGTCAGCGCCGGGTCGAGCACGGCCACGATCGTCGTGCTGAACCCGGACGCCATGCAGGTGACGACGACCGTCAGCGACAGCGACCTGGCTGCCGTGAAGATCGGTGCCAGGGCCAGGATCACCCCCGACGGGACCAGCTCCCCGCTGACCGGCACCGTGGTGGCGGTCGGCCTGCTCCCGGCGGCGTCCACCGCGTCCGGCGGGACGGCCTCGGCCGGGTCGTCGGGATCGTCGTCCGGGGTGGCCTATCCGGTGACCATCGGCCTGAACGACGACGGCGGCGGGAAGCTGTTCGCCGGCTCGGGCGCGGCCGTGGCCATCGTCACCGCCAGCGCGACGGACGCACTCGCCGTGCCGACATCGGCGGTGCTGCGGATCGGCAACCGGTACGTCGTGTCCGTCCTGCGCGACGGCAGGGTGACCAGCGTGCCGGTGCGGGTGGGCGCGGTCGGCACGGCCTTCACCCAGGTGACGTCCGGCCTGTCCGAAGGCGACCAGGTCGTCCTCGCGGACCTGAACGCCCCCCTGCCCACCGGCAACACCACCCCGCGCGGCCTCGGCGGCGCCGGCCTCGGACCGGCCGGCGGCGGCCTCACCAGCGGCCGCGGCGGCCTCACCGGCGGTGGCGCCGGTGGCGGCGGCTTCGTCGTCAACGGAGGAGGCGGCAGACGGAACGGGTGACGGCTCACCCACCCCGTCCAGCCGCCACCTCGGCGGAGAAACAGGAGAAACAGTTGCGAATGTTCGGGGACGAAGGGACTGGTCAGTTCTCCGGGGTCTCGGTGGCGAGGAGGTCCTGGAGTTCGTAGACCGCTTCACGGAGTCGGTCGACGAAGGTGTACAGCCCGTCGGCCACCGCGCGCGGTGTGCTCAGGTAGAGGTTGAAGCGGTCGGGCAGCAGCACGTAGGCGATGCCGATGCACTGGCTGCTGGTCGAGCCGAAACCGAAGTACTCGATGTTGACCGAGGGCGCGGAGCTGGTGCTCAGGTAGTCGTCCCGCAGCTTCACCCAGCCCGGGCTGTCGTACAGGTCGAGCGGTTCGGTCACCCCCAGTTCCTCACCGCGCCGTTTCTGGATGAGCTGCAGCTCCCACAGGTGCTGTTCGGGTGCCTGCCCCGACTGGCACTGCTTCGCCCGTGCCACGTGCTTCTCGGCGGCGGCCCGGAACGCCGCCCGGCGGGTCGCCGCGTCCGCCGTCGGATCGTCCAGCGTGGCCACAAAGCGCAGCACCTCGGGTGTGACGACGCGCATCGCCTCGGTGCGCCCGCGCCGGTACTGCCGAGTGGCGATCGACTCGTAGGTGGCGCCGGTCAGCCCTTTGGCCCGCTTGTGCGCGAGCTGGTACGCCAGCTGCACGAACGCGTCCGGTGACACCCGCAGCTGCTTGGCCCGGTTTCCGCCGAAGTCGTCGAACGACAGGATGGTCGTGGCGGTGGCGGCGCCATACGCCGCGAACGCCTCGCCGGCGGCCTGTATGTCGGCCCGCAGGTCGCTGTCCAGCACGAACTCGATGGGTCTGATGTCCGGCAGGCCCTGGGGGACGGCCCCCGACTGCGCCGAGTGCTCCTCGGGTGAGGAACCCAGCAGCGTGTCGACGAAGCTGAGAATCGTGGTTCCGTCCAGACCGCAGTGCTCGATGTTGATACCCGCGGTGCCGTCCTCGAAGACGATCAGGGAGACGGCCTTGTCGAACCACCGGTTACCGCTGTTGCCGTACAACAGCTGGTCGCACGCCTCCTGGGTGTCCGTGGGCGTGATGTCCTCCAGGTCCAGGAGGAACAGCGCGGTTTCCAGCTCGTCGAGCGCGGCGGCGTTGCCGGGGTGGTGGGCAGTCAGCGTCTGCCGGCTGGCCGCCCACTCCGCCCGGGCCTTGGTGGTCAGATGTCCGACGGCGGTGTCCGGCGCGGCCGGGGTCGCACCGGCCTTCCTGATCGCCTCCAGGCCCGCCGCGAGATCGTCTAAGGTGTACGGCCGGCCGTCGGGGCCCAGCACGTCCAGATGGAAGATGTTCCCGCGGAAGAACACCGCGATGTGACGCGCCTGGGACGGGCCCGGCCACTGCTCGCTGTACGGTACGCGGACGGTGTCCTGTACGGCCCCGGGTATCCGTGTCGTGGAGAACAGGAACTTGTTCTGCTCCATCGACAGCGGCCGTTCCCGCTGGACGGCCGGCGGGATGCGTTCGTCGTCGAGCTGCAGCTTGTAGTTGACGGCCGCGGCGACAAGGCCGGCGGCCCGTTCGATCTGTCCCAGCGGCGATTTCTTGAACAGGAAGAAGAAGTTCGCGTTGAGCGCGATGCGGTCGCGGCGGCCCAGATACCGGGACGGCCAGAACGTGTCGAGCCAGCTGTGCACGCCCTCGGTGGCGTCATACTCCACCAGTGCCTGGTGGAGCCGCTGACCGGGGCCGCCCGGCCCCCGGAACGCGGCCACCGCCGCCTCGGTCCGGGCCAGTTCGTCCGCGGTCAGCAGCGGTGCCGCCCACTCGAGGAATCTCTCGGAGCTCTCCTCCAGCGTGGGCAGCGGCACCCGTGGCAGCTGGTCCTCATTGCCAAAGGTACGGGTGGACAGTTCCTGCTCGGCAGGGGTGGGGGTGGGCGGCTCCTGACTGGCAGGAGCGGCGGAGGCGGGGGCGGTGGCTGACAGTTCCTGGGCCACGCTCAGTTCCTGGTTGACAGTCAATGTGATCCTCGACCTCGGTGATTGTGGGGATTTGGACGATTTCTTGCCGGTTGATGATCCGTTGCTGCTTGCGAGGTCGATGACCACGCAATCCTTCGTGCCGCGCGGCCGGGAGACGTA
Organism: Protofrankia coriariae; assembly: GCF_001017755.1. Taxonomy (GTDB): domain Bacteria; phylum Actinomycetota; class Actinomycetes; order Frankiales; family Frankiaceae; genus Protofrankia; species Protofrankia coriariae. The sequence goes on from NZ_JWIO01000006.1 coordinate 81,249, forward strand.
GAGCTGCGCGTAGAGCCAGCCGTCGGTTTCCAGACCGCTCGGGTCCACGCCGACGCTGTAGAGAGTGTCCAGCACGAGCGCCTGTTCCTGGGAGGAGGCGAACCGCCGTTGCCGGAACATGTGCTCGAGATGGAAGGTCTCGTATCCCAGTCCGGCCAGGCTCTCCTCGACGGGCTCGAACGGGAACATCCGCAGGACGAAATGCGCCATCCACGGCCGGCGCTCGTCGTTCGCGTGGACCACCCGCGCGAGGGTCCGGTGGGTGACGTAGCCGATGCAACCGGTCGAAATGACCAGGTCCGTGTCGGCCAGCTGCCGGCGCTGTCGCCAGGTGGGGTCGTTCTCCTCCAGATCGGCGTGCACCGCGTCGTCGATGAAACCGGCCGCGAGTGCGTACGAGAGGGCGGGCCGCGAGGTGTCCAGGCCCACGAACCGGATCCGGCGCGGGTCGGCCCGCGACCGGACCAGCTCCTGGTCACGGGCCAGCAGCGTGTCACGGTCCGGTGTGTCGACGTCCCGGTCGCAGTACCGTCCGTACAGTTCCGCCATACTCGCGTCACATTTCAGCAGAGCCGCGTTGATACCGTAGGAACAACCGATGTCCAGGACGTTTACACCTGACTTTCCCTGTAACTCCCGATACGCCTCGATGATTTTGACGAAATACGGTTTCGCCAGCTGCGGGATGTCGTAGTCGAGCTTGCGCAACGTGTCGAAATAGGCGTACGGGTCGGGCTGCGTGTAGATGTGATCGAGTGAAACTTTTCCAGTGGCATCAAAACGCACGGGTTGGGTTCCTCCTTGGATCACGGAACAGGCAACTGACCGGCGCCGGGCCCGGGCCGCCGATCGCCCCCCCAGGCCGTTTCCGGCGGCGGATTCCCGGTCGGAGCGGGACGTCACCCGCTCCGACCGGCGTCCGCCGGAAACGGCCTAATCCAACAGTTGGTCGACCCGCACGGCGTGTCCAGCGGCCGCCAGATGCTCGGGCAGCACCCGGCCGAAAAGCTGCCTCGTCCGCTCCACGCTGCCGACCACCCCAGGGCGTTCGCTGTATGAGAAAATCGCCGAGTGGCGCGCGGTGCCACCTCGCACGGCGCTCACCCGGTGCATCGAATAACGGCCCCTGAACAGCTGCAGATCCCCGGGGCGCAGGGACACCCGACGGATCAGGTGCCCACCGCGGCCGGCCAGCACAGCCCGTACGTCGGCAAAGTTCTCCGTCGTCGTGGACCTGATACCCGGGCAGTACTCGAACGCCCCGCCGTCCTCTGGCTCCTGCGTGAGCAGGCTCACCGCGAACTCGTTCGTGTCGAAGTGCCATGGATGTTCCATGCCCGGGGTGACGACGTTGAGACACAGCCCAGCCAGGGGATCCGCGAGCTCGTGGACCCGGGGCAGCTCGAAACAACTGGCAATGAAATTCTGGAACAGTTCACTGGCGTAGAGCCGATGAATGACAAAATCGTCGGGGATACGATCACGCGCTACGAAGGCGTTACCACGCCGCATCGGCAGCCGACCAGGATGGTCCGCCGGCAGATCCACGTCGGTGGCTATGTTGTAGGCATTGACGGTCTCGACGTCATAATATGCCCGGGGAGCGACCGCGGCACATTCCAGTCGTATTTCTTCACGCCGGGCGGGCTGGATGAAGTTGTGCAGTATGCTGCAGCCGTGGGCGTGTAACTCCTGCCGGGTACGAGAAACCACGTGCTCCCAGTCGGCGCCACCCGGCTCCGTCAGGGGATAGCAGGTCGCGCTGACCACCTGCTCGATCAGCCGGGCCTCCGATGCGATCATGAAGTTCTCCTCCGCCGACCATGATCATAATAGCGAGACGGGACAGTACAACCGCCCGGACGATCCCCACGACCGACGTCCATCCGCCGACAGTCGCCCGATCCACACGCTGTCAAGGCCTATCCCTCCCCGCGAACAGGTCACGTCCGCAGCGTCTTCTCGCCCACCCCGGGCATGCCAGGAGCACCCGAGGAGCCGGACACCGACACGAAACAAACATGATCGCACAGTCTTTTCGGCTCTTAGCACATCGTTGCCCTCGATTCATTGCCATGAAGTCGTTTGTGACACGCGACACCACCCTCGAAAACGCCTGTCGATCACGACCGGTTCAGACCTTCCCCGCCGTCACCCTCGATATTCATTTTGACTCCGTCGACAGCCACAGCCGATAGTCACACCGGGTGATTAAAGAGTGAGCCCCGAGTGAGTGAGGGCCGATTGTCGGGTGATTACCAGCCAGTCGGGTGACCGTCAGATGGACGTTGGCGGCTCCGTCCGTGCGGCCGGCCCAGGACCGCCCGGTCGAGCGGTACCGGGCACGACCAGGCCCGGACACGGAAGCCGCGGCACGGAAATGTTACAAATTACGATCAACAGCGTTACAAGTCAGGACGAATCGGTCCGCTGTCTGGACGGTAGGACCATCCCCGGCCGGGCGAATGACCACTCGTTGTGACCGTCAGCAGATTGTGAGCCGAGCAGATGCCCATTGCAGCGCAGTTCTCCGAGTACGGCACCAGCGACGTGCTGCGCATCGTCGACGCCCCGGCCCCGGTCGCCGGTCCGGACCAGGTGCGGATCGCGGTGCGGGCGGTGAGTGTGAACCCTGTCGACTGGAAGATCCTCCAGGGCGCCCTGCAGGAGCTGATCAGGCTGGACCTGCCGGCGGGCCTGGGCAGCGACGTCGCCGGTGTCGTCGACCAGGTCGGCGACGGCGTGACCGCCTTCGCGGTCGGCGACGAGGTGCTCGGCTCCTCCTCGACCCCCTCCTACGCCCAGTTCGCGCTTGCCGACCCGGCGGAGCTGGTAACCAGGCCGGCCGAGGTGCCGTGGGAGGTCGCCGGCAGCCTTGCCGGTGCCGGCGGCACCGCGTGGAAGGTACTCGATCTGCTCGGTGTCACCGCGGGCGAGACGCTGCTGATCCACGCTGCCGCGGGTGGCGTCGGCGTCTTCGCCGTGCAGCTGGCCGTCGCCCGTGGCGTGCGGGTGATCGGTACCGCCAGCGAGTCCAACCACGAGCTGCTGCGTTCGATCGGCGCCATCCCGGTCACCTATGGTGACGGCCTGGCCGACCGGGTCCGCGCGGCCGTTCCCCAGGGCGTGGACGCCGTGCTCGACGCGTCGGGCCGCGGTGAGCTGCCCGTCTCGATCGAGCTGGCCGGCGGGCCCGAACGGGTGCTCACCATCGCCGCGTTCGACGCCGCCGACCACGGGGTCCGCTTCCACGTCGGCGGTGGCGGGCAGGACACCATAAGGGCGATTCAGGACATCCTCACCCTGATCGGGGATGGCCGTCTGCGGCTGCCGATCTGGCGTACGTATCCGCTGACCGAGGCGGCCGCCGCCCTCGACGCCAGCCAGACCGGCCACCTTGGCGGCAAGATCGTGCTACTGCCGTCCTGACGAACGCGCCCGCCAGCGGAAACGCTTCCGAGCGGACCGGGCCGCTGTCGGACGGCGGCCTCAGCCCCGCCGGAACCCACCCGTCAGGGCCGCTCCCAGATGCCCCACTGGCAGGAGCAGGCTGTGGACGCCGCGTCAACCGCAGGCTGTCTACCCCATACCCGGCTGTCTACCATGGTGGGCAGTCGTTGGTTCCAGCGGGAGAGAGACTGCGATGGCCGGTGGGGCGGTACCGACGCGGGCGGCGGCCCGCCTGGTACCGCCCCGTCGTATGTCGGCGGTGTACCGCCTGATGCTGGCGTGTACCGCGCTGGCTGGGCTGTTCGTCATGCACGGTATGGCGGTGGGGCTGGGATGCCCCGGCGGTACCCACCCAGCGGGGTCGACGACGACGCCCCACGGCCTGGGCACCGGCCACGAGGCTCCGCCGGTACGGCACCCGTCCGCGGCGACCCCAATAATCGATCATGAGGCATCCGCGTCGTCGTCCCTGCCGGTACACGCCCTGGCGGCCGGCCACGGGACGTCCACGTCGCCGCCACCATTCATGATCACCAACAGTGCCGGTGGGCACGGCGCCCTGTGCGTGTCGCTGCCGCCCCGGACGGGGCCGGGCGGCCTGCTCGGTCTGCTGGCGCTCCTGCTCGGCATCGCTGTGATCGCGGGGACGTGGCCCATCGGGGAACGGGGCGTCGGTGCCGACAGCGGTGGCCGCCGGCGCCGTGCCCCGCCACCGACCGGCTCAGGCCTGCTGACCAGGCTGTGCATATCCCGGACGTGACGCGACGCCGCTGACCGGAGCAAGGCTCCGGCTGGTCTGACGTTGCTGTTCATCCGCGCGCGTACCGCGCGCCGTCCGGAAAGATTTCTGATCTCAATGCTGACATTGTTGCGTTCGCGTGCCCGCGTTCCGTATCCATCCACCGTCCGCCCGCGTTGTGCGCGCATGCTGGTCGGGGTCACAGTCGTGGTCGGGCTGGCGGCGGCCGGCTGCGGGGGCTCCGCCACGACCGGGCCGGGGACGGCGCACCCGATGGAGTCTCCCGCGATGCCGGGCCATTCTGCGATGCCTGGGCACGGTGGGATGCCGGCGTCCGGAGGGATGCCCGGCCATGCCGGGATGCCGGGTATGGGAGGCCTGCCGGCCGGGGACGGTCTGGCCGCCGAGGCATCCGGGCTGCGGTTCGTCCCGGTCGCGTCGACGCTGCCGGCCGACCAGCCGACCTCGTTCCGGTTCCGGATCCTGGCGGGCCCGGGACATCACGATCATGCTTCTCGCGTGTCGCCGCCGGAGACCCACGGCACCGGGACGGCCAACGGGGACGGCGCCCCTGTCACCGCGTTCAAGCTGGACCAGACCAGGCCGATGCACCTGTACCTGATCCGGTCGGACCTCACCGGCTTCCAGCACGTGCACCCGAACGTGGAAAGTGACGGTACCTGGACGGCACCGCTCCAGCCCGTCCGGCCGGGCGCGTACCGGGTGTACGCCTCGTTCATCACCACGGACGCCTCGGGTGCGGACGTCCCGACGGTCCTCAGCCAGCCGGTCACCGTCGCCGACGGCTCCGCCGACACACCGCTGCCGCCCGCGTCGACCACGACCACGGTTGACGGTTACACCCTGACCCTGACCCTGGCCGGCGGGCTGACGGCCGGGGCGGCAGGCACCCTGACGATCACCGTGTCCGCGGGAGGCAGGCCCGTCACCGACCTACAGCTCTACCTGGACACCTACGCGCACCTGACCGCCTTCCACGAGGGCGACCTTGCCTTCGCCCACCTGCATCCGACGGGCACGACCGCGGGCGGGAAGGACGGTGGCCCGGCTCTGACGTTCGAGGCGAGCCTGCCGCGGCCTGGCAACTGGCGGCTGTTCGTGCAGTTCCAGACCGCCGGCGTGCTGCGCACGGCTGCGGTGACCCTGCCCGTCGGCTGAGAGCATCATCCGACCGGATCGTGGCCGGGCTCCTGAGACGTGCTGGAGACGCTTCGTGCTGGGAACGCTTCAGGAGCCCGGATCATCGTCGATGACGATCACGTGCAGGGTGCGCGGCCCGTGCACGCCCTCGACGCGCTCCAGCTCGATGTCGCTGGTCGCGGACGGGCCGGAGATCCAGGTCAGCGGCCGGTCCGGGCGCACGCGGGCGACCGCGGCGGGTACGCCGTCCACNCGGCGGGTACGCCGTCCACGACGTCCCCGGCCGGTATGACGCAGACGTGCACGTCGGGGACCAGCGTGAGCGCGCGGCGCCCGCAGACCGGGCCACCGTCAAGCACGATCGTGCCGGTATCGGCCACCCCCACCGCGGCGCCGGTGAGCACCGCGTCGACGGCGTCCAGGTCGGGCACGGACAGCGGCGCCTCGCTGGTGTCCCGGACCACCTGCCCGCCTGCCCGCGCCACCGCCCGTTCCGCCGCGGCGAGCCAGTCCGCGGGCAGCCCGGCGGGAACCGCGACCCGGCGCGCGCCGGTGAGCGCTTTCACGATCGCGGCGGTCAGGCCGTCCGGACGCACCCGGTCCACAACGGCCCGGTAGTCGGCGACCCGCTCGTGGAACAGCTCCACGGTCGCCGCCGACCGCCGCCGCGCGCCGGCCGTGCCGGCCGTGTCAGCCGCGTTGGCAGCGTTGGCAGCGTTGGCAGCGTCAGCCACGTTGGCGGTGCCAGGCGCGCTGGCCGCGCGCGGGCGGGCATAGTCGCGGGGAACCGGGACGTCCGCGGGCCGCTCGGCCGCGGGCACGTCGGCGAGCGCCTCCCGGATCCGGCGCAACATCTGTTCACGCGCGCTCATCACGGCCGCCTTCCAGCACGGGAGCCTTCCCCACCGCGGGGTCACCATCCGTCACAGGCACATCGCCGGTCGCGGCCGCGTTCCCGCCGCGGGNCCCGCCGCGGGTACGCGCCCACCAGGCACGGAAGGACTCCGGGGGCGGCAGCGGGATGTCGCGCGCCCGGCTCCACGCCGCCACCGGGCCGGGCAGCGGCACCGGACCGACGGTCTGTCGGCCGCCGAGCAGCCGCCGCACCGCGCCGACGCCGCGCTGGACGGCGGCCAGCCGGNAGCCGGTCGGGCCGGGCCAGCGCCCAGGCCGCCGCGCGCATCCCGACCGCCTCTGCCGTCGGCCGCGGACGGGCGCGCGCGGCGTCGACGACCTGGCCGCGCAGATGCACCAGCACCTCGGGAATGTCGATACGCACCGGGCAGACCTCGAAGCAGCGGCCGCACAGCGACGACGCATACGGCAGCGCCTTCTCCACCGGCCCGGCGTCCACCCCGTTCAGCAGCGGGGTGAGGATGGCGCCGATCGGGCCCGGATAGACCGATCCGTAGGCGTGGCCGCCGGTCCGTTCATACACCGGGCAGGAGTTCAGGCAGGCCGAGCAGCGGATGCAGCGCAGCGCCTGCCGACCGACCGGGTCGGCCAGCGCGCGGCTGCGCCCGTTGTCGAGCAGCACCACGTGGACGGCGCGCGGGCCGTCACCCCTGGTGACCCCGGTCCACATCGTGGTGTATGGGTTCATCCGCTCCCCGGTCGACGACCGGGGCAGCAGCTGGAGGAACACCTCCAGGTCGGACCAGGTCGGCACCACCTTCTCGATACCGACGACGCTGATCACGGTTTCCGGCAGGGTCAGGCACATCCGGCCGTTGCCCTCCGACTCGACCACCACCAGGGTGCCGCTGTCGGCGACCGCGAAGTTCGCCCCGGAGATCCCCACCTTCGCCGTGAGGAACCTGCGCCGCAGGTGCGCGCGAGCCGCCGCGGCCAGCGCCCACGGCTGGTCGGTCAGGCCGGCCGGCGCGTCCGCCATCTCCCGCAGGAAGATCTCCCGGATCTCCGCCCGGTTGAGGTGGATCGCCGGGGCCAGGATGTGGCTGGGCCGGTCACCGGCCAACTGAATGATCAGCTCGGCCAGGTCGGTCTCCACCGCGGTGATGCCGGCCGCGGTCAGCGCGTCGTTGAGGCCGATCTCGGCGGTGACCATCGACTTCACCTTGACGACCTCGTCAGCACCGGTGGCGCGCCCGCCGACGCCACTCCCGACGCCGGCGGCACGGACCAGGTCGATCACGATCCGGTTGGCCTCGGCCGCGTCACCGGCCCAGTGCACCTGGCCGCCGGCCGCGGTGACCGCCCGTTCGAACTGCTCCAGATAGCCGTCCAGATGCCGTAACGTGCGCTCCTTGATCGCGGCCCCGGCCAGGCGCAGCGCCTCCCAGTCGTCGAGCTCGCCGACGGCCCGGGCCCGCTTGTCCCGGATCGTCGTGGTGGCGTGCGCGAGGTTGCGGCGCAGCTGGGTGTCGGCCAGCGCCTGCCGCGCCGCCCGCGGGAACGCCGGCGTCCCCAGGAAGATCGCTGTCATGCCGGCCGTCCCCCCGCCCGGGCCCGTCCCCGCTGCCAGACCGCGGGCCGCCCGGCACGCCCGGCCCGCGCGGACGCGGACGCGGCGGCCGGGGTTGGTTCGGCGGGTGCGACAGGTGCGTCGCCGGTCCCGGCAAGCACCTCGGCCAGGTGCAGGACGCGCACTCCCGAGCGCCACCTGGACAGCAGCCCGCCGATGTGCGCGAGACAGGAGTTGTCCGCGGCCACCAGCACCTCCGCCCCGGTCTGGCGGACATGGCGTGCCTTGTCCGCACCCATCGCCACCGACACGTCGGCGTTCTTGATCGAGAATGTGCCGCCGAACCCGCAGCACTCCTCGGCCGCCGGCAGGTCGGCGAGGGTGAGCCCACGCACCGCGCGCAGCAGCTGTTGGGGCCGATCACCAAGCCCGAGCACCCGCAGCGAGTGGCAGGTCGGATGGTAGGCCACCCGGTGCGGGAAGTACGCGCCGACGTCGACGACCCCGAGCACGTCGACGAGGAACTCCGCCAGCTCGTACACCCGTGGTGCCGTGCGGGCCACCGCGTCCCGCAGCGCCGCGTCACCCCGCTCGGCGGCCAGCCTGGCATGCAGGTGACGGATCGTGCCGGCACACGACGCCGACGGGGTGACCACCGCGTCGTATCCCTCGAACGCCTCGACGAAGCCACGCACCAACGGCACGGCCTCGTCCCGGTAACCGGTGTTGACGTGCATCTGCCCGCAGCAGGTCTGCGCCGGGGGGAAGTCCACCTCGACCCCGAGCCGCCTCAGCAGCTCGACGGTGGCCTTCCCCGTCCCGGGAAAGGCCGTGTCGTTGAAACAGGTCACGAACAGCGCGGCCTTCACGGCGCCACCCCTCATCCCGAGCCCTCGTCCCGCCCTGTCATACCGCCCTCCGTTATCCCACCCCCGCTCCCGCGCGCTGGCCCATCCGCACGGACCGTCTCGCCGCCCCACGGCCCGATCCCCGCCCGCGACCCACGGCCCGCATCTCCACAGCCCGTGTCGTCGGCCGACCCGCTCCCTCGTGACCGGGCGCCCGCGACCCTGGCCCACGCCGCCTGACAGGCGTCCAATATGTAACAGACAGTGAGCACGATCGGCCGGCCGCCGCAATACGAGGACGGTGCCAGGACACGCGGCCCGCCGGGGCAGCGTCCGGACGGCTTGTCTGTCAGCAAGGTGACACCGGATCGGCACAACCCCTATCTCAAACCCCGCGACAGCAGCACTATCGTCAGAGCGTGACGGCCAACACATCCGCGGCGTTGTTCACTGGATCCGCCGGAGTTGGCACCCCCGTCACCGGGCCCGTACCACCACGGGCAGCCACATCATCACGAGTAACGCAGGTGACCGCGATGACGGCACGCCAGGCACGGCCCCACCTACGGACGCCCGCCGGCGTCGGTCGGCTCCGCACCCCGCCAGCGGCACGGACAGTAACCGCTGCTGGCGGCGCCGGACGCACCTGGACGGACGGTCGGCGACACGGCGACGGGTGCCGATGACGCCCCGCCGGCCCGACGGAGCGCTCGAGGCGACCGACACCGGCCGGATGCTCGCGGCCCTGCCCCGCTGGCCGGACCCACACCCGGTCACCGGTGGGGCCACCAGGACGATCACCGGGACGGTCACCGGCCCGGCACCCGATCCGGCGCTACCGCGGCATCGAGGCCGGTGACCATGGTGAACACGACCCAGGAGCGGATCGACCGGACCCTGACCGCGCTGTCGAAGGCGGCCGCGTCCCAGGCTGCCGCCCTGATGGCCCTGGAGAACGCGCCCGAGCGGGCCCTGCTCGTTCCGGACCGGCTCACCGGCGGCACCCGCCAGCGGGCGACAACCGCGTTGAGCGCGTTGACCGATGCCTGGCAGTGGTACAGCGTCCTCACCGATCTCGCCGGACGGGCACGCGCCCTGCGCGGGGACAGGGCCCGGCTGGACGCCCGCGCCATCGACGAGCTGGACCTGCTGCTGCACGGCCCGGTGCCACAGCTGGGCGTCCGCCCGGCGAAGCTGGCCAGCCGTACCGACGCGGCGCTACGGACCGTACGCACCTGCATCGACGAGATCACAGCCGCCTGGAACACCCACCTGGCCGTCGTCCACACGGCCGAACAGCGGATCACCACCGCCGCCGCGACCGCCGCCCGGCTGCGCCTGGACGACGACGCGGGCCTGGCCATCGCCCGCCGGCTGCTGGCCGAGTTCGCCGAGCGGGCCGCCACCGATCCGCTCTCGCTGCCCGAGAGCCTGTCCGCGCAGCTGGCGGCGGCGGTCGCGGCGGCCGNGCGGTCGCGGCGGCCGGTAGCGGGCTGGACGAACTGGCCAGACGGCACGACGCCCTGCCCCAGGCGCTGCGGGAGGCCCACGAGCTGCTGACCGGCATCATCGCTCTCATCGAACAGGCTGCGGCGGACGCCGAGCGGGCCCGCGGCCGCGTCCTGCGGTCGAGAGCGTCCCTGACCCGCCTGCCCGACAACGTGCTCGACGACGAGCGTCACGGCCTGCGGACCTGGCTCGACCGGCTGACCGCGACGGCGGCGGCGGGCCGCTGGAAGGAGGCGAGCCGAGGCCTCGATCGCTGGCGGGAGCTCGCGGACGCCACCGCGATCTCCGCCCGCCGGGTCGCCGAAGCCAACGCGGCCATGCTGCGTACCCGTGACGACCTGCGCGGGCTGCTGGCCGGCTGGCAGGCCAAGGCGGTCGGACGCGGTGTCGCCGCGGAACCGGAACTCGCCGGCCTGTACCGACAGGCCCGGTCGGTGCTGTACACGGCACCGACCGATCTCGACCGGGCCGCCGCGCTGGTGCACGCCTTCGGTGCGGCGGTCGATCGCCGCACCTCGTCGAACCCAGGGCCGAACCCGGAGCCGAAACCAGGGCCGGAGCCGAGAGCGGGGCCGGGATCGGGTGCGGATTCCGGGTCAGGAGCAAGGCTGGGAGCGGACGGTCCGGCTCGCTCACGGCCGGGCGGGGGCCGCGGGCCGGCCTCGGCGCACAACGGGTCGAGCGCGCGTCCAGCAGGGAAGGCTCCTGGCCGCGGTGTCGCCGCGACACCTTGGTTGATACTGCCGGCATGCCGACCCGGCCCCGACAGCCTGGCCCCGGTGTGCCGCCAGGGCGGCGGCAGACCGCGTCCGCCCGTGGACGCTGGTCCGACCAGGTGATACGCACGTGATCGGCCGTGGACAGGCCACAGCCGAAGGCACGGAGACCGGGCGGGTAGGCCACGACCCCGCCGCGGGGAAGGGACGGTACGGAATCGACCAGAACGGGGGTCGCTGCCCTGCGTGCGCGGCTCCGGTACGTCCGGACGACCGCTTCTGCGAAGCGTGTGGAACGCCGCTGCGGGCCACACCACCGGTAGGGACCGATGACGCCGACCATCGTGAGATCGACCTCGGCCCGATCGCCGGCGTCTGCGACCGAGGGGTACGGCACACCACCAACGAGGACGCGATGGGCGTCTTCATGGTCGGCTCCACGCTGATCGCGGTGGTCTGTGACGGCGTGTCGAGCACGCCCGGATCCGGACTGGCCGCCCGCGCGGCGGCCCAGGTGGCGGCGGCGACCGCGGCGGCGATCCTCGCCCGGCCCATCACCCGCCCCCGCCCCGGCGGGGAGCGGGACGACGCCGAGCACCGCACCGACCATGACCGCGGCAGACCGGCCGGCCCCGACGGGTTCGGCTACCCCGGCTTCGGCGCGGACTTCGGCGAGGATCGCGACCCGCCCGACCGTCATGATCGTTACCGTGACCGCGATGACCGCCGCGGCGGCCACGGCACCGACTGGCCGGACGCCGACCTCCCGACCTGCCCACCTGGCCCGCTCCCACCCGGCTCGCTCCCACCCGGCCCGCTCAGCAAGGAACTGCCCCCGAGGCGGGCCGAACAGGCGGTGCGCGCCGCCGTGGCCGCCGCGCAGGACGCGGTGGCCCGGATGCCCGCCATCGGGCGCAGTTCACCGTCCTGCACGCTGGCCGCGGCGATCATCACCCGTGAGCGGGACGGCACCAGGCACGTGACCGTCGGCTGGATCGGCGACAGCAGAGTGTATCTGCTCACAACGCGCTGCTTCCAGCGGCTGACCGAGGACGACACCTGGGCGGCCGAAGCCGCCCGCGCTGGGCTGATCCCCGCCTCCGCGGTCGAGACCGACCGGCGGGCCCACACCCTCACCCGCTGGCTCGGGGGCGNGGGGCGACGCCGAGGACGTCACCCCGCACGTCCGCGCCTTCCCGCTGCCCGCTTCGGCCACGGTGCTGGTCTGCACCGACGGGCTGTGGAACTACCTCTCCCGTGCCGAGGACATGGCCGCGGTCGTCGGCCAGCTCCCGCCGAACGCCTCACCGCTCATGATCGCCCGTCATCTGACCAGGCACGCGATCGACCGCGGCGGCCACGACAACATCACGGTCGTGATCGCGCAGGTCGGGCCGGACCCCACCGACGGGCCCGCCGACCGGTACACCTCCGGAAGGGAGCAGCGATGACCACGCCGTTCACCGTGGAGGTCTTCCAGAACGAGTACCTGGCCCATGGCCACGGTGAGGTGCACGCGGTGGTCACCGTCCGGGGAGCGTACGGCCCGGCGGGCCTGCCGGGCCAGCGCGGCCCGGTGGAGCTCGCCGAGGTCATCTTGCTGGACTGCTCCGGCTCCATGGGCAACCCGCGGACGAAGATCGTCGAAATGCGGCGGGCTGCGGAGGCCGCGGTCGACGCCCTGCCCGACGGCACGTGGTTCGCGATCGTGCGGGGGTCGGGGATCGCCGAGGCCGTCTATCCGGCCGGCCGCGAGCTCGTCCGGGCCGACGAGCGGACGCGGGCCGCGGCCAAGGAGCGGATCGGACGCGTCGACGCCGACGGAGGCACCGCGATCGGCCGCTGGCTCACCCGCGCCCGGGAGCTGATGGCCACCAGGCCGGATGCCATCCACCACGCGATCCTGCTGACCGACGGACGCAACGGCGAGCGCGCGGCCGAGTTCGACGAGGCCGTCGCCGCGTGCGTCGGGCGTTTCCAGTGCGACTGCCGGGGTGTGGGGGCGGACTGGCGTGTCGACGAGCTCCGCCGCGTCGCGACGGCCCTGCTCGGCACGGTCGACGCGGTCCGGCGCCCGCAGGACCTGGCCGCCGACTTCCAATCCATGATCAATACCGCGACGAACCGGGCAGTGGACCGGGTCAGCCTACGGGTGTGGACGCCACGTAACGCTGCTGTACGTTTTCTGCGACAGGTCGCACCGTTTGTGACAGATCTCACCGGAATTGCCACGCGAGTCGACGAACTGACTGTCGACTATCCGACCGGCGCATGGGGCAGTGAATCTCGCGACTATCACCTCTGCGTCACCGTTCCACCACGCACAGACGATATGGAGATGCTGGCCGCCCAGGTCGGCGTGGTCGTGTCCGGCCAGGTGCGGTGCCGTGAGCGCGTCCGCGCGGTCTGGACCAACGACATCGACCTGTCCACCCGGATCGCACCCGAGGTCGCCCACTACACCGGCCAGGTCGAGCTTGCCCAGGCCATCCAGGAGGGACTGCAGGCCCGACGCGACGGCGACGAGGCGACCGCTACCATCAAACTTGGTCGAAGCGCACAGCTGGCGCGTCAGTCCGGCAACGAGGGTACATACCGCCTACTTCAACACGTGGTCGACATTGAGGACGCAAGCGCAGGTACTGTTCGGCTGAAACGGAACGTCGACACCATTGACGAAATGGTCCTTGACACACGGTCGACCAGGACCGTCAGGGTGAACAGGTGATCAGGTGAGTGCACGCTGCCCAGACGGGCACCTGTCTCTGGCTCCCGACTACTGCGATCAATGTGGTATGCGGATTGTAGCCAACCAGGAGCCCTATGTCATTCATCCCGCTGACGGGACGACCGGGTCGTCAGGTCACGGGCGACCGCACCAGCCGGACCATGCCGCCGGGGGCCACGGGGAGCCGTCCTACGGCCGGCGGCCGGCGGAAGGCTCCGGGCCGCTGCCGGCCGGCCCGGGGCAGTCGGGTCCGAACCCGTCGCTGCCGGGCGACCCGTTCGGACGGGACGGCTATGCCCAGGACGGCTACGACTCCGCCGGCCATCTAGCCGGTGGCTACGGTGCCAGCAGCGGGTACGGCCGCGACCCGTACGGCCAGGAGAGATATTCCTCCAGCGGCTACCCGCCCGACCCCTACGCCCAGGGCGGCTACGGCGCGGACGGCTACCCGCCCGATCCCTACCGGGACCCCCGCGGCGACCCTTCCGACGAGCCGTACCGGGCCGACCTGTGGGGTTACGAGCGGGCTGACCCGTACCGGTCCCCCGCGCCCCCCGCGCCCGGCACGGGCGGTGTCGACGACCCGTACGGCCTCGACCGCGGGGCCGCCGCCCGCCCCTCGACGGGAGCACCGGCCACCGACTACCACCGGCCCCCGCCGAACCAGGCTGGCTTCGAGCGTCCGGCGCGGGATGTTCGGGAGCCGGTCGAGGGCTATGCCGCGTGCCCGAACTGCCACAACCCGAACGAGGTGGGTGCCCGCTTCTGCGAGGTGTGCGGCTTCGACCTCGTCCTGCTGGAGCGTCCCGCGCCTGTTCCGGCGGAGCCGCGTTCCGGCCCCAGTGGGCCGCTGCCGGTCCAGGCCAGCTGGGACGTGGTCGTCGAGGCCGAGCGGGAGTACTACGACAGCGGTGACGACCATCGGGTCCCGTTCCCGACGATCTACCCTCGGCGGGTGTTCGCGCTCAACGGCTCCCGGCTGCTGATCGGGCGGCGCAGTGAGTCCCGTGGGATCCATCCGGAGATCGACTTGGCCGGTGCCCCCGAGGACCCGGGCATCTCACGCGCGCACGCCATGCTCGAGCTCCTGCCGGACGGCAGCTACGCGGTGCTCGACCCGGGATCGACGAACGGCACCAGGATCAATGACGAGCCGAACCCGATCCCACCGGGTCAGCCGGTACCGCTGCGTCACGGCGACCGGGTGTACCTCGGAGCCTGGACCAGGGTCACGATCCGCTCCCGCTGACGGCTGTTCCCGGTAACAGCCGTCAGCGGTAACAGCGGTCAGCGGCACGGCCACTGGCCGACGTCGCCAGACGCCGGCCAGCCAAGAAGATCTGCGTGAGTCCGTCGTTCGGGACGCCCGTCAGGCCGGAAGGCGTACCGAACGACAGACTCACCTGGATCAGGCTCACCTGGATCAGGCTCGTGCGCGGACGCGCGAACACTGCCCGCGCCACCTGGCTACCTGGCTACCTGGGGCCGGCTGGCTATCTTGTTGGCGTTACCTGGCTGTCCGTTGACCACGGCTGGCTGGCCGGCGCTCCTACGCCAGGTGCCAGCGCTGCCCCTCGGGTGTGTCCTCGACGATGATGCCGCCGGCGGCCAGCCGGGACCGGATCTCGTCCGCCTCGGTGTAGTCCCGTCGGGCACGCGCGGCCGACCGCAGATCAAGAACGATCTCCATGACGCCGTTGAGTGCCGGCCGCAACTCGGAGCCGGCCGCTGGCCACTGGCTGACCGGGTCGAGCCCGAGAACGACCAGCATCCTGCGCACGACGTCGACCCAGCCGGCAAGCTCCCGACGCCGCGCTTTGGACAGCACCTGGTTCCCGCAGCCGACCGCGCCGAAGAGGACAGCCAGCGCCCGGGAGATCGCGAGGTCGTCGTCCAGAGCGGCCGCGAAGGCCGCCCACGCCTGTGCCGGGCTGTCCACCTCGGCCGGGTCGTCGCCCGCGGAAGCGTGCGCGGCCGCGCCGGCGGCGATAACCACCGCCCCGGCCCGCCCGGACGAACGGGCGCCCTGGAGTGTGCCGCCCTTCACCTGGCCCTGCCCGGCGGGATCCCGACGTGGGTTCGTGGCGCATTCGGCCGCCAGCGCCGCGGCCTCGTCCGGCCCGCCCAGGATGTCGAGCGCGTTACGGACGAACGTCTCGATCCGGTCATGAGCCGCCGCCGACTCGGCCAGCCCTTCCGGGGTGTACTCCAGCGACGAACGGTAGTGCGCCGACAGCAGATGGTAGCGCAGCACCTGTGGCCTGACCTGCTCGAACGCGTCGCTGACCAGGAACGAGTTGCCCAACGACTTCGACATCTTGGTGCCGCCGGTGGTCAGCAGACCGACGTGCATCCAGTAGCGGGCCATCTGCGGCGCGCCCCCGCCGGCGCCCCCGTGGGAGTGGGCCGCGCTGGCCGACTGCGCACGCTCGTTCTCGTGGTGCGGGAAGACGAGGTCGAGGCCGCCCCCGTGGATGTCGAAGACCTCCCCGAGGTACTTGCCGGCCATTGCCGAGCACTCGATGTGCCAGCCCGGCCGGCCGCGCCCCCACGGCGACTCCCAGAACGGCTCGCCGGGCTTCGCGCCCTTCCAGAGCGCGAAGTCACGGGGATCGACCTTGCCCTCGTCGCACTCCGGTGACGCCTGGACCGCTTCCGGGCGCTGGTGGGACAGCTCGCCGTAGCCGGCGAAGCGGGAGACCCGGAACCACACCGAGCCGCCGCCGGGGTAGGCATAGCCGGTGTCCACCAGTCTGCCGATGAGTGCCAGCATCTCCGGGATGTGCCCGGTGGCCCGCGGCTGGATGGTGGGTGGCAGGACGCCGACCGCACGGTAGGCGTCGTCGAAGGCCCGGGTCTGGCGGGTGGCCAGCTCCCACACGCTTTCGCCTGCCCGGCTGGCGTTAATTATGATCTTGTCGTCGATGTCGGTGACGTTCTGTACGAAGGTCACCTCGAGCCCGGACGCGACGAGCCAGCGGCGG
>NZ_JWIO01000006.1:97815-100244 GCF_001017755.1 Protofrankia coriariae
CGCGACGAGCCAGCGGCGGAGCAGGTCGAAGGCGACGGCGGTACGGATGTGTCCGACGTGCGGCGGGGACTGGACGGTGGGCCCACAGACATACACGCTCACGTGACCGGGGCGCAGCGGCTCGAACGGCCGCAGGCGCCGGGTGCGCGTGTCGTAGATGTGGAGTCCCATCTGTCAAGAGTACGGCGCAGCCCCACGCGGGATCCCCCGCCACCCGTGTCAGACACGACTCCGTTCCATGAACAGCCCGCAACATGTATGAAATCCGACTCCGGTAGAGGGTCGAAGTCGGATGACGTGCGGCCCGGGCATGGTATGCGGAACGAGCCGTGCACGGTATGACGCACGGTATAACGCACAGCATGGTGCACAGCACGTCACAACGGAAGATCAAAAGTCACAACGGCGGATCCCCGGGGTTTCGCCGCACCTGACGATGCATCAGGCCATATATCAGGCCGCACATCAGGCCACAGCGGGCCGCCACGCACCGGACCACCGCCGTCAACCGGTGGTGAACACCCGCTCAGCGGTGACGCGGATGACAATCCGTGTCGCTTCGGGTGCGTCCCAGCGATACCTCTCGTCACCGGTGTACTTCAGCGCGAGGGCGTCGATCAGCTCGCGGCCTCCCTCTTCCGACAGCGTGGCCCGCCCCCGGACCTCGACATATCCGTAGGGATCCCGCTGGTCGAGGAACATGATTCCCACCCGCGGATCCCGGGCGATATCCCGCTCCTTGGCACGACCCCGAATTGTGGACAACAGAAGCTCATCGCCATCACGAGCAATCCACAACACAGTCATTCGCGGAGACCCGTCAGGCCGGATCGTCGCAAGCGTCACGTAGATCGGGGAATCCGCGAGCTTTTTGACCTTCTCAGGCAGATATGACGACATCAGGCTCCTCTGCCGCTCCTGTCGCTTTCCCACCCTGTCATCCGGTCGACGGCCGTCCGGTTGTCATGCCAATCAGGCATAACAACCGGACGGCCAGGTCGGGCCCACGACGCTCCTGGACGCGCCCTCGCTCAGGCGCGGACCACGAGCGCGGTGGCGATCGCCGCGAGCCCCTCGCCACGGCCGGTCAGCCCGAGGCCGTCGGTGGTGGTGGCGGACACGCTCACCGGCGCGCCCACCGCCGCCGTCAGGACCTCCTGTGCCTCCACCCGCCGGCCGGCCAGGCGCGGCCGGTTGCCCACGATCTGCACGGCGACGTTGCCGATGGTCCAGCCCGCCTCGGCCAGCAGCCTCGCCGTCTCACCCAGCAGGGCCACCCCGGCCGCACCGGCCCATTCCGGCCGGCCGGTACCGAAGACCGAGCCAAGATCCCCCAACCCGGACGCGGTCAGCAGCGCGTCGCAGGACGCGTGCGCGGCGACGTCGCCGTCCGAATGACCGTCGAGCCCGGTCTCACCGGGCCAGAGAATGCCCGCCACCCAGCAGGGGCGGCCCTCCGCGAACGGGTGGACGTCGACACCGAGCCCGACCCGAGGAAGTCCGGACAGATCCCTCACCTCACTCACACGTCATCACTTACACATCACTCAAGGAGAAGGAGACGGCCGGAAGCGGGCCGGAGCGCTCCGCGACCCGGATGCCGTTCCAGCGGCGTCGGCATTCCAGCGGCATCGGAACCGCGACGACCACCGTGTTGCCGGGATCCGGTGTTGCCGGGATCCGGCGCGGGTAGATGGTCGCCGCGTCAGGGCGTGTCCGGCGGATGTCTGATCGCGCGGGCCGCGCCCAGACGACCAACATCCACCAGACAGGCCCTAGCGGTGTGCGAGCAGCGCCTCGGCGAGGACCAGGTCGGCAGGCCGGGTCACCTTGAACGCCTCCTGGGCCCCGGGAACGGTCATCACGACCACGCCGAGCGCCTCGACCAGGCCTGCGTCATCGGTGATCGCCACTTCGGGGGGCAGCGTCGCGCTGAGCCGGTAGGCGTCGTCCAGCACGTCCCGGCGGAACCCCTGCGGGGTCTGCACGGCACGCAGGACGTCGCGCGGCACCGTCCGTACGACCCGGCCGGTGTCGTCGATCTGCTTGATGGTGTCGTTGACCGCGAGCACCGGGATGACCGCGGGCGCTCCGGCCAGGACCGCTGACGCGACCGTGTCGACAAGCGCCGGGGGCGTCAGCGGACGGGCCGCGTCGTGCACCAGGACGACCCCGACCGTCTCGTCGAGCACCGCGAGGGCGGCCCGCACGGAATCGATCCGCTCGGCGCCACCTGCGATCACCTGTACGCCAGGCCCCAGCAGCGCCGCGAAAGCGTCCAACTCCGCGGCCGGAGCGGCGACGACCACCTGATCGACCAGGGCTGCGGAGGTCAGTGACTCGACCGCATGCTGGACAAGCGAACGGCCGGCCAACGAACGAAGTGCCTTGGGTACGGATCCACCAAGACGCTCGCCGCGGCCGGCTGC
>NZ_JWIO01000006.1:100252-114444 GCF_001017755.1 Protofrankia coriariae
ACGCTCGCCGCGGCCGGCTGCCGGCACGACCGCGGCCACACGGTCAGACATATGCATAAAAAGCGTCAAATAGATTCAGACGCGTTGGTTATCCGAGTATCCGCCGCCGCGACTAACCCGCCAGTACCTCGTCGAGCATCGCCTCGGCTTTGTCCTCGTTGGTGCCCTCGGCCAACGCCAGCTCACTGACCAGAATCTGACGCGCCTTGCTCAGCATGCGCTTCTCACCAGCGGACAGCCCCCTTTCGCGATCACGACGCCAGAGATCACGAACGACCTCGGCGACCTTGTTCACGTCACCCGAGGCGAGCTTCTCGAGATTCGCCTTGTAACGCCGCGACCAGTTGGTTGGCTCCTCGGTGTGCGGGGCCCGCAGGACCTCGAACACCCGCTCAAGACCGTCCTGGCCGACCACATCACGGACACCGACCATCCCGACGTTGTCTGCGGGGACGCGCACAGTGAGGTCACCCTGCGCAACCTTGAGCACGAGATAGAGCTTTTCCTCGCCCTTGATGACGCGTGTTTCAATCGCGTCTATGAGAGCAGCACCGTGATGTGGGTAAACAACGGTCTCGCCGACTTGGAACGCCATGTGTCAAGTGCCCCTTCCGCCTTCACCAGGGTAACACGCGTGCATCGACGCAGGTCAGACGCGTGCTTGTGGAACAGGTCGACGACGGCCCGTCCGGACGTCCCGGTGACGCGTCCAGCGCGCCTCGGCGACGCTCCGGACCAGGCGAAACAGGCAATGGCCACCAGCATGGACAGCTCACCCGGATGTTGTTGCTGTGCTTCCCGCTACCCCGTGACGCCGTGATCGGCGTCATGATCGAGGAAGGGCAGCCGCACCGCCGCGCCGCTCGGACCGCGCCCGCTGGTGGAATCCACCCGGGGTGTCGTCACGCGACCGTGTACGACGCCCCGGGCCGCGCCGTACCGGACGATGCCGCCCCCGGACGATGCGCGCCCCGCTGGCGTCCGCCCTGCTGACACGGCACCAGCTTCCTATACCACCCGGCACATGGACCGTCCATCGGCCACGATGGAGGGGTGCACGTCACACCGCCGCCGCCTCCCGCCTCCGGGGACGACGGAAACGGCCCCGGCCACGAGGACGACCAGCACGCCCACCTTCCGCATCAACGCTGGGAAGAGCTTCCCCCGGTCGACGTCAGGATCCCTGACGACCTGAGCGAACTCGACGACGAGGTGGCCGCCTACCAGGCCGAACTGCGGGCGCAACGGCGGCGGGAGCGCGTCGACCGGCTGGTCCCGGGCCTGCGGAGCCTGCGCGGCCGGCGCCGCCGGCCCGGCAGGCGTCACCGGCCCGACCTGCTCGAGCGGCTCGACCGACGTGACCGTCCGAGGGCACCGGGCGGGCGCCCTCGCCACACCTCCGGGGCTGCCGTCGCACTGATCGTCATCGTCCTCGCGGCGCTGGGCGCGATGGTGCCGCTCGTCCTCGCGCATCCGCGGCCGCTCGCGCCGCAGGGCGCGGTCCCGCTCGCGTCCACGACCGCCCCGCCAGGCGCGGTCGGCGGGCTGCTGCCGGGCGTCCCGCTCAGTACCGCCCGTACCTCCCGTCCCGCCACTGATCTGCGACCAGCGCTGATCGTGCTCCTGCCGGTGGCCTGCGAGTGCCCGCGGGCCATCCACGAGATCGTGAGCCAGGCCCGGGAGGGCCGGCCGATACCGACCTATCTTGTGGCGCCGTGGACCGACGACCCCTCGCTGGAGCGGCTCGTCCGTCAGCCGGACGCGGCCGCGGGGTTCGCCGTCGGCTACAACGACCCGGGCGCCTCCCTGTCCCGGCTGTACCGGGCCGACCCCCGGCAGCCGACCCTGCTGCTCGTCGCCATGGACGGCCGCCTGGTGCACCCGCCACGTATCTTCACCGTCGGTGACCGCCTGGAGGGATGGCTGGGGGCGTTGCCGGGCCGATAGGCGCCTCCCGGCCCGGCCCGGCCCGGCCCAGCCCGGCCTGGCCTGGCCCGACCGGCCCCGGGCCGACCCTGCGTCCATCGCGCGGCGATGTTCCGAACAGGCGCTGCCGGCATGGCTGTCGCGGCCCGCCCGTCCTGTTACGGTTTGCTGTGTCTTGTCATGGCTTGCCATGGGTTTGTCATGGCCGTCTCCCGGGTGTCGGCCAGCAGGCCCGCAGCGCGGCGGCGTCCCATGGCTGGTTCGCCGCGCCGCGGGAGGACCTGCACTAACATGTGGTCCGCGGTCGGACTCTGCACGTATGCGAGTTCTGTGCGAATGTGCGTCCTGGGGTTGGGACCGTGCCCGTCCCGTCCGCCGGCCCGGCGACGGGGTCAACCGACACCGACGTGACGATCGTCGGTTCCGCACCGAGGAGCAGCCGACTCGTGAGCCACCGCCCGGGTGTGCGTACCGCGACCGCCTTGCTGGTGGCCGCCACATCGCTGATCGGCACGGCCGCGCTCTCCGCCTGCGCGGCCGGCAGCGACACGCTGACGTCACAGGCCCGCACGACCACGAACACGGTGTCCGGTGCCGTCGGCACCATCGCGCTGCGCAACGTCTACGTGGCCGGGCCGGCGGCCAGGGGCGGGGACGCCCAGGTGGTTTCGGCCTTCTTCAACGGGGGGACCCAGGAAGACCAGATCATCCAGGTCAGCTCCGACGCGGCCAACGGTGGCGTGGCACCCGCGTCGTCGGTTCTGAAGCCCGGCGGCGGCGTCATCTACATCGCCAATGGCAGCGCTCCGACGCTGACGGGGCTGAACCGCGAGCTGCTCGTCGGGCAGGCGATCCCGGTCACGTTCACATTCGCCAAGGCCGGCAGCGTCACCCTGAACGTCCCGGTGGAGCCGGCCGCTCCCGGGGCGTCCGCGCAGCCCACGGTGACGACCCCGCCCGCGCAGGCCACCGCGGCCACCAGCGCGACGCCCACGCCGCGCGCCGTGGCCTCCACCGACCGGGCGCACTGACCCGGACGGCCTGGGCAGCCGTTACCGCGGGTCGTGGCAGCCGGCTTCGGTGTCGCCCCTGGGCAGTGGGGTGCCGCGTTGCCGCGGGCCGGACGACGTCCGGGCAAAAGCGATTATTATGATCCGTTGGGACAGATCATAATAATCGCTGTCGTACAGCCGACAACGTCGATTATCCACCGCCCCGTAGTAGTTGTCGGAGCATGCCTATACGGTGCGGGCCATGTCCTCTCGGCCTCCCGTTCCCCGACCGAGCGCACCAGGCCCGTCCGGCTCCCGCGTCGCCTCGGGCGGCTTCCGATGCAGCGGATGCGGTGCTGAGGCCGTCAAGTGGACCGGTCGCTGTCCGCGCTGCCAGGCGTGGGGGACGGTCGAGGCACAGGTTCCCCCCGCCCGCGCGGCCCACCGGGTCAGCAGCCGCAGCCTGGCGGCGCGACCCGCCGCGGTGGTCACGGCGCCCGCACGTCCGATGTCGGATGTCGACGTCACCACGGCCCGCAGCCGTCCGACCGGCGTCACCGAGCTCGACCGGGTGCTCGGCGGTGGGTTCGTGCCCGGGGCGGTCGTCCTGCTGGCCGGGGAGCCGGGCGTGGGCAAGTCCACGCTGCTGCTCGAGGTCGCCGCCCGTAGCGCCACCTCCGGCGCGCGGGCGCTGGTGGTCACCGGTGAGGAGTCGGCCGCGCAGGTACGGCTGCGGGCGGGCCGCACCGGGGCGGTGCACCCCGAGCTGTGGATCGCCGCCGAGACCGACCTGGAAGCCCTCCTCACCCACGTTGACGAGGTCCGCCCCAAACTGCTTGTGGTTGACTCGATACAGACCATCACCACCGCCGCGACGGAAGGCGCCGCCGGCGGGGTCACCCAGGTCCGTGAGGTGACCGCGGCCCTGATCCGGGCGGCGAAGGCGCTGGACATGGCCACCGTCATCGTCGGCCACGTGACCAAGGACGGCACCGTTGCCGGGCCGCGCCTGCTCGAGCATCTCGTCGACGTCGTCCTGCACTTCGAGGGCGAGCGCCACTCGTCCCTGCGCCTGGTCCGGGCGAGCAAGAACCGCTTCGGCCCGTCCGACGAGGTCGGCTGTTTCGAGATGGGCGACGGCGGCATCCGCGGGGTCGCCGACCCCAGCGGGCTGTTTCTGTCCCGCTGGCACGACGGCGGGCCGATGGACGGCGTGGCGGGCACCTGCGTGACGGTCGCCGTCGAGGGCCGCCGGCCGCTGGTGGCCGAGGTGCAGGCGCTGGTGGCGAGCTCGGCCGCGGCCGTACCGCGCCGGGCGGTCTCCGGGCTGGACTCGGCCCGGGTCGCGATGATCCTCGCCGTCGTGGAACGCCGTGGCCGCATCCAGCTGGGGAAGTCGGACGTCTACGCGGCGACCGTCGGCGGTGTCCGGCTCGCCGAGCCGGCCGCCGACCTGGCGATCGCGCTGGCCACGATCAGCAGTGTCGAGGACCGCCCCATCCCCGGCGACCTGATAGCGATAGGGGAGGTCGGCCTGGCCGGCGAGGTCCGCTCGGTGGGCGCGGTCCGCCGGCGGCTGACCGCGGCCTTCAGACTCGGCTTCCGGCGGGCGCTGGTACCTCCGGACGCCGGCCCGGCGCCCGAGTGCATGACGACGATCGAGGTTTCCGACCTGGGCCAGGCGATACGGCACATGTACGGCGCGAGCGAATGAAAAGCACATTCGGTGAAAACACCGCTACAACAACGCAGGAGCGGCATGGCAAAGCAGCCGGCCCGATACCATGACCAGGGCGGGACGCCCCGACACAGAGGGAGCCAGATGGCAGGATCACCCGGGGATGACACCTTCCGGGCGACACTGGCCACTGTCGCCCCCGGTACCCCTTTCCGGGACGGGCTCGAACGCATCCTGCGCGGCCACACCGGCGCCCTGATCGTACTTGGTCACGACAAGGCGGTCGAAGGCCTCTGCACGGGCGGTTTCGAGGTGGACGTCGAGTTCTCCGCCACCCGGCTGCGGGAACTGGCGAAGATGGACGGCGCGATCGTCCTGTCGTCCGATCTTCAGCGGATCGTGCGCGCGGCCGTCCACCTGGTGCCCGATCCGACGATCTTCACCGAGGAGTACGGCACCCGGCACCGCACCGCCGAACGGGTCGCCAAGCAGAGCGGCTACCCGGTGATCTCGGTCAGCCAGTCGATGCGCATCATCGCGCTGTACGTGGCGGGCCGGCGCTACGTCCTCGACGAGTCGGCCGCGATCCTGTCCCGGGCCAACCAGGCACTGGCCACCCTTGAGCGTTACAAGATGCGGCTGGACGAGGTCGCCGGCACGCTCTCCGCGCTTGAAATCGAAGATCTTGTTACTGTTCGTGACGCGATATCGGTCAGTCAGCGCTTGGAGATGGTCCGCCGCATCGCCGACGAGATCGAGGGCTACGTCGTCGAGCTGGGAACCGACGGCCGGCTGCTCTCCCTCCAGCTCGAGGAGCTGATGGCGGGAGTCGAAACCGAGCGGGAACTCACCGTCCGTGACTACCTGCCGTCCGGGGGCAAGGTCGGTACCGCCGCCGAGGTGCTGGCGCAGCTGTCCGCGATGTCGTCGACGGAGCTGCTGGACCTGACCGTGCTCGCCCGCGCGCTGGGCTTCTCCGGCGGCGCGGACGTGCTCGACAGCCAGGTCAGCCCCCGCGGCTACCGCATGCTGGCCAAGGTGCCCCGGCTGCCGCGGCTGGTGGTGGACAGGCTCGTCGACCACTTCAGCACCCTGCAGAAGCTGCTGGCCGCCGGCGTGGACGACCTGCAGGCCGTCGAGGGCGTTGGCGAGGCGCGCGCGAGGGCCGTCCGCGAAGGGCTCTCCCGCCTCGCCGAATCCAGCATCCTCGAACGCTACGTGTAACCGGAACGGCTGTGTGCGGCCGCATGTGAAGCACCGCATGGTGCACCCTCGCGTGCCCGTGTGAACCGCTGGACAGCGCGGAGACGGGCGTCCGTTCGCGTCACACGCGCCGCCAGCCGATGACCGCCGACCGATGGCGGTGGGCCGCGCGGCCCAGCCCACCTGTGGGCCCCGGCCTGCCCGGCCGGCGGCCATGCCAGGATGGCGGGGATGGCATCCACCGCCTCTCCCACGGCCACCTCGGCATCCGTGACCACTGCTGCGGCCGATGCGGCCGCCGTAGCCGATGCGGTCGACGCGGTGTCGGTCGACGCGGCCGAACCGGCCGCTGTGGCACCCGTGGCCGCCACGGCCGCCAGGCCCGGCCCCGGGGCTTCGACGGCGTTCTCCGACGCCGTCCTCGAGTGGTACGCGACCCACGCCCGTGACCTCCCCTGGCGGCACCCGGAGGCGAGCCCCTGGGCGGTTCTCGTCAGCGAGATCATGCTGCAGCAGACGCCGGTGAACCGGGTGCTGCCGGCATGGCAGGCCTGGCTGGACCGCTGGCCCGCCCCGTCGGCGCTCGCCGCGGAGCCGGCCGGCGAGGCCGTCCGCATGTGGGGGCGCCTGGGCTATCCGCGCCGGGCGCTGCGGCTGCACCAGGCCGCGGTGGCCATCACCGAGGAGCACCACGGGCTGGTTCCCGACGACCTGGAGCATCTGCTTCGGCTGCCGGGAGTGGGGACCTACACCGCCAGAGCGGTCGCCGCGTTCGCCTTCCGTCAGCGCCACGCTGTGATCGACGTCAATGTCCGGCGGCTCGTCGGCCGGGCCGTCAACGGCCGCGACGACCAGCGGACGGCCGTGTCACGCCGGGACCTCGAACTGGTCGAGTCCCTGCTGCCCCACGACGCCGAGAGCGCGGCTCAGGCCAGCGCCGCGTTCATGGAGCTCGGTGCGCTGGTCTGTGTCGCGCGTACCCCGCGGTGCGAGGCCTGCCCGCTGCGGTGGGAGTGCGCCTGGCGGCGGGCGGGCAGCCCGGCCNNNGGCGGGCGGGCAGCCCGGCCGCCGCGGACACGGGCCGACGCACGCAGAGCTACGCCGGGACCGACCGGCAGGTACGCGGAAAGCTGCTCGCGGTGCTGCGCGAGTCACCCGTCCCGGTGCCGCAGGACGTCCTGGACACCGTGTGGGACGAGCCCGTGCAGCGCGGCCGTGCGCTGCACGGGCTGCTCGACGACGGCCTCGTCGTCGCAGTCGCGCCCGGCGTGTACGCCCTGCCCGGCGAACAGGTCTGGCCCGGCGTGCACAGCCCATCCGGCGGATAGCCCACCCAGCGGACGGAGCCCCGGGCCGACCGGCCTTCCTCGGTATTTGCTATAAAGCAAGGTAAGATTCCGTGAGCATCCAGCAACAAGCCAGCCAGCCAGCCCGAAGCAAACAGTGCCGATCCCAGGAAATGGTACTGAAGAGCGTAATTCGTAAATCGTTTCGAGTTGGCCGGAAAAAGGACCACACAGTTGGCCGCGAACGCATCGGACCGGATTGCTAACTTCACATCGAGGAGGCCCGAACATGGACACCGACGGCGACCCTGTTCCCGAACCCCGAGGCATACCCGCCGCTGCGCCGGCCTCGCTCGCCGAGGTGGTGACGGTGCGGCACGGCCCACTGGTTGACCACGAACTCGTTCTCAGCACCGGAGCGACCGCGTCCGACCTGACGTCCGCAATGATCATGGTGCCACCGCAGGCCGCGCTGGTGAGTTTCCACGGTGACGTCGACCTGTCACTGGTCTTCCGGGAAAGACCGGGGTGCTACGGCGACAGTCCCGAAGACCTGGCCGGACCGGCCGTGTAGCGCGTGTAGAGGTAAGTGCGTGCAGAGGTAAGCAGAGGTAAGCGGTAGAGACGGCGCACGCGGCGCCGTGGCGCGTGTGACGCCAGGCCGTCCCGGTAGCCGTGACCTGGCCGCGAACCGTGACGGCCACATCGCCTCCGGGCGGGTGGACCGCACGGGACGGCCAGGCAATATCGTGGGCGGGTGGCCATACTCTCTCCCCGCGGTGAGGACTTCCCTCGCTGGTATCAGGACGTGCTCGCCAAAGCTGAACTGGCCGACAACGGCCCGGTCCGGGGAACCATGGTCATCCGACCGTACGGCTACGCGATCTGGGAGCGGATGCAGGCCGACGTGGACGCCCGGATCAAGGCGACCGGGGCGGTCAACGCCTACTTCCCGCTGTTCATCCCGGAAAGCTACCTGCGCCGGGAGGCCCAGCACGTCGAGGGCTTCAGCCCGGAGCTCGCGGTCGTCACCCACGGCGGCGGCAAGGAGCTGGAAGAGCCGGTGGTGGTCCGCCCGACCAGCGAGACCGTGATCGGTGAGTACATGGCGAAGTGGACGCAGAGCTACCGCGACCTGCCGCTGCTGCTCAACCAGTGGGCGAACGTGGTGCGCTGGGAACTGCGCCCCCGGCTGTTCCTGCGCACCAGCGAGTTCCTCTGGCAGGAGGGGCACACCGCACACGTCGACCAGGCGGACGCCGCCGCCTACGCCCGCCGCATCCACCTCGAGGTCTACCGGGAGTTCATGACCTCGGTGCTCGCACTGCCCGTCCTCGTCGGCCGCAAGACGGCGAAGGAGCGGTTCGCCGGCGCCATCAACACCCTCACCCTCGAGGCGATGATGGGCGACGGCAAGGCGCTGCAGATGGCGACCAGCCACGAGCTCGGGCAGAACTTCGCGCGCGCCTTCGACATCGACTTCCTGGGCGCCGACGGCCAGCGGCACCTGGCATGGACGACGTCGTGGGGCTCGTCGACCCGCATGATCGGCGGTCTGATCATGGCGCACGGTGACGACAACGGGCTGCGGATACCCCCGCGGCTGGCACCCGTCCAGGTGATCGTGCTGCCCGTCCGGGACGACGCGGCGCTCCTCGAGCGGGTCTCCCAGATCACCGAGGGGCTGCGGGCCGCCGGGGTACGCGTCCAGCTCGACGCCCGGCCCGGCCTGTCGTTCGGCCGGCGGGTCACCGACGCCGAGCTCAAGGGCATCCCGGTACGTGTCGAGATCGGCCCGCGCGACCTTGCCGCCGGCAGCGTCACCCTGGCCCGCCGCGACACCTCGGAGAAGATCACCATACCGCTCGACGACGTGCTGGCCCGGGTGCCCGCGCTGCTGGACGACGTCCAGCAGAACATGTACGACGCGGCCCTGGCCGCCCGTGACGCCCGCACCCGCGACGTGTCGGACCTCGCCGAGGCGGTCGAGGCGGCGTCGGTGGGCTTCGCCCGCCTGCCGTGGGCCGCCGTCGGTGACGGCGGCGAGGCCAAGCTCGCCGAGGAGTCGTTGACCGTCCGCTGCATCCAGCGGCCGGACGGAACGCTCCCGGACAGCGGGGACGAGCCCGACCTGGTCTGCATCGTCGCCCGCGCCTACTGACCGGGCCTACTGACCGGGCCCGCTGGCCGGGCCACGGCCCGCGGGCCAACGGCCGTATTGTCGATTAATTCTGCCGTCCCCGGGTATTTCCAAGATCGGGCTTGTGATGCCCGACCGCCGACACGGCCACGCCGCCACGTGGCTCCCGCCCGAGCGGATTCCGGTCCGAGCGGGAGCTGCCGCGCTGTCGCACGGTCGCGAGTATCGAGGAGAACGGGAGCACGCTCATGGGCGAGAATCCGGACAAGATCAGAACGGACATCGAGCTGACCAGGTCCCGGCTCAGCGAAGAACTCGGCCTGCTGTCGGAGCGGGTAAGTCCGGGCCGGGTCGCTGGACGGACCGCCGAGGACGCCCGCAGCGCCGTGACCCACGCCCGGGAACGGGTGGTCAGCGGCACGGCCGGCGCCCGCATCCGACTCGCCGGATATGCGGGTGAGCTCGGGCCCAAAGCGTCGGTAACGGCACACAGGGCCTCGGCCGGCGCGTATCGGGCCAGACAGGCCGCGGACGAACTGGTGCACCGGGCCGGCCAGAATCCGCAGATTGCCGCGGGCACCAGAAAAATCCGGGAATCCACGGGCCAGGTGATACGGACGACGCGCAGCCGGGCCGCGGACAATCCCGGCGCCACCCGGGCCGTGGCGGCCGGTGTGGCCGGTACGGCGGTGACCGGCGCGGCCGTCCTCACCGTCGTGCGGCGGCGCCGCCATCGGAACTGGTACGAATAAGTTCGCCTGGATGTAAGTCCACCTCGGCCGCCGCGTAACCGGGCATGAAACGGCCGGTCAGCTGACCGCGTACGGTCAGCTGGTCGCATGTCCGCTTCGGTCAGCGGACCGCGGATGCAGCAACGGCTGCCGGGCCCGGTCGAGCTTTCCCGCGTCTCCCCGTGTATATCCGTGTCCGCCAGGTTCGCCGTATTTTCGTATTCCCGGATTCCCGGTCCCGACGCCAACGGCCTCACGCGGTTGTGGTGCGGATGTCATGCGCGTTCCGGGTCTCCCGGGTCTCCCGGGTTTCTCGGGCCTCTCGGCTGTCGGCGGCGCTGCCGGGCCCGTCCCCGGGCACGGCTGTGGCTGATGCGACGTCGTCCCATACCACGGTGCGGTCCCGTCCCAGCGCTTTGGCCCTGTACAGGGCCCGGTCCGCCATACCGACCAGCTCCACCTGGTCCGAGACATGCACGGGAAAGGCACAGGCGCCCACCGACACGGTGGCGAAAAGCGAGATGTCGGCATTCACCGTGATCGGGTTGGCGGCCACTCTGGTCCGCATCCGTTCAGCGACCACGCTGAGCTCGTCCAGATGGACGTTGGGGGCCAGCAACGCGAACTCCTCACCGCCATAACGGGCGAGCACGTCGCCCGGGCGGGTGGTCCCGCGCAGCCGGACGCTAATCTCGGCAAGCACCCGGTCACCCGCTGGATGACCGTAATGATCGTTGATCGCCTTGAAATGGTCGACATCTATGATGAAGAGAGCCAGTAGGCCGCCGGTACGGCGTACCCGGGCGAGCTCTATCGGCAGTTCCGCCTCAAGAAAACGACGGGTGTACAGGCCGGTCAATGCGTCGGTGATTGCCAGCCGACGCTGGTCGGAGAGCAGGACCGTCATCCGGGCGATCGTCAACAGGAACATCAGGGTGTACGCCACGGCGATCACCGGAATGTCGTGGGTGATCCCGCGGGCATACTGCACCAGCATTGTGACAGGTGCGACCAGGGCGGCACCGAACAGAACGGCAAGGCGACATCGGCCGAGGCCGACGTCGCCGGCCGGAGCCTGGTCGGCAATACGGGCCATTGTCGGATGCAGCGCCGCCGCGCCCAGTGCGAGAGAACCGGCGAGCCAGATCACGTCCAGGATGTTTCCCGGCTGGTAGGTACCGTTCAACCGTTGCAGGCCGTACAGGGTGTCCGCCGTCATGACTGCCACAAGATTTCCCATGAGCAGGAAGAGAGCCAACGGTTGGCGGCCGGATCCCAGGAGTAGTTTGACTCCGACCGCGAACAGGACGAGATCCATGGCCGGGTGCCCGAGCAACGGGACGGCCTCACCCAGCCGGCCGGGGCCGCCGCGGACGCGGGGCCCGATGAGATAGACCCACGCCAACATGGTCACGGCGGCCGCGAACGTTCCGGTGTCCAGCAGACCAGGCAGGTCACGCCCGGGGGTGCGGTACCGGGCGAGCAGCACCAGGCCCGTAACCACGAAGGGGTAGCGGAGCAGGACGAAGGCGTCGGAGACGGTCCGGAAATCCATGGTGTCGGGTACGTCGTACAGCAGACAGCAGGTCATGCCGGCGATCACGTACACAACCTGGCCGGCTCCCAGCAACAGCCAGGGCAGCCGCGGCGTGGGCCTGAACCGGACAACACCGATGAGGACCGCCACCACCGACGACACGCCGATCAGGCAGTAGAGTGCCGCCCGCCCCGTATCACCGACGGGTGTCAGCCAGTATCCGATCACGAGAACGGTGCCGGCCGTCAGATAGAGCAGCCACGGCCGACCCACGGCCTGGTCGGAATCCGCCCGTCCCCGCCCCATCAGGTCGCCCCCCGGCGGCAGGGCGGCCGACCGCGAAACCCGCCCGCCCGGACGGCTCGGTGAAATGTCAGGGTTCGTGTCATCCTGGAAACGGCCTTCATGACGAGATGCCCGGACCTGTCCGGCGGCGTGGAAAATCTCATACCGACGATACGATACAAAAATAGTACTCCGATGGGCAAAGCCTTCCAAATTACTTGGCAACGAAGTCCGGCAACCGGTTCGGCCAGCTTTCCCGGACAACTCTGGTGACGACCGGCGCCAGCCGGCCGAGATCTCCCGGCAGCCTGGGATGCCGGGTCCGCCGAAGCGGCTTGCGAGCCTTCCGGACCGCGGACCCATGGCCAACAGAATCATGATCACAGAACCTTGGTCCCGTCGGGAAGCCGGACCACCGGGCCTGCCGGACCGACTTCCGGACCACCCGAGCGAAAGCGGTACAATCACGCTCTCTTTGATCCACCGGGAAGCCGCGACGGCCACTATGCGTGACGCAAAGCGGCTTCGCCGCCGTACCCCACCCTGTTCCTCCGCCGCGTCGCCATCTCGGCGCGGACGGCTGGTCCGCGCCGGCGAACGACCGGCTGGCCGGCCCACCGGAGGACAACGGCCGGTACGCCCAAAGCATCACGTGACCGACATCCCTTACGTCGACTTGTTCGTCCGTCTTCGGGTTCAGTCAAACAGTATGGAGGAATGCTTTTCTCCATCAACGTACGGGTCCGTCCTATCCGGAGCGTGGCCACGAGGTGTAGCCAGGAGATCCGTGCGCTACGCGCCGCCGTCGGCCCACCGTGGCGGGGTGGCCGGCACCGGCGACCAGCCTGGCCACGCGGCCTGCGGGGCTGGCTGGACGTCGCCATGGAGTTCGGGATCGGGCAGCGGGCGTTGCTTGTCCACTCAGCCGCGGACGCCGGCGGCGGCCTGGGTGCGGCATATGCCACAAACCGGTTTCATCACAGCGGGACAGGTGACCGGAAACACCGTCACCGGACGACGCCGCAGCACGGGGACGGACAGTGGGAAACGACACCATGGGCAGTCCCGTGGGCTTCCGGATACGAAACGGAACGTATTTACCCGGACGGCCCTGGAAGCCCCGGGCGGACCCGGACACCGACGCGCCGCACGCTACCGCACACCCCGGGAAGCTGGGCCTTCCGGACCTCCCCGAGCGGCTTCCGCGGCAGCCGCGTCCGACCGGGGGCAAACGCACCGGAAAAACATGACCACGCCGTCCACGACCTGTCGGTGGCACGACGCCCCCGGCCCTACCGGGCCAGCTGATTCCTGATATCAGGGAACCGGCCCGACCACCTGCGAATCCTTTATCTGTACACGACCTTTACACGCCGGTCCGGCAGTGACAAGAGGATGTGATCAATCGTACGTTTGAACGCGGTGACCGGTTTTGTTCCCACTCGGGAAAGTTGATGCGCTCACAGCCACAATGCCCGTCAACTCGGTAGCGTGATCCCCAGGGTGGGGAAGTCGCAGGAGAGGAGCGGGCGTGCTGGCGCCGCTGACCGACGCTGATCCCCGAAAAGTCGGGAGATACTGGCTCCAGGGACGACTGGGTGCCGGCGGGATGGGCGCTGTTTACCTTGGTTTCGACGAGGATGGCCACCCCATGGCGGTGAAGGTCATCCGGCCGGAGCTGATTGGTGACGCGGACTTCCGGGAACGGTTCCGCCGGGAGGTCGCGGCCGCGCGCCGCGTCCGTGGCAGGTTCGTCGCGGAGGTCCGCGACGCCGACGTCGACGCGGAACGCCCGTGGATGGCCACCGAGTACGTCGACGGCGTGAGCCTCTCGGCGGCCGTCAGCGAGCGGGGGCGGCTGAGCGGGTCCATGCTCGTCGACCTCGCCGCGAGCCTCGCCGACGCCCTCGCCGCCATCCACGCCGCCGGACTGGTGCACCGCGACCTCAAACCGTCCAACATCCTGCTCGCCTGGGACGGGCCGAAGGTCATCGACTTCGGCGTCGCCCACGCCATCGACACGACCGAGCACACCCAGACCGGCCACATCATCGGAACGGTCGCCTGGATGGCCCCGGAGCAACTGCGCGGCGAACGGGCTGGCCCCGCGGCCGACATCTTCTCCTGGGCCATGTGTGTGGCGTTCGCCGCGACCGGCCGCCACCTGTTCGCGGCGGACACACCCACCACGTCCGCCCTGCGCATGCTGCGGGAGGAGCCGGACCTGCGCGGCATACCGGAAGGCCTCACGGTGCTGCTGCGGCGCGCTCTCGACCGGAACCCGGCCAGACGGCCCACCGCTGTCGAGCTCGTCACCGGCATCGTCCGGAACTATCCGGACAGCGCCGACCTGGCGGACGAGGTCACCCGGCGGGTCATGGTCGCCCCCCAGCCACCGCCGCCGCCATCGGCGG
>NZ_JWIO01000006.1:114455-132007 GCF_001017755.1 Protofrankia coriariae
CGGCCGCTCCCGCGGCCGATCGTGTGCGGCCCCCGCGCGTGGCGAAGCGTCCGGGTGGGCCCGCCGGCCGCGCGGGCGGAGCCCCGCCCGGACGGCCCGGCAGCGGACGTTACGGGGGCGGGAGCCCTGGCGCCGGATATACCACCGCCCTGCGCCGCTGGCAGCTCGCGCTGATCACTGTGGTCGCCGGCATCGCGCTCGGTGTGACCACCGGTCTGGTCATGGCCGTCGCCATGCGGGTCACCCCCAGCGGCAGCACGAACCCACCCGGCGCGATGGCGACCCCCTCCGGGGCGCCTGCCCCGGGCAACGGCGCAACGCCCCCGGCCGCGGGCAGGCCGTGGACGTCCGCCCCGCCCACCGCGACCGGGCTCGCGCTCACCCGGCCGCCGGACACCGTGGCGTGGACGTCGGCGGAACAGTCGGCGGGTGCCCCACCGCCATCCCCCCAACCAGGCCAGCCTGGTCAGCCCGTTCCCGACGCCGGGAACGGGGCGCAGCCGTCGCCGAGGGTGCCGGCGACCCCGCAGCCGGCCCCCAGCGGAGCGACCCAGCCGCCCGCCACCGCCGTCCCGACGAAACCGGCACCGACGAAGCCGGCAGCGACCTCGCCTGCGCCCGCCCCCAGCGGAACAGCCCAACCGCCCACCAGCGCCCCGACGAAGCCACCGGCTTCGCCGTCCAGGCCGCCCACCACGGCGCCGGCCGGCTCGNCGGCGCCGGCCGGCTCGCCGTCCGTCGCGGCCTCGGCCGCGGTGACACCGCCGCGGACTTCCTCCACCCAGACGGTGGCGCAGACCTCCAGGCCACAGCCCACGGCGCGGCCTCGATCGTCGGCGAGCCGCGGCCAGCGCGCGCCCTCGAAGCCGACCGGAACGACCGGCCCGACCGGGCGAGCAGCGGCCACGACCGGGCAGGGGACGGCGAACGCGAGCGTCACCGCGGGCGGTGCCGCCGGCACCAGCAGCTCCGCCCTACGGGGCCCGGTGCGACAGGGCCCGGCAACGCGGGCGGCTGTCATCCACCCACCGCTCATGCCCATCGGCGGGATCTCCAACGGCGGGGACGCCGATCACTCGACCTGGGTGCGGACGCCCACCACTCGCAGCGATGGATGGCTGCCGCGGACGCTGACGGACTGGCTGACCGGTGCCGCCAGGTGGCGCGACGGCCATCACGACATCCACCTGGGCATCCACTGGACGTCCGTCATCCGCTCCCCGGTCCTGCAGATACTGGCTGTCGTCGCCGGTGCTCTCCCTCTCGTCCGGGGGGCTGGCCTGACGGGGCGCCCCCGCCAGGACCCCTCCCCCGCGGTGTTCCGCTCTCCTGACCAGGCCAGCACGTCCGATCGCGGTTGTTCCCTCACCTTCACCGCCTGACGTACCCACCTCACATTGACTCACAGTCACCGGATGCGATCTTTTAGTGACCGTATGCTCATGGCTGGTGGCTGGGGCCGCGGCAGACGCACCTGCCGCGGCCCCAGCCACCGACGGGGCTCGGATTCCGATCAACCCCGCGAGCGATGTCGGGTCACCGTCGGCGGGGACCCAGCCCTGCCCGCGGTTCGCGGCCGGTCGACGGCCTGAGCACCGACCGTGATCCCCAGGGCGCGGAGGAGCCTGTGACCGACTGCCTGCCAGGCCCTGCCATGGCGGCCGGCCGCGCCGCCCTCGTCCAGGACAGTCCATGATCACGAAAAACGCGCGCGAGGCCCCGCCGAAACACCGGCGCGAGGCCACCCGGCCGCCGCCCGGTCAGCGCGTACTCATCGCACGCGCCATGGCGCGCTCGGCCCTGAGCCTCGTCGCCCTGCTGCTCCTGTACTATCTGCTTCCCTTCGACCGGCCCTACAGGGACGGCGTGCACGCGGGTCTGGGGATCGCGCTGGCCGTCGCCCTGCTGGCGTTCGCCGGCATCGTCGGCGTCCAGATCCGGCGGATCGCTCGGTCCGCCTACCCCGGGCTGCGCGCCGCGGAGGCCTTCGCCGTGTCCCTCCCACTGTTTCTACTGATCTTTGCGGGAACCTACTTCGTGCTCGGCCGCGAACAGGCCTGCGCATTCACCCAGGCGATGACGCGCACGGACGCCCTGTATTTCACACTCACCGTGTTCACCACCGTCGGTTTCGGCGATATTGCCCCCGTGACCCAGACCGCCCGTATCATCACCATGATCCAGATGATCGGTAATCTCGTCGTGATCGGCCTTGTCGCGCGGATTTTTCTTGGCACTATCGCCGCCGGGATACGCCGCCGCGCCGGACGGGAGTCGGAGTGAGCGGAATCCCGCCACACCGGCAGCGGGATCAGCCGGCCGTCCGGCCGGTGGCCTGGTCAGCGGCCAGCGGCGGTCTGGCCACCGATCAGCCAACCGACCCGCCGATCACCCTGGCCAGCAGGGCCTCCCTGGCCGAACCCGACAGACCCGGTCGGAGCCCCGGACAGACGGCATGATCGGCTGCCCAGCGGGCGTGACAGCCGGCGAAGACAACATGAACGAAACGAGCGAAGCGGATGAAACAGACAGGTACGCCGCCAAACTCCGGACAGCACACCGTACCCGTGACACGCGACGATAGAATCCCTGCACATATCCGAAGGGACCCCAACGACCGAAGATACCAACCGGGACGCTGCCAGAATTATGTCTGCGAAAGGGCCAGGATGTGACGACAGGTGAGCCGTCGTGACAACAGGTGACCTACACCGTGGCCCCACGGTGCGCCGTATCGTCCTGGGCTCCCAGCTGCGTCGATTACGTGAAGACAAGGGCATCAGTCGGGAAGCCGCCGGATACAGCATCCGGGCTTCCGAATCGAAGATCAGCCGCCTGGAACTCGGCCGCGTCAGCTTCAAGGAACGCGATGTCGCCGATCTGCTCACCCTCTACGGCGTCACGAACGAAGCCGAACGGGAACCATTGCTGTCCCTGGCCCGGGACGCCAACCGGCCGAGCTGGTGGCAGAACTACAGCGATGTCCTGCCGAACTGGTTTCAGCCGTACATCGGGCTGGAGGAGTCGGCAACGCTGATCCGGTCCTATGAGGTCCAGTTCGTCCCGGGCCTGCTCCAGACCGAGGACTACGCTCGCGCCGTTATCGCTCAGGGCGGCCGGGGCTCCCCGTGTGACGACGTCGAACGCCGGGTGAACGTCCGGATGCAGCGGCAGCGAATCCTGGCCCGCCCCGACCCGCCACACCTGTGGATGGTGCTGGACGAGGCCGCTCTGCGCCGCTCGATCGGTGGAGCCAAGGTGATGCGCGCCCAGCTCGAGCATCTGATCGCCCTGGCGGAGCAGCCGAACATCACGCTCCAGGTCATGCCGTTCGCTTTCGGCGGCCACATCGCCGAAGGCGGCGCGTTCAGCATCCTGCAGTTCCCCGAGGCGGACCTGCCCTACGTGGTCTACCTCGAGCAGCTTGCCGGCGCGGCCTATCTGGACAAGCTGGAGGACGTGGACCGCTATCTGGCCGCGATGAACCGCCTGTGCGTCGACAGCGTGTCACCGGAACGCGCCGCCAGCACGATCAACAAGATCATCAACGAGATCTGAAGCTGCCGCGCCGCGGAACCGACCGGCACATCGATCACGTTTAGTAAATATTGCAGATTCGATATCACGGAACGCGATCGTCAACCGCGGCCACAGCCGACCAGACCGGCGCCGCGGCCGGCTCCCCGATATGCCGCTGTGTACTGGCGCCTCCTGGCGTCCCCGAAATTTTTCGGAATTCGACAGAGAAGTACTAGGATCTCCTGGGCTGAGACCCGGCGCAGCGGTCGCCGGACGAAAGGATCTGACATGGGACTTGACGCAGCGGACGAGGAACAGCCACCCGCCAACCTCAACCCGGACATACCGCACGTCGCCCGGATCTACGACTACCTGCTCGGCGGCAGGAACAACTATGCCGCCGACCGCGCGGTGGGCGAGCAGATCATAGCGGCGGTACCGGACGCTCGTGCCAGCGTGCTGGCGAACCGCGCCTTCCTGAGCCGATCCGTACACCACCTCGCCGCCGAAGCCGGCATCCGCCAGTTCCTCGACATCGGCACCGGCTTACCATCCGCCAACAACACCCACGAAGTCGCCCAACGAGCCGCCCCCACCACCCGCGTCGTCTACGTCGACAACGACCCCATCGTCCTCGTCCACGCCAAAGCACTCCTCACCAGCTCCCCCCAGGGCACCACCACCTACATCGAAGCCGACCTCCGCAACCCCGACATCATCCTGAAAAAAGCCGCCACCACCCTCGACCTCACCCAACCAGTAGGACTCATGCTGGTCGCGATCCTGCACTGCGTCACCGACGAGGACAACCCCTACGAAATCGTCACCACCCTGCTGAACGCCATCCCCCCCGGCAGCCACCTGATACTTTCCCACCTGGCCAGCGACATCATCCCCGAAGAGATGCGTGGACTCGAGAAGAGCGTGAACGAGTCGGAAAGCGAAAATGTCACGCTCCGCTCGCACAAGCAGGTCCTACGGTTCTTCGACGGCCTGGAACTGCTGGAACCAGGCCTGGTACCGACCACACAGTGGCGCCCCGAACCCGGGGCCGACACCACCCCGATGCCCGTCTGGGCCGGCCTCGCCAGAAAACCATAAGAACGCCGACGGCCCCGGAGCCGCCCGCCCCGGTCACATCGGCTGTCCGGATCCGTCGTGAGATGCGGTTCCCTCGCATGGGACGGTACTGATCGCCGTCATTCGTCAGCGAGGCAGAGCAGACCCCAGGGGCGATTATCGACACGGGTCATGACGAGAGTGGCCCGGCGGGTACCGGAGAGCTTCAGGCGTTTACGCAACTCGTCGACGTCACCCGCCAGGCCGCGCCGCCGGATGTCGACCGACCCGACGTCCAGCGCGCGCAGGCGGGCCGGCAACTGCTTCTGGTTCCACGGCGCGGAATCGATGACGCGCAACGAGCGGCCGAACGGCGTACGTATCGGCGTGTCCGCCGACAGGAACGCGATTCTTCCGTCGATCTTCCAGGCGCCGAGTTCCCGGGCCAGCTCCGCGACGAGCCCGGCGCGGGTGACAGCCGGATTCGGGTCGAGGAGATATTCGCCCGGTGCCCGTACCGGCACCGGGGTCTCCACGCCGTATGCCCCCTGATGTACATCCCGACGACATGCCCCCCGACCAGCCGGTGTGGAGGTGAGCGTGTGCCCGCCGGGCAGGAGGGTCGCGCGGGTGCCCGTGGTGGCCAGCGCCGGGGACCAGGCCACCGCCTCCTTGAGGTCCCTGCCCACGGCAATGAACTCCAGCTCCCAGCCGGCGGGCACGGCCTCGCGTGGGAGGCCTGGAGCGGCCTTGATCCCCACCTTCGCGACACGTCCGGCGAGCTCCAGGCACCAGGACAACGGTGGCTCGCTGTCACCGGTACGCAGCCGCCGTTGGCCGGCACGCCGGGCCGGGTCGACGAACACCGCGTCCGCCCCTGCCAGGCCGACGTCGCGGACGTCGGAGAGAACGGTCGTCACGTTGCCCCCGACGCCCAGGACGTCGGCGTTGGCCCGCGCGACACGCAGATGAAGCGGGTCGGCGTCCACGGCGATCACCTGGTGCTGCCTGGCGAGCGCGAGCATGTCCCCGCCGATACCGCAGCACAGGTCGGCGACGATGTCCCCGGCCGCGTACCGCGAAGCCGTGTGCTCGGCCACGACCTGCGGCGACGCCTGTTCCAGGCCGGCACGGGTGAAGAACATCTCCATCGCCCGGCTGAACTTCGACCCGGCCGCCGCCCGCAGCTCGTGCTGGCCCAGCGCCTCGACCACGAGATCCGTCGGATACTCGGCGCGCAGCCGCGTCCCGAGGCGTAACGCCTGTCGTGGGCCGACCGCCGCGCCGGCCCCGCCGGTTCCCGCGCCCCCGCCAGCTCCACTGGCAAGCCGGTCGAGCAGTTCGCTCCCGGCGGAGGTCAGCAACGCCTCGAAGCGCTCCACCCGCGATCCCGCGGCTGCGGTCAACTTGGTTCCCCCACCTCGATCACCAGCTGGATCACCAGCCGGATCATCAGCCGCCCGTGCCACAAGGCAGTCAGGGCTCAGCCGGCAGCAGCCACGACGGCCCAGGACGCACTCTTCCACACAGCCGGTTTCACCAACAAACGCGTCACCGTCCGCCACCCCGGAAGTCCCCGAATCGTTGCTCTTCGTACATGGCGCCGCGGGCTCCGCTGACGCCGTGCCGTGCAGGCCCGCTCCCGGGACACGATGTGCGAACCGGCCCACAGAATCTCCGCCCGCGAAAGCGTCGACCGCCCAGGCGCCGGTTTTCACCCGGTGGAGCCACAGCCATGCGAATGGTGCGAATTCGGGCCAGCCAGCGGCATGCCGGCAGCCAGAAGGGAACAGGCGATGGCACGCGAACTGCACCTGAATGTCAACGTCACCGGGAGCGGCCGGCACGCCGGCGGCTGGCGGGCCCAGGACGACCCGACACTGTTCGTGAACATCGACTTCTTCCGGCACATCGCGCGGGTGGCGGAACGCGGGACGTTCGACTCCGTGTTCATCGCGGACGTCGCGGCGCTGCCACAGGAGCCACCGGTGGAGCCATACCACCCGGGCTCCGCGTGACGGAAACCGGCGTTCTCCCGTCCTGGTCAGTAGATATCAGGACATGCCATCCGTTCATCATTCCAACCGGGTTCGGCAGGCCGGACGGCGATCAGCGGACCCGCATCCACCGGGATTTGGCAGTAACGCTTAAGTAATTCGTTAGCGAAACTTGGAAGTCGCCCTCCATATCGTGACCGAATGTCCCGCGGCCGATGACTCATCGAGATTATTTGCCAAGCTAATTAGCTTGTGACACTGTGGTCGCGATGAACCGGGGTACTTTACGGACGCTGCGCCCGCCGCTGGGATGGAACCGGCGCTCCGGCGCGCAATCGCGGGAGCGCACGGAATCACAGGAAACGCGGGATCACAGGATCGCGGGGAATGGAGTGAAGCCGGATGAAGGTGGACGTCTCACGACGGGTGGTGTGGCGATGGTCGGGAAAAGACAGCTGAAGCTGGCGGCACACGCGTCGGCTCTGGGCGCGACCCTGTCGTCGCGCACGGACCCGGTACGCCGGACATACGACATCCCCGCCCTTGTCAGCGCGGCCAGGTTGCTCGAGGAGGCGAAGTTCGACGCGGTCTTCGAAGCCGACGCCCTGCTGTTCGACGTCGACGCCGTCAACACCCTGCACGGCGGGGCGCGGTTCCACGCGGACGCGACGACCGTCGTCGCGGCCCTGGCGAGCGTGACCGAACGGATCGGGCTGGTATCGACGGCGACGACGGCGTTCAACGTGCCGGCCGCGCTCGCGCGCCAGCTCCAGACCCTCGACCATCTCAGCGGTGGCCGTGTCGGCGGGAACGCCGTGACCTCCTTCGGAGGGGAACGGCGGTTCGGCTTCACCGACATGCCCGACCAGGACACCCGGTACCGCCGCGCGTACGAGTTCGTCGAGATCGTCCAGGGCCTGTGGCGCGGCTGGGCGTGGGACGCGGTCTACGTCGACGGCACCGGGACACCGCGGATCGACCCGGCAAAAGTCAACAAGATCATCTTCAGTGGGGAGTTCCTGCGCTCCGCGGGTGCGATCGGCGTCCCGCGGTCGCCGCAGGGCTGGCCGGTGCAGTTCCAGGCCGGCGGGTCCGACGCGGGGCTGCGGTTCGCCGCCGGGTATGCCGAGGCGATCTTCTCCGCGTCCCCGGACCTGGAGCACGGCGTCTCGTTCAGCGCGAAGCTCGCCGCCGCGGTCGCCGCCGAAAAGGGCCCCGGCGCCCCGAAGCCGCTCATCCTCCCCGGCTTCAACGTCATCCTCGGTGTCACCGAGAGTGAGGCCAAGGAGCGGGAACGGGCGCTGGTCGACTCCTTGGACTTCGAGCTCGGCCGGCAGAGCCTGTCGCTGGCCTTCGGAGCGATCGTCGCGAAGGAGCGTGGCGCCGGCGCCGAGGTCGACCTCTCCGACCTGGATCTCGACGATCCGATACCGCCCGAGCGCATTCTTCGCCTGCCGGCCACGGCCACGCTGGGGCGGCGGCGCAGCCGGCCGCAGCTGTATCGCGACCTCGCGTTGAAGGGCCTCACCGTCCGCGAACTGATCGTCGTACACCTGCAGGGGCACGCCCACTACCGCTTCGTCGGCAGCTACGACCAGGTCGTCGACGAGTTCGAGCGCTGGTCCGGCAAGGGGGCGGCGGACGGCTTCGTCCTCAGCTTCCTGGAGACCGCCGACGCGGTGTACAGCTTCGTCGAGAACGTCGTGCCGCGTCTACAGGACCGCGGGCTGTTCCGGCGCGAGTACGAGGGGACCACCTTCCGCGAGCACCTCGGCCTGGCCGCGGCCTGACCCCGCCGGCGCCGCACCGAACATGACGACCAGATTTCGCGCGCTGCGGTCGCGGAACTTCCGGCTGTGGCTGGCGGGATCCCTGGTGTCGAACACCGGCACCTGGATGCAGCGGACGGCACAGGACTGGCTCGTCCTCACCGAGCTGACGGACCATTCGGGGGGCCGCGACAGGCGTGACGGTGGGCCTGCAGTTCGTGCCCCTGCTGCTGGTCTCGCCCTACGCCGGGGCGCTGGCCGACCGGCTGCCGAAGCGGAACATCCAGTTCGTGGCGCAGGCGCTGCTGGGCCTTGGCGCGCTGGCGCTCAGCCTGCTGGTGCTGACGCACACGGTGCGGCTGTGGCAGGTGTTCCTCTGCGCCTTCGCCATCGGCTTCGGCAACGCGCTGGACCGCGACACGAACCCCGACGCACGGCGCATCGACGGCCGGCCGGAGTACGTCCGGACCGCGGTCGAGGGCTCGCTGCGGCGCCTGGGCATCGACCACGTGGACCTCTACTACCAGCACCGGGTCGACCCGACAGTGCCGATCGAGGAGGCCGTCGGGGTGCTCAAGGAGCTGGTGGCGGCAGGCAAGATCCGCTACATCGGGCTCTCCGAGCCGGGCCCGCGGACGATCCGCCGCGCCCACGCCACGCATCCGGTCACCGCCATCCAGAACGAGTGGTCGGTCTTCAGCCGCCAGATCGAGGAACAGACCGTCCCGACAGCCCGCGAGCTGGGCATCGGGCTGGTCCCGTACTCGCCGCTCGGGCGCGGCTGGCTGACGGGCGCCCTGCGCAGGCCGCAGGACGTGACCGGCCGTCGAAGCCGGCACCCACGCTTCGCCGCGGACGTCTTCGACATCAACCTGCGCCTGGCCGACGATGTCGCCGGGATCGCGACCGAACTCGGCGTCCGCCCCGGGCAGGTGGCGCTGGCCTGGCTGCTCTCCCGCGGCGAGGACGTGGTGCCCATCCCCGGCACCCATCACCTCGGCTACCTGCGCGAGAAGGCCGGTGCTACCAACGTCACTCTCGGTGAGGAGCATCTGGCCAGGTTGGAGCCGATCGCCGCGCGCGTCGCCGGCGAGCGCTCCGTGCGGCCGGAGAACATCG
Organism: Protofrankia coriariae; assembly: GCF_001017755.1. Classification (GTDB taxonomy): domain Bacteria; phylum Actinomycetota; class Actinomycetes; order Frankiales; family Frankiaceae; genus Protofrankia; species Protofrankia coriariae. The sequence continues at coordinate 123,919 of NZ_JWIO01000006.1, forward strand.
GGACCGAGGCCCCGCCGCTGCCCGCCGGAACGACATCGTGACCACGCGCGAAATCGCCGGCACGGACACCTGAGGCGCGCAGGCTGCACCTGAACGTCAACTCCAACGGCCTGGGACGGCACGACGCCGGGTGGCGGGCGGCGAACCAGCCGCCCGACTTCCTGGACCTGACCACCTGGGAGCGGCTGGGCCGGATCGCCGAACGAAGCCGGCCCGTCAATCCGGGCCGACGACTTTGCCACGAACAACAGTTCGATTAGAATGTGGACGAGCGCGAGTTCTTCCGGTGGGCGAGCCGTTACGCCATGCTTGCGGCACCGCCGGTACGTTTGTAAGGCTACGGGAAGGGAGGCCCAACATCGTGGACGAACATGATCGAATCGTTACGGAGAGTCTCCCGCATGACGACCTCGACGTACAGCCGGACGAAGCCAAGTTCGCCGAGCTACTGCTCCTGGTCGCCGAGGAACTGGCCAATGACCCCTACGGGGGTGCCACCAAGGCCAACAAGGTCCTGTACTTCGCCGAGTTCGCCCACGTCCGCGAGACCGGCCTTCCAATCACCGGTGTCCGGTATCGCAAGCTCGAACGAGGACCCGCACCGCGCCATCTCCGAGCGATCCGGGGCCGTCTGATCGACAACGGCGACGCGGTACTGATCAAAGAGCGGGTTCTCGGCTACGAGCAGCACCGGCTCCGGCCGACTCGGCCAGCCCGCCGGGAACTGTTCAGCGCCACCGAACTGAAAGCCGTCCAGGACGCCGTCAACCTGCTCCGCGGCCACACCAACGCGGACGCCAGCGAACGGTCCCACCGCGAGCCCGGCTGGCAACTCGTCGACAACGGCGAGGACATCCCATACGTAGCGGCCCTCCTACCGCAGCATCAGCCATCATCGCGGATGATGGACCGCCTGCGACAGATCGGTGAGGAGTACGCCCGCCAGGGGCGCCTCGCCCAGTGACCAGACACACGGTCACCTACGGAGCCGACTTCCTCGCCACCGCTCAGGCCACCTACCCGGACAGCCGAAGCGCACGCTACTCGGGGCCGACGTTCCACGAGTTCATGGCGTTGCCGGTGCGGTCAGCAAGGTTCGCTTTCACCCACAACTGGGACAATCTGCCCTCGACGATGGGTGGCACGGCTCGACTGTGATCCTTGAGCCGAGCGGAGCGTTCGGGCCGATCGTCTTCTACGCGATCCTTGTCGCCCGGCCAACCGGGCCGACAGTGGAAATCGCGGACTTCGAGGAAGACCGAGCCCACTGGGACACCTTCATCGACCCGGACGACCCGGACGACTGAGCCGTGCCTGACGGATGTTCGGTCGCGTGGAGGCGCTGAACTGGCTGGACGAAAGCCTTGATTGGTAAGGAGGTTGCTGTACTTTGCTGCTGTACATGCGTCAAGGACATGATCCGAATTGCGAATCATGTCCTTGACCTGGGTCGGGGTGGCGGGATTTGAACCCACGACCTCTTCGTCCCGAACGAAGCGCGCTACCAAGCTGCGCCACACCCCGCGACCACTGCAAAGCTTACCTGATCCGGAAGTCTACCTGATCCGCCGGCCACTCTCGGCACGGGGTGACCGGACAGGTCCACGGGGAGCGGCTCCAGCCCCCGCCACCGGCACAGAGGCCGCGACGGTGCTCACACCCAGGGCCACGGCGCCAGGTCCGCGCGAGGCGTCAGGTCCACGCGGCCGGCGCGAGGGTGATCAGGGTGGCCTCCGGCCGGCAGGCGAACCGGACCGGTGCGAACGGGGACGTCCCAAGGCCCGCGGAGACGTGCAGCCACGACGAGCGTCCACCGGCCTCGTAACGGGACAGGCCGCGGACCCGGCCGCGGTCGAGGCCACAGTTGGCGACCAGCGCCCCGACGAACGGCACCCGGATCTGCCCGCCGTGTGTGTGGCCGGAGAGCGTCAGCGCCACCCCGTCCGCGGTGTAGGCGTCCAGCACCCGGGGCTCCGGGGTGTGCGACAGCCCCAGCACCAGGTCGACGTCGCCGTTGCCGTCGTCGCGCGGGCCGAGCACCGCGGAGAGATCGTCCCGCCTGAGCCTGGCGTCGTCGACGCCGCGGACGTCGATCCGCAGCCCGGCGACGCGCAGCACCGTCCGGGTGTTGGTCAGGTCCAGCCAGCCGCTGTCGGCGGCCAGGCTCTTGGCGAAACCGGCCCAGTCCAGCGGAGCCCCCTTCGGGGTGGGGACGTCCCCGGGCAGCAGGTAGCGGTGCGGGCTCTTCAGCGTCGGCACGTAGTAGTCGTTGTTGCCCGGCACGAAAACCCCCGGGAAGCCGAACAGGGACGACAGCGCCAGCAGCGTCGGCTCGTCGGCGTCCGGGTGTGCCAGGACGTCACCAGTCAGCGCCACCAGGTCGGGCACCAGGCGGGCGAGATCCCCGATCCACGCCAGCTTGCGCTTCTGGTTCGGGGTTATGTGCAGGTCGGAGATGTGCAGGATGCGCAGCGGCTGCGCGTCCCGCGCGAGCATCGGCAGCACCACACGACGCAGGGTGTAGGCGGTGCGCTCATAGCCGGCGGCATATGCCACGGCAAGGGCTCCTGCCACGCCGAGCCCGGTGGCCGCCCGCCCGACGGGGCGTCCCCACGCCCGTGAAGGTGACTGTTGCAACCGTCGCCCACTCGTCATCGGACAAGTGTGGCCCAGGTTGCGCCATGGTGGGCGGCTCGCGGGGCGCGTCGCGCACGTCGTGACCCAGTGGACATCCGCCCCGCCGGCCGCTGGTCCGGCGGCCGGCGGCCGGCCAGGTNCGGCGGCCGGCCAGGTCAACTAAGGTCACCCGTGTGAGCGAACTCAAGGATCGTCTGCGGGTGGATCTCACCACGGCGATGAAGGCGCGGGACGCGCTGCGGACGTCCACCCTGCGGATGGCCCTGGCGGCGTTGAAGGACGAGGAGGTCGCCGGCAAGAGCGCCCGCGAACTGTCCGACGCCGAGGTGCGGAAGGTGCTCACCCGGGAGGTTCGCAAGCGACGGGAGGCCGCCGACGCCTTCGCCGCGGCGGGCCGCGCGGAACAGGCCAGCAAGGAAAACGACGAGGGTGAGATCCTGGCCGCCTACCTCCCTCAGCAGCTTGGCGACGACGAACTCGCCGCGATCATCGACAAGGTGATCGCCGAGCACGGCCTGGCCGGGCCGAAGGCCATGGGCGCCGCGATGAAGGCGGTCCAGCCCGAGGTGGCCGGGCGTGCGGACGGGGCCCGCGTCTCCGCCCTGGTCCGCGCCCGGCTGGCTTCCTCCCCGCCCGCCCAGGCGTGAGCACGGCCTATCGGTACGCCCGATCGGGCGGCACACGGCCTGTCGGGGCGTGACCGGTCGACCCGCGACCAGGGGACGGTGGACGGGACGATCCGCCGGCGGCCGGCGGGAGCTGACAGGCCCGTCAGCCCGCTCCGGACCTGCCACTGCCCCGAACCCGCCCGGACCCCGCGGTGCCGGGATCGGCGCGAGCGGACCTTCTTCCGTCGCCGAGCCGGGTGGGCGTCCCACCCTCGTCGGATTCGGCGGACCGCAGGACGAAGCCCTGGGAGACCATCAGCACGACCTCCGAGCCCTCGTCCACCTCCTGATTGCCGCCGGGATTCATCGCCAGCACCGTCCCCTTCGAGAACGGGCTCCAGATCTCCTGCACCGTCACCCGGAAGCCCTGGGAGGTCAGCCGCTGCTGTGCCAGGGACAGGTCCAGGCCGACGACGTCCGGCAGCGTCTTCTTCGCCGGGTGGGGCTGGGTGTCGTCCGGGGACGGCATCGGCGCGACCGGCAGCCCGAGTCCGTCGGCAGTGCCGCGCATCGCCCTCGCCCACACCTGGGCGGGCAGGCCACCACCGTAGACGACCTGGTTGCCCAGGACGTTGCGCAACGGATATGTCGTGGGCGAGCGCGGGTCGGCGAGGGTCACGGCGGTGGCCAGTTGGGGGATGTAACCGGCGAACGACGCGGTGCTGAACCCCTCGGCGGTGCCGGTCTTGCCCGCGGCCGGCCGGCCGATCTGCGCGTTGGGGACCCCGGTCCCGTGCAGGATGACACCTTCGAGGACCGAGGTGACCGTGTCCGCGATCTGCGTCCCGAGCACCTGGCGGCACGGCTCGGGCGCGCTGTAGGGCACCGGCCGGTCGGTGCTGCCGACCCGCTGGGTGATCGATTCAAAGGGTCGCGGATCGCATCGGACACCGTGGTTGGCCAGCGTGGCGTAGGCGGTCGCCAGATCCATGGTGGAGATCTCGTTGGTGCCGAGCACAGCCGCTCCGTCGACCGGCCCGATGCCGCCGCCGGGGCAGCGCAGGGACTCGGACTGGTCCTGCACCCGGCAGGAGGACACCCCCAGCCGACGTGCCATCTCAGCGGTGTTCCGCAGCCCGACCTTCTCCGCGAGCTGGATGTAGTAGGTGTTGACCGAGTCCCAGGTCGCCGTGGTCATGGAATATAAGCCGGCCTCGTTCGGGTCGGCGTTGCCGTAGCAGTCCCCCTGGCTCTGGTGCCCGTTGTCGTCGGTATCCGGATTGTGGAAGACATCCGAGTGGTAGCACGCCGGGGAATAGTACGTGGTGTTCAGCGGCAGTCCTTTTTCCAGGGCCGCGGCGAGTGTGAACACCTTGAAGGTGGATCCCGGTGAGAACGAGGCCTCCTCCAGCGGGATTATCTGCTTGGTGTGTACGAAGTCGGTGGTCCGCTCCGGCGGCTGGCCGTCCGCGGACGGGCCGTATTCCCGGTTCACCGCCAGCGCCAGCACGTTCCCGGTGCCCGGCTGGAGCATTGCCACCCCCACCGCCACCCGGTTGCCGGGCGGCACGACGGTGTTCGCCGCGTTCTGCGCGGCGGCCTGGGCGACCGGGTCGAGTGTGGTCCGGATCGTCAGGCCGCCCTCGAACAGCAGCCGTTCCCGGTCCGCCTGGGTCGCCCCGAAACGCTCGTCGGCGAGCAGCGTGCGGCGGACGTAGGCGCAGAAGAACGGCACCGACGACAGCTGACAGGGGTCCGCAGCCTGCGGTGGGCGGTTGAGCACCACCGGGGTCCCCCGAATCTGTCGCAGCTGCTCGTCGCTGATGTGGCCGAGTTCGTGCATGCGCTCCAGGACGACGTCCCGTCGCGACATCGCCGCCTGCGGGTGCAGCACCGGGTTGTAGGCGGTCGGGTTCTTGACCAGACCGGCCAGCATCGCCGCCTGCGGGAGGGTGAGCTGGTCGACCTCGACGTTGAAATAGTGTTTCGCCGCGGTTTCCACGCCGTAGGCGCCGTCCCCGAAGTAGGCTATGTTCAGATACCTTTCAAGAATCTGGTCCTTGCTCAGGTGCTCCTCGAGGTAAAGTGCGTAGCGTGCTTCCCGGAGTTTACGTCTGACGGTCTGCTCGGTCGCGGCCTCTTTTTCCTCCCTGGACGTCGCGGCCTGCAGAAGGACGTTCTTCACGTACTGCTGAGTGAGAGTGGATCCGCCTTGCGTGACCGCCCCGGACTCCTGGTTGGAGACATAGGCCCGCAGCAGCCCCCGGTAGTCGAGTCCGGTGTGCTCGTAGAAGCGGGAGTCCTCGATGTCTATGACCGCCTGGCGCAGTACCGTCGGAATGCGGTCGAGGGGGATGATCTGCCGGTCCTGCTCACCGCGCAGATATCCGATGACGTTGCCCTTGGCATCCAGGATGCGGGACGCCTGCGGCAGCGGTGGGACGGTGAGGTTCGCCGGCAGGTCGAGGAAGGCGTCGGCGCTGCCCTTCACCGTGAGGCCCGCCAGCGCCACGACCGGCAACAGGACCAGCGCGAGCAGGACACCCGCGAGCCCGCTGATGACCATGGCCTGCCCGATCCATTCGACCGCCGTCCATGCTCGCGGATAGCCACGATGTGGACCGTCCGGCATTGGGCCGGCGCCCGACGCGACGCCTTTGCCGTAGCCGGCACGGCCGGAACCGGCGGGCGGCCGCGGGGACCCGTGGCCCGACCCTGTCGCGCTGGTCACGTTCGGGAACCTCCAAACGGCCCCCTCGCACGGCCGCTCGGCCGTACCTCCCGCACCAGCCTACGACCGCACGGAACGGACATACGAATGTCACGCACACGACATGATCTGGTTACAGATAGCGCCACTGTCGTCATTCGGATCAATGGCCCGGACGGGTCATTTAGACAACCACCCGTGTGGGGTCTGTGCCGTGGCGGAGACGCTCCATACGGTTTCGGGCGAAGCCACGTCACCACCCGCACGGGCCCCCTGACCCGGTCTCGAGAAGAAAGGCAGGTGGCATGACCAGCAGCCTGGCAACCCGCACCAGTGCCGCCCGACGTGCCAGCTCGACACAGTTGATCGGCTCGACCGTCGACGGCGACTGGACCGCGAACGCGGCCTGTCGTGACCTGGACCCGGACGACCTCTTCGTCCAGGGAGCGGCGCAGAACCGGGTGAAGACCCGGTGCTTCGGATGCCTCGTCCGCACCGAGTGCCTCGCTGACGCCCTTGACAACCGAGTGGAGTTCGGAGTCTGGGGCGGTATGACCGAACGGGAACGCCGGGCGCTGCTGCGCCGGCGACCGGACGTCACATCGTGGCGGAAGCTGCTCGCGGACGCGCGCGCCCATCACGGCGCCGCCTCCGCCGGTTAGGACCGTCCGCACCTCGTCCCCCACTGGTCACCTACCGGTGCCCTGTTGGTCGTTTGTTGACGAATTTGCTGTCCGGTTCCCCCGCGCGGCTCATCATCACACGCACACAGGGCATTGCGGACATCGACGTCACTAACGGGACAACCACTCGACGACGGTGCCGCGGCCAGCGATGATCCGGGCTGGCCGGACGATCAGACGGGCCCAGGTGCCCGATCTCCCCGACGGGTGCGCGATCACAGCTGTTCGCGCACCCGCAGGCTCGGCCAGCCGGTAACCCCCGCGGGACATCTGACATCGCTGCCCACGCGCACCCGCGTCCCCCACGAGCCCGGCCAACTGCCGACAGCCCCACCACGCCAGGCGGTACATGGCGTCGGCGAGCGGAGCCGCGACATGGCGGACGCGGAGTGACAGGAGACGAAAACCACGTAACCGCCCCACTCGCGCGCTAGTCGGTCTGCCCCAGGGCGGCGTCATGGGCGTGTTCGGGGATGTCGTCGCCGGCCAGTACGGCGCCGACGGCGCGCAGGCCGTCAAGATCGTGAACATCGCCGGCGAACGCGTCGACCTCGACCAGGGGTGTGTCGGGATGCGCGCTGGTGAAGCGGTCCCGCAGACGCTGCTCCCGGGTGGCCAGCCGTACCCGTTCCGCGTGGATGCGCAGCACCGCCGTCGCCAGCGGATGTTCGGCATGCTCACCGAGCGTCTCGGCCGCCGCCAGGCTGCGTTCCACGGTCAGCCCACGGGCGGCCGGCCCGACCGAGTGGACCCGGTTGACGACCAGGCCCGCCAACGGCATCCCGTCCGCGTCGAGCCGGTCGACGAAGTACGACGCCTCCCGCAACGCGGCGGCCTCCGGCGCCGCCACCACGACAAAGGACGTCCCGGGCGCGCCCAGCAGCTGGTACGTCTGGTCGGCGCGCTGCCGGAACCCCCCGAACATCGTCTCCAGGGCGGCCACGAACTGGCTGACGTCGGCGAGTAGCTGCGCGCCGATGATCTTCGTCAGTATCCTGCCGAACACGCCCAGCCCGACGTTCACGACCTTCAGGTACATCTTCCCGCCGGCCTTCGCCGGGGCGAGCAGCAGTCGCAGCAGCCGGCCGTCGAGAAAGGCGCTCAGGCGGTTGGGCGCGTCCAGGAAGTCCAGGGCCGACCGGGTCGGCGGGGTGTCGACGACGATGAGGTCCCACTCGCCCGTCGCGTCCAGCTGGCCGAGCTTCTCCATCGCCATGTACTCCTGGGTACCGGCGAAGGACGACGACAACGACTGGTAGAAGGGGTTGTCGAGTAACTGCTGGGCGCGTTCCGGGGTTGCGTGCGCAAGGACGATCTCGTCGAACGTCCGCTTCATGTCGAGCATCATCGCGTCGAGATGACCGCCGGCGGAACAGTCCACCCCGACGACCTCCCGGGGGTTGTTGTCCAGCTCGGTCAGGCCCATGGACTGCGCCAGCCGGCGGGCCGGG
>NZ_JWIO01000006.1:132016-140287 GCF_001017755.1 Protofrankia coriariae
CGCCAGCCGGCGGGCCGGGTCGATCGTGAGGACGACCGTCCGGCGTCCCCGCTCGGCCGCGCGCAGCGCGAGCGCGGCGGCGACCGTGGTCTTCCCGACCCCGCCCGACCCGCAGCACACGATGATCTTCTCGCTGCCGAGCATGGCGTCGACGTCCAGCACCGGCACCGTGGGCGCGGACACCGTGGACGCGGACGGGGGCACCCGCGCCCCCACGGTTGCGAGCCCGCTCGTCCGACCGTTGCTCATCCGACCATCCGTTGCATCCGCAACAACTCCGCGAACTGATAGATCACGCCAATGTCCACGCCGTCGGCGACCAGGGGCAGCTCGTACACGGGACGTCCCAACGCGTCGATCTCGCCGCGTTCGGCCCTCTCCAGAGCCACCCGGCGGGCATGCTGGGCGGCCTCCGCCACCAGGGCGTCCACCAGCCCGGCCGCGGGGGCGATGCCGGCCGCCTTCACGCCCGCGGCCAGCTCCTCGACGTCCAGCCGGCCCGCGCCGGCCCGCGCGAGGTCCTCGTCGGCGAGCAACGGCGTCCGGACCATGTTCACGATCACACCACCGACCCGCAGCCCGGCGGCACGCAGCTCGGCGACACCGTCCACCGTCTCCTGGACCGGCATCTCCTCCAGGAGGGTGACCAGGTGCACAGCCGTCTGCTCGGAGCGCATCACCGCCATCACGCTGTCGGCCTGAGTGCGGATCGGGCCCATCCTGGCCAGCCCGGCGACCTCGGCGCTGACGTTGAGGAACCGGGTGATCCGCCCAGTAGGTGGCGCGTCGAGGACCACCGCGTCATAGGCCCTGCCCCCGGGCCGGGTCCCGTCCGGGCGGTTGACCGCCTCCTTCACCTTGCCGGTGAGCAGGACGTCACGGACGCCGGGCGCGATCGTGGTGGCGAAGTCGACGGCGCCGATCCGCTCCAGCGCCCGGCCCGCGCGGCGGAGGTTGTAGAACATCTCCAGGTACTCCAGCAGCGCCTCCTCCGCGTCGATGGCGAGCGCGAAGACCTCCCCGCCACCAGGAGCGCTCGCGACCTTGCGTTCCGCGTAGGGCAGCGGCGGGGTGTCGAAGAGCTGGGCGATCTGCTGGCGTCCCTCGACCTCGGTGAGCAGGACGCGCCTACCACCGGTGGCCAGCGCCACCGCGAGCGCGCCGGCGGCGGTCGTCTTGCCGGTGCCGCCCTTGCCGCTCACCACGTGCAGGCGGCAGTGCCATGGCCCGTCCGCGGCGTCCCGCGATGGAGTCTCCTGCGGCGTCACATCAACGACCGTACCCGGCCGGCCCCGGCCGTTCCGGTCGATGAACAGGCAGCGGGCGCGGTGTCCACCGATGCGACCCCTGCCCGTACCCCTTGCCAGACCCCGCCCCGGCCCGGGCACGGGCAGCTTGCCAGGCCCCGGCCCCCTCCTCCCGGCGTACACCTCCCAGACGCCCTCCGGACGCCCCCAGGCGAGCCTGGGGCCCTCCAGGTGGACCTCCCCGCGAGGCCGGTCTTCCGTGCGCTCTCGGCATGCGCGGCGGGGGGCGCGCGGGGACGGCTGTCGCGTGCCCCCCGGCCGCGACGCACTATGGTCACAAGTCATGCAGACCTGGGAGTACGCGACAGCGCCGGTGCTGATCCACGCGACCAAACAGATCCTCGACAACTGGGGGGCGGACGGCTGGGAACTGGTCCAGATCGTCCCGGGGCCGAACCCGGAGAGCCTGGTCGCCTACTTCAAGCGCCCCAAGGGCGAATCGGCGCGGTGACCGCCGTGACAGCCGACGCGGCGACCCCGTCACAGCGCCTGGCCGCGCTCGGCCTGGCACTGCCCACCGTCCCGTCGCCAGCGGGTGCGTACGTGCCCGCCCGGCGGCACGGCGAACTGGTGTGGACAGCCGGACAGCTCCCCCTGGTGGACGGCGTCCTCGCCGCGACCGGGCCGGTCGGTGAGGCTGCCGACGGCGGCTCGGTGCCGGCGGAGCGCGCGGCCGACCTGGCCCGGATCTCCGCCCTGAACGCGCTGGCGGCCGCGGCCGCGGTGGCCGGCAGCCTGGATGCGATCACCGGTGTTGTCAAGGTCGTCGGGTTCGTCGCGAGCGTGCCCGCGTTCACCGGCCAGCCGGCGGTGATCAATGGCGCGAGCGACCTGTTCGTGGCGGTGTTCGGTGATGCCGGACGGCATGCCAGGTCCGCGGTCGGGGTGAGCGTCCTGCCGCTGAACGCTCCGGTCGAGGTGGAGATCGTTGTCACCGTCAGTTAGCGTTCGCTGGAGAACCGCGGACAGGCTGCGGCACATGAGTTGCCGTCCAGCTATGGATATATCCGAATAGTAACCAGATATCGACAAATAGCAATTAAAAGGCGTCTGGGTGCGGATATCCGGACGAGACGCAGCTCACAGCCGACCCCCGCCGCTGACATGGTGCGCGAGCCGGGGCGAACAACCTACTGTCTATGACAGAAGTAGCCGATCTGACGATCGGGTCGACAGACAGTTCGGGTCGACAGACAGCCTGGTGGGCCGTCCACGCAACCGGCAGGTGACCCAGCAGGACACCTGCGCAACAGAGCATCGTCCGCTTCGGAATCTGGTGAGTGATCCGTGGGGCATACGAGCGTTACGGACGGCGTGCCCGATCCACGCGCGGCGGCCCCCGCGGCGGGCGGCCGGCCCACGCCCCGGCAGGTGACCCTGCTGGCCTCGCTGCTGCTCGCGCCCAACCCCAGCCCGATGACCCTGGACGGTACGAACACCTGGATCCTGCGCGCCCCGGGCGCCACCGGCTGCGTCGTGGTCGACCCCGGCCCGCCCGACCCCGGCCATCTCGCGGCGATCGTCGCGGCCGGGCCGGTCGATGTCATCCTGCTCACCCATGGTCATATTGATCACAGCGAGGGTGCCGCGCCGCTGCACGAGCTGACCTCCGCGCCGGTGCGCGCCCTCGATGTCGCCCACCGGCTCGGCGACGAAGGGCTGACCGAGGGCGACGTGATCGCCGCCGCCGGGGTGGAGATCCGGGTGCTGGCCACCCCCGGCCACAGCAGCGACTCGCTGTCGTTCGTCCTCACCGACGACCGGCGGGCCGACACCGACAGCACCGACAGTCACAACATTTCGGCGCCCACCGCGGGAAGCTCGGTTCTCACCGGCGACACGATCCTCGGCCGGGGCACGACCGTGGTGGCGCACCCCGACGGGCAACTCGGCGACTATCTGACGAGCCTGCGGCGCCTGCGCGAGCTGGGTGACTGCGTGGTGCTCCCCGGACACGGGCCGCATCTGCCGGCCGCGGGCCGCGCCGCGGAGGCGTACCTCGCCCACCGAGAGGCCCGGCTCGACCAGGTACGGGCGGCCCTCGCCGCCGGCGACAGCACGGTCCGTCAGATCGTTCAACGAATCTACACGGACGTCGACCGCGCCCTGTGGCCGGCCGCGGAGATGTCCGTCCGTGCCCAGATCGAGCACCTGCACCAGCGGCGGGAACTGCGGACCACGCCGATCGAGCTCCTGCTCGCATAGGCCGCCTTCCGACACGTCCACAAATCATGATCGCGTAGACGGCGGGAACCTCACGAACGCGAAAACATGATCACATTGCCTTCGGCCCCACCTTCAGCAGGCCACCGGCGGCGCAAAAACATGATCGCTTCACCTTACGACCGGGGGAGGAGGCCGGATTCTGGACATCCCACACAGCCCTCTTCCTTCCTGGAAACCGTTAAGATCAGCACGAACAGAAGATCTCGTACGGTTGGCTTATGCTCGCGGCCGGGAGGCGACCACCCGTGCGCAACGCTCCGGATATATCCGACCACGTCAAAAGGGTCCAGTCCTGGATGCCGTGCCGGCAGGCCCGATACACCGGGCGGGCCGGCCAGCCGTCATGGCCCGGCCCTGACTCCGGCTTCAGGGCGCCCAAATGATCACATCACCCCTCGGTGGAACGCTGCGTTGTCCGCGCTGCGGCACTCCCGCCGTTCCCGGCGGACGGTTCTGTTTCCACTGCGGGCTGCCGTTGCAGACCGAAAACGGCATGGGCGCCGACGAGGGCGCCGAACGCCGGGTCGTCACCGTCCTGTTCGGCGACCTCTCGGACTTCACCGCATGGGCGGAGGATCTGGATCCCGAACGGGTCGGCGAGGTCACCGACCGGGTGCTCGCCGCCCTGGCCCGTGACGTCGCCGAGGTCGGCGGCCGGGTCGACAACCTCACCGGTGACGGCATCATGGCCGTGTTCGGCGCGCCGACCGCGCACGAGGACGACCCGGAACGAGCCGTGCGCGCCGCCGCCGCCATGCAGGAGACCGTCCGCCGCCTCGTCACCGACGAAGCCGGCGGCGGACGCCACCTCGGCCTGCGCGTCGGGATCAACACCGGGGAGGTGCTGGCCGGCGTCCAGGCGTCACTGACCTACACGGTGATCGGCGACACGGTGAACACCGCCGCCCGGCTGTCGGACGCCGCCGCGGTGGGCGCCGTGTACGCGGGCCACGACACCATGATCGCCACGACCTCGGTGGCGACCTGGCGCCGGCTGGCCCCGCTGAAGCTCAAGGGCAAACGCGAGCCGGTCCCCACCTACGAGCTGGTCAGCCTGCGGCCGTCCAACGTCGCCCGGCCTGGACACGGCGACGACGCGCCGTTCACCGGGCGCGACCAGGACCTCGCGGTGCTCGAATCCGCCTTCCGGGACGTCGTCGCGCACAGTCAGCCACGGACGGTCGTCATCACCGGTGAGGCCGGCATCGGCAAGACCCGGATAGCGGTGGAACTGGCCCGCCGGGCGGGCGCGCAGCAGGACGCGAGGGTGCTGTGGGGCCGCACGGTCCGCCACGGTGACGGCCGGGACCTCGCCCCGCTCATGGACATCGTGCGGACCGCCTGCGGGGTCGGGGAGGGTGACAGTCCGGACCGGGTCGCCGAACGGGTACGGCGCACGGTCAGCCGGCTGGAGCACCCGGCGGCGCGCACCCGCATCCCCGGCGGGGTGGCCGACAAGCTGCTCGCCCTGCTGGGCGTGCCGCCGGAGGGCCGCTCGACGGTGGCTCCGGACATCCCGCCGGGAGACCCGGCCGGGCGGGAGAACCCGGCCGACGATCCCGCCGTCCGGGCCGTCGACGCGATCGTCGACGACGTGGCCGTGCTGCTTGGCGGCCTGTCCAACGACGGGCCGCTGGTCATCGTCCTGGACGACCTGGAATGGGCGACGACCGCGCTGTGGCAGGGGCTGCGGCGTTTCGCCAGCAGGCTGCGCGGGCCGGTACTTCTGATCATGCTTGACCGCGAGGTCCCGTCGCTGGCCGGGCTGCCCAACGCCGAGTCGCTCGCGCTCGCCCCGCTGGCGGAGGCCGCCTCGGCCAGCCTGCTGCGCGACTATCTCGGCGGCGCCGAACTGGACGAGACCGCCCGGGCCGCCCTGCTCGCGCGGGTCCACGGCAACCCGTTCTTCCTCACCGAGCTGCTGAACCTGCTGGTGGACCGGGGCATCCTGCACCGCGGCGACCTGCACCGCGGCGACGCGGCCGGCGCAACAGCCGCCGGAGCCGGCACAGATACCGGCACCGGCGCGGCGGGAACGGAGCCGGTGCCCGGCGCCACGCCGAACGGCGCCGCCCCGGGCACGGACCTGGCCTCGGAGATACTGCGCTACCCGGCCGGCACCCAGCAGTGCAGTTGGGTGCTTGAGGGATCCCTGCCCGAGACCACGCTGCCGGCCGGTGTGCAGTCGGTGCTGGCCGCCCGTATCGACGATCTCGACCCGATCGCGAAGGCCGTCCTGCGTTCGGCGTCGGTGCTCGGCAGCCGGTTCCCCGCGGACGCGCTGCCCGCGCTGGAGGACCGTCGGGGGGAGCAGGTGCACCGGGCGCTGGCAACCCTCACCGAACGCCAACTCCTGCGGGCCCCGCATCCCGGGGAGCCGATGTGGACGTTCGTGCACCCGATGGCCCGGGACGTCGCCTACGCCGGCCTGCCCAAGGTGGAGCGGGCCCGCCGGCATGCCGCGGCGGCCCAGTGGGGGGTGGAGTTCCTCAGCGGCTCCGAGGCGGAGGTCGCGGCCTTCGTCGGCCACCATGCCGAACGGGCCCACGACCTCGCGGCATCGATGGCGCTCGCGCCCACCGATCCCGCCTGGTCGGCGCGGGAGCCCGGGTTCCACGCCCTGGTCCGGGTCGCCCGCTCGGCGCTCGCCCGCGACGACCACCGCAGCGCCAGCGATCTGATCACCAGTGCCCGCCGGCTCGGCCGGGGGGTCGTGAGCGAACTCGACGATCTGGGCGCGGTCGTGCTGCACGCCGAGGCCCTGGCGTCGCTGCGCCGGCTGGACGAGGCCGAGCGCGTCCTGCGGCCCGCGCTGCGGGTCACCACACCTGAGCTGCGGGCGGCGGCGTACCGCATCCTCGGCGACCTGCGGCACAAGCAGGGCCGGGACGACGAGGCCTCGACCGCGCTCGTCACCGCGCTCGAGGAGGCCCAGCGCGCCGGCAGCGACCGGGTGGTCGCCGCCACCCTGCGCCAGCTCGGCCTGCTGGAGTACGCCGCCGGCCGGGTGCGCCACGCCGAGAAGCGGTTCACCGACGCGCTGGCCCTCGCCCGCCGGGTCGGTGATCCCAGAGGGGTCGGCTGGGCCCTCCAGCACCTTGCCTGGAGCGCGACCACCCGGGGGGACTACCCACGTGCCCAGGAGTACCTCCGGGACGCCTCCGAGGTCTTCAGACGGCTGGACGACACCGGCGGGCTGGGCTGGTGCGCGGGAACCGAGGCGCTGGTCTGGCTGCTGTCCGGCCAGCTCAGCCGGGCCCGCCGGCTCNCCGGGCCCGCCGGCTCGCCCGCGACCTGATCGAGATGGCCGGGTCGCTGGGCGAGGTGTGGGGCCTGGCCGTGTGCCTGACGATCGACGCGGTCGCCGCCGCCGAACTCGGGGACATCGCCGAGGCCGAGGCAGAGGCAGAACGGGCTGCGGAGCTGTTCGAGGCGACCGGGGACACCTGGGGTGTCGCGCTCACCCTCGTGGCCCGGGGTCTGGCCGCGCGCGGCGCCGGCGATCCCGAGCGCGGAGCGGCTCACCTGCACAACGCCCAGGCCGCCGCCGACCAGGGCGGCCATGCCGTCGTCGGCGCGCTCGCCATGGTGCTGCTGGGGCTCACCCGGCTCGACGCCGGGCTTCTCGACGAGGCCGAGCAGGCCGCGGACCTGGCCATGCGGGCGCTGGACAGCCTCGAGCTGCAGCCCCACGCCCAGCTCGGCGCCAAGGTGCTGGCCGCCCAGGTCGCGCGGGCCAGAGGCCGTCTGCAGGAGGCGATCCAGCTGCTGGAGACGGCACTGGCCGCCGGTGAGCCGGCCACCCTGCTCTTCCCGCGTCGCCAGGCGTACGCGCATCTGGCCGGCACCCTCCTCGATGCCGGCCGGCCGGCCGAGGCGCTGGCGGTGGCCCGGCGCGCGGTCGAGGTGGGCGCCGAGGACGTCCGCGCCCAGGTACTGGCGTGGCGGGCACTGGGTACCGTGCTGGTCGCGAGCGGCAAACCGGCCGAGGGCCGGGCCGCGTACGAGAAGGCACTGGCCGCCGCGACCGCGACGGAGGCGGTGAGCGAGGCCGCGCAGACCCGCCGGCTGCTGTCCGCGATTCCCGACGGCCCGAAACCGGTGGGCCCGAAACCGGTGAACCTGCCGGGTGTCGCCGACGTCCGGGTGACCCGCCCGGCGACGGGCGGCCTGCCGGCGCCGGGCGCCACGCCTTCGACGGTGGCGTCGACCGCGCCGTCCGCGGCGGGGTCCTCCACCGCATCGTCGGCGGGCGCGCCAACCGTGCCGTCCCTGGCGGAGCCGACCACACAGGCGTGAGCGCACGGGTGTGACAGCGCGCGACAACCGCGCGCAGCTACCGGGTGCAGGGGTAGCCGGTAGTCGAGGGGCCAGGTAGCCGCGCGGGTACGGCGCGGCGGGTCAGGTATGTCGCCACGGGTGTGGCACAGGCACGGTCGCGCGGGCGTGGCGGCGGATGCGCGGGCGTGGCGGCACGCGTGACAGCGGCCGGGATCCGGCGGCGTGGAGCCGGCCCGGCGAAGAAAAATCCTCATGACGTGAAGGCAGGTCCTGACCGGCACGCCAGGCGTACCTGGAGTGCCGGTCAGGACCTGCTGGGACGGGAGTCAGCCAGCCTGTGCCCCCTCAGGCCGGAACCAAGGGGCGTCTCCCGGCGGATCCCCGGTCGCGTGGGCCGAACGCGCCCGCGTCGACCGGCGTCCGCCGGCTACGCCCTACCGGGCGCGGCGGGCGAGCC
>NZ_JWIO01000006.1:140294-141291 GCF_001017755.1 Protofrankia coriariae
GGCGGGCGAGCCGCTCCCGATCGAGCAGCACCACCGCGCGGGAGTCCAGCCGCAGCCAACCGCGGGTCGCGAAGTCCGCGAGCGCCTTGTTGACCGTCTCCCGGGAGGCCCCGACCAGCTGGGCGAGTTCCTCCTGGGTCAGGCCGTGCTCGACTCGGACCCCGGCCGCATCGTTGCCCGGCTGGGCCGGCTCACCGAAGCGCTCGGCGAGGTCGAGAAGGGCCTTGGCCACCCGTCCCGGCACGTCGGTGAACACCATGTCGGCCATGGAGTCGTTGGTCCGCCGCAGGCGTTGGGCCAGCACCCGCAGCAGCAGCGACGCCGCTTCGGGTCGGGTCGCCAGCCACGGGCGCAACGCGGTGTGCTCCAGGGACACCAGTGACGCGTCGGTCACCGCGGTCGCGCTGGCCGTGCGGGGCCCCGGATCGAACAGCGAGAGTTCCCCGAAGAGGTCTCCGGGCCCCATCACCATGAGGAGGTTCTCGCGTCCGTCCGAGGCGGCACGGCCAATCTTGACCTTTCCAGCAAGGATCACGAAGACGCGGTCTCCGGTTTCACCTTCCCGAAACAGAACGTCGCCTCGGGTAACATTCTGACGTTCCAAGTGATCGTTAAGAGCCTGCCGGTCCTGTTCGGACAGGCCGGCAAACATGGGAACACGGGCAAGCAGATCGTCCACGGCGTCCGAGCATGCCAGGAGTAGCGCCAAAGGGCACGACCTGGAAGCCGAAAGAGGCTGTCGGGTCTTGAACAGGTCGGGCGAATCCGGGTATTTCCGGCCCGGCCGACCGGCTCGGGAGAGCTCCCGTCAACCCCCGGCCCGAGCCTGTGGACAGAAGGCCACATACGGATCGAAGCGATTAATAACTCTGCGTAGTCACAAGCACGAGAGGACACCCGCGGGCCCGCACCTGGGCCCGGCCGTCGCGGGCCACCCCAACCCGGCCGTCATGTTGCCCGGTGTTTACCCGGGGCCGACCGCCGCAGACGGCGGCGG
>NZ_JWIO01000006.1:141304-146457 GCF_001017755.1 Protofrankia coriariae
CCGCCGCAGACGGCGGCGGTAACGCTCCAGGGCGGCCGGAAAGCCCTGGGAGACGAACGTGTTCACCTCGTCGGGGCGGGCGTTGTCAAGGAAGCCCTCCAGGCCCTGGCCCGAGTCGGCCATGCGCAGGGGACGCTCCACCCGCTCCATGGCGAGCAACAGGCCGAGAAGCAGGAGCGGGAACGAGATCGCGGCAATCAGAAACATGGCGGGCACCATGGTGAGGGACAACTCTGTGTAACTAACACGCGGGGTCAGGATTAGGTGATGCGACGTTGGACACATCCGGCATCCCGGCTGGAGAACGCGATGATCCGGTCACCGGATACCCTGTGAACGTGTCCACCCTCGCCGACGCCGCCACCGAAAGCCCGCTGGCGCGGACACGGCGAGCCCGGAAGATCGTCCGCATACTCGGCGAGCTCCACCCGGACGCACGGATCGCGCTCAACTTCGGCAATCCCCTCGAGCTTCTCGCCGCCACCGTCCTGTCCGCCCAGTGCACCGACAAGAAGGTCAACGAGGTAACCCCGACGCTGTTCGCGAAGTACCGCACCGCCGACGACTACGCCGCCGCCGACCGGGCGGAACTCGAGGCCATCCTGCGGCCGACCGGTTTCTTCCGGGCCAAGGCGAACTCGCTCATCGGGATCGGCGCCGCCCTGGCCGACCGTTTCGACGGGAACGTACCCCCGCGCCTCGACGACCTGGTCACCCTGCCCGGGGTCGGCCGCAAGACCGCCAACGTCGTGCTCGGGCACATCTTCGACCAGCCTGGCATCACGGTCGACACACACGTCGGACGGCTCTCGCGCCGGCTCGGGCTCACCACCAACACCGACCCGGTCAGGGTCGAGAGCGACCTCGCCAAGCTGCTCGAACGGCGCGACTACACGATCGCCTCCGACCGGCTCATCTTCCACGGCCGGAGGGTCTGCCACGCCCGGCGGCCGGCGTGCGGCGTGTGCGGCATCGCCCGCCTGTGCCCGTCGTTCGGCCTCGGCGTGACCACGCCGGCACAGGCCGCCCGGCTGGTCCGCGCCGACGCCGAAGCGGCCAGGTGAGCACAGCCACGCAGCCCGACAGCCCGGACGATCTCGACGGGCTGGCCGAAGCCGACAGTCCGGCGCAGTCCCCCGTCCTGGCGGGAGAGCCGGGAGAGCACAGCCCGGCCGGAGACCACGGTCTGGCGGGGGCCCGCGGCCCGGCTGGGGTCGGCAGCCTGGTCGGCCCGGCTGGCCCGGCCCGAACGGGCAGTCCAGCCGGAACAGGTAGCCAGGCTGAAGCGGCCAACCCGGTCGAGGCCGGCGTGCCCACCTGGCTCACGGGCCTGGCGGCAGCCCTGCGCACCGCCCGTCCCGACCAGCTTTCCTGGACCAGGCTGCACGCGGCCGACGGGCGTCCCGCGGCCGTCCTCATGCTGATCGGCGACGGCCCGCAGGGGCCTGACATCCTGCTCATCGAACGCGCGGCGAGCCTGCGCAGCCATGCCGGCCAGTCGGCCTTCCCGGGCGGGGCGACCGACCCCACCGACACCTCCCCGGCCACGACCGCGCTGCGGGAGGCCAGGGAGGAGGTTGGCCTCGACCCTGCCGGCGTGCGGATCCTGGCCACCGGACCCGCCCTCTACATACCGCCGAGCCACTTCCTGGTGACGCCGGTGCTGGGATGGTGGCACACGCCGTGCCCGGTCGCGCCGGTGGACCCGAGCGAGACGTCCACGGTCGTCCGAGTACCGATCACCCACCTGGCCGACCCGGCGAACCGGCTGCAGGTCCGCCATCGCAGGACGGGTGTGCTGGGGCCGGCCTTCCGCGTCCAGGAGATGTTCGTCTGGGGCTTCACCGGTGGGCTGATCGACGCGCTGCTGCGGCTGGGCGGCTGGGAGCGCCCCTGGCTGCCCACCGAACAGGTCGAGTCACCGGTGACGGGCACCCCGCCGGCACCCGCGGCGGACACCCTGCCGGCGTCCACCGGCCTCGGCCGGACGCCGGGGTCGACGGGCGGCCCGGGATGAGTCAGGCGGACACACACGCAGCGTTACAACCGCCCGTGGAGAGCGCCGGAAGCGCAGGGTGGCTCCGGGCGAGTCACCCTGCGGGCGGTACCGTCAGCCCGGCCGGTGACCCGTCGGGACCTCGGCCCGCTCGACGGACTTCGGCCCGCCGGACGGGCTTTGCGGGCCGAAGTCCCCGGTGCTCCCCGCGATCCACCCAGCTCCACGGACAGATCGATGACAGATCCGCGCCCGGCCCGGACACCAGGGACGACAGTGTCCTGAACAGACGCTCGTCGGCGAAGGGCGACAAGGACCGGAGGCAGCAATGAGCGTAATGACCGGCCCGGGTACCCTCCCGGGCCTGGCGCCCAGCGCCGACAGGCCGTGTCGCCGTCGAACGGCCCGCCCGGCCACGCCGACCGCCACCCTCACGTTCTCTCTCGCCCTCGTCCTCCTCGTCCTCGGGCTCGGGCTCAGCGGCTGCGGAAGCGACACGCCGGCCAGTTCACCCTCGGCCGCCGCCACCGCCACACCAAAGATCGAAAATGACGTTCAGGTCTTCGACGTGGTCGGCACCGCCTCTCTTGAGTTCTCGCCCTCGACCCTGACAGCCCGGCCCGGGAAGATCAGGGTAAATCTGACGGTGCCGGCGGGCTCCGCCCCGCACAACTTCGTGATCCCGGAGATCCCCGAGGCCCGTACCAGCGTCGCTTCGGCGGGCACATCACAGTCGGTCACGTTCACCATCGACAAACCGGGCAGTTACTCGTTCCTCTGCACGATCCATCCGAACATGCACGGCACGCTGACGGTCGGCTAGCGGATACCGGGCAGCCGAAGATGTTCGACATTCTTGACCTCGTCCTGGTCATCGCTGTGATCATTTTTGCTGTGTCCGGCTACCGGCAGGGCTTCGTGGTCGGGGCGCTGTCCTTCATCGGGTTCCTCGGCGGCGGTGTCCTCGGCGCGCACATCGCGACACCGTTCGCGGAAATGATCAATGCGGAGTCGCAGGGCCCCATCGTCGGCATTCTCGTCGTCCTCGGCCTCGCCCTGATCGGGCAGATCGCCGCCACCGCGCTCGGCGCGGCCCTGCGCGACAGGCTCACCTGGCGGCCGGGTCAGACCGTCGACGCGGTGGCCGGCGCGGTGCTCTCCGGTATCTCGGTGCTGCTCGTGGCATGGCTGCTGGCAACGGCGGTCGACCGGTCCCCGTTCACCACCCTCGCCGAGCACGTCCGCCGCTCCGAAGTCCTGCGGACCGTTGACGCGGCCATGCCGAACACCGTGCGCGACGCCTTCGCCGACCTGCGCAGACTCGTCGACCAGAACGGCTTCCCCGAGGTCTTCGCCGGCCTCGGCGGGGGGCAGATCGTGCCGATCGAACCGCCCGACACCACGGCCGACAACACCCAGGCCGTGCAGACCGCGGCAGCCAGCATCCTGAAGATCCGCGGGATCGCGCCGTCGTGTTCCAAGCGGGTCGAAGGCACCGGTTTCGTCTACGCGACGGAACGGGTGATGACGAACGCCCACGTTGTCGCCGGGGTGACCCGACCCCAGGTCGAGGTCGGCAACAGCACCCTGCCGGCCAGGGTCGTGGTGTTCGACCCCGACACCGACATCGCCGTCCTCTACGTGCCCGGGCTGCGCCAGACACCGCTGTCCTTCCAGAACGACCCGCCCGGCCGGGCTGGAGACGACGCGATCGTCGCCGGATATCCCCAGGACGGCCCGTACACGACCGCGCCGGCCCGCATCCGCAACCGCCAGACCGCCAGGGCCCCGAACATCTACTCCCAGGGCACGGTGCTGCGTGACATTTACGCTGTCCGTGGGCAGGTGCTGCCGGGCAACTCCGGTGGGCCGTTGCTGTCCGAACAGGGCACCGTCTACGGCGTGGTGTTCGCCGCCGCCACGAACGACTCGGACACCGGGTACGTGCTGACCAGCGCCGAGGTGGACGACCTGGCCGCCGCCGGTCAGGCCACGAGCACCGCCGTCAGCACCCGCAGCTGTGACTGACCAGGAACCGCGACCGACCCGAAGCTGTGGCCGACCCGAAGCTGTGGCCGGACGGAGAGCCCGTCACTGCGTCAGCCAGGAGAGGATCTCGTTGGTGACGACGTCCGGGGCCTCCTCCGGGAGGAAGTGACCGACTCCGTCCAGCAGCTTCCACTCGTAGCGACCGCTGACGTAGCGTCCTGAGCCCTGCGCGGTGGACGGGAGCATGAACCTGTCGAGGCGCCCGTGCAGCTGCAGGGTGGGGGCGGCCACCGAGCGGCGCAACGCGGCGGCGAAACGGGCCCCGTCCGGCCGGAACAGCGACCGGAAAACCCACCGGTGGTACTCCAGTGAGCTGTGCGCGACCCCTGGAATTCGGATCGCCTCCCGATAGCGGGCCTCCGTCTCGGCGTCGGGGTAGCCCGGGCCGCCCCATGCCCGCAGCACCTCACCGACATAGGCCGCGTCGTCGGCGACCAGCAGCCGCTCCGGGCGCCACGGCAGCTGGAAGGTGATCAGATGCCGGCCGGCGACACCCTGCCCACGCAGGTCCGCCAGCATCTCGTGCCGGGTCCGCAGCGGATGCGGCATGGACAGCACCACCAGCCCGCGCACGAGCCGGGGGCACAGCGCCGCGGTCGTCCAGCCGGCCAGGCCGCCCCAGTCGTGCCCGACGATCACAGCATCCCGTTCACCGAGGGCCCGTACCAGCCCGGCGACGTCGTCGGACAGGGTGAAGGCGTCGTAGCCTCGCGGAGGCTTGTCGCTGGCCCCGTAGCCGCGCAGGTCGGCGGCGACCACCCGGTAGCCGGCGGCGGCGATCCCGGTGAGCTGATGGCGCCAGCCCCACCAGAACTGGGGGAATCCGTGCAGCAGCAGCACCAGCGGGCCCTCGCCGAGTTCGGCCACGTGCAGCCGGGTGCCGTTCGCGGACACGTCACGGTGACGCCACGGGCCATCCACAAGGACGACGCCGGGTTCGGGAACGGCAGCCTCCATCACACGTCAGCATGACAGACGACCGGTTCGGGGCAGCATGCCCGCCGTGCCAGGTGGGCCCAGGATGTCCGCTGGAACGCGTCAGCGGACCGGTTCGACGGGCCGGCCCACCTTCGACCGGTCCGCCTTTGACGAGCCGACTCACCGGCTC
>NZ_JWIO01000006.1:146480-154611 GCF_001017755.1 Protofrankia coriariae
CCGACAAGCCGGCTCGACGAGCGGTTCAGCGAACGGGGACGGTGTCCTCCCGGTGGCTGAGCGGGTGCCCGTCGGAGCGGTGCGCGCTGGCGTGGTTCGCACCGGGGGTGATCGCCGTCGGATGCTTCAGCCACGCGATGTCGTCCCTGACCGTCTGCAGCGTGCGCTCCGGGGGCGACAGCTTCTTCAGACGGGTGGCCGCGAGCAGGGCCAACAGGGATGCGATGAGCACAAAGAGCAGGGCCGTGAGGAAGTACGACCAGAAACGCTCCACCCCGGCCCAGGTGAACAGCTCACCAAGCCCGATCGTGATCGCGATCAGCGCGCCGAACCCGAGGCCGGCCGCGCCGGCCAGGAGCCCGGCACCGAGCCCGGCGGACACGGCCTGTTTCGACAGCTCCGCCTTCGCCAGGTTGATCTCCTGTCGGACGAGTAGGGATATGTCCCGTGTCGCGACGGCGACAAGCTCACCGAGCGTCGCCTCCCGACCGGTTGAGCGGTCCTGTGTAGGGGTCGGCACCGTTGATCCTCCTTCTGGGCACGGGCTGTCCTCCACCGAACATGGACGCGGCTACCGCTTGGCGCTGGGCACAGCGTCACGGGCCGCCTGACAGCGTCCAGGTCACCACATGGTGCCCGATGGCAACAGCCCAACACATCCACCGCTCATCCATGGTCGTCAAGCACGGTTGCGGAACATCCGAGACGGCTGTCGGCCTCCCTGTGGTCCGCGGTTCCCGAGCCGGCGACATCCGGGATCAGTACCGCCTCCGGGCTTCCGAAGCGTTCGCTTCAGAAGCGTTCTCTGCGCAGTCTGCCGCGTCCGGCGTCAGCGCGCGGCCCGGATATGTTGTGATGCCCGTACCCGGCCGGTTCGGGCCGTCCCGACCGGGCCTGATGGACACCGGCGGGCATGACGACCGGACGACGATCATGCCCATCCGTCCCTGGCCGGAACCGGCCGGCGGATGTTTCCGTCTGCCCTGTGTCCCCGTCCCCATCCGTCCCCTGGCCGGGACCGGCCTCATGCTGGCGACCCGCGGTAGGTCGGCAGCATGCCCGTACGTGACCGGATGTCCGTCCGGAGGTGACCCGGTAGCGTACGGACAATGACCGCAGCCGTCGGGTCGGATCCGTTCGCCCTGCTCACCGCCCTACCGGGCGTTCACGACGCGGTCACCGCGGCCCGGTCGTCCGTCGACGCCCTGCTGCGCCACCGGGTCATGCGTCGCGGCAGCGCCGCGGTGACGACCGAGGTGTCGCTGCGGGCCGCGCGGGCGTCAGCGGCCCTGGAAGGTCACGACGTCGGGCTGGAGGCCCTGCGCGCGCACCTGAATCGCGCTCTTCCAGCGGCGTCCGGATCTGCTTCGGCTGAGGGCTCCGCCGCCGCCGACGACGGGAACGAGGCGACCGGCGGGCAGCCGGGCGACGAACCCTCCCGCGGCATGGCGGGCACCACCGGGACTTTCGACATCGACGCCACGCTCGGCGCGATCCGGCTTTACGCCGAGTTGGGGACGCTGCGCGGCGCCTGGGAACGAGCCCCGCGACAGGCACTCGCCCGGATGCACGTGCTTGTCGCCCGCGGCCTCGTCGCGGACATCGATCTTGGACGGCCAAGAGGACGGGAGCGCCCCGTCTCGTCCGCGGACCTCTCACCCGCGGGCGCTTCACCCACGGACGTCGACCGCGCCGGTCGACCGGCTGCTTCCGGTTCCGCCGGCCAGGTGATTTCCGGCGGCTCGCCCGCCGCAGCGCCCGTCGTGGGAACGGGTGTCGCGACCGCCGTGGATCCGGCGGACCCCCTCGGCCTGGGGCCAGTACCCTCGCCTGCCGAGACCGCCGCGCGGCTGGGCGGACTCACCGAGCTGTTGTTGGCCCGGACTTCCGCGCCGGCGATCATCGTGGCCGCGATCGTGGAAGGCGAACTACTGACCATCCGCCCGTTCGGCACGTTCGACGGGATCATCGCCCGGGCCGCCGGACGACTGGTACTCATCAGCCGTGGTCTCGACCCGAAAGCCGTGACCGCGACGGAGGTGGGCCACGTCGAATCCGGCAGGATCATCACCAGCGCGACAGCTACCAGCGACGTGACCACCGCTGATACAACCACCAGTAATATGACCTCCGGTAATGCGCCCACCGGCGCCTATGCCGAAGCCGCCCGCGCTTACGCCGGAGCGGGCGCCGAAGGCGTCGGCCAGTGGATCATTTATTATGCCCGCGCGTTGGAGCTGGGTGCCCGCGAATCCCTGGCCATCTGCGAGGCCGTCGCCCGGGCGAACTAAGAGTCTCGGAGCCTCGTGGCCGCGCCCTCCTTACCTGATCGAAAAATATGATCAATCCTGGGTCAACCATGCGACCAGCATAAATAGCTTAAAGTAATGTAAATTACATACAGTTACGTAGCTCGGGTCGCCCCTGCCAGACGTTCGATCACACGGCCCCGCGCCCGGACGGTCACCCAGCATCAGGCGACATCTGCTACGGACGACTCCCAGGCCGGCGGCATCGTGCTCGCTCTTCCGCACTCGGGCCACCAAGTCGTACCCGAGCCACGCCTTCGCCTCGGTGACAATCCTACTACGATCCGGCCACCGAGCCGACAGCCCGCCTCAACAAACTAGCGGATCGGCATCGGCGGGCTGCCGATGCCCTCGGGCGTGGATCGATCATTTCCGATCCGAAAAACCCTTTATTAAAACATATCCAGGGCCTGTGGAGAACGAAGTATCCACAGGCCCGATGTGCGTCATGGTGGACGTCCGTTCCCGCTATCCGACGGCTCCCGCCACCCGACGACGGAAGGGCCCTGCCATGACATCCGCACCGCCCGTTCCCATTCCCGCCCCCGAATCCGGGCCGACCACCCGGCCGCTGGTCGTCACCGACGAACCGCCGCTGCTCGACGATCTCCTACGGCTCGCCGCGACGGCCGGAGTGACCGTGGACGCCGTCGCCGACGCCGACCTCGCCCGCCGGTACTGGAACAGCGCCCCGCTCATCCTCGTCGGGGCCGACCGGGTGCCGTCCTGCGTCGCGCTCGGGCTCCCCCGACGGCCGGGCATCGTGCTGGTCAGCTCCGACCTCGACGACGGCGGGGTGTGGGAGGCCGCCGTCCGGCTCGGCGCCGAGCACGTCGCCTTCCTGCCCGACGCGGAGGACTGGCTGATCGGCATCTTCGTCGACGCCACCGAGCCGGACCAGCGGTACGGCACCGTGGTCGGCGTGGTGGGCGGCCGTGGCGGCGCGGGGGCCACCAGTCTCGCGATCGCGCTGACTCTCGCGTCCCTGCGCCGTGGCTGCGACACGGTCCTGGTGGACGCCGACCCGCTCGGCGGCGGCATCGACCTCGCCCTCGGCATCGAGGAGCGGCCCGGGATGCGCTGGCCGGATCTGGTGTCCGCCCACGGCCGGCTGCCACGCCGGGCACTGACCGGGACCCTGCCCTCCCTCGGAGAGCTCCCCGTGCTCTCCTGGGACAGGACAAGCCAGACGACGATCACACCATCCGTCATGACCTCGGCCCTGACCGGCGCCCGACGCGGGAACGATCTCCTGGTGGTCGACCTTCCCCGGTTTCCCGACCTGACCGCTGCCGTGGCCATGCAGATGGCCGAGCTCATCCTCGTGGTCGTGCCGGCCGAGGTCCGCGCGGTCGCCGCCGCCGGCCGGGTGTGCGACACGGTCAACCGGTACTGCGCCGACGTTCGCGTGGTCGTGCGGCTGCCAGGTCCGGCCAGACTGCAGGCCGACGTCGTCTCCGACGCGCTCGGGCTGCCGGTGGCCGGGATTCTGCGACACGACCAGGGTCTCGCCTCCGGGCTGGAACGGGGCGAACCGCCGGGCGGCCGGCGCCGCAGCTCGCTGGCCCGGGTCAGCGGCCAGATCCTCGACGACCTCGGCCTGGCCCGTTCGGACGTGGCAGCGTGAACGGGCGTTCCGCCGCCGAGCGCTCCGCGCCCGGGGCCGAGCCGCACCGCTCCCACGATCACGCCACCGGCCAGCGGAGGGGACCGGAACACTCCTCAGCACCACCGGCCGCCATCCCCGCCGGCGCCGCGGACACCCCGCGCCCCGACGAAGATCTGCTGGCCGGGATCCGTCGGCGGCTGGTCGACTCCGATGGCGCGATGACGCCCGCACGCATCGCGGCGGCTGTCCGAGCCGAAACCGGCCCCGCCGACGGTGACTCGCTGGATCTCTACCGGTCGCTGGAGTCCGAGCTTGTCGGCGCCGGCCCGCTCGAGCCGCTGCTGGCCGACCCCTTCGTCACCGACGTCCTGGTCAACGGGCCGGCGGAGGTCTGGGTGGACCGCGGCAGCGGCCTCCAACGGTGCGGGATCACCTTCCCCGACGACGACGCGGTACGCCGGCTCGCCGTCCGGCTGGCCGCCGCGACCGGCCGGCGCCTGGACGCCGCGACCCCGTTCACCGACGCGCGCCTCGGCGACGGCACCCGCCTGCACGCCGTGCTCGCGCCTGTCGCGGTCACAGGTACCTGCCTGTCCCTGCGGATCCCGCGACCGCGTCCGTTCACCCTGGAAGATCTCGTATCGACCGGTACGGCCGCCCCCGCTATGGCCGAGGTGCTGGACGCGCTCGTGCGGGGCCGGCTGGCCACCCTGGTCACCGGCGGCACCGGTTCGGGCAAGACGACCATGATGGGCGCGCTGCTGGGGCGGGTCGACCCCGCCGACCNCGGGTCGACCCCGCCGACCGAGTCGTGATCGTGGAGGACACCGCCGAGCTCGTCGTGGACCTGGCGCACGCCGTCCGTCTGGAGTCCCGGCCGCCGAACATCGAGGGTGCGGGCGGTATCGACCTGCGGGATCTGGTACGTCAGGCACTGCGGATGCGGCCTGATCGGATCGTCGTCGGTGAGGTCCGTGGCGCCGAGGTCGTGGATCTCCTGGTCGCGCTCAACACCGGCCACGAGGGCGGGCTGAGCACGGTGCACGCAAACGCGGCGGCCGATCTGCCGGCCCGGATGGAGGCGCTTGCCGCGCTCGCGGGCCTGGACCGGGCGGCCCTGCACAGCCAGCTCGCCTCGGCGGTGCAGGCCATCGTCCACATCAGGCGGGATCATGACGGAATTCGCCGGTTGAGCGAGATCGGCGTGCTCTTCCGCGACCAGAGCGGGCTTGTGCATGTCCTGGACGCTCTGCGCCTACGTCGGCGTCCGCCGTCACGTGGCCCTCGAGAGGCTGGGAACGGCCACGGCCGCGGAGACGAAGGCAGTTACCTGGACGCTTCCCAGGTCGTCGTGGGCGGGGCCGGGGCGCAGATTCTCGACCGGATGCTCGCCGAGCGTGGCGGGCCGCGCCCCGACCTGCTCCGCGCCGCCACCGGCGGTCGGTGATGCTGGCCGTGGCACTTGCCGCCGGCTGCTGCGCCGGTGCCGCGGCACTGGCCGCCGGGCCGATCGGGCGACGCCTGCCCCGGGTCCGTGTGGCGGCCACGACACGGCCGGAGCGGACCCGGCAGGGCCGCGGAACCGGTGATACGTCAGGCCGCGCCCCGAACGCGCCGGGTCACCGACTGACACGATCGGTTACCCGGCTGGCCGGCCGATCCTGGCTGTCCGTGGCGGTCGCGCTGGTGGGGACGGCCGTTGTCGGTGTGCTTGTGGGCCCGGTGGCCGCCGGCACGGGCGTCGTCTGCGCCGTGACGTTCCGACGGGCTCTGCGGCGCGCCGCGGACCGACGGTGGCGCGGTAGGCAGCGGGCAGGCGCGGAGGAGATCATCGCTGCGCTCGCCACCGAGCTCGAGGCCGGCCGGCGGCCCGACGAAGCCCTGCGGGCGGCCGTCGACGACGCTGCCAGCGAGGCGGGCAGACCCTGCGAACCCGGCGCATCCGGCGAACCTGTCGCGCCTGGTCACGGCCGCCGGAGTGCGGCCGGCAGGGGCGGACGCATGCACGACCCGCTGGCGCTGCGCATCGCGCTCGCNTCGCGCTCGCCCGCCGGACGGACCCGGCCGTCGCGCTCGCGGCGTGTGAAGCGTCGACGTTGCGTCAGCTTGCGGCCGCATGGCGGGTGAGCCAGCACGCCGGTATCCCGTTGGCTCCGCTGGCGAACAGGCTCGCCGCCGTCGTGCGTGCCGAGCGTGAGCGGGACGGCGAGGTCGCCACGGCGCTCGCCGGGCCGCGGGCCTCCGGGCGGCTGGTCGCGTCCCTGCCCGTCGCCGGGATCGCGCTTGGCGTGCTGCTCGGTGTCTCGCCGCTGACGGTTCTTCTGGGTACTCGGGCCGGGGCGCTCTGTCTGGTCGTCGGTCTGGCGCTCGACCTCGCCGGTCTGGCCTGGATCAACCGGCTCACCGAGGTGGCCGATAACCGCGACGCAGGAATGCGCGATCGCAAGGAAGCCGCTTACTCCCAACCACCACAAGGGCCGTCCCGATGACTGTCCAACCGCCGCGGCAGCCGTCGATCGTCGACGGGCCGCCGCACACCTCGCTCGCGCTCACCGCCGGAACGCTGGCCTTCTCCCACCGTGAGATCCTGCTCACCGTTGCCACACTGTGTATGGCGTCAGCATCCTGGCTGACAGGAACAACGACACCACGTGACCATGTACGACGTCGTGTCGCCACCTTCCGCCCGCTTTCCGGTACGACCGCCGTATCGATGCGGTGCTCCCTCGAACAGCGGGCAGCGGACGCGGGGGCGGTGGGCACCGGCCGTACGTCCACAGGTCTGACAGCCGGTGGGCACATGACCGGTGGATGGCGTCCGAACGTGAGCGGATCGACTCTGCGACGAGCCGCTTTCAGCGCGGCAGCCGGCCTCGGGCCCGCTGTGATCCTGCCCGTCCCGGTGGGCGTGACCGTCGGGATCATCGTGGGCATGATCGCGGCCCGTCTGCTGGCCTCCATACCGGATCGGGACGCCCAGCGCCGGCAGGCACGTCTCGTCGAGGATCTGCCGCTGGCTCTCGACCTGATCGCGGCCTGCCTGACTGCTGGTGCGCCCATCGTGGCAGCTCTGGACATCGTGGCCAGCGCTGTCGGCGGCCCGCTCGGAGCGGAACTGGGCATGGTCAGCCGCAGCCTGCGTCTCGGTGCGTCCATGGCGGAAGCCTGCGGCCGGCTGCTCGGCCCCGAGCCGAGTTCCTCGAGGCCTGCGGCGAAACGGTGGACCAGGCTCGTCCCGGCCGGGCCCGCCCCGGGCGGTTTCGGCCGACCGACGGCCACGGCGGAGGCCCACGAGATCGCGGCGTTCGCACGGGCGCTGCACCGCAGCGAGGAGTCCGGCGCCCGCCTGGCCGCGGCCCTGGGACGGCTGGCGGACCAGACCCGCGCCAGACGGCAGGAACGCGCGTTGACCGCGGCTCGCCGGGCGGGAGTCACCGCCGTGGCACCACTCGGCCTGTGTTTCCTGCCCGCCTTCGTCGCGCTCGGGGTCGTACCGGTCGTGATGGGAGCCGGCTCGGCCCTGACACTGCCATGACCATTGCTCCGATGGCCGTGTCACCAGGCCGCCGCTGCTCCGCTCGCGCAGGCCGCCCGGGCCTCGAAAAACTTCCGAGGCCAACCACAAGAAAGGGCAGGAACGAAGCCGAAGAGACGACTGCCGCAACCAACCCGCTCCTGTCCGACCCCAGAACACTACTGCTCTCGTATCAGGCAAGTGGCAGCCGGCTGGCCTGTGGACAACAGCGGGTTTTCCACAGGACGGCATCCGCTCTCGCCAGAATCGCTGTCAACGCCCCATCATCAAGGAAAGCGAAGCTCCCTGCCCCGCCTACGAGCTGGCATCCACCGCATGCCGGTAACCGAACTGGAGGCCGCCTGCCATGACCCCGCCCCGATCATCGAGAATGCCTCCCGTCATACATTCTCTCGTCATCCGGTGGACGATACTGCTGATCGTAGCGTTCACGCGGTCGACGACCGATACCTCGCGCCGGCAGCTGACCAGCACCCGGGCGGTGTCGGCCACGGCCCGGTCCGACAGAAGGAACGACGCGGGAATGTCGACCGCCGAGTACGCGGTCGGCACGGTCGCCGCGGTCGGGTTCGCCGCCGTCCTGTATGCGGTGATCAACAGTTCGGCGACCAGGACGATGCTTGCCAACCTGGTCAAGCAGGCGCTGTCCGTCCCCTTCTGACAGGCGGGCCGAGCCAG
>NZ_JWIO01000006.1:154619-166172 GCF_001017755.1 Protofrankia coriariae
GCGGGCCGAGCCAGTGTGTGGCCTGCGGATCCTCGGTCGTGGCACGAGCCGCGACCGAGGGCGAAGAACCTCCGACGGCGGCCAGGCAACAGCCGAACTGGCGGTCGCGATACCGTCCCTGATCCTTGTCCTGCTGATCGCGATCTGGGTCGTCAGCGCCGTGTCGGTGCAGGCGCGGTGTGCGGAAGCGGCGCGCATCGGCGCCCGGGCCGCCGCCCGCGGAGAAACCGACGAAATGGTCCGCACCTGGGCCGGGCGGGCTGCTCCCCAGGGCTCCACGATTTCCGTCAGCCATGCCATGGATTCCGTCATCGTCCAGGTCAGATTTCAGGCCCGGGCCACCGGGGTACTGGCAGGACTTGCTCCTCCGATCGAGATCACCATGTCCTCCACCGCACCCGCGGAGGCAGCGGAAAACATCACACAGGACTTCACAACCAGCAGTCAGTGAACACAGAAAAGAAATTTTGAATATGCGTCACAAATGGTTGCAGAAAATATTTTCACACCAAGCCAACAAGCCCTCCGGAAGCACTCTTCGGCTGTCTGGCAGCATAGACGCACAGCACGCCTCCGGTATTACGGACGCAGGTTCGGCCACCATACTCACACTTTCCACGTTTCTGGTTCTGGGGACGTTCACCGGCGTTGTTCTGGCGGTCTCGGCAACCGCTGTCTGCCGCGGGCGGGCCGCGGGCGCGGCAGACATGGCGGCGCTCGCGGCCGCGGGTGATTCCTCTGGCGATCCGGCCGTCATGTGCGGGCGGGCGCGCGCCATCGGGCTTGCGAACCACGGCCGCCTCCTGTCGTGCACGATCTCAGAGGACACCGTCGAGGTCGCGGTGGCCGTCGAACTCCCGGGAGCGCTCGCCGCCCTCGGGCCGCTCGTCGCCAGGGCCCGCGCCGGCCCGACGAACAGCGTCTCCAGCGGGGGAAGCCACGACGAAGGAAGCCACGGTACGGAAGGCGCATCGTGGGTCCCGTCGGCGGCCGCCATCCCCACGGTGCCGATGCGCTCACCGGCTGTTCGATCAGCTCGGATCGAGCCGGCACAGAACGGCGTCGAGCAGCCGGCGGGCGGCCGGCTTGTCCAGGGGCTCGTTGCCGTTCCCGCACTTCGGCGACTGCACGCACGACGGGCAGCCGGCCACGCACTCGCAGGCCGCTATCACGTCCCGGGTCGCACGCAGCCACGGCCCGCCACGCAGAAAGCCGCGCTCGGCGAAACCCGCGCCGCCCGGATAGCCGTCATAGACGAACACCGTGGTGAGGGAGGTGTCCGGATGCAGCGCGGTCGACACTCCCCCGATGTCCCACCGGTCGCAGGTCGCGAACAACGGGAGGATGCCGATCGCCGCGTGCTCGGCCGCGTGGACGGCACCGGGGACGGCGTCATCGTCGATCTCCGCCTCGGCCAGCAGCCCCTCGGCCACCGTGTACCAGACCGCCCGCGTGCGCAGATGCCGCGCGGGAAGATCCAGCGCCTCATCACCGATCACTCGTCCGCTGCCGGTCTGACGCCGCTGGTAGGACACCACCTGGCTGCTGACTTCGACCGTTCCCAGGTGGAGCTCGACATCGCCGGCGATACGGGAGCGGATCGACTCCACCACCCGGATGTCGGTGTCCTCCCGGGCCACCGTCGTCCAGTCCGGTGTGGCTGCCTCCACGAGCGCGACCGCCGCGTCCAGATCGAACTCGAGGACCAGGTAGGAGCCGCCCTGATGCAGGTAGACGGCGCCGCGGTGCACCGTCGAGTGCGACGTGGCGGCGTCCACCGTGCCGAGCAGACGGCCAGTGGACGCCTCGACGATCCGTACCGGCGGTCCGCCNGTACCGGCGGTCCGCCGACACCGCGGATGTCCACCTCCGGGCGGTGGCGGTGCGTCCAGTACCAGCCCGCGGGCCGTCGCCTCAGCCGGCCGCGGCGTACCAGGTCGTCGACCGTGGGACGAGCCAGCGGCCCGAAAAGATCGAGATCGTCCTCGGTCAGCGGCAGTTCCGCGGCCGCGCACTCCAGATGCGGGCCAAGCACGTAGGGATTGTCGGGATCGAGCACGGTCGCCTCGACCGGCCGGCCGAACACGGCCTCGGGATGATGCACGAGATACGTGTCGAGAGGATCGTCCCGGGCGACCATGACGGCGAGAGCTCCCGCGCCGTCTCGACCGGCCCGGCCGGCCTGCTGCCAGAGCGAGGCCAGCGTGCCCGGATAGCCGGTGATCACGGTCACGTCCAGCCCGGTGATGTCGACACCCAGTTCGAGCGCGTTCGTCGCGGCGACGCCGAGCAGCCGCCCCGACCTCAGGTCCGCTTCCAACGCCCGGCGTTCTTCGGGCAGGTAGCCCGCGCGGTAGGCCGCAACCCGCTCCACGAGGTCCGCCGACACCTCGGACAACGCCCTGCGCGCCGACTGCGCGATCACTTCCGCGCCCCTGCGCGACCGCACGAACACGAGCGTGCGCACGCCATCGGCCACAAGATCCGCGAGCAGGTCCGCTGCCTCGGCGGTCGCCGAGCGACGGACCGGTGTGCCGCCAGGGCCGTGAACCGGGGGGTCCGGTGGCTGCGCCTCGACGGCCACGGGCGCCCCCGATGCCCATCCAGTCGATGTTTCCGCTGGTTGGGACTTCGCCGGTTGGAGCGATGTGGGCTCCGTTTCCGCGCGGGCGGCAGGCCCGGCGGAAACCAGGTCGGCGGAAACCGGGTCAGAGGTGGTCGGATCGGCGGGGAACGGGTCGGATACGGCCGCTCCGGCGGAGAGCGGCCTGGAAACGGCCGGGCCGGGATACGGCGGAGCCGACGGTGGCCGGGCCGATGGTTCGGATGGCGGGACCGATGGTTCGGGCGAGGAGCCGAACGAGGAGGACGTCTGCCACGCATGTGCCTGCCATGGATACGACAGGGGTGGTTCGTACAGTGCGAAGCTCATCGCGCCTCTCGGGGAGGCGTCCTCCTCGACCGCCCGCACGTCGAGCCCGGTCAGGCGGCCGGCGGCATTCGCCGGCTCCGACACCGTTGCCGAGGCCAGGATGAACACCGGCGCCGAACCGTACCGGGCGCACACCCGCCGTAGCCTCCGCAGGACGTGCGCGACGTGGGAACCAAAGACACCCCGATAACCGTGGCACTCGTCGACCACCACGTACCGAAGGCCCCGGAGAAAGGTGGTCCACCGCCGATGAGAAGGCAGTATGCCCCGATGCAGCATGTCGGGGTTGGTCAGCACGAACGTGGCGTGGGCACGGACCCAGTCGCGTTCGTACGCCGGCGTGTCGCCGTCGTACGTGGCGGCGCGCACCCCTGTCAGCGTGAGCGCGCGAACCGCGCGGAGCTGGTCGTTGGCCAGTGCCTTGGTGGGAGCGAGATAGAGCGCGCGAGCGGGCGGTTCGGCCAGCAGGACGCTGAGCACCGGCATGAGGTATCCCAGCGACTTACCCGACGCCGTGCCTGTCGCGAGCACCACGCTGCGGCCGGCGTGAGCATGTTCGGCGGCACGCGCCTGGTGTGTCCACGGTGCGTCGATACCGGCGGCGCGCAGCCGGGAAACGAGTACGGAATCCGCCCAGGCGGGCCAGGGCTCCCGGCTGCCGGCTCTGGCGGGGACACGCTGCACATGTGTGATGCAACAGCTACGACGGGCGTCTGCCCGCAGCCGGTCGAGAACAGCCGCACCACGATCCGGCGCACCCGGCTCTGGTGCGCTGGCCCGGACCGAGGTTGTGCCCACGGTGGCCCAGCGTAGGCGAGGATGCCGGACGGATGCCCTGGTCCCCGCAGGATTCGCCCGCCTCCGACGGGCGGTCGCGGGGTGCGGCGGCCGGCGAGGCACGAACCGGGCGCCACCGGGGCCGTGGCTACGAACCCCTGCGGCGCATGGGTAGCCTGCTGTGTCGCGGCGAGCCGGATTGATCCGGGCGTGGGAGGGTAGTGCCGCCGTGATGTCGGCCGTCCGGCCGGACGGCTGTGAAGCAGACGCAAGGAGGACCTGTGGACCTGTCCCTCACTACCCGCACGGAAGGGGACTTCACGATCGTCGTCGTAGGCGGCGAGATTGACGTCTACACCGCCCCGAAGCTGCGGGAACAACTGATCGATCTCGTATCAGGCGGTTCGTACCATCTCGTCGTCGACATGGAAGGGGTCGAGTTCCTCGACTCGACCGGCCTCGGGGTACTTGTCGGCGGCCTCAAGCGAGTCCGGGCGCACGAGGGGACGCTGCGGCTAGTCTGCACCCAGGAACGGATACTGAAAATCTTCCGGATCACCGGTCTGACGAAGGTCTTCCCGATCCACGCGTCCGTCGAAGAAGCACTCGCAGCCAAGGACTGAAGGACCAAAGGCAGCGCGATCGTGATTCGATCACGCCCAGGGCTCCTGCCGTATCCGAGGTTCCCACCGGATCGGCGCGGAGGGCCTGGAAGCCGATCCGGAGGATCCGACAGGCTCAGGCCCATGGGTCGCCGGATGGTCAGTTCCATCGAGAGACAGGTCATCGACGTATGTCCACCGTCGAGTTGCGCTTCGCGGCTCTTCCCGGACACGTCCGAACGGCCCGGATGATCGCAGCCGCGGTCAGCCGGCGTTCGGGCGTGCCGGAGGAGATCCTTGACGAGATCAAACTTGCGGTCGGCGAGGCATGTGCCCGAGCCGTCAGCGTCAACCGCCGGTTCGACCCACAGGCTCCCGTGATCGTCCGGGTCAGTGACGGCGATGGTGCGTTCACGGTGTCGGTGGCCGACCGCGGGCCGCGGGAACGCGATGTTCCGCCCACAAGACGCGACGTCTCACCCCTGAACGGCCGTGGGCGGGCCGACACGCCCGGATCACCCGACAGTCGTCACACGCTGACCAACGCGGCTTCCCCTTCCCTCTCCCTCTCCCCACCCACCGTCGCCGGGCCGGCGGCAGCCGAGCCGATGGTTGCCGACCCACTGGCTGCCCAGCCGCTGGCCGCCCAGCCGGTCGTCGCCGAGCCCACGGTTGTCAGCCCGGTCGCATCCGGAAACGGCATCTGGCGGCCGGACGAGGAGGAGCCGTGCTCCCCGGCAGCCCCGGGACTCGGTCTCGCCCTGATCGAAGGCCTGGTCGACGACTTCACCATCACCACGCGGACCGACCGGACCGGCATGATCGTCACGATGCGCTGGGCGACGGAGCCGTTGGAGGGGAAACCAGCCGCACCGGTCATGGCTCTCTAGACAGCACGCAGCCAGCACGCTGGCGCCGATGCCGTCCCGGTCGCCCGGCGGCGGCCGCACGCGGGCCATCGCAGCCGGCACGTCGCCGCTGACGCGTCGGTACCGAACACGTCAGCCGCCGCGTCAACACCGATGTGTCGACACCTGTACGCCAGCCCGGACAGGACGACACGGACGGAATGGGCCGAAAGCCGGCCATCGAGATGAACAAGGACACCGAGCATCCACGGTAAATCCCTCAAAGCACAATTTTTACCGGACCTTGTCAACGAAAGAACGAGCGCATGTTACGGCCGTGTGGATAGACTGCCGCATCACTCGGTCGATCAGACCGCGTGCGCGATGTCTGGAGTGCTCCCCGTGGTACCGAACGGAGAATCGGGAGAACGCGGGCCAACGCGTTGGTCGCCGCACGATGGCGCGACGGCGGGACGGGCGGTAGCCCGGATCCGTCCCAGCCGGCAGTCATGCCGGCGTCGCACCCGCTTCGCCGGCCCGCGCCGACTTGGCGTCCTCCCACGCCGCAGCGGCAACCTCGACGACGTCGTCAGATGCGATGTCCGGCCGTGCTCGCCCGCCGGCTCCCGCAACCGGCACGGGGTGGACGCGGAGGGTGCACAGACCTGACCGGGAGGGCCCATGGTCCTGATCCAAGCCGCGGCGGGTACGAATCCCGGCGGCGCTGCCATCGAACTTGGCGCAGGTCAGATCGGGTTGGTCGCCGGGGTGGCGGCCGTGGCGGCGCTGGCGCTGGTGGTGGCCGGCTATCTGGTCCGCGAGGTGCTCGCGGCCGACCAGGGAAGCCCACGAATGGTCGAGGTCGCCCGCGCCGTCCAGGAAGGAGCCGCAGCCTACCTACGCCGGCAGTTCACCACGGTGGCCGGTTTCGTGCTAGTGATCCCGTTCGTTCTGCTGCTGCTGCCCGCGGAGTCCACCGCCTCCCGGGTCGGCCGGTCGCTCTTCTTCGTCCTCGGAGCCGTCTTCTCCGCGCTGGTGGGCTTCGTCGGCATGTCGCTGGCCACCCGGGCGAACTCCCGGACCGCAGCCGCGGCCATCCGGGTCGGGGAACGCGCCGCCATGCGGATCGCCTTCCGCACCGGGGGTGTGGTGGGAATGTTCACCGTCGGCCTGGGCCTGCTCGGCGCGGCGGTCGTGGTACTCGCCTTCCGGGACACAGCCCCGCAGGTCCTGGAGGGGTTCGGGTTCGGCGCTGCGCTGCTTGCGATGTTCATGCGAGTCGGCGGCGGCATCTTCACCAAGGCCGCGGACGTCGGCGCCGACCTCGTCGGCAAGATCGAACAGGGTATTCCCGAGGACGATCCGCGCAATGCGGCCACCATCGCCGACAACGTCGGGGACAATGTCGGAGACTGCGCCGGGATGGCCGCGGACCTGTTCGAGTCCTATGCCGTGACGCTGGTGGCCGCGCTGATCCTCGGCGTGAAGGCGTTCGGCGAGAACGGGCTGATCTTCCCGCTGCTGATCCCGGCCGTCGGCGTGCTCACCGCGATTGTCGGTATTCTCTCGGTCGCGCCGCGCACCGGTGACCGCAACGGCATGGCAGCGATCAACCGGGGGTTCTTCCTGTCCGCGGTGATCTCTGCCGTCGGGGTCGTCATCGTCTCGCTCGTCTACCTTCCCAGCAGTTTCTCCGGATTCCCCGGGATGGCGGACAGTACCCAGAGCGGTGACCCACGGTTCATCGCGATCACCGCGGTTCTGATCGGCATCGTGCTGGCCGCGGCGATCCAGCTGCTCACCGGCTACTTCACCGAGACCAGCCGCAGGCCGGTCCAGGACATCGTGAAAGCGTCCACCACCGGCCCCGCAACCAACATCCTCTCCGGCATCGGGGTCGGCCTGGAATCGGCTGTCTACTCGGCGTTGCTCATCAGCGCGGCCGTCTTCGGCGCGTACCTGCTCGGGTCCGGGAGCGTCACCGTCGCGCTGTTCGCCGTGGCGCTGGCCGGCACCGGTCTGCTGACGACGGTCGGCGTCATCGTCTCGATGGACACTTTCGGGCCGGTCAGCGACAACGCCCAGGGCATCGCCGAGATGTCCGGCGACACCGGAACGACCGACGTGGCAGGCGGTGCGGAAGCGACCGGCGCCAAGACCGGGGCCGCGATCCTCACCTCCCTCGACGCCGTCGGGAACACCACCAAGGCGATCACGAAGGGTATCGCGATCGCCACCGCGGTGCTGGCCGCCACCGCCCTGTTCGGGTCGTTCACGGACGCGGTGAACGAGGCGCTCGTCGACGCCGGCCGAACCGTGGCGTCGTCGCGCACGCTCGACATCGCCTATCCCGACGCCCTGGTCGGGCTGGTCATCGGCGCGGCGGTCGTGTTCCTGTTCTCCGGGCTCGCGATCAACGCGGTCGGTCGCGCCGCCGGTCGGGTCGTGCTCGAGGTACGCAACCAGTTCCGGACGAAGCCCGGCATCATGGATGGGACGGAACGACCCGACTACGGCGCCGTCGTCGACATCTGCACCCGTGACTCACTGCGGGAACTGATCACCCCGGGGACGCTGGCGGTTCTCGCTCCGATCGCGGTCGGTTTCGGGCTGGGCTACCCGCCGCTGGGTGCCTACCTTGCCGGGGCGATCGCCGGCGGCGTCCTCATGGCGGTCTTCCTCGCCAACTCCGGTGGCGCCTGGGACAACGCGAAGAAACTCGTCGAGGACGGCAACTACGGCGGCAAAGGGTCGGACACACATGCGGCGACCGTCATCGGGGACACCGTCGGTGACCCCTTCAAGGACACCGCCGGGCCGTCGATCAACCCTTTGATCAAGGTGATGAACCTGGTCAGCCTCTTGATCGCGCCTTCGGTGGTGAAGTACTCGGTCGGTGACGACGAAAACACACCGCTACGGATAGCGATAGCACTTGTGGCCGTCGCGGCGATCATCGCCGTGATCGTCTACTCCAGGCGGCGGGCCTCCGCGCTCACCGTCGCGCCTCCGGTAGCCGAACAGCGCCCGGCCGGCAGGACGAAGGCCGGCGTGTGACAGCGCTGCCGATGACCGGTCACCCTGCCGCTACCCGTCCGGCCCCGGGCAGGCGGGCTCGGCTGCCCGGGGCCGGAGCCGCCCACGAGGAGACCCGGAAGGAGCGCCGGAAGGAACAAACAGCGTCAGCGATCCCTTTCGCTCTACGGTGACGGCGTCGGCATGCCGACGCCACCGGCCGCCGATGACGTCCGTGCCGGTCATGGTGCTGTCGGAGACGCGCTGCCAGTGACACGACGCCAGTGACATGACGCTGGTGACACGACACTGGTGACACAACGCCGGTGGCACGACGACGCTGACACGATGCTGGTGACGCAGAGTGCCTGATCTGACGCACGGCCGCTTCTCCCGGCCCCGGCCGGCCGGGCGTGGGTGCGCCCGCGGGCGCGACACGGCGTACGGTCTGCTCCGGTGTCCGTGAGCGGACACCGGATGGATCGCGGACCGGGAGCTGACACACCGGTACGCGCCGACCTACTGTCGGCAGGAGGACCACCGCCCGAGGCGCGCCGCGACGGGTGTCCCGGGGGGAGGTTCTCGCACCGGCGGCCGGCCCATCCGCACCGTTCACCACCCGCCACGCACGCCACAACCCACACCGGGCGCAACATATACGGGATATACGGGCTGCAAACATATACAGGCTGCAACGCACGTAGGCCGCAACGCCGAAACCGAACTGCCCCCTGCAACGAGGAGAGAAGTGCCCCCGCGCACGAAGTCGACAAACAGCGGGACGCGCCGGTCAAGCGCCGGGCCATCGACGCCGGTCGTCGAGCCCACAGCCGGTGACGTCGCTGCCGGGCCCGATACGGATGCCGTCACGGCCGGCAACGGCGCCGTGCCCCGCGGGCGCACCACGCGTACCGCGCGCGCCGCCACCCGTGGTAGCCGTACCGGCACGTCAGCGCCGGCCGCGAGCGGTACCGGCGTCCGACTCGTGATCGTCGAGTCGCCGGCCAAGGCGAAGACCATTGCCGGGTATCTCGGCTCCGGCTGGCGGGTCGAGTCCAGCATCGGACACATCCGGGATCTGCCGCAGAGCGCCGCCGACGTTCCCGACGCCCACAAGGGCAAGCCGTGGGCCCGTCTGGGAGTGGACGTCGACAACGGCTTCAAGCCGCTCTACGTGGTCACTCCCGACAAGAAGTCCCAGGTCAGCAAGCTCAAGGCGCTGGCGAAGGAAGCCAGCGAGCTCTACCTGGCGACAGACGAGGACCGCGAGGGCGAGGCCATCGCCTGGCATCTGCTGCAGACGCTGAAGCCGACGGTGCCGGTGAGGCGGATGGTCTTCCACGAGATCACCGAGCAGGCGATCCGGCGGGCGGTGGACAACACCCGTGAGATCGACGAGCACCTTGTCGACGCGCAGGAGACCCGGCGCATCCTCGACCGGCTCTACGGCTACGAGGTCAGCCCCGTGCTGTGGAAGAAGGTCATGCCGAAGCTGTCGGCGGGCCGGGTACAGAGCGTGGCGACCCGTATCCTGGTGGAGCGCGAACGTGCCCGGATGCGTTTCACCTCGGCCGAGTACTGGAACATCGAAGGCGTCTTCGGTCTGCTGGCCGGCCGGGACGCCAGCGACGGCCGGGCCGACGCCACACCGCTGCCGGCGAACCTGGTCGCGCTCGACGGCCGGCGGCTGGCCACCGGACGCGACTTCGACTCCTCGGGGCAGCTCACCTCCGCCGACGCCGTCCGGCTCGACGAGGATGCCGCGCACGCCCTGGCCGGCCGGCTCGCCGACAGCGCGTTCGCGGTCCGCTCGGTGGAGACCAAGCCGTACCGCCGCTCCCCCTACGCGCCGTTCATGACCTCCACCCTGCAGCAGGAGGCCAGCCGCAAGCTGCACTTCTCCAGCCAGCGGACGATGCAGGTGGCGCAGAAGCTGTACGAGAACGGCTACATCACCTATATGCGGACGGACTCGACGAACCTGTCCGAGACCGCGCTCGCAGCCGCCCGCGAGCAGGCCCGCGCCCTCTACGGGGCCGAGTACGTCCCCGACCGCCCCCGCATCTACACGAAGAAGGTCAAGAACGCCCAGGAGGCGCACGAGGCGATCCGCCCGGCCGGGGAGCAGTTCCGCACGCCGGGCGAGGTACGCGAGACGCTGGCCGACGCCGACGGCTACCGCCTGTACGAGCTGATCTGGCGGCGCACGGTCGCCAGCCAGATGGCCGACGCCCGCGGCACGTCCGCGACCATCCGGATCGGCGGCGTCTCCAGCGCCGGGGAGGACGCCGAGTTCTCGGCCTCGGGAAAGGTGATCACCTTCCCCGGTTTCCTGCGTGCCTACGTCGAGGGCGCGGACGATCCCGACGCCGAACTGGACGACCGGGAGCGACGGCTGCCGGACGTCCGCGAAGGCGACGCCCTGACCACCCGGGAGCTCAACCCGCGCGGGCACACGACCAACCCGCCGCCGCGCTTCACCGAGGCGAGCCTGGTCAAGACGCTGGAGGAACTCGGCATCGGCCGCCCGTCCACCTACGCGTCGATCATCGGGACGATCCAGGCCCGCGGGTACGTGTGGAAGAAGGGCAGCGCGCTGATCCCCAGTTTTGTCGCGTTCGCCGTGGTCGGTCTCCTCGAGGAGCACTTCGGACGGCTGGTCGACTACCGGTTCACCGCGTCGATGGAGGACGACCTGGACGACATCGCCGCAGGCACGGCGGCGTCGATCGACTGGCTCACCCGGTTCTACTTCGGCTCGGACGCCGGCCAGGAGGGCGGGGTCGCCCGCGCCGGCGGGCTCAAGCACCTGGTCAACGAGCGGCTCGGCGAGATCGACGCCCGCGAGGTCAACTCGATCCCGCTGGGGGCGGCGCCGGACGACCAGCCCGTGGTGATCCGGGTCGGCCGCTACGGCCCGTACGTCCAGCACGGTGACGAACGGGCGAGCGTCCCGGAGGACCTGCCGCCCGACGAGCTCACCGTGGACAGGGCGCTGGCGCTGGTCGGCGCGCCCAGCGAGGAACGGTCGCTGGGCACCGACCCGGACAGCGGCGCGACGATCGCCCTCAAGGTGGGGCGTTTCGGCCCGTACGTGTCGACCGACGACGATCCGCCGCGCCGGGCGAGCCTGCTGGGCACAATGACACCGGAGACCCTCACCCTCGCCGACGCCCTCAAACTGCTCACCCTTCCCCGATCGCTGGGAGTCGCCGAGGATGGGGAGGAGGTGACCGCCCAGAACGGCCGGTACGGGCCCTACGTCAAGAAGGGTTCGGAAAGCCGCTCGCTGGAGTCGGAGGAGCGACTGTTCACGGTGACGCTGGACGAGGCGCTGGCGCTGATCGCGCAGCCCAAGACGCGAGGCCGTCGGCGGGCC
>NZ_JWIO01000006.1:166182-184674 GCF_001017755.1 Protofrankia coriariae
GCGGGCCGCCGAGA
The DNA here is from genome assembly GCF_001017755.1 of Protofrankia coriariae. GTDB lineage: Bacteria > Actinomycetota > Actinomycetes > Frankiales > Frankiaceae > Protofrankia > Protofrankia coriariae. The sequence goes on from NZ_JWIO01000006.1 coordinate 166,197, forward strand.
CCCCACCGCTGCGTGAGCTCGGCCCCGATCCCGCCACGGGCGCCCCCATGGTGCTGCGGGAAGGCCGGTTCGGACCCTACGTCACCGACGGCACGACCAACGCGAGCCTGCGCAAGGGCGACGACGTCGCGTCCCTCACCGTGGAACGGGCGGCCGAGATGCTCGCGGAGAAGCGGGCCCGCGGCCCGGCAACACCCAGGCGGCGGGCGGCGCAGCCGGCCAAGCAGCCGGCGGCCGCCAAGACCACCAGGCAGTCCACGGCCAAGAAGACGACGACCAGGAAGACGTCCGCGCAGCCGGCCACGGCGACAGGGACAGGGACGGCGACGGGGACGGACGGCGGCGGTACGCCGGGCACCTCGTCGCCGCGCCCACGACGGACGGGCTGATGGGTCTTCCGGGGGATGACGCTCACAACCCGCCGCGGCCACCGGCCTCGACGGCGTCGGCGGGCGGGCGGGCGTGGTCCAACCGGCCCCCTGGTAGTCCACCGGTCGTGACGGTCCCGTCGCCACCGGCTGGCTCCGCCGACTCCCACCGCAGTACCGAGGGGGACATCCGCGCGGTCCTGCGGATACCGCAGTTCCGGCGGCTGTGGCTGGCGCTGACGCTGTCCAGCCTCGGCGACTGGATGGGCCTGCTCGCCACGACCGCGCTGGCCAGCTCCCTGCAGGCCGGTTTCTCGGAGAAGGCGTACGCGATCGGCTCCGTCCTGATCGTCCGGCTGCTGCCAGCGCTGATCTTCGGGCCGTTCGCCGGGGTCGTCGCCGACCGGCTCGACCGCAGGCTGACGATGGTCGTCGCGGACGTCCTGCGGTTCGGGCTGTTCGTCTCCATCCCCCTGGTAGGGACGCTGGCGTGGCTGCTGATCGCGTCTCTGCTGATCGAGTGCGTCAGCCTGTTCTGGAACCCGGCCAAGGACGCCAGCGTGCCGAACCTGGTGCCCGTGCAGCGGCTCGCGACGGCGAACACCCTGAGTCTGATCACCACGTACGGTTCGGCGCCGCTGGGCGCCGCGATCTTCTCGCTGTTGGCCACCCTGTCGCGCGCGCTCGGCTCCAGCGTGTCGTTCTTCAGGACCTCCCCGCTCGATCTCGCGTTGTACTTCAACGCCGGGACGTTCCTGGTGTCAGCGGTGGTGATCTTCGGGTTGCGCGGTATCGGCCGGGCCAACCGCCTCGACGCCGAGGCGAACCCGGGCCTCTGGTCGTCGATCGCCGAAGGCCTGCGGTTCGTCGGCCGGGACAGGATGGTCCGCGGCCTGGTCGTCGGGATCCTTGGCGGTTTCGCCGGTGCGGGGTGCGTGGTGGCGCTCGGCCGGCTCTACGTCCAGATTCTCGGCGGCGGGGACTCCGCCTACGGTGTCCTGTTCGGCGCGGTGTTCGTCGGGCTCGCCGCCGGCATGGCACTCGGGCCGCGGGTGCTCGGCGACTACAGCCGTTCCCGTCTGTTCGGCCTGAGCGTCACCGCCGCCGGCGTGACCATGCTGCTGGTCGCCGTCGTCCCCAACCTCGTGCTGGCCTGCGTCCTGGTCGTTTTCGTGGGCGCGTTCGCCGGCATCGCCTGGGTCACCGGTTACACGCTGTTGCAGGCAGGGGTGAGCGACGAGCTGCGCGGACGGACCTTCGCGCTGGTGCAGTCCCTGGTCCGCGTCGATCTGCTCCTGGTGCTGGCCGTGGCGCCCGGTCTGGTCGGGCTCATCGGCTCGCATCACCTTGATCTGTGGGGTCACCTGCGGGTGCGCACCGACGGTGTCACGATCGTCCTGCTCAGCGGCGGTCTGCTCGCGGTGGCCGTCGGCCTGTTCGCCTACCGGCAGATGGACGAGCGCAAGGGTGTCGCGGTTCTGCCGGAGCTGTGGAACGCCCTGCTGGGGCGGCGCGCGGCACCCGAACGGCCTCGCCACGCCGGCCTGTTCATCGCGCTCGAGGGCGGTGAGGGCTCCGGCAAGTCCACCCAGGTGGAGCGGCTGCGATCGTGGCTGGCGTCGTCCGGCCGTGAGGTCGTCGTGACCAGGGAGCCCGGCGGGACGGCGCTGGGCGTGAAACTGCGGGAGCTGCTGCTGGACCCGGCCGCGCGGCTGCACCCCCGTACCGAGGCGCTGTTGTACGCCGCGGACCGCGCCGAACACGTCTCCCGGGTGATCGAGCCAGCGCTGGCCCGCGGCGCGATCGTCGTCAGCGACCGGTTCATCGACTCCTCCATCGCCTACCAGGGCTCCGGGCGCCAGCTCGGCGCGGACGACATCGCCATGCTGTCGCGGTGGGCCACCCGGTCGCTGCTCCCGGACGTCACGATCCTGCTCGACATCCCCGCGCGGACCGGGCTCGCCCGGGCGCGGGCCCGCGCGAGCGGGAACGGTTCCCACCGCGAGCGCCCCACGGATCGCGATCGTGGCGGCGCGCCAGGCCGTGACGGCTCCTCGCCTTCCTCCCGTCACGATGCGGTTCCCTCCCGGCAGGCGGCCGGCAAGGACCGCGACGGCTCGACCCCCGGCGTCGACGTCTCCGGCGCCAAGGCGTCCGGTGCCAGTACGCCCGGTGCCAAGGCGCCCGGCATCGACCGGATCGAGGCCGAGGAGCTGTCGTTCCACGAGCGCGTCCGGGACGGCTTCCGCCAGCTCGCCGAGCGCACACCGGACCGGTACGTCGTCCTCGACGCGGACCGCTCGCCGGACGCCGTGCACAACCAGATCCGTAACGTCGTCACCGGGTATCTACGCCGGGGCGAGGACGACGGCCCGGGCGCTCCCCGTCCGCAGGCGACGTCCGACAGCGCGTCCGAGGAGCCACCCGCCGCGGTGCCCGTGCGTCCCACGCCGCCTGACCGTCCCGCACCGCCCGACCGTCCCGCATCGCCCGATCGCCCCACGCACACGCGCGCGTCCCCGGACAGTGCCACGATCTCGCCGGCACCTGGCCCGGCCGACTCAGTCAGCCCGGTCGACCCCGCCGGCCCGGTCGACCCCGCCGGCCCGGTCGGCTCCGCTGATCACGCCGCTCCGAGCGATCTGGCCAGGGGGACGGAGAGAAGCGAGCCGCCCGTGTCCGGAACCAGAACCGGGACCGAGGCCACCGGCCCGACGGACGATCCCGAGGCAGCCTGGGTACCGGACAACCTGCCCACGGCCTCCGGACGATCCGCAAGGTGATCAAAGCCCTCTCCGCCGCTTCCCGGCTGCCCCGCCGCTGTCGTGCCCCGGTGTCGACCCACCGTGGGTGGGATGGTGGGCGGGGCGGACAATGGCGCGGTGAGCGTGTGGGACGTCCTGGTCGGCCAGGCACCGGTCGTCGAGGCTCTCGCCGCCGCCGCGACGGCGGCGGGGGTGAACGAGGCCGGCGGGCTGGTGGCAGCCCGCACCGCCATGACCCACTCGTGGCTGTTCACCGGCCCCACCGGCGCCGGCCGTACGACGGCGGCACGGGCGTTCGCCGCCGCGCTGAACTGCGAGAGCATCCCCCCTGGCTGCGGTGAGTGCGCGGGCTGCCACACGGTGCTGACCGACACCGCAGCCGACCTGCGCACGGTCCGCCCGGAGGGCCTGTCTCTCGGCGTGAAGGACGTCCGAGAGCTGGTGCGGGACGCGGCCAGCGCGCCGACGTCGGGCCGCTGGCGAATCCTGCTGCTGGAAGACGCCGACCGGCTCACCGACCAGGCGGCGAACGCCCTGCTCAAAGCCCTGGAGGAGCCCGCGCAGCGGTCGGTGTTCCTGCTGTGCGCGCCGTCGGTGGACGACGTCCTGCCCACCATCCGGTCCCGCTGCCGGGTGGTCGCGCTGCGGCTGCCCCGGCCGTCGGACGTCGCCGACGCGCTGGCACGCGCGGGCGTCGAGGACGCGGCCGCGCGGCTCGCCGCCGCGGCGAGCCAGGGGGATCTCGACCGGGCCCGCCTGCTTGCCACCGACGAGGCGGCTCGGGCTCGGCGAGCNNCGGGCTCGGCGAGCCGAGGTGCTGCGCATCCCCACCCGCCTGCGCCGGACGGGTGACTGCCTCGGCGCCGCGGCGGATCTGGTGAGCGCGGCGAACGCGGACGCCGGTGCGGCGAACACCATCCGTGACGAAGTTGAGACCGAGGCTCTGAAGACCGCGCTCGGGGTCGGCGCAACGTCCGCCGGCAGCACCGCGAAACGTGCCAGAGCCGTCAAGCCGGGCGCGAAGGGCCGGGCGATGACGGTCCGGGGAGCTGCCGGCGCGCTCAAGGAGCTGGAGAAGACGCAGAAAAGCCGCGGCCGGCGGACGGTGCTGGACTCTCTCGACCGGGCGCTGCTCGACCTCGCAGGCTGGTATCGGGACGTGCTCGTCCTGCAGCTCGGCGCGCCGGTGGACGCCATTCACCCCGATCATCACGAGCTGGCCGGGCAACTGGCCCGGGGCTCCACCCCCGAACAGACGCTGCGCCGGCTGGAAGCCGTCCTGGCATGCCGCCGCCGGCTGGCCGACAACCCCGGGCTGGTCCCGCTGCTGACGGTTGAGGCTCTCGCTCTCGCCCTGCGTGCCGGCTGAGCGCAACGCTCGCCGAGCACGACGATCATCTGTTCTCCGGCCGGTCGGCCGGCCGGGCGGGTTCCGGCTCGACCCGGCCGCGACCTTCCCTGTGATTCTCCCCTCACCGTAGGGAAGATCCGATATGTTGTTGCATCTTCCGATCGCGTCCGATACGTGCCAACAGAGCGATACGATACGATGCCCGAAACGACACCACAGATACTCCAGAACAGAGAGTAGCGACAAAGAAACTGAATGACAGAGCAGTCGGACGGCAGAGTTCGACACATAGTTGCCACATGTTCATCAAAAAATGATCGTTGTCTCCGCGTCGGACGGCCCGACCAGCTGTGACAATAGTCGCCGGACCAGCCGGATTACCCGGCCCGGTGGCTCCGAAGGGCCAGCTCCATGGAAAGCGTCTCACCGGGAACGGCGATCGTCCGAGAAGTCAGCTCCCATGGGGGAACGGGAAGAGCGGCGATGAGCGGAATCATTCGGAAACGAACCGGGCCGGCCGGGAGCCGTATTCTCGGCGTCGGCGCCTATCGCCCGATGGCAGTGGTGTCGAACGCCGACATCTGCCAACGGCTGGACTCCACACCGGAGTGGATCGAATCCCGTTCCGGTATCCGCAGCCGTCGGTTCGCGAATGCCGAGGAATCCCTCGGGGCGATGGCCGCGACAGCCGCCGGCAAGGCGCTGGCCAGCGCCGGTGTCGAGGTCGCCGACGTCGGATGCATCCTGGTGGCAACGATGTCCCATGTCACCCAGTCACCATCGGTGGCCACGGACGTGGCTGCCAGGCTCGGCGCCGAGAAGGCCGCGGCATTCGACATATCGGCCGCCTGCGCCGGTTTCTGCCACGCGCTCGCGATCGCCAGCGACATGGTGCTCGCCGGCAGCGCCCGACATGTGCTGGTAATCGGTGCCGAGCGCATGTCGGACATCATCGACCCGCATGACCGGAGCACAGCTTTTCTGTTCGGGGACGGCGCCGGAGCGATTGTCGTCGGGCCGTCCGAGACGACGGGTATCGGGCCGGTGGTGTGGGGGTCGGATCCCTCGGCCCGGGATGCCATCGCGCACGACCGCTCCTATCTGGACTGGCGCGACAACCCCGAGCTGCCCTGGCCGACGATGCGGATGGCGGGCCAGCGGGTCTTCCGCTGGGCGTCCTGGCAGATGGCGCCCGTCGCGCGGGCGGCGCTCGACGAGGCCGGCATCACGGCGAACGATCTCGTCGCGTTCGTTCCGCACCAGGCCAACATCCGTATTATCAACGTGTTGTGCAGGGTGCTCGCCCTGCCCGGGACGGTGACCGTCGCCCGGGACATCGAAGTGCACGGGAACACCTCCGGGGCATCTATTCCGCTCGCGATGGACGACATTCTCGCCAGCGGGCAGGTACCGTCCGGTGGGCTCGCTCTGCTCATAGGTTTCGGCGCGGGCCTGGTCTACGCCGCCCAGGTTGTCCAGCTCCCCTGAACACCTTTCCGGGATCCGTCACCGGCCGCACCAGTCAGAGGTACGATTCAAAATGTGTACCAGAAGGGCACCCGACAACAGCTGTCGGGTGCCCTTCTGGTACAGCTGTTGTCGGGTGCCCTTCTGGTACACCAGTCCACGAATCCTTCGGGTAGGCGGCAAAAAACTATTACGCGCCCTTCTGCTGGATCTGCTGGGCCACTTCCCGCTGGCCGTTCCCCCGCTCGCCGCTCATCGCCTGCTCGGGCTGCGACGCGGGAGCGGGGCCGCCGAGCAGATACCATCCCCACAGCCCCACGGGTACCGGGGTTCGCGGCGGAGTCTCCGCGGCGACGCGCGCGTCCATGGCGTCCAGGACATGATCCCAGCTTCCCGCGACCCGCAGCATCAGACCACCGATGCCGATCGTCCGGGGAAGATGCGGATGCGAGCGGGTGGGCGCCCGCCGCACCGACCGTTCGAACGCGCTTGCCGCCCGGCGCCGCTCCGGGCCGGACAGCACCTCGTCCAAGTCGGCGAGCATGGACTCCTCGAGAGCCACATGCCGTTCCCCGAGCTCGGCGAGACGCTCACGCAACATCCGCATCGACTCGTTCGGCTGGTGCATGTCACCCTGAATATACTGAGAAATACCACGCGTCACGGACTCGGTTTCCCGTGCCACCATGCGCAGCTCGGTGGCGCATGCCTGGCCAGCCGGCGGAAGGTGACGGCGTGCCACCGGGTAGACGGCGGTCTGCACCGCGTACATGTGAGCGCTGATCGCCGCGACCGCCGTGTCGGCCGCCCGCAGCGGGCGCCTGGGGTCCTCGGATGTCGCCACGGCGGAGAACGTCCGAGCGACAAGGTCATCGATGTGATCGTGGGCGGCCCTGACCAGGCCGAGCAGGGATGCCGCTGGCTGAGCCCGCTCGCCGGATCCGGTTTCTTTCTCCGTTCTCTCCGGCCGGGCTCCCGCCGGGTCCTCCGGCCGGGCTCCTCCCGAACCTGCCGCGGTCGTCATCGCCGCCCCCTAACACCCTGGAGACCAGGCCTCCCCGGCGCTGCCGATCCGGGAGGAACCCGGGCGCGAAAAGATGATCGCGCCACTGTTGGCCCCCGGGTCGGCCGAACCACCCGCCGACCTCGTGCCTGCCGACTCATGAGCCGGAAACAACAGAATCGGCGCATCATGTCCACTGGTCAAGCTGTGCTTGCGAGGATGGTCCATGCCCAGTCGGACACAGCCCCACCGGATACACCGGATATATCGGCGGCGGACGTGGCAGGGCGGGTAACGCGGACTTTCGACGGTGATCCGGACAGGCACGAGACGCCCCCGGTAGCGTCCTCAGGGCTGCTGAGCCCCAACTGCCCGGGCAGCACAGTGTCCAACAGAAAGAAATCGGATGACCACGCCTGGCGACAGAACTCTCCTCGCCGACACCACCAGCATTCCCGGCCACGCGGACCGCGATGACGTCCGGACACGGGCATGACCGGTACCGAAGAACAGGAGGAGCTGAATGTGACCGACCAGAAATTCGGTGACAATTCCGACGACCGTCACAGCGAGCATCACCTTTTCTCCCGGGGCCACGCCGACCGTGGGACCGCGACCGCCTGGCTGACGGAAGCCGTTACCAGGCGGGTTTCCCTGGTCCGGCTGCACCCGAAGGGACGCCGGCAGCGTCAGGAAACTCCCTCGGCCCCCTCGGGACGGGTGGTCGCCTGCGAGGTCTACCGGGACGGCCATCGTGATCCACACCCCGTCGACCATGTCGACGCGCTACGGGCAGCCCGCGAACAGCGCAACAGCTTCGTCTGGCTCGGCCTCTACCAGCCGACCGCGCCCGAACTGACCGCCATCGCAGACGTGTACGGGCTGCATCCGCTCGCGGTCGAGGATGCCGTCAACGCGCACCAGCGCCCGAAGATGGAGCAGTACGCGGAGACACTTTTCGTCGTCCTCAAGACCGTCTGCTATGTGGATCACGAGGAACTGACGGCGACATCGGAGATCGTGCACACGGGAGAGGTCATGGTCTTCCTCAGCCACGACTTCGTCGTCACCGTGCGGCACGGCGAACACGGCGGGCTACAGAGCCTCCGCAGCCGGCTGGAGGCGCAGCCGCAGGTGCTCCGGCACGGGCCGTCAGCCGTCCTGCATGCCATCTGCGACCAGATCGTCGACGACTACCTGGCCGTCACCGAAAAAATAGAGGTCGACATCGACGCCATCGAGGCGTCGGTCTTCCAGCGGTCGCTGCGGCCCGACACCGGCAAGGTCTACCAGCTCAAACGGGAAGTCCTCGAGTTCAAGCACGCCATAATGCCGCTGTACGCACCGCTGCGCGCGCTGGCCGAGCCCGGCGTCATCGGGATCGACCCACGAATCCGGGCGTACTTCCGGGACGTCGCCGACCACCTTGAGGAGGTCACCGCGCGAATCGCCCGGTTCGACGAACTGCTCTCCTCGATACTGCAGGCGACCCTGACGCAGGTCACCATCGCGCAGAACGAGGACATGCGCCGTATCAGCGCCTGGGTCGCCATCGCCGCGGTACCCACCGCGATAGCCGGTATCTACGGTATGAACTTCGAGCACATGCCCGAACTGCGCCAGGTCTGGGGATACCCGGCGGTCCTCTGCCTGATGGCGACGGTCTGTTTTTTCCTGTACCGGGCGTTCAAACGGAACGGATGGCTCTGAGCCGAACCCGCCGGGCCCTCGGCCGCGCGGATCGGGACGGCCCCGCCGCCCACCGGCTCCGGTGCTGAATCGCCAGCCATGCGGATCGGCGGCCATGCGGATCGGCGGCCGGGCCGGGCTCCCGCCGAATCCGGAATCCTTCCCGGTGGGCCGCTCACGGCCCGCCCGATCCCGCCCGGACCATGAGCGGCCGTCCAGCGGCATCCGAAGAGAAGACAGAGAAGAAGAGGTAATGCAGGACGGCCCGACCAGCCGCCGCGTCCGGCGGGCAATCCGCGCGACCAGCCGTGTCATGTGGCCAACTTGGCCTCATGACATGTGGCCAGCCATACGACCAATTGTACGATTCGATCGTATTGTACCGGTTGTCCCATGGCGCGACCTCCCCGTCGGGATTCACGAGGACCACGCTGTCAGCTACCGTAATGGATCGTGTCGGGCTTTCACAGGGGGCCGTTCCCTACTCGGTTCTCCCGATCCTCGCTCGGCGGCAGGCGGCGGCTCCCGATCCTCGGCCGTACCTTTGGCGCCGGCAGCCAGCGCGCCGTCGTCCCGCACATCCACGACGAGGGCGGCGCGGGCCGATGACCCCATCGATGAACACCGTCCGCAACGACCTTGTCGCAGAGCTCGCGGCAAGGCTGGAGCAGCTCGACCACCTGCTCGGACGCCTGGAAGACGCCGAGCGGCAGGCCGCGAGCGCCAGCGAGGACCTGATGCGTGCCCGGCGCTGGCAGGAGGAGACGCTGCGCGCGATTCAGGACGAGCGCGCCCAGATGCGTACGCACCAGCGTGCTCTGGACAGCCTCGCGGACCGGACACAGACCGCCCTGGCCGCTCTGGCCGCCAGCCATCGCTCGCTGCCGCCGGAGGTCCACGAACTCGCGATCGAACTCCAGGTCCTACAGACCTCCGGTCTGCTCTCCCGCCGGCCGCCCCCCCGCACCCGCCACCAGTAACGACACGCCCTAACGAGGGGAGAGATAGTGGTCCGCGAATTCGGCGGCGGCGACCGGTGAGGTTCGGAGCCGGTCCAGGCGAACGTCCTGCAGGCGCCGGGCGAACGGGTCGGCGAGTTCGACGTTGACCAGCTGCAGAAGTTTCGTCGATGCTTCCTGCGCCAGCCAGGCCCGGCCCAGGCACACCTCGGAGTAGGCGTTCAGCGGACGTTCGTCCGCGTCGTGCAGGGCTGCCGCCACCGCGAGCGCGAGCGTCTCACCGTCGACGATGGCGAGCCCGGCGCCCTTGGCCGCCGCCGGTGGTACCCGGCGCGCGGCGTCCCCGGCGAGTATGAGACGTCCGAACCGCATCGGTTCGTAGAAGACCGAGTCCATCGTGATGACGTTCGGCGGCTCCAGCAACGGCCCTTCCGCCAGTTGCCAGTCGGCGTCCACGGCGAGCCGGGCGTGCAGTTCCTCCCAGATCCGCTCGGCCGGCCAGTCCGCGGCGTCGGCCGTGGCCTCCACCTGTAGGTAGAAGCGGCTTGTCCGGTGGTCACGCAGCATGTGGCCGGCGAATCCCCGCGGGCTGACCCCATAAATGATCTTATCCGTGGACGGGGTGACCGCGGCCAGGACGGCGAGCCAGGCCCATGCGCTGTCACGCTGTCGGATGTGGCGCAACGCGCCCTCGGGGATCGATCCGCGGGAAACGCCGTGATGACCATCGCAGCCCGCGATGAAACGGCTTTCCACTGTCTGCCGCTGCCCGTCGGCCGTGACGAACGAGACGGCGGGATGGTCGGAGGTCAGCGCGTCCAGCATCACGTCAGTGACGCCGAACTCGATGACGCCACCCGCGGCAAGGTAGGCGGCAACCAGGTCGGCGACGAGCTTCTGCTGCGGGTAGACGACGTGATGGTGTCCGCCCGCGTGGCGAGCATACTCGACGACAAACGCTCTGCGACGATGCCGGAACTCACAGTTGTGGTGTGGCGCACCTTCGGCCCGCAGGCCGTCGGCAAGCCCGTTGCGCTCCAGGGCGTCCACCGCCGCCGGCCCGAGCAGCCCGGCACGTGGACGGCTTTCCACCCTGGCCCGGCTGGCGGCCTCGAGCACGAGCGTGTCGATACCCCGACGAGCCAGTACGACCGCCGCCACCAGGCCCGCGACACCCGCGCCAATCACAACGACGCCCACCCGGCGAGGACGCGGCCGCGAGGCAGACGCGCCCGGCTGGAGCGCGCCGTGCCCGTCCGGTGCGGACCCCGGAGCGGAGCGCGTCACGGCGAGCGCCTCCCCCGGGAGCATCGACACGATTCCTGATCACCCGTCATGCTGCCCTGATCACATGACTGACCCGGACGAACCGATCCGGGCGAGGCACTGCCAGAGTACGACGTCACATTCCGACACGCGTCAGGAGGCCGACAACCCGACACCAACAAACCGGATAATTTTCGCAAAAGGAGCAGAGTGCTGTTGGCGGATAGTGCTGATCGCTACTCAAAGTAGCGATATTGCTGACTATCCGTGCCCGAAGGCCCCCAGCCGACCATCTGCCGCCGCTATGGCGTATTGTCATCCTCCGCATCCCGCAAGTCACGGAAAGCGGCACGTCAGCCGGGCGACCGAAGGTCACAAGCCAGCTGGTCGCACCCGACGCCGCCCCGGCCGGCGAAGGAGGATGGGGTAGAACAGCCGGCTATGACACTTCATACAACTACTTGGGGTAGTTGTGAGGGACTAGTGTTTACTAGCGCCATCCGTATGAACTAGTCTCGCGCCGACGTCACGACACACCGGGCCGAACTGCCGAATCCTGCCCGCGGTCCCGGTGTTCCCTCCGAGTCGTCACCAGGGCAGGAGCGGGGGACCCATCCTCCACCGGGCGGCACCGAACCGCGGTGTCGTCCTCGGGGTGAAGTGCGCAGCGCGATGGTCGCGCGACCCACCGGGCAGCCCAGCCCGAACCCGACAGCTCACCTCGCAGGCGAACGGGAAGGATCACAACTTTGTCTGCGCATGATGTGCAGCCTGATCCGGCACTACGATCGCGTTCGTCGCAGACGGCTTCGTCGTCACCCCGCCGGCAGCAGATCGACCGGCACGTCGACCGCCCGACACGTGGCCGACATCGCGCGCCCACGCAGCAGTCCGGAACGGGCCGCTCGCGAGCTCGGGCCGCTGTCGCCGTGATGACCACCGGTACCGTCGCGGTGTCCGGTGTCGCCCTGGCCGGATGTGCCACGGCCGACTCAAATTCCGACGATGCTTCCGTCACCTCGCCCATAACGCTCGGATCACAGTTCGGCAGCCAGGCATCGCTGGCCAGCCTGCGCACCTCCACCATCAATCCGCTGTCCACGGACGGTTCCGGATCGGTCACCAGTCAGGTGCTCGACCAGACCGACCTGCATCCCAAGACCGGTGTCGTGCTCAAAGTCACGAATCCGGACGTCTCCGTGAAGGCAGACCAGCCGGTGGAGGTGGGATTCCATCTTGAGGACGCGGTCACCCACGCGCCGCTGGCCAACCAGCTCGTCAAGGTCCAGGTGAAGCTGCCGGAGGGATGGGCGACCTTCAAGCACCTTTACACCAACGAGCAGGGCTTCACCAGTTACACTGCCAAGGTCCTCACCACCACGCAGGTCACCGCGATTTTCGACGGAACCGACGCTCTGCGGTCGACACGGTCGACCAACGTCGGCACGTTGACCGTGATCCCCAATACCCCGGCGCCCCGGCCTTTCCAGACTGCCCGCGTCAGTGGCTCGGCCGTGAGCAGCGCCATCTCGGGCGCACTCGCAGCCGCCAGCTCGTTCGGCGAACGGTCGGTGTATCTTGCGGCCCAGCAGGCCGGCAAGCCCTACGTCTACGGCGCGGAGGGCCCCTACACCTTCGACTGCTCGGGGCTGGTCCAGTACGTCTTCAAGCAGTTGGGACGCAACCTCCCCCGCACCGCCGAGGGACAGTACGAGGCGACCACCCGGATATCGCAGTACAACAAGCAGCCGGGTGATCTGATTTTCTACGGCACGCCAGGTAATATCTACCATGTTGGTATTTATGCGGGCGATGGTAAGATGTGGGTGGCGCCCAAGTCAGGCGACGTCGTCTCGCTGAGGTCCATCTACACCACGTCGTATTCTGTCGGCCGGGTTCTCTGACTGAACCGATCAGCCCGCGTCCGCAGCTGGTTATCAGTACACGGCTTCGTGTACTGATAACCAAACCTTATAAACACAATTCACAGGCGGGTTCCCACACAGCCTCCCCCTCCGGTTGTGCGTGAACCTTGCCGCCAGGTCGATGTCGACACCGACCTGGCGGCACTCCGCGGGCGGCATCCCGCGATGATGACTTCCGCTGGTCGGACCGAGCCAACCCCCCCAGCTCGGAAAGCCCGGCGGAACAAGAGGCTTCCGCCGGCCGGTCGTACTGGACCCCCCCCACAGTCCGGTCGGTCGGCGGGAGCCGCCCCCTCCCACCGACCGGATGCCCGGCCGAGACCGAAGCTCCCCGCAGGCGCCTCCTCCGCGAGTTCCCCAAGCCATGGCGGACGACCACCGGGACCGCCCGCTCCTACGCCTTGAACTGCCTGGAGAAGTCCCACAGAGCGCGCGTGACCCGTTCGTTCCACGCCCCATCGACATGCTGGACATGGGTTTCTGGCGAGCAGCTCGGGCTCTGCCCGACCGGCCCCACCGTCGCGACGGCGACAAACTTCAGCCCGTTGCCGGGCGCCGCGCAGGCAACCGCGAGGGCGGCACGCCCACCTTCGCCAAGGCCCCAGATGTAGATCCGGGACTGGTCGATCTTCGACCGCTCCTGCGACACGTAGCGCACGACGTCACGCAGGTACTGCACGTCCGCGCCCTGGGGATCGTCCAACCTCCATTCGCCGTCCACGGCTTCCGGGTAGACCACGGCGAAGTCCCGTCGGTCGGCGAGCGTCGAGGCCTCGGTGATCTTTTCGATCGCGCCCGCGTCGCTGTTGTCATCATGCAGGACGAGGACCAGCGGCAGCGGCTTGCCGGGGTCGGCGTCGGCATGAACGGCGAGCTCGCGTTCGGCGGAGAGGTACCCCGCCGGTATCTTTGCCCGCTCGGTGTCCGGGTTACCCGAACGGGACACGTAGATCCAGGCGACCACGAGCACGGCACCGATGATCAGTACCCGCTTGCGGTTCTTGGCCCATAGCTGTTTCCCGGCTTTCAGCGGATTCGACACCACGAGACAACCGAACCACACCAGGAGCCGTCGATTCGGCAGATTCGCCTCGCGTCGTGGGCAAGTCGGGACCTACCCGGAGTGTGCTGCCTCACACCCGACCAGCTTGCGACACCGAATGATCACTAAAAGTAGTCAAACAAGCATGGCCGGTATGGCAACCACGGCACAGCTCGTTCGTTGACGTGGTGTATCCACCAGAATCTCGACAACATCGGATTGCGGGGCATACGGCTGCCGGAACAGGGGTGAGGCCGAAGTGGACAGTGGTCAGGAACTCGACCATCGACTGATCAAGATCGAACACGAGCTGTCGGTGTTCGGCCGGCGCGCCGAACGCTTCCGGATGGCCATCGCCGACGACTCCGGGACGGTTCTGGACCGCTCCGCCTACCTGCTGCTCAGCCACATCCACGAACACGGCGCCGTACGGCTGACCACCCTGGGCACGGTGTTCGCCCTGGACATCTCCACGGTGAGCCGCCAGGTTGCCGCGCTTGCCACGGCCGGGCTGGTGGAACGCACCACCGATCCCAGCGACCGGCGGGCGACGCTGGTGAAGCTCAGCACCCGCGGCCAGCAACGCTACCTCGCCACCCGCTCCGCACGGGTAGAAAAGATCAACATCCTGGTACGGACCTGGGGCCAGGAAGAGCTCAGCGTCTTCGGCGCGCTGCTGGGCCGGCTGAACGTGGCGATCGCCGAACACGACCGCAGCTACCTGCCACCGCAGCACAACGAGCCGTGTCCCGCACCCGCCACCCCGCCGACCGCCGGGACGGACTGACACCGAACGGTAGGATGCCTCTCCCCGCGCCCACGGAAGATTCCTCGCGACTCCTCACCCCGAGTCGGGCACGACCCCAGGTCACAGGGGCCCCAGATCACAAGGGCCCCGGCGTGGCCCCGGGTCAGGCGTCAGGCATGGACGTCCAGGGCGTGCAGGCGCGCCTGACGCAGCATCTCCGTCTCCGGCGGGCCAGCCAGTTCCGGCAGCCAGCCGTGCACCCAGGACAACAGCAGGTCGGCCAGGGCCGGGTTCTGCGCGAGGACCGGACCGTGCAGATAGGTACCGATCACACGCCCGTTCACGACACCGTCGGTGTGGTCCGGGGTGCCGTTACCGACCCCCTTGCGCACGGTCCCGAGCGGTCGGCCGTGCCCGTTGGGCAGGGTCCGGGTGCGTCCCCCGTGGTTCTCGTAGCCGAGCAGCAACGGCAGCTCGAGCTCGGGGGCGGGTTCGACGACGATGTCACCGACCGCGCGCGGCGGCACCGGCTGCTCGAACGAGCGTCGCGTCTCCACGTCCACCAGGCCCAGGCCGTCGTGGATCCGGCCCTCACCACCGGGGAAGGACACACCGATCACCTGGTATCCGGCACACACCGCGAGAACAACAGCACCCTGGGCCACCGCGTGCGCGATGGCGTTGTTCTGGCGCAGCCCCTCGGCGGCCAGCACCTGCGGCTCGTCCTCACCGCCGCCGAGCAGATAGATGTCACACCCGGCCGGCACCGGCTCCCCGGCCGGGACGCCGATCACCTCGGCCGGCAGGCCACGCCAGCGCAGCCGCTGCGCCAGTACGGTCGCGTTGCCACCGTCGCCGTACGTCCCGAGCAGCTCCGGGTAGATCAGGGCGATCCGGGTCGCCGAGTCCCGGCTCATGCCACAGCCCCGATCATGTCGCCGTGGATGGTCACCTGTTTGGTCACCTGTTCGTCCTCACCGGGGCGACCCGCCCCAGGATGTCGCGGAAGGCGGTGTAGTTCGCGACCACGTCGACGATCTTCTCGTCCAGGGTCGCCGCCGCGCTCTCGGCATCCGGATGGACCGTGTGCGGGATCTCCGCGTATGCCAGCCGGACGCTCATGTCCTCCTTGCGCCCACCGGTGACCAGCACCTGCCTGCCCCGCAGCCGCTCGAACGGGACGTCCCAGATCCAGGACGGGTCACGCCCGTCAGCGGTCTGCGCGTTGAAATCAACGATCACCGGCCGGGCGGGCGTGGTGTTGAGCAGCTCCATCATCTCCACCCAGCCGGCCGGGTTCTTGGCGAGCAGCAGCCGCCCGCGGATACCGGACTCGCCGAGCTCGACCTCCTGGTAACGGCCCTGGACGTCCTCGAGGCCGGTCATCGCGGCCAGCGCGTGCTCGACCTCGACCCCAAAGAGCTTCGCCGCCGCGGCGGCCATGGCCGCGTTGCCGAGGTTCACCCGGCCGGGCAGGTCGATCGAGGCCGTGAGGTGACGACCGAACCAGAGCAGCTCGTGCGGCCCGGTGACCGCGACGAGGGGCTCGGGCCGAGCCAGCCCGCAGCCACACCACCAGCCCGTGGCGTTGCGGTGCAGCAGGCTGGCACACTGCGGGCACACCATCGCGTCCGCGGTCCAGTTCTGGCCCGCCGACACCCAGGTCTGCTTCGACCAGCCGGCGGCGGCCCAGGCGACCAGCGGGTCGTCGGCGTTGGCGATCGCGGTCGCGCCGGGCAGCTCGGCACCAAGATCACGCCACAGGCTCGCGATCCGCCGGGTCTCGTTCGACCGGTCGAGCTGGTCACGGCTGATGTTGAGCAGTATGACCGCGCGGGGCTGGATCTGCCTGGCCACCTTGGGCAGCCAGATCTCGTCCACCTCGAGCGCGGCAGCCGCGTCGTAGGGCGGTTTGGACAGAGCTGCCAGCACGCCCGCCGCCATGTTGGCGCCACCGCTGTTGCTGCGGACCGGGCCGAGCGTGCCCAGCGCGCGGGCCAGCAGCCGGGTGGTCGTGGTCTTGCCGTTGGTCCCGCTGACGCAGGCGACCATCTGCTCGGCCACGACCTCGGACAGGATCCCCGGGGAGACCCGCAGGGCAAGTTTGCCGCCGATCATCTCACCGGATCCGCGTCCCAGCTGGCGGGATGCCGAGGACGCGAGCTTCTCCACAGCAAGGGCGGCACGGGTGCGGGCGGAGAACCGGCGCGGGAAGGGTGTGGTCATCGCCTCCCCAGCGTGCCACGGGCCGCCGCGCCGGTGACCGACACCCCGTCATACCGGCCGCATGTCGATCCCCGCGCTGCCCCGGGCACAGCGTCGGACCGGCCCCGGGACAGCCCCGAGGCAGTGCCGGGGCATCCTCGGAACAGTGGTGAACCGATGGGGTACGAGTGTGGTACGAGGTGTGATATGACGTGCGCCGGACATCTGTCCGCCAGGCATGTCCGGCAAGGACGTGTCCCATCGGGGCAGGTACGACATACGACAAGGACGCGCCGCGGGCGGTCACATCACTGTCCGGGCGGGACAGAGCAGGGTGCGGCAGGGTGACGTGAGCGGACGGCCGTCATGGACAGAGCAGCCGATCTGTTGGAACCGCTGCCGCCGTGCTCCGTCGTGACGAGTGGCCCGGGTGGGGATGCGGCCCGGCCGGTGACCGCGGGCCGCCGGCCACCAGGCGGACGCTCGGAGCCAGCGGCCACTGAGCGGACACCCGGAATTGGTATGGATGCGACACAAGACCGTGGGAGAACTCGGTGACCCAGAAAGCCAGCGCCATCGGCCGCATCCGCGGACGCTGGAGCGCGCAGGAGATCGACCTCGACGACATCGACGACCTTGACGCACTCGCGGATCTGTTGCACGACGTCTCCCCCGAGCTCGCCGTCGCCTTCGTCGAGGAGGATGACGAGTACCTGGGCATCGTGCGGGTGGAAGGTGACATCAGCGACCCGCGGGTGTTCCTGTCCGACCACCGGGTGCTGTTCACCTCGGCCCTCGCCGACCGTCTCTTCGCCGGCGCGCTGCCACCGGTGGGCCGGCGGGACCTCGACGACGACTCCGACGACGCACCGGCCGGCGGACAGCCCGTCGGCGACATCGACCTGCTCGCCGACCTCGGCACGGACGCCGACGCGCTGATCGAACTGATCACGGAAGAAGGCCTCCTGCCGGCGGACGTGGTGGCGGCGATCAGTGAGCGTGCAGGCTGCGCCGACATCCTGGACGAGATCGGGAGCTGACATGGGGGGCCTCCCCCATCCGGGCGCGCTCGACCTCACCGCGCTGATGGGCGCCGCCCTGGCGGAGGCCGAACAGGCCCTGGCGACAGGAGACGTCCCGGTCGGCGCCGTTGTCGTCGACGCCGACGGAACGATCATCGGCCGGGGCCGCAACGCCCGCGAGGCCGAGCGGGACCCGACCGCCCACGCCGAGGTCGTGGCGTTGCGCGCCGCCGCGGCACGTGCCAGCACGTGGCGGCTGTCCGGGACGACCCTGGTCGTCACCCTGGAGCCGTGCGCGATGTGCGCGGGCGCACTGATCATGGCCCGGGTGGACCGCCTCGTCTACGGGGCGTACGACCCCAGGGCCGGCGCCGCCGGCTCGCTGTGGGACACCGTCCGCGACCCACGCCTCGACCACCACACCGAGGTGATCACGGGCGTACGGGAGGAGGAATGCGCGCGCCTGCTGACGGACTTCTTCGTCGCCCGCCGGAAGCCACAGCCATCATGATCATGACCCGGGCGGCGCGGAATCACGATCCGGACAATACGGACCCGCACTACAGGCCGCGCCGGGCAGTACCAGCCAGCAGTATGAGCCGGCGATGCGAGCCGAGCCCGCTCGCGGCTGCCAGGACATACAGCCGGGGCGGCGCGGGGCGGGCCGC
>NZ_JWIO01000006.1:184684-189669 GCF_001017755.1 Protofrankia coriariae
GGGCCGCCGGTGGGTACGGGCCGAGGTGGCGGGTAGGCGCCGCTCGCCCCTGCCACCGCATCCAGTAAGCTGACAAACGGTGGAGTCGCCTAGTGGCCGAGGGCGCACGCCTCGAAAGCGTGTGAGGGGGCAACCCCTCCGTGGGTTCAAATCCCACCTCCACCGCCACCCTTGGGGATCTGTGTGCTTGCGCACCATCGGCGGATGGCTCTATGCCAGCCGCGGGGGCCGAGCCCCCNACCCGGACACCCGGACACCCACAATCCACCCGGCAACCCACAGGCATACACCCGTGGGGATCTGTGTGCCTGCGCACCTATCGGCGGATGGCTCTATGCCAGCCGCGGGGGCCGAGCCCCCNGCCGCGGGGGCCGAGCCCCCGCGGACCCCACGGGAAACCTGGTCTCGGTTCTGCTCTCAATTGTCTTCGGAGCCTGGCGCTGGGGGTGGTGTCACGGTCGGTGGACGCGGTGAGCTGATGGGAAGCGGGCCGGTCATGTTCGGTCAGGGCATGTCGTGTCCGGTCAGGCCATGCTGCCCAGGATGGCGGCGATGTCAGCCGGTTCGGTGCACGGGTTGACGATCGCGAAACGGGTCACCGTCTCTCCCTCGTGGACGGTCGGGGTAACAAAGGCAAAACCCGTCCGCAACAGTTTCTCCGTCCACTCGTAGTAATTTTCCGGCGTCCAGTTCAGGCGGCGCAGAACAACTACGGAAAGCTGCGGCTCACGCACGAGCTCCACATAGGGCAGCGCCCTTATCTGATCAGCCGCGGCCCGGGCGGTGGCCAGTGACTTCTCCACGGCGGCGCCGTAGGCGCGGGTACCGTGCGTGGCAAGCGAGAACCAGAAGGGCAGGCCG
Organism: Protofrankia coriariae; assembly: GCF_001017755.1. GTDB lineage: Bacteria > Actinomycetota > Actinomycetes > Frankiales > Frankiaceae > Protofrankia > Protofrankia coriariae. Next base: position 185,546 of record NZ_JWIO01000006.1, read on the forward strand.
CGCGCACGCCGTGAGAGACCGATCGCGTAGTCCGCGGGGTTCCAGTCGTCAGCGGTTTCGAGGACCTCGAGGTAGCCCGCTTTCTGGGCGTGCGCCGCGCGCGCCAGCGCCGGCTCCCGGTAAATCAGCGCGCAGGCGTCGAACGGAGCGAACAGCCATTTGTGTGGATCGACGATGAAAGAATCCGCGTCAGCTGTCCCGGCAAAGAGGTGGCGGACGGATTCCGCGGCCAGCGCGGCCAGTCCGTACGCCCCGTCGACATGTACCCACAGGCCTCGCTCGTGGGCTGTGTCGACAATTCCGCGGATGTCGTCGACGATACCGAACTGGGTGGTACCAGCCGTCGCCACGACGGCGAACACGCTGTCGCGGACATCAGGCTCCGCGGTGTCCAGGGCGTGGGCCAGCGCGGGGCCGGTGAGACGGCCCTCGGCGTCCGCCGGGACCAGCAGGAGCTCCGCGCCCATGACTCGGGCGGCGGCCTCGACCGAGGAGTGCGCCTCGGCGCCGCAGGCGATACGCCACACGGTGGGCCGGCCGCCACCCGGGGCGGCACCGCCCCGCGTCTGCATCCGATATCTGGCCGCGACGAGCGCGGAGAGGTTCCCGATCGTCCCGCCCTGGACGAAGACCCCACCGGCCTCGGGCGGAAAACCGGCGAGATCGGAAAGCCAGCGCAGTGCCTGGTTTTCCGCGTGCACGGCACCGGCGCCCTCCAGCCAGCTTCCCGCGTACACGGACGAAGCCCCGACGACGAGGTCGAAAAGTATCGCCGCCTTGGTGGGCGCCGCCGGTATGAACGAGAGGTTGCGGGGATGGTCGACCGAAATGCACGCTCGGGAGAGCAGTTCGTCAAAAATCCGGAGCGCTTCGACGCCGCCGATACCGTCGGGAGTTATTGTCTCCCCCACTGCGGCGGTCAGCTCCGCGCGTGAGCGGGTACCGTCCAGTGGAACGGGATTGAGACGTAGTCGCTCCCGCGCATAGTTGACGACGGCCTGGGTCAGAATCTCGCTGTCAACATCATAGCGTTGCACGAACTCGAGCATACCCGGGCCCGCCCGAGTTTACGGACATCACGATACGGCGACGGTACGCAGCCGGTGCGTCCGGATACACAGGTCGAAACATATCGAAAACAATGCCGACCGGTGCGGGTCACACAGTTGTGCGCGGTAGGGGGACCGGCGCCGACCGCATCAATATGTCCGTCACCCGCACCGGGAGGATTCCGGGCCAGCAACGGAGTCCAGGCACGCGGACCGGCGCATAAGGCACCGGTCGTGTGACCATGCGTGGTACGCCGTCGATGACACGTGTCATCGACGGCTGGCACCGACTGTTGATGCCCGGAGAAGATCGTCGCATGTTTGTCGTTGTGTACGCTTACGCGACCGAAAAGCGTACACAACAACAAAATCGTCCAGATCATGGTCTGTGCGGGTGGCCGCGCCGACGGTGCCCGTCTCCGCCGGAGACGGGCCGAAGCCACCCGCCGAGGACGGCCGCATTCACGACGGGGCGGGACGCGACGGTCGGCCAGCCGGTCAGCCGCGGCCACGGGGCGGTCAACGTCAGGCGGACGTCCTTACCGCTCTGCCACGGACCGGCGGTCCCGGGGCCGCTGGAGATCACCAGCATGGTCACGCAGCCGGCTGCGGCGGACGCCGGCCGTGCACCCGGCCGCCTCGTCCTCTTCCGCGGTGCCCCTGCCCACAGCGTCCGTCGCCACGGCAGCCCTGGGGCCGGTCTACCTCGCCATGGCGGCCTGCTGCCATGGCGACCCCGGCCGCGCCCCCTCGCCAGACCCATCTGCCGCCACGAAGATCGCCCTCGCGGCAGCGGATGGGTTTGCGGCGGTGGTCGAGCCTGCGCTCAGACGTCCTGCCTGCTCCGCCTGCGGATGAGGAAACCGCCACCGGCAACTGCGGCCAGCAGGGCGACCAGAGCGAAACGCTTCATTGCGTACCTCCACGATGCGAACGAAGGGTATACGGAACACTCCCACACCTACGGCCGTCCCCGCTCGGCTCAGCCCCGTGCGGGAGGACGGGCGGAAGCACACCGGGCAGACAGCCGAACGGAAGATCGGCTGTCTGCCGAGCCTGAGCATGCCACGTCCGTAGCCACTTCGGCGGTAGGCAGCCTCGGATGTCGGTCATCATACGGAGCAATTTTTTCGCTCTTCAAGAGATCGTCTCACTCGCCCGCGCGGGGAACTGTCGTGGTCGCGCCAGCTCCGGCCAGGCCGGTCTCAGCCCGAGGCGCGAGGCGCGAGGCGCGATACGTCCACCCTGACGGGGAGCCGTACCGCATCCGGCCGGACCGGCCAGTCAGACGAGATCACGAATGGAGATCGTCTGGTTCCGGCCGGGGCCGACCCCGACGGCCGCCACCGGCGCGCCGGCCAGCTCCTCAAGCGTTCGGACGTAGTCGCGGGCGGCCTTCGGCAGATCGTCGAACGATGACGCCCGCGAGATGTCCTCACCCCAGCCGGGAAGCTCCTCGTAGATCGGTCTGGCGTGGTGGAACTCGGTCTGCGTCATCGGCATCTCGTCGTGTCGCACCCCGTGGACGTCGTACGCCACGCAGACCGGTACCCGGTCGAAGCCGGACAGCACGTCCAGCTTGGTCAGGAAGAGGTCGGTCAGCCCGTTCACGCGCACCGCGTAGCGGGCGATCACCGCGTCGAACCAGCCGGTACGTCGGGCCCGGCCGGTGGTCACGCCGAACTCGCCGCCGGCGGCGCGCAGCTCGTCGCCGACCTTGTCGGTGAGCTCGGTCGGGAACGGCCCGGAGCCGACTCTGGTCGTGTAGGCCTTGCAGATGCCGATCACCCGGGTGATCCTTGTCGGCCCGATACCCGAACCGGCCGCGGCCCCGCCCGCGGTCGGGTTCGACGACGTGACGAAAGGATAGGTCCCGTGGTCGACGTCGAGGAGGGTGCCCTGGGAGCCTTCCAGGAGCACGACCCTGCCGTCCCGTAACGCCCTGTCGAGCACGAGGCCGGTGTCGGCGATGTGCGGCCCGAGCCGCTGCGCGTACACGCTGTACTCGTCGACGACCTTGTCCACCTCAAGGGCGCGCCGGTTGTAAATCTTGGTCAGGATCTGGTTCTTCTCCCGCAGCGCAAGCTCCAGCTTCGCGCGAAAGATCCCGGGATCGAGCAGGTCCTGGACGCGGATGCCGGTCCGGGCGATCTTGTCGCCGTAGGTCGGGCCTATCCCGCGGCCGGTGGTCCCGATCCGCGCCTTACCGAGATAACGCTCGGTAACTTTATCGAGCGCCCGGTGATGAGGCATGATCAGATGCGCGTTCGCGCTGATCAGCAGCTGGGAGACGTCGATGCCGCGGGCGCGCAGCCCGTCCATCTCCTGGAGCAGGACACCGGGATCCACGACCACACCGTTGCCGATCACCGGCACACAGTCCGCGCGCAGCACGCCACTGGGGATCAGGTGCAGGGCATAGCTTTCCGTGCCGATGACAACGGTATGTCCGGCATTGTTACCCCCCTGATACCGGACGACGAAGTCGACCGCCCCGCCAAGCAGGTCGGTCGCCTTTCCTTTGCCCTCATCGCCCCACTGGGCGCCGATCAGCACGAGCGCAGGCACCGGGTGAGGTTACCTGGCCCACCCGACTCAGGGATGTCACATCGCCGACGGAGTACGGCAAGATCTTCAGAGCGGTCATTGCGGACGCCCGCCCACAGGCGTCACCAAACTCCCGTCCGCACCGATCATCCCTCCGGGAGTCCACTTGCATTACTGAAGGTAACTGTGGAGTCTGTATTTCGGTAAGGCGGATAGTCGATCGGGACGGGGGTGTCACGGTGGCTGCTGTCACCGCCCGCTCCGTGGGCGCCGAGGGTTCCGACCCGCACGCCAGCCAGAACACCAGCACAGCGCGGGACATGGCAGCCGGCCAGCCGCCCGCCGCCGACGCGACCGCGGCCGAGCCGTCCGAGCCGGCACGACCGTCCGCCCAGTCCGACCGACCCGGGCAGCCAGAACGGTCGACACCCACAGTGACAACACCGACAGTTACATCGGCCACCGACCAGGCTGTCGCGGGCCCACCCGAACAGGAGCCGGTGGACGGCGGTCCGGCGGACGGCGACC
>NZ_JWIO01000006.1:189678-203600 GCF_001017755.1 Protofrankia coriariae
GGACGGCGACCCGCCGCGCCGCGGCTACCCGGTGAAGCACAGCAGCCCCCTGAACGGCGACAACACGGCGAACGGCGACAACCCGGTGGGACGCGGCAACCCGGTGGGACGCGGCAACACCGTGAACGGCGGCAGCCCGGTGAACGGCAGGCCGTCCGATGCGGCCGCGTCGAGTGGTGGCTCCGTGCCGCCGCCCGGCTCCGCCGAGGGCACCCAGCCGAACGTGCCGGACGACAGGCGGCCCCCCGCCCGTCCCGGCCCCGACGGTCGCCGGCTGGAACCCAACATCCCACGGGCTGGCCTGCCGCGCGCTGGCAGGCCAGCGGCAGGCAGCGCGTCCGCTCCAGCCGCTCCGGCCGGCCCCGTCGGTTCCCTGCCGGCCCATCGGACGCCGGTGGCGCACGCCGCCGGCCTGGTCACCCGGCCGCAGGCGGTGCGGCAGAGCGTCGGCGCGCACGCCCGGCCGGTCGGCTTCTCACCCATCGGCGACGTGCCTCCCGCCGGCCTGGTGGAGGTTGTCGTTCGCGGCAGCTACGCCATCCGCAGCGCCAACCGGGCCGAGGAGCAGCGCCGCAGGCGGGCGGACGCCGTCGCCACCCACGTGGACAGGCAGATCGCCGAGTTCCTCGCCATCTGCGCAGCCCAGAGCCTCTCACCTAACGTGAGCGTTCGTCTGCTCCCGCAACGTCTGCCCCCACCGGTGGCCCGCGGTGGGCGCCGACGGCAGCCCGCGGATCCGGTGCCGCTCCCGATCCCGGCTCCCACCGAGGCCGGCCCGGCCGGGCACGACACAGCCGGGCGGCCCTCGACGGAGATCACCGATGGCGGGAGCGATGGCGGGAAGGCCGGTCGGCGCGGTTCCGGTCCGGCCAGGGACCGTCGGCGCGGCCGGCACGCCGCGTCACCGCTGGTCTGGCCGGTGTTGTACTGGCGTAACGAGGAGTTCCCGTACACGGGCCGCTGCCTGCACCTTTTCGTCGACCGCGACGGGCGGACCTTCGAGGGCCGGGACGACCCGGGAGCCCTCTACGCCCTGGGCCGCGATGTCCGGGTGTGGCCGGTGGACATCCACGCGGTCGTCGGGGCCATGGCCGAGGTGGACGCCCGGCGATGCGCGCAGCAGGTGGTGTACGGCCTGGCACACACGCTGTGGCGTGCTGGTGTCCTCCTGTAGACACCCGTAGACGTACGCGCCCGCGGGCGTAGGGCGGGCGCCGCGGCCGGTCAGGACACACCACCGTCCGTGCGGGCCCCGACAAGCGTCCGGACGTCAGTCACGAACCGTGTTCGATTCCATCCAGATCGCTTCCAGGTATCACACCGTGAGCACGTCCGCGGCCGGGCCGGGCCTGACCGGAAAGTTGATCGCGGTGAGCGCTACCCTGTACCGCGTGCCCTCCCATACCGGTTCCCACGCAGGGCCCGTGACCGCGCGCACAGCCAGCCGGGGCGCGGCCGGCCGCCGACCACCGGTCGGGCAGGTGGCAGTCCGACAGATGGCAACGGCCGCTCTGGCCGCGGCGACCGCTCCAGCGGCAGTTCGTCCAGCGGCAGTTCGTCCCGCGGCAACGGCCGCTCCGACGGTAGCCGCCCGTTCAGCGACAGCCGCCCGTTCAGCGGCAGTGGCTGGTTCAGCGGCAGCCGCTCGTCCAGTGGTGATGGTTCGTTCAGCGACGGTGACCGGCCCGGCGGTGGCAGTGGGTAACGGGTGACACGGTGAAGGTACTCGTCGTCGGCTCCGGTGGCCGGGAGCATGCCCTGTGCCGGGCGCTGTCGCGCGACCCGGCCGTGAGCTCGATCGTCTGCGCCCCGGGCAACGCCGGCACCGCGGACCTCGCCGAGCCACGTCCGCTTGACGTCGGCGACCCGGACGCCGTCGCGGCCCTCGCGCAGACAGTCCAGGCCGATCTGACCATCATCGGGCCGGAGGTTCCCCTGGTCGCCGGTGCAGCCGACGAGCTGCGGGCCCGCGGGCTGACCTGCTTCGGGCCGTCCGCCGCGGCTGCGCGCCTGGAGGGCAGCAAGGCGTTCGCCAAGGACGTGATGCGCGCCGCGGGCGTCCCGACCGCGGCCGCCCGCGACCACACCGAGATCGAGCCGGCCCTGGCCGACCTCGACGAGTTCGGCCCGCCCTACGTCGTCAAGTACGACGGGCTGGCCGCCGGCAAGGGCGTCACCGTGACGACCGACCGGGCGGAGGCGGTGGCGGCCGTGCGGTCCTGCCTGCGCCGGGAGGACGACCGAGTCGTGATCGAGGAGTACCTGGACGGCCCCGAGGTCTCGCTGTTCGCGATCGTCACGGAGGCCGGCACGGTCGTGCCGCTGCTGCCCGCGCAGGACCACAAACGGGTCGGGGACGGCGACACCGGGCCGAACACCGGCGGGATGGGTGCCTACGCGCCGCTGCCGTGGGTGCCACCCGGGCTCGTCCCCGAGGTCGTCGACACAGTGGTCAGACCCGTGGTGGACGAGATGGCCCGCCGCGGCACGCCGTTCTCCGGCCTGCTCTACGCCGGTCTCGCGCTGACCTCCCGCGGGGTGCGGGTCGTGGAGTTCAACGTCCGGTTCGGCGACCCCGAGGTGCAGGCGATCCTGGCGCTGCTGGCCACGCCGCTGACGGACGTGCTGTCGGGCCGCCGGGCGCCGGCGTGGCGCTCCGGCGCGGCGGTCACGGTGGTCGTTGCCGCTTCCGGCTACCCGCAGTCACCAAAAGTCGGTGATCCGATCAGTGGTCTCGCCGCCGCGCAGGCCCTCACCGGCGTGGACGTCCTGCATGCGGGCACCCGCCGGGACGCCGACGGCAGGATCGTGTCGTCCGGTGGACGTGTACTGTGCGTAACGGCAATCGGGTCACATCTTGAGGCCGCGAGAGGTTCGGCCTACGAGGCGATCAGCCGTCTGTCGCTGGCCGGAGCACACTACCGGACCGACATCGGCGACCTGACCCGCATCGGCGTCCCGACCTGGCAGGCCGCACCCGGCGGCGGGGCCAGCGGGTCGGCGGAGCGAGGTTCCTGACCAGACAGATCAGCACAGTCGGGCCGTGGGATCCGGAAGACGCGGCGGATGCGGGAGATCCGGATCCGCGCGAATTCCGGATCCCGGCCATGGGGGCCAAGGAGAACCATGGGAGCCACGGGGGCGCAACCGCTGACGCCCGCGTCGCCGGCATCCGCCCCGTCCGGTGTGTCCGCCCGTCCGGGGACGGCCGTAGGACCCCGGGTGGGTGATGCCCCTCCGGGCTCCAGCGGCCGGTCCGCCAGTCGTCCACCTACGATCAGCCAGTCGTTCAGAAGGTGAGTGAGCAGGCAGGTATGAGCGAGATTTCTCGGAACGACCCGAACGCACGGTCACCAAAGGTGGCCATCGTCTACGGCTCCCCCTCGGACGCCCAGACGATGAGCAAGGCCGGCGCGACTCTGGAGCGCTTCGGCGTCCCCTACGAGCAGGTGTCGGTGTCGGCCCACCGCGCCCCCCGCACCCTCGCGGAATACGTGGGCGAGCTGGCCGCCCGCGGCATCGCGGTCGTCATCGCCGGCGCCGGGCTCGCCGCCGCCCTGCCCGGATCCGTTGCCGCGCTCACCACACTGCCCGTGATCGGCGTCCCGATCACGGGTGGGGCGCTGGACGGCATGGACTCCCTGCTCGCCATCGTGCAGATGCCGCCGGGGGTGCCGGTCGCCACGGTGGGGCTGAACAACTCCACGAACGCCGCCGTGCTGGCCACCCAGATCCTCGCCCTGAGCGACCCCGGGCTGCGGGCTCTGCTCACGGCGTTCAAGGACGACTTCGAGAAGGCCGCCGCCGCGGGCCTCGAGGAGGCGCTGGCCCCCGACCGCTGACCGACCGGCCACCTCCCGGCGAGTCCCCGGCACCTCGGCGTAACCCGCCTGCCCGGCGTACCCCTGCCAGATGGCCTGCGCCGGGCAGGCGGCCGTGTTCGCCCGCCACATCAGATGATCATTTCGGACGGGCTCCGGTCAGACGGTTCCCGCCGGGCGGGCGCGTCTCACCCGCCCGGCGCGTCCCTGCCGGCGGGCGTCCCACCGGCAGCCGTCACAGGATCGGCTCGGGGGTGTAGGCGGCGGCGTCCGGGTAGCGGCTGACGATGCCGTCCACCTGGGCGCAGAAGGCCACGACCTGCGCCCGGGCCGCTCCGGTGAACGTCAGCGGCTCGGCCAGTACCGACGACAGCTCGGCCGTGTCCAGGCCCAGCCGGTCGTCGCTGGCCAGCCGGGCCAGCAGGTCGTTGTGCTCCGCCCCCTTCTCCCGCAGGGCGAGGGCGACCGCGACCGCGTGCTCCCGGATGACCTCGTGGGCTCTCTCCCGCCCGACGCCCCGGCGCACGGCGGCCATCAGGATCTTCGTCGTGGCCAGGAACGGCAGGTTGCGGTCCAGCTCCCGGGCGATCACAGCCGGGTAGGCCCCGAAGTCGTCCAGGACGGTCAGGAACGTCTCGTACAGTCCGTCGGCGGCGAAGAACGCGCCGGGCAGCGCCACCCTGCGCACGACCGAGCAGGACACATCCCCCTCATTCCACTGGTTCCCGGCGAGCTCGCCGGTCATGGCGGCGAAGCCGCGCAGCACCACCGACAGGCCGCCGACCCGCTCACAGGACCGGGTGTTCATCTTGTGCGGCATCGCGCTCGAGCCGACCTGGCCGGCGGCGAAACCCTCGGTGGCCAGCTCGTGGCCGGCCATCAGCCGGATGGTCGTGGCGAGGCTCGCCGGCCCGGCCACAGCCTGGACCAGCGCGGTGACGATCTCGAAGTCGAGCGACCGCGGGTAGACCTGGCCCACGCTGGTCAGCACCCGGCTGAAGCCGAGGAAGCCGGCGATCCGCCGCTCCAGCTCGGCGAACCTGGCTTCGTCCCCGCCGAGCAGGTCGAGCATGTCCTGACCGGTCCCGACCGGGCCCTTGATCCCGCGCAGCGGGTAGCGCTCCAGGGTGTCCTCGACCCGCTCGAAGGCGGCCAGCAGCTCCTGCCCGGCGGAGGCAAACCGCTTACCGAGCGTGGTTGCCTGAGCGGGGACGTTGTGGCTGCGCCCGGTGATCACCAGCGAGTCGTGCTCGGCGGCCAGCCGGGCCAGCCGGGCCAGCGCCGCGACCATGCGCCCCCGGATCAGCGCGAGTGAGCTGCGCACCTGCAGCTGTTCGACGTTCTCGGTGAGATCGCGTGACGTCATGCCCTTGTGCACGTGCTCGTGGCCGGCGAGGGCGTTGAACTCCTCGATGCGGGCCTTGACGTCGTGGCGCCGCAGCCGCTCCCGCCGGGCTATCGAGGCCAGGTCCACCTCGGTGAGGACCCGCTCGTAGTCCTCGATCACGCCGGCGGGCAGCTCCAGGCCGAGATCCCGCTGGGCGCGCAGCACCGCCAGCCACAGCCTGCGCTCCGCGACCACCTTGCTCTCCGGCGACCACAGCCGCCGGATCTCCGCCGAGGCGTAACGGGTGGCCAGGACGTCGGGAACCTCGGGGGGCTCGGGGGCGGTGGGAGGTACGGGGGCCGCGTGCTCGGTTGCCATACCGGCCATCGTGCCCGACAACCGCGCCCGAATCCCCGGCCCGGAAACCCTACCCTGCCGTGACGTCGCGTCACCGGCCCGAACATCCCGTCGGGACGGGAGCATCCGGCCACCGGCCACTATGCCGCGTCACCGACTGGGACGTCCTGATTGCCTGCGAAGAGGCCCGGCGCATCGCATACGGTCGAGGCATGCCACTGACGCACGAGGAGTTCGCCGGGCTGACCCACCTGGGGTCGGGCAAGGTACGCGAGATGTTCGCGGTCGGTGACGACGCGGTGCTCCTGGTCGCCAGCGACCGGATCTCCGCCTTCGACGTGGTCCTGCCCACCGAGATACCGGACAAGGGCGCCGTCCTCACCGGCCTGTCGCTGTGGTGGTTCGACCAGCTCGCGGATCTCGTACCGTCCCATGTGATCAGCACCGACGTGGCCGAGTACCCCGACGAGCTCGCCCCCTACACCGAGCAGCTGCGCGGCCGGTCGATGCTGTGCCGGCGGCTGGCCATGGTGCCGATCGAGTGCGTCGCCCGCGGCTACCTCACCGGCAGCGGGCTGAAGGACTACCAGCGCACCGGCGAGGTCAGCGGCCACGCGCTGCCCGCCGGCCTCGTCGACGGCAGCCGGCTGCCCGCGACGATCTACACCCCGTCGACGAAGGCGCCGATCGGCGAGCACGACGAGAACATCAGCCGGGCGCAGGCCGCCTCCCAGGTGGGCTCCGAGGTTGCCGCCGAGCTGGAGAAACTCACCCTGGCGATCTTTGAGCGGGCGGTCGCCGTGGCCGCCGAACGCGGCATCATCGTCGCCGACACCAAGTTCGAGTTCGGCCACGACGCCGACGGCGTCCTGCGGCTGGGCGACGAGGTGCTGACCCCGGACTCGTCCCGGTTCTGGCCCGCCGACCAGTGGCGGCCCGGCGGCTCCCAGCCGTCCTATGACAAGCAGTTCATCCGCGACTACCTGGCGTCCACCGGCTGGGATCGGACCGCTCCCGGCCCACAGCTTCCGCCGGAGGTGGTCGAGGCCACCCGGGCCCGCTACGTCGAGGCGTACGAACGCCTCACCGGCACCTCCTTCGCCGGCTACGTCGCCGCCGCGCAGGCCCGGTAGGCGTCGTCTCGGGCAGGCGTTTCAGAACGTCCGTCCCGGGCCCGGCGTCTCGGGCCCGGGAGGCGTACTCTCAGCCCTCCGGGTCGCGCCGCCGTCAGTCGGAACCTTCCGCCGGTGGCCGACGGACGCGACCGCCAGCCGCTGACACATGTGCGGTACGTGACAGGCGTGCACGCGCGATCGCGTTCGGGTTAGGCTGGCGCGCGACGTCCGGTACCCCTACGAGGACTGGAACGACATTGATGGCCACATCCGCAACCGCGGCTTCGCCACGCCCCCGATCGCCCGACGACGGGGAGCCGGAGCTGGCCCAGAGCCGCGCAGAACTCGATTCGCTGCTCGATGCGTCACCCTTAGCAGCGAATGCTACACGAGCTGTCGTCATGACGATGGGCGCGTTGCATGCCGGGCATGCCGAGCTGATCCGCACCGCCCGGGCCCGCGCGGACCAGCTGATCGTAACGATCTTCGTGAACCCGTTGCAGTTCGGCCCCCGGGAGGACCTCTCCCGCTACCCCCGGACGCTCGACGCCGACCTGCGGCTGTGCGGCCGCGAAGGCGTGGACATCGTCTTCGCCCCGCCGATCGTGCACGAAACCCCGCCGCTCGTCCGGGTCAGCGCCGGCCCGCTCGGCGAGATACTGGAAGGTGCCAGCCGCCCCGGGCACTTCGACGGCGTCCTCACGATCGTCGCGACCCTGCTTCACCTGACCCGGCCGCACCTGGCCTTCTTCGGCAAGAAGGACGCCCAGCAGATCGTCCTCGTCCGGCGGATGGTGCACGACCTGGCCTTCCCAACCGAGATCGTCGCGGTGTCGACGGTACGGGCCCCGGACGGGCTGGCGCTGTCCAGCCGCAACGCCTACCTGACCACCCACCAGCGCGGCAGCGCGCTCGCGCTGCCGCGGGCGCTCGCCGTCGGGGTGAGCGTCGCCGACGAAGGCGCGGACGTGGTGCTGGCCGCCGCCAGCGAGGTGCTCGCCGCCGAGCCGGGCGTCAGGGTGGACTACCTGAGGCTGGCAAGTCCCGACGATCTGGCACCGGTACGTATCGGCCAGGCGCTACTGCTGGTCGCGGCCCGGGTGGGCACCACCCGGCTGATCGACAACATCGAGCTCACGCTGCCCGGGGAGGACGGCTGACCGTGTTCCGGACCATGCTCAAATCGAAGATCCACCGCGCCACGGTCACCCAGGCCGATCTGCACTACGTCGGCTCCGTCACGATCGACGCCGACCTGATGGCGGACGCGGACCTGCTCCCCGGCGAGCAGGTCACGATCGTCGACATCGACAACGGTGCCCGGCTGGAGACCTACGCGATCGCGGGTCCGCCCGGCAGCGGGATCATCGGGATCAACGGCGCGGCAGCCCGGCTCGTCCACCCCGGAGATCTTGTGATCATCCTGGCGTACGCGGTCATGGCCGACGCCGAGGCCCGCCGGTTCACCCCGCGGGTGCTGTTCGTGGACGCCGCCAACCGGATCGTCGCCCGCGGCCAGGATCCGGCGGCGGCGATCCCGGACGACCCGTCCAGCCTGCGCGGGGACATCGTCCAGCCGCTGTCGGTCCCGCCGCTGTCCGCCGACGGGGCAAGAGCCGAGCGGAGGGCGCCCCGGCACGAGCCGGACGGCGGGCGGACNTCGGCACGCGGATCCGTTCATGATCTTCCTGCCCTGCCGGCTCGGGGCATCCCGACCAGGCTGGGCACTCGACGCCGACATCGTGGTGATCGGGTCGGGGATCGCGGGGCTCAGCGCCGTCCTGCACGCCCGCGCGGCCGTGCCCGCCGGCCGGGTCCTGCTGGTCACGAAGGCACGCCTGGACGAGGGGTCGACCCGTTGGGCGCAGGGCGGCATCGCCGCGGCGCTCGCCCCGGAGGACTCCCCCGAGGATCACCTGGCCGACACCCTGACAGCCGGGGTCGGGCTGTGCGACGTCGACGCCGTGCGGATCCTGGTCACCGAGGGGCCGGCGCGGGTGCGGGAGCTGGCCGAGCTGGGCGCCGCGTTCGACCGGGACGGCTCCACCGGCGGGTTCGCGCTGACCCGCGAGGGCGGCCACCTGCGCAACCGGATCGTGCACGCGGGCGGCGACGCCACCGGCCTGGAGGTCGAACGGGCTCTCATCGCGGCGGTGCGCACGGACCCGGGCGTCGAGGTGATCGAGCACGCGCTCGTCCTCGACCTGCTGCTGGACGCCGACGGCAACACCGCCGGGGTCACCCTGCACGTCCTGGGCGAGGGCAGCAAGGACGGGGTGGGCGCGGTCGCCGCCCGCGCGGTGATCCTCGCCACCGGCGGGATGGGGCAGGTCTTCGCCGCCACCACGAACCCGCCGGTGTCCACCGGGGACGGTGTGGCGCTGGCGCTGCGCGCCGGCGCGGTCGTCACCGACCTGGAGTTCGTCCAGTTCCATCCGACCGCGCTGTGGCTGGTCCCGCCNNNNCTGGTCCCGCCGTCAACGGAAGCGGCCACGCGACCGGGGGCGGGGGCGGGCCCGGCGGCCGGCGCGGCCAGACCGGCCGGCGGCGGTGGCGGCGGGCCGTCCGGTGCGCCGCCCGGCTCCGGCCAGCAGCCGCTGGTCAGTGAGGCCATGCGCGGTGAGGGCGCCCTTCTGGTGGACGCCGCCGGGCACCGGGTGATGGACGGCGTCCACCCGCTCGCCGATCTGGCCCCGCGGGACGTCGTCGCCAAGCAGATGTCCCGGGTGATGGCCGCCCAGGGCGTCGACCACCTCTACCTCGACGCCCGCGGCCTGGGCAGTTCCACCCTGCTGCGGCGCTTCCCGACGATCACGGCCCGCTGCCGGGCCGCCGGTGTGGACCCGGTCCGCGAGCCGATCCCGGTCGCCCCGGCGGCGCACTACGCCAGCGGCGGTGTGCGCACCGACGTCTGGGGGCGTACCAGCGTCCCCGGGCTGTACGCGTGCGGCGAGGTCGCGTGCACGGGCGTGCACGGAGCGAACCGGCTGGCGTCCAACAGCCTGCTGGAGGGGCTGGTCTTCGCCGCCCGCATCGGCACCGATCTCGCCCGGGGGCTGCCCAGCCCGACGAAGCCGGTGAACCCGGTGGTGGGACACGGCTCGGCCGGGCTTGCCGACCCGGCGGCCCGCGCCGACCTGGCCCGTGCCATGGCCGATGGCGCCGGGGTGCTGCGCAGCGAGCAGAGCCTGCGGGCGACCGCGAAGACGCTGGCCGCCCTCGGGGACCCACGGGTCGGTGGTACGGTCACCGCCGGCCCGGATGCCTGGGAGATGACCAACCTGCGGACCGTCGCCACCGCGCTGGTCGCGGCTGCCACAATGCGTCAGGAAACCCGTGGCTCGCACTGGCGGGAAGATTTCGGTACCACTGACGACGCACGCTGGCGTGGCCACATCCTCACCCAGTTGGACGCGGAAGGTGAGCTCTCAGTGACATACGAGCCGTTGGACGTCGCGGAGGCTCCGCCTCTTCCGGGCCACCCGGCAACCGCCGGGCACGCCTCGGGCCGGTCCTGATGCCAGCCTGATGCCACTGCCGTCCCCGCCGCCGCTGTCGCAGCCGCCGTCGCCGTCGCCGTCGCAGCCGCCGTTGTCACCGCCGTCACCGTCGTTGTCACCGCTGTCGCAGGAGACCCGCGGCGCACTGGTGTCAGCCGGGCTCGATCCGGACGCGCTCGTCACGCTCATCCGCGGCGCCGTCGCCGAGGATCTGCCCGCGCTCCCAGCGGATCCGGTGGCACTCCTGGACGCCACGGCGGATGCCGCGGTCCGTACAGTGAGTAGTTATGATCCGGACTCGGTCGACACGACGTCGGTCGCGACCGTGCCGCCCGACCTGGCTGGCCGGGGAGCGGTCGTCGCGCGGGCCCGGGGAGTCGTCGCCGGCCTGCCGGTGGCCGCAGCCGTCTTCGAGGTGGTCCTCGCCGACCGGTACCCGGCACGGCACGAGCCCACAGGCGTCCGCCCGACGCGGGATCCGTCGGACGTCCACCGTGGGGATGCGGCCACTGACGAGCACGCGGACGCGGAGAGCGGCTGGACCGGCGGTCTGGACATCGAGATCGTCGCTTCGGACGGTGACCAGGTGAGCCCCGGGGACGCCGTCCTGACCGTCGCGGGCCCGGTCCGCGCCCTGCTCACCGCCGAACGCACGGCGCTGAACCTGCTGTGCCACCTCTCCGGGGTGGCCACGGCGACCCGGCGGTGGGTCGACGCGGTGGACGGTACGGGGGCGGCGATCCGGGACACCCGCAAGACCCTGCCCGGGCTGCGCGCGCTGGAGAAGTACGCGGTGCGCTGTGGAGGTGGGCGCAACCACCGGATGTCGCTGGCGGACGCGGCGCTGGTGAAGGACAACCACGTGGTCGCCGCGGGCGGGGTGACGGCGGCGTTCGCCGCGGTGCGGGCGAGGTTCCCCGGCCTGCCGGTCGAGGTCGAGTGCGACACGGTGACCCAGGTCACCGAGGCCGTGACAGCCGGCGCGGACCTGATCCTCTGCGACAACATGAGCCTGGACGAGCTGCGCGAATCGGTCGCGATCGCCCGTCCGAACGGCGTCGAGCTGGAGGCCAGCGGCGGGCTGACCCTCGACGTGGCCCGCCGCGTGGCCGAGACCGGCGTCGACTATCTGGCGATCGGAGCGCTGACCCACTCGGCGTCCGCGCTGGACCTGGGCCTCGACCTCGCCCTCTCCCCGCACTTTGATGCGGGCCTGGGCACGGGCACGGGCACGGCCGCCGCCGCGGACGTCGCGCCCGCGGCGGGCACCGGATCGGGGGCGTCCTGATGCTGCTCACGATCGACATCGGCAACACCAACACCGTCCTCGGTGTCTTCGACGGCGAGGACCTGGTGGATTCCTGGCGGGTACGCACCAACCCGCACTCGACCGCGGACGAGCTGTCGCTGCTGTTCCGCGGCCTGCTCCTGGACTACGACGTCGACGGCATCTCGGTGTGCTCGACCGTGCCGGCGGCCCTGCGGGAGATCCGGCGCATGGTGGTGCGCGCGTTCCGCAAGGTGCCCGCCGTCGTGGTGGAGCCGGGCACCAGAACAGGGGTGCCGATCCTCATCGACAACCCCAAGGAGGCCGGCGCGGACCGGATCGTGAACGCGCTGGCCGCCCACCACCTCTACGGCGGCCCAGCGATCATCGTCGACTTCGGGACGTCCACGAACCTGGACGTGGTCTCCAGCCGCGGCGAGTTCCTCGGCGGCGCGTTCGCCCCGGGTATCGAGATAGCCCTGGACGCGCTTGCGTCGCGGGCGGCGCAACTGCGCAACGTCGAGCTCATACCACCACGATCGGTGATCGGAAAGAACACGGTCGAGTGCCTCCAGTCCGGCATGATCTACGGCGTGGTGGGCCAGGTGGACGGCCTGGTACGCCGCATCAGCAACGAGTTGGACGCCGACCCCGTGGTCATCGCCACCGGCGGGCTCGCCTCCCTCGTCATCCGCGAGAGCGAAACCCTCCAGCACCACGAACCCCACCTGACCCTCATCGGCCTACGCCTCATCTTCGAAAAGAACACATAAGAGATGACCGAGGACTTGCGAGAGCTGTCTGAGGACTCCCGCAAGATGTCATTCACACTCGAGACCGTGGATTCGAGCCCCGCTGACGCCAGGCTGCTGGAGACCAGCGGGGTCCTGTTTCGTGAGAACGACCAGTACTGGATTCCGGAGATCTACCGTCACGGCCTCGGGTTCGGCCTGAGCGGGACCGGTCGGCCGCGCGTGCTCGCGATCGCGAAGTCGATCCGTGGGCGGGGTGGCCCCGGCTGATGTCGACCCGGCCGGGGCCACCCGCCAGCGCACGGGGCGCTGCCTGTGACCGGAACTGTTCAGCAGCCCGGGACAGTGGTTGTGGGGGTTGCCGGGCAACCGGGTCTGATCACCTTGCGGACCGCGATCTCGCCGTGGTCGCCGAAGGATTTCACGACTATCGAGTTCCGCAGACCCTCGGCGACCATGGGGAGGTCGTTCAGGATGACGGGGGTCAGGTCGCCGAGAATGAAGTAGTCGACGTCCTGCCAGCCGTTCTTCAGTTTTTCGCGGACGGCCGGGTCGAGGTCCAGCTTGTAGAACCAGACCGGCTCGGGCTTCTTGCCGGCCAGCTCCAGGTCCGTCCATATGTTGTCGTCGGTGACGACGATGTTGCCGTCCGGGATGTTCTCGATGTACCAGCGTGCCGCGTCCCGGCTCGGCGCGCTGTCGTCGGCGGTCAGTGCTGTGTGCAGCTTCGGTGCCCAGTGCTCCGGGAGCGTCAGCAGCCCCGCCGTCACGATGCTGGCCACCGCCACCAGGCGTATCCAGGTACCGAGCACGGCAGGCTCGGCCGCGACCGGGAGCGGGGCCGCGAACGAAGCCGACGTCGGGGCTGATGCCAGAGTCAGGGCCGATATCGGGGGCCGGAGGGACAGCGAGCGCGTTTCCGCGGCAGGCGCCGGATCACGCGGCGGGTCGTGGAGCGCGCTGCCAGCCATGTCCCCGGAGCGGCCACGCGCGGCGTCGGCGGTCGGTGGCCGGTAGTACGGCAGCAGCGCGTCGAGCATGCCCGCCACACACAGCGCCGCGAACGGCAGCATCGCCGTCACGTACGCGTATGGCATGTATCCGTTCCGGAACATGAAGGCGAGCTGGATCAGCAGCAGTATCGCGACCACCCGCAGACGCCTGACGAAAAGCGCCGGGAACGCGGCGACAACGCCCGCGCACAGCAGATAGGGGTCGATGTCCAGCCACAGGTTCGCCATGCTGCGGGTGCTGCTGTCCGCGTTCAACAGGCTTCCGCTCGCCGGCCGGTCGAACAGCTGCCACTTGGTCGCGCCGATCAGCGAGACGTGACCGGCGCCCTCGAACAGCTCGTTCTTGATGACGGCGTAGAGGACGTAGAGGCCACAGATCACAGTGAGGAAACCGAGGAAGTTCTGGCGTACGAACCGCCAGTTCCGCCGGTCACGGTTCTGCCGGAGCAGCAGGTAGACGGCCGGCAGGAGAATGAGGGTCGTCTCCTTCGACCAGAAGGCGAAGGCCATGAAGACACCGGCCCAGATCGCCGCGCCGGCGCTGCGCCGGGGGGATGCCGCGCAGACCAGCGCCGCCAGCACCCACATCACGGCGATGTTGTCGAGGAAGGCCATCCGCTGGTACCAGACCGCGAGCGGTGCCAGGGAGAACAACAGGACCGCGGCGGCCGAGAACACCCGTCGCAGTGCCAGCCGGCGGGCCAGCAGATAAAGCAGCGCACAGCTCACCAGATGGACGACGAACATGCACTCGCGGGCGGCGGCCACCG
>NZ_JWIO01000006.1:203609-221957 GCF_001017755.1 Protofrankia coriariae
CTCGCGGGCGGCGGCCACCGCTGTCGGTGCCCGCTCGAACGCGTGTGTGAGCGTCGTGTAGACGGCGATGAGCAGCCAGCCGCCGAAAGGATGGTCGTACCAGTAGGTGTAGTGGGCGATTTGACCCCAGTACTCCATGGCGTATGCCTGCGCCGTGTAGGTGCCCTCGTCGTCGTTGACACGGCCGGGCCAGCCGTCCTGGTTGATGCCGTGTACGAGCCCGCAGACGACGATGAGCACGGCGAGGATGATGATGCTCTGCCAGTGCGCCAACAGCCAGGCTGTCATCCGGTCGCGGACGGTCGCGACCGAGTCGGTGAATCCGCCGAACCGGCGGCCACGCCGGTTGTCGGCCGGTGCGGTGCCAGTGCCTGCGCCGCGGTCGAGAAGCGGGAGCGTGCTGGTGGTCACAGAACCCCCTCGAACGGTTCGGGGAACTGGACCCCGGGCGGCGTGAAGACGCGGTCGCCGCGCCGCTGTCCCGTCAGTTGCTCAGGGACCTGGGCCTCCCGGAGCTGCCGGACCGGTTGCCGAACCTCCCCGATCGGCTTGCGAAGCTCTCCGATCGGCTTCGCCAGTCCGGTGGAAACCCCGGAAGTGGTGGCGACCCCGGATCCGGCAGGAATCCTGGAGCCGGCAAGCATCTCGGAACCGGTGAACGCTTCAGCGGCGGCAGGGAACACGGAGGCGACAGGTGTCCCGGGCGTGAAAACAGGATCGCGGTGGTTTCGCAGCGCCGGCCGGGCCTGGCTCGGTATCACCACGTGGTGGGCGCCGACATGCGTCGTCTTCTCCCATTCGAGTTTTCTCTGGAACAGCCGCACAACGGCCCGCAGTGCCGCCAGCGACAGCACGAGCTGGTAGACCGGCGCGCTGGCTATCAGCCGGGCGCTGTCCAGCGGAGTCACCCTGATCCGGTATGCGTCGGCGAACTCCCGGAAGGCGGCCTCCTCGGTGAGCGTCAGCATCAGCATCGCGAGGAGCGGCAGCCAGAATATGATCACAATACCCACCGGGGCGCTCAGGAAGAACGTGAGCAGTATGGAGGTCGGCAGGACCAGGCCGGCCATGGCCTGGAAGAACGGCATCAACAGCATCTCGGCGGCGAGCACCCGCTGCCGCCAGCCCGGCAGCCGGCGCCAGTCGCCCTTCCGGAAGACCTGGATGAAACCCATCATCCAACGGGTGCGCTGCACCACGAGTTTCTTCAGGCTTTCCGGCGTCTCCTCCTGGGTGGTCAGCTCGGGATGGTAGAAAACCGTGGTGGTGACGCCGGCCACCGAGGCGCGCACACCGAGGTCGCAGTCCTCCGTCAGGCAGGAGACGTCCCAACCACCGAGCCGGTCGAGAACCTCGCGCCGGACGAACACGGTGTTGCCGCCGAGCGGGATGAAACGCGCCTTCGCCTGGTAGCGCAGCCGAGACATGAACCAGATGTAGTACTCCAGGCAGTTACGCGCCCGCCACCACGACGTCCCGCTGTCGGCCCAGTCGACCAGCGCGCGCAGCATCCCGGCGGATTCCGGCCGCTGCCAGCGGGGGCCGCGAACGTTCATCAGCTGGACACCGCCCTGAAAGATCCCGGTTTCCGGGTGACGCACGGCCAGGGTGTTGACGTAGCCGAGCAGGCCGCGGGCGATCAGGGACTCCGCGTCGACGATTCCTATCAGCTCGCCGTGGCAGTGCTTTCGCGCGTCCTCGAGGGAGAGCGGTTTGCTCCGCTGCGCACCGCTGGGTGTGACGATCCGTACGTTGGGGTATCGGCCGGCGAACTCCTGTGCCACCTCGCGGGTCTCCCGGTCGAGCTCGTCGTCCGATACGACGACGACCAGTTCGAAAAGATGCGGCGGATAGTCACCGGCGAGCAGCTGGGTCAGCGTGCGCCCGAGAACGGGCTCCTGACGGGCGGGCACGATCAGCGAGAAGGTGTATCCGGGGGACGCCTGGTCCTCCAGGTCGACGTGGTCGACCCGGTCGGGCAGCTGCCAGCCGTACTGGGCCCGCACCAGCGTCAGACCGGCGATCAGCAGCATCGACAGCGACACCACCGTCCAGATACCGATCGCCACGTTGCCACGGCCGCGATACAGCGCCTGTGCCGTCTCGACGAACAACGGCCACGCGGGCAGCAGAAGAACACCGTGCAGCACACGGACGGACGCGGCTGTCAGGGTGGAGCCGAAGACGAACCAGGAACACACCAGCAGGTGAGCGGAAACCACCACCAGGGCGCAGACCGCGGCGGCCAACAGGTTACGTGGGCCGGCCTGCCCCGTTGGCGAGGAGTTCGCCGCCAGCTCCGTCAGCGCGGTGAACAGCAGCCAGCCGACCGATTCGGTCGAGACCCGAGCTATGGCGCTCCTGAGCCGGCCGCCATCGTGTCCACGCCAGGTGAAGCCACGGTCCAGGCCCCACAGCAGGCCCGTCGCGGCGACCACCGAAAATCCGTATCCGGCCCGTCCCCAGGCCCCGAAGAAACAGCCGACGAAAGCCATCAGCGCGACCCGTGCGGCAATACTCGTCCCACCGGCCGTGATGAAACGCAACTGCCCTGGCATCCTCGTCAGGAAAGCGTGAAGCGACGGTGGCGCGGCCAGCGCCTGATTGAGGTTCACTGATCCCTACCTGAGTGGTCGGTACGAACGGCCGGCATCGACCGGGTGGCAATGGCCCGGGACCGGGCATGAGGACCGGGCACGGCGGCCCGCTGTTCTCACGGGCGTTCTCCCGAAGCAGTCACCAACCTCGGCAGATCGGCCGCGTAGTCGGCAACCGTGGAACTGGCGAAATAAAGAACGTGTTGGACGTCGTCGACGCCGTAGGCGGCGACCTGGGCCGCGTGCGCCACGTCGTACTGGCCGCCGGGCGCCTGCTGCGTCTGCGCGAGCGGTATGCCCACGGCCTGTTGCGCGGCGTCGATCTGCGCCGGCGAGCCGGTGAGCCCGATGAACGAGGAGTCGAACTGGCCGAGCCAGCGCCGGAGCGCCTCGGCGCTGTCCCGCCCGGGATCCGTGGTCACGAAGACGACCGTGAGCGCCGACCCGGCATCGCTGCTGGCCAGCCGTTTGGCGGCGGCGATGTCGGCCATGGTCGTCGGGCAGACGTCCGGGCAGTTCGTGTAGCCGAAGAAGAGCAGGGTGGCTCGGCCGGCGGTCTGCCGCGCGAAGTCGAAACTGTGCCCGGCGGTGTCCGTCAGGGTGAACGACGGCCGGGAGCGGGAGACCTTCGGGACGGTGCCGTGCCAGCCGCCGGTGGCCGTGGCGACAGCCGCCGACGGCCGTACCGGCGGGNCGGGCCGTCGGCCGGGTGTGCGGGCTCGCTCGTGGCGCAGCCGGCGCTGCCGGCCAGACAGAGCAGGGCCATGACGGCGGTTCCGCCCAGGGCCCGCCTCACGGCGTCGGCCCGACCGGTGCATCGCAGGGGGGCATGTTCCTGGCCTTTCTGAACAGCTGACCGGATCGAAACGGCAGGGCTGTGCCACTGGCCACGGACCCGTGGCACCGTGGTCCATGTCCCGTTTCCGACCGTTACCTCGGGTGCGGACGGCGTGACGACGGGTTTTCCGTGCCCGGGATTCCCGGCGGACCGGCTCGGCTGGCCGCCAGGAATCCCGGGAATCCGGGAGAACCGGCGGGGTCTAGTCGGCGCAGACCGTCGTGCCACGCGGGGCGTTGCCGCCGGTGCCGGCCAGGTTCTTGCTGTCCGTTCCTGTCACCTTCAACGCCCCGAAGCCGGATTTCCGCAGGAATTCGCAGTCGACCGGAACACCACCGGGGGCGATCTTCGGGACGCAGACGTTCATGTTGTCGCTAGCCTTCACATAGTTGTGGTCGCAGCCGTCCACCCACAGCGTCGCGGGCGACGGTCGGCCGTTTCCGTGCGGCTGGATCCGGCCGCTGAGATCCCGGTTGCCAGCCCCGAGCGTGTTTTCGGCCGCGACCGGCCGGGTGCCCCCGCTGTCGCCGGCCGACGGGCCGAAGACACCGGTCGCCCGCAGGCCGACCAGCAGGCCGACCGTGACACACACCGCCGTCACCGCGCTGAGAAGGATTTTCCGTCGGGTCATCCGACATGCACCCACTTCGCCACGGATGGAACTCCGTTCGTATCCTGGGCGAACATCATGTAGTAACCGGCAGGAATGATGTTCGGATTACTCGGGACGGTCACGCTGATGTTCGTCCCGGTGCCGGTTGTCGGCAGGTCGACGCTGCGCTGGTTCGGGTCCGACTGATGGGTCACCGACGCCGGACGGATCAGCGTGACCCGGCCGATGTTCCCGCTCACGGTCAGGTTCTGCGTCGACCCGAGGTCGAACTGCTCGGCGGCGGCGGTGATGGCCGGCCGCGGCCTCGACATGTACCAGGGGGAGTAGACCGAGATACCCAGGTCGAATGCCCCGGTCGCCGGGTTGTTCCCGATCGACGCCACCCGGCCGTCCGGGAGGAGGAAGGACTCCGAGTGGTACATCCGCGCCAGCGGATCTGCCGGCATCGGCGTGAACGTGTTGGTGACCGGGTCGTACATCGACGCCTCGTGCACGGCGTACTCGGGATAGTTGTGCTTCGCCCCGCCGGTCTCGAACACCTTCCCGTCGGGAAGAATGACGGCGCTGACATACATCTTGGCCGCCGGCAGGTCCGGCCCTGCCGTCCACTGCGGATCCTGCTGGCGCAGGTCGATGATGTCCGTGTGGCTGGTCGGGTCGAGGTCGCTGTAGGTGTTCCCACCGCCGAAGTCGGCCACCTTCTGGGCCTGCGCCGGCGGCAGCAGCACCGTCGCGCCCTGATCCCGGAAGTCGATGTCCCGCAGACCCGGGACATCTGTGATCGTCCCGGTGGCGATGTCGTAGATCTCCGACCCCGAGGTGTTCGGCAGCGCGTTACCGAAGGTGTGCGTCCCGGCATAGAAGAGCCGGCCGTCCGCCATCAGCACCATGTTCGGGTAGAGACCCCAGTAGAAGTACGTCTGCGGCACCTCGTTGAAGGGCTTCCACTGGCTCTTCCGGGAGTCGAACATCTCGACGGCGACGTTTCCGGAGCCGTTCTCGTTGAGCCCGCCGGTGGCGAACACCGAACCGTCGCCGAGGTTCACCAGGGAGGGGTACCAGTGCCCACCGCCCGGCATGTCACCGATCTTTGTATAGGTGTTCGTCATCGGGTCGAAGATGTAGCTGATCGCCAGGCCCTTGTAGTTGCTGGTCGGCGTCGGGTATTCCAACGTCCCGCCGGCGAGCAGAATCCGCCCGTCGGGGAGCTGGGTGTGCCCGGCGCAGAACAGGTCCTCCTGGGTGGGCACGTCGGCGAACTCACCGGTCGACGGGTTCCACACTTTCGAGACGAACTGGTTGTTCGCCGCCGCGGCCCCGTCGTTGCCGGAGCCGGCGACGAGCAGCACGTTCCCGGTGTGCAGCACGGTGGCGTGCACCGAGCGCACCGGCGACTCGTAGGGCAGGACCTGCCAGGAGCCCTGGCAGTCGCCCGTGCAGCCACCCGGTGGCGGCGGAGGTACCGGCCCGGGATCCCCACCACCGGTGTAGCTGGCGCGCACCAGCCCGCCGCCGACACCCTGGTAGTACTCGACGGTCACCTTGTGCGTTCCGGCGGCAACGGGCCTGGTCGCCGCGAAAGTGCTCGCCCCCTGGTCCCGCCACTCGTCGATGACGAGGACGTCGTCGAGATAGACCCGGATGCCGTCGTCGGCCGTGGCCGTGAACGAATACTCCCCTGCCTGGAACAGGGCGTTCCTGGTCCAGCGGACGGAATATCCCGCCCCACCGATGCCGCCGATCCCCGGGCCGGTCTCCCCCCAGTCGAAACCGATGTTGCCGTCGCACCGTGAGTCGGCCGGCGCCCCCGTCAGTGTCGGGTTGGCGAAGTAGTCGCCGGCCCATTCCTCAGGTGCGCAGGTGATGGCCCTTGCTGACTCCGGGGTGACGACAACGACGGCAACCAGTTGGACGGCGGCGGTGGCGAGCAGCGCGGCGAGCGCACGACGCCGGCCGATCCGCCGCCGTTTTTCGGATCCGGTCACGCCTCGGCCTCCCCCATCGCCCCGCTCCCCGCTGCCCCGGCTCCCATCGCGCTGGCGACCGCGCCGCGGCCGTACCGGGAATGCCTGCGGGCCGGCCGCTGCCGCTCGCTGTAGATCATCCTGTCGACCAGCACGTAACGAACGGAAACAGCGACCGCCAGCGTCACGAACGTGGCCACCGGAACGCTTGTGTGCCACCGGTCGACGAACAGCCCGAGCAGCGGCAGCCGGATGACGAGGTCAAGGTTGTTCAGCACCGCGAAAGGCAGGTAGCGACGGGCCCTGGACTGGTTCCCGCGCTCCCAGACCAGCAGGTCGCAGCCGATGAAGTTCCAGAGGATGGCGAGCTGTGTGGCGAGCACGGCGGCTGCTATGTAATGCATTCCGACATGGTGCAGGAGAGCGGTCCCGGCAATGTTGGGCAGCGTTCCGGAGGCGCCCACCAAGGCGAATCTCGCCGCCCTCGGCACCCGCAGCGAGAACAGCCGCCGGGCGAACCGGACGCCCTCCGACACCGACGCGTTCGACTCGCCGGCGTGCCGTTCACCGAAGACGTAGCCGACCTCGACGACACGCAGCCGGCCGGTCCGCACCAGCAGCTCGAGCAGAATCTTGTAGCCGTCCGGGCGGAGCCGGTCCAGATCCAGAGCGGCGACCCGAACGAGGAAGAAGCCGCTCATCACGTCCGAGACGCCACGCAGCCGCAGCGGGAAGACGAGCCGGGACAGCAGGTTCGCGCTGGAGGACACCAGCCGGCGCGCTCCGTTGGCAAGTCCCGAGGCACTTCCCCCGGTGACGTACCGGCTGCCGACGACGACGTCGACGTCGCCGCTGACGGCCGCGGCAAGCAGTTCGGGAACGACCTCGGGCGGATGCTGGAGGTCGCCGTCGAGGACGACGGCATAGTCGGCACGGCACAGCCGGATGCCTTCGGTGACGGCTCCCCCGAGGCCACCCGTCCGGTAAGGCGCGGGCCGGTGATGGACCCGGATCCGCATCCGGACGGAACGGCGGAGCCCCATGGCGATCTCAGGCGTGTCGTCGTCCGAGTCGTCCACGAAGATGACCTCGCTGGGCAGGCCGGCCAGCGCGGCGTCGAGGCGGCGCAGCAGCGGCTCGATGTTCGCTGCCTCGTTCCGGGTCGGCACCACGACCGAGACGACCATCTGCTCGTCCGGCCGGTAACCGGGAAAGGATGTGGTGGACGTGGTCGAAAGCACCGCCGAGGAAGCTCGCGGCCGTGGCACCAGGTCTGCCAGGTAGGCATCGAAGACACGCTCGTCAGGCACACTCATCCGCTGATCTCCCCTGGTTCGCGGTGGCCGGCCACCGCGGCCGGCCACCGCGTACACGAGTTGCCGTGACCGGTGTTCCCGGTACGGCGTATGAAATGTTGGCGCGGCTCTTTCCGACAGATTCCTGACAGATTCATGACAAATTCCTGACAGCTGCTGTCCGGTCGGCCGCGGAGTGCGCGGTCCTATTTTTCCGCCCGCTCGGTGGCCGCCGGCAGTCCGGGCGGCCGAAGAACGTGCGATCGTGCTCTTTTTCGTGCTCGGGGTCCCGCCCGGATCTCCGGAAGGCCGATCCGGCTGGTCCGGGCGGCTCGGCGGCTCCGGGCGGTCCAGGCGGCTCGGCAGATCCGGGACACCCGGAACGGCGGAGAACCGAGAATGACGCGATTATTGTTTTTCTCCCGGACCCGAGCTTTCCGCCGGCCGGAAGAATCCGCCGTGCGCACCGGTACGGAAGAAAACTGGTCACGCGGGCCCGGCCCACGTGGAAAGCATGCCGACTACCGCGGCTCGGAACACGGTGGGCCAGGCCCGCGGAACTTCAGCCCGTCGGTTCGGTCACGGCACGACGACGGCGAAACGAACTAGGAATACAACCCCCGGGATCCACTCCGGTGACGCAAATCGTGATCGGTGTGCAGCGAACGTACCAGGAGACGATCGAGACCTGGGGCGGCCGCCGATGTGACACGTGCGTATCGGATGGCTCCCAGCAGCGGCGAACGCGCTGTAAAAATCACCGGAACTACTCTCGGTTATTAGTCGACGTGCGGAAACTACCGACAGTAATCGGCCTTGTTTCTCATAATCACGCACCGATTACAAGCTATGAACCGTGCCACAACAGGCGCCATCAGACCCTTCGTAGACGTTCGCCGTGCCTGTTCCGGACGTCCACCGGGCTCGGCCGCCCTGGAACACCCGCGGGAAGACGACACCACGCACAACGCCATACACAACGGTATGCGCAACGGTATGACGGATTTACGACAGCCTTGCCCAGTCCAGACCGTCCTCGAGGAACGCCGCCATCGGCTTGACCGGATCGACGAGCCAGCGCTCCGGCGGCGCGCCGAGCCGGCCGGCGCNGCGCCGCGGCGAACCGGCCGGCTCGGGCAGGCCATGCCCGCTGGCCAGGCCACGGTCGGCCAGCCAGGCGGCGAACTCCGGGGCCGGGCGCAGCCCGAAGAGGTCCCGCACCCCGATCGCGTCGTCGATGCCCGTCACCCCCCGGCCGGCCACCTGGCCGGGCCCGGTCGCCTGCCTGGGCACGGGATGGCCGGGGGGTACGCCCGCCGCGNCGCCGCGTGGTTGCAGCCGGCGGCGGCCAGCAGCATCAGCAGATCGTCACCGGTGTTCCGGCCGTCGTCGGCCCGCCCGGCACAGAAGACGTCGCAGCCCATCGGCAGGCCCAGCAGTTTGCCGACAAAGTGATCCTCCAGCCCGGCCCGGATGACCTGTCGAGAGTCGGACAGATGGTCCATCCCGCCGAATCCGACCACGGAATTCACCAGAAAAGGATCGAAGGCGCGGGCGACCCCGTATGCCCGGGCGGAAATCGTGAGCTGGTCCAGGCCGTGATGTGCCTCCACCGGGAACGCGCTGCCCTGCCCGACCGCGAAATACGTCACCTGGTCGCCGACGAAGTCACCGGCCCGGTCACGGTGATGCTCGAGAACGGCCCGCCGGCCGGCGTCCAGCAGGCCCAGGTCCACCCCGAAGGCCCGGTTCGCGCTTTCCGTCCCCCCGAGCCGACTGAACAGCAGGTCGAGGGGCGCACCCGCATCCATGGCGGCGAGCTGGGTGACGAGCCGCCCGAGAACGCAGGTCTGGGTCGGTACCTCGAGCTGCCTGACGAGCGAGCCGAGCCCACGCAGGGCCCGCTCCACCTGCGCGGCCGACTCCATGGACGTGTCCACCTCGAGCACGGCGTCGCCGCGGCCGGACATCAGGCCGTCCAACGCCGGCAGCAGGATGCCCTCAAGGTCGTCCAACGGATGGTTCAGGCGGACATGCACGCCGAACACACCGGTCTCACCCATGGTGCTTCGGCAACGGGTGACCGTCCGCAGCGGTTTCGCGGCAATGACCAGTTCCCTGTCACTCATGATTCTGGCGACCGCCGCGGCCACTTCCGGCGTTATTCCGCCGGCCAGCCCGGAATGCCACCGCACGGGAAAGTCCGGCCGCAGTACCAGATCGCGGAACTCACCGACGGTCAGGGACGACAGGGGGCCGAAGCACTCCGCGTCATGGACTCCGGCGATCAGGTCGGTGACGGCGTCGTCGATCAGCGGTGTCGCGACGATCTCCGACAACCGGACGTCGGCGAGCGCCTGCTTGGCCGCCAGCCGTTCGGCCGCCGAGTACGCCGCGAGGCCCGCCATCCGGTCGCCGGATTTCTCCTCACCCGCCCTGGCGAGCAGTTCCACCAGATCCGCGAACACGTACCGCTCACCATGCACGACCGAATGGAAACCCACGGTCCACCCTCTCTATGCCGGCCCCGGGTTGCGGCCACCACTCCCGGCTTCGGGAGCATCGCACGACCGCTGATGGTCGACGACGACTGCCGTACGCCGAAGCGCTGACGGCGCGTGACATCAGCCCCGATCTTCAGCGTCACCGGCCTCGATCACAGCACTCAGCAGAGCATCGACGTCACTCGTCGTGGCAGCCGGGTTCAGCAGAGTCAGCTTGAGGTGGACCGAACGGTCCGCTCCGAACTCGGTGCGTCCCACGACGGCCCGGCCGGAGTCCAGCAGCCGTCGCCGCAACCGGGCGTTGATCCCGTCGGCGTCGACGCTACCGGCGGCGGGGCCGGCGGCAGCGCCACCGGCGGTGGCAGCTACTGGCAGATAGCGGAAGACGACCGTGCTCAGGGTCACCGGCGCGGCCAACTCCAGACGCGGATGGGCGCTGATCCGCGCGGCGGCGTAGCGGGCCAGGTCGTGGCAGGCGTCCACCAGCCGGCCNAGGCGTCCACCAGCCGGCCGAGCCCGTGGCGTCCCAGCGCCCGGAGCGTCACAGCGATCTTGAAGGCGTCGGCGCGCCGACTGGTGCGCAGCGAGCGCCCGAGCAGGCTCGGATAGCCTGCCAGCGTGTCGTCGGCCGCGTTGAGGTAGGCGACCTCGTCCTCCAGCGCCACCCAGCCACCCGCGTCCCGGGTGAGCAGGACCCCGGCCGCTATCGGCTGCCAGCCCAGCTTGTGCAGGTCGAGGGCGACCGAGTCCGCCTCGGCGATCCCGTCGAGCAGGGGGGCGAGCCGGTCCGACAGCAGCGCCCCACCGCCGTAGGCTGCGTCCACGTGCACCCAGGCGCCGTGCGCGCGGGCCACTTCGGCCACCGCCCGCAGCGGGTCGATCGCGCCCATGTCGGTCGTGCCGGCGGTCGCGACGACCACCGGGGCCAACCGGCGCCCGGCACGGTCGGCGTCGCGCCGGGCGCGCGAGACCGCGGCGTCCAGAGCGGACGGGTCGAGCCGGTGCGCGCCGTCGGTCGCGACCGGCACCACCGCGTCCGGATCCAGACCGAGCACCGCCGCGGCCCGTCCGATCGAGAAGTGCGCGGCGGACGAGCAGAACACCCGCACGGCCGGACGGCCCGGCACGCCGGTGGCCGCCGCGGACGCGCCCGATGGAGCCGTACCCGATGGAGCTGTACCCGACGGAAGCGGGCCCGACGGAGCCGTGCCCGGCGCGCGAAGGGTGTCGCGGGCCAGCATCAGTGCGGTGAGGTTGGACGCCGTGCCACCGGTGGTGATCGCGCCGGTGGCAACGGCGGGATCGAACCCGACCAGCCCGGCGAGCGCGGCGACGACCTCGGTCTCCAACGCGGTGGCCGCGGGCGCCTGGTCCCACGAGTCCAGGGACGGGTTCAGCGCCGAGACCACGAGGTCGGCGGCGACGGCGACGGCGAGCGGCGGGCAGTGCAGGTGGGCCGCGCAGGCCGGATCGGCCGGATCGGCCGCCCCCCGCGCGAACATGCGGGTGAGCCCGGACAGAGCGGTGGGCGCTCCGACCCCCTCGGCGGGAAGCGTCCAGGGGGTCGGGGCGGGACGCTCCTGGGCCCCGGAGGCGGGCGAGGCATGATCGTGGCCGGCCCGACCCGTCAGCGCGTCGTGGGCCCAGCCGGCCACATCCGCCGGGCCGCCGGCCGGCAGGGGGCCGCCGCGGNCGGGCCGCCGCCCCGGCTGCGAGCCCGTCCAGCGCGACGGCCAGCAGCGACCGCAGCCGGTCGATCCCACCAGCCCCACCTGCCAACCCGTCATCTGCCAACCCGACATCCGCCAACCCGACATCCGCCCGGTTGGCGCCGGCCGGCGCCGCATCAGCCGGCGCGGCGGCGGCCTGGCCGGCATCGGCTGGCAGGGCGTCGGCCCGCGCGGCGGATGGACGACCGCCCCCGGGCGGGACGGTCACCGTGCCGCCCGGACAGCTCCGGCAGGGTGACCGGCCCGGGGGCGCCGCACGTGCCCGGGAGTCCCGTGGCTGTGACACAACTGCGCCGGAGCGACACATCCCACTGTCACCGCCGGCGAGTTGACGCTACGCATGAACTTAGGCTTACCTAAGAACATGCGCCATTCCAACGACGGACCGGCGAAACCCACCGCGATCCCCGTCCCCGACGCGATCCCCAACCACACCCGTGGCCACGCCCGCACCGGCGGCACCGCGCGCCACCGCGGCACCAGCGGACGCCCCGCGAACGGCCGTGCCGCCGGCAGCCGTGTCCTCGGTGGCGTCCCCGGCGACCATCGGCGGGCCTGTGCGGCGCCGGTCAGCCGGCCCGGTCGGGAACCCGCGGCATTCACCCTCCACCCGTCCACCGTCCACCCGTCGTCGGAACCGGTTCCACCCGTCCAAAATATGATCATTATAAAGTCCGGCATCCCGGACCTGTCGTACCGACACGGCGTCGTGGCCGTGCCGGCGCTCACCGGACGCTCCCGGTGAGGACCTGCCACCGGCACGCTCCGCTGGCCGAGAAGTACCCGTGGCCACTGGCCGAGGAGCACCTGTGGCGGATACCGGGCTGCCAGCCGTCGCGAACCGTACCGACGCAGGCACGCCCGCCGCTGGCGGAAACGCTGGAAGCCGCCGCCAGGGTGCTCGACGGGCAGTCGGGGCGCATCGGTCGTCCGGGACGTGACGCCGCCGGGTGGCTGTACTGCGCCGACCTGCTGGCCGACGGCGCGCTCGACCGGGAGCTGCGGACGATGTCCGACACCTACGGGTACAGCCGGGATGTCGCGGCCACCCATTTCCTCAGCGCCTACGCCGGTGGCGTGGCCGGGTTCGCCATTGCCGCGTACATGCTGCACAGCCGGGTACCGGACGTGTGCGCGGCTGGCATGTCCCTGCACGCCGCGCCCGGCGGGTGGTTCGACGTCACGGCTTTTCATTCCGACCGTGTGACCGTGCTCGCGGACGACCCGGCCCTGTCCGCGGCGACCCCACCGGCGGTGGACGATCGCCGGCACACCCCGCTGGCCGGCCGGCGGGCCGCCGCGGCGACCGACCTGGCAACCGGCCCGACGGCCGACCGGGCAATCGACATGGTCGCCGACCGGGACGTCCTGCGGCAACGGCTGGCGGCCGCTCTGGTCGGGCACTTCGAGCCGCTGGTCACGGCCCTGCGGGCGCGGGCGCGCCTGGGCCCGTCCGCGTTGTGGGGCATGGTGGCCGGGCAGTGCGGCCGAACGTTCCTGCTGACCGAGCGGACGACCCGGGATCCGGACATCGGGCGGGCGGAGGCCGACGCCTTCTTCGCTCTCGCCAGCCCGCCGATGCGGGCCCGTCCGGCGTGGTTCGAGTTCGTCCACCGCGGCCGCCGGCAGACGGCGATGCGTCGGGGTTCGTGCTGCCTCGCCCACCGGATGAGCTCGCAGTACTGCACCACGTGCCCGTTCACACCCGATTCGGAACGCGAGGTGCGCCTGCGCGAGTGGATAGACACGCAGGGCGATGACGGGTTGGCGGTCGGATAAACACCGGCAGATCCGCACCCTCGATACCATGAGTAATTACATGGTTACACGTAGGTCCGTCCACCCGGGACGACAACATGATCATTCGGCTTTGGTCGGCCCGGTGCGACCGGCGCGCCCCTGTCATTCCGTCGGGAGACAGCGACCGTACGGCATCACCAAATGATATAGCTTACCGATTGCACGATTACCCTGAGTAATATTCCATTCCCTGCGCGGCAGTTGGACGCCGGAGCGCTATAGCGATTGCTTTTCGCGACCATCCGAGCGGGCAGCCAGGACCGTGGGGCGGGCCACCTCCCGGTGGCCGCCAGCCACCGCCCGCTGACGTTGGCTGGGTTGGCTGGGTTGGCTGGAGTTGGCCAACGTTGGCCGGGGGGCTGCCCGCTCACCCCTGCCGGGTGGACACCTCCCCCGGTGACCACGAGATTTCGTTCTGCTCTCGGCGGAACAGCGGGACGGAATCCCCTCCGGTCCGCCACCGTTGTTTCAGGCGTCTTCGCTGGTGGACCGGTCACCCAGGTCGGTCCGCCGTCCACGACGAAGAGGGCGGGGCCGGCGGGTAGGTTTCCGTTCGATGCGTGGGGTCATGCCTCGGCGGAGCTAGCATGCGGATACCGGCTGCCGTGTGGTCGGTCGCACCGCTCGAAGGAGCGCACATGTTCGAGAGATTCACCGACCGGGCACGTCGGGTCGTCGTCCTGGCACAGGAAGAAGCCAGGATGCTCAACCACAACTACATCGGGACCGAACACATCCTGCTCGG
The DNA here is from genome assembly GCF_001017755.1 of Protofrankia coriariae. Classification (GTDB taxonomy): domain Bacteria; phylum Actinomycetota; class Actinomycetes; order Frankiales; family Frankiaceae; genus Protofrankia; species Protofrankia coriariae. The sequence continues at coordinate 217,696 of NZ_JWIO01000006.1, forward strand.
GCTGATCCACGAGGGCGAGGGTGTCGCCGCCAAGGCGCTGGAGTCCCTGGGCATCTCCCTCGAGGGTGTTCGGTCACAGGTCGAGGAGATCATCGGGCAGGGGCAACAGGCCCCGAGCGGGCACATCCCGTTCACTCCGCGCGCCAAGAAGGTGCTGGAGCTGTCCCTGCGGGAGGCCCTGCAGCTCGGCCACAACTACATCGGGACCGAGCACATCCTGCTCGGGCTGATCCGGGAGGGCGAGGGCGTCGCCGCCCAGGTCCTGGTCAAGCTCGGCGCCGACCTCAACCGGGTCCGCCAGCAGGTCATCCAGCTGCTGTCCGGCTACCAGGGCAAGGGCGACCCGGCGACGGCGGGCGCGCCGTCGGAGGGCACTCCGTCCACCTCGCTCGTGCTCGACCAGTTCGGCCGCAACCTCACCGCGGCCGCGCGCGAGTCCAAGCTCGACCCGGTGATCGGGCGCGAGAAGGAGATCGAGCGCGTCATGCAGGTGCTGTCGCGCCGGACCAAGAACAACCCGGTCCTGATCGGGGAGCCCGGCGTCGGCAAGACCGCCGTGGTCGAGGGGCTGGCCCAGGCGATCGTCAAGGGCGAGGTGCCCGAGACCCTCAAGGACAAGCAGCTGTACACGCTCGACCTCGGCGCGCTGGTCGCCGGGTCCCGCTACCGCGGTGACTTCGAGGAGCGGCTGAAGAAGGTCCTCAAGGAGATCCGTACCCGCGGCGACATCATCCTGTTCATCGACGAGCTGCACACGCTCGTCGGCGCGGGTGCCGCCGAGGGCGCGATCGACGCCGCGTCCATCCTCAAGCCGATGCTGGCCCGCGGCGAGCTGCAGACGATCGGTGCCACCACCCTGGACGAGTACCGCAAGCACCTGGAGAAGGACGCCGCGCTCGAGCGGCGGTTCCAGCCGNNCGGCGGTTCCAGCCGATCCAGGTCGCGGAGCCGTCGGTGGCGCACACCATCGAGATCCTCAAGGGCCTGCGGGACCGCTACGAGGCGCACCACCGCGTGTCGATCACCGACGGTGCCCTGGTCGCGGCCGCGTCCCTGGCCGACCGCTACATCTCCGACCGCTTCCTGCCGGACAAGGCGATCGACCTCATCGACGAGGCCGGTTCGCGGATGCGCATCCGCCGGATGACCGCTCCGCCGGACCTGCGCGAGTTCGACGAGCGCATCGCCAACGTCCGCCGGGACAAGGAGTCCGCGATCGACGCGCAGGACTTCGAGAAGGCCGCCTCCCTGCGTGACCGGGAGAAGACCCTGCTGGCGGAGAAGGCCAAGCGGGAGAAGGAGTGGAAGGCCGGCGACATGGACGTCGTCGCCGAGGTCGGCGACGAGGAGATCGCCGAGGTCCTGGCGATCTGGACCGGCATCCCGGTGTTCAAGCTCACCGAGGAGGAGACCGCCCGGCTGCTGCGCATGGAGGACGAGCTGCACCGCCGCGTCATCGGCCAGGAGCAGGCGATCAGGGCTGTCTCCCAGGCGATCCGGCGTACCCGGGCGGGTCTGAAGGACCCGAAGCGTCCCGGCGGTTCGTTCATCTTCGCCGGCCCGTCCGGTGTCGGTAAGACCGAGCTGTCCAAGACGCTGGCGGAGTTCCTCTTCGGTGACGAGGACGCGCTGATCCAGCTCGACATGTCCGAGTACATGGAGAAGCACACCGTCTCCCGGCTGGTGGGCTCCCCGCCCGGCTACGTCGGCTACGAGGAGGGCGGCCAGCTCACCGAACGGGTCCGGCGCAAGCCGTTCTCGGTCGTGCTGTTCGACGAGGTCGAGAAGGCGCACCCGGACGTGTTCAACACCCTCCTGCAGATCCTGGAGGACGGCCGGCTGACCGACTCCCAGGGCCGGCTGGTCGACTTCAAGAACACCGTTCTGATCATGACCTCGAACCTGGGCACCCGCGACATCTCCAAGGGCCCGGGCATCGGGTTCGCGACCGGTCAGGGCGCCATCGACTACGAGCGGATGAAGGCGAAGGTCCAGGACGAGCTCAAGCAGCACTTCCGGCCCGAGTTCCTCAACCGGATCGACGACATCATCGTCTTCCACCAGCTGTCCGAGGCCGAGATCATCCAGATCGTCGACCTCATGCTGGCCCGGGTGGACGTCCAGTTGAAGAACAAGGACATGGCGCTCGAGCTCACCCCGGCGGCGAAGGCGCTGCTGGCCAAGAAGGGCTACGACCCGGTGCTCGGCGCTCGGCCGCTGCGCCGGACGATCCAGCGGGAGATCGAGGACGTCCTGTCCGAGAAGATCCTGTACGGGACGCTCAAGCCCGGTGAGATCGTGGTCGGCGACGTCGAGGGCGAGGGCGAGGCGGCGAAGTTCGTCTTCCGCGGCGAACCGAAGCCCACCCAGGTCCCCGACGCCCCTCCGATCGACCTGGCCAAGTCCAGCGAGTAGAGGCGAGCGGTAGGGCGACAGGTCCGCCACGAAGGGGCGGTTCCGCTGCGGCGGGGCCGCCCCTTCGCCATGGCGAAGCGGTTGCCCTCCAGCACCGTGGCGGAGCACCCGCGAAGCCGCTCCTCCGCAGTCCGGGACCGTCCCGAATCATCCAACGCATTCTGGAGTCCATGTAAACGGTCCAAAATAGTCCCAAAGTGGTCCCAAGCGGTCCACGACGGTCCGGCCAGGTGGTCACGGCCGGCAGTGAGGAGATCCGTTGGCCCTGCGTGCGGGTACGCCCGTCGAACACCTCCATCTGACGTTCGGGCCGGACCCGACCGTGTCGATGGCCGTGTCATGGACGACGCCGCGGATGGTGCGCCGCCCCCGGGTGCGGTTCGGCAGCACGCCCGGCAGGCTCGACCGCGAGGTGCACGCCGTCACCCGCGTCTACACCGACGCCGTCACCGGCGAGGATGTGATCAACCATCATGCTCTGCTCACCGGGCTGGAGCCGGACTCCCGTTACCTCTACGAGGTGATCCACGACCGGATCAGCCGCACCGGCGGCGGCACCCTGCGGACCGCGCCACGCGGCCGGGTGCCGTTCACCTTCACCTGTTTCGGCGATCACGGCACCTCGGAGTCCTACGACCCGTTCGGCACGCCGGCGTCCAGGAACGCCGTGACCGGCGTCGACCGGGTCGGCTCGCTGTTCACCCTGATCGTCGGTGACCTGTCGTACGCGAACCAGCGGCGCAACCCACCGCGGGCGTGGTCCGACTGGTTCAACATGATCGGTCCCTCCGCGCAGCACCACCCGTGGATGCCCGCCGCCGGCAACCACGAGATCGAACGCGGGAACGGGCCGCTGGGCCTGGCCGCCTACCAGAGCCGCTTCCTGCTGCCCGGCAACACCGTGGAGCCTGACGGAACGGGCACGAACGACCCGCTGACGGCGCCGCTGACGGACCTGCTGGGCCTGTGGTACGCCTTCACCGTCGCGAACGTACGCTTCGTCGTCCTGCAGAACGACGACATCTGCTATCAGGACGCCGGCACGGTGTACATCCGCGGTTACAGCGGCGGGCGGCAACGGGCCTGGCTCGAACGCACGCTACGCCAGGCACGCGCCGACCCGGACATCGACTGGATCATCGTCTGCATGCACCAGACGGCGGTGTCCAGCGCGGCGCAGCACAACGGCGCCGATCTCGGTATCCGGGAGCAGTGGCTGCCGCTGTTCGACGCGTTCGGTGTCGATCTCGTCCTGTGCGGGCACGAGCACCACTACGAGCGGACGCATCCGCTGCGCGGGGTGGTCGAAGGATCAGCGATGCTCACCCCGCAGCCCGTCTCGGCCACGGGTGGCCCCGACAGCCACCTCGACGGGGATGGCGCGGCGGACGGGCTACGGCAGCGGGCGGGCGGCAGTGGCAGCAGCGCTGGCAGCGGTGGCGAGGAACGAGGCGGCGGGGCTGTCAGCGGCATCGGCACCGAGGTCGTGGACACCTCGCACGGGACGGTTCACATGGTCCTGGGCACGGGGGGTTCATCGTCGCCGTCGGCCGGCAAACTGCTCGATCCGCCCGCCGGCCGGGTGATCGTCGGCGTGGAGCCGCGGGAGTCCGATCCCACCCGGTTCCGCTCGGTCCACGCCCTTGAGCCGGCGCCGTGGCTGGCCCTGCGAGCGCCGGAGCACCCGTACGCGTTCGCGGGCTTCGAGGTCGATCCGGGTGTGGAGGCGGGTCTGACCCGCATCCGGGTGACCGTGTACGACCACACGACCTCCACCCCCCTGCCCTTCGACACGTTCACGCTGGTCAGGCCCTGCTCGGCCGGCACCGGCCGAGCCACTGGCGGGG
>NZ_JWIO01000006.1:221963-223317 GCF_001017755.1 Protofrankia coriariae
GGAGCCACTGGCGGGGCCGCTGGCAGGGCCACCGACAGGGCCACCGACACCGGCCGCGGGCACGCGGGCGGAAACCCTCCCGCCCCCTTGGGTGACCCGTTCACGCCGGTGTGTACACCGCAACCGTAGGCCGACAGGGACCAGCGCGGACATACGCGCGGCAGGCGCGCCGGCCACGGGCCGGTGTCGCGTCCGAGGGCCGGTGTCGCGTCCGAGGGACACGATGCCCGTCTGACGGACGATGACGGACCTTGATTGATGGACCCCGATGACGGACGCTGATGGCGGACCCCGATGGCGGGCGCTGTCGGCCTCCGCGCCGCACGGCGTCCGCGCGGTGAATCGTTCACGAAACGATCGCCCGGCGGACACTTTCGTCCGGCACGTCCGGAATTACCGGCTGGATTTCTCCTGGTCTGTGCCCGCGGTACGTTCATGACCGCTGCCGGCTGGGCGCCGAGGCGGTCCTGATCGTACGCCGCCCTGGACGCGCGCTTTACCCCTACCGCCGGAAATCACTCCGTAACACCAACGGATCGGCCATCTGGCCGAATCCATGGTCATGGACGATCGTCATCGCCGGGATGCGACCGCCGGTCCACCCGCCCGTCCACCCCGTCGTCAGATGATGGCGACCCCACCCGAGACCCGCAGGTCACGACACTCTGGGACAGTCCTCGGAAGGCTGTGGGCGCGATCGTTCGGGACAGTTCGACAGGACCGTCCCGAACGATCGGACAACCGGCGGCCAGCGGTCCACGCCGCACCGGCGGCCATCGAAAAACAACAACCACAAACCTCAACAGCATCAACACCCGATCGACCGTTGACTTTATTGCGCGGCCAGAGGATAGCCGGCGGCCGGCGCAATCCGCAGTACTTGTTCCGCCACGGGGCCTGTCGTACGCTGCACGCGCGGCAAGCATCCGGTGATTCTGTCCGGACGAAATACTGATGTGCCGGCTCCCGTCGGGCCAGTCATTGTCACCCGCCGGGCCGTCCGGGCGGATGAAGGAAGACGCTTCCCCGCATCGACGCTTGAGGAGGCCGGGCGTTGAGAGAACCCAGCGGTGTACCCACGTGGTCATGCGCGGGCCGGGAACGGGCGTCCCGGCGGCCTCGACACGCGGCGTCCACCGCCGCCACCGCTACCACCGGCTTCGTGTCCGGCAGGTCCGCCGCGACCGCCGGCCCCGCGCGGCGGTGGGCCCCGCAACGCCTGTGGGCCGCGGACGGGCTGGCCGCCGCGTTGGAGGAAGCCACCAGCCAGGTGGAGCCCTGGGTACTTCCCGGCCTTTCCGACCTCCCCGGCCTCGGCGGCGCGGTGCTCACCGCCGCCGCCCACCAGTGGCTC
>NZ_JWIO01000006.1:223323-235372 GCF_001017755.1 Protofrankia coriariae
GCTCGTCGCCGACCCGGCCCAACTCCCCGTCGCGGTGCTGGGCGGCCGGCAGGTCCGCGACACCCTCGTCACCGAGTTCGAGCAGCGCATCGACTCGCTGCGGCGGATGGACGACCTGCTCGGCGGGGAGAACGTCCACGGGCTCGCCGTGTCGGAACTACGAGTGATCGTCCGCCTGCTGCGGACCGGCGCGTACAACCAGCGGCAGCACGGCCGGCTGTACGCCGTCGCCGCGGAGCTCGCGCGGCTCGCCGGCTGGGCGGCGTTCGACAGCGGCCGGCACCAGGCGGCCCAGCGGTACTGGCTGGTCGCGTTACGCGCCGCCCATGAGGCCGGGCGGCCGGCGATCGGCGCCAACATCCTGCGTTGCATGGCGGAGCAGGCGGTACGTTTCGGCGACCCCGCCGACGCCGTCACCCTGCTGCGCACGGCCCGCGCGGGCGCCGCGGACACCCTCACCGCCACCGAGCGGGCCATCGTCGCCGGCTGTCTGGCCGTCGCGTACGCCCAGCTCGGCGACGTCCGGTCGGTACACGCCGAGATCGCCGAGGCACTGGTCCAGATCGAGCGGGCCGACCCGGCCGCGGACCCGGAGTACATCTACTGGTGCTCCCGTTCGGTGATCGATTACTACGCCGGCAAGGCGCTGCTGTGCGCCGGTGACGTCGCGGCGGCCGTCGAGTACCTCAGTCGTTCGGTCGATCAGCTCGACGCCGCCGCCTACCCGCGGGAACTGGTGCACCACAGCGCGTGGCTCGGTGTCGCCGAAGTCGACGCGGGGAACGTCGAACAGGCCGTGTGCCTGGGCTATCAGGTGATAGAACTCGCCGCCCGGACGGCCTCCGAGAACGCCAGGGTGGACGCGCTGACGCTGTGCGACGCGATCGAGATGGCCGGGTATCCGGGCGCGACGGCACTCACCGACCGTGCCCGTGCCGCCCTGCGCGCCGGGAACACGGCCGCGGCGGGGCCCTGACCGTCGGCCATGGTCTCGGCTCATGGCCCCGGACCAGGCCGACGGTCATGAGCCCCGTTGTCGGCCAGGTCCCGGCACCGGTCACATGTGCCGCTGGCGGCAGGCCCGCCGCCGGCCATCGGGAACGGGATGCCCACCACCTCGTGGCAGCGCGACCGTGGGTGCCGCGGGCCGCGTGGCCGAGTGGGCCTCACAGGCGAAAGGCCCGTGACCGAAAAGCCCGTGACCGCGAGGTATCCGCGAGCGTATCCGCGCGAGGTATCCGCGAGGTATCGAGGCCGAGGGCGTCAGCGACGAGGCTTCACAGGCGAGGTGGGCGTGGCCGTTGCGGCGCGTTTTCGACACCATGGGTCAGGACGGACCGGGCCACGGCGGGCACGGCTGTCGATATCACGACACATCCATCGGCTGATCTGCATGGATGTCATTGAGTGGGTACAGCGGACGCCGACGTCGACGTCCGCTAGCGTGATCGGAACACCCGCACGTGGGGGACGGAGGCCATGGACAGTCCGGTGGTACCCATCACGCTGATCGTGGTGCTCCTGATCGGCGCCATCCTCTTCATCGTGCTATCCAGCCGCAACCAGGACCGCCCCGGTCCCGGCGCCGGCTCAGGGTCACGGTCACGGTCGCGGCGCTCCTCCTCCGACGCGGCGGTGCCCGTGCGGCGGCCGCCACAACGCCGGCGCCGGCGCCAACGCCAGGGCATTCTCGCGACGCTGCGGCGGCCGGCCNGCCCGCCGCCCCGCGCCAGCACCAGCCCACCAGCCGCCCCCGCCCAGGTCGACGGCCCCACGCTCCCGGGCGACGCCGCCGCTCCCACCGAGCCGGTTCCCACGGCACCGGCTCCCCCGGCGCCACCCGCCGTGCCGGTTCCCTCGGCATCCGTCAGAGCTTCGCCCGCCGAGGCCCCGACCACCGCGTACCCCACGCCACCGCCGTACCGCACGCCGGTCTCCGGGACCCGGCCCGACAGCTCCGTCGACCCGGCCGCCACCACCCGGGTGACCCCGCTGGTCAACGCCACCGCCGACACCACCGTCCGGGTCGAGAGCGACCGCCGGCAGCAGTCCCGCGGCCCGGACGCCACCGGGTGGATGCCACCGTTGGTCGGCCCGCCACCACCGGTCATCCCGGCTCCGGAGAGCGGCCGGGCCAGGCCGGCGGCTGATCAGCTCGCCGCCGGTGGACCCACCCAGGACGGGGACCCGCCCGCCGGCACCGCGGGGCACCGCGCGCCCGGCTCCCCACCTGGCGCCGGTGCCGGAAGCTCGGCCGGTACGCAGGCCGGGAGATACTCCGACGACCGTCCAGGCGCGGCCGGCCCCCATGATGGCGGGTCCGACACCCCGCGGGACGACCGCGGCACGCCAGCGGGGGGCGGTTGGACGCTTCCCCCGACCGCGCCGATCCCCCCGCCAGGCCCCCCGTCCGCTCCCGGGGGCGAGCAACTGGTCGCGAACGAACCGGACGTCTCCACGTCGGCACCACTGCGGCTGGCCGCGGCCGGCCGGACCAGGCGCGGTAAGCGCGGCGGCCCCAACGAGGACGCCTTTGTCGTCGTCGACGGCCTGCTCGCGGTCGCCGACGGAGTCGGCGGCGAAGCGGCCGGGCAGATCGCGTCCACCCTGGCGGTGACCACGGTGGCGAGCTTTCGCCCACAGTATGCCGCCGACCCGCGCGACGGACTGCGGGGGGCGCTTGAGCGGGCCAACCGGACGGTCCGGGAGAAGCCCCTGGAGGAGCCCTCCTGGCACGGCATGGCCTGCACCCTCGACGTCGTCGTGCTGGGCCGCCAACAGGACACCGGCCGGACCCTTTTCGTCGCGCACGTGGGGGACAGCTCCGTGTGGCTGCAGCCCGGCCGCGGCCGGCCGCGCCGGCTCACCACACCGCACGCCATCAAGAACGGGCCACTGCTCAACGCGATCGGCCTCAACGAGGAGGTCGAGCTGGACCTGCTGGAGGAGCCCGTGCGGGCCGGCGACCGGGTCGTCCTTGCCAGTGACGGGATCACCAAGGTCATGACGCCCGAGCAGCTGGACGGCCTGTTGATGGAGCTGGGCAGTCTGAGCCCGGAGCGGGCCGCGGACGCCCTGGTGGACGCGGCCATGATCGCCGGCGCCCGCGACGACACCACCATCGTCGTCGCCGACCTGGTCGCCGACGACACCTCCGGGCGCTGACCGGCCCGCGTCCTGCCCGGTCCACGCGGACCTGCCCGCCCCGACCGGCTTCTGCCGCAGCTGCCCTGATTCGTGGCCCAGCGGTAAACTCGACCGTGTCCAACGGGTAATCGGTACTGTGGATATCGGGCTCGATTTTTGATCATATGGTCATCTGGTCATCGGTCGGGTGGTAATCGGGTCGGCTGTCTCGCCGAATCCCGCCGAGACGCGGGGCTTGCGGTGGTCATGATGCGGGAGCATCCAATTATCAACAACAGGTCGCCAGCAGTCTCCATGAGCACCAGCGACATGCTCGTGGAGAACCGGATCCATTGTGGACGCCCCCGATGACGACAACGGAGAAACAACCGACGCCGCATGCCACACGCATCGGCCTGTGGGGCGCTCCGCAGAGCGGTAAGACCACTTTCCTGGCCGCGCTGCAGATCGCCATCGTCAACCAGTCGAACGACGACGGCTGGCTCATCACCGGCGTCGACGACGCCGCCTCGGACTTTCTCAGTACCAGTACCAGCCACATGAACCGGGACCGGATCTTCCCGAACGCGACATCGGCAAACGACGTCCACGAACTGCGGTGGCGTTTCGTCCGGCCCACCCGCGGCGGGACCGGTAGGACATGGTGGCGCAGGCCCGGCCACGCCACGTCCGGCCAGGCAGTCTTCGAGGTGCAGCTGCTCGACGTCAGCGGCGACATGTTCGCGAGCACCCGGACGCCGAACGACCTGGCCGGCCCGGCGGCGTCCCTCTTCGCGGAGGACGAGGACGAGCTGGACATCTTTGACGAGCCCGGGCCCAAGTTCGACACGGCCGATCCACAGAACCAGACAAAAGGTCTTCTCGATCACCTGGCGACATGCGACGGGATCGTCTACCTCTTCGACCCCTTCCGCGAGCGGGATTCCTACGAGTACTTCCAGCGGACGCTGGAGCAACTGGCCCGCCGGTCCTACGAGACGGGCCGGCTGCGGGACGGGCGGCTCCCGCACCATCTCGCCGTCTGTGTCACGAAGTTCGACGACCCGGCGGTCTTCCGGAAGGCACACAACTACGGGGTCGTGCTGACCGGGGACGACCGCGCCATGACCCCGACGGTCCCGGACGACCTCGCCGGTGAGTTCTTCCGGAAGCTGTGCAGCGGCCCGAACGGTGCCTCCTCCCTGCTCGTCATGAGAAGCATCGAGCAGTACTTCCACACCCAGCGGGTGAACTATTTCGTGAGCTCGGCCGTCGGCTTCTACATCGGTGCCACCGGCGTTTTCCAGAGACGCGACTTCACCAACGTCGAGACGACTCCGGACGGTGATCTCCGTATTCGCGGCCAGGTCACGCCCATCAACGTGCTGGAGCCGTTCCTGTGGCTGGAGAAACAGATCCGCCAGTCCCTTCCCCGAACATGACGAACCGGGCACCGCGCGACCCGGGCCCGACCGTTCCGGCTGGTTGGGCGCTGATGGGAAAAGAGCCGGACAGCGACAGCGACTACGCCGTGCTGCGGTCGAGCGGCGGTTTCTTCTCCCGAGCCGGCTTCGACGAGATCCTGCGGCGCTTCACACCGGGCACCCCGTCATCGGGATCGATCAGGGAGGCGCTGCCCGATGCCCTGCCGTGGGTGACGGTGAGCTATGCGCCTCGGGGCGGGAGCAGCGTGCTCGGGATCGCGGAGCGCACCTGGTCCGACCAGCGTGACGGCGCGCGCAGGCTGATCGCGACGACCAGCTACCTCTGCGTGCCCTTCCCCGATCTGGCGGGAACTCCGGTGTCCTATGCGACGCTGCATTCCACGCTCAGCAAGGCAAATATCGCTAAACGTAACGACGGCGACGAACCGTTACGGATCGCTCTCACCCCGCTGGATCCCGACGAACTGGCGGAGCACATCGAGCGGTTCGGCTTCCAGTTGGTCGCGACCACCGCCGCCCTGCTGCTCGCGCACCGGGTGTCGGTGTGTGGCGGCCCGACCGGCAGCCCCAACGAGCGGACGATGCTGCGGCTGCGCTTCCTCGACGCGGTGGCCGCGCTGCTCCCCTACGGCCAGCGGTCGAAACTGGTCGCCAGCACCTGGGCGGACGGCGGGAGCACCCACCGGATCAGGCTGGCGTTCACGAACCGCCCCCGGCCAGGGCACGCAGCCGTCCACTGGCCGTCCCCGGGCAGACCGCTCTCCCCCGCCCCGCCCCTCGACGGCAGGTGCGCCGACTACTTCGACCTGCTTACGACCATGAAGAAAAGCGGCAGGACGGTCAGCGAGATCGTCGAACATCTCGCCTCGGCGGTGGAACCACACCGGACGAACGATCCGGAACACGCCATACGCCGCCTCGGCAGGCTGGACTCACGAGTCCATATCGCCCAGGCCATCCACGACGGTACGGCACGGGCCGAAGAAGTACGCGAGCTGCTACGGGCGGGCAAGATCAGCCAGTCTGATCTGAATCTCCGGCTCGAAGCCGTGCGGCTCCTGCTCCAGGCAGCGGACACGGAGGACGTGGAGACGGTCAGAGCTGTCTGGCCACAGTGGATGGCCGTGGATCCGGACGTGGAGGAACTGGACGGATGGCTGGCGGACACCGTGCGCGCTCTCGGCCGGGAGCATCTGTGGGCGGGCCCCGCGGACCTCGCGACGCTGAACCGGCTGCTGGACCTGGCCGACGACCGCGGCTTCGCGGGCCAGGTACTCGCGGCCCTGCTGGACGCCGGTGCGGCCCGGAACGAACTTCACCGGCCCAGGCGTCGGCAGAAGACCCGCCGAGCCGAACCGCTGACCGACATCCCGGGGCCCTTCCAGGCGTCCGAGCAGCAGCGGTACACCACGGCGGCGTCCCTCGTGGTGGAACGGTTCCTCAGTGGCCGGTTGCTCACCGGATCCGCGACCGCCAGCACCGACGAACAGCTACTGGCGACGATCACACGTAACGTGTTCACGCGGCTGCCGCTCGAGCTGATCCGGCAGTTGACCGAATCCAGCGAGGAGACGACGGACAAGCCGGTCCGGGTCCTGCTGGGATGGCTGGAGACCTCCAGCCCGCTACGGGGCGTCCTGCGGCCGTTTCGCGATGCCCTCGACGGCACACCGGGCCCCAAGACCATCCCCATGGCCGACGAGCACGACAAGCAGGGGCACACGTACGTCCTCACGCTGCTGCAACTGGCCTGCTGGGCGGGCCCCGAGCCGACCCGCGGACTTCTGCCGTACATGCTGCCCTGGCTGCTGCGCACGGCACCTCGGCTGCTGTGGCGGAAGGACCGCCCTGCGTGGATCAGAGCGCTGGACCGAGCCACCGGGGACCCGCTGGAAGCGGACGAGCACGGGGCCGTTCACGATACCGCCCATGATGCCGCCCACAAGGCTGCTCACAGGGCCGCCGCGGATCTGCTCCTGCTGATGTTCAACGTACAACCGCACAGGCCGCCGTACCTACGGGTGGCGGGATCCACGGCGTCCGCCGAGGCCTACGTCAGCTCCTTCAGTGAAAAATTCGCGGAACTACACAGAAGAGAAACTCTCGGCGGCCGGCGAAACAGGCAGCTGCCCGAACAGGTTGTTCTACGACTGGTGACATACATCGAGCACACCGGCTGGCCACGGTCACCACATTCGGTCGAGCCGCTGCTCGGGCTGCTCCTCGACGTCGTCGAGATATGCGACGACGTCGACGGCGGACCGGCCGCCGTCACCCTCAACAGCGGGCAGATCGCCGCCGCGCAGGCCGTCCGGGAACTTCTCGACAGCCAGCCGGATCTCACCACGCTCACCTCGGCGGCAGCCTGGCTTACCTGGATCCAACGCAACTGTCCAGACCTGCTCAGGGACAGCGGCCTGGACAGAACGGCCCGACGGCGTCCGAGACTCGGCTTTCGAACCGGTCGGGATCGTAGATGATCACCTGTGCCGATCAGGAAACGGCGGAGCGGAAACAGCGGACCGGACACGCCGACACGAGTCGTCACCACCTGCCGCCGTGGGGCCCGGGCGAATCCGATGTGATCATGCTGCATGCCACGGCGCCGTCGACCGCGCCCACGCGCCGGCCCACCGCTGCCGCCGCGCTTGCCGTCGCCGTGATGCTCACCGTTGCTCTTGCCGTCGGTGCCGGTGATGGGAGGGCGGCAGCGGCCGTGGTCGCGGCGGCGCCGGCCACGCCCCCGCAGGCACCGGCACCGGGCGCCCCGCAGGCAGAGCTGGGCATCCCGCAGGTGGATCTGAACGCCGTCATGACCGCGCTGCGCCTCAACGACGTGGCGGCCGACTATGTCGTGCTCGTCGACACGTCGGCGTCGATGCAGGATGGCGCGCTCTTCGACCAGGTGCGTGACTTCCTGCGAGGTTATGTCGCCGGCCTCACGCCCGCCGACCGTTTCATCCTGATCGGTTTCGACGCCGTTCCGGCCCTGCTCTACTCCGGTTCCGCGGCCGACGCGGGCAGTGCCATCGACCAGCTGCCCCTCGTCCCCAACGGGGGAGCCACCGACATCGGCGCCGCCATCAGGGATGCGGTCAACGAACTCGACCGGCGCGACGCGTCCCCCGTCTCCGCGGTCTTCCTGCTGACCGACGGCGCCCACAACCCGCCGCGCAGCAGCGATTTCCCGGACCCGGAAAGTAACGACCAGCCGTGGCAGGCGCTCCGGGACCACACACGGCAACGGCTTGACCTTGCAAGGGTCCATGGCCACGGCATCGCTCTGCGTAACAATGATCAGGCGATGGCCGGCGCCAGCCTGCTCAAGTGGGCGCTGCCCGCCACCAAGGTGCTCGCGCTGCCCCCGGACCAGCTGCGCGCCTATCTGGACCGTGCCAAGGAGGGCTCCCGCAGGCTCACCGCCGCCGGCCTGCTCACGCCCGACACGCAGGAGCAGGTCACGGTCTCCTGGGAACCGCGGCTGGCCGATGTGAACCCGGGCGCGTCCCATCTGGTCACGCAGGTGAAGCTGACGTCGCGGGCGAAGTGGCTCCCAGTGGAGCTCACCGATGTCTCGATCACGCCTTCGCGTCCGGACGTGCGAGCGGATGGCGTCCCAGATCGGATAATCCTGCCACCGGGGCAGAGCGTCACCATTCCGGTCATACTGACCTGGCAGCAGCACTCCGCCGGCTGGCTGCGCAGGTCACAGGTCGTCACAGGTGAGCTTCGGCTGGGCGCGACCATCGACTCGCCGTGGCGGGACGTGGCCGACCAGGACTTCAAGCTACCGCTTCGGGTGCGTTTCGCCGACGAGAGCACCGTGCTGCACGGCTCGAACCCGGACGGCTGGAACCTGTGGGGGGTGCTCCGGCTCCTCCTGCTGGTGGCTGCGGTCATCCTCACGGCCATCCTCGGACGACTGTGGTGGTGCCCGAGGCTGGCCGGCGTTCTGTTGGTGGAATGGCCGAACGGCCAGGTCGTCCAGGTGGAGCTGTCCGGGCGGAAGGCACAGATCAGCACGCGGCACCGGATCGACGCTCCCGGCACCGGATCGGTGCGTGGCCGGCGCGCGCGGACGGACGCCGAACCCCCTCGGACCGACATCCTGGTGCGTTACCGGCCACGGCAGGTCAGCGGCAGGCTGCCCCGGGTCCGGTTCTCCCCGGGCCAGTCCCGGATCGTCGGGAACGTCACCTTCACCTACCCGGAGGGCACCCACGCGGGGAGTACCCACGCGGAGGGCCGGCAGCGGGAGGCCGGACCGTTCGCCAGGTTCCCCAGATTCCTCCGCGGCCGTCGAGGCCCCCGCGACCGCACGGGCGGCAGCTCCAGGACGCCCCCCACCCAGTGGTAAGGCGCGTCGAGCAGGCCCGTAAGATCATTTGTTGTCTCCGGGGAAACAGCTGGTGTGGTTCCGGTCATTCGGCCACCGGGATGTCGTTCGCCTCGGCGCTGGCGGGCAGCCTGTTGGGGACGTCCGGCGCGAAAAACCGCCGGAACGGTTCGGCGACCTGGCCCCAGCCGGCCGGGAGACGTTCGATGAGGGCCGGTAGCCGCCACGCGCCACCGCGCAGGTCCAAGCGGTGGGCGAGCTGCAGGAGCGCCCGCATTCCGTCCTCGGGAAACTCCGCTGGACTCGGTATTTTGTTGGGGAGTCGATCCTGGGCCAGGAGCGCCCAGAACGGGACAAGTACCAACGGTGCCGAATCTCCGGCGCTGTGCATCCGTTCAAGCCAGTCCCGCAGTCCGTCGACCGAACCGGCGCGCATTTCCTGGATGACGACCTGCAGGGCAGCATGGCCGCTGCAGGCCAGCCCGCGGTCGACCGCGGGCCACCGGGGTTCGCCGTACGCCCACAATCTGTCGGCGCAGAACTCACGGGCCAGCGCAACGGCCCCGGCCTGGGCCTGGCGGGAGCGGTCGTCGGCCTTCTTCGGCGAGCGGGCCAGCAGCTCGCCGAGCACCCGGTCCAGGCGGTCCTGGTCGCGCAGACGCAGCGCGTAACGGTGGGCGGTCTCCACGGCGGGCAGGGCGCCGTCGGCAAGCAGTATCTCAAGCGCCCGGACATCGTCCTCGTCCCTACCGGAGCCGGAACGCCCGGCAAGGACATCCAGCACCCGTTTCTGCCACTTCTCCGGGATCTCCCTGCTCTCCCGCCCCGACCCGAACAGCGCGCCCTCGGAGATCAGAACAGCCGAGAGGCCGTGATCCGGTATTTCCAGATTCAGCGACTCACTGTCCGCGGCAAGTATCCGGACAATATCGTGAGTAGTCTTGTGGAACAGCGTCCGCAGCAACAGGAGGCGACGATAGTATGTCCGGGCAAAACCAGATCGAAACGACGGGACCGCTGGTAGTCCCTGCCAGAACACCACATGTCGTTCTGATATTTTCGTATTGTCACTGAAAGCAATGCGAAAACGCCTGACCCCGTTACCCGACATCCATGTGCAGGCCGTCAGTGACGCATACGCTCCCGCCGGCAGGAGTGCCAGGACGGCATCCAGAAAGGCCAGCCGCAACCGCCGCGGCACGGGCGGCTTCGGCATGGCAATGGTCACCGGCCCGTCGAGTACGAGTGCCGCGGTGGCCGCTACCGCGCCGAAGCCGAACGCGTCGATGGCGGCGGCGACATCGTCGACCGCCGCCATCGGTGACGGCATGCGCAGCCCGGCTCGCGGAGCATTCGACGTGTGTACCCGCTCCTCGGCCGCGTAGTAGAACTTTTCCATCCTCGGACGAATTCCGGAGAACTCTGCGTATGCGGCATAACAGCACCACAAGGAATTCTCCCGCCCAGCTGGCGTGACAGGACCGTGGAAGAGTACGGCCACGTTTTTCACACCGTCGCCGAAGAAAGAGACCTCCGTCGGTGCGCCGGGAGAGTAGCGGGCTACCAGCTGCGCCACAGCAAGATCATCATGCTTACCGGGAAAATCGCAGTTCATCCAGCTCGCCGCGATGTTGACCGGGACGTCCGCAGGAGGACCGTCGACCACAGCGCGGCCACCACCACGACGTAGAAACCACCAGCTCCTGGACTCGCCCGAGGCCGCTTTCAACAGCCGCCTGCGCAGGCCACCGCTGATTTTCAGCTGGTCGAGGAAATCGGCCCACGCCTCCCGCCGCGGCTGGTCGAAGTGCGGGCTCGCGGCCTCGAACCAGCTCTCGAACACCGGCCGCACCTCGTCAAGCCGCCCGGTCCGGGCAGCCCGTGCCAGCAGCGCCCACACCCCCAGGTCGTCAGCCCCGTCAGGCCCGCTGAGACGGCCGACGTCGGCGGCGCTCACCGCCTGTGGGAACGAGGAGGCGACCTCCAACGCGCGGAAGACATTCAGAACGTCCCTGGATACCGGCTGGTCGGCGGCCTCCAGCCAGCCCACCAGACGCAGCAGATCACGCCCGCCCTGGCCCTCGGCCGACTCGTCGGACTCCACCTGCCTGTACAGCGTGTGGATCGTGTACGTGTGATCGGCCGCCAGCAGGTTCCGAACCTCCTGCCAGCCGGCTGTGTCGCCCCGTTGTTCGATCACAAAGTCGATCACAACCCGGCGTATCCTCGAATCAGCCTCCTCGACACCACCCCGCATGTTCAGGAAGTCGACGAGAATCTCCGGGACACAGTCGAGACGCCCCGCCATGGCCATCAGGGCCGTGAGCAGCCGGCTGTCGGCGTCCACCGCGGCCAGCCGGCGGCACAGCGCACGTAGCGCCGGCAGCGCCTCCGCGACCCAGTGCCGCTCGACCAGTTTCACGTCATCGGCGATCGACCCGGCATCACCGGATTCGCCGATCTCCCACAGAAAAGCGCTCAGCAGCTCGGCCGCCAGATAGCCGGCGGGCCGCACCGAACGCAGGTGCCCGCGTATACCGTCGATGAGATACCGCAACGGGGCGGATTCTTCTTCCGACGACACCACCAGGCCGGCCCGCGATGTCTCCGAACCCGTGGCCGGCGAAGACGCCGGATTTTTCTCCCGGGCGCGGTCGACCAGTATGTTCCGCTCCGCCGTGACGAGCGCGTCGACGATTTCGCCCGGCTGTTTGAAACTGTATGGCCTGTGGTCGGCGGCGAGCCACCGCAGGACGGCGTCAGATCCCCAGTGGTGACACAGCTTCTTCAGGTTCTCGGCATAAATATGGCTGTGGCCGCTGTCCCGGGTGGGGTCACCACCGCGGCCAGGGCCGTCACCATGCCCGTCGGTGACGGTATCGGCTTCTGGTGGGTCGTCCGGGTCGATTTCTCCGAGGCCGTCCCGCAGGCGGTGGGTGAACGCGAGCCGGATCTTGTGGCTGGTCCGGTTGTCCACCCAGGTGCCCGCGGACAGCGTGGCTCGCACGCCCGCGGGCAGCAGCGCGGCCACCGCGTCGATGAAGGCTATCCGGTCCGCAAGCGGATACCTTGGCGACTGGTAGCCAGGGGTGAGCGCGACCGGCCCGTCGAGCACCGCCGCGGCCACCGCCGCCGCGGCGGT
>NZ_JWIO01000006.1:235384-256619 GCF_001017755.1 Protofrankia coriariae
CACCGCCGCCGCGGCGGTGAACATTCTCGAGTCACCCAGAAGACGTTGCCGGGTTCTCGATGCCTCGTCGTCGTGCGACTGAACCAACACGGACAGCGGATCATCGTTGTGCTCGGGGACAGCCAGCTTCGCAACGGCCTGATACAGGGCCAGACAGCTGCTGAAATACCGCTCGAAGTCCTCCAGCGGCAGGCAGAAGAAACGCGTCGGGACGATCGGGCGGCCGGTCGCGTCCACCGGCGCCGTCGACTCCCACGGCCACTCGCGGATCGCGACCCCCACGTACCGGGAGCTGGCGACCGTGGCAAAGGTGAACGTGACCCATGGCAGCGCGTCCGCTCGCTCCCGGTGTTCCCCACCAGGTGAGCTGGGTGATCCGGGCGAGAAGTGGCTGACCATCCTTGCCATGGTCCCCGGGCGGAGGCGGCCGGTGGCGCTGGATCGCAGCAGACCGTAGTCGTCCCGCTGCCCGGGAACCTTGCTGATCAGCGCCCAGTCGAGATCGACCGCGTTCATCGGGACGTGCCCGCCCTGCGAATCCGCCCCACCAGCCTCACCAACGGCTCAAGAACATTCATCGGCTGTGGTCGCGTCCGGATACGGAACTGACCGCGCTCGCTGACGATGTTGGCGTAGTCGGCGGGATCGAAACGGTTGTTCGCCCCGATGTAGAAACCGATCGAGGAGGTCGCGTGGAAACTGACGTGGTCCCTGTGAAAATTCGACACGATACTGTCACGGATGTTCTGGGCGGAGTTATCGGGCCGTTCGTGGCACAACATGTTGAAATACCGGAACGCGACTCCTGCCCTGATCTTCGGCTGGCCGGGCGTCTCCGCCAGCGCTTCGAGCTCACGCCGCGACATCGCCCGGCCGAGCACCCGGGGATCGTCGAACTTCGTGACGCAGACCGCGAGCTGGTGGGGTAACCGGTTCCCGATCAGCCGCCCGTTGTCGAACGTCCTGCTCACCACCTCGTCGAGCACCTGGTTGAAATACTGGAAGCTGTTACCGTTCTCCTCCTCCCGGACCGGGTCGAACAGATAAATGATCCCGTCGCAGGAGACCAGGTGCTCCACGAGCTGCTCCTTGGCGGCCTCGTTGCCGGTGGCGTGGTCCGACTCGCCGCGCACCTCGTCGAAATCGAGCTCGTCCTCGTCGTCCTCGCTCTCGTCGCCACCCGTCCACTGGTCCTCGAACAGCTTGCCGGAAACATCCAGGAAGTCGAGGGCGAACTCGACCTGGCTGCCGCGACCCGCCGGACCCACCTGTTTCTGCCCCAGGAACGACCAGCTCAGCCGGGTGTTGGTGCCGTGCTGGGTGCCCTCCGGAAACATGCGTTTGACGGCGAGCACGTGCGCGAGCTCCGACAACCTGGACAACGCGATCGGGTCCTTGCTCGTAACCTTCCAACGGGTCCGGCCGCGCGCCTGCTCGGCGGCGAGCTTCAACGCGCCCAGGTACGTCGTCTTCCCGCTGCTGGTCGCACCCCACAGGCCGATGCGCATGTCATGGCGCGGCCGCTGTACAGGCGCCGGCCAACCGGCGGGCGTCGGCCGATCCACCCACCGGCTCACCACGTGCCACCGCCGGAAGCCCGGCTGTCACCGGAAGAGCGCGTGCCACCGGGCGTCTGGGCACCACCGGGAGCCGGGCCTGCCAGCGGCACCGGCAGCACGCGCTCGCCGTAGCCGGTGAGCAGCCCGAGCGCCGAAGCCAGCCCGGACGCGGACACCTCATCCATGGCGAACAGCGCGTCCGCACCCAGCTCACGCCAGGCCGTGTCGGCCCGCTGCCGCGCGGAACCGCCGGCGCGGGCCGGGATGATCTCAGGTGTGCCCCGGATGGCCACCCGCCGCACACCATCCCGTACGACCAGTTGATCCATCTCCGTCCTCCAGTCGTGACGGGCCGGGCAGGGCAGGATGAGGTCGTCCTCCTGCCGTACGGGATGCGGTGGCCGGGCACCGACCGTGACAAGACAGTGCGTGGCACCCCCGCGCCACCACCGCGTCCCCGCCGGTTCGTTCAGGACGTGCAGCGCATCCTCGACAGGAGCCGCGAAATCGTAACGTGGCTCGCTCGGCGGCCAGCNTCGCTCGGCGGCCAGCCGTACAGTGCCGTCAGCGCACCCGCCGCCGCCATCGGCGCCGCCGGCCGCACCACCGGCCGCTGTGACCGGTGCCAGTCGAGCAGATCGTGGTCGTCGTAGCCGATCAGGCCGACCATCACGGCCGTCGGATCCGGATGCTCGTTCCCGAGCAGCGTGAGCAGATCCGTGACCACCTGGAAGCGGGCCGCGACCGCCTCCGGCGCACCGCCGAGCTCGAGGGCGAAGACCACGTCCACCGGATCGGCGCCGAACTCGGCGGGGACGGCGTCCAACACGCCCGACCAGCTCCTGCCGCCACCACGCAGGTCCGCCGGATGCAGGAAACGCACCCGGCCGGGCCCGTCGAGCGCGACCCGGACGCGCACGGGCGCACCGGGCGGTGGCGCGCACCCCGCCAGGGCCACCGGATGCCACTGCCGCGGATCGTCCGCCACCGGGGCGACGACCACCAGCGCCAGGTCGTCCGCACGGGTCGGCGGCGCCACGACCGTGACCTCGGATTCCAGCGCCGTCCCGGGGGTGGCCGGCACCACGGTGTCGGCCTCGAACAGCGGATACGCCACCAGACGCACCCGCCGGGTGGCACGGTCGACCTCGGCGAGAGCAAGGGCGTACCCGTGCCGCAACGGCGCCCGTCGCAGCAGTTCGTCCAGAGCCTCGGTCCCGACGGCGGCAGCCTCGTGGCCGTCGGCCAGACCAGTGCGGACGAGGTGGCCGGTGAGCGCCTGGAGCGCGTCGTCCACCATTGGCCAACCGGCGACCTGCCGGACCAGCACCACCACGCTGGACGCGCCAACCGTGCCCAGCACGTCACGCAGCGGCTGGAAGGCCGCGGGCCAGCCGTCGTACCCCACGGTCGGGATCCGGGCCACCCGCCCGCCGCCGTGGGCCCCGATCCCGCCGGCCAGCCGCAGCCACTGGCTGTCCGGCTGCGACGGCAGCTCCGGGAGCAGATCCGACCAGTTCCATGTACGCTGCGCCCCGAGCCGGTGGGGGACGCCCAGATCGTCCGCACCGACACCGGTGACCGCGACGGCGTCCGGTGTCAGTTCGACGACGGCGGCCCGCCNCGCCGCACCTCACCGGCGACGATCCGGCTCAGCAGCCGGCCGACGGCCACGGTGTCCGTCGCCATGGCCGTCGGTGCGGCCGCCGGCCATGGCGACGCCGTCCGTACCGCGCGCCGGGCGGCGTCGAGCTCACCAGGCACCGGGGGGCCGCCGCGGACCAGGTCCACCAGCCGGTCGGCAAGCCCGGGATCGCCGCTGCCGAGCGCGTCGGCGACCCGGACCACGGCAGGCAGGTCGAACCGGCGGCGCGCCGTCGCCAGCCGTGCGCCGAACTCCCATTCAAGATCGTCAGTGATCTCGCCCCGAACGTGGTCACCGCGCAGGAGCCAGCCGCATCGCCCGCACTCCCGCGACGCCCCGCACACCAGGGCGCAGACCGGGCAGCAGCCCGCCGCCACCGGCCCTGCCCGGGCCGGTCCCTCACGGGCCGCCTCCTCGCGGGCCGGCCCCTTACGCACCGGTCGCCCGCGCGCCGCTGCCTCGCGGGTGTCGTCCCATCCCGCCGCGCGCCCACTCACCGAGGAAGAGCGGCCCGGAGAAGTACCGCGTCCCACCGCGTTGGTCGGACCCGGTGGCGGGCCCAGCCGTGGCGGGCCCAGCCGGTGTGGGCCCGGCCGTTGTGGGCACGGCCGGCGTCTTCGTGGACGCCGGATTCTCGTGGATCGGACGGATATGGCCAGGACAGATATGGCGGGCCTGGTCCGCTGGGTCGACGTCGCGGAAGTACAGGGAGTCACGAGCCGAGCAGAAGGCGATTCGCTCGAAGCCCCCGGCGCGCGGCGTCTCCCACGGCGCTTCCTCGGTGTCGCGCTCCTGGTAGTCACGGCCGACGGGGACATCGTCCATCCCGAGGCCGTACAGCACGAACACCGCGTCGCCACCGGGCCGCACCGCGGCGGCGAGCCGCTCGACCGCCACGGCCCCCGGCGGCCACGACTGCCCGGACGCGTCCAGCCGGGCGGATGCGCCCGGACGGTCGGTTGGCACCGGCTTCCTTCTCCTAACCTGGCCTGCTACCTGACCTGCTACCTGGCCCGTTTACCGAGATCTGCGCCGGCCGGGCAGCCTCGGGCTGCGTCCGCGTCGGCCCCGGGTACCGAACACAGTTCGGTGGCCAGTTCCGCCGGCATGACCAGCCGGGCGGGACGGTCGGGGAGCCAGTCCGGCGCCACACATCCCGCGCAGTCGAACGGGCAGCCCTGCACCCAGACCATCGCTCGCGGGCCAGGGCCGAGGGCACGGGTCAGCCGGCAGGTCGCCGCAACGTTGAGAAGACTGCCTGACCCGCTCGGCCAGGTGCTCATGTCGACCGTTCCCGGCCAGCCGGGCCCTCGGCGTCGGGGAGGTCTGCCGGCCATCCGTTCGAGCGAGCGGTGTCGGCCCGTGGGCCGAACCCCCCGTCCGTCCGGGGCACCCAGGTCGGTTCCTCGTCCGGATCGCGTGGCTGGTTGCCGGCCTGACCAGCGTGGTTGGCATGGTTGGCGTGGTTGGTCCGGTCACTGTGACCGGCGTACCGCCTACCGACGGTGCTCCGATCGGCGGCGTCCCGCGTCATCTCGTCCGGATCCCATGGCCGGGCATCCGGCTGGCCGGCCGGGCGGGCGCTGTCCGGCGTCCGCCACGTGACGTCATCGTCCGCCAGCAGGCGGGTCGCCTCGGTCGGCCGCGTCACGTCCTCCGGCAGGGGATGCTGCGTGCGTCCCGAGTCACCGCCCGGCTCCCACCAGATGGTGTGAGCTGGCAGCCGAGGCTCCTCCTGCCGCCGTACCGGCTCCCGCGGCGGTGTGGGCCTTCGCGGCGGCGCCGGCCAGGGCTCGGGCCACACCGGCTCGTCCTCGACGCTGTCCGGCTGCCGGTCGTCCCGTTCGGGTTGTGGCTCGTGCCGCGGCTGCCCGTCGTACGGCGACACCGTCGTATCGCGCGCCTGGGAGTGGGCGCTTCCTCGCACCGGCTCTGCCGGCGGCCGCACCCTGGGCGCTCTGTCCGCGGGAAAAGGCTCGTCACCGGCTGACGGGTCGGCCCGGCCGTCCGACGGGTGCCGCTCCGTCGGCGGCTGAACTCGGGTGGGCTGCGACGGCAGGTCGCTCAGGTGCGGGTAGTCAGGGGCCATGCCGCGGGGCCGGGTGTTCGTGTTCGGAGCGGACCGCGAACCGGTGACAAGGTAGCTGTCGAGATCCGCCTCAATGCGCCGCAGCTCGCGTTCCCGCCATCTGGCGAGAATCCTCTCGGCAATGTCGGCCTGGGCCTGGATGGTGCTCCGGGTCAGCCGTTCGATCGCCGCGTCCCTTTCCTCACGCCCGATCTGGGCTTCAAGGTAGGTGTCCCCGCCGTTGAGGATTTCCGTTGCCCGCCGGCGACGGCCCTGTTCCTCCTCGATCTGCAGCTGATTGCGCTCCTCGATCTCGACAGCTCGTTCGTAGAGCGTCGGCGCCCCCAGCGACATCAGGAACTTGACGAGGACCGGAAGACACTCGATCGCGGTGATGAAAAGGAGCAGCAGCAGATGGGCCCGGCCGAGGGAGGGCCGCTCGGAGGTCAGCCGGTCAAGGGCCTCGATGCGGATGAGCATCCCGGTGTCGTCGCTGTTCTCGGCGTTGAACGCGGCGATGTCCGCGGCACGGGATCTCTCAAGACTGTCGAGCTGGGTGTTGACCCTCTCCAGCTCCGACTGGGCGTTGGCGAGCGTGGTCGCGCGAGAGGCGTTCTGGTTCGCCTGCGCCGCGCTGACAGCCGCGTCGAGCTGGCGCTGAAGCCTGGCGAGTTCGGCCCCGGCCCTGTCCCGGATCGCGACTTTCTCGTCGTAGGCGACGCCGGCGCCAGGACGGCCGCTGCCGCAGCCCGGCCGTCCTTCCTTCTCACAGACGACGGCCTGCTCGGCGTCGTTGTATCTGGTTCTCGCGGCGTCGACCTGCGGCTGCAGGCGGGCCACCTCGGGATCCCTGTTCACGTCCGTGACGACACCGCCGGCGGCGACGGTGGCCTGCAGCTGTGCCTGTTGGGTCCTGAGATCGCCTATCTGCTTCGTGCGCTCGTCGTTCTGCATGGCACGGTCGAACTCGTCGGCGCGCTCACGATGAATGGTGACCATCTCGGCCTGTATCTCCGGCTCGAAGATGCGCAGCACCAGCGGCGTCGAGATGACCAGACCGATGAGCACCGCCAGCACCAGCCGCGGAAGCGCGACTACCAGATTCTGGTACCAGTGCTCCCGACGTTGTACGGAGGCCACCAGCCATCTGTCCAGGCTCATGATGGCAAGGCCCCAGGCCCCGCCGATGAGCAGGCAACTGGCAATTGGCAGTTGCAGTGCCATGTGCAGGGCGAACGCACAGGAGGTCGCCGCCATGAGGGCGGTGGTCAGCACCGCGCTGCCGATACCGACGTACTTCGCCCGGTCGGTCGGGCAGCGCTGGAGGATCTGGAAGTTCGCCCCGGACAACCAGATGAGCAGCCGTCTCACGACAGGCGCTCCCGCCGCCACAGCCTTGCGGCCACCCGTCGCCACCCACCCTCTCGATCATGACCTGGACCGCGTGTGCCACCGGGCCCGCGGAATCCCACCGGACGCACCAGAGCGGGCGGCAACCGCGGACGCCCGACCTGGTCGAGCAGTGAAACGGTGCCGCCCCAGCCGGTGGCCGGCGTCGTTGTCGCCGCCCGCCCCGCCGGAAAACGGCCAGAACAGGCAAAGGCCGGCCGGTCACGGTTGCCGATGGTCCGGCTCCCGGGCTCCTGGAGACCCGGCGAGAAGACTGGTGGGGCGGACAGCCCGTGTGGAGTACGGGCCAGGATCGCGGCAAACTCGTCCCGGAGCCCGAACAGACCGGCCTGTGACGTGGCGCTGGCGGCGGTATCAACGCCGCTCGGTGGAGTCGGAATCCTCAGGAACCTGATGTCCGGCTGGTTGAAGACACGTATTACCGGTGTCTGCGCCTCCACCACGGCTCCGGCCGGCCCGCGTGCCATCAGACGCAGAGATCGGGTGGCCTCAAGCGTCACCGGAAGAGATCCCTTGGGCGGGAACACGCCACGGCCCTCGACGAACACCTCGTTCGTGTGGAGCGCGGACCATCTGACCACGACTTCCTGGCCGACGACACCGGCACGAGGCTGTACGTCAACAAACTCGAAGCGCGGCTCGTACGGATCAGCGAGCATACCGCTCACACCCACCCCGCCTTCAAGATCTTTAAAGATAGCATCGGAGAGATGGGACAAGAAGCCGAGACAGCGCTGACAAGCCAGCTTGGCATGACGCCCCTCCCCACGGGAACGCCCTGGTAAGCCTAACCCGGCTTTCAGGCTCACGACAAGATTTGTTTCAACATTGTGCGTACATTATCATCACAGTGGACGCGGGCCGTCGGACCAGATCATCGGATTCAGCGACCGGTCACATCCCTGGGATCCCTGTTCAGGTTCTCCGCTCGCAGGCACCATCGCCCTGGGATGCGGATGGGCCGGAGCCATTGCCGATCAACCTGTCAGGTTGCCGACCAGTGCCATCCATCGGCGTCCGTCGGCAGCTCCACCGGGGGTCCGCCGCACCCACGCCATGCGCTGTTGGAGAGGACAGGCAGGGGAGCTCCGCCCGATACAAGCACACCTCCGCCGGCACGGCCACCGGTTATGATTCTGGCCACCAGAGTTCGGCCGGGGCGCCGCCCAGGCAGCGACCGGACGAGAATGGAGCGTCCGATGCCCGGTGCGCCCGTACCACAAGAAAACAAAATTCTGAACCTGATCGGATCTTCATCCGGTTCAGCCTTCCGGATACAACCGGAATCCGAGTCACGAAAAATTCCATGACAGTCACAGGATTTTCAAAAACTTTACGACCGTCTTTCAAGATCAAAATCTTGATCTGACGAGTACGACGCAAGGCGGTACTATCGGCCTGACGAACCCTCGGATAAACTTTTCCGTAAGGAAGCGGCAGCGGTCAACGACAAGTACTTCCCCGGCACAGCTGTTTCTCATGCACAGCGGCGAGCAGCTTCTTTCAGCAGCTGAAGTCGAGCTGTCCGGGCCGACGGACGGTCAGCGGACAGCGCTCCGGCCGCGGGACCCGCCTGCCTTCCATGTGCTTCGTCCCGTGCGCTTCGTCGCGGTGGTCAGTGGACGCGGGGGTCCGGGGGGCAGTCCAGGGCACTGGCCCTGGTCAGGCCGCTGACCGTGAGTTTGGCGGACAGGCGGACCGGCCCCGGCTGCTCGGTGAGGATGCCCGTCCAGCCGTCCGCCGCCTCGAACACGCACGCCTCGTGGCCGTCGTCAAGCTGCCAGTAGGGCGTGAAGTGCACCAGGACGGTCGCCACACCGGGCGCATGAAAGTTCACCGCAAGCGAACTGACCCCGAGCTCGGTCAGCGCCGCCGGCCCTCGCACCAGACCCGGCGAGTCGGTGACCAGCCAGACCTTCCAGTGGGCGTCCGACCAGACGAGCTCCAGATAGGGCAGGCCGACATCGAGCAGCTTCGCCTCCTCCACCGCGGAGGAGTCCAGCTCCACGTCCGGCCGCGCCACGAAACGGACGCCGCGTTCAAGCAGCCACTTGTGGTAGGTCTCGGGCGAAAGGGTGCCGTCGTAGAACAGCGAGTTGTACTCCATGTCCAACTGCCGCTCCCAACCGCGGGCCAGCGGGACGTGCGGCGCCACGAACGACGCCTCCCAGTGCGCCCGGGTGAACGGGATCTCCACCCGGCCCACCGCCACCGGGCCGTGGTCGAGATAGTCGAGCAGACCGGTGTAGTAGCCGGCCTGGCCGGAGGCGTCCCCGTAGGTGGCCAGCGCCCCGTGCACCGGGCCGATCTGCCAGCCCAGCAACGGGATCGCGACGACCAGCAGCACCCGTGGACGTCTGGCCAGCAGCATCGCCGCGAGCGGGCCCGCGAGCAGGGTCGCCGGGCGGGCGATGTTCCCGCCGATCTGGGTCGGGACGAAGAAGAAGACCGCGGCCGAGGCTGCCCACAGCATCAGCCCGCGTCTGATCGCCACCTCGTGCCGTGGGACGACGAGCAGCCCGGCTCCGATCAGCGCCAGCAGGGACAGGAAGGTCATCGCCGGGAACGGCTGCACACCGTGTTCGGGGAACAGCAACGCGACGACGATCCCGCTCATGGCCCCCGCCAGCGGCAGCACCCGGCGCCGCGGGAGCGTGCCGAGCAGGGCGACCCCGATCAGCAGCACGAACCCGCCGGCGAGCGGTGAGGCCAGCGACGACCCGATCGCGCCGGCCCACGCCATCTTCGTCCGCCGCTCCCGGACGCCGAGCAGCGCCAACCCGCCGAAGGCCATCCCCAGCGCGAAGGGCATCCGGCCGACCACGAGGTTGGCCACCGTCGCGACGGAGAACCAGACCAGCGCCAGGTCGTGGCCGTGCGTCCGGCCGCGACCGCGCAACAGCCGGGTGACGATCATGGTGGAGGCGACGCACGCGAAACAGCCGAGCGCCTGCACCCCGAACAGCGCCCCCAGCGGAGGGAAGAGCACGCTGTAGCCGGGTACGGTGTGCCCGCCGTACCACTGGTCGTCCCACAGCACCGCGCCGCCGTGCTTGAACAGCCACACGCGATATTCCTGTGCGGGGGTGTCCGGGCCGGTGAGTCCCAGCGCCAGTGACAACCCGCACAGGGCGGCGGTGATCAGCCATGGCTGGCGTCGCAGCAGGGCGGCAACGACGAGGACAGCCCGCGGGAACGCGGCGCGCGGCTTCGGGAAGACCGCGCGAGGCTGCGGAGCATCATCGCCGGATCCCCGGAAGCTGGATCCCCGGAAGCTGGATCCCTGGAGGACGGCGCGAGGTCCCGGACGGACCGCCGGAGAGGAGAGCGTTGCTGGTGCTGTGGGCCCGACTGGCACGTCGTCGCGCCGGATGGCCGCGCGCCACCGTGCGCGACGCGGCTGCCCGCCACCCAGCGGGCCCTGATGTGCCCGCGCGTCACACGGAAGATCGTGGGATGCCCGCGCCTCAGCCGGGACAGCCTCAGCCGGGATGGCTTCGGCCAGGCCAACCTCAGCCAGACCAGTACGAGGCGCTTCCGTCTCGACCAGGACAGCCCGACGCGGCCCTACACGACGTAGGACGGTGCCGAGCAGACCCACCCGACACCTCCCTGTGTCAGACCGCCACGAACCAGCCAACCGGAAGCACGCGGCCCACGCCAGACCACGGCCACAACAACGGCAGCGACGGGTGGAGACGAAGTCCCCGTCCGCGATTCTTTCCGCGGGCGGGCCTGTTTCACGCACCTGTCGGGTGGCCGACCGTGGTAGGCACCGTCGCGGCAGTCACCGCCGTCCTCGCCGAGGCCTGGCTCGGACCGCGCAACCCGGACACCTTCAATCCCTCATCCTGGTGGGGGATTCTCGCATCACAGCCACCGTCGACGGCTACACGGGGCTGGCTCGCGGCGATCGCCGCCGTCGCCGTGATCACCCTGTGCATCTGCTGGTGCGCCCTCGTCCGTTCGATCACTCATTCGGCCGCTCACACCACCGAGGACGCGGTGGATTCGCACGGTAGATGGCATATATCCGATAGACCGTCTATGCCCGATACGCTCCCAGGTGACTCCGAGCATACCCGTGGGACAGCGCGCCCCGCCACGCGCCGTACCACCACCGCCCGGGTGGTCGTTACCTCCATCGGGTGGAATCTGCCGTTCGCGCTCGGCCCGCCACTGTTCAGCCGGGACGTCTACGCCTATGCGAGCCAGGGCGAACTCGCCCGGCACGGGCTCGATCCGGCGACGCACGGCGTCTCGGCGTTACGCGCGCTGGGTCCACAGATGGAACCCTTCGTGACCGCGGTCGACCCGCGCTGGCGTGACACCCACGCTCCCTATGGGAGCACGGCCGTTCTCGTCGAGAAGGCGGCGGCCACGGTCGGCGACGCGCTGGCCGGTACCGGGCCGCTCGGTGCCGTCATCGTGCTGCGGCTCGTCGCCGTGCTCTCGGTCGTGGCGCTCGTCGCGCTCACCCCGCGGCTGCTGCCCGGCCGTGGGAACCCCCGACGGACCGCCCTGGTACTCGCGCTGCTGGCCGCGAACCCCGTCACCGCCATCCACCTGACCGGCGGAGCCCATCTGGACGCGCTGGCCGCCACCCTGACAGTCACCGCACTGCTCCTCGACCGCCACCGCCACCGCCACCGCCACCCGAGGATTGGTGACCCAATCCCGTCGAATCGCGAGAACGAGGGAACAAGCGGCTGTCATGGCAGCCACTTCCGTACTCGTTCTCTTGACCAGGGTGGGCTGCGCGGGCGTTTGGGCGGTGGTGTGGGGCGGTGGTGGCCGGGCGGGAAGCGGGAGCGGGTGGGATGGGGGCAGGCGGGGTATGGGCGCCCACGATGGTCCCGGTGGTGGCCACGGTCCCGGTGGTCGACGCGGGCGGGTGCGTTGCGCTGCGCCGCGGTCGTGCTTGCCTGTCTCGCTGGGACGATCAAGGTGACCGCCTTCCTCGCCCTTGCCGTGCTGGTCCTCGTCCACCTGCGTGCACGGGTCGCGGCCAGCCACACCGGGAGGGCCACCGCCGGCCACGGCCGAAGCGACCGCGGAAACCACGACGAGAACGGCGAAGCATCCCCCGCACGCCGGTCAGTGGTCGCGTCCGGCGCGGGAAGCGTCCTCTTCGATCTTTCGGTTGCGGCGGTGACGATGGCGGTGAGCATGGTCGCGGCCGGCTTCGGCCCGACCTGGATCGGCGCGCTGGCCACCTCCGGACAGTCACAGACCGGCATCGCACCCGCCGCGCTGCTCGCCCACCTGATCCGGCTACCGCTGGGCCTGCTGGGTCTGCTGAACCTGCCGGGCCCGTGGGATACCGGCGATCAGGCCGAGACGGCGCTCGCTGCCGGGCGGGCGGTGTCGCTGGCCGTCGCCGCGGCCGTCATCGCCTGGCTCCTCGTGCGCGCCTGGCGCAGACCATGCCTGCCCGCGTGCCTGCCCGCGCCATCCCGTCCGGCGCTGTCGTCCACTCCGGCACCATCCGTCATGACGCCATCCGGCCCGGCAGCATCCGGCCCGGCGCTGCCCGTTGCGGTAGCGGGCACGTCGGCGTCGGCGCGAGGGTGCGTGCCGGACGATGTCGCCATCGTCGGAGTCGGGGGGATGGCGGTCGCCCTGGGTAGCCCGGTCGTCTACCCGTGGTATCTGGCGCCCACTGTTCCGGCGCTCGCCGTCATCGCAGCCAGCGGCGGATCCGCGGCGGCACGCCGACTGGTGATCGTCACGTCGGTGGTGCTGTGCGTGACGTCGCTGGCATCGCTGGCTCCGACCTGGGCCCTGCTGGGCCGGGCGGCCCCGGCAGCCGCATCCGCAACCATGATCGTAACCGTTGCTGTCGGGGCCGTCGCCCTGGGCGCGGCAGCGCTGGCCGCGCTGCTCGCGCGACGGCGAAGCAGCAGACGATGACCAGCAGGAGATTGCGCACCACCAGCAGCAGGCTCGCGACGGCCTGCCCCGCGAGCAGGTCGTCATACCGGATCGGGTAGACCACCAGCGAGATCAGGCAGATCGCCGGCAGCCCGACGGTGATCCATCGACGTGACGGGGCCGAGCGGGCCGCCCGAGCAGCGACCTGGCCCACCCCGGCGTCCGGGCCGGCGAAGGAGGGCACGCTGGCCTGATCCAGAGCGCCAGGGCCCATCCCGGCGACCGGTCCGGCGCCGGTGGCCGGGTCCAGCCCGCTGTGGCCCGCCGCGAGGTCCAGACCCTCCGTCGGCGCCGTCCCCGCGACCGAGCCGGCACCGATAGCCGCTCCCGGGCCGACAACAGGACTGGTACCGGTGGCCAGGCCCGGGGCGCTGGCCGGGCCGGTGGCCGCCGGGTTCGGCCACAGGGAACGGCAGGCAGCGACCGCCAGCAGCCACACCAGGTACTGGGGGCTGAGCACCCGGCTCGTCACCAGGACGACCAGGAGCAGCGCCAGCATCCGATCCGCCGGATTCGCGGCCGCGCGTGACCGTAGGGGTGTCCACCACCACACGGTGGCACCGAGCACGGCCACGATCTCCACCACCGAGCAGGCCGTCGCCACGGCGCGTGCCGCCGGGGAGCCGAACTGGAACGATCCCCAGTCGTAAACCGGGCCCGAGCCCAGGCCGACCATGTGCGCCAGGACGAACGGGGTCGCCGGGACGGCCTCGGTCTGCAGGCCGCGAGCTTCCTGCGCGCCGAGGAAACCGAACGACTCCCGCCACCAGCCCGTCGCGAACAGCACCACGGCCACCAGCGCCACCGCCGCCACCAGCCCGCCGGCCAGCCTGGCCAGGGCCGGCCACGACGCCGCACCGGTGGCACGCACCACCAGTGGGCCCGGACGCGCGTCGCGGGCCGGTGCCGGGCCCGCGCCAGGGACCGGGCCGTGTGCTCCCACCACGCGGCCGAGCGCGGGCAGGAGCAGCGCCGGCCACACCTTGAGCAGGACGCCGAGGCCGACCGCGAGCCCCACCCGCCCCCACCGCCGGTCGGTGGCACCGACCAGCGCGGCCACCACCAGGACGGCCGGCAACAGGTCGAAACGGGCCAGCGCGACCGGTCCGAGCGCGCAGATCCCCAGCAACCAGAAGCGGGCCGCGGACGCCGAGCGCCGGGCCAGCATGCCGGTGACCGCCGCGTCCGCCGCGAGGATCATCAGGAAGAAGCCGACCTCGTAGGGCAGCCTGGTGACCGTCTCCAGCACGGACGGGACGGCAAGCGCGATCGCCGCGGCCGGCGGGTACTGCCAGCGGTCGTCGTCGACGGGGAGCCCCGCGCCGTGCACCAGGCCGTGGCCCCAGTGGTCGTAGAGCCGGACGTCGCCAAGCACCCCGTGCTGCGCGCCCAACGTCCTGCCCGCGACGGCGAGGATGACCAGGAGCACCCGGGAGACCAGCCAGAAGATCCGAATCCGGCGGGCCGACCAGGGCCTGAACCATGGCTGCGTCCACCGCCGGGCCTGGCTCGCCCACCGGGACAGACGCGCCGGCGGCACGGGCCGGCCGGGATACCCGGGGCGTGGTGGGCTCCGTCGCGACACGGACAGGCGCCGGCCCGGCCGTCGTGGCGCCGGCCCGGCGGTACCGATGTCAGCCGTCCGCACGTTCCATGACGGTATCCGCCGCCAGAGTGCCAGGTCCCGCCTACCCGGCTGGGCCGGGGTTGTCCCGGTTCGGGTGGCGCCGATCCGAGCGGTTCCCACGGCCGGCCCCCTCGTAGCCGGACCCCTCGTACAACTGCCGTGGCCGGGCCCGCCCGCGCCGGCCAGGCCGCTCACGTCCGCCCCGCGGAGCGCGGCGCGCGGCATGATCCGGGACGGAACCGGCATGGTCGACGCCGCCCTGCGCCGACAGCCGCAGGACCGCCTCAAGGTCGTCCGCTGGGGACGTCCTGTTCCGCCGTTGGTGACCGCAGGCCTCACAGCGGTGGAGCAGGATGGTTCGCCCGGCGCGCACCTCCACCGCGACCGGACGCATCGGCCCCGCGCAGTCGGCGGCCCGATCGCCGGGGTTGACGTCCACGTGCCGGGACCACAGGCAGCGCGGGCAGTGGTTGGTGTAGCCGTCGCCGCGCACCGGCGTCCCGCAGGCAAGGCAGCGGAAGTCCTCGGCGGTACGGGTGAAGCGACGGGTCACCGCATGACAGTAACCGCATGACAGTAACCGCATGCCAGCAACCGCATGCCCGGCAGTGGCCGCGTGACAGTATGGGACGGGCGGCACGCGGGCGGCGACAGTGATCGACTCCGTCCGAAGGTGTGATCTTCTTCATGCGGTGCCAGGCAGGCGGGGCTGACGAGGGAGGATCCCGCGTGTCGACCGGCTCGGCCGAAGTTGTCGGACCCAGCCTCTGAAATAGTGGACGGCGAAGCACATTCCTGTGATTCGCGGATCCCAGCCGGAGGAGGTTGATCATCAAAGTGAACGCCGCTCACGTCCTGGCGCCCGAATCGCAGGCCTTCCAGGGGCCGCACGATCCCGTGCGGACGCCCGCATCGTCCGACCCGCCGGAATTCGATCACCAAACGGCGTCATCCGACCACCAGCCGCGACTGGCGCATAATGCCGACGCGGCCGGCCCGGCGGCGGCGCTCGACGAACGCCAGCGCCGGGTGCTGGAGTTCGAACATCACTGGTGGCGGTACGCGGGCGCCAAGGAGACCGCGATCCGCGCCGAGTTCGGCATCTCCGCGACCCGCTACTACCAGATCCTGAACGCCCTGATCGACTCCCCGGCCGCGCTCGCCGCCGACCCGATGCTGGTCAGACGGCTGCGCAGGCTGCGGGCAACGCGACGGCGCGCGCGCTCGGGCCACACCGGCCGACCCGACCCCGCCGAGATCTGAGTACCGCCATGACCGAGACCATCTCTTCCGTGGCTCCCCCCCGGCCGCCGCGGCTGCGCCGGGGGGACCGGTTGCACGGGATCGCCGCCGGGGCCGTCGCCGTGCTCGCCGTGTTCGGCTGCATCCTGGTCATCAACCTGGCCAACGACCCCTCGCCGGACACCGCGACAGCCGCCGCGACCGCTTCCCCGGCCCAGGCCACGGTTGCGGCCGCGCGGTCCGCCGGTGGCGTGTCCACGGCCGCGCCGGCGGCACCCGCCGCGCCGGCGACGAGCGCCCGTCCGTTACCGGTAGAAACATCACAGCCGCCGAAGGCGGTTGTTCCCGTCCCGCCGTCGACCGCGCCGAAGCGTGTCTTCGCCCCCGTCGTGATCCTGAACAACTCCAGGGAGCAGGGGCTTGCCGACGCTGCCCGGGCGCGGCTGGAAGCCGCCGGCTTCACGGTGACCCGGGTCGGCAACTACAACGCGACGTACAACGTCGCGATACCGACCGTGTTCTACGAGCCGGAGCAGAAGGCCGCCGCCGAGACCCTGCAGGAGTTGATCCCGGATGTCAGAGCCGCGGCTCCCAAAAGCACGCACTTCATCTCGGACGACCCGCTCATCCTTGTCATCACCAAGGATTTCCAGATCGACCCGCCCGAGTGACGGACCTGAACCCATGACTTCCACACCCGGTACCAGCAACACACCTGGTACCAGCGGTACGCCCGGCAGCGGCCCGCTCGCCGAGGCGCCCCGGACGCTGGCCGGCGGCTCCGGGCTCGCCGCGCTGCTCACCGACCCGCGGCATGCCCTGGTCGCGCTCGACTACGACGGCACCCTCTCACCCATCGTCAACCGCCCCTCCGACGCCGTTCCCGCGCCCGGTGCGCTGCGCGCCCTGGCCCGGCTGGCCGAACGGGTCGGATCGGTCACCATCATCACCGGTCGCCCGGTCGAGGCCCTGCTCTCACTCACCCGGTTCGCCGACGAGCCGGGGCTGCGCTCGCTGTCCGTCCTCGGCCAGTACGGGCTACAACGCTGGGACGCCTCCACCAGAACAATCACCAGCCCCGAGCCGCTGCCCGGAGTGGCCGCGGTCCGGGCAGCGCTGCCCAGGCTCCTGCAGGACGCACCCGCCGGGACCGTCGTGGAGGACAAGGGGCATGCCCTGGTCGTCCACGTCCGCCGCACCGCCGACCCGGATGCGTCGCTGGCCTCGCTCACGCCCGCGCTGACCGTCCTGGCCAGGGACAACGGGCTGGATGCCGCGCCTGGCAAACGGGTGCTGGAACTACGCCCGCCCGGGCACGACAAGGGCCGGGCGCTGCGCGACCACGCGGCCGAGCTGGGCGTCCGCTCCGTGCTGTTCGCCGGCGACGACCTCGGTGACCTGCCGGCCTTCGACGCGGTCGACGAACTGCGGGTCGCCGGTATCCCCGGGCTGACCGTGTGCAGCGACGGCCCGGAGGTCCCACGGGCGCTGCGTGAACGGGCCGATCTCGTCGTCCCCGGCCCTGAGGGAGTGGTGGCGCTGCTGCGTCTGCTCGCCGACCGTCTCGCCTAGGACGCCGGCCGCCTCCAGCGTGGCCACTCCGGCAATGCGGTCACTCCACGTGGTTACTCCAGTAGTGCGTCGAGCTGGTCGCGGAACCACTTGCGCGGGGGGAGCCTGCCGGCGACAGCGGCGAGCCGGGCGCACCGGTCACGGCGCTCGTCGGCGGCCATCAGCAGCGCGGTATGCAGCGCCCGGGCGGTCGCGCTCACGTCGAACGGGTTGACCACCAGCGCGTCGTCGGCCATCTCCACGCATGCCCCGGCCTCGCGGGAGAGCACCAGGGCCGCGCCGGGCCGGGAGAGCACCGCGCCTTCCTTTGCGACCAGGTTCATACCGTCCCTGATCGGGTTCACCACCAGCACCTCGGCCAGCGACAGTGCCGCCAGTGACCGTGGGTAGTCATCGTTGACCTCAAGGCGGACGGGCAGCCAGGTCGCGGTCGCGAACTCGTCCTCGATCTCCGCCACGATCCGCTGCACGGCAGCCGTGTACTCGCGGTATTCGGGAAGATCGTGGCGGGACGGATAGGCGCACACGATGTGCACCACCCGACCTTGCCACTGTGGGTAGTCACGCAGGAGCTCCCGATAGGCGTCCAGGCCGCGGACGATGTTCTTCGACAGTTCGGTCCGGTCCACCCGCACGATCACCCGCCGGCCCGCGGCGAGCTCGCGCATCTCGGTGGCACGGGCGGCCACGTCCTGTCCGGACGCGCGTTTGAGCAGCCAGTCACCGTCGACTCCGAGCGGATGGACGCCGATCCGGACGACGCGGCCGCGGTAGCGCAGCCACAACCCACTCGCACCGCCCGCCCCGCCATGACGCAGGCCCGCACCGTCGTCGCGGCCCACACCGTCGTCGCGGCCCGCGGCGGCCACCATGCCGTCGGGACGGCGTGCGCCATCCGTCCCGCTGCCGGAGTGACGCGCGTCGTCACCGGCGCGACGCGGGCCGGCGCTGTCGCGGTCAACCTCAACCTCGGCCTCGGTGCCGGCCGCGAGCTCGACGTCGGCGGGAAGCAGCGCCTTGGCACATCGGCAGAAAGCCTCCGCCCACCCAGGGGTGAGGAAGCCGAGCCGGTCGGCACCGAGCATGCCCTGGACGACCGCGCGGGCGACGTCGTCCGGCAGTATGCGGAAATACTCCGACGGCGCCCACGGTGTGTGACTGAAATGGGCGATCCGCAGGTCCGGGCGCAGGTTGCGCAGCTGCGCGGGCACCAGCGTCAGGTGGTAGTCCTGAATCAGGACGGCCGCGCCCGGCGCCGCCTCACGGGCCAGCGCCTCGGCGAACATCGCATTGTAGATCTCATACGCCTGCCAGTCGCGTTGGAAGGCCGCGCCGAAGGAGGGCTGGGACGCCGGCGCGTAGAGCAGGTGCAGAACGAACCACAACGTACGGTTGGCGACCGCGTTGTAGGCCCGGTCGAACACGACCCTGTCCACGTCGAGCATGTGGACGGCCGCACCCCCGGTGTCGTGACCGGCAAGATCCAGACGGCCGTCCGGCGTCGAGCGGGTGGCCCGCCGGTCGGCTTCGCTGAGCGCCGCGCACACCCAGACCAGCCCACCACCAGCCCCGCCGGCAGCGTTGGCATCGCCGGCAGAGCGAGCCGGGCCAGCCGATCCGATGTCGCCGCTGGCGACCGCGTGCAGGCCGCTGACCAGCCCACCGCCACCACGGCGCACGACAAGTGACCCGTCGTTACCCGTCGCGAACGCCACCGGGCCGCGATTGGAGGCGACAAGCACTCGGGCGGCCCCTCCACCGGCCACAGGACGCAGCGTTTCGTCGACCGACCGGACGTGACGCATCCTGCGAAGAGTAGTACCTCGGCAGACGGCCGCGCGGCCGTCACTCAGGCCGCGGTACACCGATGCGTGCGGCCAGGCCACCGATGCGTGCGGTCAGGCCGTTGTCGGGGGGAACACTCGAGGGCCTGCGGGCGGTGCTGCCCGGCCCGTGCCGTGTGGGCACCCGCCTGACAGCACCCGCCTCACGGAGCTGTCGCTGGTCGGCATCCGACGACGTGTGGACGGCTGTTGTCATGTCGTAGCAACTACGGATTTGGCAACTTGTCGCCTGAAGTCGCATGAAGAGTCAATCTGGTCGGCCTGTGGCATCACCGGCCTGCTCGTGTCACCGATCTCCTGGACGCACCACTGGCTGTGGGTGCTGCCGGCGCTGGCCACACTGGCAGGTCCACGACGGCCGCGTGGGGGGCGTCTCGCGCCGCTGGGCGGCTTCACGCTGCTCGTCCTCTCCCCGCTGTGGTGGTTACCCAACGAGGACGACCGCGAATACCGGTGGCACGGCTGGCAGCTCGTGATCGGGAACTCCTACGTGATCGCAGCCGTCCTCTTTCTCCTCGTGATCGGCGTCCACGTGTTCCGCCCGCATGCTCCTGCCGGGCGGCACGGGGATCAGACGGCGGCGGGCCGTGGCGTGGGCAGAACCGAACGCACCGCGCTCACCCACCCGGCGCCGAGGGTGCCGTCCTCCACGACGACGTTGTCGTAACCGGGCAGCAGATCGATCAGGTCCGTGTGGTGCAGCGCGTTCGCGACAAGGTGCATGCGGCCGACATGGTCGGCCATGACCAGGTCGCTGGCGGAGTCCCCGATCGCGATCGCCTGCTCCGGGCGCAGCCCCCGGCGAGCCAGGTCGAAGGCCACCGCGGCCCCCTTGCTGACTCCGTCGGGCACCAGGTGGTAGACGTGCGGAACATCGTCCAGATCGGGCATGGTGGCCCGCGCGATGATGCCGTTGTCGCGCATGGTCAACCATCCATAACCTTCCGCGGCAAGCCACGCGTCGGCCGCGACCACGTCGATGTTGCCCCGCAGCATGATGTCGATCTCACGGCCGCGGATCCAGGAGCGGTGCGCCTCCAGGCGTCCCGGATACTGGGCGACCAGCGCCGTGACCAGCTCGTCGGGTATCCGGTCGAACGTCTCGGGCATGGCTCCGCGCAGGATCTGGCTGCTGTGCCCGTGGTCCCAGCCGACGATGGCACCGAGTTCGGCGATGAAACCGTCCGCCCCGAAGATCGAGGCAGCCTCCGTGAGCTGAGGCCGGGTCCGTCCGCTGACCAGGACCAGCGCGATGCCGGCCCGGTGCAGATCGATCAGAGCGTGCGCCGGGTCCAGGGTGACGGAGTGATCTTCGCTGCGGAAGAAGCATCCACGTGGCCCCACCATGGTCCCGTCGAGATCGGTATAGACGACCCGGACACTCATCGGTGCTGTCCTCCTGTTCACGCTGTTCGCGCTCTTCATGGCGTTCACGCTGTTCGTGGCGGCTGGGCGTTCGTGGCACGTGGGACGGGGCGGCGCGGGCGTTTCGTGGGGCCGTGCCGCGCCACGGCGTCGGGGCTGTCACCTGGTGCGGGCCACCTGTCCGGGACAGACCGTGCCCTGCCCACGGCGGCCCGTCTGGTGCGGCAGGGCCACGGTCAGCCGCTTTCCACCGGACCGTGGTACAGCCGGGCGTAGCGGGCGGCGTACTCCGGAATCGTGATCATAGGTGGCCGCTCCCGCACCGCCACCTGATGGGTACGCGGCTCCAGCCCGCTGTCACCGCGCCTGAACTGGGTCAGCGTCCCGCTGAGAGAGTCGGTGTGGACGCCCAGCCTGGTCCACGCCGCATGGATGATCTCCGCGGCCATCCGTCCAAGAGCCTCGTCGGACTGGTGACGGTGGACCTTGCGGCCGACCTCGACCTGAGCGAGGGCGTCCACTCCCAGCAACGAGCACACGTCCACGACCTGGGCGAACTCGATGCCGTAGCCGGAGACGAACGGTAGTTGTTCCAGCAGGGCCCGCCGGCCTGCGAACTCACCGGCCAGCGGCTGCACCAGCCCGGCGAGCTGTGGCCAGTGCAGGTTGAGCAGGGGGCGCGCGACGAGTTCGGTGACCCGGCCGCCGCCGCCGGGCAGCAGCCCCCCGGCCAGCGGCCGGTCATAGGACGCCTTGACGTAGGACACCGCGCCCTCGGTCAGCAGCGGCCCGAGCAGCCCGGTGACCAGGCTCGCGTCGAAGTCCTCCAGATCGGCGTCGACGAAGACCACGATGTCCCCGGACGTGGCGTACAGGGACTTCCACAGGGCCTCGCCCTTGCCGGCGACCCGCCCGTAGCCGGTGAGGATGCGCTCCTCGGCGAACACCGCCGCGCCCGCGGCGGCCGCC
>NZ_JWIO01000006.1:256630-266174 GCF_001017755.1 Protofrankia coriariae
GGCGGCCGCCTCGGAGGCGGTCGCGTCCACCGACCCCGGATCGATGACGACGATCTCGTCGACGAGAGGCACCGCGGCCATAAGATCGCGGCGGAGCGCCGAGACGATCGCGCCGACGGTGGCCGCCTCGTTCAACGCGGGCAGCACCACGCTGATCGGCCCTGCCTTACGGGCCAGTAGTTCCCCTGGTGAGAAGTCCCGCCCGTAGTACGTCCTATGCTCGAACCAACGGTATACGTCAGACCGCACACGGACTACAGTACGGACTGACAACCGCATACGGCTCATCCAGAGGGGCAGAGGGACCGGCCCAGTGAAGCCCCGGCAACCACCCGCATCAGTGCGCGGCAGGTGCTAATTCCGTCCTGAGATGCATCCGGCTCTCGGGAAAGATGAGGAGTTTCACAGATGACAGTCGCTCCCGAGCGCGTCGCAACGATCAGCCCGGACGTCGTCAATCCCGCGGTTTCCCTGTCGTGTCGCCACTGCGGCGCCACCTATCCGCTCTCCCCGACGCATGTCTGTATCGAGTGCTTCGCCCCGCTGGAGATTGCCTACGACGACTCCGTGCTACGCCGGGTCACCCGGGAGTCCATCGAGGCCGGTCCCGCCAGCCTGTGGCGCTATGTCGGGCTGCTGCCCGCCGGCCACGACCCCGCGCGCCGGGTGTCGCTCGGCGCGGGCTGGACGCCGCTGCGCCCGGCCCCCCGCCTCGCCGCCGAGCTCGGGATGCGGACACTGTGGGTCAAGGACGACACCGCGAACCCCACCCACTCGTTCAAGGACAGGGTCGTGTCGGTGGCGCTGTCGGCCGCGCGCGAGCACGGGTACACCACGGTCGCCTGCGCGTCCACCGGCAACCTGGCCCAGTCGGTGGCAGCGCACGCCGCGTCCGCCGGGCTACGTTCGGTTGTGCTGATCCCGCATGATCTGGAGGACGGCAAGACCGTGTCGACCGCCGTCTACGGCGGCACGCTGGTCGCGATCGAGGGCAACTACGACGACGTCAACCGCCTGTGCAGCGAGCTCTCCGGCGAGTACGAATGGGCGTTCGTCAACGTCAACGTGCGGCCGTTCTACGCCGAGGGCTCCAAGACGCTCGGCTACGAGGTCGCCGAACAGCTCGGCTGGCGGCTGCCGGAGCAGGTCGTGGTGCCGATCGCGTCCGGGTCGCTGCTGACGAAGATCGACAAGGCGTTCGGTGAGCTCGGCCGGCTCGGCCTGGTGGAGCCGACCCCGCACCGGGTCTTCGGCGCGCAGGCGCAGGGCTGCAACCCGGTCGCGGCGGCCTTCGCCCGCGGGGCGGACACGGTCGCACCGGTGAAGCCGTCCACCATCGCCAAGTCGCTGTCGATCGGCAACCCGGCGGACGGCCCGTACGCCCTCGACGTGGCCCGTCGCACCGGCGGCGCGATCACCGACGTCACCGACCCCGAGATCGTCGAGGGAATCCGCCTGCTGGCCCGGACGGAGGGTGTCTTCGGCGAGACCGCCGGCGGCGTCACCGTCGCGTGCCTGCGGCGGCTGCTGCGCGAGGGCCTGCTCGACCCCGACGCGGAGACCGTCATCTTCAACACCGGCGACGGCCTGAAGACCCTCGACCCGCTGATCCCGACAGGCCGGCCGACCGCGACCATCCGCCCGTCCCTGGCCGCCTTCGAAGCCGCCGGCCTCGGCGACTGACCCCGACCGCCCAACACCCTCCGCAGGATCTTCCGCTATTCAGCACCGCCGACATCTCCGGGACGACGCAAACGGCGGCGCGGCCACCTGCCCGCGCCGCCGTTCCGGCAGACCACTGAGAAGAAGCCCGTGTCGATTCATTCCGACAACTGGCCGGTAAAGCCAAGATTGTGGACACCGAACCGGAAGACGAGAACTTCGTTCACTTTCGCCTGCCCGGGGGCCGCTTTGAACATGGCCGAGGCCTGCCACTGACGGCAGCTTCCGAACTCGCGGCCCGACGAAAGAATCGAGCTGGGCTCCCCTTCGAGTCGATGAGTATCGAACCATGTCCGCCTCCTGCGATCTCGACAGCTTCGAGCGGCTCGGGGACACCCTGGGAGTCAACACCCAGCCCATAGTGATCGACGGATTGGTCCGCTATTCCGAAGACGAACGACACGCGGAACCCAGAAACAAAGATCTGTGGATCGCGGGGACCTCACGGTCGTCGACGAGCACGACGCGGCGGCCTGGTTTCAATCCGGCTCGGATTTGTAGATCGCGGGGACCGCTGTCCGAATTGTACCCCGTCTGAGCTGGGGGTTTGCAAGATCCAACCACAACCTCCTTTTGAAGATCTTTTAGATCATGGTGAGATGATCTAAAAATTCTGTGCCGTTGCAGGTCAGGATACATGTCGATCTCTCACCACAACCTCCCGGGTTCGTCGGCGTGTCGGAGGTTGTGGTGGATGATCTCCCTGGGGCACGCGTCTGTCCGTCCGGATCGGGTGCCGGGGACCCTCCGGTGCCGGATCCGGACAGGCCGATGGAGCGCATGCCGATGGTGACACCTCCGCGACTTCGCTTCGACAGCCGTGGCGTGGCCATCCCCGCGAGCACCTCCACGACCGACACGGACGACTCCCATGATCCCACCGCCGTCCCCTTCCCGGATACCACCATGCCCGGAAGCGGCGCCGGCCTGTCCGCACCTCATGGAAACCACACGAGGAGGTGGCGATGGCCCGCACCATCCGTATCAACGGCATCGACGTCCCCGTTATCAACGGTGATCTGATGCCGATCGTCGTCGACATCGACGTGATGCTGGCCAGGCGGAAGATGTCCGTGGGCGAGCTCGCGGACCGCGTAGGGATCACGCCCGCCAACCTGGCGGTACTCAAGAACGGCCGCACCAGGGCAGTGCGCTCCGCGACGCTCGCCGCGCTCCGCGAGGTGCTCAGGTGCCAGCCGGGCGACCTGCTGCGCTGGGAGGCCGAGGACGCCACGGACGGACGACGTGCCCCATGGCGGGCGTGAAAACGCCTGGCACCACCGGCCCGTGACACG
This sequence comes from Protofrankia coriariae, assembly GCF_001017755.1. Classification (GTDB taxonomy): domain Bacteria; phylum Actinomycetota; class Actinomycetes; order Frankiales; family Frankiaceae; genus Protofrankia; species Protofrankia coriariae. Next base: position 259,648 of record NZ_JWIO01000006.1, read on the forward strand.
GCACATGGACCGCATGGACATGGATCGCCGATCACCCGCAGCACCGTCCCGGCCCCGTTGGGTAGATTCAGGTTGACCTGTACCGCACCGTCCTGGTCGGCGATCGCGACGTGCGAACGTGCCCCAGCACCGCGAACCCCCGTCCTTCCAGCGCGCAACGGCGGGGGTTCGTCGGTGGGCGGGCAGCCAGGGCTTCGCCGTAGTCGCTCGACGCCCGCGTGGCGATCTGCCAGTTCGACGGAGTTCTGGGCACGTGACCGGCACGGGGTTCACCGATGGTTCACGGGCCGGACGATGGCATGCGGCCGGCGCGCGGCCGCCACCTGGCCGGGCCCGTGGCGGGCCGTCCGGCCGTGCGGCGCAACGGGGGGCGAGCTTGCACTCACCCACCTCGAGTGCTAAACAGGAGCTGGCACTCACCCGCTTCGAGTGCCAGGGCTGAGCGACGAGGCCACCGGGCCGTCCGTCGCGGGCGTCGTCTTGGCCAGGCCATTGAACAGCCATTCCCCTGGGAGGACCACGACACCATGCCGAAGATCATTGCCTTCGATGAGGAGGCACGGCGCGGCCTGGAGCGCGGCATGAACCAGTTGGCCGACGCCGTGAAGGTCACACTCGGCCCGAAGGGCCGCAACGTCGTTCTGGAGAAGAAGTGGGGCGTCCCCACGATCACCAACGACGGTGTGAGCATCGCCAAGGAGATCGAGCTCGAGGACCCGTACGAGAAGATCGGTGCGGAGCTCGTCAAGGAAGTAGCGAAGAAGACCAACGACGTCGCCGGTGACGGCACCACCACCGCGACGATCCTCGCCCAGGCACTGGTCCGCGAGGGTCTGCGCAACGTGGCGGCCGGCGCCAACCCGCTGGGTCTGAAGAAGGGCATCGAGGTCGCGGTCGAGCGCGTCTCCGAGGAGCTCTCCAAGCAGGCCAAGGAGGTCGAGACCAAGGAGCAGATCGCCTCCACGGCGTCCATCTCCGCGGGCGACCCCGCGATCGGCGCGCTCATCGCCGAGGCACTGGACAAGGTCGGCAAGGAAGGCGTCGTCACCGTCGAGGAGAGCAACACCTTCGGCCTCGAGCTCGAGCTCACCGAGGGTATGCGCTTCGACAAGGGCTACATCTCGCCGTACTTCGTCACCGACGCCGACCGTCAGGAAGCCGTCCTCGACGACCCGTACATCCTCATCGTCAACAGCAAGATCTCGGCGGTCAAGGACCTGCTCCCGCTGCTGGAGAAGGTCATGCAGGCCGGCAAGCCGCTGGCGATCATCGCCGAGGACGTCGAGGGCGAGGCCCTGGCCACCCTGGTCGTCAACAAGATCCGTGGCACCTTCAAGAGCGTCGCGGTGAAGGCCCCCGGCTTCGGCGACCGCCGCAAGGCCCTGCTCGGTGACATCGCCATCCTCACCGGTGGCCAGGTCATCTCCGAGGACGTCGGCCTGAAGCTGGAGAGCACCACGCTCGACCTGCTCGGCAAGGCCCGCAAGTTCGTCGTCACCAAGGACGAGACCACGATCGTCGAGGGCGCTGGCGACCCCGACCAGATCGCCGGCCGGGTCAACCAGATCCGTGCCGAGATCGAGAAGTCGGACTCCGACTACGACCGCGAGAAGCTGCAGGAGCGGCTGGCCAAGCTCGCCGGTGGAGTCGCGGTCATCAAGGTCGGTGCCGCCACCGAGGTTGAGCTCAAGGAGAAGAAGCACCGCATCGAGGACGCCGTCTCCAACGCGAAGGCCGCGGTCGAGGAGGGCATCGTCGCCGGTGGTGGCGTCGCGCTGCTGCAGGCGTCGGTCACCGCCTTCGAGAAGCTCGACCTCGCCGGTGACGAGGCGACCGGAGCGAACATCGTCCGCCTCGCCCTGGAGGCGCCGATCAAGCAGATCGCCTACAACAGCGGTCTTGAGGGCGGCGTCGTGGTCGACAAGGTCCGCCACCTGCCCGCCGGCCATGGCCTGAACGCGGCCACCGGCGAGTACGTCGACCTGATCGGCACCGGCATCATCGACCCGGCCAAGGTCACCCGTTCGGCGCTGCAGAACGCCGCGTCGATCGCCGGGCTGTTCCTCACCACCGAAGCCGTCATCGCCGACAAGCCGGAGAAGAACCCGGCCCCGGCCGCTCCCGGCGGCGGTGGAGACCTCGACTTCTGAGGCCTACAGCCTGAATACCGAACAAACCGGATAAAAGGGGCGGTCCCAATGGCGGGACCGCCCCTTTGTCATGCCTCTGTCGTTTGTCATACCTCTGTCGTCTGTCGTGTCATGTCCCTGTCGTGCCTGGGACATGGCTGGACGGCGGTGGCGGCGGTTTACCGACCATGTCGGGCATACTCGCGTGAAGCGTCGATTTCGGTGGGGTTACCGCTGCCACGGGTTCGTGGTGGGCCGCGAACAGCACCATGACCGGGAGTGTGTACGAGATGACCCAGACCACGCCGCCGGCCGGCTGGTACGCCGACCCGTCCGGCCAGCACGGCTTCCGCTACTGGGACGGCACCACCTGGACCGACCAGGTCAGCGACGTGCCATCGGGACAGCCGGAATCACCGGGCAAGACGGCGCCCGCCCAGGGCTGGGGAACTCCACAGGGCTACCAGAACGCGCCGGTACAGACCAACTACACACCGGACCGCGTCCAGCGCCAGGTTTCCGAAGGCGCGGGTGTACGACCCGTCCACGGTGGCGGCGGGACGCTTTTCACCGAACCGGTCCTGGTGGTCAACCAGAAGACCAAGCTCATCGAACTGACGAACGAATATGCCGTGTTCGACCAGGCCGGCAACCAGATCGGTTCGGTTGTCGAGGTCGGCCAGAGCGCGCTGAAGAAAGCAGTGCGGTTCGTCAGCTCGCTCGACCAGTTCTTCACCCACCGGCTTGAGGTGCGCGACAGCGCCGGCGTGGCCCATCTGGTCCTCACCCGGCCGGCGAAGGTCTTCAGGTCACGTGTGATCGTCACCCGGCCGGACGGATTCGAGATCGGCCAGATCGTCCAGCAGAACATCTTCGGCAAGATCCGTTTTGCGCTGGAAACCGGCGGGACGCCCATCGGAACGATCAAAACGGAGAACTGGCGGGCGTGGAACTTTTCGATCGTCGACCACGGCGGCACCGAGATCGCCCGGGTGACGAAAACCTGGGAGGGGCTGGCCCGCACCCTGTTCACCACCGCTGACAACTACGTCGTCCAGATCCACCGTCCGCTGACGGATCCGCTGCGCAGCCTGGTGGTCGCCTCCGCGCTCACCATAGACACCGCGCTCAAGCAGGACTCCCGCGGCCTCGGCTGACAGCGGTACGGCAAAGAACATTTAGACAGTCTCCGGGTCACAAGGCACCATTACTGGCGTGCCTTCTCCCGGCCCCGCGACACGCTCGCTCCGTCCCGTCCTGACGCTGCCCGCGCCGCCGCTCACCGTGACGGACCTCGACGAACTCGCGCTCGACCCCCGCTTCGAGCTGGTCGACGGGATGTTCGTGGTCCGCCCGTGGCCGACGCCGCTGGAAACCCGGGTGACCAAACGCCTGGTCCGGCTGCTCGTCGAGGCCACCCCGGCCGACATGCGCGTCCACACCCGTGACGTCAGCGTCCGGATCGAGCCGCGCAGCGAGGTCGTCCCCGACATCGTCGTGGCCGCCGCCGGCGACGACGACCGCCCACAGCGGATCACCGGTCTGCCGTTGCTGGTCGTCGAGGTCGCCGAAGCCGGCAACCGCCGCTACGACCGGACGCTCAAGTTCGACCTCTACCGTGACCACGGCGTGCCCGACTACTGGCTGGTCGATCCGGACGGCCCGCGCATCGACGCCTACCGGCTCGTCGACGGTGCCTACGTACCGGCGGCATCCGCGACCGGAGACGAGGAGCTGACAGTGATCACGCCGGTACCCTGCACGATCATCCCAGCCACCCTCGTGGACCCACCAAACCCAGAGTAACCATACCCAGAGTAACCACCGGACGGTTACACAGGGCCAGACGATCAGTCGGTATCGGACGGTTGGCCACCCGGGGCCGGACGGTTACGCGGGATCGGGGATGTCGTCAGCGTCCACGATCATGTAGACGTACCCCTGCTCGGTGAGGAAGCGCTGGCGGTGCGCGGCGTACTCCTGGTCGATCGTGTCCCGGGAGACCACGGTGTAGAAGTGCGCGCCCCGGCCGTCCGCCTTCGGGCGCAGCACCCGCCCGAGCCGCTGCGCCTCCTCCTGGCGTGACCCGAACGTGCCGCTGACCTGGATGGCGACCGCCGCCTCCGGCAGGTCGATCGACACGTTCGCGACCTTGGAGACGACCAGCGTCCTGATCTCCCCGGTCCGGAACGCCTCGAACAGGCGTTCGCGCTCCCGGTTGCGGGTCGACCCCTGGATGACCGGGGCGTCGAGCAGCTCGCCGAGCTGGTCGAGCTGGTCGAGGTAGGCACCGATGACGAGCACCTGGTCGTCGGCGTGCCGCTGCACCAGACGGCGCACCACCGCCCGTTTGCTGTGGGCGGTGGCGCACATGCGGTAGCGCTCCTCCGCCTCGGCGACGGCGTAGGCCATCCGCTCGTCCTCGGTGAGGGTCACCCGCACCTCGGTACATTCGGCCGGCGCGATCCAGCCCTGCGCCTCGATCTCGCGCCAGGGGGCGTCGTACCGCTTGGGGCCGATCAGCGAGAAGACGTCGCCCTCCCGGCCGTCCTCGCGCACCAGGGTTGCGGTCAGGCCGAGCCGGCGGCGGGACTGGATGTCGGCGGTCATCCGGAAGACCGGCGCCGGCAGCAGGTGCACCTCGTCGTAGACGATCAGCCCCCAGTCGCGGGCACCGAACAGCTCCAGGTGCAGGTACTCGCCCTTACGGCGGGCCGTCATCACCTGGTAGGTGGCGATGGTGACCGGCCGGATCTCCTTGCGCTCGCCGGAGTACTCGCCGATCTCCTCCTCGGTGAGCGACGTGCGCCGCAGCAGCTCCGAGCGCCACTGGCGGCCGGCGACGGTGTTGGTGACCAGGATCAGGGTGGTGGCGCGGGCGTGCGCCATGGCGGCGGCCCCGACGATGGTCTTGCCGGCACCGCTGGGCAGCACCACCACGCCCGAGCCGCCCTCCCAGAAACCCGCCACCGCGCCCTTCTGGTAGTCGCGCAGCTCCCAGCCGTCCTGGCGCAGCTCGATCGGGTGCGCCTCGCCGTCGACGTAACCGGCCAGGTCCTCGGCCGGCCAGCCGATCTTCAGCAGCGCCTGCTTGAGCCGTCCCCGCTCGGACGGGTGCACCGCGACGCAGTCGTCGTCGAGGCGCGGCCCGAGCATCGGCGCGACCTTCTTCGACCGGACAACCTCGGTGAGCACCGCGCGGTCGACGGTGCGCAGCACCAGCCCGTGCACCGGGTCGTTCTCCAGCCGCAGCCGGCCGTAGCGATCCATGGTGTCGGCGATGTCGACGAGCAGCGCGTGCGGAACGGCGTAGCGGGAGAACCGGACGAGCGCGTCGACGACCTGTTCGGCATCATGGCCGGCGGCCCGGGCGTTCCACAGCGCCAACGGGGTGATCCGGTAGGTGTGCACGTGCTCGGGTGAACGTTCCAGCTCCGCGAACGGCGCGATCATGGCTCGGGCGTCGCCGGCCAGTGAATGATCGACTTCTAGCAGCAGGGTCTTGTCCGACTGGACGATCAACGGACCGTCGGTCACGTCTCACCACCCTTCCGAGGGCCTTCCGAGGGTTTCGGGATTTCCGAGGGGCTCAGGGTTCCCGAGGCGTCCGAAGGCTTCCAGGACGCCGATTTCACGGCGTCGCGTCAGGCGGACCGGCAAGCGGAGCAGACCGGCCGGCCAGCGGACACCGAGCGCGTCCGCCGATTCTCGCATGTTCGCCGGCGGTCCCGGGCAGGGCCGACGCCGCCGCCCGCGGCGGGCGTCGTCCGGACGATCCGGCCGCAGAGCGGCCCGGCCGCCGAAATCCGGTCATCGGGAGGCGAGGCGGGCCCGGCCGTTGTCAGGGCAGGTCGGGCTGTCAGGGCAGGTCAGGCTGTCGTCAGGGCAGATCGGAAATGTCCTCCGTGTCAAGCGGCCGTGGAGGCGCCTGGCTGGGCACCGCCGTCGGCGTCTCGGGGGTGTCCGTCCCGGCGGTGTCCACCGCAACGGGGTCCACGGCAACCGGGCCCACGCCCGCCGGCCCGGCACCGAAACCGGCTCGGGAGGCGGAAGCCGCCCTGAAACCGCCCGGCCCGCCCGGCTCGTAGAGCCAGGGGTAGCCGTTGATCTCACCACTCGGGAGTATGTCCTCCACATCGAGGACGCCGGTCACACGGTGTAACGCAAACCGCCGGGTCGCGCTGGTGCGCTGATCCCAGGCCGTGACCCAGCCACCCTCGACGGTCAGCGGGCGGACCACCTGGTCCCTGGGCGTCCCCTGCTGGTCGACGTATCCGAGCAGCACCCGGCGGCCAGCGCGGGCCGCCCCCTGCAGCGTCACCAGGATCAACGGCGCGGAGCGCACCATCCCGTCGGCCCCGTCGGCCAGCGAGCCGGCCGCGGCGGCGGCCGCCCGCG
>NZ_JWIO01000006.1:266181-273838 GCF_001017755.1 Protofrankia coriariae
CGGCGGCGGCCGCCCGCGCCGTGCGGGTACTGGCGTCCCCACGGCGGATCATCCGCACCATGTCGCGCAGCTGCTCGTCACGGCCGCCCCGCGCCTGGGCACCGCCCGGCGGCCGCGGCCGGCCCGGCGTGCGGTGCACCTCCGGCCGGCTGAGCACCACCCGCCCGTCCGGGCCCTCTCCCACCGGGGAGAAACCGGCGGCGCGCAGCCCGTCGAGCAGCTTGGGCATGGGCAGCGAGCAGACCACCACCGTCGGCGCGATCCGGCGCAGCCCCAGCGCCTGGGTCCGCCGGGAGGCGACCACCTCGGAGAGGACAGCGGTGTCGTCACAGCGCAGATAGGACGCGGCCGGCCCCGCCCGCAACCGCCCGTGCCGGCGAGCGACGTCGTCCACCAGGTAGTCCAGCGTCTGCGGTACGCCTCCACGGGCCACCCGGGTGAGAAAGTCGCGGATGTCCTCGACGGTCCGCCCGGCGTCCAGTGCCCGCCGCAGGGACGTCTCGGAGAACCGGTAGACCGTCGCCGCGCCCGAGGACTCGACATCGGCCATCTGCGCCAGCTCGGCGGCGATCTCCGGCACCAGCGGGCCCGGCGCCACCGCGGTGAGGTCGGCCTGCACGAACAGTTCGCTGACGGGCTCGGGCAGCATCGGGCCGAGCGCCGCCGCCAGCTCGGAGCGGCTCGCCCCCGCTCCTGCCTCGCCGCGGGCCAACGCCCACCCGGCGGCCGACAGCGCGCCCCGGCCGGTGACGCCCAGCAGCTCCGCCTCGGCGAAGACCCAGTCGACCATCCTGTCCAGCAACGGCCCGCCACGCCGCGGCATCCGCCAGGCGAGCAGCTCCCGCACCGAGGTGGGGGTGGGCGCGAGTCCGCGGGGCGCGGCGGCGAACGCGTCCAGTACGAGACGGCGCAGCTCCGGCGCGCTGCGCCGCCGCAGCTCCAGCGACAGCGCCGCGAGCTGGCGGCCCTTGTCGTCCCGCTCCCCCACCAGGCCGGGGACGTCCGGGGTGTGCAGCCACGCCTCCACCAGGACGGCCCACCGCATGGCCGGGGTCTCCACACACCACCGGTCGTAGGCCGTCGTGGGCATGATCTGGGTGTCCGTCCCGGTGGAGCCGTCGACCAGCCCGGCCGCGTAGGCGATCTCGACGACCACCGCCGCCACCGCTTCGGTGACGTCGAGCAGCTTCGCGGTGGCGCGGAAGTCCCGGACGCTGAGACCGCCGGTGCGCAGCGGGGTGGGCGGGGCCGTCCCCCACGCCTCGAGCAGGGCCGTCACCAGGCGGACCAGTGCGCCTGCGGCAAGAGCGGCGGCGCCGTCGACCTGGCCGAGATCGATCTGCCGGCCGGCGAGCGCGGGCGGGTCGACGTGCAGCTGCCCCGCCGGCCGGTCGCCGCGCAGGGCCAGGCCCACCTCCCGGGGGAGTTCGACCGTCTCCTCGTCGACGCCGACGAGCAGGCCCCGGGCGAGCAGTTCCTCCACCGGGGTGCGGGCGTCGGAGGCCGCGAGCAGGCGCCCGGCGTCGCCGGTGTGCCCCAGCGCCGGCCCGGTGGCGAGCCGGTCGAGGATCTGGCAGGCCCGCGGGCCGCACTCCTCGACCAGCCGGGCCACCCGCTCCCGCCCGGCCAGCACGGTGGTCAGCTCGTCGAGCAGGGCCGAGCGGGTGGCGGCGCCCCGGTCCCGGCGCGGGTCGACGCCGACCGCGGTGGCGAGCCGGGCCAGCTGGGTGTGCCGATGGCCGCCCAGGCACGCGCGCAACGGCCGGCCGAGCCCGAGCGGCCGCTCACCCAGCAGGTCACGGACCATGCCGACGAGCACGATGGCCGAGTCGTCCCCCCACACCAGCCCGCGTTCGCGCAGCGCCGTCAGGGCCGCCGTCACGTCCGCGCCCCCGCAGAAGGTCGACAGCTCCGCCGCGCTCACCGCCGGCGGGAGCAGCGTCAACGCCTCACAGACCTCGAGGGTGAAGACGTCGAGCCGCTCGAGCGCGCGGGTGACACTCACCCGGATCTCCAGCCGGGCAGCGAGGACGTCGAAGTCGGGCGGGGGCGGGGTGGCCAGGTCCGGCCGCAGGGTGAGCAGCCGGTTCAGCGCGTCATCCGGCAGGCCGCGCAGCCACCCGGCCAGGGTGGTGGGCACGTCGGAGCCGTCCGCCGGTATGGACACCCTCACAACGGTATCCGGCTGCGTGGAAGGCCCGACACGCCCTATCGTCCATCATCAAGATCGAATTCGTCGCTCACGGACACCGGGACCCGACCCACGCCGACCTGGGCCGTACCGACCTGGTCGAGCACCCAGCCGCCGCTGACGTTCCAGCGCAGTACGGCAACGGCCGGATCAAGATCATATTCACGTGGTCGGAGCGCGACGAACGCCCAGTCGGGCGAGCCGGTGGAAATCCTGATGGAGTCCACCTGGAGGCGGCCGTGGGGGACGGCTGCGACCAGCGGGCTGGCGAAGACCGCCCGGGCGATCGCGTCGACCTCCTCCGCGGTCGGCTCCCGACCGGGCGGGGCAGGAGCGGCGCCGGCATCCCGGCCGGCCCGGATGGCGGCCGGGGCTAACGCCCTGGCGTGGGGATCCTCAGCTGCGGGAGCGTCCGCGTCACGACCGGCCGCCGGGCGGATGACACGTGGGCCGTTGCCGTGTGGACGCGTGGAATGTGGACGCACGCGAAGCCTCCTGCCGCGGATGACAGGTCGGGACGTTACCCGGCCAACATCACGCCAAGTCGCACATGCTGTGACAGAGCGCGACAGACCTATCTATGCAGATTCACATGCAGGAGCCCCGAGCGCAAGGGCCGGGAACCGAATTCCTCGCACGGTGACCATCACAATGACCAGCCGCGAAACAGCGACTAGCGTGTATGGGCTATTTGGTGGCTGCTCACCGATTTGTCAATATCTCTCCTGGTAACAGAAAATTCAGGCACAATAAAACACTACCGTCCGACATATTTGTCAATATATGGACAAGTCGCCGACCAAGAACGGCGATCACCAAAACCTTTGATCATCAGAACCCCGGCCAGCGGCACCGGGAACATCGACGATCAACGGAACTTGTCGACGTTCTCGACAAGGAACGTCAGATTATGATCACGAGCCCAGTCACTGACCCGCGACTGCATGCTCACCGAGCCCGGCACCGCGACGGCTCGCCCGATGGAAAACCCGACGACCATGACAACGATCACCAACAGCAGACCCAGCAGGCTCACGGCCGGCCGCGCGCGCGGGGGACGGTGCCGGGCGGACGCGGCACCCGCCCGGGCCCGGGCGTCAGCGGCCGCGTCAAAGCCGGAATCGGTATCAGCGTCGGAATCGTCGGGAGCGGCGGCGCCGTCAGCGGCAGCGGCACGGGCCGGGCCAGGAGCGCCACCGGCGGATGCAACGTCCGCCCGGACGCGCTCGGTGCGCGCCTGAGCGGGACGACCAGCGGTGGCGGAACGGCCGTCCTCGCCGGGAAGCGTGGTGAACCGATCGGTGGCCTCGATGTCGTTCGCACTGGAGACGGGCTTGGCGGAGCCGCCCCACCCAGCCGATGGTCCGCGCCTCGCTGTCTCCCGACCCGCCCCGGCTGGTATCCGGGCCCCGGGCGGGCGAGCAATATGATCATTCTGCCGCTGGCTCTCCGGACGGGCTCGGTCACCGGCAACCGGCCCGCGCGCACCTGCCGCGCCGGCCGCACCCGCCGTGCCCGCCGGACCGGAAGCCGGTCGCGCCCGGGCATCGGGCCGGCCATGCGGGGCGGAGCGGGACCCCACGGGCCCGGAGTCGGGCGGGAGCACCGGCAGACGCGGCGGCGCGGCCGGNCGGCGGCGCGGCCGGCGGCATGCCGGCGACCGCGGACGATCGGGGCGAGGGCGGTCCGGATGAACCGACCTGTTCCGCACCGCCATGACCAGGGCGCACCGCCCCCGGCTGACGGAGTGCGGCAGCGGCGGACGCGGACCGGGCGCCGTCCCGACCACGTTCCGGAAACGGGTTGTATCCCTGTGTGGGCTCTCCGGTGTAAGGCGGCCTTCCCTGGTCCGCGCCGGGGCCGGCGCCCGACACCCGCCTCCGGATGACCGGGTCCGCTCCCTGGTCGGGAAGCCCCCGCTCGGCCGGTCGCTGCACGACGGTGGTCATGTCAAGCGGATCAGGGCCATCGGGCCCGCGGGCTCCCCGCTGGTCGGGATAGCCCTCGGCTCGACGGGCGTCGCCGGCGGCCGGCCCAGGCCCGTGCCGTGCGGGCACGGGCGGAGGCAGAGACGAAGACGAAGACGAAGACGAAGACGAACCGTGCCCTCTCGGACGTCCGTTGGCAACCGGTGCGGGAGCAGCGCCGGCGTCCACACCTGGTGCGTTGCTGCCCTGCCGGCCCGGCCCGGACCGGCCCGCGGGGGACGCCGTGGACCCGTAGCCGCCCGGCCCACGGCCGCCGGGTCCAGAGCCGCCGGGTCCAGAGCTGCCGGGTCCAGGGCCGCCGGGTCTGTGGTTACTGGCCACGGGCGTCGCGGACCGGTTGCCGCCGACGGGTTGGACGCTTCTGGCGGACCGGTCCGACAGGGTGGCGAAAGCAACCAGGCCCCTGCTCGCGGAAAGCGCCCGTATCTGGCCGAGGACGGGCCGCTCATGCCCGTGATCCACCTGCCCCGCCCCCGCCACTACGGACCGGGACGGCGGCGGCTCAGCCACTGGGCGCCGCGACCCACCCGGCCCGGGCCGGGACGGGCCCGCCGGCTCGNNNNCGGGCCCGCCGGCTCGTTCGGCGGCCACGTCTCCTCGTCGTTACCATCCGTGATCTCACGCGGCTCACCCCGCGAGTCCGCTCGAGGAGCACCTCGTCGGTCGCCCCGGGAGTCGGGGTCTCCTCGGACCACGCGAGTATCCTCCGGTCAGGTTCGCACGGCGGCGGTTGTGCCGATGTCGTCGGAACAGCGATATTAAGCGTATCCGCCACAGGTTTCCGCGACGCAACTCGCCCGGATCCTCACGGTCATACGCTGACGCTTCGTAACCGACTTATGTCCGAATCCCGACGCTCAACGGACCTGCTCCGCGACTCCCCTGACCATGGTCACGGCCGCGGTTTCTCCCACCGCGTGGCTCCTCCCACCGGCGTCCGCTCAAAGCGCCAGTTCGGTGGACGGGTCACCCCCGGTGGAGGTGACGCCCGGTGGAGGTGTCGCGGGGACGAGGGGAGCGGGCGGGGTGAAAGACCCAGGCCCGCATCAGCACGAACCGCACCACCGTGGCCAGCACGCCGCTGAGCAGCACGGTGACGATCTCGACGAGAACCCCGGACGACGACCAGAGGGCGTGCAACAGCCCGAGCCCGGCGGAGGACACCGCGAGCCCCAGCACGAACACCACCCCGGACTCGGCGAACTGGCGCAGCGCCCCCTCGCTGCCCACCTGCCCGAACGTCAGGCGCCGGTTGGCCCAGGTGTTGCCCACCGCCGTGCCGAGCAGCGCGATGAAGTTGGCCGCGAAGGACGACGCCCCGCCCTCGCGCAACAGCGCATAGGCGACGACGTAGGCGAGGGTCGAACACACCCCGATCGCCGCGAACGTCCCGAGCTGGCGGCCCATGTCACGAGGCAGCCGCGCGGCCCGGACCTGCGGTGGCAGGTCCACCCCGGCCCGGCCGGCGATGATACGGCGCGCGACCCGGATCATTCCGCGAATGTCCTCCATCGCGGTCGCCACGACGTCGACCCGCGAGTCCGGGTCGTCGGTCCAGTCCACCGGCACCTCGTGGATGCGCAGGCCGTTGCGTTCGGCCAACAGCAGCAGTTCGGTGTCGAAGAACCAGTGGTCGTTCTCGACGGCGGGCAGCAACGCGCGGGCCACGTCCGCCCGCACGGCCTTGAACCCGCACTGGGCGTCCCGGAAGGAGGTGTGGAAGGCCACCCGCAGCATCGAGTTGTAGCAACGCGAGATGATCTCCCGCTTCGGCCCCCGGACGACCCGGGACCCGCGGACGAGCCGGGAGCCGATCGCGACGTCCGAATGACCCGACAGCAGGGGCGCGACCAGGGGCAGGAACGCCTCCAGCCCGCTGGAGAGATCGACGTCCATGTAGGCCACGACGTCGGCGTCCGAGGACGACCAGGCCGCCCGCAGGGCCCGGCCGCGACCCTTGGCCTCCAGCCGGGCCACCCGGACCCGGTCGAATTCGCCGGCCAGCCGCCGGGCGACGACCGGAGTGGTGTCGGTGCTGGCGTTGTCCGCGATCGTGATACGCCAGCCGAAGGGGAAGCGGCGGGTCAGGTAGTCGTGCAGCCGGCGGATGCTGCCGTCGAGGGCCTCCTGCTCGTTGTAGACGGGGACCACCACCTCGACAAGTGGCTGTTGACGCCACCGCGCCGGTGGCGTCCCGTACTGCTGCTGGCGCCACCGCGCCGGTGACGTCCCGCACGGCTGTGGCGCCACCGTGCCCCGGGCGGCGGCCGGATCCCAACCGTCGGCTCCGAACGAGGCCTGCGACGGGATCGTCCGCGAGCCGTCAGGCCGGGCTTCCGCCAGGACGCCGGTGCTCCCGGGTGCGTCGAGCCCCGATTCCGGGTGGACGCCGGTAGGCGCGGCGCCGGCGGGCACACCACCGGCGGGCACGGGGGGCGTGACCCTGGCGCACGCGGAGCCGGTGGGCTCCGGGCCGGCGGACGGCGCGCCCGTGGCAGGGACCTCGAGGCCGTCGCCGCGCATGGGTAGCGCACAGGGCGATCCGGGCACGGCCGGGCCGGCGGGGCGGTCGTCCCGAAAAGGTTTCGGCAGGTTCACACCTTCCAGCGTCGGCGACCGCGGTGAGAACGGGCTGAACCGTGCCTGAGAAGCTACTGAGTGGTTGTCACGGCGAATCCCTGGCCCCACCACACGAGAACAGACGCGGCCGCGGAGCGCGGACGCGAAGCGGGAAACCGGAGAACGGGCCCGGGACGGAAGGCGGTGCGCGGGTTCGGCCGCAATACCCGTCCTGTCGCAATACCCGTCCCGTCGCGGTTCCTGCCGCGGTGAAAGCATCCGTCATGGTGAAAGCCCCGCTACGGAGGCGAGTCCCGGAAGGAGGACTTCGGGCGGGCGGAACAGCGGGCCGAACACGCAACAGCGGAAGGACGCAGAAGGACACGGATGGATGCCCGGAACGGGGCAGCCGAGATCGTCGGCACGGCATGCCACCTGCGCCGGCATCCTGACAGCGCATCTCGTTCCGTGCCGGGCTCCCTGCTTTCCCACCGTGGTTCGCTGTTTCCCACTGTGTTCCCCGCTACGGGTGTTCCCCGCGGCCGGTTCCTCCCGGCGCCGTGTTACCGCGCTGCCTCCCGCGGCCGTACGCTGCGTACTCTGCCGTCGTCGCCCCCGTCGGCGTGTGATCCCGGTGGGGGTGTCGGCCGGTGGGCCGTGTCGGGCGGCGGACACCGTCCGGTGCCACGTCTCAGCCGACTGTTGTCTGTACTTCAGTATTCACTCAGCTTGCGAGGGGAAGGTTCGTACCATGAGCACGCGGCCCCCCTTCGTCACCTTCGTGGACGGATCACCTTTGAACGCGCACGTATCCGACGACGGCATCGACGGCGTCGCGACCGGCTCGGACAGCCCGAACTGGGCGGCGCCGGATGCCGACCCCTATCCCGTCGTCGACACGCGGCCGGCCCGGCCGGCC
>NZ_JWIO01000040.1:0-31493 GCF_001017755.1 Protofrankia coriariae
ATCTTATCTTAGCGGCATTGCTCCCGAGGCTTCCGGACCTTCATCGAAGTAGTCGTGCGTGACCGTGCTTCCGGTCTCGTCGTCGAGGACGAAGCTGAAGGGATGGAACTCCGCGAGGTACAGGCACCCAACGGGAGCCAGTAGTTCAGCGACCACCGACGCCCAGCGGCTGATGTCGGGAAGCCAGTTCAGTGCCCCGAAGCTGGCATAGACAATGTCGAAGGTCTCCACCTCGACCGCCGAGACCGCGTCGTAGACATCCGCGGTCAGGAAGCGTGCGTCGATGCCGAGTTCGGTCGCGAGTCGTGAAGCCGCTCTGATCGCGGGTGGAGAGAAGTCCAGTCCGGTGACCTGCGCTCCTCGTGCCGCCCACGACAGCGTGTCCCGGCCAAAGTGGCACTGCAGATGGATCAGGCTCTTGCCCCTGACATCCCCCACCTCGGCTGTCTCGAAGTCCTTCAGAGAATCGGGCCAGGCACGAAATCCCTCCATGTCGTAGAGGGCCGCACCCAGATGAATCGGCACCCGCTCATCCCAGTATGCCTTGTTCAACTCCCGCCAGTGCCCTGCCAGGTCACCCATGAATCCGAACGATACACAGAGGCAGACTGGCGCACTACCAGAGCCTCGGCAAGATCGTATAGGGTGGCGACTCGTTGCGCTGGGTGGTTGCTCTACCGCCAGTCCTGGGCATCCTGGTTGCTCGCGCCCGCCGCGGAGGCCGGCTGGCACGTCGCCCGGCGCGCCAACTGCACGCCGGGTATTCTCTCCGGCGGTTCGAGCGACGATTCGGAAATCCAGCGGCGATGCGGCGGCGGCGCGTCGCAGAACTTGAGTTGATGGAACCCAGGCCTGTCGTTGCGAAAGAAGTGGCCTCCCGTTCGGGACAGTGAAAGCGCGACCAATCAGAACCCGAAAAGATAAGGCCATCATGTGCCATCATGCCAGACCGCCGCCGCCCCGTCGAGAACGCCGGCGCCAGCCGACGAGGAAGACGTCGGCAGTATTCTTTCCGCGCTGGGCCAGGTAGCGGATTTCCGGAAACCGCGCGGGAAGATATACGAGCTGTGTTTCGTGCTCGCCGTCACGGTCATCGCCACGTTTGCGGGCGCCACCGGCTTCCGTGAGATCGGCAGCCACGCGCCCTGTAGTCCCAGCTTCGGTGGCATCCTGGCACCTTGGCCCAGTGCGCCGTGCTTGGTTACGGCCCTCGTCAGAGCTACCGGGGTGGAGACACAGTGATCGACTGTGGCGGTCGTCGACGGTGATGTCGCGGTAATGTCGTTGACAGTCGCGGAGGGCGCTGTGACGATCACTCTGTGAGAATCGAGGGGGTGGCAGGACGGGCTTTCGTGCCTCGTCCGCTGTTGTCTTTCCGTGCTCTGCTGACGCCAACGCTGGTGGTGTATCTCGCGGTCGGGTTCGGGGTGCTGCTCGGGGTGTCCGGGCTGGTGTTCAAGGTGCGGGACGGTTCGCATCCCATCGTGGACACCGTTCTGGGAGCCACCGGCGGTTTCCTCTTTCTCGCCGCCGGGGCGGTGGCGCATGCCCGCCGGCCGATGAACCGGGTGGGGCTGCTGATGGTCCTGGTCGGTGTCGGCTTCTTCGCCGAGGACCTGCAACTGTCACGCACCCCGGTGATATACACCGCCGGGTTGTTGCTGACCCGGGCGTCGAGCGGGTTCGCCACCCGCCTGGTGCTGGCCTTCCCGAGCGGGCGCCTGGCCTCACGGGCACAGCGGCTGCTCGTCGCAGCCGCGTATGCCACGGTCTTCGGACTTCCCCTGGTCGCTGCCCTGTTCTTCGACAGCCGCCAGCGTCCCATCCCGATTCCGAACCTGCTGCTTGTCGCCGACAACCTGCCATTGACGCGGGCAGTGAACCACATTGAGGAGAGCATCGGCGCAGCGATCGGCGTGGGCGTGCTGGTGGTGCTGGTCCGCCGCTGGGTGACGGCCAGCCGGCCGCTGCGGCGGGTGCTCGCACCGGTCTTCCTCACGGCTCTGGTGGGGGCCGCCGCCACGGTGGCTGGCGGGGCCGTGGGCTCGGCGGATCCGCGGCACTCGACGTTCCTGTGGGTCTACTGGGTGGCGTTCTGCCTGCTGCCGTTGGCGTTTCTCGGCGGGGTCCTGCGGGTCCAGTTGGGACGCACCGCCGTCGGGGATCTGCTGGGACGGTTGCGCGAGCCGCTGTCACCCGCCGACCTGCAAAGACTCCTGGCGCGGTCGTTGGGCGACCCGTCGTTGCGGGTCGGCTACTGGCGGCCGGAGTCCGAGGCGTTCATCGATGGGGACGGCCGTCCGCTGCGGATGCCGGAGAACGATGCGGAGCGCGCCGTGTGGCCGGTGGAACGCGACGGCCGGCGGGTCGCGGCACTGTTCCACGACCCGGCGCTGCGGGAGGACCCGCACCGCCTCGAGGCGATGGCCGCCGCGGCCGGGCTGGCCCTGGACAACCAGCGGCTGGCCGCCGAGGTGAGAGCCCAGCTCGCCGAGGTCCGGGCCTCGCGGATGCGGATCGTCGCCGCGGCCGACGCCGAACGACGCCGCCTCGAACGCGATCTGCACGACGGCGCGCAGCAACGGCTCGTGGTCGCGCGGCTGTTGTTGCGCCTGGCCCAGGAGCGCCTCGACGGCACCGTCGACGAGCAGAGCACGGCGTTGCTCGCGCGCAGCGCCGACGGGCTCGACGCGGCCATGGACGAGCTGCGGGCACTCGCCCGCGGCATCCACCCCGCCATCCTCACCGACGCCGGCCTGCTCCCCGCGCTGCGGGCGCTGACCGAGCAGACCCCGCTCGACGTGCGGCTGACGGCGACCGCCGTACNNGGCTGACGGCGACCGCCGTACCCGTGCTGACCCCCGCCGTGGAGGCGACCTGCTACTTCGTGGTGGCCGAGGCGCTGACCAACGCCCTCAAGTACGCCCACGCCGACCAGGTCCGGATCGACGTCGAACACGCCGACGGCCGGCTGCGCGTCGAGGTCACCGACAACGGAATCGGAGGGGCCGACATCACAGCCGGAGCAGCCGGAACGGCAGGGGCAACGGGAACAGCCGGCACGGGCCTGCTCGGCCTGCGTGACCGGCTCTCGGCACTCGACGGCATGCTGACCGTGCACAGCCCCGCAGGCCACGGCACCATCGTCCGTGCGCTTCTCCCGACGGGTGATCCGCAATGAAACCCTTGCCGTCCTTGCCGTCCTCGTCAAGCCGGTCCGCGGGATTACGGGTGGTGCTCGCCGACGACGCGGTGTTCCTGCGGGAGGTTGTCGCCGAGCTGCTCCGCAGCCACGGATGCGACGTCGTCGCGCAGGTCGCCGATCCGGCCGGTCTGCATGGCGCGATCGCCGCGCTGCGGCCCGACGTGGCGGTGGTCGACATCCGCATGCCTCCCACCCACCATCTCGAAGGGCTCGAGGCGGCTGTCGCCATCCGCCGGGATCACCCCGACGTCGGCGTCCTGCTGCTCTCCCAGTACCTGGAGTCCCACTATCTGCCGACCCTGTTCGGCGCGGGCGCCGGGAGCATCGGCTACCTGCTCAAGGAACGGGTCGCCGGGACGGCGGTCTTCCTGGACGCGGTCCGCCGGGTCGCGGCCGGCGGCTGCGCCCTCGACCCCGACGTGGCGGCGCTGCTGGTCGGCGGCCGGCGCCGACGTGACCCGCTCGACACGCTGACCGACCGTGAACGCGAAGTGCTCGCCCTGATGGCCGAGGGGCGCTCCAACCGCTCCATCAGCGACCATCTCGTTCTCACTCCCAGAACGGTCGAGTCCCACGTGCGCAGCATCTTCACCCGGCTCGGCCTGCAGCCGCAGCCCGACGACCACCGCCGCGTCCTCGCCGTCCTCACCTACCTCCAGGCCACCGGCACGACCGCCACCCAAAGATTGTGATCATGGTGACCGGGCGGGCCTGCCGCGGCCGGCGGCTCGCGAGCGTCGCCAGGCGGCACATGACGGACGCCGGCTACCAAAGAAGATCGCCGCGAGTTTGTTGTTCGGCACGCTTTTCGGGCTGCTGGGCGTACAAAACGACAAACATACGGGGATCTTCCCCGGCGGCCAGGGGATCACTGGCATGTGGTGGTCAGGCGCGTGAGCGCCGTCGACGACAGCTCGGATTTGAGCAGGAAGCCACATGCCCCGCCGTCGGCGATGCGACTGCCGTAGTCGGTGGCGTCCCGGGCCGAACACAGCACCACCTTGACCGTCGGCATCCTCGTACGGAGCTCGCGGCAGACCGTGAACCCGTCGATGTCGGGCAGGCGCACGTCGAGCAGCACGATGTCCGGCCGCAGCCGGGCCGCCTCGACCAGCCCGTCGGCTCCGGTCCCAGCCTCCCCGACGACCCGGTATCCACCGGTCTCCAGCATCACGCGGGCGACCGCCCGGAAATCCGCAAGATCGTCGACAATCAGAACAGTGGACGCCACCGACCGACGATCCCACCACGACCGCGTCCCCACGTCCGTGCCAGCCCTGAAGCGGAGGGCGTCATCCGGGCTGGCCTCACCCGCTACCCATGCTGGCCGGCGAGCACCCGCATGGCCGAATCGTCGCGTGGCCGAATCGTCGTGCCCAACCATCCGGGCTGACGGCCTTCGGTTTTCAGTGTTGGCACGGATGTTCCCGCGACCGATGCCCGTGAGGATCGATCTGACGATCGTGGCAGGGCCTCGAAACGGCGGTGGCACCGATCAGGAAGTGCCGCCAGTGAGTCATGACATGTTGTGGGGGAAGAGACGTGATGCGCACGGTCGGCCGGCGTTGTCGGAGATTTTCGTACCGGCGGACGAGGGCGCGGGAGGCACTGTCGGTCCCGCGTTTCGTCGTCCGTCTCCCGGCGCTTCTTCCCAGGCATGCGCTGGCCGGTTTCCTGGCGCTGTCCCTGCTTGCCACGGGCTGTCTGGACGATATGGGGGGCAGCGGTGGTTCGCGGCCGAGCGGCGGGCCGACCCGACAGAACGGGCAGAACGGGCAGAACGGGCAGGACCGGAAGCCGAAAGGGCCGGTCTGCCCCACGCCCGGGCGGCTCACGAAATCCCAGCTTCCCAAGTTTCCGTCGGCGGACGCGGTCAGCGTGATCAATCAGAATCCATGCGTCAGCATCGCGGGTCTTGCCGATCAGATGATCGGTTTCATTCCCAGGGGACGCGCGGGGGAGTTCGCGCAGTTCCGCGGCGGGCTTGAGCAGTTCATCAAAAGGGTGAACGCGGCCAACGACGTGGTGGACTGCGCCTACGAGACCGACCATCTGGCGATCGAGGTGTACCAGCATGATGACTGGCACTGGTCACTTGGTATGGTCGCGGTCGTCCGTGGGGATCTCGACGCGCTGGTCGACGGCGCGGCCTGCTGGTTGCTGAAGAGAGTGCCGTTCCCAACCGGCGGATTCGGATTCCGCGGCGAGAAGCGCGAGCCCGACCCTGCCTTCTGCGCCGACGCCGTCAGCAGAAAAAGCAAAAGCGATCGTTTCACGGTCATGTGGATCGGATCCTCGGATCTCATGTGCAAGAGCCTTGCCTACCTGGCGAATCCCGCTCAGCCGACGCCCTCGAGCGCCGGCTGAGGTGTCACTCCGAATCCTCGGATTCAGCGCGGCATGGTGTGCCCAGGATTCTCCATGTCGATTCTCCATGTCACGAAGGGTGTCCTCCCCGGGGTGCGCCGGTGTAGGTTCCGAAGGCCCACAGGTTGCCCTCCGGGTCTCGTACCACGAACTCACGAGAGCCGTAGGGCGTCTCGTTGATCTTGACGATGATGTCGGCGCCCGCGGCCAGTACCCGCTCGTACAGCCGATCGGGGTCGCTGGTCACCACATAGCCGCCCGCCGTGCCGGGCTCGCGCGTCCAGTGGCCCTCGGGCTTGTACGCGCCGAGCATGACGCCGCCGGATCCCTCGGGCCAGAGCAGTTCGGCGTGTTCGACGGTCTCGCCTTCACCGTGGCGTGCGACAAGGTCGAAACCGAAGGTCCCGACCAGGTAGTCGATGAGCACGGCGGGGTTGTGGGCCTGCAGGGTGAGCCACACGGTGGGATTCGTATCGGGCATGACCTCATTCTGACCGCCGGCCGTATCCTCCGTCCGAATGGTTTCGGAACTCTTCGGTGAGCGGGTGGACAGCGAACTGGACTCCGGCCTGGCCGCGACGCTGACGTACGTGACCCGCCCGCACGCGCGGGCCGCCCAGCACATACGGATCTGTGGGGAGACGGTGAGGATCATGTGTCGTAACATCACCGAACTGCGGGGCCTTCAGCCGCCGGCGACCGACGAGGAGATCGAGGCGGCCGCCCGCCAGTTCGTCCGGAAGGTCAGCGGTCTGCGCCAGCCTCCGGCCACGGCCGGGGACGCGTTCGAGACGGCGGTCGCCGAGGTGGGCGCCGCGGTCCACCGGCTGCTCGACACGCTGCCGGCCCGCCGCCAGCCGCCGGCCACACTCCCGCCGCTACGACGCCCGGAGATCCGCGCCCGCCTGAACACGTGAGCATCCCGGGTACCAGCCGGCCGGCCCGCACAGGCCGGCCCGGCCGCTGCCCAGACGTCCGTCGATGCCGTCGATGCCGGCCATCAGGCGCCGCGGGCGGCGTCCGCGGCCAGCCGCGGGGAACATGATCTGGGCTGTTTTGTCGTTGTGTACGGTTTTCGGCCCCAGTGGCGTACACAATGACAAACTCGCGGCGATCTTCTCTGCCTCCGTCGGGCGCGGGGCACTCGGAGAGCGTCACGAGGGTCCGGATCACGAGGTCCGGATCACGAGGGTCCGGAGAGGACGCAGAGAAGGTCCAGGGGATGACACCGTCGGGACGGCGTCGGCTGACCGGATGCCGGTGTCGTCGGTGCGGGGGCAGTCCCCGGCGGTGGCGCGGCCGGGCCTGGGGTTCCCGCACCGCCCGCGCCGGAGGCGGTCGCTGGCGCTGTCGCTGGCGTTGTCGCGGGGACGGTGGCTGCGGGGGTGACACCGGCCGTTCGTGTGCCCGCGGCGTCGTCCTGTGCCCCGGTGCGCTGCGCCCCACCGCCCTGGGGCACGCCGTCCTGGAACATGGCGTCATGGGAGGCGGAGCCGTCGCAGTACGCCGGCGGCGCGTCCAGGCCGGGGGAGTAGCCGCCGGGGCGCAGCAGTACCGAGGCGCCGGTCAGGCGCAGCCTGGGCATGGTGATCCGGCCGGACTCGCTGTATATCCGGCCCAGCGTCAGCAGGACGTCGCCGCGCCTGACCAGGCCGACCACCGCCGAGACGACGGTGTCCCGATAGCCGGTGGCGGGATCGACGTCGAGCGCACGGTTCAGTGACGGGTCCAGCAGCGGCCCCGTGCCGCGGCCCGAGCCGTGGACGCCGGCATCCCGTACACAGGTGAAGGGCGCGGTGATTTCGCTTGCCTCCGAGGCCTCGCTCCCCGCCGCCGCCGCGGCCTCCGCCGGCATGCCGGTCGTGGTTATCGTGTTCGCGGTCACCTCCAGCGTCCACGTTCCGAGCGTGCCGAGGCGGATTTCCTTCTCCAGACGGAAGTCAGCGGCGCTGACCAGGTCGCCGATGCGCAGCAGCGCGGCCGGTGCGCCGTCCGCCGGGCTGGTCGTGCCGTCGAGCGCCAGCTGTCGCAGTTCGATGTCCCGGCCCGTCCAGTGGAACGTGTTGGTGCCCCCGGCGTGTGCCGAGGCGGTGCCGGCCATGCCGATGATCAGGACGGCCGAGCCCACGACCAGCAGGGACAACGACGCGCCGAGGTGGCGTGGGAAACGGGTCACCGGGCGTCCGGGTCCGGTGCCGAGCCCGTGGCGCGCCGGCCGGATTCGGCCGCGGAATCCAGGACGGCGGAATCTGGGGCGGTGCGGGGCAGGACCCCCGCGGCTGGCAGCGGAGAAGGCGGAACAGCGGAATCGGGAGGCGGGGAATCCGCGGCCGCGGGCTGGGCATCCGAAACCGAGGAACTCGTGACCGCGGCCGCGGGCCGGGTNCCCGGCCGCGGGCCGGGTGTCGGCAGGCGGGGAGCCCGCGGCCGGGGCGGGCGCTGCCAGGGATGACGCCGTCGGGGCGGTGACCACGCGCAGCGAGACCGTCCGTGTGCGTGGGATCAGGTCGTGGGGTGCGCGGCCGGTCCACAGCAGAAGCAGCCAGCCGGCGGTGACGACGGCGGCACACAGCGCGGCCGGGCCCAGACCGACGTGCCGGGGGAGCGGCAGCACGAGTTCGACGGTGCCGACGACCTCCACCGTGCGCAGTGCCTCGCGGAGCACCGCCCGGGCGGCCGGCACCGCCGCGGTGCCCGTCGCCGCCGCGGTGCCTGACACGGCGGTGCCTGACACGGTGCTGCCTGTCGCCGGGCCGGCACCCGGTGCCGCCGCGGCTACAGCGCCCTCCGCCGTGAACACCCGGATGCCGAGCAGCAGCCGGCCCGGGGTCAGGGCGGCGGCGACGCCCGG
The DNA here is from genome assembly GCF_001017755.1 of Protofrankia coriariae. Lineage (GTDB taxonomy): Bacteria > Actinomycetota > Actinomycetes > Frankiales > Frankiaceae > Protofrankia > Protofrankia coriariae. The sequence continues at coordinate 8,424 of NZ_JWIO01000040.1, forward strand.
CCCGACAACCAGCAGCCAGGCCGCCAGGTGCAGCGCGTACCAGACGGCGATGCGCTCCTTGACCGGCCCGTTCAGGACGGTCGCGTACAGGCCGACGACGATGACGCCGGCCAGCGCCAGGTCGATGGCCGCCGCCGCGGCCCGCACGCCGACGCGGGCGGCGCGCACGGCGAGGAACGCGCCGTCCGGTGGCGGGGTCCACGCGGCGGCGAGCGACCCACCGATGATCGCCAGCAGCGAGCCGGCCCCCAACCCGCCGGCGGCGATCGGGAAGGCGATCAGGCCGCCGATGACCGACAGCAGGCCCAGCGCCGCGCACGCGCCCGGATACCAGAGCATCAGCAGACCGAACGCGACGATGAACAGACCGACAGCCAGCCCGTACACGGCAACGTCGGCGGCGAAGAAGGCCGGACCGAACGAGAAGCTGAAGTAGCAGATGGCGGCCCCGCCGGCCATGGTCGGCACGGCCGCCCGCCACGGTGTCCCCGCCGCCGACAGCCGGTCGTCGGACAGCGGCCGGGCCGTCGCCACCACGGGCCGGCCGCGCTCGCGGTGGCGACGGGGCGGCTTCGCCGGGTGGGCCGGCCGCGCCGGGTGGGCCGGCTTCGCCAGGTGGGCCGGGCGGGGCGGCGTGGCGGACACGTTCGTTGCCGCCCCTGCTGGCCGTGGCCGGGCCATCAGGCCACCGGGCCCGCGTCACCGGACCGTTTCGTGGCCGGAGCCGGACCTCCTGCCGGCGACGGCCGCGAAACCGCGGAGCGGGAGAACCAGGCAGCAAAAGCGGTAAGAACGGTGTGAGCCGCAAAAGTGGTGAAAAGGTGGGGCCGTGCCGTCCGGTCGTTCGTGTGAGGGCCGTCCGGCCGCTTGCGCGAAGCATTCATGCCAGGCAACGGAATTTCTGCGGGTCGTAGCCGCCGCGCTCGATGCCGACCTGGAGGTTGCCCAGCGAGAGGCCGGTCGACCGCAGGCTCGTCGCCTCGACCCCGACGCCGACCAGTACGACCCGGCCGGCATCCAGCCGGATGGAGGCGAGCGGAGCGCCGCCGGCGGCGTCGATGGCGACCCCGTGGAAATCGATCGATTCCACGCAGATCCGGGACGCGCCGAGCGTGAGGTCGGTCACCTTTGTTCGTCCGGGGGCGTTGATCCGTAGTTTCCAGGTACCCAGCCCGCCGGGCAGTTCGAAGGCCTTCTCCAGGACCAGCCCGTCGATCAGCGCCTGTTTCATGCGGATTTCGCCCGCCGGCAGCTGGCCGCCGTCCGGGGACGAGTTCTCGTCGATGCTGGGCACCAGCGTGAAGCTGCCCGGCCGTGCCGGCTCGCCGGTGTCGATCGAGGCGCCGGCGACGCCGAAGGAACCGACGTTGCCGAGCGCGAACGGGAGGGCCGCGCTCCCCGACAGGACGACGACGACCATCGCCAGCAGCAGCGTGAACGCCACTCCGCCCACCGCCAGCAGTCGACTTCGGCTGATCATTGTGTACGGCTGATCATTGTGTACCTCGCCCGTGCGCGGGGGTGTGCTCCCGTCGAGGTTGGTCGACCGGCACATCCGCCGCCCCCCTGACGCTCACCGGCTGAGAATTCCACCGTTCCTGCGCAAGTGTCAATGAATCGGATGATTCGGCCCACGGGCTTGCCGTGGCCTACCGGGCGGACATCCGCCGGGTGGGCATCCAGCGGATGGAGATCTGGCAGGCGGAGATCTGACGGGTGGATGTGGAGATCTACCGGGCGGGCATTGGCGACGCATCGCCATAGAGGCGCCACGCCATGGCGTATGCTCCACAGCAAACGTGCCGTCCGGATCTGCGGAGGAGTGGCACCATGACAGCTGTGGCGGTAAAGCATGACCCGGTTTCCCACGAGCCGGCCAGCGGGCCGGCCGGCAGGCCGCTGGACATCGCCGGCCTGGCCGGCTGGCCGCTGCCGGTCGGCCAGGTCGACTTCGACGAGGGCCTGGCCTTCCTGCGGGCTGTCGAGCCCGGCGGCTACACCGTGGACGTTCTCGAGCACGCGCCCCACGACCGGCGGCGCTGGGAACTCCTCGACGGTGTCGTCGTCGTGAGCCCCGCCCCCGACTACCGCCACCAACGGGTCGTGCTCCGCCTCGGCGCTGTCCTGCTCGCGGCCGAGCGGGCAGGCCTGCACACTCTGATCGCGCCGTTCGACGTGCCCGTGTCGGTGACCAGGAAGTTCCAGCCGGACGTCCTCGTCATGCCCGACCAGGAGGCGGTCCTGCCCGTCCTCGTGGTCGAGGTCCTCTCCCGTTACGGCCGCACGTACGACACCCGGCACAAGCGGACCGCCTACCAGGAGGCCGGTATCCGCTCCTACTGGATCATCGATCCGCAGGTCCCGTCGGTGACCGTCCACCGGCTCGGCCGTCACGGCGTCTACGAGGTCGTCGACACCATCCGCGGCGACGACCGCCGCGAGCTCACCGAGCCCTTCCCCGTCACCGTGCGCCCCGCCGATCTGTTGCTCTGAGCGGCCGCGCCGGCCCGAGCGGCGCACCCACGATCACGGGGCCGGGCTCCGGGCCCGGCCGGCTGGGCGACCGTACGGTCCTTCCGCTGTCGACGGCCCGGCTGTCCGGAGCGCACACGGATGCTCGTAGCCGCCCGTGATCGGCCGAGAACGGTGTGGCTGGCTTCCAGTGTCAATTCTTCGATCTTCCGGCGTCTGGTGGGCGGGGCGTGGCAATACGTAGAACAAGACGTGTCAATACGTAGGATCAGCGTCCTGATTTGCGATTGTTGATCGAATTGTGATAATGAGAGCGGCTGTCCGACGCGCCTACTCGACGCGCGATGCGGGGAGGCCCCGGGCGGAAGCGCCCAGGCGTTAAGGTCTTCGTCGAGGCCGTACGGTGCGAAAGGGGACCAATGTCCAAGGGTGATTCCTTCGTCCACCTGCACGTGCACACCGAGTACTCGATGTTGGACGGTGCGGCGAAGGTCGGTCTGCTGTTCGCCGAAGCGGCCCGCCTGGGCATGCCCGCGGTAGGGATGACCGACCACGGCAACATGTTCGGTTCCTACGAGTTCCACCAGGCCGCGAAGAAGGCCGGCGTCAAACCGATCATCGGTATAGAAGCCTATGTCGCGCCGGAGACCCGGCACCACAAGAAACCCGTCTTCTGGGGTGACGGCGGGCAGCGCGACGCCGATCCGGACGGCGAGGGCGGCGACGTCTCCGGGGGTGGTGCCTACACCCACATGACAATGTTGGCGGCCAACTCGACGGGGCTGCGCAATCTTTTCCGGCTGAGCAGCATCGCCTCGCTCGACGGCTATTACCGCAAGCCCCGGATGGACCGGGAGCTGATCGCCGAGCATGCCGAGGGCATTATCGCCACGACCGGCTGTCCGTCCGGCGTGGTGCAGACCCGGCTGCGGCTGAACCAGTTCGACAGGGCGGTGGAGGCCGCGGCCACCTACCGGGACATCTTCGGCCCGGAGAACTATTTCCTGGAACTGATGGACCACGGGCTCGCGATCGAGCGGAAGGTCCGCGACGGGCTGCTCGACATCGCCCGCCGGCTCGATCTGCGGCCGTTGGCCACGAACGACAGCCACTATGTCACCAAGGACCAGGCCGACTCGCACAGCGCGTTGTTGTGCGTCGGCACCGGGAAGCGGCTCGACGACCCGAAGCGGTTCAGGTTCGACGGCGACGGCTACTACCTGAAAAGCACCGAGGAAATGCGCGACATGTGGGACGGGCAGGTTCCCGGCGCGTGCGACAGCTCACTGCTGATCGCCGAACGGGTCCAGCCGTACGACGACGTCTTCGCGTATGTCGACCGGATGCCGCGGTTCCCCGTCCCGGAGGGGGAGGACCAGCTTTCGTGGCTGCGTAAGGAGGTCGCCCGCGGCGTCGAGCACCGGTTCGGCGCGAATCCGCCGCAGGAGGTTCTCGACCGAGTCGAGTACGAGATCGGCGTCATCGCCAACATGGGCTTCCCGGCCTACTTCCTCGTTGTTGCCGACATCTGCCGGTACGCCCGGGAGAAGGGCATCCGGGTCGGCCCGGGGCGTGGTTCGGCGACCGGGTCGATGGTCTCCTACGTCCTCGGTGTCACCGAACTCGACCCGATCGAGCACCGGCTGATCTTCGAGCGGTTCCTCAACCCCGAACGCATCACCCCGCCGGACATCGACCTCGACTTCGACGAACGTCGCCGCGGTGACATGATCCGTTATGTCACCGAGCGGTACGGCGAGGACCGGGTGTGCCAGATCCTCACCTTCGGCACGATCAAGGCGAAGGCCGCGGTCAAGGACTCCTGCCGGGTGCTGGGCTACCCGTACGCCCTCGGCGACAAAATCACCAAGGCGATGCCCCCGGACGTGTTCGGTAAGGGCATTCCGCTGTCCGGCATCCTCGACCCCGCGCACGAGCGGTACAGCGAGGCCGCCGAGGTGCGTGGCCTCTACGAGAGCGACCAGGACGTCCGCAAGATCATTGACACCGCGCGTGGGCTGGAGGGCCTCACCCGCGGCACGGGGGTGCACGCGGCCGGGGTGATCCTCTGCTCCGAGCCGCTGCTGGACGTCCTGCCGATCCACCGGCGGGACGCCGACGGCGCCATCATCACGGGTTTCCCGTTCCCGCAGTGCGAGGACATGGGCCTGTTGAAGATGGACTTCCTCGGCCTGCGCAACCTCACCGTCATCGACGACGCGATCCTCAACGTGCGCAAGAACCGCGGCATCGACATCGACCTGCAGAAGCTTCCGCTGGCGGACACCCCGACCTTCCAGCTGATGGCCCGTGGGGACACCCTCGGCGTCTTCCAGCTCGACGGCGGCCCCATGCGCAGCCTGCTGCGGCTGATGGCCCCGACGAAGTTCGAGGACATCGCCGCCGTTCTCGCGCTGTACCGGCCGGGGCCGATGGCGGCCAACTCCCACATCGAGTACGCCGACCGCAAGAACGGCCGCAAGCCCATCACCCCCATCCATCCCGCGCTCAGGGATCCGCTGGAGGACATCCTCGGCGAGACCTACCACCTGGTGGTCTACCAGGAGCAGGTCATGACCATCGCGCGGGAGCTCGCCGGCTACAGCCTCGGCAGTGCCGACCTGCTGCGCCGCGCCATGGGCAAGAAGAAGAAGGAGGTCCTGGACGCCAACCACGCGGAGTTCATGGCCGGCATGGCGAAGAACGGCTACTCCACCGAGGCCGCCCAGGCGCTGTGGGACGTGCTGGTCCCCTTCTCCGGATACGGGTTCAACAAATCCCACACGGCCGGTTATGGCGTCGTCTCGTTCTGGACCGCCTATCTGAAGGCGAACTTCCCGGCCGAGTACATGGCGGCGCTGCTGACCTCCGTCGGGGACGACAAGGACAAGATGGCGGTGTATCTCGCCGAATGCCGCAAGATGGGCATCCGGGTGCTGCCGCCCGACGTGAACGAGTCGACGCTCTACTTCACTCCGGTCGGCGGCGACATCCGTTTCGGTCTCGGCGCGATCCGTAACGTGGGGGCGAACGTCGTCGCCTCGATCGCCGCCTCCCGGGAACGGAAGGGTGACTACGCGTCGTTCCCGGACTTCCTGGAGAAGGTCGAGATCGCGGTCTGCAACAAGCGTGTCGTCGACTCCCTGATCAAAGCGGGCGCGTTCGACTCCCTCGGGCACAACCGCCGCGCCCTGTCACAGGTCCACGAAACCGCGGTCGACGCCGTCATCGGCACGAAACGCAACGAGGCGTTCGGCCAGTTCGACCTTTTCGGTGGCGGTGGCGGTGACGAGCCGGACGAGTCGATGAAAATCGGCCTCGGGCTGGATCTCAGCGCCGCCGAGTGGCCGCGCCCGGAACTTCTCGCGCAGGAACGCGAAATGCTCGGCCTGTACGTCTCCAGCCATCCGCTGGAAGGCACCCAGCGGATTCTGGACCGCAACCGGGACACCCGGATCATCGACCTTCTCGACAGCGGCCGCGGCGAGGGCGAGGTGCAGATCGCCGGCGTGATCGCGAAGATCGACCGGCGGGTCAACAAGAACAACGGCAACCTCTGGGCCATCGTCACCGTCGAGGACCTGGACGCGTCGGTCGAGGTCCTGTTCTTCCCGAAGAGCTACGAGGTGTACGCCGAGCAGCTCATACCCGACGCGGTGGTCTCCGTCCGCGGCCGTATCAACGAACGCGACGGATCCATCAGCATATTCGCCCACGACCTGACCACTCTCGACGTGAGCGTGAATCCGGACGCCGGACCGCCGGTGCTGATTTCCCTGCCCACGCACAAGGTGACCCCGAGCCTCGTCGACGAGCTGCGCCTGATCCTGTCCACCCATCCCGGGAACACTCCGGTGCACATCCGGCTGGAAAGCCCCCGCCGCAGCAATCTCCTGCTGCGTCTGGGGCCGGAGGTCGACGCGTCCTCCGCGTTCTGGGGCGACCTGAAAAGCCTGCTCGGCACGAAGGCCGTCGCCTCCTGACCAACCCGGCCGTCCGCTCCCTCGATGTTGTCCCCCGTGATCGGACGTCGCCACGTGAAAGGGCCCCGGTGCCGCGACCGGATATTCGGTGCGGCCCCGGGGCCCTGTCACGTGACGACACGGGATACGGCCGTTGAGAAACAGCCCTTGCGGATCCGGTCAGGAGGAGAAGAACAGCTTGGCGAAACCGTGGTGGCCGTGACCATGGTGGCCGTGATGGCCGTGCCCGCCGTGGTGACCCCCGTGCGGTGCGCCCCACGCGGGCTGCGCGTACTGCGCGGGCTGTGTGTACTGCGGCGGGGGCGGCGGAGGCTGGTTGAACTGCCCTTCAAGCCGGCTGATGGCTTCCAGCTCCCCGTAGTCAAGGAAGATTCCCCGGCAGTTGTCGCACTGCTCGATCTGCACGCCGCTGCGGTTGTAGGTCCGCATCACCCCGCGGCACTTGGGACACTGCAGTGTGTAGCTCACGACGAAACCCACCCATCTCGCACTCGCTCGCCTGGTGCGGCCCATTAGATCATTCGATTCGCCAGTAGCGTACCGGGTGTCCCGGATGCGACCAGGGGACGTCACACCGACCTGTCGGTCGCGGCTCGGACCGTCGGCGCGGCTGGGTCGTACCCCCACACCGGACACGGAACCGTCGCCACCGAGGCGGACCGCGCCGGGCGTACCGCCCACGAGATCGCTGACCAGCTCGGTCGCACCCGGATCGGTGGTCGTGCGCCTCCCGAGCGCCAGCGTTCCTGTACGCGCGTACATATTCGCTCCGAACGACCCTCCCCTGGCCGCGACAGAATCAGGGGATGCAGAGTGCGTTGACCGCTGAAATCGAGATCGATCATCACGGACCTGTTGCCGTGGTGCGGTTCAACAGACCCGACACCCTGAATGCGTTCACCCGCACGATGGGGGATGCGTATGCCGTGGCGATGCGTCAACTGGACCGGGATCCGCTCGTGCGGGCAATTGTTGTGACCGGCAGCGGCCGGGGCTTCTGTTCTGGTGCCGACGTCGAGGTGCTCCGTGGCGGTCCAGCCGCCATACGCGCCTTCATCCCGGCGCGGGAGGACATGCCCAGCTTTGTTCATCGCCTGTCCACCCCGGTCATAGCCGCGGTGAACGGGCCGGTGGCGGGAATCGGTTTCGCGTACATGATGGGCAGCGACGTTCGGTTCGCCGCGCGTGAGGCGAAGATCGCCACGACGTTTGCCCGCCTCGGGCTGGTCGCGGAATATGGCCTGTCGTGGCTGTTACCGCGTGCGCTCGGTGTCGGCCGTGCGCTTGATCTGCTCCTGAGCGGAAGGGCGATCACTGGCGCCGAGGCCCTCGAGATGGGGCTTGTGCAGTTCGCCGTGCCGGTCGCTGACGTCTTCACCACGGCTGTGGAGTACGCGACCGACCTCGCCCTGAACTGTGCGTCGACCTCACTAGCAGTGATCAAGGCGCAGGTGTACGCCGACCTTGAGGACAACGAGACGCGGGCGCTGGAGCGTACGGTCCGGCTGATGGATCGGTCGTTCGACGGTCCTGATCTGGCTGAAGCCCTGTCCGCAAGAAGCGAGAGTCGTCGGCCGCTGTTCGGCGCGGCAGCCGGTTACGTGATCGCCCCTGACGCGCGAAGTGCGGCCAGCCCGGTTTCGTCGTAACCCAGTTGCCGCAGCATCTCCGGCCCGTCGGTTGCGGCATTGCCGCCCGCGGCGAGGGTCGTCGGCGTGCCGGAGAACCTGGGTGGAGGCAGCGCGACCAGCGTGTCCTCGAACTCGGTGTAGGCCTGTCTGGCGACGTTGTGTGGGTGTTCTGGCGCTTCGGTGAGGCTCAGGACGGGTGCCACGCAGGCGTCGAGGGGTGCGAACAGTTCGGCCCACTCGTCACGGGTCCTGCTCCTGAAGGTGTCGGTGAGCCATGACTCGACAGCATCCGACTGGCCGCGATCGTACGGTGACGGCACCTGCGTAGGGTCGGATCCGATGGCCTCGCAGAACGTCTGCCAGAACTGCGGCTCGAGCGCGCCCATGGCCACCCAACGGCCGTCGGCGCACTCGTAGCACCGGTAGTTCGGACTACCGCCGTCAAGCAGGTTCGATTCGCGCTCGTCGCGCCACGAGCCGGAGCCGAGCAGCGTTCGCGTCATCGTTCCGAGATATGCGGCGCCCTCGACCATCGCGGCGTCAATGACCTGGCCGGCCCCGGACGTCCGGGCGTGAAGTACCGCCGCCAACAGCCCCATACCGAGGAAGAGGGATCCGCCGGCGAAGTCCGCCAGGTAGTTCACCGGCGGTGTGGGCGCTCCATGTCTGGTGCCGATTCCGTGCAGAAGGCCGGAGATGGCGAGGTAGGTGATGTCGTGGCCGGCGGTCCGCGCGAGTGGTCCGTCCTGGCCCCAACCGGTCAGGCGGCCGTAGACGAGCCGAGGGTTGCGGGACAGCGCTTCATCGGGGCCAATGCCGAGGCGCTCGGCGACGCCGGGACGAAATCCTTCGATCAGAACGTCTGATCGCTCGGCCAGGCGCAGGACGACGTCGCCCGCGCCGTGCGCGTGAAGGTCCAGTTCAAGGTGTCGTCGTCCGCGGCCGAGTGGGCCGGCGATGAACACCTCGTCAAGACTGCTGCGCTTTGCCGCCGGTTTCTGAATACGGACCACGTCCGCACCGAGGTCCGCCAGCAACATGCCGAGAAACGGCACAGGTCCGATGGCCGGTAGTTCCAGCACTGTCACGCCACTGAGCGGACCGTCGAGGCTGCCATGCAGGGGTGTCCTCACCGGGGTGCCAGCCGAATCGCCCCGTCGAGCCGGATCACCTCGCCGTTGAGCATGGGGTTGGCGACGATGTGCTCGACCAGCGCCGCGTACTCGGTCGGCTCGCCCAGCCGCGACGGATGGGGCGTCTGGGTGCCGAGAGAGTCCTGGGCCTGCTGCGGCAGACCCTCCAGCATCGGAGTCCTGAACAGGCCGGGAGCGATCGTCACGACCCGGATCTGTCGGTCGGCCAGATCTCGAGCGAGCGGAAGGGTCATCCCCACCACGCCGCCCTTGGACGCCGAGTAGGCCACCTGTCCGATCTGTCCGTCGAAGGCCGCCACCGACGCGGTATTGACGATCACACCGCGTTCGCCGTCGACCAGTTCCGCCCTGGCGATCCGCTCCGCGGCGAGCCGGATCACGTTGAACGTGCCCACCAGATTGACATGGACGAGCTGGGCGAACTGGGCGAGAGGCATGACCTCGCCGCGGCGCGACAGGATCCGGCCGGGCGTGCCAACGCCGGCACAGTTGACCACGATGCGGATGTCGCCCAGTGCGGCGGCGGCGTTCAGCGCGGCCGTGACGGCGTCCTCGTTCGTGACGTCGGTCGGCGCGAAGACCGCCTCCGTCGGGAGGCCTTTGGCCACGTCGTCTCCGGGCGCCGTGGGCAGGTCCAGAACCGCGATCCGGGCACCGGCCTCTGCCAGCGCGGTCGCGGTCGCTCGGCCGAGTCCGGACGCCCCGCCCGTCACGATCGCGACACTGTCTTCGATCTTCACGTTTCTCCCATCCGACTGTTTCCAGGTTGGCCAGGTTGGCCAGGTTGGCCAGGACCGAACGGTGCAGGGGTCACGCGCCTCGCCGCCTGCGTCTGAATGCCGCTGACGCGCCGACCGCGAGGATCAGCGCGCCGCCGTCGGCAACACCGCTGACCCACGTTGCGGCACCGCCGAGGGTCAGGCCGCTGACGATCACGGCGACCAGGGCCAGACCGAGGATCGTTCCCACGACGTTGAACTGACCGGGCGCCCACGTGGACGCTCCCAGGTAGACGGCGGCAAGAGCTGGGAGAAGGACACCGATACCGGTCGTGCCGGGGGTCGCGCTGCCCTGCTGCGCCAGCAGGAGCACCCCGCCAGCCGCGGCGAGCCCTCCTGACGTCATGTAGCTCGCCAGCACCAGTCGGTCCACTCGCACGCCGACCAGGCGGGCTGCCGGGCTCGACGACCCGACAGCCACGAGCCTGCGACCGAACGGCGTCTGCGCGACGACGTATCCGATCACCAGCGCGATGAGCAGGGCGACGACGGTCAACCACGGGATCTTCCAGACCGTGGCGGTCCCGAAGTCGACCAGCTTCTGCGAGAAGCCGGAGGAGATGCTGAGGTTGTGGCTGTACCAGCTCTGCATCCCGTCGAGCACGGTCGCTGATCCGAGGGTGGCGATGAGCCCGTTGAGCCCGAACCGTGTGACGAGCAGCCCGTTGACGGCTCCGATCAGCAGACCCGTGACCAGAACCACCAGTACGGCCTCGAGCAGGTTCCATCCGTTGCGCGCCATGAGGCCCGCGGTGAGCATCGACGCCAGGCTGGCGGTGGACCCGACCGAGAGATCGAAGTTGTTGCTCAGGAGTGGGACCATCAGCGCCAGCGCAATGATCAGATTCACTGACTGTGAACTACCGATGATCTGCCAGTTGTGTACGGTGGCGAACGTGTCGGGGAACCGCACCGACCAGGCGACGATGATGGCAACGATCAGTACCAGGAGGCCGAACCGCTCGCCGAGGGCGAGCCACCGCGCCCCGCCCGGCCAGTTCGCACGGCGTGGCGGACGTCCTGAGCCAGGGGGTGCGGGACTGTTCGGACGCTGGTCGGTGGCAGTCGCTGTCATGATGTTCGAGGCTCCATGCTGGTCGGTGGGTGGGTGGCGGGTGTCCGTGGGCCGAGGGCGCGCGACGTCGGCGTGCGCGCTCCGGACGGTGCGCCCAGCCCGTGACCGAGTTCGGTACAGCGCCGCACGGTCAGGTCGGCGTCTGACGCCTCGCCCGTGATCCGCCCGCTGTGAACACCGACCACCCGGTCGCACGCGTCGACGAGTTCCTGAGGATCGGAGCTGACGAGAAGCACCGCGGTTCCGGCGGCCGCGACTTGGCGGACGAGCTGGTGAATCGCTGTACGGGCGCCGATGTCGACGCCCTGGGTCGGCTCGTCGAGCAGCAGCAGCCGCGGCGCCAGTTCCAGCCAGCGCGCCAGCACCACCTTCTGCTGGTTTCCGCCGGACATGGTGGCGAAGTACGCTTCGGGCCCGTCGACCTTGATCTTGTATCGCTCGATGACGCTCTGGGCGTCGGAACGTTCGGCCGCACGCCGCAGCCAGACCCGGTTCCAGTAGCGCCGCAGGCTCGGCGCGCTCAGGTTCGCGCGTATGGAAAGCTCGGCGAACGCGGCCTGTCCGGCGCGGTCCTCGGGGACGTAGGCGATGCCACCCCTGATGGCGGCGGGGACGTCGTTGGCTGTCAGCTCGACGCCGTCGAGGGTCGCTCGACCTCCCCGAGCCGGCCTGACCCCGAACAGCGACTGCAGCAACGTCGACCGTCCCGAGCCGAGCAGCCCGGCGATTCCGACGACCTCCCCGGCACGCACCTGAAGGCAGATGTCGTCCAGTGATCCGACCGCGAAGTTCTCAAGCCGCAGACGGACCTCGGCCTGGTGGGCAGCGACAGCATTCCTGCTCGGCGCGATCGGAGCATGCCCCGTGATCAGTTGGACGAGGATGCTCTCGTCGAGGTCCGCGGCGTCACAGGTCCGGACATGCCGCCCGTCTCTCAGGAAGGTCGCGCTGTCCGACACCGCCAGCAGCTCGGACAGTCGATGCGACACGAAGACGACGGCGTGGCCGCGCCGCGCGTAACCACGCATGGCGTCGAGCACCGCCTGCGCCTCCTCGGCTGGAAGCGACGCGGTGGGCTCGTCGAGGACCAGCGTGCCCCGCCCGGCCTCGGCCTCGTACTGCAACGCGCGGGCGACCGCGATCATCGTCCGCGTGGCGGGCGGAACCTGCGCCATGATCGTCTTTGGTGAGACGTCGATCTCGAACTGCTCCAGCACCTTCTGGACGCGCCGGTGCAGCGCCCGCCACGAGACCGGAGCCAGGCTCCTCGCTCCGAAGGTCGAGCTGACGGCGAAGTTCTCGGCCACCGTCATCGACGGGAACGTGCCCACCGCCTGATGGACGAAGTAGAGCCCGTTCGAACCGGCCCACCCCGGGTTCGTCCGGGTCGCGTCGTGGACGTGGCCGTCAATCTCGATCGTGCCGCTGTCAGCCTGGTGCACCCCGGCCAGGATCTTGATGAGCGTCGACTTGCCCGATCCGTTTCCGCCGCACAGCGCGTGTACCGAGGCGCGGGGGACCTCGAAACTGACATCCCGTAGCGCGCGGGTGCCACCGAAGGTCTTGGAGACCGCGTTGACGCGGATCGCCGGAGCGGTGGTCTGCGGAGACTGCGCCTCGCCGACGGCGGTCATCTGTCCTCCTGTGTGGTCCGGCTGTGTGGTCCGGTATGGCGATGTCCGTGCCGTCCCACGGATCCCGGACGGCACGGGCATCGCGGCGGTTGACGTCAGCCGGTCCAGTTCGCGGTGAACGCGGCCCTGTAGTCGACCGACGGCGTCCAGGACTGACTGTCGGAGGCGGGCAGACCGTGGTCGGCGTCGATGATCTGGAAGCTGGCCCCCTGGTTCGGGATGGTCGTCTCGCCGGCCAGAACCCGGTTCATCGCGTCCGCGCCCTCCCAGCCGAGCCAGTTCGCGGGAACGCCGACGGCGGCGGTGACCACCTTCTTGCGAATCAGGGCCACGGTCGACGGGTAGCCCTCGCCGGCCACCACGACGAGATCGGAGTTCTGGCTTGCGGTGATGACCTGGGAGATCTCGGCCATGGTGGTGTCGTCGGGAGCGTCCACGACGTTCGCCTCAGGATGCTTCTGCAACGCCGTGGCAACCTTCTGCGCCGTCGTCGCCGGGTTGCCAAGGTCCTGGCCCGTGATATCGACCGTGTCGACGATCTGGCATCCGCCGCACCTGGCCAGTTCTTCTCGATATCCGGCCTCCTCGTACTGGGTGACGACGAAGTCCGGGTGCGTGATCAGTAGGACCTTCGCCCTGCCTCCGGTGGCGGCGATCGCATAGTCGGCCTTCAACGTGCCCCACCTGGTACCGAACTGGGGAGGGGTGCCACTGGAATTGATGGTCGCCGAGTACAGCGACGCGCCGCCGCCTGCTTTGGGGTCGTCGCAGTCGTAGGCCCACACGGCCACCGTCGGAATACGGGCGTTCTTCGCCGCCTGGAGCCCCGCCCTGGCCGGTGGGCAGTCGATCGCGATGGTGATGATGCCGTCCGCGTGTGCCGCGACCGCCTGGTTGATGGCGGCCGTATAGCCCGCGGGACTGGCCTTGCCGTCGGCTGTCGTGACTTTCCAGTCCAGCACCTTGGCCGCCTCCTGGATGGCCGCGGCGGGTTCAGAACAGCCGAACAGTGCCGAGGAACACGGAATCACCCAGATGTTCTTTCCCTTCTGGGCGCTGGGACCGCCCTTGGGGGGTGCGCTGTAGAGGCCTTTGTAGGCCGCGTCGACCGCTTCCCGCGCCGTGGCGGTGTAGTCCCCGGATGCCGACGTGGCGCCGCTGCCCGTGGAGTCGGGTAAGTCCGGTCCGGAGGAGGAACACCCGGCTGCGGCAACAAGCGCCACCGCGGTCATGGCGGCGAGCATGCCGGATTTCGAACGCCTCACTGCCCTCAGATGGATCATCGTTCTCCCTGTCGGTGGTGTCTGGATCGGGATGGGAGGCAGAGCCGGAGGCCGCGGCCTGCCCCGACCGGGGAGATCAGGGTCTGGGCCTCGGCGGGCGGGGGCGTTGATGACCGGGCCTGCCAGCAGCGTTGCGGCGTTACCCACGGGGTCGGCCAGCCGCGGGCCGCGCGTAGCGTCGTTGGCCAGGACGGCTGTTCGGGTGGGTGGGAGGGGCGGTGTCCTCTCTCTCGTCGTTCGTGCCCGCCGGAGGGCTTCCGCCGCGGGAGCCTTCCGGCGAAGCAGGTGGACGCGCCCGTCGCGTCGGTACTCCCTGGAATTCGCGGAAGCTGGAACTGTGCTCCGGCTCACAACCTGGCTGAGCGAGGGCGAACGCTAGCGGCGGATCCCCAGGTGCGCAGCCACGCCGCATCCGGCCTTTTGGACCCCGCTCCAAAACCCGCTCCGGCGGGACCACGGGCGACGGTTGAACACTGGCCCCCTGCCGACGGCGGAAACGGACCCCGGTTGACGGTGGGGGTGCTGAGAGTGCAGGACTGGGCGGAGATCCGTCAGCTGACTCGTCGGCCGCCGCGGGCGAACAACCGGCGTCACCGGCAGCGCCACCGCCGGTCGAGGGGCCGGGCCCGGGCGCCGTTGACAGAGACCGTTGCTGGCTGTTTGCTGCCATGGAAGGCATCCGCATCCATGGTTCAGGCGACCTGCGGACGGGGGTCTCGGACAGGACATGAACGGGGCTTGTCAGGCCGAATCGGAGCATCGACAGATACCAAACGTGACCGGTATGCGGCAGCCGTCCGAGTGCGCCTCCGAGGTGGGTGGCGAGCACCGGGAACACCGGGAACTTGCCGCGTTCCGGAAACTGGCTGGCGCGCTGGCCGAAGAACGTGACCTTGACACGATCTTCCATCTCATTGTCGACACCCTCAGCGAGCTGACAGGCGCCGACCGGTGCAGTCTGCATCTGCGCGACCGGGAAACCGGTCTGTTGCACGGCAAGGCCGCGCACGCTGCCCGGGACATCGACATACCCGTAAAACAGCTGGTCAGTGGAATGCCCGGGGACAACTTCACCCGGGAAATCCTCGACACCGGCCGGCCCGTGATGCTCACGAACACGCTGGTGGATCCCCGGCCGGTGCACGCCGCGATGCGTCGCTGGCGGGCACGCTCGGTGCTGGGAATCCCCATGAGGCTCCGCGGCGAGGTAATCGGGATTCTGTGTCTCGACACCGAGGACACCACGATGGAGTTCTCACAGTCGGACCAGGAGCTGGCGTTGTCGTTCGCCGAACTCGCGGCCACGGCGATCAACCAGGTTCAACTGACCTCCCAGCTCAGGGACAGCCTCCACGTACAGGCCAGACAGCTGGAGATGCTGCAGCGCGCTCGTCGCATGGAGGGGCAGCTCGCGGATATCGCGCTGAGCGGCTGGGGGGTTCGCGAACTGGGGGAGACGGTCGCGCAACTGCTGTCGAAGCCCTGCGCCATCTACGACGTGGACTTTCGCTGCCTGTCCTGCGCCGGCGCGGCAGACGATCTGCGCGTGAAACTCCGGTCGTTGGGCAACATGCGGCATCATCCCTCGGTCGAGCCCGTCATGGCGTCGCTCGAGTCCGGACGCCCGCAGTGCATTCCGCCACTGCCGCAGGCCGGCATCAACCATCGGCTCCTGTTGACCTCGATCGAACTCAATGGGCAGCGGCAGGGCTACGTCGTTGTCGTCGAGGCCGCCGGCCGGTTCGGTCAGCTCGATGAAGTCATCGTGCGCAGGGCCGCGCACAACATCGCTCTTGAGCGTTTGCGGAGCAGGTTCGACCAGGACATGGAATGGCATGCGGTCGAGGCCCTCGTGGGAAGCCTGATCCGTGGCGAGCGGGATCTCGGGGAACGAGCTCGCTCGCTCGGCGTCGACCTCACCGCGCGGCGGGTGGTCTGCCTCGTGGCCGCGCGGGACAGCAGTTCGGCAAACCGCGTCGTGTCACGGCAGGTGGCCCAGATCCTGACCGACCGGGAATCACCGTCAAGCGCGCTGGCGGCCTGGTCCGGCAGCGACATCGCAGTGATCATTGAGGTGCCGAAGGACCACGACCGGCGTGAGGCGATCGAATGGGTGAGGGTCCGGCTGCGTACCGTGCTCGCCGAACTCAGCCCGGAAGGCCAGCTCTGTGCGGCGATCTCGACGGTGGTGGAGGCTCCCGGGGATGACCAGCGAGCCCATCGTGAGGCCCAGCAGGTCCTGAAGTGCATCCGGGAGCATCTCTCGGACGCCGAGCCGGGAGTGCTTGCCGCCGACGATCTCGGCGCGGCACGACTCCTGTTGGCCTCCACCAGCCGCGACGAGGCCCGTCAACTCGTTCTCGACACGTTCGGGCCCCTGCTGCGAGATCGGTCCGTCAAGTCCGTGGAACTGATGTCGACACTGGAGCCGTTCCTGCGGCTGGCCAGAAACGTGCGCGACTGCGCCGACGAACTAGGCGTCCATCCCAACACGGTGCGCTACCGGCTCACCAACATCGAACGCCTCACCGGTCTGCGCGTCACCACTGACGACAGTGACTATCTGACCGCGCAGATGGCAATGGCGATCGTTCGCCTCGGCGGCTGCCCGGCGGTTGCCGCCGGCGTCGGCTACCCGCCCGAGGCGTCGCCGACGAGCCGCGGCAGGTCGATGCCGAGTTCGGCGAGCACGTCGGCCGTGTCGTCGTCACCGGGCTGAGGTTCGGCGATCGGTTCCGACCGCGTGCGACTGAAGCGTGGTGCTGGCGAGGGAAGAACGGCATCGCCCACCCTGGTGAAGACCGCCCGGGTCACGTTGTGTGGATGAGCGGGCGCCTCCGACATCGTGAGAACGGGAGACAGGCATACGCCGGCCTGCTCGGCCCGGGCGCACCACTGCGCCTGGGTGCGTTGCCGGAACACCGTCGCGAGCCGCTCCCGCCACCATGGCCAGTTTGCCCGATCCCATCTGTCGACCGATTCGCCGTGCAGCCCCAGCAACCGCAGGAGGGACTCCCAGAGCCTGTCCTCGACCGCCCCCACCGCGACAAGGCGGCCGTCGGCGGTCTCGTACACGTCGTAGAAAGGTGCCCCCGAGTCATTGAGGTTGCTGCCACGCTGTTCCACCCACCTGCCTTCGTTGCGCATCTCATGGCTCATGGTGCTCAACAGGGCCGCGCCGTCGACCATCGCGGCGTCCACCACCTGTCCCACGCCGGACGATCGTGCCTCCAGCACGGCTGAGACGACGCCGAGGGCCAGGAACATCGCACCGCCACCGTCGGCAAGAAGGTTCATCGGAGGGAAGGGCAGGCTCTCGGCTCGTCCGAGGTGGGCCAGGACTCCCGAGACGGCCAGATAGTTGATGTTGTGCCCGGGCTGCGCCATCAGCGGGCCGGTCTGACCCCAGCCGGTCAACCGCCCGTAGACAAGGCGTGGATTGTGCGGTGCGCAGTCCTCCGGCCCGAGGCCGAGGCGTTCCATCGAACCCGGAAGAAAGCCTTCGATCACGGCATCGGCACGCTTGATGATCTCGAATGCGGTGGCGCGGCCATCGGCGGACCTGAGATCCAGCCGCACCCGCCTTCGACGGCGGCCCAGCCCGGCGTCGGACAACGGCGTGATGTCGTCAGCCTCGCGGGGACGATCGACAGCGATGATTTCGGCGCCCAGATCCCCCAACAGCATTCCGCAGAACCGAACCGGCCCCCGACCGCCAAGCTCAAGAATCCGGACTCCTCGCAACGGTCCCACGGCAGGATCCTCCGGATGGTAGGTGATGAGTGGCAATGCGTAACGCCAGTCGCCGCTCACAGAGCAGACAGCACTGGAAGCTATCGCCGTCGCATCCCGCCCGCCCGATCACCTCCTTCTCGTCGTTTGTTCGCGTGACCAACCGGGCCCGCCCTCGTGGACGGTGGGCCCGGTTATACCTGAAAGGGCCTTCGCACCTGCCTGGCCGCACCATCTGGGACAGCGCTGGGAGGCGCCACATGACAGGGACCTTCGCACCCGTCCGAGAACACGACGCGGAGTTGGCCGCGTTCACCGAGATGGTCCGGACGTTCGTGGCACGTGAGATCACCCCCCACCACGCCCGGTGGGAGAGCGACGGGATCGTTCCGCGGGAACTGTGGCGTAAGGCCGGCGCGGCCGGGTTGCTGGGTCTCGGGCTTCCGGCCGAGTACGGCGGCGGCGGCGCGAGCTATCGGTTCAACGCGGTTGTCGACGCCGAGCTTTACCACGCCGGCGCCACCGGGCCGGGATTCACGGTCCACAACGACGTCTGCGGACCGTACTTCGCCGAACTGGCCACTCCTGAGCAACTGGGGCGCTGGGTGCCGGGCATGACGTCGGGTGAACTCGTGGCCGCGATCGCGATGACCGAACCCGGAGCGGGCAGCGATCTGCGGGGCGTCCGGACGAGGGCGACACGAACCCCCGGCGGATGGCTGCTGAACGGCGCGAAGACCTTCATCAGCAACGGCATCCATGCGGACCTGGTCATTGTTGTCGCGCAAACCGGGTCGGACGGCGACGCCGGCCTGAGCCTGCTGGTCGTCGAGCGTGGGATGGCGGGCTTCACGCGCGGCCGCAACCTCGGCAAGGTCGGGCTCCACGCACAGGACACGGCTGAGCTGTCGTTCGACAACGTCGCGGTCCCGGACGCGAACGTGCTCGGGCAGCCGGGCAAGGGGCTGCGCTACCTGATGGCGAACCTGGCGCAGGAGCGGCTCACCATCGCCGTGCAGGCGGTCGCGGCAATGGAGGGCGTCCTGGCGGACACCCTCGACTACGTCAGGACGAGGACCGCCTTCGGCCAGCCGATCGGCCGGTTCCAGCACAACGCGTTCCTGCTCGCGGAGCTGGCCACCACGGTGAAGGCGGCGCGGGTCTTCGTCGACTGGGGGGTGGAGGAGCACCTGGCCGAAAGCCTCGGTGCCGACACGGCCGCCATGATAAAGCTGCACACCACCGAGGCCCAGCAGCGTGTCGTGGACAGGTGCCTGCAACTGCACGGGGGCTACGGCTACACCACGGAGTATCGGGTGGGGCGGGCCTGGGCAGACGCCCGCGTACAGACAATCTATGGCGGTACCAGCGAGATGATGAAGGTTATCATCAGCAGGGGGCTCGGGCTGCACAAAACGTGAGAAGCCGATGCCCCCGGATATCCGCAGTTCCCGCGCCGTTCACCATCCGATGCGCAGAACATGAAAAACCGGTGCCCCGCCCGAATCCTCCCCGGGCGGGGCACCGGTTTTTACCGGGCGGCTCTACCGGGCGGCTATGCCGGTACGGGCGACCTGCTCAGGGTGAAACCGGGGAAGCCGCCGTCGGCCTCCTTGTCGACGGCGGCGCGATAACTGCCCAGGCCGCCGAGGTAGCACAGTGTGCTGGGTTTCTTGCCGGGCACGTTCGCCCCGAGAAACCACGGCCGGTCTCCCATACCCTGCGGCAGGAGAGTGGCGTTCAGGATCGTGTCGCACTGCTCCGACCAGGCCCGGGCGGCTTCCTCGGTGGCCTCTACTCGCTCGGCGCCCTGCTCGATCGCGTGCGCCAGCAGCTTGCCGATCAGTTCGACCTGCGTCTCGATCACCGGTGGATGGCTCGCGAACGGTGCCTGCGGCCCGAGGATCGCGAAAAGATTCGGAAAGCCCGGGGACGCGATGCCCAGCAGGGCCTTCGGGTCCTGTGCCCACTGCTCGGCGATCGTCCGGTCCCCGACCCCGTGCACGTTCATGCTGGCAAGCGGTCCGGTGATCGCGTCGAAACCGGTCGCGTAGATGATCACATCGAACTCGTACTCCGCGGTCCTCGTCCGCAGACCCGTCGGGGTGATCTCCTGGATCGGATCGTCACGGACGCTGACCAGCGTCACGTTGGGCCGGTTGTAGGTCTCGTAGTAGAAGTTGCCCAGCGGAGGACGCTTCCCGCCGATCGGGTGCGTCTTCGGGCACAGCAGTTCGGCGGTCGCGGGATCCCTGACGATTGCGCGAATCTTGCGCCGCACGAACTCCGAGGCGGCGTCGTTGACCCGTTGGTCGACGAGCATGTCGTCGAAGGTCTCGAATATGTAGTGGAAGCCGCCGGCTTCCCAGCCGGCTTCCAGGACGCGTTCGAGTTCGGCGTCGTCGACCTGCGCGCCGAGGCGGTTCGCCGGCTCCATCGGGAAGGCGAACACGTGGTTGAACGTCTTCTCCCAGACGTTCTCGAAGTCACGCCGCAGCGCCTGCTGCTGTTCCGGGCCCAGCGCGTGGTTGCGCCCGGGTAACGCGTAGTTCGGGGTGCGTTGGAACACCGTCAGATGCTCCGCGACCTGCCCGACCGACTGGATCACCTGGATGCCGGTCGCGCCGGTGCCGATGACAGCTACGCGCCTGCCTGCGAAGTCGACCGGCTCCTTCGGCCACTGCGACGTCACGTACGACTCGCCCTCGAAGGAGTCCGCGCCCGGGAACGGAGGCTTGTACGCGATGCCCAGCCAGCCCAGGCCGGTGATGAGCCACCGGCTGGTGATCTGTAAACCGTCCTCGGTGGTCACTGTCCAGCGGTTGGTCGCCTCGTCGAAGTAGGCACCGTCGACCCGCGTGGAGAAGCGGATGTGCTGGCGCATGTCGTGCTTGTCCGCGACCGCCCGCAGGTATTCCAGGACGTCGGGCTGAGCGGTGTAGCGCTCGCGGAAGTCCCACCGCTGCCACAGCTCACGGTCGAACGAGAAGCAGTACGCCCAGCTCTCGGTGTCGGTGCGGGCGCCGGGGTAGCGGTTCCAGTACCAGGTGCCTCCGACGTCGTCCCCGGCCTCGAACACCTGCATGCTCAGGCCGAGCTGTCGCAGCAGGTGAATGGTGCGAAGCCCGGCGAAGCCCGCGCCGACGACGACGGCATCGACTTCCGGGAGAGTTTGCGTAGGCATTACGCCATGTCCTTTCTTGGTTTTCAGTGGCCCTGGGCGGGCTGCTGGGCGTCCAGGATCACGTAGGCCAGCGTGGCCGGAACTTTTCCGTGGTTGCGCCACCCGTGCCTGGCGCCGTTCTGAACCACACACGTGCCCGGGGGGAGGTGAATCTCGGTCCCGTTGTCGAGTTCCACCCAGAGGTCGCCATCGATGACGATGACGTAGTCGATGCTCCTGGTCTGGTGCATTCCCGGAGCGTCGGGCTCGAACACGCCGAGCAACCCTGGCACCTTCGCTTCGGCCTCGGCGACCTGGGACTCGAGGGTTGCCGCGTCCGCGCTGGGTTCGTGTGGTTCGGCACCTGGTTCGGCACCGTCCTCCGGCGGGAGGCGAAACAGTCCGAAACGTGTTCCGCCCGGCCCGGGGAAGAAGGCCGCGTTGTCGGGCTTCGGGTCGCTGAGCGGGCTGCTGAGTGGGCCCTCAGTTCCCCACACCTGGAACATCTGGACACCAGGCATGATCGCCAGTTCGACGGGTGGCAGCGGCGCGTCCTCATGGGCGATGGAGGTTCCCGTGCTGTCGACGCCGGTCACGACGCGTCTGATGGAAAGAGTCATGGCGGGTACTGAGCCTTCCCTGTAATGATTGGTTACTTTTTGTAATTGACGGCGGCGGTGTCCGTGGTGGTCGCCAGGTGGTGCGGTGGTGCTCGACATGGAGGATCGCGAGGGCGGCCCGGGCGATCAGGCTGATCTTCCAGAGGCCGGGACCGATGGTGCGCGGGGCGGAGAAGGCGCTCCTGGCCTCCTCCCTTGCCTGTCACGGCAGGTAGCTGTCACGGAAGGTAGTTGATCTTTGCGGGGAAAGGTTCACTGTGACATGGATCGCACTCGAGGGGGAGTCGGTCGGCACGAGGGATTTGTGCGCGGCTCCAGATCGTGCGCGTCGCGGCCGTCGAACAGCCGACCGACGGCGTGCCATTCTCGTGCTTTCCGAGAACCTGGAGAGTTCGATGCCGACCGCGTACGATCCCACTGATCCCATACAACTGCGCGATCCGTATGCCATATTCGCGGAGCTGCGCACCGCCGGCGGTGTGCATTGGTGCGAGCCGCTGTCGGGCTGGATCGCGGTGGACTGGGCCAGTGTTCAGACTGTGGTCACGACGCCGGTGGTGTTCTCGGCGAATCGTCTCCTGCCGGTGCACGAACGGCTTTCCGAGGAGAACCGCGCGACAGCGGCCGACGTGCTGCGCTGGCTGTCACTGTGGATGGTGTTCCAGGATCCACCGAACCACACCCGGCTGCGCCGCTACCTGTCGACGGTTATCAACCCTCGCATGGTGGAGTCCCTGCGGACGTCGATCACCGAGATCACGTCGGACCTGTTCGACAGCCTGCCGAAGGACCAGCCGGTCGACTTCTTCACCGAGATCGCTCTTACCCTGCCGGGTTACGTCGTCATGGATCTGCTCGGCGTCCCGCGCGACCGGCTGGCCGAGGTCAAGCAGTGGTCGGACGAAATGATGCTGTTCATCGGCAGCTCGCGAGGCGTCGACGACAAGTACGAGAGAGCTCGGCACGGCGCCTGTTCGATGGCGGACCTGTTCCGCGAACTGATTGACGAACGCCGGGTTCGCCCGCACGACGACGCACTCACCCGCATGATCACCACCGAGGTCGACGGCGAGACGCTCACCGAGGACGAGCTGATCGCGAGCATGATGATGATCGGCAACGGGGCGCAGGAGACGACCGCTCACCTGTTGACCAACGGCCTGATCGCCCTGCACCAGCACCCGGACGTCGCCGCCAAGCTGGCGGCTGACGTCGACGGGCTGATCGTCCCCGCCGTGGACGAGTTCCTTCGCTTCGACTCGCCGGTGCTGTCCACCGGGCGCCTGCTCGCCACGGATACGGAACTCGGTGGGCAGCGCCTCAGGGAGGGCGATCGGGTCTTCGCGATGCTCGCGGCCGCGAACCGTGATCCTGGCGTCTTCGCATCGCCGGACGAGATCGTTCTCGAGGGCCGGGCGAACGGGCATCTCGCCTTCTCGAAGGGTGTGCACTTCTGCCTCGGCGCGCCGCTGGCACGCCTGGAGGGGCAGATCGCGTTCAGGCACATGGTGGAGCGATTCCCCCACCTGCGGCTCGCCGAGCCC
>NZ_JWIO01000040.1:31517-33766 GCF_001017755.1 Protofrankia coriariae
GCGGGCCGCTGCGGCTGCCGGTCGTGCTCGAGGACGCGTGAACACCCCGCTCGTCCCGCTTGACGACGAGTTCGTCCACTCGACTCCGTACCCCGTCTCGCACCCGCCGACCTCCGCGTCGAACGATCCGCGGTTCTTCGAGCGGTACTGGAACGTGTGGCACGACGACACGGGCGACCTGCTCCTGGCCGTGGGCGGCAGCTGTTACCCGGTCCTTGGCCGGGTCGAGTCGTACGCGATCGTCAACTTCCGCGGCGACCACCGCTCGGTGCGGTCCTTCCGTCCGCTGTCGCCGGAGCCGGCGGACCTCACGGTGGGCCCGATCCGCCCCACGATCCTCGCGGGGCTCCACCGCTGGCGGCACGTCCTCGAGCCGGGGGAGTGGGGCTTTTCCTACGACCTGGAGTGGACCGACACCCGCCGCCCGACGTATGGCGCCGCCTGGGGGCCGCAGGTGCAGTCCGGCGAGCGGCAGGTGACCGCAGGATTCGAGAGCTTCGGCCAGGTCGCCGGCTGGATTCAGGTCGGTGGCACCCGGGTGGACTGGGCGCCCGGCCAAGCACACGGCACCCGGGACCGCCACTGGGGCGTCGGCCGGGGCGTCGGTGGCCCGGCGCTCAACGGCGGGCGCGTGCACCGGCCCGGCTGGAAGGGCGGCATCTGGATCGACCTGCACGACGTCGGCCTCTGGGGCAGGAAGCTGCTCTACGGCTTCGACGACCCTCGCCCGGGCAGCGGCTCCGTGCACAGGATCGAACGCCGGCTGCGCTTCGAACCCGACACGCACCTGTTTCTGGCGGGAGTCATCGACCTGACCTTCGACGACGGCGCCCACCGATCCCTGCGCCTCGAGCGGCTGGGCAACCAGACCGCCTTCATGCGCTGTGGCTTCTACGGCGGCACCCCGGGCGCGGGGCTGCATCCCGGTGCGTACAAGGGCCCAGAACGGACCGAATGGGATCGATTCGATGTGAATGACCCGCACGTCCGCCTCGCTCTGCGGGGGCTGGACGAGCACCACTGCGCAGTCATCGACGGTACGAGAGCAACGACGGGCATCCTGCAACCGGTTGAGCCAGACGCGTACGAGGCCTGTCGTGAGGGTCGGCCCGGTTGGGCCCTGTGGTGACGCGGCTTTGGTGACGGGCGGCTTTGTAACCCGGAACAGGGACGTCAATGGTGCGACCCTCGTCACGGCTTCCGTTCGTGGCTACCGTGCGTCCTCACCGAGCATGCGTTCGGACGGATCGGAGATCAGGAGATCACCCGTGAGCCTGAAGTACGACTTATCGTTGATGTGCCCGGATGTGATCACGCACAATGCGCGAGTCAGCGGGGATATGGTAGCCGCCGTATTCGAGGACGAACGACTCACGTGGCGCGAGCTTGACGAGCGGACGAACCAGTTCGCCAACCTGCTGCGGGCGGAAGGGCTCGACAAGGGTGACAAGGTCGCGCTGTTCATGCCCGCGTCGCTGAACGCGTTCGTCGCGTTCTGGGGAAGCGCGAAGGCCGGATGCGTGACGGTGCCGTTGAACGTCATGCTCGACGGGGAGTCGCTGGTCCGCCTTGCGGCGGATTCCGACGCGGTCGTCCTGGTCGCCGATCCGGAGACCGAGTCGATCATCGACTCCATTCGCGCGCGGTTACCGCTGATCGGCGACTCCCGCTGGCTCACGTTCGGCACGGCCCATGACCACTGGCGGTCGGTTCCGGATCTGCTGGCCGAGTCCCCGGTCACGCCGTGCGGAGTGAAGATCGACCCGTTCGACATTATCACCATCCTCTACACCTCGGGGACCACCGGACACCCGAAGGGCATCGAGCACACCCACGTCAGCCGCATGATGTACCCGTACGGCTTCGCGATGGGACTGAAGATCGACCGCTACTCGGTCGCCGTCCTCGGCACGCCCCCGTACGCGTCCGGAACCTGGATCACGATGATCCCGACGATGTACCGGGGCGGAACGGTCGTCATCCTGCGCAGGTTCACCGCCCAGGCGTTCCTGGCGGCCGTGGAGCGCGAGCGCGGCACCCACGCCTTCCTTGTCCCCACCCAGTGGACTGCCATTCTCGAACACCCCGAGCTGCGCAACCATGACGTGAACAGCCTGCGCTGCATCGTCACATCCGGTCAGCCGATCGCCGAGAAGACGTATCACGCGCTGGAGGACGCCTTCCCGAGCGCCGGCATTCACGAGGTGTATGGCTTCTCGGAAGGATTCGCGACCCTGCGGCTGCCGGCG
>NZ_JWIO01000040.1:33776-41788 GCF_001017755.1 Protofrankia coriariae
GACCCTGCGGCTGCCGGCGGACGCGGTCCGCGGCAAACGCACGTCGGTCGGCAAACCCCTGATGCTGGAGGACATCCGCATCATCGACGAGGCCGGCGCGGAACTCCCCCCGGGCGAGAGCGGCGAGATCGTGGTGCATTCGATCGGGATGATGACCGGCTACTACAAGAACCCCGAGCTGACCGAGGAAGCGACGTGGACCGCCCCGGACGGTCGCGGCTTCATGCGGACCGGGGACATCGGCCATCTGGACAAGGACGGTTTCCTGTATGTCTCGGGCAGGCTCAAGGATATGATCAAATCCGGTGGTATCAACATCTTCGCTGTGGACGTCGAGCGGGTCTTCATGCGCCATCCGGACGTCAGCGAGGCCGCGGCCATCGGCGTGCCGCACCTGAAGTGGGGCGAGACGCCCCTGGTGGTCGTCATCCCACGCTCCGGCGCGGAAATCGACCCGGAGGAGCTCCGGCAGTGGGCCAACGAACGCCTGGCCAAGTACCAGCGCGCCAGCCATGTCCTGGTCCGCGGGGAGCTGCCGCGCGCGGTTTACGGCAAGGTCGCAAAGGCCGAGCTGCGCAGGGAGTTCGGATCGGGGGCCGGGCTGTGACCGACATCCGCTACCCCGACTACGAGAGCCTGGAACTCGACTGGCCCGAGCCGCACGTCCTGCGCGTGACCCTCAGCCGCGGCAGGATGAACTCGCTCGACTTCCAGATGCACCGGGACCTGAGCTCGATCTGGCGCCTGATCGACGAGGATCCCGAGGTGTCCGCCGTGGTCCTCGCCGGAAAAGGACGGGCATACAGCGCCGGCGGCGACTTCGACATGGTGCAGCGCATCATCGACGACTACGACTTCCGCTGCCAGATGTGGAAGGAAGGCCGTGCCCTGGTGCAGAACATGCTCGACTGCGGCAAGCCCATCGTGTCCGCGATCAGCGGAGCGGCGGCAGGCGGCGGGCTGGCCACCGCCCTGCTGGCGGACGTGAGCGTCGCCGGCCGCACCGCCAAGCTCGTGGACGGGCACACCACCCTGGGCGTGGCCGCCGATGACCATGCGGTCGCGATATGGCCGCTGCTGTGCGGACTGTCCAAGGCGAAGTACTACCTGATGACCAGCGACGCCATCACGGGCGAGGAAGCCGAGCGCATCGGGCTCGTGACGTTCTGCGTCGACGACAACCTGGTCGACAAGCATGCTCTGCACATCGCGTCCCGGCTCGCGCACGGGGCGCCGAGCGCGATCCGCTGGACCAAACAGTCGCTCAACAACTGGGTTCGCGCCGCATGGCCCTCGTTCGAAGCCTCCCTGGCGTTCGGAATCCTGGGCTTCACCGGACCCGAGGCGACCGAAGGCCTGGCCGCTCTGCGCGAGAAGCGCGCACCGAACTTCGTCCAGCGTTCCTACATCTGAAGGCGAGTGTGACATGCCCAGCACAGCGGTGGCCCCCCCGCGGCGGCCGGCCCTGCCCCTCAACGAACGCACCTACATCGTCACGGGCGCCGGCGGCGGCATCGGCGGTGCCGCGGCGGCCAGGCTGCTCCGGGTGAGTTCGAACGTCGTCGCGGTCGACCTGAGCTCGCGTCGGCTCAACGGCACGATCGAGTCCACCCGCGGGCTGCCCGGAACCCTGCGGACGATCAAGGCTGACGTGACCTCCGAGGCGGGGGTTCAGGAGGCGGTCGACTTCGCGGTGACGGAGTTCGGCTCGGTGCAGGGCGTGGCGAACGTCGCCGGCGGGATGGTCAACATCAACCGTGACGTCTATGACGTGCCGCTGGAGTCCATCTCGTTGGACAGCTGGGTGCAGATGTATGCGCTCAACGTGAACAGCGCCTTCCTGATGTGCCGCGCGCTG
The DNA here is from genome assembly GCF_001017755.1 of Protofrankia coriariae. Classification (GTDB taxonomy): domain Bacteria; phylum Actinomycetota; class Actinomycetes; order Frankiales; family Frankiaceae; genus Protofrankia; species Protofrankia coriariae. The sequence continues at coordinate 35,635 of NZ_JWIO01000040.1, forward strand.
GAAAAGCACTTCGTTGCGCAGGGCTACGGAAAGATCGTCAACGTGGCCTCGCTGGCTGCCTTCGCCAACCGTCTCGAACTCGGTAACGCCGCCTACAACTCGGCCAAGGCCGCGGTGGTCGCGCTCACCCAGAGCGTCAGCGTGCAACTGGGCCGTCAGGGGATCCGGGCCAACTGCATCGCCCCGGGGCTGGTCCTCAGTGACCGGGTACGCGCGTGGATCGACGACGGATACCTGAATCGGCACCTCGAGTACACGGCACTCGGTGACGTGCCCACACCGGAAGACCTCGGCGAAGGCATCGCGTTCTTCCTCGAACCCCAGTCCGATGCCATCACAGGCGAGACCCTGCGAGTCGCAGCCGGCGTCCGATGACCCGACCCACCCTTCCTCAGCACGCACCGGCCCAGCTGGCCGCTCGCGTGCGGGAACTGCTACGTCTGCGCCTGCCGGAGGCCGGGGAGGTGACCGTTTCGGAGCCGGTGCGGGTCTTCGGCGGGAACGCCCGCATCGCGTGGGCCTGCGACGCCCGCTGGGCCTTGGGCCGGGACACGCACGCGAGCAAACACGAGGAGCCGTTGATCCTGCTCGTCCGTGCCCCTGGCTCGCAGGTACAGACCGACCCGGCACACGAGTTCGTGGCACTGGACGGGCTGGCCGAACGTGGCGTACGGGCGCCGAAAGTGTGGGCGCACGACCCGGACGGGCATCTGTTCGGGGCACCCGCGGTGCTCCTCCAGCGGCTGCCGGGCCGAGCGGACGCGGTGGAGTACCTCTCGGCCGACACCGAGCTGGGCCGTGCGCGAACCCTGGACCTGGCCCGGGCGGCAGCCGAGCTACACGCCGTCACACCGGCCGCGGGAACCGGTGAACCGCAGCTGGCCTACTGGCGCGCACGATTCGAGGACTGCCGCCTTGAGTCGTACCCGGCGCTGTCCTGGCTGTACGACTGGCTTGACGACAATGCCACCCCACCCGCGCGACCAGCGCTCGTGCATGGTGACTTTCGGCCGGGCAACGTCCTCTACGAAGGCGCCCGCATCGTCGGTCTGCTGGACTGGGAGATGGCGCACGTCGGCGACCCGGTCGAGGACATCGCGTGGGCCTACCACGCCCTGTGGAGCCCGGAGCGGTTCGTGCCACTCGAGGAGTTCGTCGCGGCGTACGAAGCGGCCGGAGGCGTACCTGTCACCGGAGCGGCACTGCGCTGGAACCGCGTCTTCTGCGAGGTCAGGTACGCCACGATCAGCCTGCAGGCAGCCCGTGCGGTCATCGACGGCCGTAGCCACAACCTACGGCTGATCGACCGAGCCCGAACCGTGATCCCTTCCGTCCAGGCGTGCCTGGAGTGGATCGGAGCCAGCAGGCCGTTGGAGACGCCATGCTGAGACCAACCCCCGGCGAGCTGCTCGAGGGGCTTCGCCGTGAACTGCGCGACGAGGTTCTGCCTGCCGTGCCCGCCGGGTCCGCCGCCCGCCAGCTGCGCGCGGCGATCCATGTCCTCGGCAGGCTCGCGGACACGTGGGATGTGCAGCATCACTATCTGGAAACGGACAACGTCGACCTGGAGGTGACGCTCGCCAGCCTCGCCCGGCTCGCCGGTGTGCAGCGCACGAGGCAGCCACGCCGGCCGCAACCTGCGCCCGGCGTCACGGATCGTGGGCTGAACGATCTTATCGCGCGCAACGATTCACTGCAGAGGGAACTCGAACTGCTACAGAACCGGCACCGTGAGAGTCGGCACCATGCCGCCGGACGTGAGGACGAGGAGTTCGGTTGCGTTCTCCTCGAACTGCACCAGCGAAGGACGAACCGCGCAGCAGCCGCCGCAGGAGTAGCTCATGACCGATGACACTCGCGAAGTCGTGGTAACCGAGCGAGTCCAGCACGCCCACGACGTCGTGGGACTCACCCTCGCCGACCCCTCCGGCGCCGCCATCCCCGACTGGCAGGCCGGCGCACACATCGATCTGCTGCTGCCCGAGGGACGCGCACGCCAGTACTCCCTGTGCGGCAGTGACGGGGCCTGGAGCATCGCGGTGCTCAACGCGCCCGACGGCCGTGGCGGATCGGCCTGGATCCACGACAACATCCGCGAAGGCGACGTGATTCAGGTCCGGGGCCCGCGAAACAAGTTTCCACTCGCGGCCGCGCAACGGTACGTCTTCATCGCCGGCGGCATCGGGATCACGCCGATCATCGCCATGGTCCGGGAGCTGGAGCGCCGGGAAAACCAGAACTGGCGGCTGACCTACGGCGGCAGGTCCCGCGAGTCGATGGCCTTCCTGCACGAGCTCGAGGGCAGGGGCGAGCGCGTGACCATCGCACCCCAGGACGAGACCGGGCTCATCGACATCCCGGCGGCGCTGGGCCAACCACGGATCGGAACCGCGGTCTACTGCTGCGGACCAGAACCGCTGCTCAGGGAGGTCGACCGTGCGTGCCGTTCCTGGCCACCCGGGACACTGCACGTCGAGCGCTTCGCTCCGGTCGAGGCCGACGACACGGGCGACCGGCCCTTCGAGGTCGTGGCCGAGCGCTCCGGTATCACCGTGATCGTTCCCCCTGGCGTTTCCGTGTTGGACGCGCTCGCCGACCAGGGCATCCACATCGCCACCTCGTGCGGCGAGGGCGTGTGCGGCACCTGCGAAACCAAGGTGTTGGCGGGCGAGGTCGACCACCGGGACTCGCTCCTGACCGAGGAGGAGCGCACCGCCAACACCGTGATGATGGTGTGCCGCTCACGCGCACGCGGCGCACGGCTCGTCCTCGACGTCTGACCGCGGGGCCAGAAGTCCAGATCGCCCACCGTGAACGGTTCTGTGATCCACACCGCTCGAGCGGGACGACGCTCCGGTCGGCACGAAGACTTATTGATCAGTCCGCAGGGCAGTTAAAGATCAAAAATCTTCACGGCTGGACGGGGTGGGACTGACGGCCAAAGCGTCACCACTGCGGTGATCGCACAAGGCTTCGAGCCTCCGACCTGGGCTTGTGCTCCCGCGACAGGACTCGAACCTGTAACCTGCCGGTTAACAGCCGGACGCTCTGCCAATTGAGCTACGCGGGATCGCGACGCTCCAGACGATGACGTCGGGAGCATCTGACTGGGCAAGGTTACCTGAGGTTCGCGCGGATGGTTCAGCGGGGTAGTAAACACGGGTCGGTCGGCTGGTTGACCGTCGGCGTGCGGCCGCTCGGGCAGGATGGTCATGGTTGCGGGCGCCCTGCCCGTTGTTGTCCGGTGACGGCGGCCACCGGGTGTGGGTGGCGACCGTGCGCGGGCGCCGGCGGCCAGGAGCGTTCATGCGTTCGTGAAGGTCGGCAAGGGTGCACAGTGACACCGAGCGGGAGGCAGCATGCACGTCAGACCCGGTTTCATCGTCGGTTTCGGGCTCGGCTACCTGCTGGGGGCCCGCGCGGGCCGGGAGCACTATGACGCGATCATGCGTCAGGCGCGCGCGGTCCGGGAGCGTCCGGAGGTGCAGAGCGCGGCCGGAGTCGTCTCGGCCCAGGCGGGCAGCCTGCTGGAGCGGGCTCGCCGGACACTTGGAAGCGTCACCGGCCGGGGCGAGCGGACGGCGCCGGCCACCGGCACCTTCGTCGGCACGGTCGGGGCGCACAGCCCGAACGGTTCCGGCGCGATCCGCACACCCTGACCACGGCGCGCGACATAGCGCGACACGGTACGTGATGGCGTGCGGCGCGCCATGTGACAGCCCGTGATGCGTGTTGTGACATATTGCGTGACGGCGTGTGACGTAATATGTAACAACACGCCGAATAATACGTTACAGTGTGTGATGATATGTATGACGGCGGGGTGGCATGGCACGTGACGGTGCGCGAGCGGACGCGGCCTCCCAGGGTGTGGCCGCGCTGGCCGAGGTGATCGACCTGCTGGGCAGGCGGCACGCGCTACCGGTGTTCTGGATCCTGCGGGACGGGCCGACGGCGTTCCGCTCCCTCGCGGCCCGGCTGGACGCCACCGAGTCGCACCTGTCCCAGCGGCTGCGCGAGCTGCGCGAGGCCGGGATCATCGAGGTGGGCGAGGCCGGTGACTACCGGCTGAGCGCGCACGGACGGCGCCTGCAGGGCGTGCTCGAGCCCCTCGACGGCTGGGCGCGTCAGTGGTCCCGGCTCGGCCCGCGTGGGCGGGTGCCACGGGGATCGGCGACCCACGGCCGCGGGGAGTCGTGACCACGGGCCGCCACGGGCCGCCACGGCGGCGAGGAAGTACGACCGCGAATCCACGGGGTGTCGCGTCGCGTCGCGCCGCGTCCGGCCTCAGGCCGGGCTGACGGGACGCGCGAACCCGCCGGACCTGTCGGTTCGGCATACCGGCGCGTGGCAGCTCTGGATGTATCGGCTCGTAATATCGTCTTCCGTGGTAATCACCGGACCCGTCGTCACCCGGGACCATACGTCCAAAGTCGATCTTCCGCGCTTTCGGCTCGGCGCCCAGCCGCAACGTCTGCTCATGACCCTGCTCGGCGACTACTGGCACGGGTGCGAGGAGCACATACCGTCCGCGGCGCTGGTGCGTCTGCTGGCGGACTTCGACATCTCGACGGTCGGCGCGCGCGCGGCGCTCAGCCGGCTCGCGCGCCGTGGGCTGCTGGAGTCCTCGCGGGTCGGCCGCAACACCTACTACGGCCTGACCGGCCAGGCGGCCGAGGCGCTGCAGGACAGCGCCGTGCGCGTCCTGTCGTTCGGGCAGGCCGGAACCGGGTGGGACGGCAGGTGGGTCGTTGCCGCCTTCTCGCTGCCGGAGGAGCAGCGTGACATCCGCCATGCCGTTCGCAACAGGCTGCGCTGGCTGGGTTTCGCGCCGCTCTACGACGGCATGTGGGTCTCCCCCCGGCAGGAGGCGGAGGCGGTCATCCGGATGTTCGCCGAACTCGGCGTGCCCAACGCGACGGTCCTGACGGCGGTCGAGGCGACCGGGGTGGTCGAGACGGCCGGGACGGGCGGGATGAGCGCGATGGCCGTGGCGGTCGGTCCCAGAAGGCCGATCGAGGCCTGGGACCTCACCGAACTGCGCGCCCGTTACGAGGACTTCATCCGCACCCACACCCTCCTGCTCGGACGGATCAGGGCCGCCGACGTGGACCCGGCGGAGGCGCTGGTGGCCCGGACCGCGGTCCTGGACGCCTGGCGGCGCTTCCCCGGCCTCGACCCCGACCTGCCGCTGAAGCTGCTGCCGCCCCAGTGGCCGCGGGTACGGGCGCACGCCGTCTTCGCGGAGGTATACGACGAGCTCGCGCCGTTCGCCGTCGACCGGGTACGGCAGGTGATCTTCTCGGTCGCTCCGGATCTTGCCGGCCTCGTCCGCCATCACACGGTCGGCCGTCCCGGCGCCGGCTGGCCCACGCCCGTGCCGGCCCACGGCCACCCGGCCGTCACCCGGTAGGCACGGCCGACAGGTACGGCAGGCCGGCCCGTCACGCGCCGGGAGCGGCCGCCCGCCGCCCGCCNGCCCGCCGCCCGCCGCCGGGTGGCAGGGCCGGCATACGGTAGGTGGGTGAGCCTGTTCGACGCCGGGCTCGAGCAGGCCCTGGCGACGTCGGGTCCGCTCGCGGCCCGGCTGCGCCCCCGCACCCTCGACGAACTCGTCGGGCAGCGTCACCTGCTCGGCGCGGGCAGCCCGCTGCGGCGCCTGGTGGAAGGCGGCGGCACCACCTCGGTCCTGCTCTGGGGGCCGCCGGGCAGCGGCAAGACGACGCTCGCGCACATCATCTCCGGCTCCGGCGGGCGCCGGTTCCGGGAGCTGTCCGCGGTCACCGCCGGTGTCAAGGACGTACGGGCGGTGATCGACCAGGCGCGGGACACGCTCGCGGTGTCCGGCGTCCGCACGGTCCTGTTCATCGACGAGGTGCACCGTTTCACCAGGACCCAGCAGGACGCGCTGCTGCCGGCGGTGGAGAACGGGCTGGTCACCCTGGTCGCCGCTACCACCGAGAACCCGTTCTTCTCCGTGGTGGCACCGCTGCTGTCCCGGTCGCTGCTGCTCACCCTGGAGCCGCTCACCGAGGACGACCTGCGCGTCCTGGTCCAGCGGGCGCTCGACGACCGGCGGGGGTACGGCGGCCTGCTGACGATGGACACGGACGCGGTCACCCATCTGCTGCGCCTGGCCGGCGGGGACGCCCGC
>NZ_JWIO01000040.1:41848-57760 GCF_001017755.1 Protofrankia coriariae
GGCGGCGACGGGTCGGGGGCGGGCCGCCCGCCCGTCCGGATCGACCTCGCCACCCTCGAACGGGCGGTGAACCGGGCTGCGGTGCGCTACGACCGCGCCGGTGACCAGCACTACGACGTGTCGAGCGCGCTGATCAAGTCCGTGCGCGGCAGTGACGTCGACGCCGCCCTGCACTATCTGGCCCGGATGCTGGAGGCGGGGGAGGATCCCCGGTTCGTCGCCCGCAGGATGATCATACTGGCCAGTGAGGACGTGGGCCTGGCCGAGCCCGGGGCGCTCGGGGTGGCCGTGGCCGCCGCCCAGGCCCTGGAGATGGTGGGCCTGCCCGAGGCCCGGCTCGCGCTCGCGCAGGCTGTGATCCATCTCGCGCTGGCGCCGAAGTCCAACGCGGTCATCCGGGCCGTCGACGCGGCCGTCGCCGACGTCCGCGCCGGGCGTGCCGGGCCGGTCCCGCCCCACCTGCGGGACGCGCACTACCCGGGCGCGGGCCGGCTGGGCCACGGCGACGGCTACCGGTACCCCCACGACCATCCGGGCGGGGTCGTGAGCCAGCAGTACGCCCCCGACCCGCTGGTGGGAGCGAGCTACTACCAGCCGAGCGGGCACGGGTTCGAGCAGCGGGCCGGGCAGCGGCTGGCGTTCCTGCGCGAGGCCCTCCGCGGCTCCGCCACCGCCAGCCCCGCGCCTGGCGGCGCCACCACTGCCACCACTGCCACGACCGGCAGCGCAGCCGCCGCGCCCGCCGCCGGGACCGAGGCCGGTGCTGTGGTCGGGGCTGTGGCCGGGGCCGCAGCCGGGGCAGATGTGGACGAGCCATCAGAGGCGAGTGACCACGAAGCCGGTCGCGCTCGGTAGGGTCACTCCAGGAACGTCGAGTTCGACGCTCCGTCGACCGTTGTCCGGGGGCTGTGGGTGCTCTCCCGCGGTGTTCCAGGGCCCGGGCCCGGCGGCGGCGTGGGGGAAAGATGACCCGCGTCGCCACCGGCCCGTCGGGGAGGGCCGTCGTCGCGGTGCCGGTGCGGCCGGTGTAGGGGGCCTGGTCGCGGAAATCCTGGACGTTCGGTCGCGCAGTTTGTCACGAATGTACGGCTTGTCACAAAGGTGTGGCCGGGTCACGGCCCCTGACAGCGGAGGCAGGGCACACATGTCCGGTGGTGCGATCGCGGGACTGATCGCGGCGGGGGCGTTCTCCGTGCTCGTCCTGTTCGGCTGCTACGTGTTGTTCAAGCTCGGGAAGATCTTCGACGAGGCGGCCGCCCGGGTCCGTCAGACCGGGCTGGCCATCGACGAGGGCACCGCGCGCGTGCGGCAGGCGGGCGCGACGGTGGACGAGGTGAACCAGGCGCTCAGCCACGTGAACAAGGAACTCGACCGGGTCGACGCCATCACGGCGAACGTACAGACGATCTCGACGAACATCTCCTCGCTCACGTCGCTGTTCGCGGCGACGGTCGGCGGCCCGGTCGTACGGGTCGCGGCGTTCTCGTACGGGGTCCGGCGGGCGGCGGCGAAGCGGGCCCGCGCCGACATCGAGTCACAGATCACGACGGAGATCAAGGCGGAGCGGGCGGCGCAGCGAGCCTCCCGGCGGGCCGCCCGGCGGGCCGGCTCCGCNGGCCGGCTCCGCCGCGCCGGCGGCCACGGTTCGCGGGGCCGACGTCGACAGCCGGAGCGCATGATGCCGCGGGTGTTCTACATCGCGCTCGGCGCGGCGGTGGGAGTGGTGACCGTGCGGCGTGCCGCCCGCGCCGTCTCCACCCTCACTCCGCAGCACCTTGCCGGGTCCCTCGTAGAGTCGGTGCAGGATTTCCTGGCCGACGTCCGGGAAGGGATGGCCGAGCGGGAGGATGAGCTTCGCCAGGCGCTGGGGCTGGATGACACCGGGCCGGACGACACCGGTGACGCGCGCGGTGCCGGCGGCCCGCCCGGCGCCGACGCCCCGGGTATCCCCGGTGCCCGTTCCGCGTGAGCGCGTCCCGGTATCGGCCCAGGCATCGGCCCGCCCCGGCGGTCCGCGATGAACCGCCGGACGGGGGTGCACGTCGGTATCGATGTGGGCACAGTCAGAATAGGGGTCGCGGCCAGCGATCCTGACGCGAGGATCGCGTTCCCGGTGACGACGCTGCGACGGGACACCCGGCTGAACAGCGATCTCGACGAGATTGCGATGATTGTGCGCGATCGTCATGCGGTGGAGGTCGTCGTGGGTCTCCCGACACGGTTGTCTGGTCTCCCGGGGCCGGCGGCCCGTAAGGCCCGGGAATACGCCGACCTGCTGGCGGCCCGCGTCGCCCCTGTCCCGGTGCGGCTCGTCGACGAGCGGCTGACCACGGTCGTGGCCCACCGCCGGATGGCCGAGCGTGGCCTGCGCGCACGGGACCGTCGCGCAGTCGTAGACCAGGAGGCAGCGGTGCAGATCCTGCAGTCCGCCCTGGACATCCCGCATGACGCGGGGGCGTCCGATGCCGTGGCCACCCGGCGTGAGCCGGATCGCCACGCGGACGACACGTGATCGGGGACGACCTCGACGAGCTGCTCGATGACACATCAGGCAGCCGGGCGTCGTACCGCGGGCGACCCACCGGTGGTGGCCGTGGTAGCCACGGTGGTCATGGCGGTCGCGGCGGCCGTGGCCGGGCTCGGCGGCGGGGCCGTACCGCGCCCAAGCTTATCGCGATCCTGGTGGTGGTGGCCGGGATCCTCTGCGGTGGGATCTACGGCGCGGGCAAGGTGATCGGGCGCGTCACGGCCGGTGAGTCGGCGATCGACTATTCCGGGCCCGGTGACGGCTCGGTCATCATCCAGATCCAGGCCGGCTCGACCGCCCGGGACATCGCCCGGGTGCTCGCCTCCGCCGAGGTCGTGCGGACACCGGCCGCCTTCGTCAACGCGGCCGCGGCCGACGAACGGTCGCGTTCCATCCAGCCCGGCTTCTACAGGCTCAAGCAGCACCTGCGGGCGGCCGACGCGCTGGCCACGCTGCTCGACGTGAAGTCCCACACCCTGTTCCGGCTCACCATCACCGAGGGCATGACCGTCAAACAGGTGCTCACGACGCTGGCGGAACGCACCGGCCAGCCGCTCTCCACGCTCGAGGAGATCGTGAAGAACCCGGGCGAGCTCCAGCTGCCGTCGTACGCGACCGGTGTCGAGGGCTATCTGTACCCCTTCACCTACGATCTGCGACCAGGCGCCTCCGCGACCGCCACGCTCAAGAGCTTCGTCGACAGGTTCAGGACGGAGACGGCCGCTCTCGATATCGAGGCGGGCGCGGCCGCGCTGGGGCGCACCCCTCAGGACATCATCACGATCGCCTCCATCATCGAGCGTGAGGTGAAGAACCCGGACGAGGGGCCGAAGGTCGCCCGGGTCATCTACAACCGGCTCACCGACACCTCCGGCCGGTTCCGCCGCCTCGACCTGGACTCGACCACCCGGTACGCCCTCAGCGAGTACGAGGGCCCGCTGACCCAGAGCCAGCTCGCCAGCAACAACCCCTACAACACGCGCAGGGTGGCGGGCCTGCCACCGGGGGCCATCTCCAACCCGGGGAAGTGGGCGCTGGAGTCCGCCCTGCACCCGGTCGACGGGCCGTGGATGTACTTCGTGTCCCTGCCGAGGTCGAACGTGACGATCTTCGCGACGACGGACCGGGAGTGGCAGGAGGCACTCGCCCGCTACCGCTCCGAGGGCGGGTCATGACCGCCAGAGGCCACCGGCCGCGAGCGGCCGTCGCGGGAATGCCGATAGCGCACTCGCTGTCACCGGTGATGCACCATGCGGCATATCGCGCGCTGGGAATCGACTGGGACTACACTGCGGTCGCCTGCGACGACAGCGCGATCGGCGACCTGATCGCGCGGGTGCGCACCGAACCGGGCTGGGTCGGCCTGTCGCTGACCATGCCGCTCAAACGGGCCGTCCTGGCCTTCCTCGACCGGATCGACGACACCGCCGCGGCCGTCGGCGCCGTCAACACCGTCGTCGTCGAACGCGATGGCTCTCACGGCAGTGGCTACCGCGGCAGTGGCCACCGCGACGCCGGACGCGATGCCGGAGGTGCCGTCCAGCGGGACGCCGGCCGGGATGCCGGGGAGGACCGCGCTGCCAGGCGGGCTGCCGGGCACGCCGCCGGGCAGGAACGTGCCGCGGACGCCGGGCCCGTGCGGCTGGCCGGCTTCAACACCGACGTCGCCGGAACGGCGCATGCCGTGACAACGGTCCTCGGCAACGGGCGGGCACCGCGCAGCCCGCTCGTCATCGGCGCCGGGGGCACTGCCCGGGCCGTGCTCGCCGCGCTTGCCGCGCTCGGCGCCGAGCGGGCCGACATCCTCGCCCGCCGCCCGCCGGCCGCAGCCCCCCTGGCCGAGATCGGCACCTCTCTCGGGCTGGCCGTCACCGTCCACCGCTGGGACACCACCGGCACCGGGCCCGCCGCGCCCACGCCCCAGGCGAAACCGTCGGACCTGTCGGATCCGACGGACCTTGTGGACCTGGCGGACCCGGTGGACCCGGTGGAGCTCCTTGCCGCCGCCGACGTCGTGCTCGCGACCACGCCGGCCGGCGTCACCGACGAGCTCGCGCGCAGGCCGTGGCCCGCCTCGACCGCCCTGGTCGAACTGCTCTACCACCNCCCGGCTCGCCGCCGCCGCGCGGGCGGCCGGGGCGCCGGTCGCCGGTGGGCTGGTCGTGCTGGCCGCCCAGGCGGTCGGGCAGGTCCGGCTGTTCACCGGCGCCGAGGTGGACGTGGACCTGCTCCTGACCGCGGGCGAAGCCGCCCTGGCGGCACGGTGAACGTCCCGCCGCCCGGATCCGCGGGCGTCACCCCCGCCGGGCCCACCCATCCGCCATATCCGCCGTGCCCGCCGGACTCGTCACGCCCGCCGCGCCCGCCCTGCCCGACACATCCGCCGTACTCGACACGTTCGTCGTACCCGCCGGGTCCGCCCCGTCCGCCCCGTCCGCTGTGCCCGTGACACCGGCCGTGCCGGGCGGGTCGGCCATGTCGACCGGGTCGGTCGTGCTGGTTGTCGCGATCGTCCTCGCCGTCCTGTGCGTCGTCCCGGGGCTGACCCGCATGGTGGGCCTCTTCGGGCCGGTGGCGGGGGAACAGCCGCGCCGGCCGGCGCCGACCCCGGACACCCTGGGCCTGCTCACGGCCACCGTCGTCGTCGCGTTCGCGGCCAAGCTGACCGATCATGTCGCCTGGCTGCCGGCGTACGCCTACCTCGGGGTGGTCGGCGTGCTCCTGGCCGCCGTCGACGCCCGGGTCCACCGGCTGCCCGACGTGATCACCCTGCCGTCCTACCCGGTCCTGGCCGGGCTGTTCGGCATCGCCGCGGTCCTGGACGGCGGCCCGGGGCGCTGGGTGCGCGCCGTCCTCGTGGCAGTGGCCGTGCTCGCCCTGTTCACGGCCTTCTGGGCGCTGCCCGGCGCCGGTCTGGGCTTCGGCGACGTGAAGCTGTCCGGTCTGCTCGGTGGCGCGCTCGGCTGGCTCGGCGTCCCGGTGGCCCTCACCGGGCTGCTGGCCGGGATCGCCCTTGCCGGGGTGTGGGCGCTGGTCCTGATGGTGACGCGGCGGGCAGGCCGGCGGACATCGATCGCCTACGGGCCGTTCCTACTGACGGGGGCGTTCGTCGGCGTCCTCGGCTGGAACGCGGGATAGCCTCCCGGACCATTCCCGTCTCGCGGGCATCCCGGTCGAAGGAGCTGGTTCCGGCGCGCCGGTGGCGTGGAAGACTGGCCTCATGCTGCGTTGGTTGACTGCCGGGGAGTCGCACGGGCCGGCTCTGGTGGCGACCGTGGAGGGGCTGCCGGCCGGTATCCGGGTGTCCAGCTCCCTGATCGCCGACGAACTCGCCCGACGTCGGCTCGGGCACGGGCGGGGCGCCCGGATGAGCTTCGAGCGGGACGAGGTCGAGCTGCTCGGCGGGGTCCGCCACGGCCTGACCCTGGGCGGCCCGGTGAGCGTCGTCGTCCGCAACACCGAGTGGCCGAAGTGGCGGGAGGTCATGGCGCCGGATCCGGTCGACGCCGAGGGGCTTGCCAGGTTGGCCCGCAACGCCCCCCTGACCCGCCCCCGGCCCGGCCATGCGGATCTTGCCGGTATGCAGAAGTACGGGTTCGACGACGCCCGCCCGGTGCTGGAACGGGCCAGCGCCCGGGAGACTGCGGCCCGTGTCGCGCTGGGCACGATCGCCAAGGCCCTGCTGCGGCAGGCGTACGGCATCGAGGTCGTCTCGCACGTGGTGTCGATCGGCGCTGTCGAGGTGCCGCCCGGCTCACCGTTGCCCCAGCCGGCCGCGATGGACGTGGTGGACGCCGACCCGGTCCGCTGCGCCGACCCGGCGACGAGCGTGCGGATGGTCGCCGAGATCGACGCCGCCCACCGGGACGCCGACACCCTGGGCGGGATCGTCGAGGTGCTCGCCTATGGCTGCCCGCCGGGGCTGGGCAGCTACGTGCACGGCGACCGCCGCCTCGACGCGCGGATCGCCGGGGAGCTGATGGGCATCCAGGCGATCAAAGGTGTGGAGTTCGGCGACGGCTTCACCACGGCCCGNCGGCCCGTCGCCGCGGGTCGCAGGCCCACGACGAGATCGAGTCGGTGCCCGCCGGGGACGCCCCGGAAGCGGCGGCGCACCCTGGGGGCATCTACCGGGTGCGGCGCGCCACCGACCGCGCCGGCGGTGTCGAAGGGGGGATGACCACCGGGGAGCCGCTGCGGGTCCGGGCCGCCATGAAGCCGATCTCGACGCTGTCCCGGCCCCTGTCGACGATCGACGTCGCCACCGGGGAGCGGGCGGTCGCGATCGCGCAGCGCTCGGACGTGTGCGCGGTACCCGCCGCCGGGGTGGTCGGCGAGGCCATGGTGGCGCTGGTGATCGCCGACGCGGCCCTGGAGAAGTTCGGCGGCGACTCGGTGGAGGAGTCCCGCCGCAACTGTGAGACGTACCTGAAGTCCCTGATCGTCAGATCGGAGCCGATATGATCGCCGCTGTCCTGGTGGCGGCCCGGTGACCGGCTCTCCGGACGCCGCCGGCGCCGCTGCCACTGGCGCCGCTGACAGCGGCGCCGCCGACGGTGTCGCCCTTGGCAGCGTTGCCGCTGAGGGTGCCGCCGCCGGCAGCGCTGCCGCGGCGGCCCGCGTGCGGCGGCCGGTCGTGGTGCTCGTGGGCCCGCCCGGGTCGGGGAAGACCACGGTCGGACGGCTGCTGGCGCGGCGGCTGGACGTGGCCTTCCGGGACACCGACGTCGACGTCGAGGCCCGGGCCGGGCGGTCCGTCGCCGACATCTTCGTCGAGCTGGGGGAGGAGCACTTCCGCGCCCTGGAACGGGAGGCCGTCGCCCACGCCCTGGCCGAGCACGACGGGGTGCTCGCCCTCGGCGGCGGGGCCGTGCTGGACGAGGCCACCCGGCGGTCGCTGCGCGGGCACACCGTCGTCCACCTCGACGTCGGGGTCCACGACGCGGTGGCCAGGGTCGGCCTGGCCCGGGACCGGCCACTGCTGGTCGAGGGGCCGCGCACCAGGATCGCCGCGATGCTGCGAGCCCGCGCGCCGTTGTACGCCGAAGTCGCCTCCGCGGTGGTGGGCACCGTGGGGCACACACCTGAGGAGGTGGTCGGGTTGGTCGAGAAGCTGCTGGTGGACCACCGGCATCACGATCATGTTGTCGCGTCGCCGGCGGGCCGGCTGCCCGGGCCGTTGGTCAGGCCGTGACGGCATCGTCCACGGCCCCGGTCCCCGCCGCCCCGCTGGGGTCCCCGGGGGAGCCGGCCGCCGGCGACGCGGTGACCCGCATCGAGGTCGCGCCCACCGGCGAACGTCCCTACCAGGTCGTGGTCGGCGCGGGCCTGCTCGGTGAGCTCGCCGAGCAGGTCGCCGGCCGTACCCGGGCCGCGGTCATCCACCCCCGCGCGCTGCGGGCGACCGCGGAGGCCGTGGTCACGGATCTGCGGGAGACCGCGAAGGTCGAGGCCCACGCGGTCGAGGTCCCCGACGGCGAGGAGGCCAAGCAGGCGCGCGTCGCCGGTTTCTGCTGGGACGTCCTCGGCCAGGTCGGCCTCACCCGCGACGATGTCGTGATCGGTCTCGGCGGCGGGGCGACGACCGACCTCGCCGGCTTCGTGGCGGCCACCTGGCTGCGCGGCGTCGACCTCGTGCAGGTCCCGACCACGGTCCTGGGGATGGTGGACGCGGCGATCGGCGGCAAGACCGGGATCGACATCGACGCCGGCAAGAACCTCGTCGGGGCCTTCCACCACCCGCTCGCCGTGTTCGCCGACCTGGCGACGCTGGCGAGCCTGCCCGCCAACGAGCGGATCTCGGGCCTGGCCGAGGTCGTGAAGGCCGGTTTCATCGCCGATCCGGCCATCCTCGACCTGCTCGAGGACGACCCGAGCGGGCTGCGCCACCAGCGTGAGCTGATCGAACGGTCGATCCGGGTGAAGGCCGCGGTGGTGTCGGCCGACCCGCGGGAGGCCGGCCGGCGGGAGATCCTCAACTACGGGCACACCCTCGGGCACGCCATCGAGAAGGTCGAGGGGTTCAGCTGGCGGCACGGCGCCGCGGTGTCGGTCGGGATGGTCTTCGCCGCCTCGCTGAGCCGGCTCGCGCTGGGGCTTGACGAGCCCACCGCCGACCGGCACCGGGCGCTGCTCGAACGGATCGGGCTGCCCACCGTCTATCGGGCGGACCACTGGCCGGCGCTGCTCGACGCGATGCGGCTGGACAAGAAGAGCCGCGGCCGGCGGCTGCGGTTCGTCGTCCTCGAGGGGCTCGGCCGGCCGCGCATCCTTGAGGACCCGGATCGGGCGCTGGTCGTGGCCGCGTTCTCGGAGGTGGCCCGGGAGCTGTCGGACCTCCCCGGCGGGGACGAGCGGTGACGGCACCGTGACGCCCGCGGGCCAGGCGCACGCGGGCGAAGGCCCGTCGGGCCCCGGCGCGCCGGGGCCTGCCCACGAGGACGCGGCCATGAAGGCTCAGCCGCTGAAGGCTCAGCCGTTGAAGGCCCGGACGTGAAAGTTCTGGTGCTCAGCGGGGCGAACCTCGGCCGGCTGGGGCTGCGGGAGCCGGCGGTGTACGGCAGCCGCAGCTACGCCGATCTGGTGACGGCCTGCCAGAAGCTGGCCGGGGAACTCGGCCTGGCGGCGGACTGCCGGCAGACCGACGACGAGGCCACGATGTTGCGCTGGCTGCACGAGGCCGCCGACCTCGGCGTCCCGGTCGTGCTGAACCCGGGTGCGTGGTCGCACTACTCCTACGCGCTGCGCGACGCGGCCGCGCAGGTGACGGGCCCGCTGATCGAGGTCCACCTGAGCCAGACCCATGCCAGGGAGGAGTTCCGGCACCACAGCGTGATCAGCGCGGTGGCGACCGGGACCATCACCGGTCTCGGTTTCGACTCCTACCTCCTCGCCCTGCGCACGATCGCGGCCCGCACCCACGGTGCCAGCGCACCAGCGGATCCACCCCACCCAGCCGACCAAGCCCCCGCCTGACACCCCGCCCTCTCCCGGACGCTGCGTAGTCATCCACAACCGTCGTAGCACTGCGATGCCGACCGGGCAGGCGGTGCGCGACTGGCCGCCATCCCCGGGCTGCGCCGAAGGCGCTGCCCGGGGAGGCCGTGCAGGGGGCGGGGTCCTCGGGCCGCGCCGAAGGCGCTGCCCGGGGCAGACTAGACTTTCGTGGGATCCCCGTCAGTCGAACGGACCAACCTGCTGGTCCGGCTGGAGAGTTGTGCGCAGTGGCAACCACAAATGATCTGAAGAACGGCATGACGCTCGACCTCGACGGCACCCTGTGGAACGTCGTCGGGTTTCAGCACGTCAAACCCGGGAAGGGCGGGGCCTTCGTCCGGACGACGTTGAAGAACGTGCTGACCGGCAAGGTTGTCGACCGTACCTTCAACGCCGGAGTGAAGGTCGAGGTGGCGACCGTCGACCGGCGTGAGATGAGTTTCCTCTACCGCGACGGCGCTGATTTCGTCTTCATGGACAGCGAGTCGTTCGACCAGATCCCGATCCCGCCGGCGGTTGTGGGCGATGCGGCGGACTACATCCTGGAGAACGCGACGGCGACGGTCGCGCTGCACGACGGGGAGCCGCTCTACGTGGAGCTGCCCGCCAGCGTCGAACTGGTCATCGCGGCGACCGAGCCCGGTGTCCAGGGCGACCGTTCCACCGGTGGCAACAAGCCGGCGACGCTGGAGACCGGTGCCACGATCCAGGTGCCGCTGTTCATCACCACCGGGGAGAAGGTCAAGGTGGACACCAGAGACGGCCGTTACCTGGGCCGGGTGACGAGCTGAGCGCCCGGTCGAAGGCCCGCAAGCGCGCTCTCGACATCCTTTACGAGGCGGACCTGCGCGGGAGCAGCTTCACCGAGACGCTCGCGCAGCGGCTCGCCCAGTCCGATCCGCCGGTGCCCGAATACACGGTCTCGCTCGTCGAGGGTGTCGTCGAGCGGCTTGCCGACATCGACGAGATGCTTTCCGACCATGCCGAGGAATGGACCCTCGAGCGTATGCCGCCGGTGGACCGCAACATTCTGCGGATCGGCGCGCTGGAACTGCTGTGGCGTGAGGACATCCCCGACGGGGTGGCCATCGACGAGGCGGTGGCGCTGGCCGGGCTGGTGTCGACCGAGCGGTCGCCGGTCTTTGTCAACGGGCTGCTGGCGCGCCTGCTCGACCTCAAACTGGGCCGGACCTCGCGCTCGTAGGAGCACCCGCGTGCTCGTAGGAGCAACTGCGCGCTCGCAGGAGCCTCGTAGGAGCACAGAGGAGCACAGAGGAGCACAACGGCTCGTAGAAGGCCCGTCATGGGAGACCCATGGGAACAGGGAGGCCCGCCGCAACAGTGGCCTCTTGCGGGAACAGCGTTGAGGTCCTGTTCGTTCGAGAGCTGGGTAGTCCCCGGCCCGGTCGGATGACATCCTGGGGATGTCCCGACCAGGCCGGGGACGAACCGGCTAAACCTGTTCACCTTCCGTCGGCGGCAGGAGGAAGCGAGCTGCCGCCGTCAGCCGCCCGGGCCTGTTGACGCCCGTGACGGTGGTGTGCGCGGAGACGACAGTGGCTCCGCCGGTGGCCGAGCGGACCTGCGAGCAGGTCTGGTGGCCTCGCCGCGAGTGGTCCTGTCGGTGGCCAGCCGGATCCACGCTCACGTTCCGCGGCGACGCGAAAAAGTTGTCCGCGCCGCCTACGGTCAGGCGGGGCCCGGGCGGCGGCCGGTCAGGCCGATTCGCTGATTCCGGCTTCCTGGCCCTGCTCCGGGCTCAGGACGCCCCATGAGACGAGCTGCTCGGTGAGCTTGCTCGGCGAGGTGTCGTAGATGACCGCCAGGGAACGCAGGTCCTCGTACCGGATGGACAGTACGCGGCCGTTGTAGTCCCCGCGCTGGCTCTGGATGGTCGCCGCATAGCGGGCGAGTGGGCCGCCGTGTTCCTTCGGAACCTGGGAAAGCCGTTCCAGGTCGAGGACGATGCGCGGAGACTGCTCGAGCGGAGCCACGGTGGAACCCTCGGGGAGGAGCTCTCCCACGGGGACACCGTAGAACTCGGCCAGTTCGGACAGGCGCTGCACCGTAACAGCGCGATCTCCGCGTTCGTAGGAGCCCACGACGACAGCCTTCCAGCGCCCGTGCGACTTCTCCTCGACGCCATGAAGCGAGAGCCCCTGCTGGGTGCGTATTGCTCGCAGCCGAGCACCGAGCGCCTTCGCATAGTCGGACATCGGAGTGCCCACTCCCGTCGTGGTCGATCAGGTGGAACCGGGGCTCTTGCCGCCGGTGGTTACCGATAGTAGTCCTGGGTCGGTTGTCGCTCACCACCAGGGGGGTCGTGTCGACACTTTCTTTGTACCACTTTCTGTAGCCCATCGATTGCACTAGGCGTTACGGGTAAGGAATTTCTGTGTCACGGACCGTTCGTGTGCGGGCGGTTCCTGTTAGGTAACGTGCAGTGACAATGCGTGCTGCCTGATACCGTCATCCGGACCGCTCCTTTAAGGACCGTCCCGTGAGGCGGGGAAGGAGGGCCCGGGTATGACCACGCCCGCCCCAGGTAGGCCCACCCCGGACAGGCCCACCCCAGGTACGTCCGGATCAGGCACCCCCGGCGGCCCCGGCACGGCCCGCACGGTGCTCTCCGGCGCGGACATCGGCCGGGTGCTCACCCGGATGGCCCACCAGATCCTGGAGAAGACCGCCGGTGGGAACGGTGTCGTGCTCCTCGGTATACCCACCCGCGGCGTCCCACTGGCCCGCCGGCTCGCCGACCGGGTCCGGGCGGTCGAAGGCGTCGAGCTCGGCGTGGGCTCGCTCGACCCGACCATGCACCGTGACGACCTCCAGTTGCGTGCCGTCCGGCCGCTGGCGGTGACCGACCTGCCGGACGGCGGGATCGACGGCCGCACGGTGATCCTGGTGGACGACGTCCTGTTCTCCGGCCGGACGGTGCGGGCGGCGCTCGACGCGTTGGCGCAGTTCGGCCGGCCCCGGGTGGTGCAGCTCGCGGTGCTGGTGGACCGCGGGCACCGGGAGCTGCCGATCCGGGCCGACTACGTCGGCAAGAACATGCCGACGTCCAGGCAGGAGGCCGTCGCGGTCCGCCTCACCGAGACCGACGACCGGGACGCCGTGATGATCCTGTCGGAAGGAGCGGGCCGATGAGTCCGGGGGGCGCGCCGGAGCGCCCGGCGTGCCGGCACGGCCAGGCCGTTCCGCCGCCGCCCGCCGCGACCGTGAGCGGGCCGGCCGCGAACGGGGGCCGGCCGTGAGCCGGCCCGAAGCGGCAGGGCCGGCATGATGCGCCACCTGCTGTCCACCCGGGATCTCAGCCTGGACGACGCCCTGCTGGTGCTGGACACCGCCGAGTACATGGCCACCGTCGCCGACCGGTCGGTGAAGAAGTTGCCGACCCTGCGCGGCCGTACCGTGGTCAACCTCTTCTTCGAGGACTCGACCCGGACCAGGACGTCCTTCGAGCTCGCCGCCAAGCGGCTGTCCGCGGATGTGATCAATTTCTCGGTCCGGGGGTCGAGCGTCTCCAAGGGCGAAAGCCTCAAGGACACCGCCCAGACCCTGGAGGCGATGGGGGCCGACGCCGTGGTCTGCCGGCATCCGGCCAGCGGCGCGCCGCACCGGCTGGCCGCCTGGGTGCGCGGCAGCGTGCTCAACGCCGGGGACGGCATCCACGAGCATCCGACCCAGGCGCTGCTGGACGCGTTCACCATCCGCCGCCGGCTCGGCCGGATCGAGGGCCTGTCCGTCACCATCGTCGGTGACGTCCTGCACTCCCGGGTGGCCCGCTCCAACGTGTGGCTGCTGTCCACGCTGGGCGCGGCCGTGACGGTGGTCGCCCCGCCCACCCTCGTCCCGGTCGGGGTGGAGCAGTGGCCGGTGACGGTCTCCTATGATCTGGACGCGGTCCTGCCCGGCAGCGACGTGGTGATGATGTTGCGGGTGCAGCGGGAGCGGATGACCGCGGCGTTCTTCCCCACCGAGCGGGAGTACGCCCGCCGGTACGGTCTGGATGCCGACCGACTCGCGGCGATGCCGCTGTCCGCGCTGGTCATGCACCCGGGGCCGATGGTGCGCGGCATGGAGATCGCCTCGGATGTGGCCGACTCGACCCGCTCGACCGTGGTCGAGCAGGTCGCCAACGGCGTAAGCGTGCGGATGGCGGTTCTGTATCTGCTTCTCGGCGGTACCAGGGAGGTGCCATGACGCGACACGGCGACACCGCCGGCGGCACCACCGGTGGACCCGCGCACGAGGCCGGGCGCTGGCACCTGCGCGGGGTGCGGCCGCTCGGCGGCGATCCGGNGGCCGCTCGGCGGCGATCCGGTGGACCTGCTGCTCGACGGCGGGATCATCGCCGAGGCCGGCCGCGACCTGTCCGTCGTGGGCGCGACCGTCCTGGACGCCGACGGCCTGGTCGCCCTGCCCGGGCTGGTGGACCTGCACACCCACCTGCGCGAACCGGGCCGGGAGGACGCCGAGACCGTCGCCTCGGGCACCCGGGCGGCGGCGCTGGGCGGTTTCACCACCGTGTTCGCGATGGCCAACACCGAGCCCGTCGCGGACACCGCCGGGGTCGTCGAGCAGGTCTGGCGGCTCGGGCGGGACGCCGGGTACTGCGACGTGCGCCCGGTGGGCGCGGTGACCGAGGGGCTGCGCGGCGTCCGGCTCGCCGAGCTCGGCGCGATGGCGTCCTCGGCGGCGGCCGTGCGGGTGTTCTCCGACGACGGCAACTGCGTGTCCGACGCGGTGCTCATGCGCCGGGCGCTGGAGTACGTCAAGGCGTTCGACGGGGTGATCGCCCAGCATGCCCAGGAGCCCCGGCTGACCGAGGACGCGCAGATGAACGAGGGGGTGGTCTCGGCGCGGCTCGGCCTGCCCGGCTGGCCGGCCGCCGCCGAGGAGGCGATCATCGCGCGGGACGTGCTGCTCGCCGGCCACGTGGGCTCCCGGCTGCACGTCTGCCACGTCTCCACCGCCGGCTCGGTGGAGCTGCTGCGGTGGGCGAAGTCCAAGGGCTGGCGGGTCACCGCCGAGGTCACCCCGCACCACCTGCTGCTCACCGACGACCTGGCCACCTCCTTCGACCCGGTCTACAAGGTCAATCCGCCGCTGCGGACCGCCGCGGACGTGGAGGCGCTGCGCGCCGGGCTCGCCGACGGCACGATCGACTGCGTCGCCACCGACCACGCCCCGCACGCCCCGCAGGACAAGGAGACCGAGTGGATGGCCGCCCGCCCGGGCATGGTCGGCCTGGAGACCGCGCTGTCGATCGCCATCATGACCATGCTGGAGACGGGGCTGCTGGACTGGGCCGGCCTCGCCGACCGGATGGCGATCGCCCCGGGGCGGATCGGTGGCCTGCCCGGCGGCTCCGGTGCCCCGGCCGGTGGGCGGCCGTCCCGGGCGCCCGCCCACGACGTGCACCCGGCCGGTGCCGGTGCGCTGTCGCTGTCGGCGGGAGCCGTGGCGAACCTGATCCTCGTCGATCCGGTGGCCCGTTGGACGGTCGACGCCGGCGCGCTGGCCAGCCGCAGCCGCAACACTCCCTACGCCGGCCGCAAGCTGCCTGGACGGGTCCAGGCCACGTTCTTGCGGGGGCGTCCAACCGTGCTCGACGGGAAGATCGCATGACCGACCATCTCACCTTCGCCGCCGCGTTCGTGGCGCTGCCCGGCGGCCTTCCCCTGGCGGAACCCGACCGCGGCCCGGACCGGCTGGGCCTGCACCTGCTGTTCGCCTTCGGGTGCATCCTGCTGTTCATCGCCGCGGTGGACGCCATGCGCCGCAGCTGGCGCCACCGCGCCCGCCGCCAGGAGGAGGACCTGCCCGACCTGCCGGCGGTCCCCGAGACCATCGGTGAGGTGGTGGCCGC
This sequence comes from Protofrankia coriariae, assembly GCF_001017755.1. Lineage (GTDB taxonomy): Bacteria > Actinomycetota > Actinomycetes > Frankiales > Frankiaceae > Protofrankia > Protofrankia coriariae. The sequence goes on from NZ_JWIO01000040.1 coordinate 57,250, forward strand.
GCCGATCAAGGGCCTGTACCTGGGCACGGTGGACGCCGGCCACTGGCTCGNCCGGCCACTGGCTCGACCGGGTCACCGCCCGCGGGCTGGGGGGCCGGGCCGACGCGTACGTCTCCGTCTACGACCGTGGCATCCGGGTGGACCGGGCCGGTAACGAGCCGTTCTGGATCCCGCGGGAGGCCGTGCGCGGCGCCCGTCTCGAACGGGCACACGCCGGCAAGGTCGCCGGCGTCGGACGCATCATCGTAATCGCCTGGTCGCTGGGCGCGCACGAGCTGGAGACGGGCCTGCGCGGGGACGACCGGGCCCGCCAGCCCAAGGTGGTCCGCGCCGTGCACAGCCTGATCGGCCCGGGGCCGGCGCCCACCGACGGCGAGATCACCAGGCCTCATCCGGTCGGCCGGGCGGTCTCCCGGCTGCGCCCGCGGGCGCTGGGCGCCGCGGCCTCGGGGCAGGCGGCGGGGCAACGGCCCACGGGCGCCCAGCCCACGGGCGCGACCGGGCCGGCCGG
>NZ_JWIO01000042.1:0-16555 GCF_001017755.1 Protofrankia coriariae
CCACCCTGACCTCCCGCCACAACCTCGCCTACGCCTACCGGACGGTGGGGCGAGTGGAGGAAGCGATCGGCCTGTACGAGCAGGCGCTTGCCGACAGTCTGCGGGTTCTCGGTCCTGGGCATCCGCTGGTCGTCACGATCAGGGACAACCTGGCCGCTGCCACCGGTGCCGCGGAACGCCCGGGATGGATCAGGAGACTTCTCAGACGGTGACCATGGGCGCTCCCGTCGCTGGTGGGCCATCCGGGTCGGGTCACACAAAGCGGGCCTGGCTGGTGAGTGAGGCTGACCGTGGACCGGGCCGGCAGCACGCGTCGCGGAACGGTTCCGCGGGCTCGGCGACCCGTCCCGGTTGCCGTCTGACGGTCGATGGCCGGGGCCGGCGCCGGTGCTCGCCGAGCTCGGCCATCGGCCCGGACCGTAATCATTCAGTGATGGTAGAAATACACCATGGCTCTGAACATCGAGGATTCAGAGACCGAACAGCTGGCCACCGATGTCGCGGCGCTGGCCGGCGAGACCAGGACCCGGGCGATCAGTGTGGCGCTGAGGGAACGGTTGGCAAGGCTCACCGCCGCGCGGGCAACGACGGGCCACGGCATGCGGCTGTTGCGCTTCCTCACGGACGAGGCATGGCCCCAGATCCCCCAGGGCGCGCTCGGGCACGCGCCAACCAAGGCCGAACGGGAGCGGATTCTCGGCTACGGCCCGGAAGGCGTGTGATCGTCCACAGCCCCGCCATCGTGGCGGTCCTGCTACGCGAGCCAGGATGGCGGACTCTCCTCGACCAGCTCGCCACCGCCGACGGCCCCCAGGCGTCGGGGCACTCACGTGGCGGCCTTCGCCGATCTTGCCGGTGAGCTGTCGGATCCTGACGCGGAACTGCCGTTCACGTTGCCCGACGCCGAGCGTTTCGCCGCCGCGGCGGGCTGGCTGGGCATCGGCCCTGACAACGAGGTCGTCTACGCCCATCTGCCTGGCTGACCGCGTGCTCTGGCTGGCGGCGGGTGGGTTCCGCGGGGCTGCCCCGGGCGGCTCAGGTGCTGTCGGGGGCAGCTGCGGGCGGGGTGTGGGTGGCCGTGGTGTGGGTGACGGAGTGGGCGGCGTTGTCGGGCGGGGTGTTGTCGGGGACTGCCGCGGCGGAGACGGTCTGCTCGTCGGTGGCGCCGCGGGGCCTGGGCGGAGCTGGGACCTTCGGCTGCTTCGGCTGCCTGGCCCGTTTCGGCTGCCTGGGCGGGGCGTCGGCGTCGGAGGGCGGCGTGCGCGGGGCGGGCGCGCGGGCCGGGCCGTCAGCCGGGCCGCCGGCCAGGTCATCGGCCGAGGACGACCGCTGTGCGGCGGGGCGGCGTCCCTGCCGCGCCGCCGCACGCCGGGGCGGATCAGCGGCCCTGTCGCCGTCGTGGTCAAGCCCGGCCCTGCCGTCGCTGCCGTGGCCGTCGCTGGTATCGCGGCTGTCGGTGGTGCCGTGGCCGTCGCCGGTGCCGTGGCTGTCGGTGGCGTCGCGGTCGTCGGCCGCCGTCGAGGGCGGTGGTATCACTACCCGGGTGTCCGGTAGCCGCGGCGGGACGAACAGGCCCTGCGAGGAGGCCGACGCCAGCGGCCGGATCATGCCGGCGCTCATTTCGACGGCGAGCTCCGGCAGCTTGCGGCCGGGCCGGTTCGCCCGGGCCGCGTGCTCGGCCGCCGCCGATCCGGGTTGGGCGAAGCCGGGCTGCCAGTACTCCATCTCGGCGCGGAACGCCCCCGCGCTGCCGAGCTGGCAGAGGATGCCGATCGCGCCCAGGGTGACGCGGTGCATCAACAGATAGGAAGGGGGCAGGTTGAGCAGGCGGCCGAGCTGGGCCGCGGGGGAGCGGGGGTCGCCCAGCCGGATGGCCTCGCCTCGCAGCCAGTCGCGGGAGAAACGGAACGTCTCGGTGGCGACGGGCTCGAGGAGCGGTACCAGGTAGTCAAGGAGGTCCGCCGGTTTCATCTTCACCGTCGGCAGGATGAACCGCTCCGCCCGCAGGCCCGCCAGGACCGCATCCCCGTTGCCGTCCAGCGCCAGCCGGCTGAGCCGGCCGACGGGTTCGGGCAGCCCGTCCGGGAGGCGGTTGACCGCGCCGAAGTCCAACACGCCCAGACGGCCGTCCGGCAGCAGCCGGAAGTTGCCGGGATGCGGGTCGGAGTGCAGCAGCCCGGCCCGCGCCGGGCATGAGTACAGGAAACGCACGAGCAGCAGCCCGGCCCGGTCACGTTCGGTGTCCGTGCCACTGTTTATGATCGTTGACAGGGGTTTGCCGTCGATCCACTCTGTGACCAGCACATGGTCGGTCGCGGCGACGGCGCTGGGCACGTGGATGTCGGGGTCGTGGTCGAACGCTTCGGCGAAGGCCGTCTGCCAGGCCGCCTCCAGGCGGTAGTCGAGCTCCTCGAGGATGCGCTCCTTCAGCTCGGCGACCAGCGGCTTGATGTCCAGACCGGGGGCGATGGCGCTGAACAGCCGAGCCGCGCGCCCGAGCTGGGTGAGGTCGCTGAGCAGCGCCGGGCCGATGCCCGGATACTGGATCTTGACGGCGACATCTCGGCCGTCCGCCCACACGGCGCGGTGTACCTGGCCGATGCTGGCGGCGGCGGCCGGCGCGTCGTCGAAGCTGCGGAAGTTCGTCTGCCAGTCCGTGCCGAAGTCGCAGGCGAGCACCCGGTGGACCGAAGCCGCGGGCAGGGCGGGCGCGGTGTCCTGGAGCTTGGTCAGCGCCGCCCGGTAGGGCCGGGCGATCTCCTCGGGCAGTGCCGCCTCGAAGACCGACAGCGCCTGCCCGAGCTTCATCGCGCCGCCCTTGAGCTCCCCGAGGACGCGGAAAACCTGGGCGGCGGTCCGCTGCTGCAGCTCCGTGGCGACGATCTCGGCGGGGCGCCCGCCGAGTCGCTTACCCGCGCCGATCGTGGCCCGCCCGGCGAAGCCGAGAGGGAGGCTTGCCAGCTTGGCGGTGCGGACGACCGCGCGTTTTGGGATTTCGGACACAACTCCATCGTGCCTGTTCTGCGGGCGGGAGACAGGAGGGAACGCCGCTTGGAATTTTAATACTACTCTCTGTAGTCGAGGTGGTTGGCCTGGCTGATGGCGGACCGGTGGCGGGACCCCGCTCCGCCTGGTCACGACGCTCGTTTGGTCGCGATGCTCGTCTCTGGTCACGATGCTCGTTGCGTCCGCTCGAGGGTGTCGGCCTCGTCTGGATCCCCGCCCACCGCATCCTCGTCCACCGGCCAGCCGCCGGCTGCCCCGGTGCTCGCGGCTGCCATCCGCCGGGCGCTGCGGCAGGGGCACGAGGGGTGGATCGACCACGATCGGCGTCTGAGTCGAAGATCGGAGATTGTTATCTCCAGCGTCCCGTCGATGGTCGGCAACTCGTCGACCGTCGGTCGACACGGCTGCTCCGACACCTGGGCCTGACCGGGGCGGGCGATGCCACGGTCGCTGTGGTCGACAAGGGTGAGCGCCTGCATGGCGGTGAGCCCGGCGGCGACGGTGGCCAGCGCCACGTCGCAGGCATCGATCCCGGTGTCCGGACGGCGGGACATCTGCAGGGCCAGCAGCGGCCAGGACGGTTCCATCGCGTGGCGAAGCAGATGCTGGCAGTGCAGACACGAGGTCACTCCGGGCAGGACGAGCGGTCCGATCACCGCGGTGGTCTCACGAACGCCGGCAAGCAGATGCGGGATGCCGGAGCGTTCCAGCTCAAGCGCCTCCTGCGGGTGGACGACCGGTATGCCGGCCGGTGTGACGACGACCAGATCGGGGCGAAACGGCGCTGGATGCCGGCACTGGCGTGACGTGTGCGGGCGTGTCACCCGCGCGATCGCCGCGGTGGCGGCGACCGAACGGGGCCGCCCGACGTCGTCGAGACGGGCTCCGCCCGGCGCGACATCGGCCGCCCTGGTCGTACCGGTGTCGTCGACGACCACCTGCCCGACCCCGGCGGCGGCCAGCAGGGCCGCCACCTGAGCGCCGATCCGGCCCGCTCCGCGGACCTGGATCCGGGCCCGGCCGCGGGCCGCCATCGCTCGCCGGGCATGCCTCGGGTCGGCCGAGCCCAGGGCCATCGCGGCCAGGTCCGGCTGGAGGCGCTCCTGGTCCAGCACGGGTGGTGAGGANTCCGGCGGGGAGGCTGTCGCGGAGCAGGGTGATCCACTGCTCGGTGAGTGGCTCCGGGAGCCCTGCGACCGAGGCCATCGCTGCCCGGAAACCGGCCGCGTCCTGGTCGCCGAGGCTGCCGATCGGCAGAGTGCCCTGGTCGAAGAGGTCCAGGGCACGGCGTACGATCCGCAGCCGCTGGGCGTGGTCCGGCGGGGGGCCAGGAGCCGCACGGGAGCGCCGGGCATCGGCGGCGATCAGGGCCCGGGGGACCAGTGACAGCCGCCATCCCCCGCCGCCGGGCAGTGGGGCGGAGTCCAGCGAGTCGTACCACTCACCCCGCCGGAACACCGGCACGGTGCCTCCGCCGGGGGCGGCCGGGCCGGCCGGGGCGGCGCCACCGGCAACCGCCGGGGCGTGAGACGACCGGTCAGGCGCCGTCATCGGCGGACCAGGGTCGGGTCCAGCGGCTGTCGGTGCGGGCGCCGGCGAGCTGGAAGCGGATGTCGGCGGAGAGCCGCATCCGGCGGGTGCCGGTGTCCAGAGAGGCGTGGACGATATGCGGGGTGTGGATGGTCAGGTCTCCGGTGGCGTAGTCGGCCCACAGCCAGCGGCGGGCCGTCCGCTCCGCCGTCCACCGCAGGTCGTGGCTGATCGGGCGGGAGTCGTGGGGACGGTCGGTGACGTCGCGCAACGGGTCCAGCTGGTCGGGGGTCAGGGTGTGGGAGCCTTCGAGGTAGATCAGACCGCCCATCGGCAGCGGGCAGTCGCCGAGCGGGATCCAGGTGGTGAGCAGCTGGTCGGTGCCTCTGGTCATGTACTCGTAGTCGGTGTGGGCGCGGGAAGCGCGCAGGGACCCGAGGTAGAAGTGGCGGACGATCTTCCGGGGTAGTAGCTGCACCGGGCCCTGCAGGAGCGTTTCGGCGAGCCGGCGCAGCACCGGCTGCTCGCTGAACCGCTGGAACTGCGGGGAGCGGACGAAGCTGTGGGCCGGGTGGCCGGGTACTCCGTACTCCCCTGTTCCGGCGGGCACGGTACCCGAGTAGACACCGCTGACCGGTGGTGTTCCCGGGGCGAGGAATCCGGGGTCGAGCTGGGCGAAGTACTGCTCACGCAGCCGCAGCACCTCGTCCGGGTCGAGGACTCCACGGAGCAGGAGGTGGCCGTCACGGCGCAGCCGCTCGCGGAGCGCGGCGGGCTCGGCGAGCAGGTCGGAGCTGTCCGTCATCGGAGCGAAGTAGGTGTCGTTGAAGGGGATGGCCGCTCCGTTGGAGGCCAGCCCACTCACCGGGCGTGCCGTGGTCATCGCAATGTCCGCTCCCTGCGGGGTGGGTGACGGGTCAGCAGAGGTTGGCCAGTTCGGTACGGAGGGCGGCCAGGGTGCGTTGCTGCTGGTCGGGGGTGATCGACGGGTAGAGCGGCAGGCAGATGTGGTGGGCGGCGAACCAGCGGGCCTGCGGAAAGTCCCGGGCCGGCGGGGCGCCCTGGGCGGTGAAATACGGCTGCTCGCAGAGCAGGGTGTCGTAGACCTCACCGGCCAGGGCGACGCCGTGGTGGGTGCGCAGCCGGGCTTTGAGGGTGGCCCGGTCGACACCGTCCGGCAGGTACGCCAGGTACTTGTAGCCGTTGGCGGTGACCCCGGCCGGGACGTCATAGCGGCGGAGCCCGGGTACCCCGGACAGATGTTCGTCGTACCGGGCGGCGAGCGCGTGCCGGGCCCGGGTCGCCGCGTCGAAGCGCTCCAGCTGGGCGAGACCGATGGCCGCGTGCACCTCGCTCATCCGCCAGTTGCTGCCGGGGCAGTCGTGCAGACCGGCCTCGTAGGCCACCCTGCCGTGGTCCCGCAGCCGGCGGACGGTGTTCAGTTCGGCGGGACCGGGGGCGGTGAGGATGCCGCCTTCGGCGCTGGTCAGGACCTTTGTCGGGTAGAGCGAGAACGCTCCGTAGGTGCCGAAGGTGCCGGCCGGAGCCCCGTCGAGGCGGGAGCCGAAGGCATGCGCCGCGTCCTCGACCAGCGGGATCCCCCGGGCCCGGCAGGTTGCGGCGACCTGGTGGATCGCGGGGGAGATCACGCCGCCGATGTGGACAACGGTGACGGCCGCCACATCGGGGTGCCGATCCAGGGCCCGTGCCAGCGATGCGGGGTCCAGGCCCAGGCCGTCGAGCTCCATGTCGACGAAGTCCACGACGGCCCCGGCGCGGACGGCGGCCGCGGCGGTGGCGAAGAAGGTGTTGACCGGGACCAGCACGGTGCGGCCGGCCACCCCGATGATACGGAAGGCGATCTCCAGTGCGGCCGAGCCGGAGCTGACCGCGGCCGCCTCCCGACCCACCCAGGGTTCGACACGGGCCTCGAACTCGGCGAGCTGCGGGCCGAGGGTGAGTGCCCCGGAGGCCAGCGCCTCATCGACCCGGTCTGTCACCTCGCGGCGGGCCGCGACATCGAACCGGAGCCGTAGCGCTGGCACCGGTACGGCGGGCTGGGCACCGTCCTTGCCGAGGGCATCGAGGAAGAAGGCGGTGGCACGTTCGGGGTCGGTGGCGTGGCCCATGGGCAGGTCGAGAACTTCCAGCCGGTGTTGGGCGGAGCCCAGCGCGTAGGCCTTGCGGAGCTGTTCGGCGGCCGACTCGGTGTCCTGACGGCTCAGCGTCGGGTCGACGGTGCCGTACTGGACCTGAAGTGGCGCCGGGCAGAGAGCGGCGTAGAGGTCGGGCAGGTCGGCATGGCGCAGGATGCCCGGGAGCATGGCCACCGGGTTGCCGCTGAGGAGTTCGCCGTGGAGCAGCGGGTAGCTGCCGAGGTGGCTGGCGGCGCAGAGCGGGAGTGGTTCGCCATCCTGCAGCAGGGCGGTGTGCAGGGCGACGGCGGCGCCCAGGCTGTGGCCGAACAGCCCGATCCGGTCCGGGTCGGCGTCCGGGTGCCCGCGCAGCCAGCCGAGCGCGCCGAGTGCGTCCTCGACCAGCGCGCCCAGCAGCGGCTGGCTGCCGAGGCTGAACGCCTGGGTGAGGACCGCGGCCTCGTCCCGGCCGGAGAGCAGGGCGGCTGGCAGGCCGCCGTCGAGTCCGTAGTCGACGGTGAGGGTGAGCAGTCCGACCCGGGCCAGCCGCTCAGCGATGTTGCGGTCCGGGTGATCGGGCGGCTCCAACCCGGTGACCTGCTCCAGGACCGCCCGCCGGCCCGGGCTGACCAGTACCGCCGGCCGGGGACGGGAAGGTCCGGTGGGCGCCAGCAGCACCGCCCGGATGCCGTCCCGCGCAGGGGAACGGAGCTCGTACCGCTCGACCCGGAGCCCCGGCAGCTCCCCGGTGGTCCGCCGCACGGTCTCCAGCGGGGCGACGGAGCCGGGGTCGACGTGGGCGAGCCGGGCGACGGCGGAGCGGATCCGCCGGTTCTGGCCGCCCGGGTCGGTCCGCTCGGACGACGTGTGGCGCAGCGCGGTTTCATCGGCGAACCTGCGTCGTAGCCGGGAACTCTGCACGGGCGATCCTTACAGTCGATCGGACGGAGCGGGTGGTCAGACGAAGTCGGCGTGCAGGGTGGCGGGGACCTCGACGCGGTAGGAATCGAGCGCGTCGTCCAGGTGGATCTTCCCGCGTCGGAGCCATTCCAGGAGTTCGTTCTGTGGCCGGTAGAAGCAGGACTTGCACAGATCGGTGCGCTGCGGGTTGGATTCCTCCCACGAGGCCCGCTCCCCGCCCTCGAGTATCTGTAGGTATCCTTCCTTCAACACGTTCCCGATCAGATAGCGGCTGTTGAGGTGCACCTGTGGGCAGGGATACAGATTTCCGTCGGCGCCGACGGCGGTGACGAAACGGCTGTAGTGGCATTTTTCGAAGTCACCCTCGACCTCCTCCACCTGATCCATGGGGCCCCGGTCGAGTTTGGGTACTGAAACCTCGAAATCTGCTGTCGCCATCTCCACCGCGTCGTTCAGCCCGGCTGTGATATCGGCCATCATGGTCTTGATCGTGTCGTGTCCGAGGCCACTGTAGAACTCGGGCTCGAAGCGCACGTAGTGAGCGCCTGAGTCATGTGCGAGGCGGGCCGCCTGGCGGATTTCCTGGTAGTTCTGGGCGGTGATGACGAAGTTGAATCCGATGCGGAAATCCGGGTCGACGGCGGCGGCGCGTAGCCGGCCCGGCGACTCCAGAAATGTCCCGAAGGTGCCGTCACGGTCGTGGGTGATGTCGTTGAAGGTCTTCTCGGTGCCGGCGTTGAGGCCGATCCGGACCCAGGTGTGGGTCTCGGCCACGCATTCCCTGATGCCCGGGCGGGTCAGCCGGGACCCGTTGGTGATCAGCCCGATCCGCAGCCCGGCCGCGGCCGCGGCGCGGGTGATCTGCTGGTAGCCCGGATGGATCGTGCATTCGCCGCTGCCGCAGAAGGTGACCGCCCGGCCGCCGGTGGCGGCGAACTCGTGCATGAGTCTGACGGCGGCATCGGTTTTTATCGAGTCCTTGAAGGAGAACAGGTCGTAGAAGTTCTCCTCGTTCGGGGAGTGGAAGTTGCAGAAGTTGCATCGCATGTTGCAGGCGCCCATGATGCCGATCCGCATGTGGATCGGGCGGATCTCCTCGCCGTTCACGAATTTACGGACCATTTCTTCGTGCGCCAGAACCTTGGTCGGGGCGTGCGCCTGGTCCAGGGAGACCGCCGGTGTTCCTTCGGGATTTTTCGGTAGTGCCGAGTCGTGCGGCGATGCGGCCTGTGCCTGGCCCATGGTGAGTTCCTTTCGTAGGTGACGGACGGCCGAAAAATATCTGTCGACGCTGTGGCCCGCCTCGATGCGTCGACGTACCGGTTTTCCAGACGATCATTTTCTGTGTTGAAGATCCGGCAGTCCTCGGTCGGTCCTGCGTCGACACCGCACCCCGAAAATCCAGGGTTCCGCCGGCCGCGTCTGCGGTATTTCCGATTCCGCCTCAGTGTCCGATCTTGACTTTCTCGGGGACGTCGGGGACGAGGACGGCGACGGAGTAGTCAGGCGCTGACGAGGTAGGAGATGACGGCTTTTTCGTTGATGCCTGTGAAGCGGACGTTCAGGCTGGGCTGGCCCTCGTCGGTGATACCGGCGTGGCGCGGGTCGATGACACCCCGCGCCTCCTCGCCGACGCGGACCGCCAGGATGGATGTGCTCCGGGTGGTGGTGACGGGGATTGTGTTGCTGGGGAGGATGGGGACGCCGCGCCAGGCGGATATGCGGTGGCCGGCGATGTCGACGCTCCGCGGGTAGAGGCCGCGGCGGTTGGCCTCCCGGCCGAACGTGGCGATCGCCCGGGGATGCGCGAGAATGAACTGCGGATTCTTCCACACCGTGGCCAGCGGTTCGTCGAGGTCGTCGGGGGTGTGTGGGCCGGTGCGGATGTGGATGCGTTGTTTGAGGTCGGCGTTGTGGCGGAGGCCGAAGTCGCGGTTGTTGAATAGTTCGTGTTCCTGGCGTTCGTGGAGGGCTTCGATGGTGAGGCGGAGTTGCTGTTCGAGCTGGTTGTTGGGTTCGTTGTAGAGGTCGGCGACGCGGCTGTGGACGCGCAGGATGGTCTGGGCGACGCTGAGTTCATATTCGCGGGGGGCGAGTTCATAGTCGACGAAGGTGCCGGGGAGGTCGGGTTCGCCGTGGTGGCCAGCGGTGAGGTCGATGGCGGCTTTGCCGTATTTGTTCTGGTCGGGGCGGGTGCGGTACTGGTCGAGGATTTCATGGAAGGTGGTGCGGGGAGGGTGAAGACGGTGGTCGCGGTGGCGGCGGTGGTGTATTGCCAGGTGCTGTCGGAGCCGGTGAGGGTGTCCTCGCCGAAGTAGTCGCCGTCGGCGAGGACGCCGAGGGTGGTCTGGTCGCCGTATTCACCGACGCCGATCTTGTTGATTTTGCCGTGGGCGATGAGGAAGACCTGGTCAGCGGGTTGGCCGATTTCGGTGATGGTGTTGCCGGGGGCGTATTCGTGTTGGGTGAAGCGGTCGGCGAGGGTGGTCAGGACGGCGGTGCCGTCGAAGCCGCGCAGGGGTGGGAGTTCGCCGAGTTCGGGGGGATGACGCGGATGTCGGCGCCCGCGGTGACGAAGGTGATGCGTCCGTCGCCGAGGGGGTAGGTCAGGCGGCGGTTGACGCGGTAGATGCCGCCGGCGACCTGGACCCAGGGGAGGATGCGCAGGAGCCATCGGGAGGAGATCTCCTGCATTTGCGAGACGGATTTGGTGACCGTCGCCAGGTTGCGGGCTGCTTCGGTGCCCAGGCTCAACCGAACACGAGCGCGGCCGGGGGTGGTCGCCGCTGCTGTCGGCGGCTGATGCCACTGGCTCTGTCACCGCGTCTACCACCAATCTCTGATCCTGCAACCGGTCGCTCTTCCCTCACCGGGGCTGGCTGAAGTCGGCGAGCGATCGTGATGAACGGTCGCGGCGCACAGGGGGTGGGTGGCTGCCTGCCTGTTCGTAGGCGGCCATGAGTTGTTCATGACGATTTTGTGCGGTGAGCGCGCGCCAAATATTAACTGGTTCGCGTGAGATTCACAACTGATTCGTCTTCCCCTGCTGTCGCGTACCAACCGTGATGGCTAGGTGGTTACCGGCGGTGGTGGCGATTCTGCCGGCCGAGGCTTCCGACAACGGCATGAATGCTTTCCGGACGGCGCGGGTGGCCTGCGGTCACCAGGATTTCCCGCAGGCCGGCGACGACGTGCGGTGAAAAGCACGGTGAAAGGTGACGCGGCACCGGCTCGCGGCCTGGCCGCGGCGGGCCGTACGGCCCGGTCCCAGGTGTTGGCCGATATCATGCGGACCGGGCTCGCGGCGGTCCTCCCATATGTTCCGGCCTGGTCCGGCCCGGCGGCCCGGCAGGTGGTTCACCAGGTCGGGACGGGTGTCGAGGACGGCCGTCCGCTACGGGGCGCCGCTACCGGACCTGCGGTGACAATGGCCGGCGGGGTATCCGGCCGCAGCCGTCCTCCGACTTCCGTCAGGCCGGTGTTGTATTCACTGAAACGACATGGCCGGTTTTCCGGCAATAATTCACCGGTATCCGCCCAGCGGATTGTCCAGCGAATTTTTCGGCGGTCGCCGGGGTCGTTCACGGAACGGACGGTACCGGCTTCGAGCCGTCACAATTTCTGCTACTTTCTGTAGTCATCCCGCTTCGATCTTCGATGAAATGTTACGGAAAGTAGTTAATCTATCTCTCCGGTGGAGCTGTTGCCGAGCGTCATGGTGCTATCCCCGCCGGCCGGGTCGCCGCTCCGCGCCGCTGCGGGTCGCCGCTCCGGACGGCGATTCGGCCGGTGGGGCGGAAGCGGCGCAGCCGCAGCGAGTTGGAGACGACGAACACGGAGCTCAGCGCCATGGCCGCACCGGCGATCATGGGGTTGAGCAGGCCGGCGGCGGCCAACGGAAGGGCGACGACGTTGTAGGCGAAGGCCCAGAACAGGTTGCCCTTGATGGTGGCCAGGGTGCGCCGGGACAGCCGGATGGCGTCCACGGCCGCGCCGAGATCCCCGCGGACGAGGGTGATGTCACCCGCCTCGATCGCGGCGTCCGTCCCGGTCCCCACGGCCAGGCCCAGATCGGCGCGGGCGAGCGCGGCGGCGTCGTTGACCCCGTCCCCGACCATCGCGACGACCCGGCCTCGCGCCTGCAGCCGGGCGACGACGTCGACCTTGTCCGTGGGCAGTGCCTCGGCGATCACCTCGTCGATGCCGGCCTGCGCGGCAACCGCGTGGGCGGCTCGGGCGTTGTCACCGGTGAGCAGGACCGGTGCCAGGCCGAGGCCACGCAGCCGGCGGACCGCGTCCGCGCTGCCGGGCCGGAGAGTGTCGGCGACGACGAGCACCGCGCGGGCGGCGCCGTCCCAGCCGGCGAACACCGGCGTACGGCCGTCCCGTTCGGCGGCCTGGGCCGCCTGCTCGAGCGCGTCGGGGATGTGCAGCGACCACTCCTCGAGCAGGCGACGGCGACCAGTGACGATCTTCTGGTCGTCCACCGTCCCCCGCACACCGAAGCCGTCGACGCTGCTGAAGTCCTCGACGTCCGGCAGTTCGCCGAGCCGTTCCCGTGCCCCGTGGGCGATCGCCCGCGCGATCGGGTGCCCGCTGGCCGCCTCGACCGCGCCGACCAGCCGCAGCACCTCGTCGACGCCGGCCTGCGCACCATCGGTGCCGGTACCAGTACTGCCGGTGCCGGTATCAGTGCGGTCAGGGCTGGCGGCGCCGGCGCCGGTGCCGGCTGTGACGACTGTCAGCAGGCTCATCCGCCCGGTGGTCAGCGTCCCGGTCTTGTCCAGGACGACGGTGTCCACCCGCCGGGTCGATTCCAGTACCTCCGGCCCTTTGATCAGGATGCCGAGCTGGGCGCCACGGCCGCTGCCGACGAGCAGCGCGGTGGGGGTCGCCAGGCCGAGCGCGCACGGGCAGGCGACGATCAGCACGGCCACCGCGGCCGTGAACGCCGCCGTCGGCCCCTCGCCGAGAGCGAGCCACACCGCGAGGGTGACGGCCGTGAGGCCGATCACGATCGGGACGAACACGGCCGACACCCGGTCGGCGAGCCGCTGGATCGCGGCCTTGCCGCTCTGCGCCTCGACGACCAGTTTCGCGATCTGCGCGAGCTGGGTGTCCGCGCCCACCCGGGTGGCCCGGACCACCAGCCGGCCGTCGGTGTTCACGGTGGCGCCGGTGACCGTGTCACCCACGCCGACCTCGACCGGCACCGCCTCGCCGGTGAGCATGCTCGCGTCCACCGCGCAACCGCCCTGCTCCACGACCCCGTCGGTGGCGATCTTCTCGCCTGGGCGCACCACGAAGCGGTCGCCCACGGCCAGCTGTTCGATGCCGATCCGCAGCTCCTGGCCGTCCCGCAGGACCGTCACGTTCCTGGCGCCCAGTTCGAGCAGCGCCCGCAGCGCGGCGCCGGCCCGCCGCTTGGCGCGCGCCTCGAAGAAGCGTCCGGTGAGGATGAGCGTCGTCACCACGGCGGCGACCTCGAGGTAGATGCTGTCCGTGCCGCTGCCCCGGTCGGCGGCTGGCCCGGAGGGCATGATCATGTCGGTCATGCCCGTCATCCCCGCGTGGCCGGAAGACGCATGACCGAAGAACAGGGCGTACAGCGACCAGCCGAACGCCGCGAGCGTGCCGATGGAGATCAGTGTGTCCATGGTCGCCGCGCCGTGGCGCAGGTTCGTCCACGCCGCTCGGTGGAACGGCAGACCGCCCCACAGTACGACCGGGGTGGCCAGCGCCAGCGACAGCCACTGCCAGTTGTCGAACTGCCACGGCGGCACCATGGCGAGCAGCAGCACCGGCAGGCTCAGCAGACTGGAGACGATCAGCCGTAGCCGCTGCGGGTCGACCCGCTCCGCCCGCTCGGTCGCGGGGGCGGCCCGGCCCGCTTCCGCGGCCCCTTCCCGGCCCGTCACCGTCGGCGCCTCGTCCGCCGGGACGGCCCGTGGCGGCTGTGGCCGCTGAGGTACCTGCGGTTGCTGGGCGCGGTAGCCGATCCGCTGCACCTCGGTGACCAGGTCGGCCGCGGTGAGCCGGTCCGGGTAGACGACATGCGCCCGCTCGGTGGCGTAGTTGACGGTGGCGGTCACACCCTCGAGCCGGTTGAGCCGCTTCTCGATGCGCGCCGCGCAGGACGCGCAGGTCATCCCGCTGATCGACAGATCGATCTCGTGGACACCCGAGGGCGGCGCGGCATCCGCGGTCACGCTCATCGCGGTCGTTCCTCCGTTCCGGCTGGCCGGTCCGCCTCGTCGAGGTGCGGTGGCTCGTCCCCCGACGCGTCCGGCCGATGCCGCTGGTCCTACCGGTTGGGTTCTTCGCCAGCCGGCTTCTTCCTGGCCGGCTGGCCCGCTGCTGGCTGCCCCGCTACCGGCTGGCGGCGGGGCTGACGAGTTCGTAACCGGCCTCGTCCACGGCGGCTCGGACAGCGGTCTCCGCCAGCGACTGTTCACTGATCACCGTTACCGCGCCGCTGCCCAGGTCCACCTGGACGTCGCTGACACCCGGGATCCGGCCGATCTCGGTGCTCACCGCGCCGACACAGTGCGAGCAGTTCATGCCGACAACGGTGTAGGTGGTCGTGGTCACAGTTGGTCCTTCCAGAAGAAATGATCGATTTTGGGGTGTGCCTGGCGTCGTCGGCGGTGCACAGCCACGTCCCTTCCGTGGTCCGTGACGCCTCTCGTCGTCCACGCCGGGAGTTTGTCGGACGTGGGACGAACGCCGGGCGCGGTGGACGCGTGATCATGTCGTTGGGTGTCGTCGTGTTGTCGTGGGCGCTCAGGAGCGGAGCAGGCGGGCGATCGCGTCCGAGGCCTCCCGTACCTTCTGGTCGGCCTCCTCGCCGCCGGCTGCCGCCGCCTGCACGAGGCAGTGCGCCATGTGCGCGTCGAGCAGACCGAGCGCGACCGAGCGTAGCGCTTTCGTCGCAGCCGAGACCTGCGTCAGGATGTCGATGCAGTACTGTTCCTGCTCGACCATCCGTTGCAGGCCGCGGATCTGGCCCTCGATGCGCCGCAGCCGCTTGAGGTAGTCGTCCTTGTCGCCGATGTAGCCGTGGCCCGCGCCCATCCGTACCTCCACCCCATACCCTCCAGGGGTATTTACGATGGTGTCGACTCTATACCCTTAGGGGGTACCGGTAAAGCCGCAACGCCCGCGTCGCGATGCGGACGCGACAGTCAACGGTGTTGATGCCACCCCGCCTGCTCCTGCTCTGCCTATCAGGGGCGTCATGCCGCGAGTAGGTCGTCGGGGGTCGCGGGCGAGGATCGAAGATGCCGTCCAGCGTCGCTGCGGCGCGGGTCACCGCTCGTCGTGCAGGGCGACGACTGCCGCTTCGACTGTGTGATCGTCGCGAGAAACCTGCGAGGCGGCTTGAGGGGGAGGGATTGATCCACTCTATAGTCAACGGTGTTGACGGTGCCGGGCATACAACTTGATCTTCTGGTTCTGCTGACCGCGGCATTCGGGCCATCGACATCTTGATCATATGGCCGGGTGGGTAGGGCGCATCAGGCGTCGGTGTCCCGGAAGGGCTGGCTGTGTACGTCCGCGGACGTAGGAAGATCTCGCGTTCAGTACGTCGTGAGGCGGATGCCGTCGGACCTGCCGGTGGATACCGTCATCTGGTGGATGTTCGGAAGCTGGTCGCGATTGGCGGCTGTCTGCGTGCCGACGTCCTCCCGGCGGCCGTGGTCGCGGCTGTGCTCCTCCTCAGCAGCACCCAGATTGATCATGAAGGGCTCGGATCCGGCCGTCGTCTCGACGCCGTGGGTTACCTGCTGCTCGCCGTTGCCGCCGCCGTGGTGCTCCTGCGTCGCTACCGGCCCCTGTCCATGCTGGCCGCTGAATCAGTCCTGGTCAGTGTTTATCTCGCCGCTGGCTATCCGAACGGTCCGCCACCGGTCCAGCTTCCGCTCGCCGTCGCCGCCTTCTCCGTCGGTACTCGGCTGCCGGTCGTGCCCATGGCTGTCGCGGCCGGGGCCGCCGGGGTGACCGTCGTCGGCGGCGAGCTGATCGGGGACGTCCTGGCCGACGATGATGTCGGCTGGACGCACTGGGTTGTCGGGACGCTGGGCATCCTCTGGCTGGCGGTGCCGGCGCTTATCGGGGGGCTGCTCCAGGTCGCGCGCCGTTCCAGGGCACAGGCCGAGGACGAGGCGCGGCGGGCCATGGCCGAACAGGAACGGCTACGGCTGTATCGCGAGGTACACGACGTCGTGGGTCATGGGTTGTCCGTCATCTCCCTGCAGGCCGGGGTCGCCCTCCACGTCTTCGACCGGCGTCCTGAACAGGCCCGGGCCGCTCTTGAGGCGATCCGGCGCACCAGCCACGACGCGTTGGAGGAACTGCGCGCGACCCTCGCTCTCACCCGTCTCGGCGTCGACACCCGGCCCGCGTGGGCCGGCGCCCCCGACAACGCCGATATGATCGTTGACGGTGCCGGGAGCGCCGACCAGGCCGGCAACGCCCGGCATGTGCCGTTGACCGGTCTCGCGCGCCTGGACGGGATGCTCGCGCAGGTCCGGCGCGCCGGCCTCCGGGTGGATCTGGTGACTTCCGGTGAAGGCCCCGAGGCCCTGCCGGCCGAGGTGGATCTCGCCGTGTTCCGGGTCATCCAGGAGTCGCTGACGAACGTGCTCAGGCATGCCGGCCCGGCCCGCGCCCGTGTCGAGATCTGTTACGAGCCCGACCAGGTGGTGGTCGGAGTATGTGACGAGCCGGTTGCCGATCAGCCGGTGACCGTCGTGGCACCGGCGATGGCCACGACCGATGCCGGGCCCGCGGGCCCCGGGCACACCAGCCCGGTGCCCGCGGGCCACGAGCACGGCCACGGCCATGGCCATGGGCTGCACGGTCTGCGGGAACGCGCCGTCGATCTCGGGGGTACGGTGACGGCCGGCCCGCGGCCTGGCCACGGTTGGCAGGTCCGAGCCGTCCTGCCGTTACGGCGGGGG
>NZ_JWIO01000042.1:16583-22589 GCF_001017755.1 Protofrankia coriariae
CCAGCCGCTGGTACGGCTCGGCCTGCGAGTACTGATCGACAGTGAGGACGATCTCGATCTGGTCGGGGAGGCCGAGGACGGGCGCAGGGCGATCGCCGTTGTCCAGCGGACACGTCCGGACGTGGCGCTGCTCGACATCCGGATGCCCGTCCTCGACGGCCTTTCCGCCCTGCGGGCGATCGTCGAGGACCCGCATCTTGATCAGACCCGGGTCGTCATGGTCACCACGTTCGAGCTGGACGAGTATGTCTTCGAGGCGTTGCGCTCAGGCGCGGCCGGGTTCGTGCTGAAGGACGCCGAGCCCGCGGAGTTGCTCCGGGCGATCCGGGTGGTTGCGGCGGGGGAGTCGTTGCTGTCACCGACAGTGACGCGGCGGGTGATCGACGCCTTTGCTCGGCGGCCCGCCGTGCACACACCCGACCTCAGCGGGCTCACCGCACGCGAACGCGAGGTCATGGGCCTGGTGGGCCATGGCCTGTCGAACGACGAGATCGCGGAGAGGCTGTTCATCAGCCCGGCTACGGCCCGTACCCACGTGAGCAGGGTGATGGTGAAGCTGGGGGCGCGCGACCGGGCCCAGCTCGCCGTCCTCGCCAACCAGGCAGGCATGGTCACGCCGTCCTGATGCTTACGCGTTGTCCTGACGCGCGGGTGTGCCCGCACGCTCTCGTCAGGCCCTCTTCGCTGGTCTGTTTCCTTGGTCTGTTTCCACTGGTCGGTTCTCGCGTACACCCGGCCTACGTCGATCTGCGTAGCGCGGTGACGCCGCCGGGCGGACGACGCGACGCCGTCGGCCGGCGACTCTGGGGCCATGACATCGACTGCTGTCACGCCGGCCGTCACCGTACCGGCTGATGTGGCCAACACCGTGGGCGTTTCGCAACGCCGTATACCCGCAGTGACGGACGGTTTCGCCGTGGAGGTCCTTCACCTGACTAAGCATTACGGTCGTAGGACGGTCGTCGACGGCCTGCGGATGCGTATCCCGACCGGTGCGGTCGCCGGCTTCGTCGGTCCCAATGGCGCCGGCAAGACCACCACCTTGCGGATGCTGCTCGGGCTGGTCCGGCCGTCCGCCGGCGAGGGCAGCGTTCTCGGCGCACCGCTCACCAGGCCACAACGGTACCTTCCCAGAGTCGGCGCCCTGATCGAGAACCCCGCCCTCTACCCGGGGCTGTCCGGGGAGCACAATCTCGCCGTGCTCGCCGCCCTCGGCGGTCATGACCGTTCCCGGATTCCGGAGGTCCTGGCCGAGGCCGGGCTCACGGGCCGTGGCGGTGACGCCTTCCGGACCTATTCCCTGGGTATGAAACAGCGGCTGGCGATAGCGGCCGCACTGCTCGCAGACCCTGACCTGCTCGTCCTCGACGAACCCACCAACGGCCTCGACCCGGCCGGTATCCAGCAGATGCGGGAGCTGGTGCGCACACTGGCGCGGCGTCCAGGAGACGGGCGAGTACGGACCGTTCTGATCTCTTCGCACCTTTTGTCCGAAGTGGAACAGATCTGTGACTGGATCGTCGTCATGGAGCACGGCCGCTCGGTCTACCACGGCCCCATCGACGGGCTGATGGCCGCTGGCGGGCGCAGCGTGCTGCTGCGTCCGCAGCATCCGGACCATCTCGGCGCCATGGCCGAGCTCACCACGGGCCGGAACCTGTCCGTGCGGCGCGACGGCGACCGGCTGCGTGTCGACCTACCCCCGTCCGTCCCCGGCGAGCGGGGTGACCAGAGGTACCTGGATGCCGAGTCGGCCATGGACGCGGTGCTCGCCGAGCTGAACCGGGACGCGTTCGCGGCGGGCATCACCCTCGTGGAGATCACCCCGGTGCGGGTAAGCCTGGAAGAGCGTTACCAAAGCCTGGTGGGTGGAAGCGCGGTCGATCATGCCCCTGGCACGTCGCCGGTGGCCGGGGTTTCCCGGGAACTGGAGGGAACGCGATGAACCGCGCGTTGCATGCGGAGCTACTCAAACTGCGCCGTCGAGGGACGCTTGTCGCCATCGCGGCGGTGGCCGTGATGGGGATGTTGGCGAGCGTCCTGGCCTTCGCCCTCGCCGAGGACACCGCACGGCCTCTCGACGGTCCCAGTGCGGGATTCGCCATGACGCTGGCACGCCTTGCCGGCCCGGACGGCCCCAGCGTTGGATTCGCCGCCGGGATGACCTTCATCGGCCTGCTCGTCTTCGTGGTCTTCACCGCGAATGTCACCAACGAGTACGGCCAGGGGACACTGCGGACGCTGCTGTTGCAGCAGCCACGGCGGGCGGCCTGGCTCGCAGGCAAACTGACCGCGATGTTCGTGATGATGACGGTGGCGCTGTTGGTGGCACTGACGCTCAGCGTGGCCACAGCTGTCGTCATGGCGCAACTGCGCGGGGTGGACACGTCGCAGTGGTGGAGCGAGGCGGCACTCGAAACCGCCGCTGCCAATTTCCTGAACGCGCTCCTCGCCACGATGTGTTTCGCGCTTGTCGCGACGGCGCTGGGTGTGCTGACCCGCTCCACCGTGCTGGCGCTGTCGATCGGGATTGCCTGGATGCTGCCGGTCGAGCACATCATCCAACAGACATGGGCGGGCGCGGCCCGGACGTTCCCAGGCCTGGTGTTCGACGCGGTCGCCCGCGGCGGCCTGCCGGATGCCTCCTACGGCCCGGCGTTGGCGCTCGCGGCCGGGTACGCCGGCGTTGCCGCGGTACTGGCAGCCGTCGCCCTCACCCGCNGGCAGCCGTCGCCCTCACCCGCCGCGACGTAACTGCCTGACTGGCTGATCCAGTTTATAGTCAACGCTGTTGACGGCATCGATCCACAATTTGATCTTCTAGTTCTGGTGGCCGCGACATCTGGATCATGTGGCCGGGTGGGTGGGGCGCATCAGGACGAGGACGATGGCGCCAGCGAGCAGGCCGGCCGCGGCGGCCACCGCGAACGCCCCCTGGACACCGGTCACCGCCGAGGCGTGCACGGCGTTGTCGAGAGCGTGCCGGGTGCTCGGCGGGGCCGCGCGCAGCAGCGACGCCGTCTGGCCGCCGGCGACCGCGCGGGCCGTCCGAGCCGCGTCCTCGACGCCGCGTCCGGACAGGCTGCGCTGCGCGCGAGCGGCGAACACGCTGCCCAGGACAGCGATACCGAAGGCGAAACCGAGCTGCCGCGCGGTGTTGACCGCGCCGGCGGCCATGCCACCGCGCCGCGCGGGCACGAGCGCCATCGAGACCGAACCAAGCGCGGGCGTCACGATCCCCACCCCGATACCGATCACCACGAAACCGGGTATGAGTGCCGGCCAGCTCGCCGAGCCGTGGACGAGCACGGCGGCGAGCGCGTCACCGAGGCCGACGACCAGCAGACCGCCACCGAGGATCCAGTCGGGCCGTACACCGTGCAGGAAGCGGCCGGTCGACGCCGAGACCACGAATGCCATGACCGACAGCGGCACACCGGTCAGACCGGCCTCGATCGGGCTGAGACCGACCACGGACTGCAGCCAGATCGAGGTGTAGGCGAACGCGGAGAAGGCGGCGAACGTCAGCAGGACGCCCGTGACGAGCACCCCGACGAACGACCGGTTACGCAGCAGCGCGAGGTCCAGCATGGCGTGCGACGATCGCGACTCGATGCCGGCGAAGAGGGCGAGCAGCACCGCCGCCAGCGCGAGCAGCCACCAGGTGAGCGCGTTGGACCAGCCCTCCTCGCTCGCACGGATGATCGCGTACGTCGCGCCCGCCGCCGCCGCGGTGAACGTGACCATGCCGGGGACGTCCACCCGGCTGTGGGTGGGCTCGTGCGCGTCGGTGAGCACGAACAGGCACAGCACGATGGCGGCGACGCTCACCGGCAGGTTGACGAAGAAGATCCACCGCCAGGACACGCCTTCGGTGAGCAGCCCGCCGATGATCGGGCCGACGGCGGCGGACGCACCCGACACCGCACCCCACAGGCCGTAGGCGCTGCCGCGGTCGCGTCCGGTGTAGGAGCTGTTGAGCAGCGCGAACGTCGTCGCGAACATGGCCGCCGCGCCGACGCCCTGCACGGCGCGCGCCGCGATGAGCGCCGCGGAGTTCGGCGCGATGCCGCATGCGAACGACGACGCCGCGAACACCGCGAGCCCGACGACGTAGGCCCGGCGATGGCCGACGAGGTCCGCGATGGAGCCGGTGCCGAGGACGAGCGCGGCCAGCGCGAACGCATAGGCGTCGACGACCCACTGCAGCGCGCCGAACGACGCGTCGAGGTCGACCACCATGCCCGGCAGGGCGACGTTCACGATCGTCACGTCGACCAGCAGCATGAAGGTGCCGAGACAGACCGTCAGCAGCGGCAGCCACTTACGTACCCGTCCCGTCGCGGGCACGCTCCCGGCCCCGTCCGTCGACCGGATCGCCGGTCCCACGGGCGGGGGCGGGGGAGAGGGAGAGGACGGCTCCATGTCGGTGCCATGACTGCGCTGCGTGTCAGCCTCCTGTGTCATCGGAACAGATGTGGGCCACACCCGCGCCTGCCGGCAGGAGCCGACGGGCGCATCGACATCGACATCGGCTGTTCGACGATCATGAAAACCGTCGAACAGCCGACCAGTGGTCCTCGACCGCGACCGCGGTCCGTACCAGGGAACTCAAACCTAGTGGAAGCCGCGTGCCCTGTTGGAACGAGCACCTTGCCGGAAGCCGCGCGTCCTGGAAGCTGCGGTGTCCTAGAAGTTGCAGTGTCCGCCGTCACGGCCGAAACCGGGACGGGCCACGTCGAAGTCCAGCCGGTTGTCCGGCCCGCTGATGCGTGGCAGGTCGTAGACGCACTGGTGACCGGTTGCGGTGTCGTCGACGGTGACCCGCTGCGACCCGGCGTACATCGCCCCGCTGGTCCAGTCCGTGCCGTTGCTGTAGGTGACTGCGAAGGAGGAGATCGGGTAGTCGGCCGAGGAGCGGGCGTCACCGCCGAAAATGGTGAACTTGATCTCTTTTGCGGCCGGGGCGGCACCGTTGCGGGTTACGCTGCCGATGATTCGGGCGGTGCCCGGGTCCGCGAGGGTCACGAGCTTGATCGTTCCCACGTGGTAGGAGTAGGTCCAGCCGTTCGCCCGGTGGTTGAAATAGTCCACGTAGAAACGGGAGTGAACGTATTCCTGGTCGAGTGCGACGTCCGGGTAGAACTCCAGTGAGAGCCCGGCGGCGCGGGCGCCCCAGTCGGTGCGCAGCGAACCATCGTTGACGTAATCCGGCTGGACGTCGGGCACGAAGTAGCCGTGCGGGAAGAGAATACCCTGGCCGGCCGCGAAGCGCGTGTAGGTGGTGTAGCTTCCAGGTACCTCACAGGCGTTTATGAAGGTGTCGCCGGTGCCGGTCAGTGGATCGTAGTTCTGGCACGGCAGGTACGGCTGCGCGGTCGAACCGAGGACCAGGTCGGCCCCGACCGCGCCCGAGATGGGGACCGCCTGTCCGTTACGGTCGGTAAAACCGCTGAACGGAATGGCGACGCCGAGTCCGCGGGAGGAGTCGCCGGCGTACTGGGTGGAGTCTGCGGCCTGAGCCGGTGTAGTCTGAGCGAGCAGGATCACAGCCATCGAGATGACCGTGAGTGTAGCGGCGCGGCCCCGGCCACCCACCATGCCGGGACGAAAGCGAACTCGAACGCCACGGGCCGCCGGAAAGTGAGTCCGGCGGATGGGCGACTGGCACAAGTGTGTCATCATCCTCGCCTTGTCTCCATAGGGTGGAACACAGTGTGCCAGTCGCTGCCGCGATACGCGCAGAGATGGGCGTCGGAGCGGCCCAACGTCTGCAAAATTTACATTTCGAGATGATGAACAACGAGCTCCGGTGGGCGATGCCACTCATCACGAAGATGAATTCTTACAATGATCCTGCTGTGATCCCGCACTGTAATTCCGCAGGTCCTGGGGGCGGGCCGACGGGAAGAAGTGGGGGAGCGAGGGAGGGGAGGGGACGACAGGCGCTCGGACCGGCTCCGCCTGTCCCGCCCGCTCGCCCGGCCGGCCTGCCGGTACGGCGGG
>NZ_JWIO01000042.1:22595-64145 GCF_001017755.1 Protofrankia coriariae
GGCCTGCCGGTACGGCGGGCGAGGCCGCCCGGGCGGGACTGAGCTGGGTGGGATCCGAGCGAGATCAGGTGCCGTAGGGGTGGGCCGTCCGGGCGTCGCGTAGCGCCCGGGCCCACCACGCGAGCTGGTCGAGCATCGTCTTTGCCGCGGCGCCCGGGCCGGTGGCGTCCTTCGGCTGGCCGGCGGAGTCGAACTTCTCCCGCGCGTTGTGGAAACTGACCGTCTCACGAATAGTTACCGCATGTAGTTCTGCGAACACCAGTCGAAGCTGTTCCACAGCGCGCAGCCCGCCGGCCAGGCCCCCGTAGGAGACGAATCCGATCGGTTTGGCCTGCCACTGCGTGTAGTACCAGTCGATGGCGTTCTTCAGGGGCGCGGGATAGGAGTGGTTGTACTCCGGCGTCACCACGACGAACGCGTCGGCCGCGTCCAGCCGCGGGGTCAGCGCCGCCACCTCGGGCGGCGGCTGCCTGGTAAGCACGGCGGGCAGCCGCGCCTCGGCCAGGTCGACGACGTCGAGCGCCAGGTCGTCGCGCTGTTCGACCTGGCTGACGAACCAGTTCGCCACCACCGGCGCGAACCGGCCTTCCCGCGTGCTGCCCACGATCACGGCCAGTTGCAACGCATGCTCGGACATGATGGTCCCTTTCCCGGTTCTCGGTTCCCGTGGCTCCTGGTGACGCCATGGCTGACGATCTCGTTGATCTCATCCTGGGTACCACCCTGGAAGCTAAACAAAGGTTCAAGTCAAGCTACCGTGGTCCACATGGCACAGCTGTCCTGGAAGACCAAGGAGCTCACCGTCGGTGAGCTGGCCGAGCGCAGTGGCGTGTCCCCCTCGGCGCTGCGTTTCTACGAGCGGCAGGGGCTCATCCGCAGCCGGCGCACCCCCGGCAACCAGCGCCGCTACGGCAGGGACATCCTGCGCAGGGTCGCCTTCGTCCGTGCCTCGCAACGCGTCGGCATCCCGCTTGCGACGATCCGGGACGTCCTCACCGTGCTGCCGGACGAGCGCACTCCCACCCGGGAGGACTGGGCGCGGGCGTCCACCCGTTGGCGCGAGGAGCTCGACGCCCGCATCCGGCGGCTGGAGCAGCTGCGCGACCACCTCACCGACTGCATCGGCTGTGGCTGCCTGTCGATCGACCGCTGCGCCCTGGTCAACCCGTACGACACCCTCGGCGAGCAGGGTGCGGGCCCCCGCTGCCACCTCGAGCCATAGCCACAGCGGGAATCCTGCCGCACGACATGTGAAGCCACACTGTAGTCAACACTGTTGACGAGTCTTCTCATATTTTTGATCTTCAAAAACAACCAGCAAACCAACGCCAAGACGCATAACGGTGCCCCGCCCTGTGCGACCTGACTCACCCATCACGTTGGGACAGTTACTCAAACAGTTGCACTGTTCTTCTGAGTAAGCGATCCTGTTGCATCAGTCATCAAAACCGTTGGGGAGGCACTGTGGGGGACGAAGGAAAGATCGCCAGGATCATAGTCAGGGGTGCGCCGACGGGAGTCCAGAAAGACCTGGTGTGGGCTCTGCTGATCGGCCAGGAAGAGGCGAGCGAGTGGGTGGTCGCCGCGGTCGACGGGGGGTTCCAGTTCACCGAGCTTGCCTCTGGGAAAGTGCTGGCCGCACCGAGCACGGACCCTGGGGCCCAGGTCGCCGTGGCTGTGGCCGGGGCGGAGCGGGCACGCTGGACCATCCGGAAGTTCGATGAGGACGACGCCGCCGCGAAGATCGAAAAGGTTGACCAGATCGTGTCCGGGTTCTACACCCTGGAGCTGGCGGGCACGGGCCGCTACCTCGGGCGCAGCATCGTGGAGGACCGCAGTCTCCTGCCCAAGCGGGTCGTGCTACTGCCCGCGGGTGAGGGCGAGGAGGAGCCCCTCGTCATCGAGGTGCGCTAGAGCGCTGGTCAAGTAGTGCGAATCCCATCCACAACCACCCGCACAGGACATGATCCAAAAGAGTTTGTCGTTGTGTACGCTTTTTGGCCGCGTCAGCGTACACAACGACAAACTTGCGCCGATCTTCTCCGATGGCCGGTGTCCATCGACGTGTGCCGCCGTTAGCGAGGATACGTATGGTTACATGACCGGCGCTCTAGTCCTGGCGATCCGGGCACGATACTGAACCATAGGGGTCTTCGGGCTCTGCCCGGCGGTGACCGGTCACCACATCGTGTCCGCCCCTGACGTGGATGGGCCGCACCGTACCCCGGCCACCATGATCGTCGTTGGCGTCGGCCAGCCTGTCGATCAGGGCAACGGGGTGTCACCGGCCATTGCTCGTTCCTGGCGTATCCCGGTGGCGCCCCTTGTCGGCGTAGGCGGCGGGGTTCTCCCGGGCTTTCGGGCCCACTGGTGGACACGCGGTAATCTAGTTACAGAAAGTATCGATCTTGCTATTCTTCGTGATGTCGGCGTGTGGGGTGACACCCGCTGGTCCCACGGAGCGGAGAAACGACGATGTCCGGTCGGCGATGCTGGCCGTGGTCGGGACGACGCTCCTGCCGGCGGCCGCGGTGGCGTCCACGCCCGGCGCGGGAACGCTGGGAGCGGACGCCCGGCCGCGGGCCGGCACGCTGTACGCCTGGGGCTGGAACAATGCCGGCCTGTTCGGCGACGGCGCCACCACCGACAGCTCGGTACCGGTGCGGATTCCCACGCTGACCGGGGCCACCGCCATCGCCGGCAGCTCCAGAGACACCAAGTACGTGTTGCGCCGGGACGGCACCGTGTGGGCCTGGGGCAGGAACACCTACGGCCAGTTGGGGAACGGCACCACCACCGACAGTGTGCTGCCGGTGCGGGTCCGCGGCCTGGCCGGAGCCACCGCCATCAGCGCCGGTCTGGACGTCGCATACGCGATCGCGTCGTCCTGCTTCCCGCGCGCTCTGACCTTCCGCCGGCTCCGAGCGCGACGACCCGGCCGCCCCGAAGGACGCGGGCGGAAAGCGGCCCGGGGAAACTCCTACTGGCTGGAAACTGCTACTGGCTGGTCAGAGCGCAGGGAAGCTTCTCTGACCAGCCAGCGCCGTGTCCGGGAGGGTTGGCCGCGGCGACGTCGGCGCGGCCAACCCTCCCGGACCGTCCCGGGCGTACCGTTCCGGCGGGTGGTACGGCTCGGGGCGGTCTTCTGGGGGATAGGGCCCTTGGGGGAAACGTCTTTCAGACGAGGGAGGCCTCGTGTACCGGTTTCTCGGGCGGGGTCCGCGTCCCAGTCGGTGTGATCCCGTCCCTGCGTTGCAGGGTGAGCAGCAGCTGCGCGGACCACCACAGGGCGGTCGCCGTGAGCGCGACGCTGGCGATGGCGCTCAGGAACAGAGCGAAGCCGTTCGGGTCGGGGCTGGAGTTCTGCAGGATGAGGGTGGGGAAGCCGGCGCCCAGGACGTCGAAGGCGAAGTTGCACGGGAAGATCGCGAAGAGCGCCAGGTTGTGGACCTCCTTGGTCGCCCGCAGTTTGAGCACGGCGGCCAGGACGGCGAAGCCCGTGATCTGCGCGGCTTCCATGAACGCGATGAACAGCGGGTAGTCCAGCACGCGCCACGGCGACTCGCCGTAGTAGACGTACAGGTCGAGGTTGATCGCGGTGATCTCGAACACCGCGGTCGTGACGGCGGTGAGGGCGCCGAGCGTGAAGATCTGCCGCAGCGTCGCGCCCCTGCTCAGCGAGCGGTACAGCAGCAGCGCCGGCAGACCGAACACCATGACGTACGCCGGCATCACCCAGACCGGCTGCGGCAGGCCGAAGCTGGTGAACAACGTCCACTGCTCGCCGTTGTCGAGCCAGTGCAGGTGGTAGGCGATGTCGTACAGCGGCTCGATGATGCTGCCGACCGCGACCGCGACAACGAGCGCCACCGGGAAGATCGAGCGTTCCTCGCGGGCCATTTTCCCGGCGTACACGAGCAGGGTGGCCGTGCCGACCCACAGCACAATGGTGGCCACGGTCTGCATCGTGGTGTTGAGCTCGAGCCCGTACGGAGGCGCGGGCGGCTGAGGCGGCGGCGGGGCAAGCGGCATGATCGACTCCCGGAATGTAAGCTAGAGCACACCTCTATGCCCTGATGACCGTACGGTTGTCCCGGATCGGGGGCATCCCCCCGGGTGTGGACTTCCCTCCTCCGGCAGCGGAATCAATCAATACGGGTGTTGTGGGATACGGCTGTGTTGCGATCCGGCGTGGTTGCCGTCGGCCGAGCCGGCCGGGCTGGCAGACTGGTGTGATGGCGAGCGACATCCCCGCGTCCGACGACATCTCCCCGGCCCGGCGGCAGACCGCGGGCCCGGTAGCCGCAAGCCCGGCGGCGGTGAGCACGGCCGCGCAGGACGAAGCCGTCGAGATCTGTCGTGACCTGGTGCGCATCGACTCGGTGAACCGGGGCAACGGCGACGGCAACGAACGGGCCGCCGCCGAATACGTGGCGGCCAAGCTCGCCGAGGTCGGCCTTCAGACCACCATCCTGGAGTCCGAACCCGGCCGTACCAGCGTCATCACCCGGGTCGAGGGTGTCGATCCGCACCGCCCGCCGCTGCTCATCCATGGTCATCTTGACGTGGTGCCCGCGGACCCGGCGGACTGGCGGGTCCACCCGTTCAGCGGCGAGATCGTCGACGGCAGTCTGTGGGGACGCGGCGCGGTCGACATGAAGGACATGGACGCGATGACGCTCGCGGTCGTCCGTGACCTGCTGCGTTCCGGTCGGCGGCCACCGCGTGACCTGGTGCTTGCCTTTGTCGCGGACGAGGAGGCCGGCGGCAGGCTCGGAGCCCGCTGGCTGGTCGACAACCACCCGCACCTGTTCGCCGACTGCAGCGAGGCGATCAGCGAGGTGGGTGGTTTCTCCTACACGGTCTCCGACGACCTGCGCCTCTACCTCATCGAGACGGCTCAGAAGGGCATCGCCTGGATGAAGCTCACCGTCGCCGGCCGGGCCGGGCACGGCTCGATGGTCAGCGACGACAATGCGGTCACGGCGCTGTGCGAGGCGGTCGTGCGGCTCGGCCGGCACCGCTTCCCGATCGTGCTGACCCCGACCGTCCGGACGTTCCTGGACTCCATCGGGGACGCGCTCGGTATCGAGATCGACACCGACGACCTGGAGACCACGATCGCCAAGCTCGGCCCGATCGCCCGGATGATCGGAGCGACCATCCGCAACACCGCGAACCCGACACAGCTCAACGCGGGAGAAAAGGTCAACGTCATTCCGGGGGAGGCCACCGCGCATGTGGACGGCCGTTTCCTGCCCGGCCAGGAGGAGGAGTTCCTCCGTCAGCTCGACGAGCTGATCGGCCCGGCCGTCCGGCGTGACTGGGTCGTGTTCGACCAGGCGTTGGAGACCGGTTTCGACGGTCCGCTCGTGGACGCGATGGCGGGTGCGTTGAAAGCCGAGGACCCGGCCGCCCGCCCGGTCCCCTACATGCTTTCGGGGGGTACCGACGCCAAGTCGTTCTCCCGGCTCGGTATCCGCTGCTTTGGTTTCTCGCCCCTGCTGCTGCCACCGGACCTGGACTTCGCTGGCATGTTCCACGGTGTGGACGAGCGGGTGCCGGTCGAGTCGCTGCGGTTCGGCGTCCGCGTCCTCGACCGCTTCCTGGCCGCCTCCTAGCGCTTCGCGCGGTGCCGCCCTGGTAGCGGCTTCGCGCACTGCCGCTCTTGTAGCGCTTCGCGTGGGGCCGCCTCGGGGCACCGCGCGCGGTACGGCCTGGCCCAGGCGGGCCGGGCCGTACCGGCCATGTCCGGCAGAAGACAGCGGAAACGTGCGTGTACCGCGTGTGGCCCACCAGTCGGCCGGGCAGTCCGGATAACATGTGATGCGCCCGGGTGTCGTACCGTACCGATTTGTTTCCTTTTTCGCCCGGCTGCCCGCGTCGTTGTAGGTGTCCGTATTCTTTCGTCTGCGCTCCGGTGGTTGTCTGTATTCTGATGGCTGGTCTTCCGGCGTCTGGTCATAATACCGGACATTCGTTTTACCTTTTCATCGATTTACCGGCTGTCCCGGCTCTGGGTCGACCGGAGACGGTGTGAGGGACGAATGGCCGAGTAGGCGGGTGTGAAACGGGTATCTCCGCCAGCGGGAGCCCGGCCACGGCGGGGAGTCAGCCCTGACGTACGGGCAGCGGACAAGGCAGAGAGCGGGCAGGGGAGAGGGGATGTCATGGCCTTTCGTCGTTGTCTGGTGGCCACCCTGGTGGCCGTCACGGTCGCGCTGAGCGGGTGGGGCGACGGGCGTGTTCTCGCCGCGTCGGCACCACAGCCGCGGCCACCCGGGCCGGGGACGCCGCTGTCCGCCGCGCCCGTGTCCGCGCCGTCTTCCGGGTCCGCTTCCGGAACTGACGGGACCGAAACGGCCACGGCGGTCGTCCGGGAGCACGGCTACACCCCCACCGGGACGGCCGGCTACCACCCGGACAACGACCTCAGCGTGATCGTCGGACGCTGGACCGCCGCCGTGGACGGCCATCCCCAGCAGGCGTTCCTCTTCCACCACGGCCGTCTGGTCGGCACTGACACCCAGCTACCGAGCGCGACCGTCGAGTGGCTGTGGTCCACCGACGACGTCGTCGCGCTGTCCTACCAGCTTTACCGGCCCGATGACCCGCTGTGCTGCCCCACCGCTGGCGCGGCGACTGTGCGTTACCAGTGGAACGGTACGACGGCTGTTCCTCTCGACCCCGTCCCGCCCGCCGACTGGTCGGCGTCGGCAAGCCGACGGGCGGTGAGCAGCACGGGCTCGACGAGCACCGCGAGCTGAGGACGAGGCGGGCCAACCGGGGCTGGCCGGTCCGCGACGCGGACCGGCCAGCCCCGCAGCCACCGGCGATACGGTCAAACGCATCCGGACTGCCGGAGCTGGACGACCACCAGGCCCGCACGGCCTTCCCCAGAACCCTGCTCCGGCCCCTTTACGGCCGGCCCCCTCATGGGCGCCCCCGGCCAAGGTCCGGGTCAGCGTCCAGCCGGCTGGACGCGAGCTCCTGGTAGAGCGGGCTCACCCGCATCAGATGCTCGTGGTGTCCGGTGGCCGCCACCTTTCCCTCGTCGAGGACGATGATCCGATCGGCTGCGCGAACCGTGGAGATCCGGTGTGCGATGACCAGGAGCGCATGCGATGCCGAGACCTGACGCATCGCCCGGGTGAGCGCCCGCTCGGTGAGCGAGTCCATCTGGGAGGTGGGCTCGTCCATGAGGAGGACGGCGGGCCGGGCCAGCAACGCGCGGGCGATGGCGACCCGTTGGCGTTCCCCGCCCGAGAGCAGAACCCCGTGGTCGCCGACCTCGGTGTCCAACCGGTCGGGTATCCGCGCGACCAGGTCGGCCAGGCCGGCGGTACTGATCGCCCAGCGCAGCTCGTCCTCGGTGGCGTCGGGCGCGGCATAGACGATGTTGTCACGCAGCGTTCCCTGCAGCACCGGGGTCTGCTGTTCGACCAGGTTCACCCAGGTGCGGGCGGTGGCACGGTCGAGGATGTCCACGTCCCGCCCGCCGAACAGGATCGTCCCGCGGTCCGGTTCGTAGAACCGCTCGATGAGCTGGAACACGGTGGACTTGCCCGCACCGGACCTGCCGACCAGCGCGATGTGGCCGCGGGGCGGCACCGTGAACGACACGTCCCGAAGCACCGGTTCGCCGGAGTAGCCGAACCAGACGTTACGGAACTCGACCGCCGGAGTGTCCCCGGCCTGTTCGACCGCCTGCCCGTCCCCGAGTTGTCTCCCGTGCCGGCCGGCGGGCCGGAGCGCCCGCGGTCCGGGGCCGTCCCGGCCGGGGTCGGGACGCCGCTCGGCGGCACCGGCGGTGTCCGGTTCGCGGGGTAGCGCGAAGACCGCGTCGACACGCCGCAGCCCTCCCATGCCGCGTTGGATCGTCCCCGCGACCTCGAACAGATCGGACAGCGGTATGACGAGATAGGTGGCGTAGAGCAGGAAGGCGACGAGATCACCCAGGGACGTCGAACCCCGTGCGACGAGCACTCCACCGACCAGCAGCACCACCAGAACCGATCCCTGCACGGCCAGTTGGATGGCCGGAGCGACGACCGAGTCCAACGCGGCCATCCGCACCCCGGCCCGGTAGGCGTCCCGCGCGTGGCCGGCGATGCGCGCGCTCTCACGCCGTTCGGCCCGGCTGGCCCGCACGGTGCGGATCGTGGTGAGTGCCCGTTCGAGGTCGGCGGTCATGCTCCCGATGCTGGCCTGGCCGCGTTCCGAGGTGATCCGGATGCGCACCATCACGCCCAGCACCATCACCCCGGCCACCACGGCCGCGAGCAGGACCAGCAGGAAGAGCAGCGCGTCCAGCCACACCATCATCACGACCGCGCCGATGACGCCGATCACGCTTGTGACGACCGTGGAGAAGCTGTAGGCGACCGCCTCACGGACGAGGGTGGTGTCGGTGTTGGCCCGGGAGATCAGGTCGCCTATGCGCCGCCGGTCGTAGACCCCGATCCGCAGCCGCAGCAGGTGATCGACCAGCCGGATCCGCAGATCGAGCAGGATTCCCTGGCCGGCACGTTCCAGCAGGTAGTTACCGAGGGTGTCGGTCAGCGCCTGGCCGACGAAGAGCGCGAACAGCAGCAGGATGAGCGATCCGGGGACGCCGCCGGCCTGCGCAAGGTCGATGACGTCCTTCACCAGCAGCGGCTGGGCGACGCCGAGGACGGTGCCGACCACCGTCAGCGCGGTGGCGATCCCCACCAGCGAGCCGTGTCCGCGCAGCAGACGCCACAGTCCGCGCAGCCGCAGTTCCCCGGCCTGCGACCCGTCCTCGTATGCTCCGTCGCCGGACGGTCCGTCGCCCTGAAGGCGTTCCCCGGGCACACCGTCGGTGTGCGCCGCGTCGCCGTCCGAGTCGGTCGGCCGTGGCCTGGCCGTGGTCGTCCGCTCCGCCGGGCCGCCCGGCAGGCCGATGATCCTCATGACGCTCCGACACCTGCCGCCGTGGCCATCCCCGCCGCTGGCGGGGGGANCCCGCCGCTGGCGGGGGGACGGTGAGAAGCGGCCGGAAGTAGCCCGCTGGTTCCCGTTCGCCCACCATCGCCCCGTCCGCCTCCACCCAGGCATGGGCGGCGAACGGGCTGACGGCGCGGACGCCCACGCACCAGGTGGGCCAGACCCCTGATGCCCGGCAGAGCAGCGCGGTGGCGATGGATCGGGGGATGCAGCCGTGGCCGCTGCGACACACCATGCTCACCGCCGTCACGGCGTTGCGTGCGGCCAGCGTCTGCTGGTAGTCGGCTGGCACGGCACCCCGGCGCAGGCAGGTCAGGACGGCACGGATCCGGCTGGGAGGCTGGGTGGCGAGCAGTCGTGCGGCCGCGACCGCGGCCAGGGCCAGGGGCCGTCGCCGTAGCGCAAGGCTGTCTCCCCGGCGGCTCACCGACATGGGTGTGGTCATTGCCCGTCACCTCCCGGGGTGAACGTGCGTCGGCATTACCGGTCGGCGGCGCCGGTCGCGAGGAGCCCCGCCGCGCGAAGCTCGGTCAGCAGGGCCCGCACGTCACGGTCCGCGGTGGTTGCGTCCACGTCACAGGTGTCGGTGACGGCGGCGGCGGCGTCGGCGGGGCTGCCGCCGCCGAGCAGCACGCGTAACACGAGCGCCCCGGTCGGATTGAGCGACCAGTATCGACCGCTGCGCTCGTCCAGGAGCGCGGCACCATAGTCGGTTTCGGTGTGGGCGACCGCCTGCCGCAACCTCGTCATGCTGCCCCCAGCGGATGTCCGGCCGCCCGGTCGCCGGTGAGCACCCGAAGCCATGTTTCACAGGCGAAGGTCTGGTGGAGAGATTCGTGTTCCCGCTCGGGCGCGTGTGAATACCGGCAGCACGCCCGCAGTTTCTCCGGATCCACCAGCCCGAGATCGGCGAGCCGGGAGTTCTCGCACAACGCCAGCAGCTGGTCGTGGTGGGCGTCCAGCCCCGCCGCCTCCTCCGCCGAACCCTCCGCTTTTGTGACGCGTCGCAGGGAGCGGTCCGGCACGATCCCGCGCATGGCCTCCTTGAGCAGCGGCTTGTACTCCCAGGGGGTGGTGCGTTCCTCCGGGCGAACCGCGAGGGCGGCCTCGATCACCCGATCGTCGAGGAACGGGGCGGCCGGGGTCACGGTGGTCGGCGCGGCGAGCTGGCAGAACAGCCGGGTGGCTCCCGCGGCCGTTCGGATGGACAGCAGGTCATGATGCCCGTCACGGGTCCCGGCCAGCGGTGGCGCCGCGGAGTCCACCAGCGCCTCCAGCGCCTCGCGCACCAGCGTGACGGCGTGCGGCGTCAGCCACCTGGGCAGTCGGGGGGCGTCGGCCCAGTCCAGGTCGGCGAGGCCGGGCATCGGGCGGGAGCCGGTGACCTGGGCGGCCAGCTGCGCCAGGTAGGTGTGGTAGCCGCGCGGCTGAAGCATCCACAGGCCCGCCCACAACGGCCACCGGTGCTGGATCCGGAAGCCGCGGAACCGGTCGACGGCGGCCCACGGACGCCTGCGCAGCAGCGCGGGCAGGTAGTTCGATGTTCCCTGCACGACCTCGTCACCGCCGAGGCCGGTCAGGTGGACACGTGGGCGGTAAAGGGCCACGCGGCGCAGGCCGGTGAGTATCTTCGCCCGGTCGGTGATGCCGGGGAAGGGCCTGTCCAGCGCTTCGTCAGCGGTCATGATCCCGTCGTAGACGAGGGGAAGCTCGTCGCGCGGCAGGACCTCGTGCACCATGTTCGGCAGATTGTCCGGCAGACCAGCCACGGCCAGGTCCACCCATTCCGGATCGTCATCGCCCGGATCCCGGCCGATACCGGTGTAGGCGACGAGCGTCACCGGGTTTCTCGCGGCCAGAAAGCACACCGCTGTCGAGTCGAGTCCGCCGGACAGGTCGCAGCTCACCGTGCCACCGCTGCTGCCACCGGTGCTGCTACCGCTGCCACCGACGGCACCGGCCCGGGCGGCCACCGCCTCGGTGAGGGCGCCGCGCAGCAGCGGTGCTCCCGTCTCCAGCGACAGCACCGGTTCGGGTCGGCGCCACCAGCGGACGGTGCGCGCCCGTCCGTCGCCGTCGGCCAGGAGGAAATGGTCGGGCGCGAGTACCTCCACACCGCGCCACATCGGCCGGTCGTCCAGGGGGTAGGGCGCCGACGGGTCGAGCAGGGACAGCGCGACAGCGGTGGGATCCAGCTCGCCGCGGACGCAGGCGGCCAGCACGTCGGCGCGGTCGGAGGCGATGACCTGCCCGTCCAACACCGTGTGGAACACCCGCCGCAGGCCCGAAGCGGTGCCCTGAACACGGCGGCGGCCGTCGATGTCGGCCACGACGTGGAAACTGCCGGGCAGCGACGAGATCAGGATGTCGAGCGCGGTGACCTCCCGTATCCGCGTCAGAGCGCGAGTGAGGTGGGCGGCGCTGACCGGGCAACATCCGATCAGCGCCAGTCGGGAGGTCCCGGCCTCGGCGACCACGACAGTGTCGCCGACAGCATCGTTGCCGTGGCCGTCGGAGCCGACCGCGTCGTCGGACCAGTCACCAAGCAGCCACGGCCGGCCGGAACGGTAGCGCAGCGTTCGCGGGGCGCGCTCGGCGACCGGGCTGACGGCCCCGGCCAGGTGACCGGCATCGGGCAGAGTGAGAAACCACGGTGTTCCGGGAGAGGGAAGTCCTGTCATGCGCTGTCCACCTGTTCATGCACTGTCCGCCTGTTTCTTCGCACCGGAGATCAGGATGACAGGCTGCGGCCGGGGCCACCGTCGGCAGTCGCTGTCGAGGAAAATGTCCGCTCCCCGCGTCCCCGCACGCCGCTGGTGGCAGTAAGAGTTACTCACTGCCACCGTGCACGACGGCAGGGAGCCACCGGGCTATGTGGCTTGTCCACGGGGCCGCTGAACAGCGGTCGTAGTCCGACCAGCGGGCGGGGTAGCTGCGCCCGGACAGCACGGGCGTGTTGACCCGGGCAGCAATGTTCCCTCCAGGTCGACGCCGCAGGGGCGATCAGCCGGGGTGCGGGAGCACCCGCTCGCGGGTGAACCGTTGGTGTTCAGCGGCGTTCCAGTCCGTGGTGTTCTAGTAGCCGTGACGGAATCCGCGGAACCTACGGAACCTGCGGAACTTGTGGTATCCGCCGTAGTAGTCCCGCCGATGGCCGCCGTAGTAGCCTTCGGTGACGACGGGGAAGGTGCCGACCTCCTGGAGCGCGGGCGGCTGGTACGGAGCTTTCATGGTGCCTCCTGTGGAGTCCTCTCGGATGATCGGCCCGACCATCGTTGGTCGGACGGCCTCT
The DNA here is from genome assembly GCF_001017755.1 of Protofrankia coriariae. GTDB lineage: Bacteria > Actinomycetota > Actinomycetes > Frankiales > Frankiaceae > Protofrankia > Protofrankia coriariae. The sequence goes on from NZ_JWIO01000042.1 coordinate 34,855, forward strand.
TCCATCCGATCTCTCCGGGCTGGCCCATTGGGAACCAACCCTTCCTCCATGTTGCGACCATGAGGTTCAGTGAAGGTTCAACCCGCGTACATCCGTAGCGAAAAAGGTGCGTTTCCGTACCGTCTGCCGCCGGTCACCGCTCGGTCTCCACACTGAGATCGGCGTCCAGTATTCGCTGGTGCAGCCTACGCAGCCCCGCTCCCGGCTCGACGCCGAGCTCCTCGGCCAGCAGGCGGTACACGGTCTGGTACGCCGACAGCGCCTCCGCCCGCCGGCCCGACTGGTGCAACGCGAGGAGGAGCTGGCCCCACAGCCGTTCCCGCAGGGGATATTCGATGGTCAGCGCACGCAGCGTGGGCAGGACGGCGTCCTGGTGGCCGCGGGAGAGACGGACGTCGATCAGATCTTCCAGGACCGCCCAGTGCTGCTCCTCCAACCGTGCCGCCTCGGCCAGGGTGATGCTCTCGGGCAGTTCGTCGAAAGGCTGTCCACGCCACAGTTCCAACGCTTTCTGAAAATACTCGACGGCAATCTCGCCGGCGCCTTCGCGCAACGCCTCCTGGCCACGGTACGCCATTTTGTCAAAAACCGACACGTCAAGTTCACCAGGCGCCAGGTTGATGCGGTAGGCGCCTGCCCTGCTTTCTATCCTGTTATCCGTGGGAGGAGCCGGGGGGAGCGTCCGCCGCAACTGCGACACATAGGTCTTGATGTTTCCGAACGAGGATCTGGGCGGCTCGTCCTCCCAGAGGACGGCGCAGATCCGGTCGATGCTCACCCAGGTCCCGGCATTGAGGAGCAGTAGCGAGAGCAGCATGCGCGGCTTGTGCTGGTGAATATCGATCAGTGTGTCGTCAGATCCGTACACCTCCAATGGCCCCAGTACGCGGAACCGCGTTCTCTCGCCCCGGAGTCCGCGTACTTCCGTGCTCATCTGACTGGCGTATGACTCCATTCCGCGGGTACTCCCGTACCTGGCTACAGCCGGCTCGACAAAAGAAACTCACCGGATAAGGCGCATACTCCTTCCCCCGGTCGGCGACATCCGTTTCCGGGATCGCTGACCGGGGCGCTGTGCGAATGCGGCACATGCCGTGAGTACGGCCACGTGCTAGCGGTACCCTGTCTGGAGTCGCACCAATCAGGATGATCTTGAAGAAGCCGCTCAGCTGGGGACCGGCACGGGGGTCACCACAAGAAGGAGATCGCCGACCTCGACGGAAACGCCGGAGGAGTGGAGCAGTTCGGTGACGGTCCCCGCGTGCGGGCTGGTGACGGCGGCCTCCATCTTCATCGCCTCGATGGTGGCCAACCGGTCACCCTTGCGCACCTCGTCACCGACAGCGACCGTATAGGTGACCAGCCCGGGCAGCCCCGCGGGAATCTGTGCCGGGTCGCCGGGGTCGGCGCGCCGGGCCTCCTTGGACACCGTCGCGATCGAGGTGTCCCGCACCGACACCGGCCGTGGCTGGCCGTTGACCCGCAGGTACAGGGTGCGCATGCCCGCGTCGTCGGGTTCGCCGACGTCGTTGAGCTCGACGATGACCTCCACCCCGGGCTCCACGGTGATGGTCACCGGCTGTCCCGGGGTGAGGCCGTAGAAGAACTCCTCGGTGGGGACCGTGGCGGAGTTGCCGTAGGCCGCCACGGCGGCGGTGTAGTCGTTCCACGGCCCGGGGAACAGCAGCCGGGACAGCGTCTCGCGCCGCCCCGGTCCGTCCACCCGCAGGGCGGCCGCGTCATGCGGGTCCAGGTCGGTCACGGGCGCGGACGGCTGCCGGCCGGCGAGCGCGCGTTCGCGGAAGGGCTCGGCGAAGCCGGCCGGTGGCGTGCCGAGATCGCCGGCAAGGTAGCCCAGGACGCTGGCCGGCAGGTCGTAGCGTTCGGGATGCTCGCGCAGCACGGCGACGTCGATGTCACCGCCGGCGATGAACAGCGCCAGATCCCCGACGACCTTGCTGGTGGGCGTGACCTTGATGGGTTTGCCGAGCAGGTCGTTGGCCAGGGCGTAGCACTCCTGCACCTGGGACCATTTGGCGCCCAGCCCGAGGGCGATCGCCTGCTGGCGCAGGTTCGTCAGCTGACCGCCGGGGATCTCGTGCCGGTAGACGGCGCCCGTCGGCGCCCGCAGCCCGGCCTCGAACGGCGCGTAGAGGTCGCGGACCGCCTCCCAGTACGGCTCCATCGCCGACAGCGCGGCCAGGCTGATCCCGGTTGCCCGTGGGGTGTGGTCGGTAGCGGCGACGAGCGCGGACAGGTTCGGCTGGCTGGTGCCGCCCGACAGCGGCGCGGACGCGGCGTCGACGGCGTCCGCGCCGGCCTCGGCCGCCGCGATCAGGGTGGCCAGCTGGCCACCGGCGGTGTCGTGGGTGTGTACGTGCACGGGCGCGTCGAAGTTCTTCCGCAGCGCCGCCACCAGGACGCGTGCGGCGGTCGGCCGCAGCAGCCCGGCCATGTCCTTGATCGCCAGTACGTGCGCGCCGGCGGCCACGAGCTGTTCGGCCAGGCGCAGGTAGTAGTCGAGGGTGTAGATCCGCTCCGCGGGGTCCACCAGATCGCCGGTGTAACACAGAGTTCCCTCGGCGACCGCGCCTGCCTCAAGGACCGCGTCGATCGCCGGCCGCATCTGCTCGATGTCGTTCAGCGCGTCGAACACCCGGAAGATGTCGACGCCGGTCGCCGCCGCCTCGGCGACGAACGCCTGGACCACGTCGTCCGGGTAGGGGGTGTAGCCGACGGCGTTGCGTCCGCGCAGCAGCATCTGCAGGCAGATGTTGGGAACCCGTTCGCGGATGGCGGCGAGGCGTTCCCACGGGTCCTCCGCGAGGAAGCGCAGCGCCACGTCGTAGGTGGCCCCGCCCCAGCACTCAAGGCTCAGCAGGTCGGGGACGAGCCGGGAGTAGGCGGGGGCGATCGCGAGAATGTCGGTGGTGCGCAGCCTGGTCGCCAGCAGCGACTGATGGGCGTCACGCAGAGTGGTGTCGGTGACCGCGAGCCGGGTCTCGGCCCGCAGCCGCGCCGCCCACTGACGCGGGCCGACCTCGGCGAGCAGCTGCCGGGAGCCGGCCGGCGCCGCCCCGGCCGGGATGGCCGGCAGCAGGCCCAGCGGGTCGATCAGAGTGGTGGCCGGCCGCCGGNNGTGGTGGCCGGCCGCCGGTGGCCGTTGACGGTGCTGGTGGCCAGCCGGTCGAGCAGCCGGCTGGTGCGGTCGGTGCCGCCGTCCCCGAGGAACAGCCCTGGCCGGTCGTCCAGGAACGACGTGGTCACCCGGCCGGCGAGGAAGTCCTCCTCGGCGAGCAGCCGCTGCAGGAACTTCACGTTCGTGCGCACGCCGCGGACCCGGAACTCCGCCAGCGCCCGGCCGGCCCGCGCGGTGGCCTGCGCCAGATCGGCGCCGCGGGCGGTCACCTTGACCAGCAGCGAGTCGAAGTACGGGGTGATCTCCACGCCCTGGTAGATCGCCCCGTCCAGCCGGACGCCCGAGCCGCCCGGGGACTCGTATCTGGTGATCTTTCCGGTGTCCGGGCGGAACCCGTCCGCCGGGTCCTCGGTGGTCACCCGGCACTGCACCGCGGCCCCGCGGATACTGATCGACTCCTGGGACAGGCCCAGGTCGGCCAGGGTGGCGCCGCCGGCGATCCGCAGCTGTGCCACGACCAGGTCGACGCCGGTGACCTCCTCGGTGACGGTGTGCTCGACCTGGATACGCGGGTTCATCTCCATGAAGGTGTGCGACCCGTCGGCGGCGACCAGGAACTCCACCGTGCCGGCGTTCACGTAGCCGACGTGCCGGGCGAACGCCAGCGCGTCCGCGCACAGCCGGTCCCGCACGGCGGCGTCGAGCAGGGGAGCGGGCGCGACCTCGACGACCTTCTGGTGACGTCGCTGCACCGAGCAGTCCCGCTCGTAGAGGTGGACTACCTCGCCGGTGGCGTCGCCGAGGACCTGCACCTCGATGTGCCGGGGCCGGTCGAGGGCCTGCTCGAGGAAGATCGTGCCGTCCCCGAAGGCCGCCGCCGCCTCCCGGATCGCGCTCGTCACCGCGTCTTCAAGATCTTCTGGATGGTTCACCCGGCGCAGGCCACGGCCGCCGCCGCCCGCCGACGCCTTCACGAACAGCGGGAAGCCCACGGCCTCGGCGGCGGCCAGCGCGGCGGCCGGTTCGGTCACCGGCGCCGAGGCCCGCAGCACCGGCAGGCCCGCGGCCACCGCGGCCTCGCGGGCGGCCACCTTGTCCCCGGTCAGCCGCAGCACCGGCGGCGGGGGGCCGACGAAGGTGACCCCGGCCAGCTCGCACGCGTGCGCCAGCGCCTCGCTCTCGGACAGGAAGCCGTATCCCGGGTGCAGGGCGTCCGCGCCGACCCTTTTCGCCACCGCCAGCAGGGCGTCGATGTCCAGATAGCCGCGGACGGGGTGGCCGGGCTTGCCGATCTCGTAGGACTCGTCAGCCTTTGTCCGGTGCTGTGAGCCCACGTCCTCGGGCGTGTAGACAGCAACCGTGCGCAGGCCCAGCTCGTGCGCGGCACGGAAGACGCGGATGGCTATCTCACTGCGATTCGCGACCAGGACCTTATTGATCAAGGTGTCACCCTCCACGACGCGGACCAGGTCGACCCCGAAGCGGCCGCCGACTCGGCGAATTGTCGCAGCATTTTTATCCATGTGCTTCTGTTGATGTATCTGGGCGGCTGCGCGACGGCGCCACGGCACACGCCATAGCACACGCCACGGCACATCGGCCTCAGTGGCAGGCGGCCCAGCGGCCAACAACCTCAGCGGCCAGTGGGATCAGTGGGCAGCTTCGGCAGGCAATGGCAGCCGGGTGGGCGCCTGACGCGGTCCGATGTCGCGGTCCGATCGATAGCTACTGAGAGTAATTATATGCTCGTTGGCCAGCGTGTGCCGGCACACAATGATCGTCCAGCAATCGTCCAGCAATCGTCCAGCGATCGTCCGTGGGAGGGCGTCCGTCAGTGGGCGAGCTTGGTGGCGAAGACGGCGGCCTGGGTCCGGCTTTCCAGCCCGAGTTTGGCCAGCAGGCTGGAGACGTAGTTCTTCACGGTCTTCTCCGCCAGGAACAGGCGGTTGGCGATCTGCCGGTTGGTCAGCCCCTCGGCGATGAGCGCGAGGATGCGGCGTTCCTGCTCGGTCAGGGTGGCGAGCCGCTCGTCGTGGACGGGTTCCTGCCCCGCGCGGCGCAGTACCCGGGGGGTCACCGCGGAATCGAGGAGGGAACGGCCCGCCGCNGCCGTACGGCGTCCACCAGAGCGGTACCGCGGGCCCGCTTGAGGACATACCCGGCGGCACCTGCCATGATCGCGGTGAACAGGGCCTCCTCGTCATCGAACGAGGTGAGGATCAGACAGGCGACAGCGGGGTTGCGGGAACGGACCTGCCGGCACACCTCGATGCCGCTGCCGTCCGGCAGGCGTGCGTCCAGCACCGCGACGTCGGGCCGGGCGGCGAGGATCGCCCGGTCCGTCCCGTCGGCATGATCGGCCTCGCCGATCACCTCGATGTCGGGCTCCTCGGAAAGAAGATCGCGCAGCCCGCGGCGAACCAGCTCATGATCGTCAAGGAGAAAGACCCGGATGGGCGTGGCACCCACCGTGACATCGGTGGGCCCGGCCGCGTTCGCAGATTCTTCTGACACGGTTTTCTCCGCCTGACCGGGTTGTCCGACTGGGCTGCCTGACCGGGGTGTCTGGCCATGTTGTCTGATTGGGCTGTCTGGCCGGCTGGCCGGGTCGTCTAGCCGGGTTGTCTGTCACCGCACGTCATATTCTGCAAACAGATTCTAGCCCGGACTGGAACGGTTCGACCCGCAGGTCCCAGGTAATCGCCGGATGCCTCCTTTGCCGCGGCCGGCGCATACTTCGACACACCCGGTGGCGGGACACCGGTACCGCCGCCGGCCGGCCGCACGGGCCGGATCCCGAATCCCGAATCCCGACCGACACGGTGCCGGTGCTGATGGTGCCGCGGGTGCCACCGCCGTTGCCGTCGCGGCCCCGCCCGGGCGGGTGCCGACGGGGGGCGGGACCAGGCTCGGCGGGATACCCGGTCGGCTTCGGGGCGCTTCGGGGCGCTGGACCGGTGCGGTGGGAGGTGAGCCGGGCGGGTACCGGTCAGAGCTGGATGTTCACGCTGCCGCCAAGGAGCAGGACCGGCCAGATGGTCACGGCCAGCACGAAGGTGGCGAGCTGGGAACCGGTGTGCACCTGGTAGTCCCTGTTGATTGCGACGACGATGCCGACGGCGAACCAGATCAGGGCGATGACGGGGACCTGTACCCGGGTACGCATGATGGTCCTTTCCCGGGCCGAGGGGCCCGCGGGAGCTCGTGAGGAGCGTGTCCGGGCGGCGGCCCGCACGACGTCGTGCCCGGCGTCCCACCCGGACGCCCCATTCCCGATCAGCGGATTGGTCGATCTTTACTCCCGGTCGGGCGTTCAAACACCTTGTGGGCGTATGTGTCGGCAATGTCTCGTGAGCACCCCGGTGCCGGAAGCAACCGCATCATCCGGGATGATGCGCTATCGGTTCCGCGTGCGGCGGTTCGCGGTCGTCACGGTTCGGTTGTCATCGGCTGTCACGCTCCGGCGGTCACGGTCCGGAGTTATCCACATATCCGGAGAGGATGTTGTAGATGGGCTTGGGTAAGGACGACGCGGAACCGGGTCCCGCGGCCGTCGAACAGGTGGTCAGGATTCTGGAGGAGTATGTGGGCGGTCTGCCCACCACCGATCCGGACGAGCCACACACCGTCGCTTTCGTGCGCACCTGGACACTGACACGCACTCTGGGCGAGGCCACCCCGTCAGCCGCCAGCGCGCCCGCGGACGGCACACCGTCAGCTGACGCACCGTCAGCCACCCCGCTGTCAGCTGGTGCCCTGGCGCCGGGTGGCGCGCCGTTGCGTGTTGGTGGCACCGTCGTGCGCCGGTACGCCGCACAGGACGACCACGCTGACCGCGCCGACGAGGTCGACGACCAGCGGACGTACGAGCAGCTCGTCGGCGCCGCGCAGGCCCTGGCCGCGCGGGGGTTCCCGTCCGAGGAGGTCTACGAGGGCTGGCGGACGGTCGCCATCGATCTACCCGCGTCGGCCGTGCCGGTTGCGGCCCCGGTCGGGAAGGATCAGGTCGGAAGCGACCCGGCCGAGAAGAAGGCGGGGAAGAAGCGGCGCCTGTGGCGGTCGACGACGGTCACCGTCTGAACATGTCAGCTGCCGGCGGGTGACCAGCCCGGGCCGGGCTGCCAGGCCCCCCGGCTTGATCGGCCCGGGCCGGGCCGGCTCGCCCGTATCTGCCTGCACGCGATGACCGCGACGGGTGGGTGGACGAGCGCGGCAGCCCGTCCACCGGCACATAGTGTGAAAACACGGCGAGAGTGTTCCGTGGACCGGCCGACTCGACCGGCCGGTTCCGGCCGCCTTCCTGGATGCGGCTGACGGGCCGGCGCCGTCGGCCCGTCAGCGTCGGCCGGTCAGGGCCAGGGCATCCGGCGGACCCACCGCTGGTCGGGCGGCTGGTATCGGGCCGGCCCCGCGGCCCGCAGTTCGCGGACGAACGGCAGGACTGCCAACGCGCCGAAAACGAATCCGACCACGTGGGCGCCGTAGGCGACGCTGCCGCCCTCGGCGACACCCATACCGATGAAATAGATGTACTGGAGCAGGAACCAGAATCCGAGCACTATCCAGGCCGGCAGCCAGAACGGCAGGAAGAACAGGAACGTGACAAGGCCGATGACCCGCGCCCGCGGGAAGACGACCAGGTAGGCGCCGAGCACGCCGGCCACCGCTCCGGAGGCGCCGATGAGCGTCGTGGTCGAGTCCGACTCGAACAGCGCGAACCCGTAGGTTGCCACGTATCCGCATGCCAGGTAGAAGATCAGATAGAGGAAGCGTCCCATCCGGTCTTCCACGTTGTTGCCGAACACGCCGAGGAAAAGCATGTTCCCGAGCAGGTGCAGCCAGCTCCCGTGCAGGAACATCGCGGTCAGTACCGACAGGACCGGGGACTTGTTGAACGACGGCGGGGACTCCACCTCGCACAGCACCTGGCCCTGCGGGTTCACGCCCGCGGACCGGCCGCTGGGCGCCTGAGGGGCGGGCTTGTTGTCCAGTATCTCGGTGGGGACCGCGCCCCAGTGGTCGAAGAACCGTTCCTGCTCGCAGACGCTCTGCGGAGTCGCCGTGGCGGTTCCGGCGACCGAGGTCACGATCGGCTCGAAGAGCACGAAGACGGCGACGTTGACCGCTATCAGCAGCCAGGTGACGACCGGCCGGCGGCGCAGCGGGTTGATGTCGTGAATCGGTAGGACCACGCACCCATCCTGCCCGCGCCGTCCGCGTCACCGACAACCACCCACCCGATGAGGGCTGGCCCAGCTAACACGGTGATCGTTGTGATTCTGCTGCTGTTCCAGCAGCACCAGAATCACAACGATCATGCAGTTCGAGGCTGCATGAAGTTCGAGGCTGGTCGAGTGGTCAGCGCAGGGCGTTCTTGTTGAAGGGCTCGAGGTGTTCGCCGGGGGCGAGGGGGCGGCCGCCCATGTAGCTGCCGCGCATGTGCCGGCGTACGCCACCGGGCGGATCCTCGGTGGCGCGGGCGGCGGCGTGCCACAGGTCGCTGTGGTGCAACAGCACGTCACCGCGGTCGCAGTAGACCGCCACCTCACCGGGGAGCTTGCCGAAGCCGCCGGGGACGGCGTCCCAGTCCCCGCGGTGGCTGCCGGGCACCGCCCGCAGGAAACCGTTGGCCGGCGATGTCGCGTCGATGTGGAAGGTCAGCGCCACCCCGGGCCAGATCTCCGACGTCGGCCGGGACTGGTGGTCGCTGTGCCAGCCGATCCGCGTGTAGGTCATCCCGGCGCCGGGGCGGGCGTCCTGGTAGATGACACCGTGGTCGTCCACGTCGTACAGCCAGTGGTCGTTGCCGAGGATGCGCTGGACGAGCGCGAGCAGGACGGGGTGGCGGATCGCCGCCGCGGCGACGGGGGAGAGGTGCGTGACCCCGACGACGTAGTGCACATACGGCGGATGATTGCCGTTGAAGTCGCCGCCGAGATCGTCCCCGGCCCAGGAGCGGTCGAGATCGCCGGTGCCGATCCGGCGCTGGAGGTCGGCGAGCGCGGCACCGAGCGCGGCCGTCTCCGCCTCGGTGAACAGCCCGCGGACGATCACGAAACCGTCGCGGTCGAAGTCCGCGGCCAGCCCCGCGATCGTCTCCGATGTCTCGGACGTCTCCGGCAACGTGTCGACACCGTTCGTCATACGGCCATCATGCAGTGCGGGTATGGGTCGGGGCCTCTCGCGGCGGGCGTCGGAGAGCCAGGGCCTACCGATACTGGCGGTGCTCGTCGGGACGGTGGGTGTTGCGGTTGAGCCACAGGGGCGTGAGGAGGACGACGAGGCCGGCGGCCACACCGACCTGCAGGATATGGCGTATCCAGTCGAAACCGCCGGTGTGGCGGACACCGAGCACACTGGCGATGATGTTGCCCACCAGCGCGCCGACGATGCCGACGACGATCGTGAGCCACAGCGGGATCCGCTGCGGCCCCCGGACGGCCAGTCGTGCCAACAGGCCGATCACGAGGCCGGCAAGGATGATCCAGATCAGTTGAAACATGGTGGCCTTCCCCGGTGGGAGTCGTTGTCACCAGTAACTGTCACCAGCCGTTGTCACCAACGGTGGGATTATCTCCACGCGGCTTCCTCGCAAACGCCGATGGTCCGTTGCCGCCTGTCCATACCGCGGCGGCCGGCCGNNNTGGCCGGCCGCCGTGACCACCGCGGGACATGCCGTCCACCCAGCCGTCACATCCGCCGCGGATGGTCAGACGGCCAGGAGCGCGCCGAGATCGGCGGTGGGCCGTGGGCGGGACGGCGTACGCCGTATGACGTGTGATGGACGGGGCACGGTAGACATGGCGTATGGGGCATCGTCCGCGGCATCGTCCGGAGGGAGACACGTCGGCTCGGTACGCCGATGTGGGGGAGCTGCTCGCCGACGACCGGGCGCATGTCTGGCATCCGTACGCGTCGGCGACCGACCCGCTGCCGGTGTTCCCGGTGGCGTCCGCGTCCGGGGTGCGGCTGCGGCTGGCCGACGGGCGGGAGCTGATCGACGGCATGTCGTCGTGGTGGGCCGCCATCCACGGCTACGCCCACCCGGTCCTGGACGCGGCGGTGCGCGCCCAGCTCGACGACATGGCCCACGTCATGTTCGGCGGGCTGACCCACGCGCCCGCGGTGACGTTGGCCCGCACCCTGGTCGAGATCACCCCGCCGCCGCTGACCAGGGTGTTCTTCTGCGACTCCGGGTCGGTCTCCGTCGAGGTCGCGATCAAGATGGCGTTGCAGTACGCGCGGGGACGGGGGCGTCCCGGCCGGACGAAGCTGCTCACCATCCGCCGGGGGTATCACGGTGACACCTCCGGCGCCATGGCCGTGTGCGACCCGGACACCGGCATGCACCATCTGTTCACCGGTCTGCTGCCGCGTCACCTCTTCGCCGAGGCGCCGCGGCCGGGCTTTGACGAGCCCTGCGAGGACGAGCATGTCGCCGGCATCGCCCGGCTGCTCGACGAGCACCAGCACGAGATCGCCGCGGTGATCTGCGAGCCGGTGGTGCAGGGCGCCGGGGCGATGCGCTTCTACGCCCCGGGCTGGCTGGCCCGGCTGCGTGAGCTGTGCGACGCCCACGGCATCCTGCTTATCGCCGACGAGATCGCGACCGGGTTCGGACGGTCGGGGGAGCTGTTCGGCTGCGACCATGCCGGGATCAGCCCGGACATCATGTGCGTCGGCAAGGCCATGACCGGGGGATACCTGACGATGGCCGCGACCCTGTGCACGGACGAGGTGGCGGCCGGGGTGTGCGCGTCCGAGGCGGGCGTGTTCATGCACGGGCCGACGTTCATGGGCAACCCGCTCGCCGCGGCGGTGGCGAACGCCAGCATCGGCCTGCTGCTGTCCGGGCCGTGGCGGCGCCAGGTCGGCGATCTGCGGACCTGGCTGGCCGAGGGGCTCNNCCTGGCTGGCCGAGGGGCTCGCGCCCGCCCGCGCACTGCCCGGTGTCGCCGACGTGCGGACGCTGGGCGCGATCGGGGTGATCGAGACCCGGGAGCCGGTCGACATGCGGGTGATCCAGCCGCTGCTGGTGGAGCTGGGGGTCTGGGTGCGTCCGTTTGGCCGGCTGGTGTACGCGATGCCCCCATACGTCATGACACGCCCAGATGTCGCCGCGCTGACCGCCGCCATGGTGGAGGCGGTCGCCCGCACCACCTGATGATCTAACCGCTGACCTGCGGCAATGGGCTTGTCGGAACGGTTGTGTGCCGCGTCGGGGTCATCTCCTCGGGCATCGCCCGACGGTTTCTGACATCGGGACAACATCGAAGTGGTTGCGGTCGCCGGGCCACCGTCCGTACTCTTTGTTTCTGTTGATGACTCTGAGTAACGAGTCGGTGCACATCAAACCGAAACGAGGCGAACGGGGAGGAAGGTCGACCCGGCATGATGTCCCACATTTTGTTACCTCCTCTCCGGGGAGCGGTGAATCCGGGGAAAACCGCGCATCCCGCTGGAACAACGACGCATGACGCGGCCGCGGCGGCGGACTCCACCGCCGGCGAGACCGACGTGCGTCCGCCACCCTGCTCGCCAGTTCGTTCACCATCCCAGTCACCGTCCCAGCCGTCATCCCGGCCACCGTTGCCCCGGCCAGCTCGCTCGTCCCAGCCGCTTCAGCCGTCCCAGCCGCTGGCACCCGGACCGTCCCAGCCGTCACAGCGGCCGTCCCGGTCGCCTCGGCCGTCCCCCCCATCCCGGTCGCGGCGGCTCCGGCGACTCGTGCGGCAGTCCTGGCAGCGCGGGGGAAAGGCTGCCCGGCAGGCCGGTGAACGGCTGGCCGAACAGGTGTCACATTTTGCGCTGTGGAGCCTTCCGCCACGGCTTGTCCGCTATCTTGTCGCCGTCGACGTACTGTGTCTGGTAGTTGTCCTTGTCGGCCTGTTCGGGCTTTCCTTCAGGTTTGCCGACCTGTTCACCTTCGGGGCGTTCGTTCTGCTCGGCCGGCTGGCCATGAAAACGTCCCGGCATCTCGGTGTGCCCGGTCTTCGGAAGGACGAGCCGCACCGGGACCTGCTGTCGAACTGGACCCTGCCGGTCACGCTTCTTCTCCCACCGCTGTACGCCGCAGTCCTGCACATACCCCTGCACTGCCTTTTCCGTTCCCACGGCCAGGATGCCGCGCAGCCCCGGTACCGGCAGGTCTTCAACGCGGCGGCACTGGGCGTGTCGGGCTTCTGCGCGGCCAGCGTGCACCGGGCGCTCGCCCCGCCCCAGGGGCCGTACCGGATCGACACCCTGGTGGGTTCGTCCGGGCGTATCGGCGCGTTGGTCGTGGCGGTGTTCACCTACACAGTGCTCAACCGTGTTCTGCTGCGCGGCATGCTGTGGTGCGCGCATCCGAGATCGGCACAGCCGGCCCGCCGGCCGTTCGCCGGCGGTCGGCGGGAGATACTCGCCGTCGACGCCGCCGAGATGTGTTCCGCCATCGGGCTGGCCGTGCTGTGGACCGCGCACCCCCTGCTCATGCTCACCGCGACGCCGCCCGCCCTCCTGCTCCAGCGCAGCCTGCTACACGCCGAACTGCTCCAGGCGGCCCGCACCGACGCCAAGACCCGGCTGGCCAACCCCGCCTACTGGCGGGAGACGGCGGAGAAGGAGGTGCTGCGCATCCGGCGCTCGGGCCGTCCGATGTCCGTGCTCATCGTGGACATCGACCATTTCAAGAAGGTCAACGACCAGTTCGGCCATCTGGCCGGCGACGCCGTTCTCATGTGTGTCGCGGACGCGCTGCGCGCCGCCACCCGGCCGCGTGATCTCGTCGGCCGGTTCGGCGGCGAAGAATTCGTGATCATGCTCTGTGACACCGATCTCGACGCCGCCGCCCGGGCCGCCGACCGGATCCGCCGGCAGGTGGCCGGGATGCGCTGCCGGGCGGACAGCCACGCCGCCGGCGTGGTCTGCGTGTCCGTGACCGTCTCGGTCGGGGTGGCCACCGCGGCCGGCACGGACGTGGAACTGGCCGCCCTGCTGGAGACGGCGGACGCGGCGCTCTACCGGGCCAAGGCCGACGGCCGCAACCGCGTCCGCCTGGCGGCCGGTCTGACTTCCCACGCCTCCCACGCCCCGACGACCGCCTGACACCCCGCACCGTTCACCACGAACGCCACATCCACAGCGACACCGTATTCACAGCGGCACCGCATTCACTACAACATTCACTACGACGCCGTACTCACAACGACATCGCTCACGGGATCATTCACGGGCCGCCCGCGTCGTCTGCCGTTCCTTTCCTTCTGATGCGTTTTGACCGGTTGGTCACCGGGCGGCGGCGCTGGTGGTGTTGCGCAGCAGCAGCATCGTGGTCACCGGACCCACCCCGCCCGGGACCGGTGTGAGAGCGCCCGCCACGGACGCGACCGCGTCGGCGTCCACGTCGCCGACCAGACCGGCCTCGGTGACGTTCGTCCCCACGTCGATGACGACGGCACCCGGCCGGATGAACCCCTTGCCGATCATCTTGGGACGGCCGACGGCGGCCACCACGACATCGGCCTCGTGCACGACCGAGAGCAGGTCGGTCGTGCGGGAATGGCAGATCGTCACCGTGGCGTCCTCGGCCAGCAGCAGCAGGGACGCGGGCTTGCCGACCACCGGGCTGCGCCCGATGACCACCGCGTGGACGCCGGCGAGCTTGACGTCACCGCGGTGCAGGATCTCCAGCACCGCGGCGGCGGTGGCCGGCGCGAAGCACGGCAGGCCCAGGGCCAGCCGGCCCAGGCTCAGCGGGTTCATCCCGTCGACGTCCTTGTGCGGGGGGATGCGGCTGCCGACGTCGTCCGCGGACAGGCCCGGAGGCAGCGGGGTCTGCACCATCAGGCCGTGCACCTCGTCGTCGGCGGCCAGCCGGTCGACCGTGGCGACGAGGTCGGCGGCGTCCCCGGACAGCTCGTGGATGACGCAGCGGACCCCCACCTTCGCCGCGCCACGTTCGATCACCCTGACGTAGGACCGGGCCGCCGGGTCGGTATCCGGCAGGACCACGGCCAGTGTCGGCACCCGGCCGGCCTCGCGCAGCCGCTCCACATCGTCGACGACACCCCGGCCGATCTCCGCGGCCATGGCCCGCCCGTCCAGCAACTTCATGATCCGATCCGTTCCCCGACGGCGCGCACGATGCTGTCCGCCGTAGCCACAGAGGTCAGATGGTCGGCGAGGGCGGCCGTGGCACGCTCCCGCGCGTCCGCGTCCGTCATCACCGCCGTGTTCACACGTACGTTGATCGCGGCGCTGTCCAGCGCGGCGCGTGCGCTGGCGGCGGCCACCCCGACATCGCTGAGGACGTTGACGTTCGCGCCGTCGATGATCCTCGCGCACAGCCCCACCACGGCCGCCGCGACCGCCGCGGTGTGCAGCGGCACCTCGGCCGCGGTGACCAGCGCGGTCTGGATCGCCCGGCTGCGAGCGGCCCGTTCCTCGTCGGTGCCCTTCGGCAGTTTGTAGGCGTCGCTGACCGCGGCGAACGCGCGGGCGTCGGCGGCGGCCAGCGCCAGCGCCTCGGCGCGGGCCTTGTCGGCCTCGCTTCGGGCGGAGAGCATCGTCGCCTCGTGCTCGGCGTACCGGGGCCTGCCAATCGTGAGATTGCAGACCATGCTCACCAGCGCCGCGCCGAGGGCGGCCTGCAGCGCCGCGGCCGCGCCACCGCCCGGCGCGGGCGCGGGGGAAGCCAGCTCGGCGAGAAACCCCGCCATCGTCTTGTCGTCCACGGCACCCTCTCCCACCTGCTGACTCTGCCTGCCGGCCGGCCGCGTGTCACCACAGCGCCGCATGTCTGTGAACTTCCCACGGCTGACCGCACTGCACCGTAGCAAGCCCACAGGCGGTTGGCTCAGCGGCTCGGAAAGCCGGAAAACCGGGCCCCTGGGCTGTCTTGTGCCCCTGGCCCAGACCGGGGCACAAGACAGAAGGCAGGGGGAAGACGGGGAAGGGCGGGGGATGACGGGAGGAAGGTCGTCACGCGGCCGCCGATCCGGAGATTCCGGCCTGTACGGCCGGTCGCCGGAGCGGGCCGCTACGGCCACCGGGGAGGTCGGTGACGATCTCTATGCTGGTTGGCCGTTTGAACCTGGCGAGGCCGGCCTCGCAACGCTCCACGAGCTCGGCCACGAGCAGGGGATCAGGACCGTTCACCGGGACGACCAGCGCGACGGGCACCTCACCGAGGACGGCGTCCGGCCGGCCCACCACCACCGCGCGGCGCACCCGCGGGTNNCCGCGCGGCGCACCCGCGGGTCGGCGAGCAGAACCTCCTCGATCTCGCGGGGGGAGACCTTCTCACCACCACGGTTGATCACGTCGTCGCCGCGGCCGGTGAGGTAGAGGTAGCCGTCGGCGTCCGTGAAGCCGATGTCGCCGGTGTCCAGCCAGCCGTCCGGGGTGAAGCTGTCGGCGCCGGCCGGGCCGGCGTAGGCGCGGATGACCCCGGGGCCGCGGATCTGTACCCGCCCGGCCTGCCGCGGCGGGCACGGCCTCGCCTCGTCGTCGACGACACGTACCTCGCTGCCTACCGGCAGGCCCACCGAGCNGGCCTGCGGGCTCCCCGCGGGGAATTTGCCGTGATCATGCTGCCGGCCTCGGCCATGCCGTAGGTTTCCAGCACCGGGACGCCGGTGGCCTCCTCGAACGCCTGTAACACGGGGACGGGCAGGGGAGCGGAGGCAGACCGGACGAACCGGAGCCGGCAGTCGCGGGCCTGGGCGGCGTGCGGATCCATGGCCAGCAGGGCCACGATCGACGGAATCCCGTTTATCCAGGTTACCCGATGATTTTTGATCATCGTCCAGAATCCGCGACGGCGAAACCGCCGGTCGAGGACAAGGGTGCCCCCGCTGTACAGAGTGGCGAGCAGCCCGGCCACCTGCGCGTTGACGTGGACCAGCGGCAGCGGGTTGTAACCGATGTCCGCCCGGGTCAGCTGGTGGTGGCGCGCGGCGGCGGCGGCCACGTGCGCGAGCTGCCCGCCGTCGAGGAAGATCTCTCTGGTCGCCGCGGCCGCCGCGGTATCCGTCGCGCCCGTCAGCAGGACGCCACCGGACGTCCGGTGGTGTGCGCCGCTGCCGTCGGTCGCGCTGTCAGCCGCGGTGCCGCCAGCGGTAGGGCCGTCGCTGGCGACGTGCCCCGACGACGACACGGGCGACGACACGGGCGACGTGACGGTGTGCCTGGTGGTCATTCGCGGGTTGAGCTGGCGGACGCCACACGCGGGGGGCAGCGGTCGGTCGGTGACCACGAGAGCGGGGCGGATCCGGGCCAGCGCCCGTTCCAGCTCCGCGGGCGGGGCGTCGGGATCCAGGGGGGCCGCGTGCCTGCCGCTCACCAGGATGGCGAGGAAGACCACGGCGAAGTCCAGGGGATCCGACACGAGGATCGCGATTCGTCCCTGTGGCCGCGGGCCGTGCGCGTCCAGATCGCGCTGCCAGCGCTGGACGAGGGCGGCCATCGTGCCGTAGGTGACCGAACGGTTGCCGCGAGCTTCCCTGAGGTACACCTGGTCTGGCTGTTCCCTGCCATGCACGCCCAGCCAGCCGGTCACGGATGTCACTTTCACCACCACCTTCGCCGGCTTCCGCGTAAATACACCCCGACCATCGCCGGAAGATTTCTGGCCACGCTCCCGATACCTCTCTCCACAAAACACCCCAGACCGCTATATCAGTTTTCAGCGGGTCGATGTGACGTCATCCGGGGTGTTACTGGTCACATATGGACCGATGGGAGAAACGGCGGCTTCCGCGCGTCACCCGGTAATAAGCCCCTGAACCGAACGCCCCCGTCCTTACAGGTGTTCCCGCCCGACGCAACGGTGGTCCGGGCCCTGTGGGGGATGAGCATATCCCGCCGGGACCGTGCCACCGTGGCCGCTGCGCACACCCGTCGGCTGTCTGGTTGTCGTCTGTCGTCCGGCGTGCGGCCCACCCGGCATGATGTGGATGACACATGACGGATGACAGCGGACGAACAATGCCGCGTCCTGCCGTCAAATGTCGTCCTGGCTGTCGCTCCGGTGTCGAATAGCCGACTTCGGGTCGCCCGGCCCGGGCCGGCCGGGCGGGCGTTTCCGAGGCATTGTTCCGCGGACGTGTCCGCGTGAAACAGGTCCACAGGGCCCGAACGGCACGGGCCGTTCGGAGCTGGCCGACCGGCCCGTGCGCCGGCCTCGGTCCCCGCCGTGGATGCGCGGCGGGGCGAATGACGGATGCGGCAGGGATGCGGGCGGGACGACGGGGACCGCGGACGGACGGTCGGGGTGGGGTCCCGACCAATCTACTTGACATAATGTCGATTATCGGCGTGACGGTGCCGTGCGGGGGAGGGGCGACGGCGGGCAGAGTCGTGCCGGATGCGCGTCTGCCGCGCCGACGCCTACGTGTGTCGAACTCTCCGGGTCAGGCGGGGTTCTCCGGTGTCGGGTCGAGGTCGAGCGCGAGCGAGTTCATGCAGTAGCGCTGGCCGGTCGGTGCCGGACCGTCGTCGAAAACGTGTCCAAGATGTGACCCGCAGCGACGACACCGGACCTCGGTGCGGGTCATGCCGTGGGAGTGGTCCTCGACCAGTTCCACGGCGTCCGCCACCTTGGGCTCACAGAAACTCGGCCAGCCCGATCCGGAGTCGTACTTGGTGGATGAGTCGAACAATGCGTTCCCGCACGCTCCGCAACGGTAGATGCCGGTTTCCTTGCTGTACGTGTAGGAGCCGCTGAAGGGCGGTTCGGTGGCGGCGTTACGCAGGATGGCGTAACGCTCCGCAGGGAGTTCCTTACGCCACTCCTCTTCGGTCTTGACGACCTGGTGCGTTGCCACGGTGACCTCCTTGTCGTCGCTCATGCCACACCACTCCCCTCTTCTGCTGGTGTGGGACGTTTCACGCGGCGGATTCGTTCCCCGAGGGCGTTCCGCCGGGCCGGGCCGCTCGGTGGGCCGCTGCTCGGCGGCCCGGCGGCGCCAGCCCGCGCGGCAGGCCGCCGAGCGGCTGCCGTCCGGCGGTCCGCCGGGTCCGTGTTGGCGGGCGGACGGGTGGTGAGCAGGCCTGCCTGGACGGCGCCGCCGGCGGCGGTCAGCGCCGCCNCGCCGCCACGGCCGGCGCCCAGGCGATGTCCCGGCGGATACCGGCGCTGAGCAGTACGGCCGCGTCGGCCGTGTCGATCAACGCGCCCGCCCGCAGCCACCCCCGCGCCGGTGAGCCGTCGCGCCGCAGCAGGGTCGCGAGCAGGCCGGCGCCGACGGCGATGTCACGGGCGGCGGCGAGCTGTGTGAGCCACGCCGTCCGTTCGGCGGTGACCCGGTCCACTCCGACGAGGCGCGCGAATCTGGCGGGACGTGTCAGCAATCCGACACCAAACGCACAACGGGCTGCCCCGAGAAGAGCCACTTGCTGACCGTACGTAATAGATGGAGGCTTAATCATGATCATTTTTATACCTTGTGTGAGCACGATCTCGTTAACGGCCTTGTCCCCAGGGGAACGTCCCACAGATCCCGAGCGTTGATGAGTCTGAGTTCCTCACTGGTATCGACGCTCGGGAGGGTTTTCATGGGCGAGCGCATCCTGCGAGGCAGCCGTCTAGGTGCAGTCTCCTACGAGACGGACCGCAGCACCGAACTCGCGCCCCGCCAGACCGCGTCCTACGACTGCCCGAACGGCCACCAGTTCACCATGCCTTTCGCTGCCGAGGCCGAGGTCCCGGCAGTCTGGGAGTGCCGTGTCTGTGGTGCCGGATCGGTCATCGTCGACGGCGAGGTCCCGGAGCCGAAGAAGAGCAAGCCCCCGCGCACGCACTGGGACATGCTGATGGAGCGGCGTACCACCGACGACCTTGAAGAGGTACTGGCTGAGCGGCTCGCGGTCCTGCGGGGCACCGGGCAGGACCGGCGCTCCGCCTGACACGTCTGCCGTAGCGACACCCACGCGTGTGGCCCGTCCGGACGATCCGGACGGGCCACACGCGTGTCGAACCGGTCTCATGCCGAGACACCCGTCGTCGACCGTTCCCGCTGTTCCTCGGCCTGCTGTTCCTCGGCGCTTCCCCGGGCCGCAGGCAGTGGTAGCGGCCCGCCGTCCCCACCGGAGCGCGTGCCCGGGCCTGTCTCGTCCCGGCCCACCACGGCCGCGCTCCTGCCTGCTGCCTGCCGCCGGGCGCCATGGCTGCCGCCCGCGGCCGGCCGGTCGCGCAGGGACCGCACCGCCCACCAGGTCACCCGCCACAGCGCCTCCCCCACGATGGCCCGGCTCATCTTCGACCGTCCGCGCTCACGCTGGACGAAGGTGATCGGGACCTCGCCGACCCGGAATCCCGACCGCCACGCCTGCCAGGCCAGGTCGACCTGGAAGCAGTACCCCTGCGACGCGACCCGGTCGAGATCGCGGCTGCGCAGGACCTCGGCCCGGTAGGCCCGGAACCCCGCGGTCGCGTCGGCCAGCGGCATGCCGAGGGCGGTCCGCACGTACACGTTGGCGCCGCGGGAGAGCAGCAGCCGGGCCCGCGGCCAGTTGCGCACCTCTCCCCCGGGCACCCAGCGTGAACCAATGACCAGGTCGGCCGTGCGCAGGGCGGTGAGCAGGCGGGGCAGCTCCTCCGGCTGGTGCGAGCCGTCGGCGTCCATTTCGACCAGGACGCCGTAGCCGCGGCCCAGCCCCCAGGTGAAACCGGCCACGTAGGCCGCGCCCAGCCCCTCCTTGGTCTGCCGGTGCAGGACGTGGACGTGCGGGTCGGCGGCGGCGAGCTCGTCGGCGAGTTCGCCGGTGCCGTCCGGGCTCGCGTCGTCGACGACCAGCACGTCCACGTCCGGATTGGCCGTCCGGAGCCGGTTGACCGTGTCCTGAAGGTTCTCCCGCTCGTTGTAGGTGGGAACACACACGAGAACGCGCTCGCCGTCCACGCGGCTCCTTTCGGTGTCTTCGGTGTCGCCAGCGCTGTCGTCGGCGGGGCCGCTGCCCGCCTGCCCGTCCTGCTCTCGCCGCTGGCCGGCGATCCCACCCGGCCCGGCGGTCCGTCGGGCCGATGTCCGCCCAGCCCGCAGGCCGAACGCTACAGCGACCACTCCGATCATCACCAGGAGCGTCTCCGGGAGGCCACCGAGCCGGTCCGCGACCGTACGCCCCGTACGCAACGGCAGCGCGGCGGTCAGGATGGCCGCCTGGTACAGCCCGGACTGTGCGATGATCCGGCCGTCGGGCATGACCATCGCGCTCTGACCGCTGGTGGACACCTGCACCGCTGCCCGCCCGTGTTCGACCGCGCGCAGCCGGGTCATGGCCAGTTGCTGCTCGCTTTCGCCCCGGCGTCCGAACGAGGCGTTGTTGGTCTGCACGACCAGCAACTGCGCGCCGGCGTCGACAGCGGCACGCACGAGGCCGTCGTAGGCCACCTCGAAGCAGATGACATCACCGATGGTGATGTCACGGATGGTCAGGACCCCGGTTGCGGTGCCGTGGACGAAGTCGTTGGGCATCTCGGTGGCGAACCGGCCGATCAGCTTCTCCAGGACGGCCCGGCCCGGCAGGTACTCGGCGAACGGCACCGGGTGCTGCTTGACGTACATCTGCCCCGTCCAGCCGGTGTTGTCCCACACCAGGGCGGCGTTGCGCACCCTGCGCGGACCCGGCCCGTCGAGAACCGCGCCGACGAGGACGGGAGCGCCCGCCGCCCGCGCGGCCCGGTCCAGCAGGGCGGCGGCGCGGGGGTCGGCGAGCGGGTCGACGTCCGAGGCGTTCTCCGGCCACAGGACCAGATCGGGTTGTGGGGCCCGGCCCGCGGCCACGTCCGCGGCGAGCTGTTCGGTCCGCGTGACGTGGTTGGTGGTGACCTGGAACATGCGCCCGAGCGCGTCCAGCCCACCGGCCCGCGGGACGTTGCCCTGCACCGCGGCGATGTCCGTGGTGCCGGTCTGCGCCGCGGTCGGCAGCGGTATCGCGAGGCCCACCAGCGTCACGGCGGCGGCCGCGGCCAGCGGACGGGCTGTCGCCACGGCCGTCCGTACCCAACGGCTCCTGCCGCCCGTTCCGGCGCCCGTCCGCTCGTCCCTGCCATGCGCGCCGGGTGAGCGGGACGATCCGGTGGCCTCCGTGGCCGGCACACCCGCGCGGATGGCGGCCGCGGCCAGCAGCGCGCCGATGCCGGCGACCGCGGCGGTCACCAGTGGTGATCCGCCGAGTGCCGCGAGTGGTGTCAGCGGTGTGTCCGCCTGACTGAAAGCCAGCTTCCCCCACGGGAAGCCGCCGAAGGGCACCCGTGCGCGCACCGCCTCCTGCGCGACCCACACCGCGGCCACCCACAACGGCCACCCGCGTACCCGCATCACCGCGGTGCTCGCGGGGGCGACCAGCGCGAGCAGTGCCGCCTCGCCGGCCGAGAGCACCACCCAGCCGTCGATGCCGACGAACGTCACGAAACGCAGCATCGCCAGCATGAAGCCGAGACCGAAGAGCAGGCCGAGGGCGAACGACCGACGCGGGCGCACACCGCGCACGACCAGGGTCAGCAGCGCGGCTGCGACCGGCGCCAGCGGCCAGATCCCGGCGGGCGGGAACGCCAGGTACAGCAGCACGCCGGCGGTGGCCGCCAACAGTGGCCGGATCAGCCGGCGTCCCAGCCGCCGCACCGGCCGCTGGGACGACCGTTGGGGCGAGGAGGCGTCCCCGTCCGGCTCGGACGCGTCGTCCGTGCCGGACGCGGCACCGCGGCTCGCACCGTGATCCGCGCTCAGCATGTCCTGGGCTGCCACACTTCTAGTGTCGGCTACCAGCCGGCCAGCCAACGACCGGGTCAGCGAAACATCCGTCCGCCGGGCCCGGGCGGCCGGCGTGGGTCAGGTTCGGATCGAAGACGTCACCGGAGCACCGTGCTGACGCACCCCGTCCTGAGAGGAACGAGTACGGAAACGGCTGCCACAGCGACCGTTTGTTCCCTCGCTCCCGTGAGGGCGACTGTGTGGCGCTGAGGGTTCTGGGATGCGGCCGTGTTGCCTGGTTGGCATTGCCTGGTTGGCATCTCAGCTTCGGGCGGTTCGTTCGGAGCTGTGCGTGGGGGGCGGTGCGGTGCTCTTGTCCCGGTGGTCGGCGAGAGGGAGCAGGAGCACACCGATGATGATCAGAGTCAGGGAGCCTGTCTTGAGCCAGTTGGCGTGCTCCGTGCCCAGGGCGATGCCGATGACGGCGACCGAGGCGGTCCCCAGCGCCCCGAAGGCCGCGTACGACACGCTCGGGCCCAGTCCCGTGAGGGCGACGCCGAAGAAGTAGGTGGTCAGGAGGAACCCGAGGACGGCGAGGACCGAGGGGACCAGGTTGCGGAAGCCGTGGGAGGCAGCGAGGGCGTAGGTGGCTGCCACGTCGCAGGCGATCGCGACCACCAGAACCAGCCAGCTCATCAGGATCCTTCGGGAGAGATCGGTCGGCCGCCGGTGCCTGCGCCTGGCGGCAGGGCGGTGGGCGGCGTCGGTGGCGGTCATCGCTTCTTCCTGGAGCTCTTGGCCTGTGGACCTCTTGGTCTGGCCTCTCGGCGGCATCCTGGCGGCTTCCCGGTGGCGTGGCCGGCTCGCGGCCCCGGCCGCGGTCAGGTCTCGTTCGGAACCGCAGCCGACAGTACTACACGCCGCACTCGAGCAAGCACTCTATGCTCCCAATGTCGGTATGCCCCTACCGTCGGCGCGACCACGGGGTCTGTGGATATTTTTTGTTCGCTGATTGTCTGTTGGTTGATATATCCATCGTGCGATCTTCTTCTTGAGAATGAAGTTCGCAAAATCCGGAGGAAGGCCGGCATTTGCGACCCGCGGCACCCAGAAATAACAATTAACACACAATTTGCTCTGTGCAGTCATGCGCGGCCGCGGCGCGACCACGCACACGTCATGCCTGGCTGGCGCGCTGGCATGGCGGCGAACCGCGCCGCGTCCGGGGGGAATCAGGGAGAACGGGAGGAAGACCCGGAGGGAACGTGTGGTTGACAGCGACCGAGTAACGACCGGTACCGTTCATCCTGTCCACTCATCAGACGGCTGCGGGAGTGCCTTCCCTGACAACTGGACCGGCCGGCGGCCAGCGGACGCTTACACGTCCCTGATCGCCTGCTACCAGGCCCGGTCAGCGGCGGGGTTCGGACAGGAAGTTTCCCGTCGCTGGCAAAGGGGGGCTGCGAGACAGCCCGGAGGGTCCCAGATCGTCCCCTAGACAACGGTGTCCGCGTCCGCATCCGGCGGGCACGGCGTCGGTCCGAAGGGCGGTCCGGGACCCTTTCTCGTATTCGCTTCCGCGCCGACGGGCGCGTTCGTGCCCATGGACGGGTAGTAGGGACGGACGGGGCGGGCAGGGGGCTGCCCACCGGCTGGCCTGCCCNNNNCTGGCCTGCCCGCCCCGTCCGTCCCGGGCAGGCCAGCCACGAGCGCTCCTCGCGGCCCTGCCCCGGGCCCCTACAGCAGGTCGTGGATGACCGTGCCGCGCACGACCGTGCGTACGCAGGTCGGTGTGGGCCCGTCGAGATCGGGCAGGCCGGCGACGGCGGCGCGCGGGTCGGTGGACCATGCCGCGACGCGGGAGTCCGGCACCTGGACCACCAGCTCCCCCGCCACCTGCCAGACCGCGAACGTCGCCGGGGCCCCGGGGGCGAGCAGCCCGCTGCCGTCGCCGTCGGCCCGGGCCGCCCGCCACCCGCCCCTGGTCGCGGCGGCGAACGCCGCCCGGGCGCTCAGCGCCGCCGACGGTGTGTGGTGCGCGACCGCGGCACGTACCCCGCCCCACGGGTCCAGCGGGGTCACCGGGGCGTCCGAGGACAACGCGAGGACGACACCCGCGGCGGCCATCGCGGCGAACGGGTTCATCGCGCCCGCCCGGTCGGCGCCCAGCCGCTGGGCGTACATGCCGTCCCGGCCGCCCCAGCAGGCGTCGAAGGCTGGCTGGACGACGGCGGTCAGACCAAGGCGGGCCATCCGCGCGATCTGGGCGGCGTCAGCCATCTCGCAGTGCTCGACGCGGTGCCGGCCGGCCAGGATCCGCGGCAGGCCGATCTTGTCGGCTGCCCGTTCGAAGCCGTCGAGGACGGTGTCGAGGGCGGCGTCCCCGATCGCGTGGAAGCCGGTCTGCAGACCGGCCTCGGCGGCCTGCACGACCGTCGCGGACACGGCGTCGGCGTCCAGGTGCAGCAGGCCCCGGTTGCCGGCGGCCGGGCTGCCGGCCCCGGCGCCCCCGCCGGCGAGGCCCGCGTCGCCGCCGGCGGCGTCCGCGTAGGGGGCGCGCAACGCGGCGGTGCGCGATCCCAGCGAGCCGTCGACGAACAGGTCTCCACCGATGCCGGCACCGAGAGCGACGGCGGTGTCGATCTCCCCGGCCCAGTAGCCGTGGACGACGGGGCCCGGTTCGGCGGCGGCGAGCGCGAGCAGGTCGCTGAGGTCGTCCGCGCTGGAGACCTCCGGCCCGGCCATCTCGTGCAGGGCGGCGATGCCGAGAGCGGCGGCGTGGGCCCGGACCTGCCNGCCCGCCGCTGGCCGGCGGACACGCTGTCGTAGGCGGCGGCGCGGGCCGCGTGGTGGGCCTCGCCCCGGCAACGGCCGTCCCCGAGCCAGCCCGGCCTGCCCGGGGCGCCGCAGCGGGCCGCGAGCGCGGACGACACGACCGCGCCGTGGCCGTCGACGCGGGAGAGGTAGACGGCCACGCCGCCGGCCGCCCGGTCGAGTTCGGCGGCCGTGGGCGGGCGGCCCTCGGGCCAGGCCGTCTCGTCCCAGTTGGTGCCGAGCACCACGTCGGAGGGGCGGCGCCGGACGTGCTCGGCGAGCTGGTCAAGGGCGTGGGCCAGGGACGGCGCCCCGGACAGGTCGAGCCCGTCGAGGGCAAGCCCGGTGGCGGTCACGTGCACGTGGGCGTCCACGAACGCGGGGGCGACCAGGGCGTCGTCGAGGTTCACGGTCTCCTCGGCGGCCAGGGCGTCGGCGGCCGGGTCCGAGCCGAGCCAGGCGATCCGGCCGTCCTCGACCAGCATCGCCGTCGCGAACGGGGACGCCGGGCTGTGGATCCGCCCGCCGCGGTAGAGGATGCGCCGGGTGCCGTTGCGCCCGGCTCGCCCCGTCCCGGNNNCTCGCCCCGTCCCGGCGGCCGCTCTCCGGGTGTCCGCCGCCGCGGCGGCGGACGCTGCTCTGGCACGCGCCGCTCTGATACCCACCGGTTGTCCGTCCTGTTCGTTCAGCGGGTCGGCTGAGCCGGCTGCTCCTGGGTTCGACGACATGTCCGTCACACCTGAAAGTGTGCCTGCCCGCGGCCGGGCCGGACGCCGTGACCCATGGCGGGCCGGCCGTGTCGTCGGGAATCACGGCCGTCGGGGCTGCACGGTCGCGAGAATCACACACCGGCCGACGTGACGTCCGCCGCGGGCGGTGTCGGATAGTCTGTGTTGTCAGATGGCTGGTGGCCGTGCCTCGTACGGGGTGGACAGGACGACCATGGTGCGGGTCGACACGTTCGCCGCGGCCCGGATCTGCTGCAGCAGGCTTTCCAGGTCGCCCGGGGTGCCGACGCGGACCTTGAGCAGGTAGCTCTCCTCGCCGGCGACGCTGTGACAGGCCTCGATGGCGGTCAGGTCCCGTAGCCGCTCCGGGGCGTCGTCCGGCTGACTCGGGTCGATCGGCTTGATCGACACGAACGCGGTGAGCGGGAGGCCGATCTCGGCGGCGTCGACGATGGCCGCGTACGCGGTGATCACGCCCCGCTGTTCCAGGCGGCGCACTCGCTGATGGACCGCGGACACGGACAGGCCGGTGGCCCGGCCCAGGTCGGTGTAGCTCATCCGGCCGTCCCGGCACAGCAGACGGACGATCTCACGGTCAAGGTCTTCCAGCACGATCCGGAGCGTACGCAGATCACGCACCGTGGTCGTGTGCTGGGCAGAGGTTGATACGCGGGTTGATACGCGCGGAGGCGGGTGTCGGTGCACGGCAGGGGATGCCACCCTGTCCGAGTGCGTACATCCGCTACCGCCGATCGGCTGATGCTGTTGGATACTCCGTCGCTGTATTTCCGGGCCTACTACGGGGTGCCGCGGTCGGTGCGCGCCGGGGGCGGGACGCCCGTCAACGCCGTGCGCGGCCTGCTGGACACCCTGACCCGGCAGATCGCCGAGATCCGCCCCACCCGGCTGGTCGCCTGCTTCGACGCGGACTGGCGCCCACAGTTCCGGGTCGCGCTGCTGGCGTCGTACAAGGCCCACCGGGTGGCCGCCGGCGGGGCCGAAGGGGTCGGCGGGGCCGCCGGGGCCAGGTGGATCGAGGACGTCCCGGCGGAGCTCACCGCCCAGCTACCGATCATCGACGCGGTCCTGGACGCCGTCGGCATCCCCCGGGTCTCGGCCGCCGGCTACGAGGCGGACGACGTCATCGGCACGCTGGCCGCCCGCGGCCGGGCGGAGGTGGACGTGCTCACCGGGGACCGGGACCTGTTCCAGCTGGTCGACGACTCCCGGCCGGTGCGGGTGCGCTACGCGGTCGAGCGGTTCGCCGTGATCGACGAGGCTGCCGTGACCAGCCGTTTCGGCATCCCCGGCCGGGCCTACGCCGACTTCGCGGTGCTGCGCGGCGACCCCAGCGACGGGCTGCCGGGCGTGCCGGGCATCGGCGTGAAGACCGCGGCGGCGCTGCTGCGCGCCTTCGGGTCGCTGGCGGCGGTCCGGGCCGCGGCCGCGCGTGGGGAGATCGCAGGCTTCCCGGGCGGGAGCAGGCAGCGGATCGTCGAGGCCGCAGCCTATCTGGACGCGGCCGTGCCGGTGGTCAGGGTCGTCACCGACGTCGCCCTGTCGCCGGTGGCGGACCAGCTGCCCGCCCAGCCCGCCGACCGCGCGGGGCTGGCCGCGCTGGCCCGGCGGTGGGGTGTGGAGAATGCCTGCGACCGGCTCGTCGCGGCCATCGGGCGTGTCTGACGGACGATCGACCAGATGATCAGCTGGCTGCCGTCGGACACGCCCTGGCGGCGGTGTCGGCCACGTCGGTTGTGTCACTTGTCGCGGCTGTGCTTGTAATGTCCACCCGTACCCGCTCCATGGCCGGTCGGCGCCGAACGAGGCAGACCTGGGCGAAAGGGGACGCAGCCTCACCGGCGTGAGCCGGTCGCGGCCCCGCGCACCGGTGTCCCTCACCGTGTGACCACCGGCGTCCCGACAACGCAATCCCGATGACGGAACCGATGACGGAACGAGGTGAGGCGGTGGGGCTGCCCGAGCGGCTCGCGGGCAAGCGTGTCCTTGTCACGGGAGTGACCGGCTTCGTGGGCGAGGCACTGCTCGAACGGCTGCTGTCCGATCTGCCCGACACCGAGGTGGTCGTCCTCGTCCGCCCCCGCGCCGGCCGCAGCGGACAGGCCCGGTTCGCCGCCCTGGTGACCAAACCGGCATTCGCGGCCTGGCGCGAGCGGGTCGGCGCGGACGAGGTCGAGCGGACGCTGCGCGAACGGGTCACCGTGCTCGAAGGTGACCTGGAGCGGATGCCGACGTTACCGGCGGACCTCGACATCGTGATCCACTGCGCTGGTGAGGTGTCCTTCGACCCGCCGATCGACACGGGTTTCGCCACCAACCTCGGCGGGGTCCAGGAACTGCTGCGGGCCGTGCAGGACAGCGGTGCCCGCCCCCACCTCGTGCACATCTCCACGGCGTACGTGGCGGGTCTGCGCTCCGGGCACGTGGCCGAGGGCCGGCTGGCGCACACCGTCGACTGGCGGGTGGAGCAGGCCGCCGCGCAGCGGGCACGGCCGGCGGCCGAGGACGCCTCCCGTACCCCCGAGGCGCTGCGCGGCTTCCGGGAGCGGGCCGAGGCCGAGCACGTGCGCGCCGGCGCCCAGACGGTCTCCAGGGAGGCCGAACGCCACCGCCGCAGGTGGGTGGAGCGCCGGCTCGTCGAGATCGGCGGGGAACGGGCCCGGGTGCTGGGCTGGACCGACTGCTACACCTTCACCAAGGCGCTCGCCGAGCGCTACCTGGAGAACTCCCGCGACGGCCTGCCGCTGACCGTGGTGCGCCCGTCCATCATCGAAAGCGCGCTGGCCCGCCCGTTCCCGGGGTGGATCGAGGGCTTCAAGATGGCCGAGCCGCTGATCATCGCCTACGCACGCGGGGAGCTGCCGGACTTCCCGGCCTCCCCCGACGGCATCATCGACATCATCCCGGTCGACCTGGTGGTCAACGCGATCATCGCCGCGGCGGCGACCACCCCGCCGGCGGACACCCCGGCCTACTACACGGTCTGTTCGGGCTTCCGTAACCCGCTGCTGTTCCGGGACCTCTACGAGCACGTCCAGGAGTACTTCCAGCGCCACCCGCTGGTCGCCCGCAACCGCGGCACCGTCGCCGCGGCCGAGTGGCGGTTCGCCGGGGCCGCGACGGTCGAGAGCAGGCTGCGCCGCGGGGAGCGGTTCACCGAGCTCGCCGGCCGGGCGCTGGGGTACGCGCCCCGCTCCGACCGGGTCCGCCAGGCCGCCCGCGACCTGGAGCAGCTCGACGAGCGGCTGTCGTTCCTGCGCCGCTACCAGGACCTGTACCGCTCCTACACCCGGGCCGAACTGGTCTACGTCGACGACGCGACCCGGGCCCTGCACCAGGGGCTGGAGCCCGCGGACGCGCAGCGGTTCGGTTTCGACCCGGCCTGCTACGACTGGCACACCTATCTGCAGGACATCCACATCCCGAGCGTGACGGCGACGATCCGCGGGCCGGATCCGTCACCGCCGGCAGCCCGCCGGGTGGCCCCGGCCTCGGCCAGTGGGCCGGACACGCTGGCGGTGTTCGACCTGGACGGCACGCTGGTGTCCTCGACCGTGATCGAGTCCTACCTGTGGCTGCGGCTGGCTGACCAGAACGCCGTGGCCCGCGGCCGGGAGCTGGCCTCGTTGGCCCGTGCGCTGCCCGGGTACATCCGCGCCGAACGGCGGGACCGGGGCCATCTCATCCGGGCGGTGTACACCCGTTACGCCGGCGCCGACCCCGACGAGCTCGCCCGCCTCGTCGACGAGGTCGCCGGGGACATCCTGCTGCGCCGGGTCAAGCCGGCGGCGATCCGCCGGGTCCGCGAGCACCGGGAGGCCGGGCACCGGACGGTCCTGCTCACCGGCGCGGTCGAGGTGCTCACCCGTCCGCTGACGCCGCTGTTCGACGAGATCGTCGCGACCGGTCTCGCGCTCG
>NZ_JWIO01000041.1:0-9808 GCF_001017755.1 Protofrankia coriariae
CCCGCCAGCGGCTCGCCCACGGAATCGCCGCGGTCCTCGCGTACGCCGACGACCTCCTGGAACAGGACGAGCGGACGAACCGGGCGATCGGCGCGCACGGCGCGGACTGGCTGCTGCGGGACGCGGCCCGGCCCACCGGTACCACCGGTACCACCCACAGCGGCGATACCGACAGCGGCACCGGCCGACGGCCGCTGCGCATCCTCACCCACTGCAACACCGGGGCGCTCGCGACCGCCGGCTGGGGGACGGCGCTGGGCATCATCCGCGAACTGCACGCCCGCGGCGCGCTGGAAATCGTCTATGTGGACGAGACCCGGCCGCTGCTGCAGGGCAGCCGCCTGACCGCCTGGGAGCTCGATGTCGAGAACATCCCCCACCTGGTACAGGTCGACGCCGCCGCCGCGGGGACGATCGTGCGCGGGCTCGTCGACGCGGCCGTCGTGGGTGCCGACCGGATAGCCGCCAACGGCGACGTCGCCAACAAGATCGGCACCCTCGGGGTGGCGCTGGCCTGCGCGTACGCGCGGATCCCGTTCGTCGTGGCCGCCTCCGCGTCGACCGTGGACTCCGCGACGGCGTCCGGCGACATGATCCCGATCGAGCTGCGGGGCTGCGAGGAGGTGCTCAGCCACGCCGGATCGCGAGTCGCGCCGGCCCGCTCCCGGGCGCACAACCCCGCCTTCGACGTGACACCGGCGCATCTGGTGGACGCGCTCGTCACCGAACACGGGATCGTCGAGGTCGCGCGCGGCCAGCGCCCACAGCCACCTGCCCCGTCCCGGTAGACCGTCGGCATCCCGGTGGGCCAGTTCCGGTGGACCATCGGCCGCTGCTGGCGGTGTCGTGATCAGGGCGGCGGCAGGATTCTGATCTGGGCGAGGTCACCCACCGCCGGATGGTCACCAACACCGCGGTCGTGGTTCGGCTCGCCCGGCCGGCGGACGCCGACCGTCAACCAGCCAGCGGCACGGGCGGCGTCCAACTCGTCGACAAGGTCCGAAAGAAAGACCGTCCGGCCCGCTGGCACACCGGTCGCCGCGGTGATCGCGGCGTAGGACGACGGCTGCCGTTTCGGGCCCGCCGTCTCGGTGTCGAAATACCCGCTGAACAGGCCGCGCAGGTCACCGGCCGGGCTGTGGGCGAACCAGGCGCGCTGCGCGGCGACCGACCCGGACGAGAAGACGTACAGCCGGTGCCCCCCGGCCTGCCAGGACCGCAGGGCACCGGCCACCTCCGGATACAGGTGGGAGGTCAGCTCACCCGCGGTGAAACCGGCGTCCCAGATCAGCCCCTGCAGGGTCTTGAGCGGGGTGACCTTCTCGTCCGCGTCCAACCAGGCACCCAGCGCGGTGACGATCCGGGCGGTGTCCGCCGCCGGCTCACCGATCAGCTCACGGACCTGCGCGAGCGCCCGGCGGGTGTCCGGATGCCGCTGATGGCTGTCGATCCACGCGCGCAGCCGCGCCCGCGAGTACGGGTAGAGGGTGTCCACGACAAAGGATGTCGCGCTGGTCGTCCCCTCGATGTCGACGACAACCGCCTCGGCGGTGACCGTGACGGCAGCGGTCACCGGGCAGCGGCGGCCACGGCGTACAGCGCGTCGAAGTCGGGGAAACGGGACGCGATGTCGCTGCCGGTGAAGTCACCGACCCAGCCGTCGGCATCGTGGAAGAAACGGACCGCGGTGAACGACGGGCTGGTACCCATGTCGAACCAGTGCGTGGTACCGGCCGGCACCGACAGCAGGTCGCCGGCCTCGCAGAGCACCGCGTGGACCTCGTCACCGATGTGCAGGTAGAAGACACCGGCGCCGGCGGCGAAGAAGCGCACCTCGGCGTCCGCGTGGGTGTGCTCGGCGAGGAACTTCGCCCGCGCGGCGGTGGCCGTGGCCGGCCAGTCGGGCGCCTCGGTCGGATGCAGCGCCACCACGTCCACGAGGATGAAGCCCTCATCGGCGATGACCTTGTCCACCTGTTCCCGGTAGGCGGTGAGCACCGCGTCCTGGCCGGCGTCGGACGGGAGATCCACGATCGTCCACTGGTCGAACCGGACACCGATCGGCGCGAGGGCGGCGGCGATCTCGTCCGGTCGATCGGTGTCGCGCAGCACGCGGCCCGGGTCGTCGGCGGGCCAGGTTGTCAGGTGCGTCATGACGGCCTCCTCCGGTCGTGTCCGCGGCGGGCCTTGGCCCGGCAGTCCCGCCTCGGCCCGACAGTCCCAGTGTGACGCCGGACATGCGCCTGCGCTGGCAGTCCGCGAACCAGCGCAACGGAAATGGCACACAGCGGAGACCGCGCGGACACCGTGGCCGTTGGCCGTCGCGGGGGTCGTCATCGCAGCGGGACGGTCACACCTCCGCTGAACGGGCCGTCGTGGAGCTCCAGGTGATCGGGTGTGGCATCGATGGGAATGTCGAAGACGAGGGTGCCGCGGACCCTCTCCCCCTCGGAGATGTTCCCCCAGAGCTCGTTGGAGAAGGCCGCCCGGGACAGCAGCTGATCGGAGCCGTGCCTGGCACCGGTGGTGTCGTACAGGCTCTGCGAGGCCAACGCCAGCGTCCGGTCCGAGCCGCCGACGTTACTGACGGTCACCTCGGCCAGGCAGTACTGGCCGTCCGGATGCCTGGGGAAGAACCCGGCCTTCAGCTCGTCGACGCCGCACTGGATGTTCGTCACGGTGAACTGGAGCTGCCCGTCCCGGACCGGGACACCGATGGCCGCCGCGGGTGTCGCCGATGGTGACGGCGTGGCCGCCGAGCCGGTGGGGCTGCCAGCACCCGGGCTGCCCGCGTCGTTCCCGCTCTCGCCGAGGCTGTCCAGGACGACCCAGCCGACCAGCAACAACAGGGCCAGCAGGGGGACGAGCAGCCACCACCGGCGGGACCGCCGGCGTGGCGGCGGCGTGGGCGGATACCAGCGCGGCGGCGCGCCGGCGGGCTGGCCGAACTGGTCGGGCGGGCCATGCTGGCCGAACTGGTTGGGCTGGCCGAAGCGCGCCGGGCCGCCGAGCTGCGCCGGCTGGTTGAACTCTGCCGGCTGGTTGAATCCGGCCGGCTGACCGAACCCGGCCGGCTGGTCGGCCGGGTAACCGGTGGGGAAGGCCGGCGGGCCGACCCGGGTCGGCGGCGGGACCGCCGCCATCTGCTGCGTCCAGCCGAGCACCTGGTCGATCGGTGTGGACGCGTTCACGTCGGCGTTGCCGTCGACCAGGCGGAGCAGCAGGTCACGGGCGGCCGGGCGGGAACGCGGATCCTTGGTCAGCGCGGTCTCGACGACCCGGCGCAGCGGCTCGGCGAGCCCGGCGAGGTCCGGCGGCTCATCGACGATCCGCGCGCCCAGGTCGGCGTCGGCCTGCGGCCCGAACCGCCCCGGCTCGACGAACGGATGCCGGCCGGTACCGGCATAGGCGACCAGCAGGCCCCAGGTGAAGACGTCCGCGGGCGGGCCGACCGGGTGGTCGAGGATCTGCTCCGGCGCCATCCAGCCGGACGTCCCGAAGATCAGCCCGCGGTCCAGGTCGTGCCGCACCACCCCCGCGGGCTTGGCGATACCGAAGTCGATCACTCGCGGCCCGGACAGGGACATGATGACGTTGGCCGGTTTGAGGTCGCGATGGACGATCCCCGCGCGGTGGATGGCCGTGAGCGCGGTGGCCACCCCGATCGCGGTCCCGGTCAGGGTCGACGGGGGCAGCGGGCCGTCCTCCATGACCACGCGGTCCAGCCGCCGTCCCTCGATGTACTCGGTGACCAGGTACGGCGGGGTCGCGTCCGGGTCGGCGTCGAGCACCGAGGCGGTACAGAACGGCGAGACCCGCCGCGCCGCCGCCACCTCGTGCCGGAAGCGCTCCCGGAAGTCCGGCTCGGCGGCGAGATCCGAACGGATCACCTTGACCGCGACCGGGCGACCAAGGGTGTCCCGTCCGAGATAGACGGTGCCCATACCGCCGCTGCCCAGGCGAAAGTCCAGCACGTATCTGCCGACGGACGCCGGATCGCCCACGTCCAACGGCTCCAGTGACTGTGCCGTCGCCCCACCCCCGGCACGACCTGGCAGCATCACGTCTGTCGCCGCCGCGCCGATACACGCCTGCTCATAGCCCCATCGTCACTCATCCGGGGCCGGATGGGCAGGTCGACAGCGCACCAACGGCCACCCCGGCAGGCTGTCGAACAGCGGACTGTCATACGGCCGACCGGCACGCGGCAGGCCGTCGACCAGCGACCCGCCGTGCGGCATCCGGACAAACACCGGAGGCAGCACATCCCAGCCTCGGGCGCATCCCAGGCTTCGGGTACGTCCCAGGCTTCGGGCGCATCCCAGGCCTCGGGCGCATGAAGCCTCGGGCGCGGTGGCATCCCCGTCTCAGGCACACCGGCATCTTCACCTCGGGCGCATCGGCGTTTCGCTCCGGGGTGTGCCGGCTGTCGTCTCGGGCGTGCCGGCGTCGCTGCCCGTCCATCGGCACGCCGTACCGGCGGCACCTGGTGGATCGAGCGGATCCGCGTGGATCCGCATCGATCCGGGTCCGACCGACGCCGTCCGCCTCCCGGGAGCGGACGGCGCCGGACTCCTGCCACGGTCAGGACGTCGGCCGTGTCAGGTCGTAGACGGTCTGCCCGCCCACGGTCAGCGCGGTGAAACTGCTTTCCACCCAGGACGTGATCTCACCGGATCCGCGACCGCCGAACCCGCCCGGACCGCCGAATCCGCCCGCTTCACCCGGACCGCCGAAAACACCCGGTTCGCTGGAGCCGCCGGGTTCGCCGGAAGCAGCCGGGTCGTCGCCCGCGGCGGGTGCGGCGCCGGCGGACGCGGCCGGCGCGGCCGGCGCGGCCGACCGGCCGGCACCGCCGCCCGCGATGTAGTAGTGGATGTCACCGGCCGCGACATATTGTTTGAACTGGTCCAGGGTGGGCGTCGGGTCGCCGCCGCTGAACCCGCCCATTGCCATGACGGCCGTACCGCTGGCCAGCTCGAGCGGGCCGGCGCTCTGGGAGCCGGACGTCGCGGCGGCCCAGCGGTGGCCGGCCTGGCCGTTCCTGAGCAGTTGGACGATTTCGGAGTCGGCGGCCACACCGCCGCCAAAACCACCACCGGGTCCACCAGCAGAACCGCCGGCACCACCACCGAAACCACGGTCATCACGTGGTCGGCCACTCGCCGCGCCGTTTGTCGCGCCGCCGGCCGGCCCGAAGAACTGGCGGGTCATCCTGCCGGGAAAGCCGCCGCCGGCCGTCGCGGGGCCAGCGCTGGGAATCGACCCGGAATGGGGAGCCGACGCGGTTTCGACGGCATAGGCGGCCGACGGCGCTCCCAGGGCGAGCGCGACCGCCGCCGCACCCACTACAGCGCCGGCAACGCTGCGGGTTGGCAGCCTGCGGCCGACCAGCAGGGCGAGGACGCCGACGCCAGCGGCTGCGACAACGACGAACCGCAGCGCCGGATACCAGTCGGGGGTACGGTTCAAAAGCACGAACGACCAGCCGCCGGTGACCCCGACCGCCGACGCCATCAGCACCCGGGAAACCCAGGAGTCCCTGGCCCGCCACAAAGCCGTCCCGCCGAAAGCAAGAAGGCCGCCGATTCCCGGCGCGACCGCAATCGTGTAGTAGGGATGGATAATGCCGCTCATATAGCTGAACACGCCGCCGGTGACGAGCGTCCAGCCGCCCCACAACAGCAGACCGGCGCGGACCCGATCCGTGCGCGCCGCCCGGCGGGTCACCCACAGACCACCTACCAGCGCTATCAACGCGGCCGGCAACAGCCAGGAGATCTGGGTGCCCATCTCACCACTGAACAGCCGGTTCCAACCGGTGGCACCGCCGAACATGCCACCGCCGGGACCACCGCCAGTGCCCGGGCCGCCGACCCCGCCGGGAGGCGCCATCTGGTTCAGATACGCGGCAGCCCCGGCTGGGAGATCCCCCTGGGGCGGGCCGGTGAACATTCCCCGACCGGCGCCCCCGCCGGGATTCCCGTCACCGCCGAAAACACGGCCAAGGCCGTTGTAACCGAAGGTGAGCTCGAGAATGCTGTTGTTGGTCGACCCGCCGATATAGGGCCGGGAGTCCTTCGGCCACAGCTCGACCGCCGCCACGTACCAGCCGGCGGAGACGACGATCGCCCCCGCGCCGGCCAACAGGCCGAGCAGCCGCCGGCCGACGGATGTGGGCGCGGCAACCAGATACACCAGCGCGAACGCCGGGACGGGCAGGAATGCCTGCATCATCTTCGTCAGAAAGGCGAACCCGACCGCCACCCCCGCCAGCGCGATCCAGCGAAAACCGCCGTCCTCGGTCGCGCGCACCACAGAATAGGCCGCGACGACGAGCAGCAGCACCAGCAGCGCGTCCGGATTGTTGAATTTGAACATCAGCACCGCGACGGGCGTCAGGGCGAAAACGGCGGCGGCGAGCAGTCCGGCCCGCGGCCCGATCCAGCGCCGGACCACCAGATACAGGATACCGACGGCCGCCACACCCTCGAGCGCGTTCGGGACGAGCATGCTCCAGCTGTTGAAACCGAAGATCCGTCCGGAGAGCCCCATCACCCACAATGACGCCGGTGGCTTGTCGACGGTGATGAAGTTCGACGCGTCGAACGAGCCGAAGAACCATGCCTTCCAGCTCTGTGTGCCGGCCTGGACCGCCGCCGCGTAGAAGCTGTTGGCGTACTGGGAGGCGCCCAGCCCCCACAGATAACCGACAGCTGTCGCGGCCAGCAGGACGAGCAGCGCCGGGCGTATCCACCACGGGTCGGCCGCATGCCCCCGCAGCGGCCGGGGCAGCCGTACCGGTGACCGGTACGCTGCCCGTCCCGGCATCTGCCGCGGCGGGGCGGTCGGCCCGGGGTTGGTGTCGACCGTGCTCCAGTCGAGCCCTCCGACCCCCGCCTTCTTCGCGATCTCGGTGGTGGTGACGTCGTCGTACGACCTCGTGCNTAGCCGTCAGGTCCACCCGGCCTGCCAGGCCCGCCGAATCCGTCTGGCGCACCCTGTCCAGCTGGCCCGCCAGACCCGCCGCCGGGCAGACCGGAAGCGCCGCGCAGCCGCGTGAAGCACTCCCGGAAAGCCTCACGGGCCTTGGAGTCCGTCGGGTCCGGGCGCACGGGGGTGCCGTCGTCGACGGTGACGCCCTTGCTCCGCAGGCATTCCTGAAAATCTTCCTGGTCGATCGCCGCTCTGGGGCCGCCCTGCGCCCGTCCGCCGCCCTCCGGGAACCCGCCGTAGCGACGATATCCCTCACCGTATCCACCACCAGGGAACCGTCCGTAGCCCGTACCGTCGCCGGGGATGCCGCCCGCGGCCAAGGAGCGGGCCGCGTTCTGGCCACCGCCCGTCCCCGTACCGGCGGCCAGCACGGCAGCACCGGTGCCCAGGACCACGACAAGCACCGCGGCGGCCGCGATCAGTCCGTTGCGTCGCCGGTGGGAACCGCCGGCCTCACCCGGCGGCCGGCCCTCCGTTCCGGCGGCAGCACCGGCGACGGCAGCGGGACCGCCGGGGCCCGCTGGGTCTCCCGGAGCGCCGGGACCACCGGCGGCGGGCACGCCCGGCTGGCCCGACCCGACCCACCACTGCCCGGCCGCCGCGGCGGAGGCGGGCACCTCCGACGGCGTGGCGTTGACCAGCGCGACCACGTCCGCCACCGAGGTCGCGGGACCGATCACGTCGGCTCGCACCTGCGCCCCGAAGTCCGCTGGGACGTCGACACCGGGTGGCGTGACCACCACCACGGCGGTGTCACCCGACCTGGTCGCGAGGATCGGCAGCAGCTCCCGGTCATACATCGTCACGACCAGAATCGTCCGGACCGTCACGTTCGGTGGCTGCGGTCGGGGCGGCCCGTCACCAGCCACGATGGTCGGCCCGTCCGCGGCAGGCGGCGACTCGAACGGCGGCTCGCTCGATGGGGGGAGAACGTCATAGTCGGGTCCGAGCGCTTCCGCGATCAGGCCCGGGTCCGCGGGAAGCCCCAGACTCAACCACACACGTGTCATATGCACACCGTCGCGGTCACGCCTGAGAGAAAGCTTTCAGGAACCTGGGGACTTCCTTGTAGATCTGCCCATCGGCCCCGCCGCGGGCGTCTCTCCCCCGAACGTCTCCCCCGACGCCATGGGGATCCCGCCTCATGGCGACACGAAGAGAACAGGTTGCCGCGCTGTGACAGCCGCGTTGTGACAGCCGCGCTGCCGG
Organism: Protofrankia coriariae; assembly: GCF_001017755.1. Classification (GTDB taxonomy): domain Bacteria; phylum Actinomycetota; class Actinomycetes; order Frankiales; family Frankiaceae; genus Protofrankia; species Protofrankia coriariae. The sequence goes on from NZ_JWIO01000041.1 coordinate 8,206, forward strand.
CCTTCCGAGTGGTCACTCGTCTTCCGAGCGGCTGTCAGCCTTCCGAGCGGTCATGCCGTCCGCGTGCTGTCCGCCCCGGCGCGGCCGTGGCCCATCCCTTCCTCATCATGATCCAAATCATGGTGATCAATAGCCGGACAATGGATATTCCGTTGCTCTTTTTGTGAGTTTCTTGTGTGATGAGCGAACGGAAAATCCCTGAGGCAACACTCCAACAATGATCCGCGGAAATCGGCCTGTAGAGGTAGTGCCCCACAGGGGTTCGGTCGCGTCGGGGGGCGTCATGAGCATCGGTACCGGCAACGCGAGCACGTCCATGGCCGCGACCACCAGGACAGCGATCAGCGTGGTGGACGGCGCGGCCGCGCCACGGTGGATCGTCGTGCTGACCGGCCTGGTCGCGCTCGCGGCCGTCGTACCCCGACGGACCTGGCGCAACAGCGGCCATCTCGACACCATCGCGCACGAGGGCGGCCATGCGCTCGTCGCCTACCTGCTCGGGTACTGGGTCGTCGGCGTGTGGCTGTTCCCGGACACCTCCGGGCTCACCGGCTCGTACGGGCGGCCGAGCCGGGTGACCGGCTTCCTCGTGTCGGCGGCCGGTTACACCGCGCCGTCGGTGCTCGGGCTGGGCGCGGCGGCCCTGCTGGGCGCCGGCCACGTCACGGCGACGCTGCTGCTCGCCGTCGTGGCGCTGGCCGCGCTCTTCCTCGTCGTCCGCAACGCGTTCGGGATCGTCCTCGTCGTCGCGACCGCCGGGATGGTCGTGTTGGCGCTGCGTTCGGCCGACGCGGGCACGCAGAGCGCCCTCGCCTGCTTCCTCACCTGGTTCCTGCTGTTGTCCGGCCCCCGGTCCGTCCTCGACCTGCACCGACAGCGCAGACGGGGCCCGTCCTCCTCGGACGCGGACGCCATGGCCGAACTCACCGGCCTCCCCGGTGGCATCTGGGTCGCAGCCTTCGCCCTGGCCAACACCCTGTGCCTGCTCCGCGGAACAACCCTGCTCCTGAACTGACCGTCCCGGCCCCTCGTCGGTCACACGGAGGATACTGCCAACGACCGGCGCGCTTCTCCTGGAATAACTGCCATCGTCATCAGGCGGGTTTCTCCGGATGGGATCTGGCGTCGCCGTCCGGAGCTGGTCACCTTCGGCGCCGGGTGACCGGTCGGCGGTCGTGGTCGACGGGTCGGTAGTGGGCGGGTGGGTGGTTCGCGGCTGTCGGCGGGATGACGCCGGCGGGATGGTGTGGGCCGCGACGGCTGGGTGGAGGCTGTTTCCCAGGGTGTCGGCGCTGCCCGGGGCCTCTTTTCGATCGGTCGACAGAGGGGTGTCGGATGTGTTACATGCATCGGATGCGTCAAGTCGGGTAGAGGTGTTCCATGGTTCGACACCGGAGGGGTCCGGCAACACAGCGCTCTCGGAGCGTCACCTACGCCGCGCTGGACACACGTCCCGCCGCTCACGCGGCGCGTGCCGTGCGTCCGAGCGTCCCTCAGCTTCTGTTCGCCGCGACCACGGTGGCGGCTGTCATCGCCATGCCCTCCGACGTGTTGGCCGGTTCGACGTCGACGCTGTCCGACGCGCCAGCTGCGGCTGGCCCCG
>NZ_JWIO01000041.1:9814-14310 GCF_001017755.1 Protofrankia coriariae
GGCTGGCCCCGCCGCCACGAGCCCGGTGGCCGGGAGCCCGACAGCCGTCGGTCCGGGGGCCACGGAGCAGACGGCCACGGAGGCCACCGGTCCAGTGGCTGCCGCCGGGCCGGCGCGGCAACCAGCCGTGATCACAGCAGTTCAGCGGGACGGCTCGTCCGTGGACGAGCAGATCGCGCAGGCGGTGCGCAGCAGCCCGCTGCTGGGCGAGGTCCCGCCGGGAAACGTCGAGGTGACCGACGTCCACGTGTCCACGGTCGACCCGGCCGTCGCGACCGCCCGTGTCATACCGACCGGCGGTGAGACCGACCCCGCCACCGCCCTGCTGCGCCACAGCGCTCCCCCGGGCTCCCGCTGGGCCCTGACCGAACTGGGGACGGCCGGCGTCGGCTGCGACGCCCTGGCCCCAGCGGTACGCGACGACCTCAACCTCCCCTGCGAGACCCTCCCGCCCGGCTGACCGAGCGCCCCCGGAAGCCCCGGATCATGACGACGAGGGAACACGTGGCTGCTGTGACAGCCACGTGTTCCCTCCGTTGCGGTGGCCGGAGCGCCATCAGGATGAGGACGCGCGGCCGCCTCTGGTCAGCGGGCGCGCGCCCGGCCCGTGAGCGGGTGTCCGGTCAGTGGGCGAACGTCCAGGCTGACAGGAAGGCGACGGCGAGGATGATCGCCCCGCGGATCGGGGCCTGCCAGCGCTCGACCGCGGCGCGCCGCTCGCTGACCGACGACAGCGGGCCGGCCAGGGTCACGAGCAGGATCCCGGCCCACGCCAGCGCTTCCACCGGGCGGTCCGCCCGGGTGTCGAACGCGTAGAAGACAACCGAGAACACGAGCACGGCCGCGAGCAGGACCTGCGGCAGCATGAGCAGCGACACCTTCGGCTGGAAAGCCTTCTCGGTCGTACCGGACGAGCGAGGCCGGTATCCGGACGCGACACGCGCGAGCGCGAGCAGGTAGATCGGGGAGTTGAACAGCACGCTCGACACCGTGCGGGGCGCCGCCCGCGTCCCCGCGTACGCGGCGATGAAGAACAGGGTGCTGGCGAAGTAGGGCAGCCCGAACAGCAGATACGCCCGCTGGGAGCCGGTGGAGGCGAGCTGGGAACGGAAGACGATGGACAGCACCGGCCCCAGCGCGAAGACCACCTGAACGGACGCCAGCAGCGGGCTGAGGGTGCTGTGCAGGTAGTGCGCCCGCTGCCAGCGGGTCAGGCCCGGCTTGGCCAGCGGGTTGTCGAACAGCAGCAGCCGGGTGCTGTCCATCGCCCAGCGCAGCCGCTGCTTGGCGTAGACGGCCGCCGTCGCCGGCGCCGTCCCGATCGATATCGGGACGGGATGATAGACGCTGGACCAGCCATGAGCATGCAGTTCGTATGACGTCTGGACATCTTCTACTATATTCCATTCGCTGAATCCGCCGACTGATTCAAGCGCGGACCGTCGGTAGAGCGTCCCGTTCCCGCAGGAGACCGCCGCGTTGTCCCGCTCCTTCGCCGGCTGCAGGGAGCGGTAGAAAATGCTATCGGCGTTGTTCAGGACGTCGAGACGGCCGGTGTCGAAACGCTGGGCGGTGCAGACGAAACCGACGTCTGGATCGCGCAGATAACCGACCACCTGCTCCCCGAGATCCGGGACCACCAGATGGTCCGCGTCGAGGGCGAGAACCGCGTCACCGCGGGTGCGGGCCAGCGCGTGGTTGAGGTTGCCGGCTTTCCCCGGCGTACCGTCGACCCGGGTGAAGCAGGGCACCCCGAGCCGGGACGCGAGCGCGTCGATCTCCCGCCAGTCCTTCCGGCCGGCGATACGGCCGTCGTTGAGGACGTATGTCTGGTGCGGATAGTCGATGGCGAGGGCGAAACGCAGGGTCCGCTCGACCATGGCCGCGGGCTCGCCGCACACCGTCACGAACACGTCCAGAGTGCCCACCGGCGGCGGGGCCTGCCGGGCAGCGCCTGGCCGCAGCCGGCCCATCATCACCGCCGTCCACCCGACGGCCAGGTAGGCGACCAGCTCAGCGGCATAGAACAGGTAGCCGATCGCGCTGGTGCCGCCGAGTGTCGCCGTCCGCCAGGCCAGGTAGATCGCGCCGAGCGCGATGACGAGCAGGCCTGCCACCCGCCCCGTCCGGCCGCTGACCGCCGCTGCCCCAGTCCCGCCCGCCGCGGTGGCCGGGCGTGCGCGCGGGGGTACTTCCGCTGGCTGCCGGGGCCTGGGCACCAGCGGCACGAGATCGCCGTCAACCGGCGCGGCAGCACCGGACGGTGCTGTGTCGCGAGCCATGTCTACCACCTTTCGAAAAAATCAACCTGTTCGGCGACCGTCCACACGAATGCGTCTGGGACGTGTCCGGGAAAGCTTTCAATCAATGCGCTTCTCCCGGCTGGTGACAGCCGACCGACATGAGGGCCTCGCAAGCGTTCGACCTCGATGATTACAGCAGCGCACGTCCACCATGACACAGGGTGAAAATCAGCGCTTCTTTCCTGAACGGCGGCCCCGAGCCGTATCAGGCCCGTCCGTCACCAGCCACCGGTAATGTCACCGGTAATACGATGGTTCGCCCGCCGAAAACAGTGTGAAACGCCCGTTCGGTACGCCGCGCCGGCCGCTTCGGTAGCGTTCCTCCCAGGACACGACGCGCCACTGTCGCCACTCCGGATGAATTCCGGTGGCACACACGGACGCCGGTGGAAGTGTCCACCGCGGTATCAAACCGGGCGCCGCGGGAGCCACGGACGAAAATGTCCAGAAACTGACTGCCGAACCAGCACCCGCGGCGCGACGGGCACCCCCTGGGCCGATTCCGGCGGACGCCACGGCCCATCGGGCAGGCTCTACACCAGCGACAGGTCTGTGACAGGCCTGTCGCTGGCCTGTCACAGACCTCTGTCGACGACACGCTGGAAGGCCCGGCCCACGCCGCCATCGGGCCCGCGTGAGCACAGCAACGATCATGACGTGGTCGGGCCATGCGTGCGGGTGCTCGGCCCACGCCGCCGTCGGGCTGTCGCCGGGGCGCCGGCGATCCGGGCACCGGGCCCACCGAAGCTCTGGGATCGGCATCGCCGCTCCGGTCGGAAACCGGAACCAGAACCGGACGCGAAAACGCGGTCCTCCGACCGCCCACTCACCCGGACAGCCGATAAATGATCATTACGTGATGGCGGTCATACGTCCAGGTTCTGGCAAGGGCGAGCCGTCGACACCATGGGATCATGGCGATGGAGCCGCGGTGGCGCGATCGCCTTTCTCCCGCGCTCGGGGCTGCTCACCGCGGGCCCGAAACCGACCGGAAAGCCGAACTCGGCCTGGCCCGATCAGCGGCCAGGCCACAGGTCAGGCCAGATCAGGCCAGATCAGATCAGGCCAGGTCGGGTCGGGTCGGATCGCGGCAGGCCCCGTCCCCGGACCACCCGGGGGAACGATCATGTAACCCCGCCCGGGGTTACCCGAGAGGAGGACCGATGCCGTCCGTGCTGTGGCTGCACGGAGGGGCGTGCGGCGGGAACACCATGTCCTTCCTGAACGCCGACGAGCCGAACGTCGTCGACCTCGTCACCAGCTTCGGGCTCGAGCTGCTCTGGCATCCTTCCCTCGCCCTGGAGTCGGGAACGGACGCGCGGAAGCTGCTGCGGGCCTGTGCCAGCGGCGAGACGCCGGTGGACGTCCTGGTGTTCGAGGGCTCCGTGATCGAGGGGCCCGAGGGCACCGGCCGCTACGACATGTTCGCCGACCGGCCCATGAAGGACTGGGTGATCGACCTGGCGGGAACGGCCCAGACCGTGGTCGCGGTCGGGGACTGCGCCTGCTGGGGCGGGATCGCGGCGACGGCGCCCAACCCGACATCCTCGACCGGCCTGCAGTTCCACAAGCGCGAGCGCGGCGGCTTCCTCGGCGCGGAGTTCCGCTCGCGCGGCGGGCTGCCGGTAGTCAACATCCCGGGCTGCCCGGCCCATCCAGACTGGATCTCCCAGATCCTCGTCGCGTTGGCGACCGGCCGGGCCGCCGACATCGACCTGGACGAGCTCCAGCGGCCGCGGACGTTCTTCACCAGCTTCACGCACACCGGATGCACCCGTACGGAGTTCTTCGAGTACAAGCAGTCCACCACCACGTTCGGGGAGGGCACCCGCACGGGCTGCCTGTTCTACGAGCTCGGCTGCCGCGGCCCGATGACCCACTCGCCGTGCAACCGCATCCTGTGGAACGGCCAGTCGTCCAAGACCCGCGCGGGCGTGCCGTGCATCGGATGCACCGAGCCGGAGTTCCCGTTCTTCGACCTTGAGCCGGGGACGGTCTTCCAGACCCGCAAGGCCGTCGGCGTCATCCCCCGGGAGATCCCGGAGGGCACCCGTCACCTCACCTACCTGGCCCAGTCCGCGATCGCGAAGATCGCCGCCCCGGACTGGTCGAAGAAGGACACGTTCGTCGTCTGACGACCTGCCCCGCTCCGCCTGCCCCCGTTGCCTGCCCTGGCTCCCCGCCACAGGCGGG
>NZ_JWIO01000041.1:14318-16615 GCF_001017755.1 Protofrankia coriariae
CACAGGCGGGAGCCACGCCGGCTGGAACGTCCACCGCCGGGCCGAACCATGCCGGCCGAAGTGGACGCGACGCCGGCTGGACGCCGCCGAACGCAAGCGCGCCGACTGGAAGAAGGACACCGATGACCACCGTCGATCTCAACGTCAGCCCGATGGGCCGGGTCGAGGGGGATCTGGACGTTCGGGTGACGGTCAGCGACGGCATGGTGACCTCCGCCTGGACCCAGGCGGCGATGTTCCGGGGCTTCGAGATCATCCTTCAGGGCAAGGACCCCCGGGCCGGCCTGATCGTGACCCCACGCATCTGCGGCATCTGCGGTGGCAGCCACCTGTACAAGTCCGCGTACGCCCTGGACGTGGCATGGGGCACCCGAATACCGCCCAACGCCACGCTGGTCCGCAACATCGCGCAGGCGTGCGAGACGTTGCAGAGCATCCCGCGCTACTTCTACGCGCTGTTCGCGATCGACCTGACGAACAGGAAGTACGCGCGCTCGCCGCTCTACGACGAGGCCGTCCGGCGGTTCGCCCCGTACACCGGCACCAGCTACGCCCCGGGGGTCGTCCTGTCCGGCAAGCCGACCGAGGTGTACGCGATCCTCGGCGGGCAGTGGCCGCACTCCAGCTTCATGGTGCCCGGGGGTGTCATGGGCGCACCCACCCTCTCCGACGTCACCCGGTCGATCGCCATCCTGGAACACTGGAAGAACAACTGGCTGGAGAAGTACTGGCTCGGCTGCTCGGTCGAGCGCTGGCTGGCCAACCGCACCTGGGACGATGTGCTCGCCTGGGTCGAGGAGAACGACTCCCAGCACGACAGCGACTGCGGCTTCTTCATCCGCTACAGCCGTGACATCGGCCTGGACACCTACGGCGGCGGGGTCGGCAACTACCTGGCCACCGGCACCTACTTCCACCCCGATCTCTACGCGGAGCCGACCATCGAGGGGCGCAACGCCGCCCTGATCGCCCGCTCGGGGATCTGTTCCAACGGCGAGTTCTTCACCTTCGACCAGAGGTGGATCCGCGAGGACGTCACCCACTCCTTCTACGAGGGGACGCAGGCCCGCCACCCGTTCGACGGCGAGACCCGGCCGCTCGACCCGCAGCGAGGGCGTGAACAGGGCAAGTACAGCTGGGCGAAAGCGCCGCGCTACCACCTGTCGGGGCAGGGATACGTCCCGATGGAGGCCGGCCCACTGGCCCGCCGGATAGTCGCCGGCGCCCCCGGCGCCGCCGCCCACCAGGACGACGACCCGCTGTTCACCGACATCATCGCCCGGATCGGGCCGTCGGTGCTGGTCCGCCAGCTCGCCCGGATGCACGAGGCCGCAAAGTACTACCAGTGGACGCGGCAGTGGCTCGACCAGCTCGACCTGCGGGAGAGCTTCTACACCAAACCGGCCGAGCCCGCCGAGGGCCGTGGTTTCGGGGCCACCGAGGCCGCCCGCGGATCGCTGGCCGACTGGATCGTCATCGAAGACGGAAAGATCGCGAACTACCAGGTGGTCACGCCGACCGCGTGGAACATCGGCCCGCGGGACGGCTCGCAGACGCCCGGCCCGATCGAGCAGGCCCTGGTCGGCACACCGGTCGCCGACGCCGAGGACCCGGTGGAACTCGGGCACGTGGCCCGCAGCTTCGACTCCTGCCTGGTGTGCACCGTGCACGCCTACGACGGGCGGACCGGCCGGGAACTCAGCAAGTTCGTGATCAACGGTGCGGTCTGACCCGGGGGAGACACAGGGGGAGACGGACAAGGAGCCCAGCGATGAGTGACGCCCGGCCGACCGGGCCGACGTGGAACGAACCCGGCCCCGGCCTCGAGGCGCTGTCAGAGGCCCTCGACGAGGCGGCGACCGGCGTCCGGGAGCTGGAGCCGGCGGCCCGGCGGCGGGCCGAGCAACTGCGGCACGCCGTCGAGGCTCTGCACGGCAGCGGGATCAACGCGATCGTCCGCCGGCTGCGCGAGGATCCCCGCGGCCGGGAGCTGCTGTTCGAGCTCGCGGACGATCCCGTGGTGCGCCTGCTCTTCTCCGTGCACGGGATCCTCCAGCCCACGCCGGTGACCGAGTCGCTGCGCGCGCTGGAGAAGGTCCGCCCGTACCTGCGGGCGCACGGCGGGAACGCGGAGCTGGTCCGGGTGGACGGGGACACCGCGTTCCTGCGGGTCAGTGGCACCTGCAACAGCCGTGCGCTAGCTGGGGTCACACTGCGTGAAGTCGTCAAGGAGGCTCTGATCGGCGGTGTCGGGTCGATCGCGCGCGTGGTGATGCTGGCGGGTGACCCGCCCCCGA
>NZ_JWIO01000041.1:16620-38438 GCF_001017755.1 Protofrankia coriariae
CTGGCGGGTGACCCGCCCCCGACGCTGATCCCGCTGGGTCCGGTGCGTAACCGCGACGGCGGGTGGGTGGCGGTCGGGACTGCGGTAGGCCTCGGCGAGCAGCCGATCACGGCGCTGCATCTCGAGCGGGCCGACGGCGTCAAGGCCAACATCGTGGTCATCAGCCTCGACGGCCAGCTCATCGCCTATCGCGACACCTGCGCCCACCAGGGCCTGCCGATCAACGTGGCGCAGCTCGATCCGGCCACGGACACCCTCACCTGTCCGCGGCACGGATTCTGTTACGACGCGCGCTCCGGCGCCTGTCTGAACTCCCCGGGCGCGCAGCTGACGCAGCTGCCCCTGCGGGTGGACAACGGCCAGGTGTGGATACGGCTCGACGCATGACGGCCGGCCACGCGGCACGATCACGCGGGGGCTGTCCGGGCTGTCCGGGCCGCCGGTCCCGGCCATCGCTCCCCGGCCCTCGACGGTCAGCCGGCCTGGCGGATCCCGGAGTGATGCGGCGCCCTCAGGATCTTTCCTGGGGCGCGCTCGCCAGCGGCCACCCAGTATCCGCCGTCAAGGCGTAGGCCCACCTGCGCGGGCGGAACGCACCGGCCGTCGACGCGGTGGGCGTCGAACCCGGTGCCCACTCCCGCGAAGGTCTCGTGGCAGCCCGGGCAGTGGGCGGCGGTCAACGCCGTCCACTGCACGTCGCATCGCCCACAGCCCAGCAGAATCGGGCGATCGTAGTCGACGTCCCGGCCAGCCAATGGCTCGCTCCTCACGCATGTCCGAGCTCTCGCCCTCCGCAACCATGGTTCTTCCGTCCATGTGTCGCGGCGAACGCCGCTCCCCTGCGCTCACCGTCACAGTGCCGCAGACACGCAGACTATCGGTGTATCCACCGCGTTTCGTCCTGTCCCCTCCTCGAAGCTCGTCCAACAGGTCAACGGCAGCGCGAAAACCATGATCTATTGATCTTTGGTTGTTACTGATGGATTCTGGCTGCCGGCCACCCGAAAAACCATGACCGTACGGTCCCCGATCGGCTGCAGAGACGCAGATAGGCGCACAGTACCGGAGGTAGCACCACCCGCGACCGATACGCCGACCAGAAGATCCGGACCAGGACCCGTGCACCGCCGCTGACCGGTTTGTCGGCGCCTACCGAGGGCCGTGACGTCGTCGTGTCGCGCCACCTGGCCAGTGGGCAGCCGTTGGCCTGGTGGTACCAGAATAGTCCCGGGTTGCGCCGGCGGGCCCGGGGACGACGCGGCCGTCCTTCGCCGGCGTATCTTCGACGTTCGAGACCGCTGTCGCGCTCGGACGTCAGAAAGCCGGAAAATCCAGAAAATCCAGGAGGACCGGGAGAGCCGGGAGAGCCGGGAGTCAATATGGGAGACCCGGATCGGAGGATCCGGGTTCCCGGACGCTGTCCGGAGCGGGTCGAACGATCCTCGTGTTCCGGCCGGCGGGCGGTCCGGCGTCACCGCGGGAGCCGGCCGGGACACAACCGTGCGAAACGGAAACAGCGGAACGGAAACAGCGGAACAGAAATACCGGTGGGTCAGGCCGCCTCGGCCGGCGCGTAGGTCTGGCAGCGCGGACCGCACACCCGGATACAGGCATTGCAGCCAATGCACTGGCCGGCGGCATCGATGATCATGATCTTGCGCTCGATGTCCTCGTCGTCGTCGAAGGGATCGACCAGTTCACCCTCGTCGTTCACACCCATCAGCCGGAGCACACCCTGGGCGCAGACCTTGTAGCAGCGACCACAGCCGATACATTTCTTCCCGTCCAACGCCACGATGTACTGAGGTACCCAGGGAGTACCGTCGCGGGTGGCGAACTTCACATGACTCATTCCCAATCTCCTCGGTCCAGAACGATCAGATGGCGCGCTTCACGCCTCTTGTCGGGTCCGTACGGCCGAGCCGCCGGCAGCACGGAAAACATGACCACGCCACCTTCGGCCCGCTACGCAGCGGCGTCCGATGCGCCATATACACGACCTGTCCGAGGAACCGCCCGTGGACGGGAAGCACGGAAGTCGCCCAGGGGCACCTACGACGCCTACAGATCCATCTTGGCGTGAGCCCCGCGGGCGGACACCGTACAAGTACGGAGGTACCTCACCAAACGGCATCTCGGCCTCGGCCATGTGGGCGGACGGCCACTTGACCAGGAGGCGGCGGAACTCTTCACGACCGAGGCCCCGGGCTGTCCGGACGCGCCCGGACGCGCCCACCGGTGGCGGTGAGGCGGCGGGACCCGGGCGGGGGACGACATCGGCACCGACAAAATGTGACGCGCCCACATCCATATCCACCCGGCCGGCGTGTCCACCCCGCCGGCCATCGCGGACGACCCGCCGGCCGAACCACAATCCCTCGACTGTCTTCCAGGAGCGATACAAAGTAAACGGGCTGTTCCAGCCGGCGTGCGCAGGCCTCTCCGGCCGAGGCCCGCGGAGCTGAACGCAGTGCGCCGGGACGGGAGGTGGCGGAACGACGCGGCCCGGCACACCACCGCCTTGTCGGACGGCGCGTGGCGGAATCGTTCCCGGGCCGACCGGGGCACCGGGCAGGACGCCGACCAGAACATACTGCCAACAGCATATGAAAACATAACGACACCAAAATACCAACCGAATATGAACTGGCGCACGAAAGCGGCGGAGGGCCCGAAGAAACACCACCGGCGAGGACTGCCGGGCAACGGCGGCCAAATCATGACCAACCATGCCCGACAGATCTCCCGCGACCGCCGCCCGCGGGCGCGCCCGGACCGTGCCACAACATCCAGATCGGTACCTTGCACCAATCGACCATCGGGGGGATCGCTCGTGACGGACGTTGCGATAGTCGGGCTTTCGGCTCGTTTTCCGGGCGCGGCCAGCCTAGGCGAGTTCTGGCGCCTGATCCAGGAAGCGGGGCCACAATTTCACGAGGTGCCGGACAGCCGATGGATTCATCGGACCTTCTACGACCCGCTGAATCCACGAAGCCCGCATCGGGCCTATACCGACCGGGTCGCCTTCGTCGACGACGTCGACCGGTTCGCGGCGGCGCACTATCGGATCCCACCGCGGCGCGCCCGGGCGATGGACCCGCAGCAGCGGCTGCTGGTCGACCTCGCCCGTGAGGCGCTCCAGGACGCGGGCCTGGAACGCCGCCCGTTCGACCGGGCGCGTACCGGCGTCTACGTGGGCATCAGCCAGTCCGACTATCGGGAGCTGGCCGGCGCCCGGGTGCGAGCGAGCCTGCTCGCGGACGGTTCGCTGCACGGCGGCGAAGCCGATCCGGACCTGCTCGCCGCGGTCGAGCGGGCCGCGGACGCGGGCATCGCCCCACTGCAGGCGTACACCCTGACGGGCTGCCTGCTCAACATGGCGGCCGGGACGATCAGCAGCGTGTTCGATCTCGGCGGTCCCGCGTTCGCCATCGACTCCGCCTGCTCGTCCGTGCTGGTGGCGCTGCATGAAGCGGTCCTCGCGCTGCGCACCGGAGTGTGCCGGGTCGCCCTGGTCGGCGGGGTCTTCCTCAACCTGGCCCCGGACGCGCTGATCTCCTTCTCCCGGGTGGGGGCGCTCTCGCCGAGCGGGGTGTGCCGCCCCTTCGACGAGCGCGCCGACGGGTTCGTCCTCGGCGAGGGCGGCGGGGTCGCCGTCCTGCGCCCCCTCGCGGACGCGCTGGCCGACGGCGACCGGGTGTACGCGGTGATCCGTGGCATCGGCATCACCAACGACGGCCGCGCCGCCGGCCCGATGACGCCGAGCGTCCACGGGCAGCTCGCCGCGCTGCGGGCCGCCTACGCCGACGCCGGGGTGGCCCCGGGCACCGTGACCGTGATCGAGGCCCACGGCACGGGGACCACCGTCGGCGACCGGACCGAGATCGCCGCGCTGCGGGACCTGCGTACGGGCGACCCCACGGCCGAGCCGTGCGACCTGCTCTCGGCCAAGGCCCTCATCGGCCACACCCTGGCGGCGGCCGGGGCGGCGAGCCTGGTGAAGATGGCGCTCGCGCTGTATCACGGGGTCGTCCCGCCGCAACCGGAGACCCGGCCCGACCCGGCCCTGCCGCTGGCCGAGGCCGGGCTGCGCGTCCCGACCCGGCCCCGGGCGTGGACGGACACCGAGGAGCGGCCCCGCCGGGGCGCGATCAGTTCGTTCGGCTTCGGCGGCACCAACGTGCACGTGATCCTGGACCGGGCGCGGCGCCGGGCGGACGGTCCGGCACGATCGGACACCCCGCCACGGAGGCCATGGCTGCTGTTGCTGTCCGCGAGCTCGGTGGAGTTGCTCGCCAGCCACGCCGAGGCCGTCCGGGACACGCTGGAGGCCGATCCGACGATCACACCGGCCGCGCTCTCCCACACCCTCGCCACCCGTGAGCTGCTCCCGGCCCGGCTGAGCCTGGTCGCGGCCTCCCGCGCCCAGCTGTGCCGACAGCTCACCGATGCCGCGGCCCGGCTGCGGGCCGGCCGCCTCNCCGCTGCCCGAGGCGGACCGCCGCAGCGCCCTGATGTTCCCCGGGCAGGGGGCCCAGCGGCCGGGCATGCTCGCCGACCTGTACGGACGGTTCGCCGGCTTCGCCACGCGGGCCGACGCGTCGGACGGCGTCCTGCGCCCGTTGCTCGGCCGTTCGCTGGCCGATCTCGTGTGGGACCCGCGCCCGGACGCCGACCAGCGGGCAGCCGAGGCAGCTGAGACGGCCGAGACGGCTCTGACCGCGACCGAGATCTGCCAGCCCGTGCTCGGGGCGCTGGGAATCGCGGTCGGCGAACTGCTGGCGCGCTGTGGGCTGCGGCCGGACGTCTGCGTCGGCCACAGCGTCGGGGAGCTGCCGGCGGCGGTGACCGCCGGTGCCGTGGACCCGGCCGACGCCCTGCGCTTCCTGGCCGAACGGGGCGCGGCCGTCGCCGGCGCGCAGCCCGCGTGGCGCGGCGGCATGCTCGCGGTCCACACCGGTGAGACGACGTTCCACCGGCTCGCCGCCGGCATCNCCGGCTCGCCGCCGGCATCGACGGGGTGTGGCTCGGCTGCGTCAACCATCCGTCGCAGCTTGTCGCCAGCGGCCGGTTGGACGCGCTGGAGCGGCTTCGCGAACGCGCCGCCGCCGAGGGCATCACGACCAGACAGCTGCGGGTCTCGCACGCCTTCCACTCCCCACTGGTGGCCGAGGCGGACGCCCGGATGGCGAGCACGCTGGCGGCCCTGCCCATCCAGGCCCCGAAAACGATCATTGCCTCCTCGGTCAGCGGGCACCGATGCGACGACCCGCGGGAGCTGCGGGCGCTGTGGGCACGGCACTGCTCGGCTCCGGTGCGCTTCATGGACGCGGTCCGTGACGCGGCCGCGGCGGGCGCACGGATCTTCGTCCAGGCGTTCGGGGGCGACTCGCTGCTGTCCATGGCGCACCGGTCGCTGGCCGGATCGGTCCAGGCCAGGTACGTGGCCCTGACCGCGAGCCAGCCCGACGACGGCCGCACGCTGCTCGCCGGCCTCGGCCAGCTGGCCTGCCTGGGCGTCCCGCTCGACATCCTGCCGCTGTTCGGCCCCGGCGAGCGGGAGCTGGTGACCCTGCCTCCCTCACCGTTGGCCACCAGCGCCTATTCGATACGTATCAACGCCGCCAGCTCGCCGGCCCGGCCCGGCTCGCCGGCCGAGCCCGNCTCGCCGGCCGAGCCCGCCAGGCCGTACAGCGAGCCGGCCACCGCCCCGGCCAGGCGCGGCACCGGGTCGGTCGCCATACCCGGGCAACGCGGCACCGGACCGGACGCGCCCACAGCGGACGACCAGGCCGTAGGCGACGCAACCGCGGGCACCGGCTCCGCAGGTGCCGGGTCCACCGGCAACGAGCCCGTCCGGATGGCACCGGCCGCCACCCAGAGGCGTGTCGGCGGCGCCGGGAACCTCGTCGCGGCCTACCGGCCCGCCCCCGACGGGGAGCGGGCTGCCGCGCGGCCCCGGCGGGGCGAGGTCCCGCTTTCCGCCTCCCGCGACGCTAACACGATCACTTACTCTCCGGAGTCACATATGGACAACGTCATCAGGCTCCTCGACAAGCAGCTCGACCTGCTGCGGGCCCTGTCCGGTCCGGCGGCCGGAGCACCGCGGACGAGCGCCGGCCTGTCCGAGGCAGCCATACCGCGGCAGCCGGCACCTGACGCGCCAGCGGCAGCGGGCGCACCAGCGGCAGCGGGCGACACCGGACCGCTCCCGCAGTCGCTCGTCCCGCCGGGCGGACACGTCCCGGCCGCGGGCCTGGCGCCCACCACGGTGGTGGTCGCACCGGCCCGCGGCCGGGACATACTGCGGGCGCAGGTGATCGAAGCCATCTCCGGGCTGAGCGCCTATCCGGAGAGCCACATCCATGAGGACCACGCCTTCGTGGGGAATCTGGGCTTCGACTCGATCATGATGACCGACCTGGTGAACGCGCTGGGACGCCGCTGGCCGGGCCTGACCGTGCGCACCGAGGACATCGCCGAGATCACCACGGTCGGTGATCTGGTAACCGTGCTGGCCCGACGCGCCGGATCCGCGGGCCTTCTCCCGGAGACGGCTGGCCCGCCGGCCCGGGACTCGTCCGAAACGGCCGGCTCCGGTCAGGCCGGAGCCGGGACCGGCATCGAGGCCGGTATCGACGCCGGCATCGGGGCTGGTATCGACGCGCGGCCGTGGAACTCCCACGGCCCCGCAGCCCACCCGCACCCGTGGGGCACGGGAAACGGGCTGCTCGACACCGTCGGTAACGGCACCGGCAACGGGGCCGGCCACCACCGGACGGACGGCTCTCGAGCGCGCCCGGGCCCCGACAGCACCGCCACCGACGTCACGTCCTTCCCCGAAGTGGTGGCGCTGCGCGAACGCCATGAGCTCGGCGGCCGGCTCGGCCTGCGCAGCCCGTACTTCCTGCTGCACGAGGGGAACGTCCGTGACCGCACGGTCGTGGCCGGCCGGGAGCTGGTGAGCTTCTCGACCTACAACTACCTGGGCCTGTCCGGACACCCGGAGGTCAACGCGGCGGTCAGCGAGTCGGTGGACCGTTACGGCTCCTCCGTCTCGGCCGCCCGCATCCTCTCCGGCGACCGGCCGCCGCACCGCGAACTGGAGGCGGAGCTCGCCACCCTGATCGGCGTGGAGGACTGCGTCGTCCTGGTCAGCGGGCACGCCACCAACGTCACGACGATCGGCCACCTCGTCGGGCCCGACGACCTGATCGTCCATGACGCGCTGGCCCACGACAGCATCCTGCAGGGGGCCCGGCTGTCCGGAGCGACCCGCCGGCCGTTCCCGCACAACGACGTCGCGGCCCTCGACGGACTGCTCGCGCAGGTGCGCCACCGCTTCCGCCGGGTGCTGATCGTCGTCGAGGGCGTCTACAGCATGGACGGTGACATCGCGGACCTGCCCGAACTGATCCAGGTGCGCAACCGCCACGGCGCGCTGCTGATGGTCGACGAGGCACACAGCATCGGCGTGATCGGCGCGGCCGGCGGTGGGGCGGGCGAGCACTTCGACGTGGACCGCGGCGGTGTCGACGTGTGGATGGGCACCCTGTCGAAGTCGCTGGCCAGCTGCGGCGGGTATGTCGCCGGCCGCCGGGCCCTGGTGGACTACCTGCGGTACACGCTGCCGGGCTTCGTCTACAGCGCCGGCCTGACGCCCCCGAACACGGCCGCGGCGCTGGCCGCGCTGCGGGTCATGCGGGGGGAGCCGGCCCGGCTGGCCCGGCTGCGCGAAAACTCGGCCCTGTTCCTGCGCCTGGCCCGCGAGGCCGGCCTGAACACCGGGACGAGCGCCGGGACTCCGATCATCCCGTGCATCGTCGGCGACTCGATACGTAGCGTCCAGCTGGCCAACACGCTGTTCGAGCGCGGGATCAGCGTCAATCCGATCATGTATCCGGCGGTCGAGGAGCACCTGTCCCGGCTGCGTTTCTTCATCACCAGCGAGCACACCCCCGAACAGATCGCGTGGACCGTCGAGACGCTGGCGAGCGAGCTGAACACCACCGTGTCGTCCCAGCTGGTGGACGCCGGATGAGTGCTGTCCGCCGCGCCGGGCCGACGCTGGCGGACGCCCCGGCGGTCACGACGTCGCCCGTCCCGCGCACGACAGCCACCACCGCGCCGGCCGAGCCGTCCGGGACGGCCAAGCCGTCCGGGACGGCCAAGCCAGCGGGGACGGCCGAGCCGGCGGGGAGCGTCGTGAGGCGTGCTGTCATCGGCGGCCTTTTCCGGGGCAGACGGATCATCAGCGCCACCGCGCTCGTCCTCGTCGTGGCCGTCACCACCTTCCTGGTCTGCGGGATGTTGGCGATCGGGCTCTTCACCCTCGCCACCGGCCCCGCCTTCTTCCCCGACGTCCTGCTCGATGCCCTGATCGGCGTTCTGCTCGGCCTCCTGATCATCCGTTTTGTCCCTGCCTCGACGCTCACACGACCGTCCGGTGACCGGGGCCGACGCCGACGCCGACGCCGGGGCCGAAGTCGGAGCCGGGGCCGGGGCCGGGGCCGGGGCCGACCGGTGTCCTGGCCACCGGAGGCCAGCCACAACCGCGGCGGCATCCGCGACCACACGGCCACGGACCACGACGTGGGCGGCGCTTCCCGCGACACCCGTCCCGCTCCCCGGCAGGTGCTTCCCGATCTGGCCGGCGCAGGCCAGGCCGGCGTGGTCGACGCCATTTTCGATCATGGCAGTCGGTTCACCGACCAGCTACGCGCCCTGGAACCGCTGTTCCACCGCGCTCCCAGCGCCCACAACTGCCAGCCGTGGGCGCTGCGCTACCCGTCCGGCGCCACGGACACGGTCGAAGTGGGCTGGGACGGCCGGTACGAACTCGGCCCCAGCGACCCCGTCCGCCGTGACCTGCGCCTGTCGCTCGGCGCGTTCGTCGAGTCCTGCCTGGTCGTCTGCGGCACCGAAGGAGTGGCGGCCCGCTTCGTCGCCGACCACGACGCGGCCGGCCGCCNNNNCGCGGCCGGCCGCCGCGTCGGCAGACTGGTGGCCGCGCCCGAACCAGCGCCCACCCCGTTCACCGTGGCGGACGTCGTCGCGCGGCGCACCTGGCGCGGACGCTGGGCCGACGAGCCGCTGCCGCCGGAGGTCACCGACGAACTCGTCGCGCTCACCGCCGCCGCCGGTGGACGGCTGGTCACGCTGGACTCCGCCGTCCTGCACCCACTGCTGCTGGAAGCCAGCCGCTGGTTCGTCGCGAACCGGGACATCCTGGCCGAGCTGCGGCAGTGGTCACGGCTGAGCAGCCGGCACCCCGACTATCAACGCGACGGCCTCAGCGACGTCGCGCTGGCCCTCACCCGGGTCGAGGTGTGGGGGCTGCGGACGGCGCTGCGCCGCAGGCACCCGCAACCGCGCCGTCACGGCCTGCGCAACGCGTTGGCACAGGGGCAGGCCAGACCGTTCCGGGGCGGCGGCCCGGTGCTGATGCTGCTGGTCCCGGCAGGCACTGACGCAGCCGGTGAGGTGGAGTTCGGACGGCTCGTCCAACGCCTGTGGCTGACACTGACCCGCCAGGGGCTGGCCGCGCACCCGCAGTCCCACCTCATCGACTGCCCGACCACGCTCGGGTCGGTCCTGACACTCACCTCGGCCGTGGCCGAACGGCCACTGTGGATCGCGCGGGTCGGTCGGCCCGACCCGGAACGGCTCCGGCGCGTCCCGCTCTCGGCCCGGCGCGTCCGGACCGTCGGAAGGTAGCGTCCGGACGGCCGCGATCGTGCCCATCCGGGCACGGCGTGCCCTTGCTGGCTGGTCACGATCGCAGGACCATGTGCGTTGTGCTGCTCTTCGACGAAATTATCGCGATCTCCGACCCGGTCGAGCGCGCAGCGGTCGCTCACGATCTGCTCTGGAACGATCATCCTCAGCGGGTGCGTCTGCGTACCGTTCGTGGCCTGGCGATCCAGGAGGCGATCGGCCGGGGTCTGGCCGTCGAGGAGATAGCGGACCGGCTGCGGGTCCGGGTACCCGACCTGACCTGGATGAGCGAGCAGGCAACCTTCGGCCCGAGGGAGCGCACGGCCCCCGGCCCGGGCTGACGCTCCCCGGCTCCCGTCGTCTCGTCATCCCGGGCGCACCGGCATCGCGCGGTCGTGCGCCCGGGCCGTCACGCGTCTGCCGCACGTCTGCCGCACGGCGTTCCGGCCTCGCCGGCGGCCGGTTTCGCCGGGCCCCGCCCGCACGGCAGGCCCGTCCACGGTTGCCGGCCAGCATCCGTCCGGCTGTTCTTCACGCATTTTTTTCCAATTTCCGGTCACGTCGTTTCCGCTGACTATCGACGCTTCGTTGACGGCTCGCCTACGTGCCGAATCACCGGTTCGTGCGGTTCCCGCCGGTATCGGTTCAGCGCCGATTCATCGGCGAGTAATACCGTCCCGGCATTCTTCTACCCGGCGGCATCACCCGGCCCGGGCGAGGGCACAGGTGAATCGCGAAAGGCATGGTGTGGACGGCCCCGGCGAGCCGGCGGCTGTCATGCCCGGCCGCTGGGACGACCACGACAAGGAGGGGACCCGGTCATGAGTTCCGCCTCGGCATCGGACGCTCCCGCCGCACCGCTGGCGTTCGGCGCCTTCGATCCGGCTCGCCGTGCCGACCCCTATCCGAGCTATCGCGCCCTGCGCGCGGCGGATCCCTTCTACCGCGTCCCCCTGGGAGATGGCCGGGCCACCGTGCTGACGCGCTACCCCGACTGCGTGACCGCCCTGTCGGAAGCGGCCTGGGGACGCGGCGAGTCGGGGACCAACGCGTGGCGTCGCGCCGACGCGCTGGACGGCGGGCTGCGATCCTTCCTGCGGATGAACCCGCCCAGCCACACCCGGCTGCGCGGGCTGGTCAGCAAGGCGTTCACCCCCCGGGTGGTCGCCGCCTTCCAGCCACGGGTCACCTCCCTGGTCGACACGTTGATCGACGCAGCGCTCGCACGGGGAGGCGAGATCGACCTGATCGACGCGCTGGCCCGCCCGCTCCCGCTGCGCGTCATCTGCGACCTGCTGGGCGTGCCGGCGCGGGACGAGCAGACCTTCCGGGGCTGGGCCAACGACCTCACCCGCGGGATCGACCCGGACTACCTGCTCACCCCCGACGAGCTGGCCCGGCGCCGGACGTCCTCCCGCGAGTTCGACGCCTACTTCACCGAGCTGATCGCGTGGCGCCGAGCCCGCCCTGCCGGTGACCTGCTCAGTGAACTCGTGGCGGTGCGGGACCAGGGCGACGTGCTCAGCGAGAGCGAACTGCTGGAGCTGTGCGCCCTGCTGCTGGTCGCCGGCTACGAGACAACGGTCAACCTGATCGGCAACGCCGTCCTGGCGCTGCTGCGCAACCCCGACCAGCTCGCCCTGCTACGTACGGATCTCGCCCTCATACCCTCCGTCATCGACGAGACGTTGCGCTACGACCCGCCCATCCAGCTCGTCGGCCGGCTCGCCCTGCGGGACACCGAGATCGCCGGGCACGCGTTCCACCAGGGTGAGATCATCATCATCCTGAGCGCGGCGGCCCAGCGGGACCCGGACGTCTTCACGGATCCGGACCGTTTCGACATCACCCGCTACGCCGGCGCCGCTCCCGCGCACCGGCACCTCGGTTTCGGGCTGGGCATCCACTACTGCCTCGGCGCGCCGCTCGCCCGGCTGGAGGCACGGATCGCCCTGCGGGCGCTCGTCCAGCGTGCCCCGGGGCTCACCCTGGCCGTGGACCCGCCGCCCTACCGGCCGCACCTGACCGTACGCAGCCTCGCGGCCCTGCCCGTCCGGCTGTCCTGAACAGGCCGGATCGTACGGGGCCCGTACGGGGCCCGTACGGGGCCCGTACGGAGGCCGGAGGCGGTACACAGGCCGGGGCAGAGGCTGTGAGGAGGCGGCCGTGTGAGCCGGTCAGGCAGAACCGGCCTGGTCTGACGACCGGCCGGCTGCGCTCGCGGCCGTGAGCGTGGGCGCCGGTGCGGTCGGGTGTGACCAGCCGAAGCGGAGGACGCCGGCGGCCACGGCCGGGCGCAGCAGCGCTGTCGGGGCGTCCACCAGGTTCAGCGTGTTCATCAGGGCGCGCGCCACCGTGGCGTCCTGATGCGCGGCGACCTGCACCCGTTCCGCGTACGGGCCCACCAGCCGGTCACGCAGGCCGCGTCGCCCCTGGACGCCGGGATAGCGCAGGTCGGCTCCGTTGGCCATGTCCCACGCAACGTCCACGACGCGGCCGGCCTGCCGGTAGAAACGGGCCGGCAGATCCGGGCCGGCGGCCCGCAGGCAGTCCCGCAGCGCCCACGCCTGCTGGGCCGCCACGGTCATTCCCTGGGCGTAGAGCGGGTTGAAGCTGCATATCGCGTCACCGATGACGAGGAATCCGGTGGGCGGATTCTTCACCCGCTCGTAGTATCGCCGCAGCGAACTGGTGAAACGGTGGGGCACCGGGTCGCCCAACGCCTCGGTCGACGTGACCAGGTCGTAGATGTCGGGTACGGGCAGAGTTCGGGCGAACGCCTCGAATCCCTCGGGATCCGTCGGCGGATGGTCGCCGAGCATTCCGGCGAGCGTGACGTGCCAGCGGCCGCCCTCCAGCGCGACGGCACCGCCGCCACGGAATCCGGGCATGGTCGAGACTATGACCGAACGCTGGCCGTCGAGATGCTCGGGACGGTGCCGGTAGAAACGCGACGCGTATCCGAGATCCACGTCGGTCCGCCGCTCGGGCGGGGCGGGCAGTTCCAGGGCGGTCAGCCAGTCCGGGCCGCGGGAGGCCCGGCCGGTCGCGTCCACCACCAGGTCCGCGTGGACAACTCCGGTACCGGCACCGCGGGGTTGCCGGGTGACATGCACCCCGATGATCCGATCGGGCGCCTCCGGCGCGGCGACCAGCCCGGTCGCGGACGTCCGCTGGACGAACTCCACGCCGGGGATCACCCGCAGCCTCGCCCGCAGGACGTCCTCCAGCAGCCCCCTGCTGGCAAGCACCGAGGTCAGCCCGGTCGGGGTCGAGCGAACCCGCAGCCCCCGCAGGTACCAGCGGGAACCCACCAGCGTCTCGATCGTGGACGCGCCCCGCTGGGTGAGCTCCGTGGTCAGCCCGGGGAACAGCTCCTCCATGATCTGGCGTCCGCGGTCGAGCAGCCCGTGCAGGTGCCGGCCCTGGGGCACGCCACGGCGGGAGTCGCCGTGGGGACCGCCGTCGAGGAACACGTCCCGTTCCAGCACCGTGACCCGCTCGAAGGTCTCCGAGAGCACCCGGGCGGCCAGCAGCCCGGCCATGCCGGCGCCGAGGACGACCGCGTGGCCACGGCCGTCTTCGGCCGCCCGCGGATGTGACGGCCGGCCGGGCCATGGTTCCAGGGAATCCCCGTCAACGGGGGGAACCACGGGATCGGGGTGTGATTCCCTGGCCGGCGTCGGGAGCACCGCGCCGTTGTCCATCACGCCTCCCGTGGCTGCCAGACGTTCGCCGTCACGTATTCCCGGCCGGTATGGCCCGGCTGTACCGAAAACTTTCCCAGGGCTCGTCCGCGCACCATGGACAAGCCGCCACCAACCAGCTGACCCGGCGATTCCGAGCGCCTTGCCACCAGTATTCTGGAGGCAGCGCCGCTCTGACGTCAACCAGGCCGGCGATGACTGACAAAAATGGTTGCCAGCCTCCGTCAGCCACTGTCAGAGAAGCACAGTAACCGCAGTTCGCAGGCTTGACAACACCTCACCAGGCAGCCCTTGGGACGGCCACACCGATCTTTTGTACACCCCCGGCCACCATCAGTGAATCCAATTGTTCCATTCGACGTCCCAATAGCTGGAGCAGCAGAATCACGGCCATCTCAGGGGCGTCTTGTTCTCGCCCCGAAATGTAAACTCGCCGTTTACCGAACCGCCGGCCGGGCGTGCTGGAATACCGTCCCACCGGGCGGTCCGGTGTGCTCGACGAATGCGTTACCGGCGCCGGGCACATCCGCCGGTGCGGCCCCCGTGGCCGAAGACAACCAGTGACGGCGGCACCGAAGAATCGCGAGAGGGAGCCGACATGGACGTGGCGACAACCCAGGCGGCAACGACCCAGGGGGGCCGGGGAAGCCAGGCGACGACGCCCGTCAGCCCCGTCACGCCGTCCCTGCTGGACGAGCTGTTCGACCCTGCGAACCGGGCCGACCCGTACTCCCGGTACGACCACCTGCGCGACGCCGGCCCCCTGCACATGTCGGACTTCGGGCTGCACGTGGCGACCCGTTACGTCGACTGCGTCAAGATCCTGCAGAGCGCGGACTGGGGGCACGACAAGGAGGCGGAGCAGCTGCACCCGACCATCCCGGCGTCGGCCTTCCCGGACACCTTCCTGTGGATGGAGCCGCCCGACCACACCCGGCTGCGCGGCCTGGTCACCAAGGGCTTCACGGCGCGCCGGGTGGCCGGCCTGCGGCCACGTATCGAGGAACTCGTCGACGAACTGATCGACGCCGCGCTCGACGCCGGCGAGTTCGACTTCATCGAGACGATCGCCTACCCGCTGCCACTCACCATGATCTGCGAGATCCTGGGCGTGCCCACCGAGGACCACCCGCTGGTGCAGAAGTGGTCGCAGGCGCTTTCCCGCGCGTTCGACCCGGACCTCCACATGACCCCCGAAGCGCTCGCCGCCCGTAACGCGGCGCTGCCGGAGTTCGCCGGCTACTTCCGCCAGCTCGTCGACGAACGGCGCCGGCACCCCGGGGACGACCTGATCAGCTCCCTGGCCGCGGTGGAGGACCAGGGCGACCGGCTCACCGCGGACGAGCTGCTCGGCACCTGCATCACCCTCATCATCGCCGGCCACGAGACGACCGTGAACCTGGTCGGCAACGGCGCCCTCGCCCTGCTGCGCCACCCCGACCAGCTCGAGCTGCTGCGCCAGCGGCCGGAGCTGATCCCCCGGGCCGTCGACGAGCTACTCCGCTACGACTCGCCCATCCACATGAACACCCGGGCCGCCAAGCGGGAGCTGGTGGTCGGTGGCCGGACCTTCGCCCCCGGCGAGGGTGTGGTCGCCCTGATCGCCTGCGCGAACCGCGACCCGGCCGCCTACGACGAGCCGGACCGGCTCGACGTCACCCGCTTCCACGGCGACCAGCCGGTCTCCCGTCACCTGTCCTTCAGCCTCGGCCACCACTACTGCCTGGGCGCGCCGCTCGCCCTGCTGGAGATGGAGATCTTCCTGGCCGCGTGGGCGGACCGGGTCGGTACCGCCGAGATCCTCACCGACAGGCCGACGTACAAGCCGAACATCCTCATCCGCGGCCTGGCGGACCTCCCGGTGCGTTTCCAGGCCGCGGCACACTGAAGCCCGCGGGCCCGAAAAATCGAGAGAAATCGAAGAGCCGAAAGGCTGGACGAGACGGGTGCGAGTGGCTGCGTCGCCAGGGCGCCCCGGCGTCCGTATACCGTATGACGATGTTCTCCGATGCCTGGTTCTCCGCTGCCCGCGGCCCCCGCGCCCGCGGAGCCCTCTGATGGCCGGCCAGTCCAGGCGCGGCGGCAGCGGCAGTGGTGTGGCCCGCGGCGGCCAGGGTGGTCGCGCGGCCAAAGCCGGCTCGCACCGCAAGGGGGCGTCGCTCGGCAGCGGAGGGCAGCGGCGGAAGGCCCTTGAGGGACGAGGCGCGACCCCGCCGGCGGAGCTGCGTCCCGGCCACCCGGCCCAGCGCCGGGCCGCCGCGGCCGCGGCCGGCGAGGAGCGGCGGTCCAGAGCGACGCGTGCCACCGACAAGACTACCCATCGTGACGACCGGGACCGTGACAACCGGCCGCGCGGCGCCGGCGCCGGGATCCGTGACGACCGGGCCGGTGACACCGGACCCCGCGGCCCACGTGCGTCACGACAGGGCCGCCCGACCGGATCGGCCCGGCCCGGCCCGGCCCGCGCCGGGCGCTTCACCGGCCGCGCGGACCGTGACGAGCCCGAGGAGCTGGTGGTCGGCCGTAACGCGGTGGTCGAGGCGCTGCGGGCGGGCGTCCCCGCCTCCGTCCTCTACGTGGCCGCCGGGACCGAGTACGACGAACGCCTTGACGAGGCCCGCCGGCT
Organism: Protofrankia coriariae; assembly: GCF_001017755.1. Classification (GTDB taxonomy): domain Bacteria; phylum Actinomycetota; class Actinomycetes; order Frankiales; family Frankiaceae; genus Protofrankia; species Protofrankia coriariae. The sequence goes on from NZ_JWIO01000041.1 coordinate 32,671, forward strand.
GGCCCCGCGCGCCGGGGTGGCCGTCGCGGACGTCGCGCGCGGCGACCTGGACCGGCTGTGCGGTTCCGCGCCGCACCAGGGGCTGGCGCTGTCGGTGCCGCCGTTCCGCTACGCCCATCCTGATGATCTGCTCGCCCGTGCCCAGGAAGCGCCGCCCGGGCTGCTGGTGGCTCTGGACGGCGTGACCGACCCGCGTAACCTCGGCGCGGTCGTCCGGTCGGCGGCGGCGTTCGGCGCGCACGGGGTCGTGGTGCCCGAACGGCGGGCGGCCGGCGTCACGGCGGCGGCCTGGAAGACGTCGGCCGGCGCCGCGGCCCGGCTGCCGGTGGCGCGGGCGACGAACCTCGTACGCGCACTGACCGGCTGGGCGCAGGCCGGCCTGTTCGTGGTGGGGCTCGCCGCGGACGGCGAAATCAGCCTGGACGAGCTGGAGATGGCCTCCGACCCGCTCGTGCTGGTCGTCGGTTCGGAGGGCCGCGGCCTGTCGCGGCTGGTCGGGGAACGCTGCGATCTGACCGTGCGGATCCCGATGGCCGGGGATGTCGAGTCACTCAACGCCGGTGTCGCCGCGGGCGTGGCACTCGCCGAGATCGCCCGCCGCCGCCGGCTGGACGCGGCGGAGACGCACCCACGCTGACTCCCCCGGCAACAGCCCGCAAGCCGCAGGCAGCACTCCGCAGGCAGCACTCCGCAGGCAACACTCCGCAGGCAACACTGTTGCGTCTCTGGCGGCCGGCGAGCCTCTGGCAGTGCTGTGATCGTTGTGATTCTGATGCTGTTCCAGCAGCACCAGAATCACAACGATCATGCTGGCCGGGCTCAACCGGCCTCGGACCCGGCCGGCTCTGAAGTGGGCCGGCAGCGGTAGTCACCGCGCTACTGGCCGGCTGCCTGCGACCAGTGCGCCGCCGCGGCGGGCGTGGACGGCACGCCGGGTGTGGGCAGCACGGTCGGCGTGGGCGCTGCGGCTGGCGTGGGCGACGCTGCCGGCGCAGGTGATGCGGTTGGCATGGGTGACGTGGCCGGCGTGGGCGGCACAGCTGGCGTCTGCCGCGCAGCTGGCGTGAGCGGGGCGGCTGGTGCCGCTGATGTCGCCGGTGTGGAGCGTCCGGTCTCGTCGTCGAGGATGGCGACGGTCCGTTCGAGCAGGGAGCGGAACTCCTCCGACTCGGCGGGCGTGAAGACCGCGGTGAGACGCTGTTCGACCGCGAGGGCGACGGTGTCCGCCCGGTGCAGCAGCGTCCGGCCGGGCGGGGTCAGCCGGCACTGGAAGACCTTCGCGTGGACGTCCGACTGCTCACGCACGACTAGCCCCTTCGCCTCGAGCGTGAGCAGCAGGCTCGCCATCGACTGGGGCGTGACCATACATCGGCGGGCGAGCTGGGCGCCGGAAAGCCCCGGCGAGTCGGCAAGCGTGAGCAGCACCGTGTACTGCGGGACGGACAGGCCGACGTCACGCAGCGCCCGGGTCTTCTCCCGGATGAGCGCCTGCTCGGCCCGCTTGATCGAATGCCCGAGGCGGGATACGGCGACAGCGGACGATGGTTCGTCCCACTCCATTTCGTGGCCTCTCCTCTCGCATACCGTCTCGCATACCGTCGGTACCCCCGGGCGGATACGCCGACCACCACCGGATGGATACACCGACCAGCGGGCCCGGATATCCCGAGCCTGTCACGTCAGCGGCATGGAAATGGCGGCGCCAGCACTCTAATACTCCCTACCCGCCCCCAACCGGCGGCGGCACATAAACCGCCATCCGTGGTGACGGCGTGGATACGATGATGTGTCAGGTAGTTGTGACGGCGCGCTGGCCGGTCGGATCGCCAACCTACCGGAAACCCAAAACAATGGCCAGCGGACACCGGTGTGGGTGGATTCACACGGCGTGTGCGGCCTCACAAGAATCCGGCCGCGCCGGATCATGACGCTCTTCCGCGGTTAGCATGGCTTCTCACGCTTCAGCGAGGAGGCGGGCGAAAATGACTGTCAGGACGACGATGGCTGTCAATATGTTCGGGCCGGAACGCGGGCCGAGGTTCAGCAAGTTCTCCGAACTGGTCGCCGACGACCTCCGGGGCAGGATGGCGCGCGGCGAGGTCAGGCCCGGCGAGCATCTTCCGCCGGAGAGCGAGCTGATGGACATCTATGGTGTCGCGAGGCCGACAATGCGCGAGGCGCTGCGCATCCTCGAGTCCGAGTCCCTGATCGTTCTTCGGCGCGGCTCCCACCTGGGACCGCTCGTTCAGGAGCCGGACACCCGGGTGCTCGCCCGGCAGACCGGCCTGCGGCTGCAGATGCAGGGCACCTCCGTCCGAGACCTGCTCGAGGCGCGGGCGGTGATGGAACCGGGGGCGGTGGCGCTGGCCGCGGCCCGCCGGAGCGGATCGGACCTGCGGGGCATCCGCGACTGCCTGCTGGCCGCCGGCCGGTCACGCAGCATTCTCGATTTCTCCCGGCCGTCCGCCGAATTCCGCATCCTGATCGTGCGGTCATCCCACAACAGAACCCTCATCCTGATGGCGGAACTCGTGTCGGCCCTTCTCCGAAAGGAGCACGAAGCAGCCCTGCGGAACATCCCCGAGGCGGCCGGACAGCAGTTCATCCGGCGGTCACTCGCCCGCTACGAACGCCTGACCGACCTGATAGAAAACCAGGACGTACGAGGCGCCGTCGAATTCTGGCAGGACAACGGAACAACCGACACGGAACTCGAGACGGAACTCGAGACGGACAACGCCTCCCAACCGGGCCCGATGCTCGCGGTCTACTCCTGACCAAGCAGCTCGGGACGCGATTCCGACGCGGCAGCCCCCACTCCTCACGACCGGGGATGCGTGGTCACCCACAGGCCGGGCGCATCCCCGGCCGGCACCTCGTCAACCCCCGGCAGCGTCAACCCCCGGCAGCGGCGCCGGTACGGCCGACGGCCGACGGCCGACGGCAGATGGCAGATGGCAGATGGCAGAACGGTGACGCGACCGGCGTCCCAGCGATCACTCGGCCCCGAGGCGCGTGATCCTCCCTCGATGCCCTACGCTAGGGAGCGTCCTCGGACCGGCCGGCGTGGCGCAACTGGCAGCGCACTCGACTTGTAATCGAGCGGTTAGGGGTTCGAATCCCCTCGCCGGCTCCCTCCTGACCTGGGCCTTCGCCACCGACCCGGCCCCAAAGTGATCGTTATGTACCCAGCGGTGTACCCAGGCCATCTACGCCGTCCGTTTCGCCCTTGCCCGGTTCGTCGGTGGCCTCTGTAGCCTTCTCGTCTTGATCATCACCCATGACGAGGCCATCGAGACGCGCCACGGCGTCTTCCTGCGCCTCAGGTAGGACGTGGGCATACGTGTTCATGGTGAGGTTGATCGTGGAATGACCGAGCAATTCCATGATCACGCGCATGGGGACGCCTTCGGCAACGAGGAGTGTCGCGAATGCGTGTCTGAGATCGTGAAGCCTCACCCACGGGAGCCCGGCCGCCGTACGGATCGCAGTGAACCGTCGATTGACGTTGCGTGGGTCCAGAGGTGTGCCGATCGCCGAGGCGAAGACAAGATCATGATCGATCCAGTCCGGGCCGGCGGTGGCCATGGCGCCTTCCTGGGACCGGCGATGCTCCTTGAGAATCTCGACGAGAGAGCCCGACAGCGGCAGCGTCCGATGTGACCGAACGGTCTTGGCCGGCATGAACATCAGCTTTCCGTTCGCGCGTTGCAACGTGCGTCGGACGTGCAGCGCCCCTGCGTCAAAGTCGATGTCGGCCCACCTCAGGCCGAGGATCTCCCCTCGCCGCAGCCCCAACATCAGACCACATATGAAGATCGGCCCGTACGGGTCGTCGTGCATCGCCCGGCTGAGCGCCCGGACGTCATCGACGTGGAGGGCACGGACCCGCCGCAGTGGCACCGACGGTCCCTTGACCGCCTTCGCGACGTTGCGAGGCACCAGGTCGAGCCGGTGAGCGTCCGCAAGCGCGTTACGCAGCACCCCATGGATGAACTGGAGGCTACGGGGCGAGCGTCCTGCTTCCCGAGCTTTCCCGATCACCCTGGTGACGTCGGACGGGGTGAGCTTCAGGAGCTGAACCCGGCCCACCACCGGCACGATGTAGAGATCGACAGCCCACTTGTACCCGGCGACGGTGGTAGGACGGGTACCGTCCTCGCTCTTCATCCGAACCCATTCGGTCAGCCACTCCGAAACGGTCCGGTTCGGGGCATTCAGGTTCACACCCTGTTCCGCGGCCTTCTGAACCTCCTTGAGTTTGCGTCGGCATTCCTTCTCGGTCTTGGCGTAGACGGTCTTGCGGACCCGTTTCCCGTCGATCCAGCCGAGATCGACTCGCCCGACCCACAGGCCGTCACTGGCCCGCTGGAACAGCGCCCCGTCCCCGTGGCTTCGCCGACGGCCCCGGCGAGCAAGGGTGTTCGGCACCTGGCGGTCCGAGTCTTGACCGTCAGTGCCGGTTGGCTCGTCGCCGTCGGTGGGTCCGGTCGGGCCTTGGCGTTTGCCGGACATGATGAAAGATCACTCCTTGCCGAAAGAGGTGAAGGCGAAGACGGAGGAAGCCGCCGGAGGCTTGCCGGTCGCCAGGTTGCGTGCTTGCCGTTGGGTCCGGTCCTCTGGGCGCGGAAGGGTCTGCCGGGGAGCCGGCCGCGTCCAGGGCGCTGATGCGTCACTTCGTGATCGGCTTCGCCGACCCTGGACCCGGCCGGCTCCCCGGCAGGTAGTGCGCCTACCAGAGGAACGGGAAAGAAATGGGGAAGGGAGAAGAACCGCGCGGGTCAGCGCATGGCCGGGATGCGCGGCGGGTCGCCGATTCCTGCGGGCAGCAGCGCCGACGTTCCAGGGATCGCCCGGAAGATCAGGGTGATGTCGATGTCGCCGAAGGCTTCGGTGAACACGGTGTCCACCGGTACCGCGCCGAGCGCCGAGCTCACGTCGACCGGGTCGGCACCCGGCCGGACGGTCACCGCGTAGTCACCGGAGTGGGACCGCTGAACGGTCACGAACGGCGGTTGGCTGGACGGGGTGCGCCACGGGCCATGGTCAGGCGGAATGATGGGCACAGGTCTGCGCTCCTTGGATGAGAAGGGGTGCGGATCTAGGTCCCGGTGTGGTGTTCCAGCACCCGCCGGGACCGCCTATTGGATCTTTCAGGATCGGGTCGTTGCGAAGCCTCCCGGGTGGGCCACGAGCCAGCGCGTTGGTCCGGGTGGATTGCCGAACATCTGCGACCCGTCGCCCCTGCCTGACCGCGATCACGCCGCCACCTCCCCATCGGAGAGCCCACGGAGCCGATCGACGTAGGCGACGAGCGCCGCCCGCGGTATCCGCCGCGCCCGCCCGATCCGGACAGATTCGATCTGTTCGGCGTTGAGGAGCTCGTAGACCGTTGTGCGGCTCACGCCCAGCAGATCAGCGGCTTCGGTCGGAGTGAGAAGGAGCTTGTTCACAGTTCCTCCGATGGTCGAGTCAGGCCGCATCGGGCACCCTCGTGCCGGTTGCCGAAACAGCGTCGGGATGGCCGCGGGCGGCACGAGCAACATCCCATTGGGCGCGCCAGCGATGCCGGTCGGCGACCGCGCGCAGCAGCAGATGTTCCCGTCGGGGCGCGGCCGGGTCGCCGGGGCGCAGAAGTTGCCAGGCCACCCGGTCGGGCGTGCCGCCGGTGTCGGTGTGACCGAGAACGGCAAGCTGTTCCCGGATCCACGTCTTCCGATCTTCCTTGTGATCGGCAAGGGTCTTACCCGACCATTTCCGGGAGACGA
>NZ_JWIO01000043.1:0-5786 GCF_001017755.1 Protofrankia coriariae
ACTGATCACGAGACACTCCCTGATCGAATTCTTTTCGTTTTGGGAGAGAGAGCGATGTGGATCTGCTGTTGTCGCGGCAGCGCGCTCACGTCCTTTGGGCTGACGCGGTGAGCTCCCCGCACGGTGGGGGCCGGTATGGGGAGAGCCGGCGGTGGTGCTGACGTGGCGGCGCGGGTGTGGTGGGCTGTCCAACCTTTCCCGCCCCGCCCTCGAGCAACGTGCCGAGCGCATGACGTAGGTTCTCCCATCCCATCCCATCCCATCCCATCCCGTTCCGTCCCGGGGCTGGGGCTGGGGTCCCGTTTGGCGGGTGGGCGGCAACGATGTGGATCTGCTGCTGTTATCACAGCACCACCCCCACATCCTTCGAGCAGACGCGGCGGGGCTGAAGTGGGGTCCGAGCAGTAGGGCTGATTCCGAGTCGTAGGGCTGATGTGGTGGCGCAGATGTGGTGGGTCTGGCGAAACGGGGCGGATGTGATGGGGTGTGGTGGGAGTGTGCCGGTGGGTGTCGCTGGGTGTCGCTGGGTGTCGCTGGGTGTCGGGGGTGGTTGCCGTGGCGTTCGGGCTCGGAGCGGAGGCGCTGCGGGATCCTGCGGGGGTGCTGCGGACGGCTCTGCTGATGATGTCGGGTGATCCGCGGGTCCGGCGGCTGGTGTCCACCGCGCCGTTGACCCGGGGCGTGGTGGAACGGTTCGTCGCGGGGGAGGACGTCGCGGCGGCGGTCAGGGTCGCGGGTGGCCTGCGTGACACCGGTCTGTGGGTGTCGCTGGACCTTCTCGGCGAGGACGTCACGGACCGCCGGCTGGCCGAGGAGTCGGCCACCGCCTACGGCGGGCTGCTGCGTGCGCTGGCCGACGTGGGGCTCACGCCCGCGGCGGAGGTCTCCGTCAAGCTTTCCGCGCTGGGGGCGCGGGTCGACGCCGCGCTCGCGCGTGATCTCGCCCTCCGGGTCTGCCAGGCGGCCCGCGACGCCGGGACGTGCGTCACCGTCGACATGGAGGATCACACCACCACCGACGCCACGCTGGCCGTTGTCGCCGACCTGCGCCGGGAGTTCGGCGAGACCGGTGCCGTCGTCCAGGCCTGTCTGCGGCGTACCGAAGCGGACTGTCGCGATCTTGCCGCCGCGGGCGGCCGGGTGCGGCTGTGCAAGGGCGCCTATGCCGAGCCCGCCTCGGTCGCCTACACCCGCCGGGCCGAGGTGAGTGCCTCCTACGCGCGTTGTCTGGCGGTTCTGATGGCGGGCCGGGGATACCCGATGGTGGCCACCCACGACCCGGTTCTGATCGAATTGGCCGCGGGCCTCGCCGGTGCGCTGGCCACGGGCAGGCTGCCCGTGAGCGCGCCGGCCGCGGGTGGCTGGNNNGGCCGCGGGTGGCTGGTCGGCCGGGCGGGCGCCCACGGCGCCGCAGGCCGAAGTGCCGCAGGTCGAAGTGCCGTCGGCCGGGACATCGCAGGCCGGGACATTGCAGGCTGAGGCATCGTCGGTCGCGACACCGCCGGTCGAGCTGGCCGTGGACGGGCGGTTCGACCGGCGGGCGGCTGAGGTGCCGCGGGGGGCTGCGTCACAGGGGGCTGTGTCACAGGGGGCGGCCGGGCAGGGGGCGGCGTCACAGGGGGTGGCCCGGCGGCCGTTCGAGTACCAGATGCTGTACGGGGTCCGCCCCGGAGAGCAGCGGCGCCTCGCCGAAGCCGGTGAGACGGTACGGGTCTATGTTCCATGCGGGCGCGAGTGGTACGGCTATCTGATGCGGCGGCTGGCCGAACGCCCGGCCAACCTGCTGTTCTTCGCACGCGCGTTGCGCTCCACCTCGTGAGCGCGACGGGTGGGCGGAGGCGAGTGCTGACACCGGCGGTGACGGACAGCAGCAGTTGCGGTGACTGGCAGTTTGACAATGGACAGTCACAGTGACAGACGGTTGCGGCGGCGGACGGTTGTGGCGGCGGACGGTGGGGGAGCCGCGCGGGAATCGGCGGCAGCCACGCGTGGGTCAGTTACGTGCAGGTTGGTTACGCCAGGGCCGGTCGCGTACGGGTCGGACCGGGGAGAGCCGGATTGACAGGAGAGCCAGGTTGACGAAGGTGCTCCGCCTGGGGTCGGGGATGCTCCGCCAACAGGAGGGATGTTCATGACGATCGCGATCCTCGGCGCCGGCAGGCTCGGCGAGGCGCTGCTGTCGGGGATGCTGCGCTCCGGGCATGATCCCGCAGATCTGTTCGTGACGGCGCGCCGGCCGGAGCGCGCCAGGGAGCTGTCCGCCCGCCACGGGGTCGAAGCGGTCTCCAACCCGGCCGCGCCCACCCGGGCGGACGTGCTGATACTCACGGTCAAACCGCAGGACATGACCGCGCTGGTCGGCGAGATCGCCGGTGTCGTCACACCGGATCATCTGGTGATCTCGGTGGCGGCCGGCGTCACCACCGCGTTCCTGGAGCACCGGCTCGCCGCCGGCACGCCGGTGGTGCGGGTGATGACGAACACCCCCGTGCTGGTGGACGAGGCCATGTCGGCGATCTCGGCCGGTGCCCATGCCGGCGAGGAGCACCTGCGCCGCACCGAGAAGCTGCTGGCGCCGGTCGGCAAGGTCGTCCGGGTGCCGGAGGCGCAGCAGGACGCCGTGACGGCCCTTTCCGGCAGCGGCCCGGCCTACTTCTTCTATCTGGTCGAATCCATGATCGACGCGGGTATCCTGCTGGGGATTCCGCGGGGGGTCGCGGCGCAGTTGCTGGTGCAGACCGCGGTGGGGGCGGCTGTGATGCTGCGCGACTCCGGCGAGCATCCGGTGCTGCTGCGGGAGGCGGTGACCTCCCCGGGCGGCACGACGATCACCGCCATCCGGGAGCTGGAGAAGCACGGCGTCCGAGCGGCCCTGCTGGCCGCGATCGAAGCGGCCCGTGACCGCTCCCGCGAACTGGCCAGCCCCGCCTGACCGAACCCCGCCCGAACGCGAAAACCCCGCCAGGGCGCCAGGGGCGTCGTCGAACGGAGCCGTGACGTGGAAGACGCAGGGTGCGCGGGGGGCGAAACCACGTCATCGCTCCGTTCGCGTACTCGTCCGTCCGCGGGGGAGGCGGTGGCCGTGCCACGTCGTCCGGTGGAGCGGGTAGGCTCGGCCGGTAGTTCGTTCGGCTTTCCTTCCAACAGATCGGTCGGGTTCGTGGGTTCGGTTATCAAGAAGCGTCGCAAGCGCATGGCCAAGAAGAAGCATCGCAAGCTCCTCAAGCGGACCCGCGTTCAACGGCGTAACAAGAAGTAGCTAAACGATTACTTCGAGTTTCTTCCGTTGCCGGCCTGTCGTGAAGCAGGCCGGTTCGTCCGGATATCGGACGGTAGACGGTGACGGTGGATGCCGGGCGCGGGAGGCCGGACGCATCGCAACGGGCTCGCCGTAGCCGGATGCCGATTGCGCCGTGTCCGCTGGATGCTGGTCGGCCAGGGCGGTGATCCGGGCGGCATCCCGTGTGCTGTAAGCACAACCGGGTCTCCGCCCATGGGTCTCCGTCCGAGGCTTCCCGCCCGGCGCGACTGGCGGTCCGCACCGTCGTCATGCGACGGCGCGGGTCCCCGGTCGCGCCGCGTGAGGTGTCGGCGATTCCGCTGTCGGTGATGATCCTGCTACGCCTTGGTCGCGGCGCAGGGGGTTCGGCTGTCTCTGCCTCGCGGAGAGCCTTCTGGATCATCGTCCAGATCGGCCGGCATCCATCGGGTGCGGTCTGGCTGTCGTTGCCGGCGGGTTCTTTCGGTGACATCGTCGGTACCATCCGTTTCCGTACCGACGTTCAGTGTTTTCCTGTTGCCACCTTTTGCGTTCGGTCGCCTACCTGGCGTTCTGTGTTCGGTTGTGCGGTCGGTGTTCCCGGCCCGGCAGCGCCGCCAGGCCGAGTGATGTCACTGGATGTGACCTGCGAATCGTTGTCGGGCGAGACCGGCGGAATCGTTACCGGATGAACCCGCGGTGACGCCTCGAGTTATGCTGCCCCGGCAATGTCGACGTTGGTTAACGTCGACCAATAGGACGCAACGCCATGTACTCCACGATGTTTCTGGCGTGACAACGCCAGGGCGTAGCATGGGCTCGGGTATCGGGGCAGGGGGCGACGAGAAATGCGACCACGCTGCGTGCTGGTGACCGGTGTTTCCCGGCCGCTCGGCGCACAGGTGGCGAGTGTCTTCGCGGCCGATCCGGAGATCGAGAATGTGATCGGGGTCGATACCGTGCCGCCCCGCGACGATCTCGGCCGGACCCAGTTCGTACGCGCGGACATCCGTAATCCGCTGATCGCGAAAGTAATCAGTGCCGCCGCTGTCGACACCGTCCTTCATCTGAATGTGATCGCCACTCCGCTCGGAGCCGGTGGCCGGGCCACGATGAAGGAAATCAACGTCATCGGCACCATGCAGCTCCTCGCCGCCTGCCAGAAGGCGCCGAGCGTCACAAAGGTGATCGTCAAGTCCACCACGACGATTTACGGATCATCACCCTCCGATCCGGCGCTGTTCACCGAGGAGATGGAGCCGCGCAGTCTGCCCCGCGGCGGTTACAGCAAGGACGCCCTGGAGGTCGAGGGATACGTCCGGGGTTTCAGCCGTCGGCGGCCCGATGTCACCGTCAGCGTGCTGCGATTCACCAATATCATCGGCCCCGGTATCGACAGTCCGCTGACCCGGTACCTCGAGCTGCCGGTCGTCCCGACGGTGCTCGGTTTTGATCCGCGCCTCCAGCTCCTGCACAGCGAGGACGCGCTCGCCGTGCTCATGCAGGCCGCTGTCGAGGACCATCCGGGCACGTTCAACGTCGCCGGGGACGGTGTTCTCCTGCTCTCCCAGGCCGTGCGGCGAGCCGGGCGCGCCCCCCTGCCGGTGCCGTCCCCGGCCGTGGTCACGTTGGGAAACCTGGTTCGCAGATCCCGGCTGCTGGACTTCTCCGCCGAACAGCTCGGCTTTCTCGCGCACGGGCGCGCGGTCGACACCACCCGGTTGAAACACGTGTTCAACTACATTCCGCGGTTCACGACACTGCAGACTTTCGACGACTTCGTACGGGACCGTCCGATGCGTTTCGCGATCAACCGTGACGCTGTGGTCCGGCTGGAGCGGACCCTGTTGGACGTGCTCGCGCGCCGCAGGCTGGTCGGGACGTCATGACCAGCCTGTGGTCAGGACCTCACGACCGTCGTCACCGCCTTTGGGTGGCTTCCGCGGTGGGCAGGGAGAAGGGCGTGTGGAAGACGGACCGGAGCTGGACGGGAGACAGATGAGATGAACCCGGTCATGACAGTGACCACCATGCGATGTCCCCCGTACGGTCCGGCCCGGCAGACGTGGGCCGTGGGTCGGCAGGCCGCTGGATAGCGGCGTTCGACCGGCGAGCGGGCTGTCGGGGACGTGGGCCGGGCAGGTGGTTGTCCCACCGGTACCGGCCGACCGAGGAGCGCGCGGCCACACCAGCGGCCACACAGGTGTCGCGATCAGGTGCCGCGCACCCGCGGGTCCCGAAAAAGCCGGGGAGCCCGAGGCCCACCCGGGGAATCCAGAACACCCTGGCAGCTCACACAGAGTATCAGGGCAAGTCCGGTGAAAAGGTGGTCACGGATGTGAGTGAGGCGCGCATCATCCCGCTGGGCAGCAAGAACGCCCGCATCCGGGCGAGCGGTGGCGCGACGGAACGCCGTTCCCGGTCGCAGGGCCCGACAGAGGGCGATCACGATGACTCGGCCGCCGCGAGCGGCACCGACGCCGGTGGGCCGGTCGGCGGCGGGCGTGCCGCCGACCACCGGCGGGCC
>NZ_JWIO01000043.1:5792-7226 GCF_001017755.1 Protofrankia coriariae
CCGGCGGGCCGAGGGCTCCGGCCCGGACCCGCGCCGGAGCGACCCGCCCACGTCAGCGACGGCGGTACCAACGGAGACGCGGACGGCCGCGGAGCGTTCCGGCGGCCAGCGGTGGGGTGACGCCGGTCCCCCGAGCGGCCGGGACTCGGCGCGCCGGGCCCCCGCCCGTCCGGACAGCGCGCGTCCGGACAGCGCCGACGTGACAGGCCCCGGCGGGGCCGGCGAGCGGGGCCCGGCGGTTTCCAGGGAGTCCCGGGCATCCTGGGAATCCCCGGGACCCGGGGAGTTCCTCACCCCGGAGGCCGGCGATACGTGGGCCTCGAAGGAGCGGGCGGGTGTTTTCGGTCTGAACGCTCCCGCCGACGACGTCGGCGCCGGGCCGGCGTCCGTGTTGCCGTCCGAGCCGTTGGCCAACGCGGGCAGCCTGGAACGGGCGCTCGCGGGTTTTCTCGCGTTCCTGCGGCGCCGGATCACCGGCGACTACGTGGTCGACGAGCACGGTTTTGACCCGGACCTGACCGAGAACGTCATCGCGCCGCTGCTGCGTCCGGTCTACCAGAACTACTTCCGGGTCGAGACGCGCGGTCTGGAGAACGTTCCGGACACCGGTGGCGCGCTGATCGTGGCCAACCACTCCGGTGCCCTGCCGCTGGACGCGATCATGACCTCGCTGGCAATAATGGACCATCATCCGGCCCACCGGCACCTGCGGATACTCGCCGCGGACCTGGTGTTCTCCGTGCCGTTCCTCGCACCGCTGGCGCGCAAGACCGGTAACACCCTCGCCTGCCAGGCCGATGCCGAACGGCTGCTTGCCGGTGGCCACCTGGTGGGGGTCTGGCCGGAAGGTTTCAAGGGGATCGGCAAGCCGTTCAGCGAACGCTACAAGCTGCAGCGCTTCGGCCGCGGCGGTTTTGTCTCGGCCGCCCTGCGCACGGGCGTCCCCATCATTCCGTGCACGATTGTCGGGGCCGAGGAGATCTACCCGATGATCGGAAACTTCCGGACGCTCGCCCGACTGCTCGGGCTGCCCTATCTGCCGGTCACCCCGACATTTCCGTGGCTGGGGCTCCTCGGCCTGGTACCGCTGCCGTCGAAATGGTTCATCGAGTTCGGCGAACCGGTGGAGACGGAATCGCCGAACCCGGCGGCGGCCGAGGACCCCATGCTGGTGTTCGAGCTCACGGACCGCATCCGGGAGACGATTCAGCATTCCCTCTACGGACTGCTGATGCAACGTCGGTCGGTATTCTTCTGATCTGTGACGACCATGGACGGGCGGCGGATGAGCTGGTGGCGCGCAAGATCACGGCGGACCTGGGTGGGCCGCGGCCTCACCGCTGGCTATCTACTGTCGGTGACCGCCGCGGTCGCGGTCCTGGTCGCCATAGGTGATCTTTTTCTGGCGGTGTGGCTGGCCGTCATCGAGGTGGC
>NZ_JWIO01000043.1:7250-26400 GCF_001017755.1 Protofrankia coriariae
ACGCGGCGGGCCGAGCCGTCGCCGGAGCAGGCCCGACGCACCACCCGGCTGGGCACACCGAACGATCCCGGCATGCCCAGCGGCCGCCGGTAGGCGTCCCCGGTCCCCGGTCTCCGGTGTGGCCCGGCCGTCCAGAAGGTGGCAGGCCGTCCGGCGGTCAGCTGGTCGCGCCGATGTAGCGGCGTCGCAGCGCCATGCCGGCCGCCACCCCGCCGGCGAGCGCGCCCATCCCGGCCGCTGTCGGCACACCGATCCGGGCTGCCTTCCTGGCGGTGCGGAAGTCCTTGATCGGCCAGTCCCGCTCCCGGGCGACGGCCTTGAGGTCGGGATCAGGATTGATCGCGACGGGGTGGCCGACCAGCGACAGCATGGGCAGGTCGTTGATCGAGTCGGAGAAGGCCCAGCACCGAGAAAGATCCAGTTGTTCGCGTTCGGCGAGCGCGCGCACCGCGGCGGCCTTGGCCGGGCCGTGCAGCGGCTCTCCGACGAGATGGCCCGTGTAACGTCCGTCCACGACCTCGCTGACCGTTCCGAGCGCGCCGGTGAGCCCGAGCCGCCGGGCGATGACCGAGGCGAGTTCCACCGGGGTGGCCGTGACGAGCCACACCCGCTGCCCGGCGTCGAGATGTTGCTCGGCCAGGGCCCGGGTGCCGGAGTAGATTCGTTCCGCCATCCGTTCGTCGTAGATCTCCTCGCCGAAGCGGACGATCTCGGCGACCTCGCGGCCGGCGACGAACGCGAGCGCGGCCTCCTTGACGTCGCGTATCCCGTCGGTGTTCTCCTGCCCTAGGACCCGGTAGGTGACGTGCTGCCAGCCGAACCGCAGCAGGTCGCGGGACTGGAAGAAGTCGCGCGCGGCCAGTCCGCGCGCGAAGTAGAAGATCGACGCCCCCATCATCATGGTGTTGTCCACGTCGAAGAAGGCCGCCGCGGTCGGGTCCGGCGGCGCCTTGGCCGTCTGGTCGGCGGCCACCTTCAGGGCGGCGGCGGCTGCGGCTTCGGCATCCGCCGCGCGGGCCTTGTCGTCCGCCGACCGTTGCGGGCGTGGTCGAAACCGCATCATGATCTCCTGGGCGTGGGCGGCGCGGGGAGGGAGCGTACTGTCACGGTGACCCGCGAGTTGCCACCGTTGTCACGGTGACCTGGGAGCTGCCACCGTGCTGCCACGGTGACCTGGGAACAACTGTCACGGTGACCTGGGAAGAAGCGTTGACGTGCGAAGCGTACGGTGTGAGCGGCTCGCGGCGGCGTACCAGCGCATCCACCCGGCGCATCCACGGTTCGCGAGCGCCCGGACGCCCACCGCCCGCGGCGGCACCGGAAGCCTACCCGCCACCGGGCATACGGTTGGCGCCCAGCGGGCCACCGCCCGTGGCGGTACCGGGATGTCCGCTGCCCGCGTCGCGGCGCCAGCCGCGACGAGTCCCGCCGGCTGCGCCGCCGGCTGTGGCGAGAGATGTGCCGGCTCGCCGGCTCTGTGGCGAGTTGGCGCCGGCCGCGGTGCGCTGTGGGTGGTTCAGGCCGGGTTCTCCTGGAGCCGCCGGGCCAGCGAGCGTACGGCCCGGTACTGGAGAGCCTTGATCGCGCCCTCGTTCTTGCCCATCGCCAGCGCGGTCTCCCGGACAGAGAGCCCTTCGACGAAGCGCAGCACCACGCATTCCTGCTGGTCGGGGCTGAGCGTGCGGACGGCGTCCATGAGGGCCCGGCCGGTGATGACGGCCAGCACCGACTCCTCCGGCCCGGACACGACGTGATCCCGCCCCGCCGAGAGGATGTCGTCGGTGGGGAACTCCAGCTGGGCCTGTCGGGACTTCCGGGAGTCGATGATCAGGTTTCGGGCGATGGTAATGAACCAGGCACCGATGTCACGCCCCTGCCAGGTGAAGGTCCTGATGCCGCGCAGCGCGCGCAGGAAGGTCTCGCTGACGATGTCCTCGGCCGCCGTCCAACTGCCGATCCGGTAGTAGACGTAGCGGAAGACCATCTCCATGTAGAGGTCGTAGAGCTCCCCGAACGCCTCGCCGTCGCCCTGCTGAGCGTTGCGCACCAGGGCCGCGAGCTCGGCGTCGGGTCGGTGGGCGTTCGACGGCGACTCGTCGGGCACGGGCGTCCCGTGGTCGACCAGGCCGTCGGGGGAGGTGGCCTGGGCCGTCTGCCGGCCGGGCGAGGCCCCTCCCGCCGAGTGGGCCATGGGGGGGCCGACCGGCGTGGTCGCACGGAGTACGAGCATGATGCGGGCCAGTTCGGCGCGTAGCGCCGCGAAACAGGTGGGATCGGCACGCGGCACCACGACCCGGGCGGAGCCGGCGCGCGGCGCCGCCCAGCCGCGGAGATCGAGAGCCGGTTGCGCCCACAGCGGGTTCACGTCGGTGATCGGCCCGCGGTGCCGCGGGCGGCGACGGACATCGGGCCGGGCCTCGGGCCGTCCACCGGGTGGGGGACCTCGCTTCCGCGCCCCCGCGACGTTCGGGAAAGGGCGGACGGCATACTGGCTCCAAAGATCGAGGAGGCCCGGCGGGGCGTGGCGTGGCCCGCTCGAGAACCGGGATCCTCCGGTGGGTGTCGGATCAGGTCGGACGAAACCGACGGCGACGCGGCCGCTTTCTGCTCCTCTCGGGTCAGGGGCGTCGTCAAGGGCGTCAAGGTGTGTCAACGGCCAGAGACGGCCTGGTCAGCAACCCGGGGATCGGAGACCAGGGGACCGCGCGGCGATCCGACGAGCGCCCCTCCCGCGCGACCGGAGTCATCGAGTCGTCCGGGGACCTGGATCTGCCGCATCTCCCGGATCCGACAGGAACTCCGCGCGCGGGAAGAACATGATCGCGCTACCTTTGATCCTCCGGAACCCTTTGGAAAGTTGAGTGTAGCCAACGACCTGCCGGCGGGCATGGGGAGTGAGGTGAAGATGCACGGTCGTCATCATGCGCCGGGACGAAGTGCTTTTCCGGCTTTGTTGCCCGGGTGGGGGATCTTTTCGGTCCAGACGCCTTTTGATGATCGAAACGGATGGTCGCAGCGATGGTGAGGGTTTCCGCGGGCCGAGGCACCGGCGGTGGCGCTGACGGCGCGAACGGGGGTGCCGCCGGTACTGGTGCCGGCGCGCGGGCGGACGTCGGTGGCGCCGGCGATGTCGCTGGCACTGGCACTGGCGATGTAGATGGCGCTGGCGGCGCGCGGGCGGCGGATCGACAGATCACCCTGCTGGTCCGGGCCGGCTGCCACCTGTGCGCCGACGCCCGCGCCGCGGTGATCCGGGTGGCAGCCGACACCGGCGCCGGCTGGACAGAGGTCGACGTCGACACTTCGGCCGAGCTCGCCGACGCCTATGGCGACCGCGTCCCGGTGGTTCTCGTCGACGGGCGGGAACACGGCTACTGGCGGGTCGAGGAGGCCCGTCTGCGGCGTGCGTTGACCGTCGGCCGCTGGGGGTGGTCCAGGAAATGATCACGGGTCGAGCTCGCGGTGTCCCCGCGTGCAAGATCATGTCAACTTCGTGAAGTCCTTCACGAAGTCGTAAACTCGCCCCGACAGCCGTCCACCGGCGTCGTTCGACCGCGAGACCGACCGTGGCGCCCACCGCGGAGCCGGTCGCGGAGCACTGTGGGGCCGCGCGCCCGGCGTCGTCGGCGGCCGGGCGTCTCGAGTGGGGCGGGAGCCGTACATGACTGAGCTTCGGCGGGCGGCCGGCGCTGCCCGTGGACGCTCGTCCGTGCCCGAGGCGACGGTCGCCCGCCTTCCGCTGTACCTGCGGGTCCTCACCTCACTGGCCGACCGGGCGGTCCGCACGGTCTCGTCCGAGACGCTGGCGAAGGCGGCCGGCATGACCTCGGCGAAGGTTCGCAAGGACCTGTCCTACCTGGGTTCGTACGGGACACGCGGCGTCGGCTACGACGTCGACTTCCTGCTCGGCCGCATCGCCGCCGAACTCGGGCTGACCGAGGACCGCACGGTCGTGCTGGTCGGGGTCGGCAACCTCGGCCACGCACTCGCGGGATACGCCGGTTTCCGGTCCCGGGGATTCCGCGTGGTCGCCCTGCTCGACGTCGATCCCGACCGGATCGGCGAGTCCGTCGGCGGCGTCGCGGTCAGCCCGCTCGACGAGATGGAAGCACTTGTCGAGCGCAACCAGGTGACGATAGGTGTCATCTGCACGCCGGCCGCGGCCGCGCAGGCAGTGTGTGACCGCCTTGTCTCCGCGGGAATCACGAGCATCCTCAATTTCGCGCCGATCGCGTTGTCGGTGCCGGTGGGAGTGGACGTGCGCAAGGTTGATCTCGCCGTGGAACTGCAGATCCTGTCGTTCCACGAGGCTCGCAAGCGTTCGGCGCCGGCCACGGGCGGTGTGGCCGCACCCACGCGTTCACCCGGACGCCGGGCCGGGGGCCGCTCCGGTGAGTCCGACGACCCCCGGCTGGCCATGGTGACCCGTGCGCCCACCGGGCCGCCGACGCTGGGGACGCGGGGCACCGGCCCACTGGTGGGCACGACCGGGGGGACGAGCGGGGCCGCGACCGGAGCCGTGACCGGGGCCAAGACCGGGGGTGAGGCGTCATGAGCCTGCTGGTCGTCGGTCTCAACCACCGCAGCGCGCCCACGTCCACCCTGGAGAAGGCCGCGGTGCCGGACGACGACGTCCCGAAGGTCCTCCACGACCTGTCGCAGGCCGGATCCGTCGCGGAGAGCGTGGTGCTCTCGACATGTAACCGCACCGAGATCTACGCCGAGGTGGAGACCTTCCACGGCGGCGTCGCCGACGTCTCCGACCAGCTCACCCGGATCACCGGCACCCAGCTGGCGGATCTTGCCCCGCATCTGTACGTCCACCACGAGGCACGGGCCGTCGGCCACCTGTTCTCGGTCGTCTGCGGGCTCGACTCGATGCTGGTGGGGGAGACGCAGATCCTCGGGCAGGTCCGGTCGGCCTTACGCGTGGCCCAGGCCGAGGCGAGCGTCGGCGCCACCCTTGAGAGCCTGTTCCAGACGGCACTGCGGGTCGGCAAGCGGGCGCACAGCGAAACCGCGATCGGCACCGCCGGGGCGTCGATCGTCTCCGTCGGGGTACGGCTGGCCGCGGGCGAGTGGGGGCCGCTGCCCGCCGACGCGCCCGACCCCTTACCCGGAAGCACATCAGCCGGGAACGCGCCCGCCGACGGCGCACTGGCCGGCCGGCGCGTCCTGCTCGTGGGCGCGGGAGCGGTGGGGGCGCTGGCCGCGGCGGTCGTACGGCGGGCCGGCGCGACCGATCTCGTCGTCGCGAACCGTACCGCGGCGCGGGCCCACCGAATCGCCGACACCTACGGCGCCGAGGTGATTCCGCTCACGCACCTGGCGGACGAGCTGAGCCGGGCCGACCTGGTGATCTCCTCGACCGGCGCGTCCGGGCTGATCCTGACCCAGGGTGTGGTGGCCGACGCGCTGGCCCGCCGCGACGGCCAGCCGCTGGTGCTGCTCGACCTCGCGCTCCCGCGGGACGTCGACGTGGCCGTCCGCGAGTTGCCCGGCGTCACCCTCATCGATCTCGAGACGCTGCGGACGGTCCTTGAGGGCCAGCAGGCGGTCAGCGACGTCGAGTCGGTGCGGACCCTGGTGGCCTCCGAGGTCAGCGCCTATCTCGACCGCCGCCGCGCGCACCGGGTCGCCCCGACCGTGGTGGCGCTGCGGGCACAGGCCGCCGCCGTCGTCCGGGAGGAGCTCCTGCGGCTGCACACCCGGCTGCCCAATCTCGACGCGCGCGACTGGGCCGTGGTCGAGGGCGCGGTGCGCCGGGTGGCGGACAAGATCCTGCACGCGCCGACGGTGCGGGTCCAGCAGCTTGCTGCCGCCCCCGGTGGTGATTCCTATGCCGAGGCGTTGCGGGAACTGTTCGATCTGCCCCGGGAAGCTCCCGCGGTGGTCTCGGTACCCGATCTGCCGGAGGCGCCGTAGCGGGCGGTCGTGGCCGGCGCGGGCGCGTCGTCCACGACCGCAATACGAGGCTTGGCGGGAGTCGCGCGGCGGATGATCCAGTGGGTGACGCGGCGGGTGGCCCGGTGGATGGCCCGGTGGATGGCTCAGCGGCCGGGTGGATGACGCAACGGCACAAACCCGGTCCGGGACTGAATATCCCGCCGATACGAGGTAACGTCGATACTCGGATAAGGGCTGCGCCGATAGGCGCACTGGATCAGTGAGCACTGGATCAGTGAGCAGGGTTCGGTGGCGCATCGCGAAGCGATGTACGAGCTGCCCGGGGCCGTGGATCCGGCAGAGCCCGTCGACAGGCACCGGAGTTGTCTCGTCCCGCGGGGCGGGATGTCACGGGCGGGACCGTTCAACCGGTGGCGATGTCCGGACAGCGGTCCGGGCAGAGGTCCGGCGAGGTGACAGGAGGGAGGCGCTGGCAGTCGAACACGTAGGTGAACAGGACGCGTCGAAGCCCGTGTTCGAGCGCGCGGCCTGTACCGACGACGGGCAACTCTCGACCGGCTGCTACGGTTTGTACTGGACGGTCCACCATCGCGGACTGCTGTTGTTGCCGAGCGTGCCTACCCGACGGCCCTTGAGGCCGGTTGTGGTGCGCTGGTCGGCGCCTTCGCCGAGGTCGCGATGGCGTCCACTGAAGCATCGGGCGCCGGTGCCATTCGACCACGGGCCGTGGTCGCGTTGCCGGAGAGGGAACATGTTCTCCGGCACGGGATCACCGGGTCCGCCGACTTACCCGGAGGCGCTGGGAGAGCGCCTCGCGGACAAGATGTTGTCCGCCGGAGCACAGACGCTGATGGGAAATCGCTGATCATGGCCACCCGCCGCACAAAGAAGCCTCTGACCCCGGTCGCCCTCGTTGGAGCAGGCCCGCGCGACCCCGGTTTGCTGACAGTTCTCGCCGCCGAGACGCTGGCCGGGGCCGATTCGATAATCGTCGATCCTGACGTCGCCCCGGAGATTGTCGCCAGGCTGCCCGGCGAGGTGCTACGGATCGGCGATACCGACGTGGCAAAACCAATCCTGGACGCGACCGCGGCGACCACCGCCGTCGTCGCCCGGGCCCGTGCCGGTGAGCGGGTCGTACGGCTGTACTCCTCGGATCCGTGGCTGACCGGAATCGGCACCGCCGACGCGCAGGCACTGGCCAAGGCGAAGATTCCTTTCCGGGTCGTGCCGGGGATTCCGACCGGTACGGCGGTCGCCACCTATTCCGGGATCGCCACCGGCCTGCCGGTCACCTTCGCGAGCACCCAGGGGGTCTTCTCCGCCAGCGGGGTGCGGCCCACCGTGGCCCCCGCGGCGGACACACCCACCACGGGGCTGGGCTCCCCGTCCTTCGGGGCGGGCCGCCTCGGCGGACGCGGCCTGTCCAGCCTCGGCAGCTCCGGCTCCGGTCTCGGTGGTCCCGGGCTGGGCGGCCCAGGGCTCGGCGGGTCCGGGCTGGGTGGGTCCGGACTGGGCGGGTCCGGGCTCGGCGCGGGGCTTGCGGCCTCGCCGCTGGGCTCCTCGCTGGGACTCGGCGGCCTCGCCGGGGGCGGGAGCCTGGACGCCGCCGGCTCCGGCTCGGACCTCGACTGGGCGGCGCTCGCCCAGGCACCGGGCACCCTCGTGGTGACGGCGGTCTCCAACGAGGTCGGCAAGGTCGCGGCGGCGCTGGTCGAGCACGGCCGGGCCGGTGACACCCCCGTGTCGGTGACGGTGGACGGCACCACCACCGACCAGCGCACGGTCGCCTCCACCCTGGACCGGATCGAGGCCGACGCCGCGCCCGTCGTCGGGAACGCCTCCTCCGTGGTGATCTCCATCGGGGTCGCGGTCACAGGTCGTAACAAGCTGTCCTGGTGGGAGTCGCGCGCGCTGTTCGGCTGGACGGTGCTGGTGCCCCGGACGAAGGAGCAGGCGGCGATCCTGTCGGATCTGCTGCGCTCGCATGGCGCGAGCCCGCTGGAGGTGCCCACGATCGCGGTGGAGCCGCCGCGGACGGCCGCTCCCATGGAACGCGCCATCACCGGTCTGGTGTCCGGGCGCTACCAGTGGGTGGCCTTCACCTCGGTCAACGCGGTCCGGGCCGTCCAGGAGAAGGTCGAGGAGCGCAGCCTGGACGCGCGGGCGTTCGCCGGCGTCAAGGTGGCCGCGATCGGCGAGGCGACCGCGGACGCCCTGCGCGCCTTCGGCATCCGCCCCGACCTCGTCCCCTCCGGCCAGCAGTCCAGCGAGGGCCTGCTCGCCGACTGGCCCGACTACGACGACGTGTTCGACCCGCTCGACCGGGTTCTGCTGCCCCGGGCCGACATCGCCACCGAGACCCTGGTGGCCGGCCTGAAGGACCGCGGCTGGAACGTCGACGACGTCACCGCGTACCGCACGGTACGGGCCGCGCCGCCGCCGGCCCCGATCCGGGAGGCGCTCAAGGGCGGCCGGGTGGACGCGGTGGTGTTCACCTCCTCCTCGACCGTGCGCAACCTGGTCGGGATCGCAGGCAAGCCGCACGAGACCACGGTGATCGCGGTGATCGGCCCGCAGACCGCGGCCACCGCGGCCGAGCTGGGCCTGCGGGTCGACGTCCAGGCGACCGAGGCGTCGATCCCGTCGCTGGTGCAGGCGCTGGCCGACTTCGCCGCCGAGCACCGGGAGGAACTGGGCAAGGTCGGCCCGCTCGCGGCCCGGCTGCCCAAGCCCCGGCGCGGTTCTCGGCGGTGAGCGTGCCGCCGGGCGTCACCGCCGGTGTGGGTACAACGGGGCCAACTGCCTCGCCTGCGCCGTCACCCGGGGCCGGAGCCCTGAGCGCCACCCCCGGTGGGGGCGTGGGATTCCCGCTGGCCCGGCCCCGTCGACTGCGCCGCGGGGCACCGTTGCGCCGGCTGGTGGCCGACGTCCGGCTGCATCCCGCGGATCTTGTGTTGCCGTTGTTCGTCAAGGAGGGCATCGACGCCCCCGCGCCGATCGCCTCGATGCCCGGGGTCGTCCAGCACACCCGGGAGTCGTTGCGCAAGGCCGCGGTGGAGGCGGCCCGCGCCGGCGTCGGCGGCCTGATTCTCTTCGGCGTGCCCGCGCGCAAGGACGGGCGCGGCTCGGCCGCGGACGACCCGTCCGGCATCGTGCAGCTCGCCCTGGCCGACCTGGTCACCGAGATCGGCGACGACATGGTGATCATGACGGATCTCTGCCTGGACGAGTACACCGACCACGGCCACTGCGGCCTGCTGACCGAGGACGGCGAGGTCGACAACGACGCCACCCTGGCCCGCTACGCGTCGATCGCCCTGGCGCAGGCCCGCGCCGGCGCCCACGTGGTGGCCCCGAGCGGGATGATGGACGGGCAGGTCGGCGCGATCCGGGCGGCGCTCGACGGCGGCGGCTTCTCCCACCTCCCGGTCCTTGCCTACTCGGCGAAGTACGCGTCGGCGTTCTACGGCCCGTTCCGGGACGCGGCCGAGTGCGCGCCACGCTTCGGCGACCGCGCCGGCTACCAGCAGGATCCGGCCCGTTCCGTCGGCGAGGCCCTGCGTGAGGTCGCCCTCGACCTCGCCGAGGGCGCCGACGCCGTGATGGTGAAGCCGGCGCTGGCCTACCTCGACGTGCTGCGGGCGGTCGCCGACGCCGTGGACGTGCCGGTCGCCGCCTACCAGGTCTCGGGCGAGTACGCGATGGTGGAGGCGGCGGCGGCCAGCGGCTGGATCGACCGCGAGCGCGCCATCACCGAGACGCTCATCGCCGTCCGCCGGGCGGGCGCGGACATCATCCTGACCTACTGGGCAACGGAAGCGGCCCACCGCCTGCGCTGACTCACACCGCCCGCGTTTATCCTCGCTGCCTCGCTGCCTCGCTGCCTCGCTGCCCCGCCTGCCCCGCCTGCCCCGCCTGCCCCGCCTGCCCCGCGTTGCCTCCGCTGTCGCAGGCTGCTTCTGCCGCGCTGCCTCACCGCGCAGGCCGCCGTTCCCGCCGCGCTGGCCGCATACCCCCACCGGCCTCTCTGCCAACCGTCGGCTCTTGGCAACATCGTGATTACCACTGTGATCGTTGTGATTCTGGTGCTGCTGGGACAGCATCCAGGTCACAACAATCATGAAACCCGAACCCACTGGCCGGCGTCCTGACGATTCTGTGGTCTCGGTATGTGGTCTTTGGTGTGCGGTACGTGCTGATCTGCCCGCCTTGGGCGGTACTCTTGCTTTACAGCAAGATCTGTCGAAGTGTACGGGAAGGTGTGCGGTGACTCTGCTCATGGAGCGGCCGGTCGGAGAGATCCCGGTCGCGTGTTCGTACCGATGGTACGAACAGATCGACTATGGTGACGGCATGGCCGTCGCAAAGGTGTCCGTCTCCCTGGACGAACGTGTCCTCACCGCCGCGCGGGCGGCGGCCGCGACCGAGGGCATCAGCCTGTCGGCCTGGATCTCCCGCCTGATCGACCACCACATCGGCATCCAGGAGGGCCTCGCGGCCGTCCGCGAGTACGAGGCCGAACACGGCCCCATCCCCGAGGAAGCGCGCGAGAATGCCCGCCGCGTCCTGCGTGACCTCGGAGTGATCGAATGAAGGGCCTGCTCTATGACGCGGGGGCGCTCATCGCCGCCGAGCAGGCGGACCACAAAGTGTGGGCCATGCACGCCGAGGCGCTGGAGCATGACGTCCGACCAGTTGTTCCGGCACCCGTATTGGCGCAGGTCTGGCGGGGCGGGCCGCAACCAAACCTGTCCCGTCTGCTGAAGGGCTGTGACATCGAGCCGCTGGCCGAGGAAACAGCGCGGGCCGTCGGCAAACTGCTGGCCCGGGCGGGGACCAGCGACATTGTCGACGCCACGGTCGTGCTGAACGCGGCCTCGACGGACCGTTCGATCCTGACCAGCGACGCGTCAGACCTTCGTGCGCTGTCCGAAGCACACGGTACGAAGGTCGACATTCACCCCGTTTGACCATCCCGCCGCCTGTTCATCGCTGCCGGGCCGTCTGTCCGGTGTCTTTCCGGGCAGTATGGAGCCAGTAGGGAGCGGCGCGGAAAGGACTGGTTGGACGGAGCAGCAGAGCAGGGAGGCGGACATGGTTCTGACGCCGATATCGGTCGAGAAAGCGGGAAATTTCCAGGAAGTGGCCGAACGCGCCATCCGGCGTGGTGTCATCACCATTGACCTCGACGGTCGGCGTTACGAGCTGCTGCCGTCCGAGCAGCTCGGCTACTTCGCGGGCCTGGCGGCGCTCGGCCTGCTCGGGATCATCGAGTGGCCGGTCGCGGCCGTCGTGGCCGTCGGGCACACGATCGCCTACCGCAGCCACCGGCAGGGCCTACGCAACCTGGGCGCCGCCCTCCAGGAGGCCTGAGCGGCCGGGCGCCTGACCATACATTCGCGGTATGCGGCACATTTGCGGTATGCGGCGAATGCGCTCGCCGTATACCGGATGATGCTTTACCGAGATCCGGCTCCTGAAACCCGCTCCTGAAACCCGCGCGCGGGAAGACAGCCGTCCTCGGCAGGAAGTGACGCCGGAACGCCGTCCGGGTGACCACCCGTCCGGGTGACCACCCGTCCTGTTTCGATCAGGAGGCCGAGTACGAAAAACGGCTGCTGTCGTGGCGACCGTCCGGTCCCTCGGTTTCATGGTTCTACGAGGATTTCACGGTCTACCGGGAATGGCTACAGGGAGCGGTGGTAGATGCCGAAGGCGCGGGTCGCGAACTTTCCCGCCAGCGCCGCCAGCGCGGTGAGGCCGAACAGGTAGAGGCTGACCGACAGCCAGTTCGGATCGACCGACCCGGCCTCGCGGACGGCGGTCACCGCCCAGTCCACCGGGTTGAACCAGGCGACAATCCGCATCCAGTCCGGCATGAGCTCTTTTGCCATGATCGCGGATGACAGGAACGTCAGCGGCAGAACGCAGAAGTTCACCGCCGCGATCAGCACCTCCTCCCTGCGCACGATCAGAGCGAGCCCGTAGGACAGGGACGCCACGATGACCGCGATCAGCGCGGCACCGACGAGCAGGACGACCGGGCCCACCAGCCCGTTGTGGTAGCGGGCTCCGATGGCCCAGCCGAGCAACATGATGATCGCCGACTGGATGATGGTCATCAGCACCTGGAAGACGATCCTGCTGCCGATCAGGGCGCCGCGCCGGACCGGGGACGTCAGCATCCGGTCCGTCACGCCACGGTCGATCTCGATGATGACGTTCATCCCGGACCAGCCCGCCGCGAACAGCGCGCTCATCACCACCACACCGGGCGTGAGAAAGTCGACATAGGAGCCCCCGCCAAAGCCGGGAACATCCACGACCCGGCGGAACAACGAGCCGAACAGGGGCAGCCACACCACCGCCTGCACGATCGTGATCGCCAGGTAGGCGGGCTGGCGCAGCATCGCGCGCAGGTGGCGAACGGTCAGCCAGCGCAGCTGGCTGGCGGCCGAGGCGGTGAACCCGCTCCGCTCGGCAGCCGGCAACGGCCGTGGCGCCGGGATTCCCGTGACGTCAACCGGGACGGCCGGAACACGGGCCCGTGCGGTTGCGCCGGCCGGGGCACCGATCGTGGCCTCGGGGCTGGTCGGGATGCCGTTCCTGGTGGCACCGGTCGGGGTGGCGATCGCGGTGCCAGGACCGGTCGGGACGCCGTTCCCATTACCGGTCCCGCTGCCAGGGCTGACCCGAGCGCCGGCTTTGGAGCCAGGGTCGGCGGTACCAGCAGCAGCGGTACCGGCAGCATCAGTATCGCCGTCCGTGTCCGTCCTGGCATCGGTTGTGACAGCAGTGCCAGTGCTACCGCTGTCGGTGATACTGGCGCGGGCAGGGAGGCCAGCCTCACCGCCGGGCCCGCTGTCCGTGTTATCAGCCGTCCCGGCGTCCGTGCCGCCGGCCGTCCCGGTATCGGTGATCGCCCCGGCGCCGCTGGTCGTCCCGGCGCCGCTGGTCGTGTCGGCGTCGGCGGTGGTGTCGGTGGTCGTGCCGGTGTCAGTGAGGCCTGCCATCAGGCCACCCCCTTGTCCGGAACAGCGTTGGGCTGAGCAGCCCCGCCCTGGGCCCTGTCATCCTGGGTCTTGTCGCCATGGGCCCCGCTGTCCTGGACGGTGCCCGGGACGGGGCCGGTATCCGCTCCGGACCCCGTGTCGGCGGTGAACCGGCGGCCCACGTGACGCAGGTAGACGTCATCCAGGGACGGCCGGGCGATCGTCGCCGCGACCACCGCGACCCCCACCCGGTCGAGAGCCGCGAAAACGGCAGGCAGCGACGAAGCGCCGTGGGTGACCCGGGCGTGCACCTCCCGGCCGTTCACCGTGGTCTCGGTGACACCCGGGACCTGGCCGAGGGCCGCGGTCACCGTGTCCACGACCGTGGGGGCCGGGACGGCGGCGAGCTCAAGGTGGACGGCGTCACCTTTCAGCTCGCTCTTGAGCGCGTCAGGGCTGCCCTGGACGAGGATGCGCCCGCCGTCGATGATCGCCACGAGAGAGGCGAGCCGGTCCGCCTCCTCGAGGTAGTGCGTGGTGAGCAGGATCGTCAGGCCGCCCGCCGCGAGCGAACCGATCTCGTCCCACATCTGGGCACGTGCCTGCGGGTCCAGGCCGGTGGTGGGCTCGTCGAGGAAGAGCACACTGGGCCGGTGGACCAGGCCGACCGCCACGTCGAGCTTGCGCAGCATGCCACCGGAGTAGGTGCGCGCCGGCCGGTCCGCGGCCGCCGTCAGCTCGAACTGGTCGAGCAATTCGGTGACCCGGTCGATCAGCACGGCGCGAGGCAGGCCGTGCAGGCGGGCGGCGAGCGCGATGTTCTCGCGACCGGTGGCCTCCAGGTCGATACCGGACCGCTGGGCGACGACACCGATGCGGTGCCGGACCTGCTCGGGATGCGCGAGGACGTCGATCCCGGCCACGCTGGCCGTTCCCGAGTCCGGGCGTGACAGCGTGGTCAGAATCTTCACTGTCGTGGATTTTCCGGCGCCGTTCGGCCCCAGCAGGCCGAACACCGTCGCGGGTGCGACGCCGAAACTCAGGCCGGACAGTGCCCGCACGCCCCCGCGGTAGGTTTTCGCCAGCTCTTCTGCCTGAATCGCGAAATGCTTGCCCGGGCCGGTGGTGTGCACGGTGTTCCGGGGGACGGCCGCGTCCGTGGCCGTTCCGCGGGTGCCGCCCGGCTGCGTCGTCAGCGTGGTCGTCTCCGCTGTTGCGGCTGTTGTCGTGGCCGTCGTCAGCTCGGCCGCTCCGGATGTTCTGGGCAGTTGCGTGGTGGTGCCGGGCGGCTGCCCGGCAGGTCCCGGAACCGGGTGCGAGGTCATCAGATCCCCCCTTGTCTGCATTACTCTTCTTTTCTTCCGGCGGTCTGGTCCGAGCAGGGCGTCGTACCACTGTCCGGG
This sequence comes from Protofrankia coriariae, assembly GCF_001017755.1. GTDB lineage: Bacteria > Actinomycetota > Actinomycetes > Frankiales > Frankiaceae > Protofrankia > Protofrankia coriariae. The sequence continues at coordinate 21,556 of NZ_JWIO01000043.1, forward strand.
GAATTCCGTTGATCCTGCCGGACCGGTTCCCGGATTTCCCAGATTTTCCGGACCGGCTCCCAGGCCTGCTGTCGGAGCTCCTGGACGGGCTCTGCCGATCCGAGGGGAATCCCGGATTCGGCGAGCGGCACGGGTTCGGTGGGAATTCCGGACACAGGATGAGTCCGGCTCCCGGCAGGCGCCCTTGTTTCGGCAGGTGCCCCTGCTTCGGCAGGCGCTCCCGTTTCGGTGGAAGTCCCGGTCCCGGCGGGAATGCCGGGTGCGCAGGGAGCGCGGTCGCGTCGTCGTTGGCCTTCCAGGGCTTTGATCACAGCCTCTCGTATCCGGTCGGGATCGGTCTCGCCGCGGGTGTGGATCGCGTCCCAGATGTGGATGCCGTCCAACGTCCTGTTGGTGATCTCCGAGATGAGCTCGTTCACGTAACGCAGCTCGGCCTCGGCCAGGGCGCTGAAATACTCGGTTTCCAGGGTGAACAGCCGGGGGAGCCCCTTGCGGACGGCCAGCGCCTCGCCCGCGTGGCTGTGCTCGATCTGGAGCAGGAGTCGGTTGCGACGTTCGGTGAGCAGCCTTATGGTGTCCTCCGGAGTGAGCACCGCCAGCATGGAAAGCGCCGCCTCGAAGCGGAGATACTCCTTTGTCGGCGTACTGACCAGCTCGGACATCCAGTCGTAGAGTTCGGTCCGGCCGGCTGGCGTGATCTCGTAGACGGTCCGTTCCGGCCGTCGACCGTCACGGACGGTTTCGCGGGCGGTAATGTAACCGTTGTGGGCCAGCGCGTCCACGACCGTGTAGAGCGAACCGTACGTCAGTTTGATGCTGTCTTCCTTGTGCCGCTCGCGCATGGTCGTCGACATCTCGTACGGGTGCATGGGCCGTTCGTTGAGAAGTCCGAGTACGGCGAGAGCCAGCATGTTTGCCATCCGTCGACGGGCCATGTCCGTACCGTTCTCCGTCCGTGCTGTTCTCCGCTCCCGATTACTCGACTGCGAGTGTCCGGTCGCAAAAGCCGGCCTGTCAATCCGGCCGGGCGGCCGGCGGGGCTGACAGCGGCGTCCTGATTCACGAGATGTTCACGGGACATGACGGAATCAGGAGGTGACGGAACCAGGATATGGCGGAATTCCTGCCCGGCGCCGCGCGAATATCCCGGATATTCCGGTCGGCCCGCGTCGGATTCGGTGACGGGTCCGGCGTCGGATTCGGCGGCGGGTCCGGCGGATGGAGACGTCGGTGGTCCGACCACCGCGAATGCCCCGGGCCGGACGCTCGACGAGCGCCGCGCGACCTGCTGCGTCATGCTCGGAGGTGCGTCGTGACACCTCCGGCGCGGGTGGGCTCGGCGGCGCACCCGCGCCGGCCTCTGACCGCCCGGCCCCTGACCATTTGGCCGCTGACCATTTGGCCGCTGACCATTTGGCCGCTGACCCTCGGCGGCGCGCCCGCGCAGGCGGCCTGCTGGACATCCACCGGCGCGTCCGCACCGGCCCGCTGACCACTCGCCGGTGTGGAACCGGCATCCTGCCCTCCTGGTCACTTGCCAGCGCGGACACGCGGGCCTGCTGGCGCACGGTGCGCGGCCGGTGGGCGTGCCGCGTCACGGACCGCCGCCGGTGGGCGGCTGGGTCATCCCCCACCCACCGGCGGCCCCGGAGCCGGCCGGCATCCCGTCCCGTGCCGGCCCGAATTCCCGGCGACCGGCCACGGGTGTCCCCGATGGCGGAACCGGGATGGGGCCAGGGGCAGCAAGGGGCGGCGCCGACCTGCGAGGATCGGTGGCATGTCAGTCGTGTCCGAGGCCGCTGCCTCCGAGGAGTTGTTCCGTCGAGCTCAGCGGATCATCCCCGGTGGGGTGAACTCACCGGTCCGGGCGTTCCGGGCGGTCGGCGGCACACCACGGTTCATGGTGTCCGGGGACGGCGCCTACCTCACCGACGCGGACGGCCGCCGATACGTCGACCTGGTCTGCTCCTGGGGCCCGATGATCCTGGGGCATGCCCACCCGGCGGTGGTCGAGGCGCTGCGGGCAGCCGTGTCGCGGGGCACGAGCTACGGTACGCCGAGCCCGGGCGAGGTCGAGCTGGCAGAAGAGATCGTCTCCCGGGTGGGGCCGATCGAGCAGGTCCGGCTGGTCAACTCCGGGACCGAGGCCACCATGAGCGCGCTGCGACTCGCCCGCGGCGTCACCGGACGGTCGAAAATCATAAAGTTCGCCGGCTGCTACCACGGGCACGTCGACGCGCTGCTCGCCGCCGCCGGCTCGGGGGTGGCCACCCTCGGCCTGCCGGACACACCGGGGGTGACCGCGGCGACCGCGGCGGACACGATCGTCCTGCCCTACAACGACCTGACCGCCGTGGACGAGGCCTTCGCCGAACATCCCGGGCAGATCGCCGCCGTCATCACCGAGGCCGCCGCGGCGAACATGGGCGTCGTCCCCCCGCTGCCGGGTTTCAACGCCGGGCTGCGGCGGCTGTGCGACGTCCACGGCGCCCTGCTCGTCCTGGACGAGGTCATGACCGGTTTCCGGATCGGCCCGGCCGGCTGGTGGGGGGTGGAGGGCGCCGTCGAGGGATGGGCCCCGGACCTGTTCACCTTCGGCAAGGTGATGGGCGGCGGGCTGCCGGCGGCGGCCTTCGGCGGGCGCGCCGAGGTGATGTCCCACCTCGCGCCCGCCGGCCCCGTCTACCAGGCCGGGACACTCTCGGGCAACCCGCTCGCGGTCGCCGCCGGCCTGGCCACCCTGCGTGCCTGCACGTCCGAGGTGTACGCCACGGTGGACGCCCGCGCCGGCGACGTCGCCAGCATCATCTCGACGGCGCTGACCGAGCAGGGCGTGCTGCACCTGCCCAGCAGTGCCGGTTCGCTGTTCAGCTTCTTCTTCACCGACGCGCCGTCGGTGGTCGACTACGCTGGAGCGCGGACGCAGTCCAGTGCCCGGTACGCCGCGTTTTTCCACGCCATGCTGGACGCCGGGGTGTATCTGCCACCATCCGCCTACGAGGCGTGGTTCGTCTCGGCGGCGCATGATGACGAGGTCGTCGAACGGATCGCGGCCGCCGCGCCGACGGCGGCCCGGGCAGCCGTCGGCGCGGCGNCCCGGGCAGCCGCCGGCGTGCCCGAACCGGTCCCGGCCACGAGCGCTGGAGGGAAGCGTCCATGACATCCGCACGGCGCGGCGCGTCCGACCCCGTCGACGGGCACCCGTCCCCAGCGCCGGAACCGTCATCCCCGGGACATCCCTCGTCGCGGCCGCCCGTGTCGCGGTCATCCTCGACGGACGTGCCAACCACCGTCCACCTGGTACGTCACGGTGAGGTGTTCAACCCGGAGAAGGTCCTCTACGGGCGGCTGCCCGGGTTCGTCCTGTCCGAGGCGGGGCAGCGGCAGGCGAAGGTCACCGCGGAGTTCCTGGCCGGGCGCGACATCGCCGCGGTCGTGGCAAGCCCGCTCGAACGGGCCCGGCAGACCGCCGCCCCCATCGCGCAGGCCCTCGGCATCGGCGTGGAGGTCGACCCCCGCCTGATCGAAAGCCGCAACGTCTTCGAGGGCAAGCCCTTCGAAGCCGGCCCGGCCCTGCTCCGCTACCCGCGGATGTGGCGGGTGCTGATCAACCCGTTCCGGCCGTCCTGGGGCGAGCCCTACACCGAGATCGCCGGACGCATGCTCGCCGCCGTGGCCGAGTGGCGAGACGCCTTCCCCGGCCGCGAGGTGGTGCTCGTCAGCCACCAGCTGCCGGTGTGGACGGCCCGGCGCGCGCTGGAGGGCCAGAAGCTCTGGCACCGCCCGGACCGCCGCCAGTGCGCGCTCGCCAGCGTCACCTCAGCCGTCTACTCCGCGGACCGTCTCCTCCGCATCGACTACGCCGAGCCCAACGGCCCCACCACAAACCAGCCCGGCTCCGTCGGCGCCTGACATCCATAGAAGCATCCCGGTTGACCGAAGGCGACACCCAACTGGGCCGAGGACGACCTGACCGGCTTCCCTCACGCCCGGGTTTCTAACGGATGCGGGTTTTTCTCCCGAATAGGTGGGGCCGATCCGGGATCCGGATGCCGATTCGCGACGGGTCCGGGAGGCGCCGACGGCGTCAGCGCGCCGTCGGGCGGCGAAACCCATACACGCGTGGACGCTGCCACGCGACGTCCCGGGCATGGTACGGAACGCTGCCCCGTCGTCGGCATCCATAATCGCAGCCATGGGCGTGCCCGGATGATCGTCCGGAACATTCGCCTCGCCGAGCACGCCGCCGCATACGACGTGGTTGCCCTTGCCCGAGAACGCGTATGGTCAGAGCCCCCGCACAGCTTTCGGATGAATTTGCAACATTATGTGGTGTTTGTATCGCTTTTCGTAGGGTTTCTGGCGATAGTCAGATTTTCCTTAATCTTGGCTACAAGAGGGTGGTCGGCGTCGAGGACCCGCAAGGCGTCGGCCAGCGTCTCCTCGTGCAGGCGGACTGCCTCCTCCACCCGGCCCGCCGACCCGTAGGCGCCGGCGAGGTTGTGCCGGGAGGCCAGGGTGTCGGGATGATCGGGGCCGAGGAGGTGCTCGGCGAGGGGCAGGGCGCGGTGGAGCAAGGCGATGGCCTGCCCGGGCTGGCCGTGCTCGACGAGGTAGACGGCGGTGCGGGTGTACAACCCGGGCAGTCCATCGGGAGGTGGGTCGAGGCTGCCGGTCCGGTCGAGGACGGCGAGCACGTGCGGCAGGGCCCGCCGCCACCACGGCCACACCGCCGGGTTGTTCTGGATGTCCCGGGCAGGACGGCGGTGCACAGCCCGACCAGCGCCGTGACCCGCTCCGTCCGGTCCGCGGCGGGCAGGGCGGCGCGGGTCGCGGCTTGGACCA
>NZ_JWIO01000043.1:26406-26914 GCF_001017755.1 Protofrankia coriariae
GCTTGGACCAGCCGGTGCACACCGACCGTGTCGGTGTCGCGGCGAGCCAGGTGGTAGCCGCCCAGCGCCCCGACCGTCTCCGCCCACACCAGCCGGTCAGCCGCCGCGTCCCGTAACAGCCCGGGGCCGAGAGCGTCCGGGGCGGTGGTGAGCAACTCCAGCGGGATCGCCTCCGGGGCGCAGAACACCCACAACTCCGGCAGGCCCACCGCCGCCGGCTGGGTCTCCCGCAGCTTGTCGATCGACAGTTTCCACAGGGTCGCGACCGTGCGTTCCGCCCGCTCCACCGGATCCGGCACCGACCCATGAGTGAGCATGTCCTCCAGTCGGTCGGCCAGCAGGTCGGCGTAGTCGGCCGGGGGGATGCCGGTCTGGTCGAGGTAGCCGGCGGCCTGCTCCACCGCCAGCGGCAGATCCCCCAGCAGGTCGCAGATCCGGTCCGCGATCGCCGGGTCCAGGTCGGGGAAGCGGCCGGTGAGCATCGCCACCGCCTCCGCCCGCGGCGGGG
>NZ_JWIO01000043.1:26930-37645 GCF_001017755.1 Protofrankia coriariae
CCAGCCGGTGCGGCGGGAGGTCACCAGCAGCCGGCCCGGCCCCGGTACGAACCGCAGCTTTTGTTCGAGGATCGTCGGGTCGTCGGCGTTGTCGAACACCAGCAGCGACCGCGGCCGGGCCAGCCAACCGGCCACCACCGCCGCCGGGTCGGCGTCCCGGGGCAGGCCGACGGCCGGGGCCAGGTCGGCAAGATGGCTGCCGAGCGGGTCGGGGTTCTCCGCCGGCACCCAGCCCATCCGGTCGAACGCCTGCGCATACCGGTACAGGTACTCCACCACCAGCGCGGCCTTCCCCACCCCACATCCCCACCCCACCCATTCCCGCCACAGCGGTCACCGCCACCAGCCCGGTCTCCGACCGCCCGACCTCCGACCGCCCGACCTCCGACCGCCCGACCACCGACGGCCCGACGGCCGAGGGCTCGGCCGCCGTCAACTCCCGGTGCAGGTCCGCCAGCAGCGCCTCCCGGCCGACGAACCGGGCCAGCCGGCCCGGCACCTGCCACCGGTTCGGCAACTCCGGCAACTCCGGCGGGAACGGGACAACCGCTGGCAGCCCCGAGCCCGCCACGGCGGACCCGACACCCGGGAAACCGGGCTTCACCGTGGGCTTGGCGCGTTCGGCACGGGCCGCCGCCAGCACCCGGTCGGCGGCGGTGGCCTCGTCCGCCCCGAACAGGTCCACCGTCACGAGCTGACCGAGCAGCCCGGGGCGGTCACAGTCCTCTACTCGGAAGACCAGCAGCGTCCGCGGTCCCGGCCGAGCGGATCCGCCTGCCAGGCGACCTGCCACGCCGCGGTCGCGTACGCCGAGGCCAGATAGGCCGCCGAGAGCACCGCCACCGTCCGCGGCGCCGTCTGCGTCGCCTGGTGCATCGCCTCGACGAACCCCGTCCCGGCCGTGAAATCCCACGCCTGGATCACCGCCCGGTAGCCGGCGGCCTCCAACGTCCAGGCGATCCACTCCGCCCACGACCGGTCCACATCGGTGTACGACACGAAGAAGTCCGGGTTGCTCTCCGTACCGCCCCCGTCGGTCGCTTACCCAGCATGCCACGGCCACCCGACACGCCCGAAACAGGATGATCAGTCGCGTCCGGCTACGTTCACCGCCTTGTCCGGCACGCCATCGGGGTGGCGTGCCGAGGGCGACGGCCGTCGTCCCCGCGCTGGGTGCGTCGGGCTGCGGGAACTGCCTGTCCTGGATGGTGGAAATGTCCGAATCTACTGGTAAGATCGTACACATGTTCGATTCTGTGGGAGTCGGAGGTATCTCTCCAACGGCCGCCCCGGCGGCACTCGGCATCGTCGAGCCCGCCGGCCGCCGGGATACCGTCCGGCCCGCCCCCACCGGCGCCGCCGCGCCCGCCGCAGTCCGTCGTCTCTGTACTTCCTCGTCGTTCCCCGCCTGTGAAGGGCCCCCGGCGAAGGGCTGTGCATCCGGCACGGCCTGCCGTGCGTGTGCCGCTCCGCCTGCTGTGGAGGGCTGTGATGCGGACGGCTGTCCGCCGACAGCGGAGCGCGGTGATACGGATGGCTGCCTGCCCACGGTGGAGGGCAGTGACATTGCAGGCGCTCTACCAGCGGTGGAGTCCTGTGATGCGGATGGCTGTCTGACCCTGATGGCTGTGCTGCGGCGGCGGATCGCCGGGCTGGAAGCGGTGATGCTGCGTGCCCAGGCCCGATTCGCCGGGCTGCGGCCGACCCCTCCTGGGGAGAGGAACCCGGCCGGGCCGGGGTTCGCCGCCGAGGAGATTGCTGCCGGACTGGCCCTGTCCCCGGCCGCCGCCGCGGCCGGCCTGGAGTTGGCGGTCACCGTCGTTGACCGGCTGCCGGCCACTCTGGCCGCGTTGGAGACCGGTGACATCGATCTGCGTCGGGTCCGTGCGGCCGCGGAGAGCACCGCCGCGCTCACCCCGGAGCAGGCCGGTGCGGTCGAACGGAAAGTACTGGCTCGGGGTGGGCGGGCCAGCCCCAGCCTGTTCCGCCAGGCGCTGCGCCGCACCGTCTTGGCGGTGGATCCGGACGGGGCGCGGCGGCGGCATGCTCACGCCCGGAAGGATCGGCAGGTCTGGATCCGCCCGGCCGAGGACGGGATGGCCGAGCTGGGGGCGCTGCTGTCCGCCGTTGACGCCCAGGCCGTCTACCAGCGGTTGGATGCCCTCGCTCGTCAGGCCACTGACAGCCCGGACGAGACCCGCAGCATGGACGCCCGCCGCGCCGACGCGCTGGTCGACCTGCTGCTCGGCCGGGACCGGGGCGCCGAGGTGTCCGTGGAGGTCGNNCCAGTGACGCGGCCGGGGAACTGGCCGGGTACGGGCCGATCCCCGCTGCCACCGCCCGCGAACTCGCCCAGGACGCGACCTGGCGGCGCATCCTCACCGACCCCGCCCAGGGCAACCGGCCGGTCGAGGTCAGCCGCCGCTTCCCCGCCCCCAGGCTGGCCCGGCTGCTACGCACCCGGGAACGGAGCTGCCGGTTCCCCGGCTGCCGCAAACCCGCCCAGTTCTGCGACCTCGACCACATCCACCCGCACGCCGTCGGCGGACCTACCAGCGAGGACAACCTGCTCGCTCTGTGCCGGCGGCATCACAGGGCAAAACATGACGGCGGCTGGACAGTGAAACGCGCCGACAACGACACAGCGATCTGGACCAGCCCGACCGGCCGGACCTACAGCAGCATCCCCGAACCCTGGAACGACGGCCCCACCCCACAAGCAGAGGCCCCGGCGACAGACATTCCGCGAGTAGCGAACAGGGCACCAGACGCATCAGCACCAGCCGTCCCCGGAACAACCGTCTCAAGGACGGACGCCCCAGGAACGGACGCCTCCACAACAGAAGCATCCGGAACGGGAACATCAGCGACAGCCGTCACGGGGACAGGCGGGCACGATATGAGAAGAAAGAGCAGCAGCCACGATCCGGGCACGAACAGAACCGGACGGGAAAGCGTTCCAGATATCGGCCCGCCGTCCTTCTGAGATCGCCCTGCCGCCGCTTTCCAGAGGCGGTATGGAAGCCGTAGGTGGATTCCGTCGTGATGGCACCGGGACTCACCTACGGGCGCGGAAGTTGTAGGTAGAAAGGGTCGCGATAACAGCGATTTCTACCGACGGCTGGCGGATGCCGGTCGAGAGAGGTCCGTCGGCCGGGCAGGTCAGCGCGGGGCGGGCGACTACGATCAAGGTCGATCCGGCCAGCCGCGGCTCACGCCCGGCGTGCGCTCAGCCCTACCGGCTGTCTGGCTCTGCTGGCTGTCTGGCTCTACCGGCTGCCCGGTCACGGTAACAACACCGGAAGACGGGCGTCGGACATTTCAGGCGAGACAGGTGGCGAAACGTAGGTTCCTGTTAGCGGAAGGTGATGGTCCAGCCTTCGCGGGCAGCCTGGGTGCCGGTGTAGGAGACGCCGTCGACCTTCAGGCCACGCCGGTCCAGCAAGGTGATCAGCCCACCGCCGTTGCCGAGCCGCATGGGCGGAGACACCCTCACACGCAGGGCATCGCCGGCGGCGATGACGAGATCGCGCAGCACATGACGATGTTTCTGCTGGTCCGTGAGCGCCCATCCGGCGAGATCGATGTGGAACGGGCTGGTGTTCACCAGGGTGACGCTTTCCGTCTCGGGCGCGGGGCCGGCGGGATTGGCCAGCGCCGCGACGATACGGACCCGCTGGTCGGGCTCGCCCGGCGCCGGCCGGGGAGCCGGGCCCACCTCGGGCAGGTCGGGAACGACATGCCCGCTGCTGTCGTCGGTGTGCCAGCCCTGGGGCTGGAAGGCGAGGAAGACCGCGGCCCACCCACCGGTGCCGGGAAAACGGAACAGCAGGCCGCCGTCCTGCCATACGCCGTCGTCGCCGCGGAACCGCCCGCTGTTGCCCTGGTTCATGTGAACGTCGTGGATGCCGTTGCCGGGCAGGAAACCAAATATTTTGTCGGGGGTGTTCGGCTCCGGCCCCCAGCGCTGCCCGAACGCGTACACCCGCGCCGCCGGATCCGCGATCGCACGGGTGACGAAACGGTGGAGCCCGTCGGCGAGATCGTTGTCCGGACCGGGCTGTGTCGCCGGCAGCGGCCGCATGTCGAGACGGTTGAACAGGTTGCCCCGGATGTAGTCCAGAGCCGGGCCGCCGGGCCGGCTGGAAAGCGCGGTGAAGCCGTCGGGAAGGGCCTGCAGCAGCCGCAGGACCGGATGCCGGAAATCCTCGTCGGCGACGAAAAACAGGTCCGCCGGCTGCTGGCTGGACAGCACGTTGACCGTGATCCGGAAATCGTCGCCAGCGGCCCGTAAATGGATCTGGTAATGCGGGGTGCCGGTCCCGCCTTCGGCACGTTCGTCGATGACCTGCCCGACCAGCACCCCATAGCCGCGCAATGGCATCCGTTCTCCTCCGAACGCTTGGGCCAGTCCCCCGACCGCCTGCCGTAGTTCTGTCACCAACCGCCATCCGGAATGCCACGAAAGCGTAAACAGACCGCCTGTCACCGTCAACCGATACCGAGTCGGCCGACAAGGGAGTTGACCGATGGCAGGCCGGTCGATCGATATGAGTCGGCTCCGCTACGGGTCGGCCGACGTATCGGCTGACGTAACAGTCAGGTCGACGTAACAGTCAGGTCTGGGTGCCGCGACGGGTGGATCGGCGACACGCCATACCCGCCGCGGCACAGCCAGCATGTGTCGCACCAGCAATCGATCACAGCCGGCGCACACGCCAGCCGACAGCGATCACAACCGGCGCACACGCCAGCCGGCAACGATCACAGCCGGCGCACACGCCAGCCGGCAACGGTCACAGCCGGCGCACACGCCAGCCGACAGCGGTCACAGCCGGCGCATACGCCGGCAGCAGTCGACGAAGGCCCGCGAGACGCTGTCGAGCGGGACCCCGGTGAGCACGCTGTCCGCCACGGCGTTCGCGGCGTACGCCACGGCCAGCGCCCGGGCGGGGGCGTCCAGCACCGGCCACGGGTCGGCGTCGGGCGGCACGGCCCGACCACCGGCAGCCGTGTACCCGCGCAGGAACCGGCCCCACGCCGCCGGCGCCAGCACACCGGCGGCGTACCAGGCGGCCGGCCGGGCGAGATCCCACACCGGGTCCCCGGCGCCGAGGTCGTCGACATCGATGATCCGCAGCCCCCGGCCGTCGAGCCGCAGCAGTTGACCCAGATGCCAGTCCCCGTGCACAAGTACGCCCCCGGCCGTGGGGGTGGGGGGCACCCGGGTCGAGTGGCGGGTCATGCGGGTCGTATGCGTCGTACGAGCTGTGTGGGTGTGACCCGAGTACGGGCGGGCACCGGCCCCAGGCCCAAGCCCGGCCCCAGGCCCGGCCCCGGACCCGGACCCGGCCCCGGACCCGCGGTGGGTACCGGCCGTTTCCCCGGGCGGGAGCGTCGCGTACGCGGCAAGAACCTCCCCCACGGCAGGGTCGTTGCCGGCCGAGGTGGGCAGCCCGGACAGCTTCGCCATCGCGCGCTCCACGCCCCGGCGGACCCTCGCCGGCGGGACGGGCCCCTGCGGGGGTACCGCGTGCAGCCGGGCGAGCAGGGCTGCCGCCTGCTCCCACGGCAGATCGTCGACGGCCGTCTCGGGCACCGCCGTGGGATCCTCCGGATACAGGGGTGTGCCCACCGGCCAGGCACTGACAAGCCGGCCGCGGGCCTGAGTGAGCAGCCCTGGAGCGTCCGCGCCCGGGATGGGCAGGGGCGCGAGCAGGCTGTCGCTCAGCCGGGGATCGGCCGCCAGCCGTAGCCGCAGCGCAAGCTGCACCGGATCTGTCCCCGGCGCGTGGGCCTTGAGGACGGCGTCGCCGTAACGCACCAGCAGCCTGTCGTGGCGGGCGGAGAGGACGACCGCAGCGGCTGGCTCCCGCTCCCCCACGATCCGCCGGCCGACCGCCGTCAGCGCGGCGACCAGCCCGGCATCGGCGGATCCGCCATCGGTGCGCTCACCCATCCGCAGGCCCGGGAGTCGGACGCTCGGCGTTCACGAACCGATTCAACCAGCTACCCCGGACGGGCGGCGAACACCAGCCAACGGGCACCGGACGGCCGGATACCGGGCAACCGGGGCGGGCCCGGTCCACATACACCCATACCTGGCCCCGCCTCGGATACACAGCCGCCAGAGGCACAGCCGCTCCGACAGACAGCCGATCCGCGCATGCCCGGACCTGGCTGTTCCGTCCCTGCATCACCACCGTTACCCTGCGGTCGCGGGCATGCTCGGTCGGCTGCAGGGGGTTGCGGAACGTGGTGGATGCCGGGGCGGGAGCCGCGAGCGGGGTGCGCGTGTTCATCTCCTACGCGCACGACTCGCCGGACCACGGCGACGCGGTGCGCAATCTCTGGCTGCTGTTACGCCGCTGCGGCGTGGACGCGAAGCTGGACGTGGTGGCCGCGCAACAGCCCCGCGACTGGACGCTGTGGATGCTGGCGCAGATACGTCAGGCCGCATTCGTCCTGGTGATCGCGTCCCCGGAATACCGGCGGCGGGTGGAGGGGGAGGGGGACCCCACCCAGGGGCGGGGCGCGCGCTTCGAGGGCCTGCTCATCCGGGACGAGCTCTACCGGGACGAGACGGCCGGTCGGGCGAAGTTCCTCTCGGTGCTGCTGCCCGGCCGTTCGACCGAGGACATTCCCGCTTTTCTCAGCCCGTCCGCGGGAACGCACTACCGGGTCACGGACTTCACCCAGGCCGGGATCGAACCGCTGTTGCGGCTGCTGACCGCGCAGCCAGTGGAAACAGAGCCGCCCATCGGGACAGTGCCGGTGCTGCCCGCCCGACCTGCGGTGATCTCCGGCAGAACCATCGAAACCGCCGGAACCGGCGGGGCCAGTGGAACCGGCGGGGCCGGTGCAACCGCTGCTACCGCTGCTACCGCTGCAACCAGTGCGACCAGCGCGACCGGTGGGATTGGCCCGGCTGCCAGGCCAGTGGTGTTCGTCAGTTACACAGAGGCGGACGAGCGGTGGGCCGCGTGGATCATCCATCAGCTGACGGCCGAGGGATATCGGCCGCGGGCGACGACGTGGCAGCCGCCACCGGGTGAGGGAGCCGCCGCCTGGCTGCGCCGGGAGCTTGCCGCGGCAGCCTTCGTCCTGCCCGTTCTCTCCCCGGACTACGTGAACTCGGACTGGGCGGCGGCCGAATGGCAGGCCGCGCTCGCGACGATGACCCGGGACGGGCGTCCCCTTCTCGTGCCGGTCCGCGTCGCGCCGTGCGAGGCACCGCCGCTGCTGCGCGGTGTCGGCCGGGTCAGCCTGGTGGAGCAGGCGCAGGCGCAGGCGCGCCGCACGCTGCTCGACGGCCTGTCCGCCGCCGCCGGTCGTTCGGCGCAGCCGGCGCTGCCGCCGGCCTACCCAGGGCTGGTGCGAGGGCCGGCCCGCGAACCAGCGGATGCCGACGGCGCCGAGCCGCCGGCCTACCCGGGCCCGGACCCGCAGAAGATCACGTCGGTGTTCGTGCGCTGGGTGGAACAGGCCGCCCGCGTCCGCTACCCGGACGCGACCATCCAGCGGATGACGGCCGACAACGGGACCGTCTACTTCGACGTGAACGGCCTGCGGGACGGCGAGTGGCAGCGCTGGCCGGTCGGGATCAGTGCGGACGGGCTTGACCAGGACACCCTGGCCGCCTTCTACGAGCAGGTCGTCGTCCGGTACGAGTTGTTCGTCGGCGAACCGGTCGAGTCGGAGCTGGTGTACGGGGGAGCGCTCGCCGAGCAGGGCCTCGTCGGCCAGGCCCGCCGGCGGTGGATCCGGGTGCGCAGTCTGGCCCAGTTCGAGGGACGGTGGGATCCGCGCCGTTACCTGCTCCGCCAGACCGCCCGGTTGGAGACCGATCCGGCCTACCCGCCATCGCTGTACGTGCCGCAGCGGTCGGTCCTCGCCGACGGCGTGGCGGAGACCGCCGCGCAGGACGACGTGCTCGCCGCGGCCGTGGACTGGCTCGACGTCGAGGAGGCTCGCTTCCTGCTGGTGCTCGGCGACTTCGGGCACGGCAAGACGTTCCTGCTGCACGAGCTGGCCCGCCGCCTGCCGTCCGAGCGTCCCGGCATGGTCCCGATGCTGGTCGAGCTGCGGACGCTGGAGAAGACCCACAGCGTCGCAGACCTGCTCTCGCTGCACCTGACGAAGACCGGGGAGCACGGGGTCGACGTCCGGACGGTCCACCGGATGCTGGAGCGCGGCCGGATCATCCTGCTGCTCGACGGCTTCGACGAGCTCGCCCTGCGGGTGACCTACGACCGGGCCGCCGAGCACCTACGCATGATCATGTCGGCGGTGACGGGCCGGGCGAAGGTGGTGCTGACCAGCCGTACCCAGCATTTCGCCAGCGACGACCAGTGGCGGACCGAACTCGGCGAGCTGGTGCGGCGCCACACCGCCAGCCGGCAGATCCGGCTCGTCGACTTCGACCAGCGGCAGATCCGGGAGTTCCTCGTGCGACTGTTCGAGCGCCAGATCGCCGCCGGGGCCCGCGGCGCCATCAGGAACGCGACCGCAGACGCCACCAGGGACACGGCCCGGCACACGACCGGAAACACGGGCGCCAACGAGACGCCGACGGACGCCCCTGACGGGCCGGCGGTGCCGGATTCCCAGCTCTCCGGGCTACTGGCGGCGCAACAGCGGGCGGACGCCCGGCTGAAACTGATCCACGGCATCCGGGACCTGCGAGAACTGTCCGTGAACCCACGGATGCTGTCGTTCATCGCCGAACTGCCCGAGAGCGACCTGCGCGCGGCCAGCGCGCCCAACGGCACGGTCAGCGCCGCCGACCTCTACGCCCAGCTCGTCGAAAGGTGGCTGGCGAACGAGGTCGCCCGGCGGCGCTTCCAGACACTGACGGCCGGGCAGCTGCGCCAGGCGGTGGACGCCCTGGCCGTCACGCTCTGGGAAAGCGGCGAGGACGCCACCGACCTCGCCGGGCTGTCGGACACCGTCCGGGCCGCCCTGACCGATCTGAGCAAGGTCAAACTGGACGCGACGCAGGCCGCGTTCATCGTCGGCTCGGGCAGTCTGCTCATCCGGCGGGAGGACCGGTTCTCCTTCGTCCACCGCTCGGTCATGGAGTTTCTGGCCGCCACGGTGGCCGCCCGCGAACTCGACGGTGGCCCGCCCCATGGTGGCCGGCCCGGCGGTGGCCCGCCCGACAGCGGCCGGCCCGGCGGTGGTCACCGCGCGTCGTCGTTGCTGGCCCGGCGGAACATGTCCCAGCTGATGATCGACTTCCTGGTCGGCCTCGCCGACCGGGCGGCGCTGCGGGCCTGGGCCCAGCGGGTGCTGGCCGACCCGGACGCCGACGGCGCCTCCCCGGTGAACGCACTGGGGGTCGCCCGCGCCCTCGGGCTGCCGGTCGCCGGCGCCCAGCTCGCCGGCCAGGACCTGCGCGGCCAGGACCTGGCCGGGCGCAACCTGCGCTTCGCCGACCTCACCGGGGCGGTGCTCGCTGGGATCCGGCTGCCCGACGCCGACCTCACCGGCGCCGACCTCTCCGGCGCCGATCTCTACGGCGCCCGGCTGATCCGTCCCATCCTCACCAACGTGCGGCTCACCGGCAGCCGCTGGCAGCGGGCCGCGCTGGTGCACCCACGGCTCGACGTGGCCAGCGCCGCCGCACCCGAACTGGCGGCCGCGGCGGTCCTCGGGCGCGACCGCGTCGAGGCGATGCTGCTGCCACCCGCCCGGGAGCCCCGAAGCATCGTCTTCGCCCCGGACGGCACCCTGCTCGCGGCCTGCTGGGGGCGGCAGGTACTGCTGCTCGACCCCGACGGGCTGCGCCCGCTGCGGACGCTGACCGGCCACACCGGCACGGTGCGCGCGGCGGCGTTCTCCCCCGACGGCACCCTGCTCGCCACCGGCGGCGACGACCGCACGGTCCGGCTGTGGGACACCACCACCGGCCGGCAGACCCGCGAGCTGGCCGGCCACACCGGCCCGGTGCGCGCGGTGGCGTTCTCCCCCGACGGCACCACCCTGGCCACCGGCGGCGACGACGCGGCGGTGCACCTGTGGGCCACCACCGCGGAACCCGACAGCCGACAGCCCCGCCGGATCATCGACCACGTCCGCGACGCTCACGAGGCCCACGGGGTTCACGGCGCTCACAAGGCGCGGGCGGTGGGAGCGCGGGACGACCGTCCAAGCGTGCGTGGCCGTGACGCGCCCAGGGTGCGGGCGGTGGCGTTCTCCCCCGACGGCGCCCTGCTCACCACCGGAGGCGACGACGGCACGGTGCGGCTGTGGGAGGCGGCGAGCGGACGGCCGGCCGGGGTGCTGCCCGGCCACACCGGCGCGGTGTGGTCGGTGGCGTTCTCCCCCGACGGCACCGCCCTGGCCACCGGTGGCACGGACCGCACGCTGCGGCTGTGGGATCCGACGGGCGGCCAGGAGACCGGCCGGCTGGCCGGTCGCGGCGACCCGGTGTGGGCGGTGGCGTTCTCCCCCGACGGCACCACCCTGGCCACCAGCGGCGACGACCACACCGTCCGGCTGTGGGACGCCCCCACCGGCCAGCAGACCGGTCAGCTCACCCGCCATACCGACCATGTGCACGCGGTGGCGTTCTCCCCGGACGGCACCACCCTGGCCACCGGCGGCGACGACGGCACGGTGCACCTGTGGGACGTCGTCTCCAGCCGCCGGACGGCGATGCTGCACGGCCACGCCGGCGCGGTGCGCTCGATGGCGTTCTCCCCCGACGGCAC
>NZ_JWIO01000044.1:0-7325 GCF_001017755.1 Protofrankia coriariae
GTTCTTATCTTAGCGGCATTGACGGCAGTACACCCGGCTCACTCCCGCGGATGCGCGGCACGGAAAGGGCTGGTCGATTCCGATATAGAGGTAAAGGGAATGAATTCTTGCGGAATGCGTCCATTGACACTCCTCGGTCTCGCCAGTGGCTATGACAGACAAGATCCATGTTGCTTAAAGTGATTGAACTTTCTACTGTTAGTAATAACTAGCTTGTCCGCTGTCGGATGAGGTGCAGGTCGGGAAGATCCGTTTCTCCGGCCGTGTATCGGGCAGAGCTCGCACCATTCCCGACCTCCGACGACCGGGAGGAAACGCACGGTGGTAGTCGGGAGGTTCCCGCGCGAGGTCGTGATCTTGCTGGCAGCACTATGTAGGAGAGAGACGACACTCTGTAGGAGAGATGCGTATGGAAGGCACGACCCAGCTCACCGCTGTGGATGTCGAGGAGTTCGGTCGTGCGCTCGACCGGCTCCGCGAGGAGATCCTGGCCGGTCTGGGGGAGGGCGACGCCCGCTACATCCGCCGGGTGATCGCCGTTCAGCGGAGCCTGGAGGCGGGTGGACGGGCGGTCATGTTCGCCTCCCTGCTGCCCCCGGCGTGGCTGGCGGGCACCGCGATGCTGGCCACTGCCAAGATCCTGGAGAACATGGAGATCGGGCACAACGTTCTGCACGGGCAGTGGGACTGGATGCGCGACCCCGAGATCCACTCCACTGCCTGGGAGTGGGACTCCGCGTCTCCCGCCGAGCAGTGGAAACATTCCCACAACTATGTGCACCACACCTACACGAACGTTCTCGGCAAGGACCGGGACATTGGCTACAGTGCGCTGCGGGTCCACCCGGAGCAGCCCTGGCATCCCGTCTACCTCGCCCAGCCGCTGTACAACCTGATGCTTGCAATGGTCTTCGAGTGGGGAATAGCGATCTACGACTCCGAACTCGAACGTGCCTGGCGGGGCGAGAAGAGCTGGGCCGAGACCCTGGCTCAGCTGTCGACAGCGCTGCGGAAGGGAGGACGTCAGGTTTTCAAGGACTATGTGGCCTTCCCGCTGCTCGCCGGTCCGGCTTTCCTGCCCGTTCTGTTCGGTAACCTCACCGCCAACACCATCCGTAACGTCTGGGCTCATATGATTATCTTCTGTGGTCACTTCCCGGAAGGGGTCGAGGTTTTCACCGAGGAGCAGATCGAGGGGGAGACCCGCGGTGAGTGGTACCTGCGGCAGATGTTGGGCTCGGTCAACATCGAGGGCTCCG
This sequence comes from Protofrankia coriariae, assembly GCF_001017755.1. Classification (GTDB taxonomy): domain Bacteria; phylum Actinomycetota; class Actinomycetes; order Frankiales; family Frankiaceae; genus Protofrankia; species Protofrankia coriariae. The sequence goes on from NZ_JWIO01000044.1 coordinate 1,260, forward strand.
CGTTGTTCCATGTCCTGAGCGGGAACCTGAGTTTTCAGATCGAACACCACCTTTTTCCCGATCTACCCAGCAACCGGTACGCCCAGATCGCGCCGGAGGTACGCGCCCTGTGCGCACGTTTCGGCCTTCCCTACAACACCGGCCCGTTGCTGCGGCAGACGTCCAGCGTGTGGAAGCGCATTCTGCGACTGGCGCTTCCAGGCCCCGCTCGACGGCCTGTCGAAACCGACAAAAACGAAGAAGCCGGTGCGGTGGAATCGCGGGGGGCGTCCTCCGCGGCCTGATCGGATCTCCATCCCGGCCACTGCCGCACGGGCCGCGACAGCCGGGGCCGCGTGAGCTGTAACCGCGGTCATGACAGGCCGGCGCGGACCTCTTCGTCCATCACAGCGCCCGTCCCGAAAGCCGACCGGAACGTATAGCCGACAACCCGCCACGGTGCCGTCGGCCCGTCCCGTCGAGAGCATGGTTGAGATCCGCGCCCGGGAGCGCTCGAGATCCTCGAAGCTGAGCCTCCTCGAAGTGGGCATCGCGGACCCGGCCGGCGGGCACGTGGCGCGGATCGGTGGGTGCGGTCGCGCACGGCGGTCCGGGCCGGGCGCCGAGTCGGTAGATTCACGGGCGTGACGAGCCTGGAACGTCTTCTCGACGAGCGGTTGGGCGCGGCCTTCACGGCCGTTGCCGGCGAACAGGTCGATCCTGCCATCCGGCGGTCGCAGCGAGCGGACTACCAGGCGGACGCGGCCCTCTCACTGGCCCGCCGCCTTCGTCGCAACCCGCGTGACATCGCCGCCGAAGTGGTCGGGGCCGCCGAGCTCGACGACCTGTGCGAGACGGTCGAGGTGGCCGGGCCGGGGTTCATCAACCTGCACCTGGCCGCGTCCGCGCTGGAGCGCCTGCTCGGGGAGGTGCTCGGCGACGAGCGGCTCGGCGTCGCGCCGGTGCCCGAGCCCGAGGTGGTCGTCGTCGACTATTCCGGGCCGAACGCCGCCAAGGAGATGCACGTCGGCCATCTCCGGTCGACGATCATCGGGGACGCGGCGGTGCGGCTGCTGAGCTGGCTGGGCCATCAGGTCGTCCGGCAGAATCACATCGGGGACTGGGGCACGCCGTTCGGCATGCTGGTCGAGCATCTGCTCGACATCGGCGAGTCCGAGGCCGCCCACGAGCTTTCCGTCGGCGATCTCAACGCCTTCTACAGGGCCGCCCGGGTGAAGTTCGACGCGGACGAGACGTTCAAGGAGCGTTCCCGGCTGCGGGTCGTCCAGCTCCAGGCCGGCGACCCGACGACACGCCGGCTCTGGCACGTCCTGGTCGGCGAGTCCAAGAAGTACTTCCTGACCGTTTACTCCCAGCTCGGTGTGCTGCTCACCGAGGCGGACTTCCGCGGAGAGAGCTCCTACAACGACCAGTTGGGCCCGGTCGTCGACGAGCTGACCGAGCTGGGGCTGCTGCGGCTGAGCGACGGCGCCCTGTGTGCCTTCCCGGAAGGGTTCAAGAACCGGGACGGTGAGCCCCTGCCGCTCATCGTGCGCAAACGGGACGGCGGTTACGGGTATGCGACCACAGATCTGGCGACGATTCGTCACCGGATCCGTGACCTGCACGCGACCCGGCTGCTCTACGTGGTGGGCCTGCCGCAGTACCAGCATTTCGAGATGATCTATGAGGTGGCTCGGGAGGCCGGTTGGCTTCGCGCGCCCGTGCGGGCCGAGCACATCGGGCACGGGTCGATCCTGGGCGCCGACGGCAAGATGCTGCGGACGAGGGCCGGCGACTCCGTGAAGCTCGTCGCCCTGTTGGAGCAGGCGGTTTCCCGGGCGGCCGACGTCATCGCCGTGAAGAATCCCGGGTTGGACGCTCAGACCCGCGCGCAGGTCGCCCAGGCGATCGGGATCGGTGCCGTGAAGTACGCGGACCTCTCGACCGACCGGTCAAAGGACTACGTCTTCGACCTGGACCGCATGCTGGCTTTCGACGGGAACACCGCGCCCTATCTGCAGTACGCCCACGCGAGGATCTGCTCGGTGTTCCGCCGGGCCGGGCTCACGTATCCGGTCACCGCCGCCGACATCCGGATCGGCGAGCCCGAGGAACGTCACCTCGCCGTTCAGCTGCTCAGCTTCGGCGACGTGGTCGAGGGCATTGTCGACTCGCTCGAGTTCCACCGGCTGGCGGGTTATCTTTTCAGCCTGGCGGCCGCTTTCACGAATTTCTACGAAAAATGCCCTATTCTCCGTGCCGAGGAGCCGGTCCGCACCAGCCGGATCGCCCTGTGCGACCTGACCCGGCGCGCCCTCGCGACCGGCCTGGGCCTGCTCGGTATCATCGCGCCCGAGCGGATGTGACCGGATTTCCCGGCCACAGGCCATGATTCCTGGCTGGTGGCCGCGGTCGCTGGGGCCGACCGTGGCCGTGGACCCGGCTCGTCACGGCTGGCCGGCGGCGGCTGTCTGCCGGGCGGGCAGACGCGGTTCGGGGCGGGCGAAGTAGTCGCCCTGCACAAGGTCGCAGCTCAGATCGGTGAGTGCGGCAAGCTGTTCGGGGGTCTCCACCCCCTTCGCGATGGCGGTCATGCCGAGGGCGTGGGCCAACTGGATGCCGGCGGCGGCGATGGCGTAGGAGGCGGGATCGTCGATCAGCCCGCCGATGAACCGGCGGTCGATTTTCAGACCGTCGAGCGGCAGGCCGCGCAGCCGGGTGAGGGACAGATGGCCGGTGCCGAAGTTGTCAACGTGGATGGCGACGCCGAGGGCGTGCACGGCCTGTAGGGTGCTGGTGACGGTCTCGTCGTCGTCCCTGAGGGCGCTCTCGGTGATTTCGAGGCAGAGTTGGTAGCGGTGGTCGGCGTTGGTGGTCCGCAGAAGTGTCTCGAGCTCGGGCAGGAAACCGGGGTCGGTGAACTGGCGGATAGAGGCGTTGACGCTGATGCGCGGCGGGCATGCCGGTGGCGGACCCGCCGCCCGGGTAGCCGCCCAGGTGGCCGCGGTGTGGCAGGCGGTACGCAGGGCCCACCGGTCCAGCGGGACGACTATCCCGGTCTCCTCGGCGAGGGGGAGGAACGCCTCGGGATACAGCAGGCCGCGTTCGGGATGCTGCCAGCGCAGGAGAGCCTCGGCTCCGACGATCTCACCGCCGAGGCTGACAACGGGCTGGTAGTGCAACCGGAGATCGCCCGTGCCAGGGGCGTTGCGCAGGTCGTTCTCGGTGGTGAGCCTGTCCAGGGAGGTGCTGCGCATGCTCTCCTCGAAGAGCAGGTAGCGGCCGCGGCCCTGGTGCTTGGCGCCGTACATGGCGATGTCGGCGGCCTGTAGCAGGCCGGCGGGGTCGGGGATGGCCGGCCCGGACAGAGCGACGCCGACACTGGCGCTGACGCTCACCTGGCACCCGTCGAGGATCATGGGTTCGGAGAGGGCGGTCACGACCCGCTCGGCGATGGTGGACAGGGTGGCTTCCGCCTGGATCTCCTCGCACAGGACGGCGAACTCGTCGCCGGAGAGGCGGGCGACGGTGTCCCCGGGCCGGACGGCGCCCCGCAGGCGGGTGGCCACCTCGCACAGCAGCCGGTCGCCGATGTGATGCCCCAGCGAGTCGTTGACACCCTTGAAGCCGTCGAGGTCGACGAACAGGAGCCCGGTCCGGCGCTGCCGGCACTGTTTCTGCCCGTCCTGCTTCTGCCTGCCCCGGGCTGGCTGGTCCTGGTCCGGGCGGCCGGGCTTCAGGACCTGGCCGAGTCGCTCGAACAGTGCGGTGCGGTTGGCCAGCCCGGTGAGCTCGTCGTGCAGAGCACGGTGGTTGGCGTCGCGTTCGACCTGGTACCGGATGGCCGCCGCGCTCAGCACGGTTGCGACCGTCCGCACGAACCCGACCTCGCGATCGGTGAACGAGCCGGAGCTGGAGTCGGAGCCGGACGTGCCAGTGGCGTCTGCCGCGGGCACGATCGGCCCTTCCGGACGGTCCGGAAAGGTGCTGGCCGGGCCGGGAGGGCCGGACGCGGCCGGCGGCGTGCCGCGGTAGATCGTGAGGATCGCGGTCGGGTCGTCGGGCCGGCCGATCGGGATCGCCAGACCGGAGCATCCACCGGAGGGCGCCCCCTGGCCGTCGTCCCGCCGCTGCGGTGGGCCCTGCCCGTTGCGCGTGCCCTGCTGGTCCTGAAAATCCTGCTGGTCCCGGAAAAAACCTGGCTGGTTGTGCGGGCCTGCCTGCCGCGGCGAGTCCTGCCGGTCGGAGGCGGGGATGCGGTCGGCGTGGACGGGGCCGCGGGTCGCGAGCGCCGACGTGACCAGGATGCCGGGTTCGGGCGGCGTCCCAACGGCCGTGGCCAGGCACGGCCCGGCGTGCCCGGGGGGCAGTTCGTGCACGGTGACGGCGTCCGCACGCAGATGGTCGGCGATCATCTGCGCGGCGGCGCGCCACAGCGGCTGCGGATCGGGGTTGTGCAGGGAGCGCTCTCCCAGCTCCGCCACGATCGCCTGTTCGGCCGAGCGGACCCGCAGTTCCGCCAGCGCCTGCTCGCGCTCGGTGACGTCGGTGGTGACCATCGCCACCGACGTCACGGTGCCGTCCGCAGCGGACAGGGGCACCGCGTGGATGTCGTAACGGCGTCCAGCCGCCTCGATGACACCTGACAGGCGCTTGCCGGAGCGCGCAGCCCGGCGGGCCATGCGCCGGATCGTCACGTCATCGAAGGCCGTCCCCCCGGAGGTCATCTCCTTGGAGGTGTCGGGACCCCTGGGCGTGTCGAAGGAGCCGAGGGCTTCAAGGGCCTCGAGGGCCTCGGACGCCGACGGCCGCGAGGCGCCCGCATGGTCGACGTCCCGCCCGCCTCCGGCGTGCTCGACGCGCCCGATCCGGTCCAGGAGGAACAGCGTCACCGGCGCGTTCTCCAGCAGCAGCCGCAGGTGGTGGCGGGCGGTCACCTCCCGGGTGATGTCCTGGAACTGAACGAGACGGTGGGGCCGTGGGTCGGAGCCGTCCCGCAGGAGGGTGGTGATGGCCAGGGCGTGGACCACCGAGCCGTCCGGGCGGACGAACCGGATCACGTCCTGCTGACCATCGCGACAGCCGGCCGCGTGGAGTGACGCGTCGTCCGGTCGTTTCGCCCGCTCGCCCGGGTGGATCAGCACGTCCCAGGCCGTGCGAAGGAGCTCCGCCTCGCCACGGCCGAGGATCTGGCAGGCGGCCGCGTTCACCCGCCACACCAGATTATCGACTACACCGACGAGCGCCATTCCGATCTGTAGCCGGTCGAACAGATCGAGGCGATCCCCCTCCAGTCCCACCGGTTCCTCACCTACTCACCCGTGTCTGCCTCACCCGTGTCGGTTCTCGACGGCCTCCGCCTGATCGAACGTATTCGGGGAAGAAACCGGGAGTCCCTCCGGTAACAGAAAAGTTAACTGTACTCGCTTGGTGGCCTGATGTGACGAGTGTGACGTGGATGCGATCGTCCAGGTCGTTACAGTGATCATCTATCTCGTGTGTGATCGCTTACCAGGCGCGACAGCCCCACCGGCCGGCAGGGTCGGCTGGTCGGCCGTCAGCGGGCCTGCGTCGCGCCGAGCACGGGCTGGTCCGGGCAGCCGCTCAGGATTCTGATCATTGCTTCCCGCTCGGCCGCGTCCACCCACAGGCCGTAGCGGGCCTTCACTCCGATCTGCCGGGCCACGTATCGGCAGCGGTATCCCCGGTTCGGAGGCAGCCACTGCGCGGCATCGTCGTCGCTCTTGTCCTGGTTCGTCGGACCGTTGACGGCAAGCAGGTTCTCCGGATCGTTGGCGAACGCCAGCCGCTTGTCCGGCGACCAGAAGGCGGCCCCGGTCCGCCAGGCGTCCGCCAGCGCCACCACATGGTCGATCTGGACGGCGCTCGCGGACCGTGAACGGTCGAAGCGGACGATCCGGTTGGTGTACGGATCCCTCAGCTCACCGGTCAGCACTGTGCACGAGTTCCGCCGCACGGTCACCAGCGTCAGGTCGCGGTGCAGGATGTCGTTGCGCGTGTCGCAGCCGTTGCCGTCGACGTCCGACCAGGCGGCGCCGAACTCGTCCCGCCGGTACGGCGGCG
>NZ_JWIO01000044.1:7331-15923 GCF_001017755.1 Protofrankia coriariae
CCCGCCGGTACGGCGGCGATGTCGTGGCCGGGTGCACCGGGATCGACTGGAGGGTGGCGACGGCGGTTCCGATGGTGACGACCTGGCCGCGTCCGCCGGCCGTCCCGCCGGAGCCCGCGGGCGATCCCGCGCCGTCGAGCGTCCCGCATCCGGTCAGGGCGAGAAACACGCTGAGGCAGAGCGCAACAGCCGCTGACAGGATTCGTGCCCGGCCGTCGGCCGGGACACCTCGCGCCACGATGCCGCGGACCGCGGCGCCGCGTACCACGATGCTGCGGACCACGGTGTTCCGGATCGGGCCCCCGTCGGCCGTGGCGTCGTGGGCCGCGCTCCCATGTGCAGTGACGCCGGCAGCCGCGGTGCCACCCCGCCCGCGGCGCCGGCCTCGGTCGCCTGGCTCCGCATGGTCCTGGTCTCCACGGCTTTGATCCGTGCAACCTTGATTATGATCTGCCGGCGGTCGGGGACGCGGCACTGACGCGGCGGGGGTCATAACGCCAGTTTCCCGCCGTCCAGCGCCCGTGCCGGTGAGATGGCGCCGGTTGTGGACAGGAGTGTTGTGGACGCACCCGCCGCCGGCCTGGCCACGGGGAGCCGGCCGGATACCGTCAGATCACGGCCGGGGGATGCGGTGCGTTGTTCGCCATCGGACGGCCCGAGGCGTCCCAGGCGATCATTCCACCGTCCAGGTTGCGGGCCTGCCAGCCGCCGCGGTGCAGGTAGGCCGTGACCGCGGCCGAACGCTGCCCGGAGCGGCAGATCACCACCACGTCCCGGTCGCGAGGCACCTCTTCGATGCGCTCGAGGAGCTCACCCATCGGGATGTGGACCGCTCCGGCGATATGCCCCGCGTCCCACTCCTCCGCCTCCCGGACGTCGAGGAGCAGCGGCCCGACGTCCGGCGTGACCGTCGTCGGAAGTTGATCTACTGCGACCGAAGGTATCTGATCCGAACCCACGCGGCCATCCTGCCATCCGCCCGGCATCCCGTGGCGTTGGCTACCGGACAGGCGGCTACCGGACAGGCGGCTACCGGACAGGCAGCTATCACGCGGTGGCCGCTGGACAGGTGGCCGCTGGACAGGTGGCCGCTGGACATTGCGCGGGACATGATCCCGGGGATTTGGGCCTGCCGGCGGCGCGAGAGAGAGACATGGTCGCTCCGTCTTTGGTCCCTCGGCCGGCCGGCTGTGGTCACGAGGGCGCTTTTTCGTCCGCGGCGACAAGGCCCGTGGTGGGACCGTGATTACCGTGGAATCGCTCGATGTCGAATCATCAGGATGCGGAGCGGACGGGCCGTGGCTCACCTGCCCGTGGTGCGGCGGGATCGTACCGTTGGCACATCTCGTCCCAGGGGACGACGAACCATACGCACGGGTTGCCGTCTGTGACTCGTGCGGACGCCGGGTCATGTTCCTCTCCCCAGCCGACCCGACGGCCTGACTCACCCACCCGCCCCGGCTGCTCACGCCCCGCCGGGCCCGCCGGGCAGGCGGAGGGGTGCGCGAACGGGGCGGTGGGGTGGTCCCGTGGGGTGGATGTGTTGGTTCGGGACGTTGCGCTTCGGCGTGACGCATGCGCTTTTCGTCACGGAGTGATGGTTGCCGTTGCCACGATCAGTGTGCGGTCGCCCTCGCGGGCCTTCCGGACACGTCTCAGGTGGCGGGTTCGGCTCTGACCGCGTTGGCCCCGGTGGGGCTGGCCTGCGCCGGTTGCGGCGGCTCCACCCGCACGACGTAGTCCTCGATCACCGGGTTGGCGAGCAGGGAGGCGGCGAGCTGGTCGATCCGGGCGAGGACGTCGGCGTCGGCGTCGCCGTCCACCTCCAGCTCGAAACGCTTGCCCTGGCGTACCCCGGCGATGCCGGACACGCCCAGGCGTGGCAGCGCGGCGAGTATCGCCTGCCCCTGCGGGTCGAGGATCTCCGGTTTCAGCATCACGTCCACAACGACCCTGGCCACGCCTGAAGACTGTATCGGTGCATCGCAGGGCCGGGGCTGATGGATGTTGGTCGGCTTGGTGTCGCCCGCGCTCGAAGATCCATCGGACGTGGTTCCGCCGGTGCCGTCCGGGCCTGGAGCGGGTGTGCTGCCCACGCCTGCGCGGCCAGCCTCGAGCTGTGGGCGTACCCATCGGTCCCCCGGGCGGGTGCGCCGTTCGGGGGGCCGATGGGTACCCGCCCGGCCGCATGCGCCGACACGGCCGGTGCGCCAGGAACACCACCCTGCACCGCGAACCCCACCGGGCACCGTACGCCTTTTTCGATCAAGAAAGTGAATGTGATCAGGAAAACGAGTGTGGAAATGGCTGCTGTGCGGCCGCTTGTTCCCTCGTTCTCATGATTCGGCGGTAATCGATCGCGAATCTTTGATCGATTGACGGTGTTCGGGGGCGGTGCTCGGGGGCTCTGTGGCTGTGGGCGCCCGTGGCGAGGCGGCGGTAACTACCCTCGGGTGTGTGTCGACATCCGTGCCAGAACAGCCCGTGTCCGTGCCGAGGCAACCTGCCTCGGGGGCAGCCGGTCCGCCGAGAGCGGCCGGGCCGGTCGTCGGATTCGACCTGGACATGACGTTGCTGGACCCTCGGCGCGGCGTCGTCGCCGCCTACGCCGCGCTGGCCGCCGAGACGGGGGTGGCGATCGACGGCGAAGCGGCCGCCGCCCGCCTCGGGCCGCCGCTGGAGGAGGAGATCGCCCGCTGGTTCCCGCCCGAGCGGGTAGCGGAGACGGCGGCCCGCTACCGCGAGCTGTACGCCGTCCACGCGCTGCCGGTGTCGCTGCCGATGCCGGGCGCCGCCGACGCGGTCGCCCAGGTGCGTCGCCACGGGGGGCAGGCGGTCGTCGTCACCGCCAAGAGCGAGCCGCTCGCGCGGGCGAGCCTCACCCACATCGGCATCGAGGTGGACGCGGTCGAGGGCTGGCGGTTCGCCGAGACGAAGGCCGAGGCCATGATCGAGCACGATGTCACGATCTACGCGGGTGACCATGTCGGTGACATCGTCGGAGCGCACGCGGCCGGTGCCCTGGCCGTCGCGGTGGCCACCGGCCCGTGCTCGGCGGACGAACTGGCCGCCGCCGGAGCCGACGTCGTCCTGCCCGACCTGGCCGCGTTCGGCGGCTGGCTGTCGTCCCATCTGCTGCCCGGCCGGCTCGACGACCTGGCCACACGGCTGGCCGGGCTCGGCTCGGTACTGGTGGCCTTCTCCGGTGGGGCGGACTCGGCGTTCCTGCTGACGGCGGCGGTCCGGACGCTCGGCGCCGACCGGGTGGTGGCGGCCACGGCGAGCTCGGCGTCCCTGCCGGCCGCCGAGCTCGCCGCCGCCACCGATTTCGCCGCGCGGCTCGGCGTGCGCCATCTCACCCCGGCCACGAACGAGATGGGACGCGAGGGCTACCGGGCCAACGGGCCGGACCGGTGCTACTTCTGCAAGGCGGAGCTCACCGAGACGCTGCGGCCGCTCGCGGACTCCCTCGGCCTCACCCATGTGGTGACCGGGACGAACGCCGACGACGCCGTCGCCGGGTTCCGGCCGGGTATCCGGGCGGCGGCCCAGCGGGGGGCGCGTACCCCGCTGCTGGACGCCGGCCTGACCAAGGCGCAGGTCCGCGAGGCGTCCCGGCGGTGGGGTCTGTCGACCTGGGACAAGCCGGCCGCGGCCTGCCTGGCCAGCCGGATCGCCTACGGCATCGAGGTGTCGCCGGCCCGGCTGGCCCGGGTCGAACGCGCGGAGGCCGGGCTGCGGGTGGCCCTGGCCGCCGCGGGGCTCGTCGTCCGGAACCTGCGGGTGCGCGACCTCGACGACGTGGCAATGGTCGAGGTGGACGCCGACCAGGTGGCGGCGCTGGCCGCGCGTCCGGACCTGCTGGCCGCCGTCGAGGGCTTCGACCGGGTGGAGGTCGACCCCCGCGGGTTCCGGTCGGGCTCCATGAACGAACTGCTGCCGGCCGTGGCGCGAGCGTCCGGGGAAGGCGGCGCCGGACGGTGAGAACGGCCGGGGGCGGTCCGGTCAGATCGGGTTTCCCTCGGCGTCGACCGGTTCGGCCTCGTCCACCGGGGCGGGGGAGAGCACAGCCAGGAGTATCCCGATCAGGGCGAGGGCGAAGCCGACGGTCAGCCCGCCGGCCGCGACCGCGTTGAGCCAGGTGGGACGTTCGGTGACCCCGAAGAAGAACGGGATAATGATGACCGCGGTGGCGACGAGGCCGATCGCGAACGACACGACCGCGGCCCGGACGAAGAGGTCCGTCCGCCTCCGGCGCCCCGAGGGCTCAGCAGGCTCTGGTTCCCGCGCCGCTGGATCGTCCACGCCTACCAGCCTACGGATCCCGCGGCCCCCCTGGCCAAAGGCGGTGCGATCGTTGTATCGCATCGCCGGCGGCCAACCTGGGTTGTGGGGCCAAAGGCGGTTCGATCATTGCGTCGCATCGCCGGCGGCTGGTTGGGGGCTGCGAGCCAAAGGATGAGCGATCATGTTTGTCGCGTTCGGGAGCCCGTTGGACCGGGGAAGCCGACCAGTAGGCCTGGCTGCTCCAGGCTTGCCGGTGAGCTGGGCGACCATCGCTCGGGTGCTACTGCTCGGTGATGAAAAAGTACGGACGGCCACTCGTCGGCGCGTCCCCGGATAGCCTTGAGACCCCGGTATCTCACCGGACAGTCCCCCTTCGCTACTCATAACGAGGTCTTCCGTGCCCACCGGCAGAGTCAAGTGGTTCGACGTCGACAAGGGCTTTGGCTTTCTCAGCCGTGACGACGGCGGTGATGTTTTCGTCCACAAGGCCGCGCTCCCGCCTGGCGTGGACAGACTCAAGCCCGGTGACCGGGTCGAGTTCGGGATCGCCACGAGCCGCCGTGGCGACCAGGCGTTGTCGGTGCGGCTGCTCGCGGCTCCGCCGTCGGTGACGAAGGCTGCCGCGCAGGCGGCGCGGCGTAGCCCGGACGAGCTCCACAGCATGGTCGAAGACATGATCAAACTGTTGGACGAGGTGCAGGGTTCGTTGCGCCGCGGGCGCTATCCCGACCGGCGCACGGCCCAGAAGGTGGCGAAGGTCGTTCACGCGGTCGCCGACGAGCTGGAGGTCTGATCGCCCGGCGGCCGCTCCCCGCGTGGGCCGGGCGCGGATCAGCGTAGGGGGACGGGCAGGGGTGGGACGAGGCCCGCGGCGGCCGCACGGCCCAGCAGGGCCTCGACCGCCTCGTAACCCTCGTCGCCGAGTTGCAGGGTGTAGTCGTTGACGTACAGGCCAATGTGGGCGTCCACCACGTCCGGGTCCATCTCCTGCGCGTGGTCGAGGACGTGGGAGCGTGACGCCGCCGGGTCGGCGAACGCGGCGGCCACGCTCGCCCGCACCGCCGCGGACAGCGCGGCGCCGTCGAGGTGGCGGCGGCCCAGGACGGCCCCGAGCGGGATCGGCAGGCCGGTTTCGGACTCCCACCAGTCGCCGAGGTCGGCGATGGCGGTCAGGCCGAAGGACGGGTAGGTGAACCGGGATTCGTGGATCACCAGGCCAGCGTCGTACCGTCCGTCCCGCACCGCCGGCATGATCTTCTCGAAGGACAGGACGTCGATCTCGCTCACCCCGCGCTCCTGCGCCCACAGGCGGAACAGCAGGTAGGCGGTGGTGCGCATGCCGGGGATCGCGACGCGGGCGCCACGCAGGTCGGCCCGGCCGGCGGTCAGCACGAGCGGTCCGCAGCCGCGTCCCAGCGCGCTGCCGGCCGACAGCAGCTGGTAGGAGCCCAGCAGCCAGGGCAGGGCCGCGTAGGAGACCTTGACGACGTCGTCGAGGGCGTCGGCGGCGCGGCTGTTGAGCACGTCGATGTCGGCGAAGGTCACCGTGACGGGGGTGCCGTCCCCGACCAGCCCGTGCGTGAGCGCGTGGAAGGCGAACGTGTCGTTCGGGCACGGAGAGATCGCCAACGACAGCGGTGTCGGCAGGGACGGCGGTGCCGTCGGGATCGTCGACGTCGACGTCGACGTGCTCTCGCCGACGTCGGTCCCGGTCACGATGTGCCGCCTGTCGCTGGTCCCGTCGCTTCCGCGGGTCCGGCTGGCCTGACCGGGCCGCCGGAGCTGGTCGCGCGCAGGGCCGCGGTGAGGGTGTCGATGCCGGCGGTGAGGGCGGCTGCCGCGGCGCTCAGCCCGGCCAGCGCGCCCGACACGTCCCAGCTGGCCCGGTCGCGGCGCCCGACCGTGTTACTGATCGCGCGGATCTCGGCGAAGGGCGTGCCGTACACCGCCGTCGCGACCGCGACCGCGTACCCTTCCATCGCCTCGGCGGCCGGGCCGAAACGCAGTGCCAGGGCCGCGGCCCGGCGCTCGGTCCCGGTGATCGTCGAGACGGTCAGCACCGGCCCGGTCCGCACCGGGCGTCCGGTACCGGCGAGGATGCCGGTGAGGGCTTGGACGGCTTCCTCGCGAGGTGACAGCGTGGAGGATCCGAGCCCGAGCTGTTCCAGGGTGAGGAAGTCGCTGGAAGCCGTCGGCGCGGGTGGTTGTCCCGGTTCACCGGGCGGGGCGTCGACGCCGGATTCCGCGCCGAGATCCGCGGCGATCAGCGCGTCCGCGATGACGAGGTCGCCGATGTCCGCGCGGCCGGCGAAACCGCCCGCGATCCCGAAGGAGACGACCAGGTCGAACGGCTCTCCCGCGGCCTGGGCGGTGGCGAGCGCGGTGGCGGTGCCGGCAGCCGCGGCGGGGCNNCCGGCAGCCGCGGCGGGGCCGGCGGCCCCGGCGGCGAGGACGGTCACCGCGCCGGAGCGGCGGCCCAGGTAGGGGCCGATCCGCACGGCGGTCAGGAGCTGGCGGTCCCACGACGGCGGCGAGCCACGCGACAGCGTGCCCGTACCGGCGGCGGCAGCGGCGGTACTGCCCGTGCCGGTGACGGGTCGGGGCCGCCACGGCCCCATCATTCCGGCGCAGACCGCGTCCGCCTCGGCTGTCATCGCGGTGACGAGCAGGATGCGGCTCACGCGTCCGCCAGCGGGACAGTCGACGGGCGGGTGCGGCCCGGGCACGCCGCGGCCGGGCCTGTGCCGCCGGGGCGCGCCGTGCCGCCGCTCGGGCCTGTGCGGGCGGGGCTGACAGGACTGGGGTTCATCGGGCTACGGCTGGACGACGAGCCGGAACGGCCAGCTCCCGGAAGCCTGCTCGGAGCCGGCGTGCGGGGCCTGGAAGACGGTCAGGTTCACCTCGCCGCGCCCGTCCGGCACGGACAGCCGGTAGTGCGGCTCGGTGATGATGTCGGTGATCCGGGTGTCGTTGGACGCCAGGAAGTATCCCTTGTCGGCGATCGACTGCGCGACGTCGATGTTGACGACTGACCCGGGGGCGGCGTGCAGGACCGGCGCCTGGTATCCGCCTTTTTTGATCACTGTGCCGTCGCGGTCGTACTGGGCGGCGTGCGCCTGCACGAAGTTGCCGCCGGACTGCAACGTCACCAGCGGGGTCGGCTTGTCGCAGCCGGTGATCACCAGGATCAGCGCGCCGAGGAGGCCGAGCACGACGGGGCGTCGCCGCCGAGTGCGGAAAAGTAGCCGAGATGCGGACACGATCGGAGGTTACCGTTCCCGACGGTCGGGCGCCGGCCTGCTCGCGATCCCGCGGGTGGGTTGTCGGTCTCAACCCGCCTGCTCAGCGGCTCGACCACGGGCGGCCTGGCCGTGGCCAGGAGCCCCTGCCGGCGGCCGGGGTGCTGGCCGCGGTGGGAGCCGGTGGCCGTCGACCGCTGGTACCGTCTGATCGCTTTTTTGATTATTTCGGTCGGCTGGAACCGCGCACCCACCAGCGCCGGACGGGCGGTCGCGGCACGGTTGGGGCGTCGGGCGCGGCGGGCGGCTGCGGCAGGGGCGGGGCCTGCGGCAGGGTCTGCGGCAATGTCGGGTACTGCGGCAGGGTCTGCGGCAGGGTCGGGTGCTGCGGCAGGGTCTGCGGCAGGGGCGGGGCCTGCGGCTGGGTGGGCGCACCCGGGTCGAAGTGAGCCATGGACGGGGTCGCTGGGGCGTGCGGAGCAGCCGGGGCGTGCGGGGCGCGCGGGGCGTTGTGCAGTTCCCGGGCCGCGGCCCGGGAACGGTGCAGGGCCCGGGTCTCCACGAACATCGTGCCCAGGACCACCGCGGACGCGGCGGCGAAGCCGAGCGTGCCGGGCATCTCGATCAGGCCGATCGCGCCGCCGGCGACCCAGACGAGCTGCATCGCGGTTTCCGAGCGGGCAAACGCCGAGTTGCGGGTGTCCTCGGCGACGTCCCGCTGGATGATGGCGTCCAGCCCGAGCTTGCCGGTCGAGCTGGCCATGGTGACCAGCAGGGCCGCGAGCAGCGAGGTCAGCTTCGTGTAGTTGACGGCGGCGCCCAGGCAGCCGCCGGCGGCCATCAGCAGCGACAGCATCAGCAGCGCTTCCGGCCGTTTGCGGCCGAGGCGCCCGCCGACGAACACACCCAGGCCGCTGCCCACCCCGGCGCAGATCGCCAGCCCGGCGAGCCACAGGTTGTTGCCGCCGCTGGTCCGCAGCAGGAACGCCAGGTAGAAGGTGAGGAACCCGACCAGGCCGCGCAGCACCAGCGACGCGCGCAGCGCCACCGGCAGCCCGCCGAGCGC
>NZ_JWIO01000044.1:15937-27844 GCF_001017755.1 Protofrankia coriariae
GAGCGCGCGGCGCAGCCGGCCGGTGATGTCCCGGCGGAAGCGGCCCGTCCCGAGGAAGGCACGTTTCTCACCCGCGGCGGAGTCGACGTGTTTCGGCAGGTTGAAGGCGAGCAGCACGCCGATCATGTAGACGATGGCGCAGATCCGCAGCACCCACGGATAGCCGACGTAGGGGATGTTGGCGATACCGAGCGCGGCGGGGGCCACCACCGCCCCGGCCACGATGTTGACCAGGGAGATCCGGGAGTTGACCTTCACCAGGGTCAGCTCCCGGGGGGTCACCCGCGGGATGACCGCGCTGCGGGCCACCCCGAACGACCGCGACAGCATCAGCAGCCCGAGCGCCAGCGGGTAGACCGCCACTCCGTCGAGGGAGCTCGCGAGCTGCCAGGCGAGCATGCCGCGGGCCAGGCAGATCGCGGCCAGGGCGGTTCGGCGACCATAGGCGAACCTGTCCAGCACCGGACCGATCACCGGTGCCAGCAGGACGAACGGCACCATCGTGATCAACAGGTACAGAGCGACCTTCGACCGGGCCTCACCGGTGGGCACCGCGAAGAAAAGCGAGCCGGCGAGTGCTACCGTGACCAGCGCGTCCCCAGCCGCGTTGACGAACGAAAGCTCCATCAGGGAGGCGAGCCCGGACTGTTCGGCGCCGCCCCGGCGGGCGGAGGCCCGCAGCTTCCGCACCCCCCTGGCGACACCGGCACCCACGTTCACCATGCTGAGTGTCCTCCCCCCCAGGAGAGCCATCACGACCACGCAGCGCAGTTCCGGAACGTGTAGGCGACAATACGTGCGTGGAGGCTCAGGATGTACAGCGCGGCCCGGCAGCACCCCCGGCACCGGTGAGCGGGGACGTGACGGTGCCCGTCGATCCTGACCGGCCCGTCGACCTGGACCAGCCCGTCGATCCGGACCGGGCCGACTGGCCGGCGCGGGCCGTTCGGGTGAGCCGCCCGTCCGCCTCGCCCAGGACCCCGCGCGCCCCCCGGGCACCGCGCCCACCCGCGCTGGACGCCGTGTGCGCCGCGGCCGTTGAGCAGGCCCGGGCCGCCGCCCTCGCCGAGGCTGGCGATCCCAGCCTGGTCGGTGAGCATCTCGGTGTCGAGGCCGACGGCGAACGGCTTGTCCTGCACCGTTTCGCCTGCCGGTCCCGCGCCTACCCCAACTGGGTCTGGACGGTGGTGGTGACGCGCGCCTCGCGCATGCGCAAGGCCACCGTGGACGATGTGGTGCTGATGCCCGGCGAGGGGGCGCTGACCGCCCCGCAGTGGGTGCCGTGGTCCCAGCGGCTGCGTCCCGGTGACGTCGGCGTCGGCGACCTGCTGCCGACCGCCGTGGACGACCCGCGCCTGACGCTGCGTCTCGGCGACGTCGAGGAGTTCGTCGACACCGACGCGTGGCACGAGATCGGCCTCGGCCGTCCTCGCCTGCTGTCGGTGATGGGCCGCGACGACGCGGTGGCCCGCTGGTATGCCGGCGAGTCCGGCCCGGAGGCGTCCATTGCCCGGGTTGCCCCCGCGGCCTGCCGGACCTGCGGTTTCCATGTGCGTCTCGCCGGCGCCCTGGGGCAGGTGTTCGGGGTGTGCGCGAACGAGATGGCGCCGGACGACGGCCGGGTGACCGCGCTCGACCACGGCTGTGGTGCCCACTCGGAGGCACTGGTGGCGCCGTCCGCGCACCCGGAGTCGGTGGTGTACGACGACGATCCGGGTGACGCGGAGTCCGTCGACCTGGAACTGGTCGGTGTTGCCGCGCATCCGCCCGGCTCGGTCCCGGACGATCCCGCCCAGGCCCCGGCCGGGGACGCCGCCGGCCCGGAGCCCTACGGCCACTCCTGACGCGGCTCCCAGCCTCTCTCAGCAGCCGATACGGGGCGGCGATCCGCAGCCGGGCGACTCTTCGTCCCGGCCGACGATGCACTTGGCATGGACGCGGAGTTCGACGTCGCCGGCGAGCCGTCCCCGGTGCCGGTTGCCGCCTGGACTCGGCCGTTGGAGGACTTCGCCCTCGTGTTCACGGCCACGGGCCTGGCAATCACCGGTATCCGGGAGCCGCATTTCTCCGAACGGCGGCTACGCGACGGACCCGTGGTGAGCCGAGCACTTCATCTGCTCTCTGTTCATGCTGATCACGGCAGGCTGGACTACCTGAACCGGACCACTTGAAGACGCATTCCGTTGGGTGCGTCCAGCGTATCGTGGCGGTATGAGCGAGCCTGGCGTCGTCCCGTGGTGGGACGAGGAGGACTATCCGGCGGCCGAGCATGACGCCGACTGTCAGGCGATCGACGCGGCCTGGGCGGAGCCCGGGGAGAACATTCCGCTCGAGGCGGTGCTGGCCGAGTTCGGTGACACCGACCTGCTCGCCTCCTGAAGCTCTGGCTCTGCGGCACCCTGCAAGATCGAGTTTCGTCCGGCTGCCTGGCGGGAGCTCCGGAAGATTCCGCAGCCGGCCCGGCGGCGTATCGAGGCTGCGATCGTCGGGTTGACCGATGACCCGCGTCCGGCCGGCTGCAAGGCCGTGGTCGGCCGTCCCGGGCACCTGCGCCTGCGGGTCGGAGACTACCGGGTCCAATCTACCTACCCCGTGATGCCGATCTCGTCATCGTCGTAGTCAGCACCGCTCACCGCCGTGAGGTCTACCACCGCTATTGATCCCACGATCGCACTTTTACAAAGAAATAGGTGTTTCCTTACCCGTCAGCTCCGCGCGGCCGGTACGACGATCCCGTTCCGCCGGCTACTCCCATCTCGCAACTTCAGTCAGTCTACATGCAAACTACATGCAAATTTTGAAGTCAATCTTGGGTGATGGAATTGTGTGATGAGGAGCTGGCAACAGACCTGCGAAGCGGGTCGCACAGGGAGGCTGAAGCGCGGGCCGCGCTGACCCGGGGGATTCCCGCCGGATCCGGATCCGTTCGGAGGCGGTGCCTGAGGCGCCAACCGGTTGGACGCAGTGGTGATCATATTGGGTGATCATATGGATGTGGGTGCAGCCGGGATGTGGCTTTTCGGGCCAGGCCCGGCGCTTCTGGGAAGCCTCCGGAAGGGGGTGCCCACCCCTTGGTCGGGGTTCACCGGCCGGGGCATCTCTGACCGGGTCTGAGCAGGTTTGTCCCGTCGGGATTCCCGGGCCTGGCCGGGCTCACGGGCGCTGGCCGGCTTCGCCGCGAGACGTCCGGGAAGATGGGTGGCGTGACCGGTACACCGACCGCACCCACCGTCCCGTCCACGCTACTTTCCGACGCTGTTGCGCCTGGCGCGACCGTGCAGCCCTACCGTGAGCTCGGGCTTACTGACGACGAGTATGCCCGTATCGTCAGCACGCTCGGGCGCACGCCGTCCGACGCCGAGCTCGCCATGTACTCGGTGATGTGGAGCGAGCACTGCTCGTACAAGTCGTCCAAGGTGCACCTGCGTCAGTTCCGCGACACGCCCGCGGGTGACCGGCTGCTCGTCGGCATGGGCGAGAACGCCGGGGTGGTCGCGGTCGGCGAGGGGCTCGCCGTCACCTTCAAGATCGAGTCGCACAACCATCCGAGCTTCGTCGAGCCGTACCAGGGCGCGGCGACCGGCGTCGGCGGCATCGTCCGCGACATTCTCACGATGGGTGCCCGGCCGATCGCCGTCCTTGATCCGCTGCGCTTCGGGGACGCCGACGCCCCCGACACCGCCCGGGTGCTGCCCGGGGTGGTCGCGGGCATCGGCGGCTACGGCAACTGTCTCGGCCTGCCCACGATCGGCGGAGAGGTCGTCTTCGACCCGTCCTATCAGGGCAATCCGCTGGTCAACGCGCTGTGCGTAGGGGTGCTGCCGGTCGGCCGGGTGCAGACGTCGGCGGCGACCGGGGTCGGCAACGCGGTCGTCCTGCTCGGCGCCAAGACCGGCCGGGACGGCATCGGCGGCGTGTCCGTGCTGGCGTCGGCGACCTTCGACGAGGGCGGCGGGCCGGCGCGCCGGCCGTCCGTCCAGGTCGGCGACCCGTTCACCGAGAAGATCCTCATCGAGTTCTGCCTGGAGCTGTTCGACCGCGGCTTTGTCGTCGGCATCCAGGACCTCGGCGGGGCCGGGCTGACCTGCGCGCTGACCGAGACGACCGCGGCCGGGCTCGCCGCCGGNNCCGCGGCCGGGCTCGCCGCCGGCGGCCCCGGCGGGATGACGGTCGACCTCGATCGTGTCCCGCTGCGGGAGGCGTCGATGGCGCCGCACGAGATCCTCGCGAGCGAGTCCCAGGAGCGGATGCTCGCGATCGTCACCCCGGACGCGCTGCCCGCGGTGCTCGCGCTCGCCGAACGCTGGGGCGTGCTGGCCACCAGGATCGGTACGGTCACCGACAGCGGGCGTCTGATCGTCCGCTGGCATGGTGAGGTCGTCGTCGACGTCCCACCCGGCTCGCTCGCCGACGACGGGCCCGTCTACGACCGCCCGGTGCGCCGGCCGGCGGACCTCGACGCCCTGCGGCTGGACGACCCGGCGGCGCTGCCGCGCCCGAGCACCGGGGACGAGCTGCGCGCGACCCTGCTGACGATGGTCGCCTCGCCGAACCTGTGCTCGAAGGAGTGGGTGACCGACCAGTACGACCGGTACGTGCAGGCGAACACCGTGCTCGCGCAGCCCGAGGACGCCGGGGTGATCAGGCTCTCGGAGGAGACGGGCCTCGGCATCGCGCTGGCCACGGACGGCAACGGCCGCTACAGCCGGCTCGACCCGTTCGCGGGCGCGCAGCTCGCCCTGGCCGAGGCGTGCCGC
The DNA here is from genome assembly GCF_001017755.1 of Protofrankia coriariae. GTDB lineage: Bacteria > Actinomycetota > Actinomycetes > Frankiales > Frankiaceae > Protofrankia > Protofrankia coriariae. The sequence continues at coordinate 20,695 of NZ_JWIO01000044.1, forward strand.
AACGTGGCCGCGGCCGGGGCCACACCGATCGCGGTGACCAACTGCCTGAACTTCGGCTCCCCCGAGGACCCGGAGGTCATGTGGCAGTTCGCCGAGGCCTGCCGGGGTCTCGCGGACGCCTGCCGCCGGCNCCGGTGGGAACGTGTCGTTCTACAACCAGACCGGCGCCACGCCGATCAACCCGACGCCGGTCGTCGGCGTCCTCGGCCTGTTCGACGACGTGGCCCGGCGGGTCCCGATCGGCTTCGCGGACGAGGGTGACTCGCTGCTGCTGCTCGGGCAGACCCGGGAGGAGTTCGGCGGCTCCGAGTGGGCCTGGGTGACTCACCGTAACCTTGGCGGACGCCCGCCCGCCGTCGACCTCGCCGCCGAGAAGCTGCTCGCCGAGATCCTGGTCGCCGGCTCCCGGGACGGGATGCTCACCGCGGCGCACGACATCTCCGACGGCGGGCTGGCGCAGGCGCTGGTCGAGTCCTGCCTGCAGGGCGGGCACGGCGCCCGAATCGTCTTCCCGCGGGACGCGGACCTGTTCACCGAGCTGTTCAGCGAGTCGGCGGGCCGCGCGGTGGTGGCCGTGGCCCGCTCCGAGGAGCTGCGCTTCACCGACATGTGCGCCGCCCGCGGCCTGCCGTGTCGGCGCGTCGGTGTGGTCGACGGCGACACCCTCGAGGTCCAGGACGCCTTCACCGTCACCCTGGCCGACCTGCGAACCGCCCACACCTCCACCCTGCCCTCCCTGTTCGCCGCCCCCACCCCGACCACGTGACCCGCAGCGACCTGTATAGCCCTCGGGCTCTGCCTGGCCCTTGAGGGCAGGCTGCCCGTCTCCGCGTGTAAGGTCGGCGGGCTGATCCTCGTGGACGAGCCGGCCAGGCCAGCCGTGGCGGGGACAACGGCGGTGTACGCCCGGGTATCGTCAGCCGGTCAGAAGAGCGACCTTGACCGGCAAGTTGCTCGGGTCACCGCCTTGCCGACGGGCAGGACCTGCCCGTCGGCAAGGTCGTGACCGAGGTCGGTTCGGCCCTCAACGGTCATCGCCGTAAGTTCCTCGCGCTGCTACGTGACCCCGGGGTGACCACGATCGTCGTTGAACACCGCGGCAGGTTTGCCCGGTTCGGCGCCGAGTACGTCGAGGCGGCGCTCGCCGCGCAGGGCCGGCGGCTGCTCGTCGTCGACCCGGCCGGGGTGGACGACGACCTGGTCCGTGACATCACCGAGATCCTCACATCGATGTGTGCCCGGCTGTATGGCCGCGGTGGCGCCGCGAACCGCGCTGCCCGTGCCGTCGCCGCTCCCACCGAGGCGGACTCGTGAAGGTTCTCCAGGCGTACCGTTTCGCGCTCGACCCGAACCAGGCCCATCGTGCCGGCCTGCGACGCGCTGACCCCGGCGCCGTGGACCCTGCCGGCGTTGCGGCTGCGGTGGAACCAGGTCAAGAACGAGATCGCGCCGTGGTGGCCGGAGTGCTCGAAGGAGGCGTTCTCCGCCGGCCTGGATCAGTTGGCGCGGGCGTTGAAGAACTTCTCGGACTCGCGCAACGGTAAGCGGAAGGGCCGCCGGGTCGGCTTTCCCAGGTTCAAGAAGCGCGGGAAGGCACGCGACTCGTTTCGCTACACGACAGGCGCGTACGGCCCGGCTGATGACCTGCGCGTGAAACTGCCCCGGATCGGCCGGGTGAAGGTCCACGAATCGATGAGCGCGCTCACGGGTCGACTTGCCGGAGGGAAGGGCTGACTGCTCGGCGCGACCGTTTCCCGGACCGCCGGCCGCTGGTTCGTCTCGTTCACTGTTGAGGTTGATCGCGACATACCTGAAGGGCCGTCGCGGCGGCAGCAGAAAGCCGGCCCGGTCGGTGTCGACCTGGGCGTGAAGCACCTTGCCGTGCTATCCACCGGGGAGACGATCCCGAACCCGAAGCATCTCGCCGGTTCGCTGCGTCGGCTGCGTCCCGCGCCTACGCCCGGTCGAAGCCGGGCAGCGTGGGCCGTCGGGGACACGCCGCCCGGCTTGCCCGTATCCATGCCCGCGTCGCGAACCAGCGCCGCGACGGCCTGCACACGCTGACCACCCGGCTGGCGAAGTCCCACGACACGATCGTGGTGGAAGATCTGCATGTGGCCGGGATGGTGCGTAACCAGCGCCTCGCCCGCGCCGTGTCGGACACCGGCATGGCCGAGGTCCGCCGCCAGCTTGCCTACAAGACCGGCTGGTACGGCTCCCGGCTGGTCGTCGCGGACCGCTGGTACCCAAGCTCGAAGACCTGTTCCGGCTGTGGCTGGCGACACCCAGGCCTGACCCTGTCGGACCGCACGTTCACCTGCCGGTCCTGCGGACTAGGGCCTGTGTCGAAAGTGGATCCTGGGCGTGAGATGATCTTGATTCGTGGCGCGTGGAGATCTGACGGACGAGCAATGGGCCGTGCTGGAGCTGCTGTTGCCGACGGGCAAGAAGCCCGGCCGGCCACCGATATGGACCCGGCGGCAGCTGATCGACGGCATACGGTTCCGGGTTCGTACCGGCATCCCGTGGCGGGACATGCCCGCCGAGTACGGGCCGTGGGGCCGGGCGTACGACCTGTTCCGCCGCTGGCAGCGCAACGGCACCTGGCAGCGCATCTTCACCGAACTTCAGGCCCGGGCCGATGCCAAGGACCTGATCACCTGGGACCTCAACGTCGACTCCACCGTCTGCCGGGCCCACCAGCACGCCGCCGGAGCGAGGAAAAGGGGGACCTGCAGAAGGAGCCGCCCGGCGGTGTCGCAGTCGAGCCCGACGACCACGGCCTCGGACGCTCGCGCGGCGGCCTGACCACCAAGCTGCACCTCGCCGTCGAGCAGGGGCAAAAGCCCATGTCCATCGTGATCACCGCCGGGCAGCGCGGGGACTCCCCGCAGTTCGAGGTTGTCCTGGGCCGCATCAGGGTGCCCCGGCTGGGGTCCGGCAGACCGCGCACCCGGCCGAGGCGGGTGCGCGCTGATAAGGCGTACGCCTCCCGGAAGAACCGCGCCTACCTGCGCAGACGTGGCATTCGCTGCACCATCCCGGACAAGGCCGACCAGGCCCGCAACCGAAGGAAACGCGGCTCCCGCGGCGGCCGTCCGCCGAAGTTCGACCCGGAGGACTACAAGGCTCGGCACGCGGTCGAGTGCAGCATCAATCGCCTCAAAAGGCACCGTGCCGTGGCCACGAGGTACGACAAGCTCGCGGTCCGCTACGAGGCAACCGCCCTGGTAGCGGCCATCAACGAGTGGCTGTGACCAGCACATCTGACGCCATGCCCTCTCCGAGGCGGCCAGCAGCTGATGAGCCGCTCGCCCAAGCCTGAGCGCTACGGCGTCTGACGGGGGATACCTGTCAACGCCGGTGATGTCAGGAAGACGTCAGGCAGAAGGGGTGGCCAGCCGGATCCAGGAGTACCCGCCAGCGTCCGTCGCCGGGCTGATGGTCCGGTTTGGCCGCGCCGAGTTCCAGGGCCAGCTCTTCCATCGCATCGAGGTCGTCAGCGCGGAAATCCAGGTGGAACTGTTGTGGCACGTCCTGACCCGGCCACTGCGGAGCCCGGTATCCGTCAACCCTCTGGAATCCCAGATCACAGCCGGAGTCGTCCGTCAGAGCGACGAACTCGTCCGTACTGAAGAGTTCGCGCATCCCGGTCAGTGCACCGTAGAAGCCCGCCAGCGTCTGCGGGTCGGCACAGTCCAGAGTCACCCCTCGCAGTACAGCGCCTGGCACCATTCGCTCCTTCGCGTCCGCGCGTCTGTCTCCGTGACCGCCGCTGCACGCGATCACCGGCCACAGCCACACCGTACTCGCCACATCCACCGCTGAAGTAGCGGTTTACCCCTGCCTCAGAGCAACGGGTGGCTGTGACCGGCGCTTTCGATACACGCCCTAGATGTCGGGCCATTCCGCCAGCGCGTCCTGGACGCCATCGATGTCGAGTGGGCCGTGCTCCCGCTCGTACTCTTCGACGATCTCCCGTAGTTGCCGCGTGTGGACCCGGTGCGCGAGCCCTGGCAGCTGCATCAGAACATCCACGAGGCCCGGTGCGCGCGTCGGCCCGCGGGACGAGGTCTTCCGGGACGGAGCCACCATTCTTGATCACGCACTCGGTGCAGTGCGGCTCGGCGGCGGGGCCATCTGCCATACGACCATTGTTGTGGCCATACGACCATTGTTGCTACCGTGCGTGGCAATCACAGAACCCAGACGTGGTCAGGGGATGTTGGCCTTGTCGGCGGCGGCGTTGGCGAGCAGTTCCTCGGCGTGGCCGCGGGCGAGCGTGCTCTCCTCGACGCCGGCGAGCATCCGGGAGAGCTCGCGGACCCGACCGGTGTCGTCGAGGGTTGTCACCCCACTGCGGGTCACCGAGCCGTCGTCGGCCTTGTTGATCACCAGATGACGGTCGGCGAAGGCCGCCACCTGAGGCAGATGGGTGATGCAGATCACCTGGTGTGTGCGTGCCAGCCGGGCGAGGCGGCGCCCGACCTCGACCGCGGCCCGCCCACCGACACCGGAGTCGACCTCGTCGAAGACCATCGTCGTGGCGACGTCGCCAGCGGCGAGGACGACCTCGATGGCGAGCATCACCCTGGAGAGCTCACCCCCGGACGCTCCCTTGTGCACCGGGCGTGACGGCGCCCCGGGATGCGGTGTGAGCCGCAGCTCCACCTCGTCCACCCCGGTGGGGCCATAGGCGAGCACCTGCCCGGCCACGGGGAGGCCGGCCGGGTCGGAACGCTGCGTGACGACCGCCTCGACCTTGGCCCGCGGCATCGCCAGGCCGGTGAGCTCGGCCGCGACCGCCTCGGCGAACTTCTCCGCCGCGTCCCCGCGGGCGGCGCTGATCCGCCCGGCGAGCCCGGCGAGCTCGGTGACCAGCCGGTCGCGTTCGGACGCCCACACGCCGACCTGGTCCTCGTCGGAGTCGAGCTCGAGCAGGCGGCGCCCGGCCTGGTCAGCCCATTCCAGGACGCCGGACAGGTCGGTGCCGTGGGCGCGGGCAAGGGCCGACAGCGCCGCCCGGCGGTCCGCGGCGGCGGTGAGCCGGACCGGGTCGGAGTCGATCCCGGCGGCGTAGGAGGCGAGGTCCGCGGCGACGTCCGCGAGCAGCATCCCGGCCTCGTGCAGACGGTCGGCCAGCTCGGACAGGGCCGGGTCGAGGGACGCCTCCGCCGCGACCATGCGGTGGGCGGTCCCCACCAGGTCGGTGGCGCCTGGCACGCTGTCGCCGGTGGCGGGGTCGGACACCAGCACGGCGTGGGCGCCGCTGGCGGCCTGCGCCAGCGTCTCAGCATGCTCCAGCCGGCGCAGTTCGGCGTCGAGCGCGGCGTCCTCCCCGGGACGGGGGTCGACCTTCTCGATCTCGGCGAGCCCGGTCCGCAGCAGTTCGGCCTCGGCGGCACGCTCCCGGGCCCGACCGGTGATCTCGGCGAGCCGGGCGGAGACCGTGCGCAGCCGGGTGTAGGCGGTGGCGTAGACGGCCAGGGGCTGGGCGACGGCGTCGCCGGCGAACCGGTCGAGGGCGGCGCGCTGCTCCCCGGTGCGCAGCAGCCGCTGCTGGTCGGACTGGCCGTGGATGGCGATCAGCCCGTCGGTGACCTCGGCGAGGACGCTGGCGGGCACCGCCCGTCCGCCGACGTGCGCGCGGGAGCGGCCCTCGGCAGTCAGCGTCCGCCCGAGGAGAAGACCGTCCTCGTCGCACTCGCCACCGGCGTCGCGGACCCGTTCGACCACCGGGCCGTCCGGCGAGACGATCAGCCGTCCGTCGACGAAGGCCCGCGCCGCGCCGGGGCGCACCAGACCGGCGTCCGCGCGCCCGCCGGTGAGCAGCCCGAGCCCCTGGACGATCATGGTCTTGCCGGCTCCGGTCTCGCCGCTGACCACGGTCAGGCCGGGCGCCAGCTCGAGCACGGCGTCGTCGATGACCCCGAGCCCGCGGATGCGAACCTCCTCGAGCACAAACGTGACTCTATGGGGTGCGGCGTCCACGCCGCCGGCCGGCCGGCCAACACACCGCCGGTGCGGGTGGCCACGCCGCGCCCACCGTGCTCACCGGCCGCTGTTCATCGGCCGCCGCGTCCCCGCCAGCCGGCCACCGGGAGATCGAACTTCGCGACCAGCCGGTCGGTGAAGGGGCGCGGGTGCACCACGGCGAGCCGCACCGAACGGCGTCCCCGCACGACCTCCACCCGGGAGAACGCCTCGACGTCCACCGACCGCCGGCCGTCGCAGGACAGCACGGCCGGCGTGGCGGGCAGCACCTCGATCGCGACCGACGACGTCGGGGCCAGCACCAGCGGACGCGCGAACAGGGCGTGGGCGCTGATCGGCGCGACCAGCAGGGCCTCGACGCCCGGCCACATCACCGGGCCGCCGACCGAGAACGCGTACGCCGTCGACCCGGTCGGGGTCGAACAGATCATGCCGTCGCAGCCCCACCGGGACAGCGGGCGGTTGTCGACCTCGACGACGCACTCGAGCATCCGGGCGCGGTCGACCTTCTCCAGCGACATCTCGTTGAGCGCCCAGCCCTCGTAGACCAGCTTGCCGCGGTGACGGACCGCCACGTCGACGGTCATCCGCTCCTCGACCTGGTAGTCCTTGCGGACAACATGATCGACAGTGGACTCCAGCGCGTCCGGCTCGGCTTCGGCGAGGAAACCGACATGGCCGAGATTGACGCCGAGCAGGGGCGCGTCGGCGGTGCGCGCGAACTCCGCCCCGCGCAGCAGGCTGCCGTCCCCGCCGAGCACGAGGACCAGTTCGACCCCGAACGCGGCGGCGTCATCGGGCGGGACCACGTTGTCGCAGCGCAGGTCGAGCAGTTCGGCCTCGTCCCGCAGAACCCGCGGGGCGACCCCGGCGGCGACGAACTGGTCCAGCACCCGCTGGGCGATCTCCCGGACGACCGAACGGCGCGGGTGGGTGACCACCAGGACTTCCCGGCTCACTGGGCTTTCCGGCTCATCGACGACCCTCGTCACGCTCGGTGGACGGCTCGGAATCGGAACCAGGATAGGCGGTGGAGACGGAATCGACGGTAGGGACAGAACCGGTGCCGGAGACAGGAGCAGCGTTGGAGGCAGGAGCGGTGTTGGGGGCAAGATCAGCGTCGGGGGCGGAAGCGGCGCGGCCGCCGGCCGGGCCG
>NZ_JWIO01000044.1:27852-31453 GCF_001017755.1 Protofrankia coriariae
GGCCGCCGGCCGGGCCGGCCGCGATCGCGGCGGCGATCGCCTCGGTCAGCCGCGGCGGCGGCATGGGCGGAGCGTTCCCGACGAGCCACAGCAGGTATTCCACGTTGCCCGCCGGTCCCGGCAGGGGACTTGCGACGACGCCACGCACACCCAGCGACAGTTCGGCCGCGGCCTGCGCGACATCCCGCACCGCGCGGGCGTGCAGGGCCACGTCGCGCACCACCCCGCCCGGCCCGAGGTCCGCGCGCCCGACCTCGAACTGCGGCTTGACCAGGACGACGAAGTCGGCCGCCGGTCGGGCGCAGGCCCGCAGCGCCGGCAGCACCAGCCGCAACGAGATGAACGACAGGTCGGCCACGACCATGTCGACCGGCCCACCGATCGCCTCGGCGGTGAGGAAACGGACGTTGGTGCGCTCGAGGACGGTGACCCTGGGGTCGGTGCGCAGCCGCCAGGCCAGCTGGCCGTACCCGACGTCGACCGCCACGACCTCGGCGGCGTCGTGGCGCAGCAGGACGTCGGTGAAACCACCGGTGGACGCTCCGGCGTCCAGGCAGCGCCGCCCGGCCACCCACAGCCGGCCCGCACCGCCGTCTCCGGCGGCCTGCTGGCCGGCGGCATTCCCACCGAAGGCGGACAGGGCCGCGAGCAGCTTGTGGGCACCCCGCGAGACGTAGCCGGGATCGTCACCGGCGACGATCACAATGGGTGTCATGTCGTCGACGACCGTGGCGGGTTTGGTCGCCGGCCGCCCGGCCACCCGGACCCGTCCCCCCACGATCGCCTCGCCGGCCTGCTCACGGGAGCGCACCAGGCCGCGCCGGACAAGCTCACGGTCCAACCGTGTCCGGCGAGCCACGACAGGACGCCTCGTCCCGGTCACGCCGGTGCCCGGCCGGGCGCACCGGGCGGCGGCCCCGGCCGGGGACCACCTGGACGAGGCCCGCCAGCCCCGGGCGGCTGCGGCCGGGGCGCATCTGGCCCGGGTGGCTGCGGGCGGGGCACGCCCGGGCCGGGTGGGCGCGGCCCGGGCCCCTGCTGGTGCGGTCCCGGCAGGCCGGGCGCCCGCGACGGGGGGACGGCGTCCCGGCCCCGCGGATCCGGTCCGCGGACCGGGCCGTCGCCGTCCGCCGGCCGCGGGGGGGCGGTGGCGAGCCCGTCCAGGTCTGCCAGCACGCCGTCCAGGAGCCGGTGGACCTCCTCGAAGACAGCGACGTGGGCCGACACCGGCAGCGTCGGCAGCCGCTCCACCTGCGCGCGCGCGGCCTGGACGTCGTCCGGGACGTCAACGGTCATACGGTGCCCTCTTCCGTGACAGTGGTGGCAGGGGTGTCGCCCCGCGGCACGCCGCTGTCGTCCCATCCAGCATGTCGGATCCCGTCCACGGTATTGACTGTTGCGGCCGGGTGCATCGCGACCGGGCCGCCCCGGCACAACGGGCGGCACAGCCGCCCGCCGGTCGGCGACGGAAGACAGCCGCTGCTATCTGTTGACGGATGACGGCGGGCAGGGCACGGTACGGACCTGACCGGAGAGAGGAATCAACCGGTATGGCGACCATGCAGCAGTGCGCGACGGCGTTGCGCACGCTGGCGGAGCGACTCAACGAACTCGCCGACGACCGCCTGCGTAGCCTCGCGCCCGACCGCACGATCGTGTGCAGGATTCCTGATCTCGGGGCAAGCTTCTGCACGGAACTGCGTGACGGCAGTGTCCTCGACATCATCATCATCGAAGGTGACGGTACGGCGGGACAGGTGACCGTCACGGTGAACAGCGACGACCTGATCGCCGTCACCGACGGTAGCCTGGATCTCACCTCAGCATGGACCAGCGGCCGGCTGAAGGTGGACGCCAGCATGTGGGACCTGCTGCGGATGCGTTCCCTGCTGTAGGCTGCCCCACGGATCATCCCGTAGGTCGCCGTCCGCAATGGATGATCACCATCTGCGGGCAGTTGTCATATACCCATGGTGCACACGAGACCACAGGCCGTGTATCCGCGGCTGACACCCGCGGTGGCCCGCCCGCCAGGCCACCACGCGATGCCGCCGGGAACGCTCCAGGGCGGGATCCCGTCAGGCATGACGATCGCGCCTCCGGCGGGATCGCTCCCTCTAGGCGAGATCGGCACAGCTGGGTGGACGGTCGCCGGCCAGTTCGCGCACGGGGTCGCCCGCGTCCGCCGCCGCCCACGCGGCCGCGCACGCCGCCCGCAGCGCGTCCAGGCCGTCGTCCGGTACACCACCGTCGTTGCGCGGTACACCGCCGTCCGGCGGGCCGCCCTTCCGTGCCCACGCGGCGTCCCTGGACGGGGTGTTACCCGGCAGGCTCTCCCCGCCCCCGGGGTTGTCACCGTCGGTGGCGCTCACGGCCTCCGGCCGGTCGGCGGGCCGTCCCGCNNGGCCGTATCCTCCGCCAGGTCAGGGTCCCCGCCCGCACCCGGGCCGCCCACTGGCCGCAGAACGCCTCCACCCCGTCCGGTCCCGCCCCGTCCACCGGACCGGCGGTACAGCCGTCACCGGCAGTCGACGCCGACGCTGGCACTGACACCCGGGTGCCCGGATGGCGTACGAGCAGGCCCCGCAGATCGGCCGCGAGATAGGTCGGCCGGTACGGCGCCCTGGCGCGCAGGAGCTCGCCGCTGCCGGTCACCCCGGTGAGCACCAGCAGGGACGGCGTGCCCGAACGGACGGCGGAGGCGATGTCGGTGTCGAGCCGGTCACCGACGATCAGGGGCGAGCGGGCGCCGGCACGGTGGACCGACTCCTCGTGCAACGCCCGCTCCGGCTTGCCGGCCACCAGCGGGACCATCCCGGTCGCGGTCCGCAGCATCGCCACCAGCGAGCCGTTGCCGGGCAGCAGGCCGCGTTCGGTCGGTACCGAGGCGTCGGTGTTGCTCGCGACCCACAACGCTCCCGCCTGGATCGCGAGCGCGGCCTCGGCGAGCCGGGCGTAGTCGATGGCGGGGTCGAAGCCCTGCACCACCGCGGCTGGTTCCTCCGCCGCGGCCGTCACCGGCCGCAGGCCCATGTCCCGCACCGCCTCGCGCAGGCCCTCCCCGCCGGCGACCAGGACGGCCGCCCCGCGTGGCAGGCGTTCGGCGAGCAGCCGCGCCGCCGCCTGCGCGGAGGTGACCACGTCGGCCGGGGCCGCGGGCACCCCGAAGGAACGCAGCCGCTCGGCGACCCGGGCCGGCATCCGCAGCGCGTTGTTGGTGACGAACACCACCCGCATCCCGCGTCCACGGGCGGCGGCGATGGCCGGCGCCGCGTGGGGCACCGCCTCGGACCCGCGGTACACCACCCCGTCGAGGTCCATCAGGGCGGCGTCGTGGACGTCGACGAGCGGCGCCGGCGACGCCGACAGCGGCCCGCTCCCGCCCTGCCCACCCCGCTCGCCCTGCTCGCCTGGGTCGCCCGGGCTGGCCGGCTGAGCGGGCAGGCGCAGGCCGTGGGTCACGGCCGTCCCCGCACCGGCCGGTTGAGCGCGGCCCGCACACCCCGCAGCGCCTGCCCGTAGTGCCCGAGGTCCGGGCGCATCGCGACGGCGAGCGCCAGATGCTCCACCGCCGCGCGCAGGTCACCGGTGCGGCGGGCCG
>NZ_JWIO01000044.1:31466-32672 GCF_001017755.1 Protofrankia coriariae
GGGCCGCCATGCCGAGCCCGAACTGGGCATAGTCGTCGGTCGGGTCGTGGGCGACGATCCAGGCGAAGCTCTCCCGGGCCGCGCCGTACTGGCCGGCGTCGAACTGGGCTCGGGCCAGCGCCTCCCGGACGCTGCGCGAACCCGGTTCGGCGGCCACGGCATGGGCGAGCAGTTGGACCGCGGCGTTGGCGTTGCCCCGGTCGAGCAGGGCGACACCCCGGGTGTACCAGTCGTAGACCTCGCCGCCAGGACTGCCATCAGGGCTGCCGCCATTCGGCTGGGCGGCACCAGCGGCACCCGCGGTACCGGCGCCGGAAGCCGTGGCAGCCAGGCCGGTGTCGGCCCCCTCCGCGCTGTTCGCGCCGTCACCGTCAGGAGCGGGGATGCCAGCAACCGGGGTGTCGGGCGTGGGGGTGTCGGGGATGTGCCCCGGGCCCGCGGGCAGCCACTCGTCGCGGGGGCCACTCCCCTCGCCGGCAACCGGTCCGTCGTGCCCGCCGGACATCCGCGCCTCCCTCGTCGCCTGTACCTGGCTGCCCTGGTTTCCCAGGTTGCCCAGGTTTCCTGGTTGCCCGTTTTCCTGCGTTTCCCTGCCGTGCCGCGATCCGGTGACGTCCGCGCCCCGGTACCCGTCTGAACCTCCGGCGAACCTCCGATATGCCAGCGTCGGCGCCCGCGGCGGCCGGACGCCGGTGGCCCGAGGTCCAGCTCCCAGTGTCGCCGGAAACCGGTCCCCGCTCCCACCGATCGCGCTGATCGGTGGAGGTGCGTACCATTTTCAGCGTCCCCGCCGCCCGTCGTCCCGTCCACAGTGGCGGATGTTTCCTCGCTGCCAGTGGCGTCCATGAGGCACTTCCACAAGACAGAGACAACTTCCACGGGGTGGAGGCACTTCCACGGGGCGGATGTCGGCGGTGCCCGTCCGGTGTCGGCGGCGTCTGTGGCGGGCGGACCCATACGATCGCCGCATGGCTGCTCCCGTCCCCCCGGCACCACCCTCACCTGGCGGACTGGTCCTGGCGCCGTTCCGGGCCCTGCGGTATGCCGCGGACGACGGCGAGGAGCTGGCGTCGCGGACCGCACCGCCCTACGACGTGATCGACGCCGCCGGTGTCACCGCGCTGGAGGCACGGCATCCGCACAACGCCGTCCGGCTCATCCTCCCCCGCGACGACGAGCGCTCCCCGGGAAGCCGCTACCGGCGGG
>NZ_JWIO01000044.1:32689-33078 GCF_001017755.1 Protofrankia coriariae
CCGGCGGGCCGCGGACACCCTGCGCGTGTGGACCGCCGACGCGGTCCTGCGCCGTGACGACCGCCCGGCGCTGTACGTGTACGAGCAGACCCAGGACGGGCACGTCCAGCGGGGCCTGGTCGGCGCGGTGGCACTGGCCGACCCGGACGCGGGGATCATCCTGCCGCACGAGAACACCATGACCGGGCCGGTCACCGACCGGCTGGCCCTGACCGTGGCCACCGGAGCGAACCTCGAGCCGATCTTCCTGCTGTACGAGGGCGGCGGGGCCGCCAGCCGGATCGTCGCCGAGACGGTGACGACCACACCGCTACTGACCACGACGACCGACGACGGCGTCTCCCACCGCATCTGGGCGCTGACCGACCAGGAGCGGCTCCCCCCCGTCG
>NZ_JWIO01000044.1:33084-35671 GCF_001017755.1 Protofrankia coriariae
GCGGCTCGCCGCCGTCGCCGACGATCTGTACGGGCGGCGGGCGGTGATCGCCGACGGCCATCACCGGTATGCCACCTACCGCCGCTACCAGGCCGACCGCCACGCGGCCGGGGACGGCACCGGCCCCTGGGACTTCGGCCTGGCCTTCCTGGTGGACGCCCGGGTGTCCGGCCCGCAGGTCCATGCGATCCACCGGGTCGTGCGCGGTCTGACCCTCACCGAGGCCGTCCGCCGCGCTGGGACGGCGTTCCGGGTGAAGCCGCTGGACACTGTGGGTGACCCCGCGGGCGGGTATCTGCTCAGCGAGCTGGCCAAGGCCGGCCAGGACGGCCACGCCTTCGTGATCACCGATGGCCGGGCGGCGTTCCTGCTGACACATCCGGACCCGGTGCTGCTCGCCGACGCACTGCCGGCGGACCGCTCCGCCGCCTTCCGCCAGCTCGACGTCACCGTCGCACATCTCGTACTGATTACAAAGGTCTGGGGGCTGGCGGACACCGAGGACGTGGTCGGCTACCAGCATGACGCGGTCACCGCGATCGCCGCGGCGGCATCGACAGCGACACCGGCGGTGCCCGCCCCTGGCGACGCCACGCCGGCATCGGTGGCCGACGGTGCCGCGGCGTCCGCGTCCAGCACGTCCACGGCCGGTGCCGGTGTGGCGGCGCCGGNCCGCCGCGATCGCGCTGCTGTTGAACCCGACCCCGGCCGCGGACGTCGCCGCCGTGGCCGCGGCCGGCGAACGGATGCCGCGCAAGTCGACGCTGTTCACGCCCAAGCCGCGCAGCGGCCTGCTGATCCGCCCGCTGGACGAATAAGCCGGACGAACAGCCGCTGGTCGAGGGACGAAGCGGCCGGCGGCCGGCGGCCGGCGGCCGGGCGAACAACCCGGACCTGTCCGGGGCGCGCCTATGGCCTACACGGTCCCTGGGCTCTGATCGGGCTCCTGAGCGGGAAGAACGGCTTCGCCTTCCGGCAGCTGCGCGGCGTCCAGCTCCGCGGTATCCAGCTCCGCGGTATCCAGCTCCGCGGCACGGTCCGCCGCGTCGGTCTGCTCGGTGTCGTCGACGGTCGCCGCGGAGACGAACCAGCGTGCCGCGTCGGCGGGACGGCCCGCGGCCAGCAGCGCCTCCGCGTAGGCGTACCACAGCCTCGCGCTCCACGGCCGCACGCCGGCGGCGGCCGCCTNGGCCGCCTCGTCCTGCAACAGCAGAACCGCGGCATCCGGCTCACCCAGATCACGCCGCGCGCCCGACAGGACGATCAGCAACTCGACCCGGGCCTCCTCGTCGAGTTCGGCCGCGCCCGGATCACGGGCGAGCAGCAGGGCACGCTCGGGACGCCCGAGCCCCCGCTCGGCATCGGCCATCACGGCAAGGTGCCGCGGGGACCCGTCGATGCGGCGTGCCGCGCGCAGTTCGGCGAGCGCCGTGGCGAACTCCCCCGCGTGGTAGGCGGCGAGCCCGACCGCCTCCCGGACGACGGCGATCCGGGACGCCAGTCCCGCGGCCGCGCGGGCGTGCGCGAGCGCGAGTACGGGGTCCTCCTCGAGGTACATGCCCGCGGCCACCAGATGCCGGGCCACCGGTTCGGCCAGGGACGCGCCGAGACCTCGCAGCTCCCGGGTGACCTCGAAGTCGAGGAGTTCGGCGCGGGCCTCGTCGGGAAGCTCCGGCGCCGACGGCCGGCTGGAACGCCCAGCCCCCCGGCCGGCGCCCGCGTCACCGTGCGGGGACGCCGGGGAACCCGCCGAGGCATGCGGACGGCGGTGGGCGGCACCGGTCGCACCACGACGGTCCGTCCCGGCCGCACCGCCAGCACGTCCCGGCCTGGACACCGATGGCCTGGGGCCGCCCCCGCGTCCCGCTGGAGCACCTGATGCCGACGAGGCGGTGCCCGATGTCCGCCGGTCCGGTCCCGGGGTTCTCTTCCCGGGGTGGTCCTGCCGGCCAGTGCCCTGCTCACCGGACCGGGTGTGGGCGGCGCCCGGCCGGTCGGTGCCCCGGGGGCGGGCGGAATCCCGCGGGCCTGCCGCGGCCTGTCCCGGCCCGGCCGTGCCGGAGTTCCGGGCGGCGACATCCCGAGCATCATGATCATAGCTGTGCTGGTCCCGCGCTCGGGTGTCCCTGAGCTCCCGGGATTCCCGCGTGGATGCGGTGCCAGGTCGCGACTCGGTGCTGGGCGCCCGCCATCCACCGCCGGGCCCGTCACGCCGGTCGGTCAGCGGCCGGTCGGCGCCGCCGGATGCGTGGGACGTCCGGCTGTCGTCGCGACGATCGGAGCTGGCCGACGAATAGGCCGACGGACGGGAAGTGCCCCGCGGCGGCGTCCGGCGCGAACTGTCAGCGGCCGGGCCACCAACGGTACGGCCACTGACGTCGTGGCCGCCGCCACGGCCCTGTCCCTGGCCGTGGGTGGAGGGACGATCGTCACGGCGCCGGTCGGGGCGCCCGTACCGGTCGCCACGCGACGGCGTCTGCGAAGACGGTTCGAAACGTCCGGTGCCGGCTCCCGTACCGGGCACGCGCCCGGCCGAGCCGCGACCACGCTGCTCGGCATCGCCGCGTGGCGGCCCGCCGGTACGGCC
>NZ_JWIO01000044.1:35676-36371 GCF_001017755.1 Protofrankia coriariae
CCCGCCGGTACGGCCGGCTCCGGACGGCCGCCCAGGCCGGCCCGGCTCACGTCGACCGGAGAAGTCAGCAGAGGAACGTGACGGCTGCGCGGCATCCCGCCACTGCGCGGAAGAGCGCTGCGCGGAGGAGCCTCCTGCGGAAGAGCCCGAGAAGGTCTGTCGGGAAGCCCGCGGGGCGTTCGTTCCCTCGGCTCTCTTCGCCGCCGACCACGGCCTGTCGGAGCGGGAGCCCGCCGGCTGCGATCCACCTGCCGACGGTTGGGACCGTTGAAATCCGCTGGCCCGGCTGCCACTGGCCCGGCTGTCGTTCCCGCCGCCTGCCCCGCGATCCGGATAGCGGTTTCCTGCCGGCTGTCGTGATTCACCCTGTCGTGACTCACCGCGTGTACCCGCGGGGCGGGCCGAACGACGATCGGAATCATCATGGGGACGGCTCGGCCGGATTCCCGACCCGCCTCGAGCACCGCCAGCGGACCGCGCGCCTGAACCCCGTTCGCTCGAGCCGTGCCAGCCTGGGCGGCGATCCGGGTCGATGCCGCGAGCCGCCCGGCCGTACCCGCCCGTGCTCCCGTAGCCACTTCTGTCGCCGCGGGCGTTCTCACCGCGGGCGTTTGCCGTCGCCTGGCCGCGGGCTGCCTGACCACGGGCCTGCCGATCCTGGCGGACGTGCTGACGTCCACCGGCGGCACGGCGAG
>NZ_JWIO01000044.1:36377-36918 GCF_001017755.1 Protofrankia coriariae
CCGGCGGCACGGCGAGCCTCGCGGGCCTCACGCCACCGTTTCTCCGCGAGGCTTTCCGTTGCTGCCGCGCTGGCCGCCGTCGGCGCCTTCCCTCGGCCGCTCACCGTACGGCGAGCGGCTGTCCGCCCGGCGGACCTGCCCACTCCCACGGTCGCGGCCGAACCATCCGGGTGGCCGCGGCCATCCCGTGGCTGACGGCCGGAACGACCCCCCGTGCCTCCAGTCGTCCGCATCTGGCCGCCTCCCTGCACCGACATCACATCCCCATCATCCACCACCACGCCGACAACCCCTCATCCCGCGGCCCCCGGTACATGCCAGCGTGGAACATCACCCGGCCGCCTCACACAGCGGAACGCGGCGGAAGCAGCCCACAGGACGGGCCTCATCACAGCGAGCCCCGTACGACAAGCTCCGTCGCGGGGAAATCCGCCGCGAGGGGCTCCATGGCAGCTCCATGGCAAGGGGCTCCGGCCCCTCTCTCTGTCAGGCTCGGTTGAGACGCCCTCACGCAGGACAGGTTTTCGTGCATGACGAAGAG
>NZ_JWIO01000046.1:0-17799 GCF_001017755.1 Protofrankia coriariae
GCCCGGACCGGTCTGCGCCAGGTAGGCGGCGTGCTCCCCGGCCGGCCCGCCGGAACGGCCTGCTGACCGGGACGCCATCCCGGCGGTCACGGCCAGCACTCCGGCGGAGGCCGCCGCCCCGGCCAGCGCTCCTCCCCCGCTGCCGCCGCCGGTCTCCCCCGCCGCCCAGGTGAACAGCCGCATCAGCACCGGCAGAGCGACCAGCGACAGGATCATCATGGTCAGGCCCATGAACCGGTCCCGGTCCGCGGTCACCGGGTCGGTACCCGCCTGCGAGGAGTGCAGGTAGCTGAACGCCGCCCCGTAGACCAGGGCCGCGGCCGGTTTGTAACAGACCATCGCGACCAGCCAGCCGACGATCTTCGGCATCCAGCGGCGGGTCGACGGCAGGAACCCGCCGGCGGCGGCCAGGACCAGCATCCCGGTCAGGATCGGGATACTGGCCTCCCGGAACATCATCAGGATCGCCTGCACGATCGAGACCACCAGCGCGATCAGACAGTAGACGATCACGAATCCGGTGGCGGCGAGGTTCTCCCCGTCCACCCCGAGGACGTGTTTCATCGTGGGCGCCAACTGCTGGCCGTCCGTGGACAGCACCCAGTCGGAGAACGCATCCCCGACATCCAGACTCTGCTGGACGACGAAGACCCCGATCCCGGTCGTCAGCCCCACCAGCAGCAGACCACGAGCGATGTCGAGGAGCGGCTGGGGTCTGTGTTGCAGGGCCATCCGCGCGGCCTGGATCGTCAGCCCGCACAACGCCACCGTGATCACGATGGGCCACATCCAGCCCCGGATCGTGGCGACCACCTCGATCGGGGGCGCGCTCGCCGGGTCCGTACCGGGCGCGACCGGCTGCTGCACCCGGATGGAGGGGGCCTTGACCCACCAGGTCGAGGTGGTGTCCACCATCCACGCCAGCCCCTTGGCCAGCGTGTCCTCCAACGAACTCAACGTACTGTCACTGACCTTCTCGACAGCCTTACCGGCGCCGGCTTTGACAATGGCGCCGCCGAGCTCGGCAGCGGTTGCCAACTGTCCGGCCGGGGTACCGAGGAGCGACGGGTTGCCGAGTCCTGGGAAGGTGTTGTCGAGGTCTGGAAGGGCCATGGATTCTTATCTCCGGGGGAACAGTTGGAAGCCCGCGGTAGAGGCGATCCGGGTGCTGACCGTGGACCAGAGGCCGCCGGGTGGGGCCACGACCCGCCAGTCCCCCCGCTCCCAGCGCAGCTCGATGCGCACGGTGGCGTACACCGTGGTGCTGGTGGGGCCCTCGGCGTCCGTGGCCAGATACAGCACAATCCGGTCGGGGGCGGCCGCGTCGAAGCGGACCCCGACAAACCGGTAGCCCTGGCCGGAGAACCGTCCGGTCAGCCGGGCGGGAACGGCTCGCTGCGCCGCGGTCATCCGGGTCTGTTCCAGCAGGGCGGGCTGGTCGACACCGGTTGCCTGCTCGGCGATGGTGGGCTCGAAGATGTAAGCGCCGACAGCGGCGTCCGTACGAACAGCGATGTGGATCGCGGCGAGGGCCGCGCCCAGCGGGGTGTGCGCGAACCCGGACGCCCGGTCGTCGGCCAGGGTGTGTGGGCCCGCGGTCGGCGAGACCGGCAGGGCGAGACCGTGGAAGTCCAGCCAGGTCAGGTCGGAGAAGCCCAGGACGGGCAGGCCCGGATCCGGGAGCACCGGCCCGCTGCCTGCCGGGACCGGGCCGGCCGTACCCGCGGTCGGGGACGGCGCCGGTGCCGGGGAGCCGCCCCGGCCACCGAGGAGCAGCCCGACGGCGATCCCGACCGCGACCAGCCCGGCCGCGGCCAGCAGCCGCACACCTGTGGGGAAACGACGCCCGTCAGCCATTCCCGGCCGCCTAGCTGGCGAGGGTGAGGATGGTGGACAGCAGGATCGGCCCCATCGCGATCAGGGAGACCCCCAGCAGGGTCCAGGGCACCCCGAGCGCGCCGTCCGCGGACATCGCGTGCCGGTTACGCCGCCCGACCATCATCTGGATCGCGCAGATCGACAGACCGATCACCCCGGCGGCCAGCCCGCCGTACTTCACCAGGGCGATGAACCAGTCGGTGACCTTGGTGACCTGCTCGGGGGCCGCCGGCGGAGGATTGGGGATCTGCCAGGTCGGCGGGCCGGCGGGTGCTGGCTGGCCAGCAGGGGCCGGGGGATCGGCGAGGAGATTGCGGGGAGCCTCGCCGACCGCAAGATACAGCGAGGCCAGGAACCGGCTCACGGATGGGTGTCTCCTTCTGTGCTCAGAGCGCTGCGAGTGACCGTGACCGCGGCCGCCAGCGGCGTGGGTACCTCGCCGCGCAGCGGATCAGCGACATAACGCCAGCGGGTGACGTAGGGCAGCCGGTGGACGGGGGTGTGCGCGGCCAGCAACCGCAGCCGCTGGGTGACCCCGCGCGGCTCGGGCAGCGGCCCGTCGGCAACCACGACCAGCCCGGCGGGGTGGACGTGGGCGGTGCGGGCCGCGGCGGTGACCCGCCCGGCCACCGCCACCGCCTGCACGGTGCCGCGGGCGACCAGGACCAGCGGCCGGCCGGCGAACCCACGGTTGGCCGCGTACCGGGGCCAGTCGGTGACCACACCGATGTCGATCGCCGGTTGCAGCAGCGCGGCTACGGTGGTCGCTCCCGCACCCCCGTGGCAGCCAGCGACCACCACCAGCGGCTGAACGGGAACAACGTCCGCGCCCGCCCGCCGGTGACGGGGCCGTGGGGCACGGCCGGTGCGTGTCAGCACCGACACGTGAAGATCACCCCTTGCGCTAGCCACGACACGTACCGTCAGAATAAGGGAAAAGACAAAAACTGTTTCTATTAGCGACACAGGGGGCAAGAGTTGGATTTTCTATGAGAAAAACACGGCTTTTGTTTGTTGTTTTGCTTCCCGTAGTGGTCGGCTGCGGTGGCGGAACCGGCCGCCCGCCCACCCCGACCGCGTTCCCGGCTCCGACAGCGGCACGCACCCCGCCAGCCCCGCCCCAGGGGGATCCCGCGGCCGTGTGCGCGGCGTTCGCCACCGCGATCCACACCGTCGACACCGCCGTCGACGCCGGGCCCGGAGCCGCCTACTACCGTGCCCGCCCCTACGTCACCGCCCGCCTGTCCCAACCGATCAACGGTGTCGACGTCGACGCCCGCTGGGCCCAGTGGGCCGCCCACCGGGCCGCCACCACCGTCACCACCACGGTCCTGACCGTGGAAGCGCCCCCCGACAGCCTGGTCGACGCCCACCGGGCGGTCCGGGTCACCGTCACCCCCCACGGCGCCGACGGCTGGACCGGTATCCCCGAGACCCGGATCGTGTTCTGCCGGCTGGCCGCCGACAGCGGCGGATGGCGGGTCGACTCCTACACCACCAGCGGCTGACCGCCGATGCCCGGCCGTGCCCTCGCCCTGGCCGCCGTCGCCTGCGCCGCCGGGCTGGTCGGCCTGCCGCTGACGCTCCTGCTCGCCGTCACCGTCCTGCACGACCGCACCGACACCCCGACCGCCACCCCCGGCGGGCCGCTACGCACCACCGCCGTCCCCGACACCTACCAGAACTGGATCATCAGAGCCGGTGCCGGTGACGACCGCTGCCCCCAGCTCAGCCCGGCGCTGCTCGCCGCCCAACTCGCCCAGGAATCCGGCTTCAACCCCCGCGCGGTCTCCGCCGCGGGCGCGCAGGGCATCGCCCAGTTCATGCCCGGCACCTGGCCGACCTGGGCCATCGACGCCGACGGCAACGGCGTCGCCAGCCCGTTCGACCCCGCCGACGCGATCACCGCCCAGGGCCGGTTCCTGTGCGCGCTGCTCGCCGACACCACCGCGGGAATCGCCGACGGCACCCTCACCGGCGACCCCGTCAGCCTCGCGCTGGCCGCCTACAACTGCGGGCTCGGCTGCGTGCGCGCCGCCGGCGGCCTCCCCGCCATCGGGGAAACCCGCGACTACGTCACCCGGATCACCGCCGCCGTCGCCGACTACACCGCCCCCACTCCCCCGCCCGCCGGCGGCGGCTTCGGCGAGCGGGTCGCCGCCGCCGCGCAGGCATGGACCGATACCCCGTACGTGTGGGGCGGCGGCAACGAGTTCGGCCCCACCACCGGCACCGACACCGGAACGGCCGGATTCGACTGCTCCGGGCTCACCCTGTACGCGGTCTACCAGGCCAGCGGCGGAACGATCCGGCTCCCCCACTACACCGGCGACCAATACCAGCAAGGCACCCCGGTCGCCGGCGACGACATCCACCCCGGCGACCTGATCTTCTTCCACATCGACGGACCGCTCAGCCACGTCGCGATCGCCCTCGGCAACGGACAGATGATCCACGCCCCCCGCACCGGGAAAACCGTCGAAACCGTCGCCTGGACGACCGACCCTTACTGGACCGACCACTACGCCGGCACCCGAAGAATCACCCCCAACGAACCATAAAACCCACCCCGCCCCGGACAGCTGACAGTCAGCGACCCCGGCTGACGGTCGTGGGCAACGCCCGCCGGACAGGCGCCGCCGCCGGCTGCGCCTGCGCTCCCTTCCCGCCCGGCGACCGCGCTCCCGGGCGGGGAGGTCCCGGGTAGGTCGTGGCCCGCACCTGCCCCGGATCCGGATCCCGTGGCGACCGTTGCGTGGACGTCGGCTGGGAGCGCTGCGACCTGTCCCTGCCTGTACCGGCCGGGACGAGGGGATCGACCCGATACCCGGCCAGCCGCCCGGGAATACCGCTGGAATCCACCAGCCAACCCAGCCGGTCGTGCAACACCGCTGCCGCATTAGCGGTGCTGACGTCGCCCAAGCCCCGCGGTTGACTAAACATGAACACCGCCCGGCCCACAGTCTCCACCGATGTCAGCCCCAGCGTCCGGCATACCTGCGGAAGCCGATGAACCACCGTACCGAATCCCTCTGAATTGATCACTATCTCGGCGCGGGCAGGATCACCGGCCAATACGGTGCGAACCGCATCTTCGGCAACCGCCCGACGCCGAGCCGTCTCACCGGCGTCATCTCCTCCGGCCCGATGGGGGCTGCGACCCGCGTCCACCCGGCCGGTGGTCTGCACTTGGTCGATCTGCCGCCGGCGGCGCTCGGCGACCCATACGGTGATCTGCTGAGCGACCAGCAGCGCGTTCTGCACCTGCCCAAGGATCTGCGCGACGTCCTGGTCAAGCCGGCCAAGGCCGTCCAGGATCGGATCGGCATAGGCGCCTTCGCCCTGCGGCGATGTCATGCAGGTCTCCCTGTCATGGTGATGTTCCGGACCACGGGCTGGAGACGTGGTCCCAGGAGGAGGCCATCTCCTACGAGGTCGCCGAGGATCTTCTCGGTTCGATGCTCGCCTGGGCGAACGCCCAGATGTGGCGGGAACTGGGGAAGCCCACCCCCGACCCCACGGCGGTGGCGAAATGCCGAGAGCAAGTCGATAGCAGCATGTCCTCACGGCTCTCCAGACGAGAGACGGCGGCCTGGCCGACTCCGAGCTTCTTGGCGACCTCAGCCTGCGTCATCTGCGCGGCTTTGCGGATCATCGCGAGGTTCATTCGTGTGGACCCGGTCCGCCTCCGCCGCTGCCTCGTGCGCCTTGGCGACGTCGGCGGCAAGCTGGGGGTCGGACAGCAGTCGGTCGAGATGGCCGTTACCGCGGACGAACCTCGACTGGCCCGGGCTGGTGTCCTCGGTCATGGCTTCTCCTCGAAGGATGTCTCGCGCTTCCACTGGTCGATCATCGGATCGGCACGGGCGGTCACCCCTCATGCCACTCTCGGAACGAGAACACACGCGCTGGTCAGGTGGCCGGGGCGTTTTCGGGGAGGGGGTCGGGGACGCGGACGGCGAGGAAGGTCGCCTCGCGGCGGAAGCGGAAGCCCAACGAGAGGTACAGCCGGATCGCGTTGGTGTTGTCTGCGGCCGCGTGCAGGAACGGGGTTTCGCCGCGTTCGCGG
Organism: Protofrankia coriariae; assembly: GCF_001017755.1. GTDB lineage: Bacteria > Actinomycetota > Actinomycetes > Frankiales > Frankiaceae > Protofrankia > Protofrankia coriariae. The sequence continues at coordinate 5,948 of NZ_JWIO01000046.1, forward strand.
ATGCCGGCGGCCACCGCGCGCACGAGCCGGGTCGCCAGCCCTTGGCCCTGGAAGGCGGAGTCGGTGCAGACAGCGCTGACCTCCGTCCAGCCGGGTGGGTGCAGCCGTTCGCCGGCCATCGCCACGAGCACGCCGTTGCGGCGGATGCCCAGGTAGGTGCCCAGTTCGATGGTGCGGGGCAGGAACGGGCCGGGTTTGGTGGCGGCGACCAGGGCAAGCATCTCCGGCACGTCCGACGGCTGGAGTCGGACGGCTTCGTCGTCGAGGGCGGCAGCGAGACCGTCGCCGACGAGTTGCACCCCGGCACCGCGCCTGACCACCTCCCACCCTCGTGGTGGCGGCACCGACACCCCGGCGAGCGGGACCAGCGCCCCCGGGCCGGCAAGGGCCGCCATGTCGTTCCAGTCGGCGGTGTCGGGCTGTTCGGGCAGTGCCACGAACGGGGAGACGTCGACCGGGTAGCGCAGCACGTTGCCACGCCGTTCGGCGAGATGCGCGTGCGCCCCGGTCAGCGACCAGCGGGCGGGGTTGTCCAGTGGATGCCGCCGGTCAGGGTCCTGCCGGCTGGCGGGGATTCGGCTCACGCGCCGGCTCCGATCACACCAGCCCCGATCGCGGCGGCATCGATCATGCCGGCCTCGATCGCGGTGGCATCGGCGGCTGCCCCGACGGCGCCGGCACCGGTAACGGCAGCGCCGGGGATGCGGGCGCGCATACGGTCGTGGGTGGTCAACGGCGCTGCCACTCCTGGGCCAGCAGCTGGTAGGAGCGGACCCGGTCCGTATGGTCGTGGGTGATCGTGGTGATGATCAGCTCGTCGGCGCCGGTGGCGTCGCGCAGCTGTTCCAGCTGGTCGGCGACCTGCCCCGGCGAGCCGACGAACTGGGTCTCGACACGGTCGGCGACCAGTTCGCGGTCGGCGTCGCTCCACACGTGCCGGCGTGCCTCCTGCGGGGCCGGGAACGGGATGGCCCCCAGTGTGGTGCGGATGCTGCGTACCCACAGCCCGTAACCGGCGGCCAGCTCCCGCGCGGTGGCGGCGTCCTCGGCCACGACGACATCGGCCGAGACACTGACATAGGGTCGGTCAAGTTCGTCGGACGGCTGGAACGCGGCCCGGTAGGCCTCGACGGCCTCCAGGACGGTGGCCGGGCTGACGTGGTAGTTCGCGGCGAACCGCAGCCCCTTCTCCCCCGCGAGGATCGCGCTCTCGCCCCCGCTGCTGCCGAGGATCCAGACCTGCACCTGCGCGCCCTCCCCGGGGACCACGTGAGCCTGTTCGCCCTCGGCGGAACGGTAGGTGCCGGCCAGCAGGGCAAGGACATCGCCGATCTGCTCAGTGTAGTTCTGCGACTGCGCACCGGGGAGCTGCAGGAGCCCCTTCTGCAGCTCGAAGCGCGGCGAGTTGAGCAGATGCTCGAAGGAGAACCGGGGTGGGATGCGCAGCCCGTTGGGCGCGCGTCCGTCCACGACGGCCGTGCCGGCGCCGAGCAGGGCCGGCTCACGCTTCACCTCGTTCGGACGCCCGCCGGAACGGCCCAGGCCGAGGTCGAGACGCCCGGGGTGCAGGGCGTCGATGAGCCCGAACTCCTCCACCGTCGACAACGCGGTGCGATGCCCGAGCTGGACGGCGCCGGAGCCGAGCCGGATCGTCGAGGTGGCCGCGGCCGTCAGCGCCAGCAGGACCGCCGGCGAGGTGCCGGCCACGCCGGGGTTGAGGTGGTGTTCGGCGAACCAGTACCGGGCGTAGCCGAACCGCTCGGCCCGCTGGGCGAGATCGATGCTGTTGCGCAGCGCCTGCGCCGCGGTCGATCCGGCGGGGATCGGGACGAGGTCCAGGACGGCGAGCGGAGTCGTGACCATGACAGGCTTCCTTACTCATAGACACGGCCTAGACGGCGGCGGGCGCGGGTCCGTCCACGGTCGGTAACGATGCGGCGGATGACGATGCGTTCGGTGACGACGGCGACGGCGAGGACGGCTGAGACGACGAGGAGGGCGGGGCTGACGGGGACGGCTCGGCGAGCACCGGGGCCCACGGCCAGGGCGGGTCCGGGATCTCGCGGCGCAGCACCGGGGCGATGTCGGACTGGAACAGCTCCAGGCTGGCGCGGTGCTGGGCGTCGGTGAGGCCGCCGGCGTCGGCGTGCAGGTGCAGCACGCTGTGCCCGAACCGCTCGTGGTAGCGGTGCACCTTCTCGATGACCTGCTGCGGGCTGCCGATCAGCGCGGAGCTGCGCTCGACGAAGTCCTCCAACGTCGGGAACACCGGTTCCACACCGAGCCGCTTCTGGAAGGCGAGATACCCCTCGAACACCGGACGGTAGCCGGCGATGGCGTCCTGGGAGTTGCGTTCCGCGTAGTAGCCGGCCGTGCCGGCACCGACCGCCGCCAGCGCTGGGCCGTGGCCGTAATGCTCCCAACGCTCACGGTAGTACTGGACCAGTTCGGCGTACGGCTCGATCGGGTTGGTGACGTTGGCCGAGAACAGCGGGTCCCCGTAGCGGGCGGCCAGATCGACTGATTCCCTGCTGGTCGCGCTGCCGTGCCAGACGCGGATCGGCTGCTGCAGCGGCCGGGGCCAGACCTCGGCGTCCCGCAGCGCGGGGCGGAACCGCGGGTCGGCGGTGACCTTGTCCTCCCGCCAGATCCGGCGGAAGAGTTCGTAGGACTCGGCGTTGCGGTCCCACTGGTCGTCGGGGGTGACGTGGAACAGCTCCCGCTGGGCGGCACCGTTGCCCTTGCCGATGATCAGCTCCAGCCGGCCGCCGGAGAGGTGGTCGAGGGTGGCGTAGTCCTCGTACGCCCGCACCGGGTCGAGCAGGCTCAGCGTGGTGACGGCGGTGAACAGCCGGATCCGGCTGGTGAGCGCGGCCAGATGGCTGAGCACCACCGGCGGGGAGGAGGAGATGAACGGCCGTTCGTGCCGTTCGCCCACCCCGAAGCCGTCGAAGCCGAGTTCCTCGGCCAGCAGCGCGTTGTCGATCACCTCGCGGAACCGGTCGACGGTCGACTTCCGCGCCCCGGTGACCGGGTCCGGGGCGTGCACGATCAGGGTGATGGTCAGGAACTTCACGACACGGCCCTCGCCGCCGACCCCGGCCCGGCAGGGGACGCACCGGACGCGTCGGACGTGCCTGACACGGCAGGGACGAGCGGCGCAAGACCGAGATGGTCACGCAAGGTAATACCTTCGTACTCGGTACGGAACACGCCGCGTTCCTGCAGCAGCGGAACCACGGTGTCGACGAAGCCGTCCAGCCCGCCGGGGGTGACGTGCGGGACGAGAATGAACCCGTCGCTGGCGTCGGCCTGCACAAGATCGTTGATCGCACTGGCCACCGTCGCAGGGGAGCCGACGAACGTCTGCCGCCCGGTGACCTCGATGATCAGTTCTCGGGTGGAGAGGTTCTTCGCCTCGGCGAGCTGGCGCCACTGGTTCGCGGTGGCCAGCCTGTCCCCGAACATGCGCACGCTGGCCCGGCCGCGGGCGACCGTGTGCTCCCCGGGATCGGGGTCGACGGCGGGCAGCGGCCCGTCCGGGTCGTGGTCGGAGAGGTCACGGTTCCACAGCTGCTCGAGGAACTGGATCGCCGTGCCACCACTGACCTGCTGGAGCCGGACCTCGTGCGCGATCTCGGCGGCCTCGGCGTCGGTGTCGCCGAGCACGAACGTCGCCGCGGGCAGGATCAGCAACTGGTCGCGGGCACGGCCATAGCGGGCCAGCCGTCTCTTGACGTCGGCGTAGAACGCCTGCCCGGCCTCCAGGGTGCCGTGCCGACTGAAGATCGCGTCCGCGCCTGAGGCGGCGAACTCCCGCCCCTCGTCGGAGTCACCCGCCTGGAAGATGACGGGACGTCCCTGCGGGCTGCGCGGGACGTTGAACTGGCCTGCGATGTCGAAATGCGTGTCACGGTGGGTGAACCTGCCCGGGTGCGGGTCGCGCAGGAACACCCCGGTCTCCCTGTCGGCGACGATCTCGTCACCGCGCCAGGAGTCGAACAGCTCCCAGGCCGTCCGCAGGAACGTCCTGGCCCGCGCGTAACGCTGATCCTCGGGCAGGAAGCCGCCGCGGCGGAAGTTCTCGCCGGTGAAGGCGTCCCAGGAGGTGACCACGTTCCACGCCGCCCGGCCGCCGGAGAGATGATCGAGGCTGGCGAACTGCCGCGCCACCTCGTAGGGCTCGTTGAACGTGGAGTTGATCGTGCCGGCCAGGCCGAGCCGGTCGGTGACCGCGGCGAGCGCGGCCAGCACCGTGAAGGTGTCCGGCCGGCCCACCACGTCGAGGTCGTGGATCAGCCCGTTCTGCTCGCGTAGCCGCAGCCCCTCGGCAAGGAAGAGGAAATCGAACTTTCCGCGTTCGGCGGTCCGCGCGAAATGGACGAAAGAGCCGAATTCGATATGACTGCCCGCCGCTGGGTCGCTCCACACGGTGGTGTTGTTGACGCCTGGAAAGTGCGCGGCGAGATGGATCTGCTTGATCGGCCTGCTCATCGTCCGATACCCCTTTCAGACGGCTGCCGGCGCGGCCGTGGGCCGGCGGCGCGGCGGTGTCAACACGAGCGGCGCTGTCAGCGCGAGCGGGAACAGGCCCACCCGGTCACGACGCGCGGGAGCCGGTAGGGTCGGCGGCGACAGACCAGGTCGGGCGCGGCGGATCGTCAAGTGCGGCAGATCGTCGGGTACGACGGGCCCGAACTGGATCCGGGCCGGACCCGATCAGGTCGGGCGGACAGCGCGTATGTCAGGAATGCTCAGGTCAGCGGGGCTCGGGTCAGGGTGGACAGAGCGCGCCGGCGACACGGCACAGATCGATGTGCCGGCGCAGAAACGAACTGATCACACCACGTCGTGGCCCGGATATGCGGACGGCAGACGGGCCTGGGATCAGCCGCATGCGCCGCCACCTCCTGTCGATCGATACTTCCCGCCGATCGATGCCCGGCCGGCCCTGCCCGACGCCCGGCCCGTGGACCGAAACGCCCAGCCGGCCCCACGTCTTCGGGGCGCCCGCCGCGAGGGAGGCTGCCAGCCGGCGAACCTCGTCGGCCAGCGAGGCCACAGCCCGCCGCCGACACTCATGACCTTTCTCGAAGGTACCACCGTGAGCCACCGGCAATGCCTATTTCCCATCGATATACTTGGCATTGTTTGATCATTCGGTTCTGATCAATTATCTTGATCGATTATCTTGATCGCCCGTGCTTGATCGTCCGCGCGGAATACGAGAGCCGCGGACATGCGGCCGAATCGACTTCCGCCGGGCACGGCTGACGGAAGATCGGATCGGTGGATGAGCACAATGACCGCACGCGCCCCGAACGCCCGCCCGAACGTGGTCGTACTATGACCACGCGTTACCACTGGTTCCTGCCAACCGGGGGTGACGGCCGGAGCCTGGCCTCCGGAGTGCACGGGCTCGGCATCGGCGGGGTGTTGGAGCCCGCCCGCACTGGCCGGCCCGCGTCACTGACCTACCTCACCCAGCTGGCGCAGGCCGTCGACTCGCTCGGCTACGAGGCGGTGCTGACCCCGACCGGCGCGCACTGCGCCGACGCCTGGGTCGTGACGGCGGCGCTGATCGCGCAGACCCGCCGATTGAAGTTCCTCGTCGCGTTCCGTCCCGGCCTGATCGAACCGGCGCTGGCCGCGCACATGGCCGCGACCTTCCAACAGCTCTCGGACGGCCGGCTGCAGCTCAACGTCGTCACCGGCAGCAGCGGTGCCGAGCAGCGCGCCTACGGCGACCAGCTCGACCACGACGCCCGCTACGCGCGGGCCGAGGAGTTCCTGCAGATCGTGCGCCGGCTGTGGAGCGGCGCCGAGTTCGACCACCACGGCAAGTTCTACGATCTTGAGAACGCCGTGCTGCGCGACCCGCCGACTCCACTGCCAGAGGTCTACCTGGGCGGCTCGTCCGAGGCCGCGATGGCCGTCGCGGCCCGGCAGGCCGAGGTCTACCTGAGCTGGGGCGAGCCGCCGGCTCTGCTCGCCGAGAAGATCGACCGGGTGCGTGAGCTGGCCGCGGAACAGGGCCGGCGGCTACGGTTCGGCCTGCGCATCCACGTCGTCACCCGGGACACCGCCGCCCGGGCGTGGGCCGACGCCGACCGGCTCATCGCCGGCCTGGACGACGCCGCGATCGCCGCCGGCCAGCGGCGGCTGCGCACCCTGGAGTCGGTGGGCCAGCGGCGGATGCTCGACCTGCACGACGGCTCCCGCGACCGGCTGGTCGTGGGGCCGAACCTGTGGGCGGGCATCGGCCTGGTGCGCGGCGGCGCCGGCACCGCCCTGGTCGGCAGCCACGAGGAGGTCGCCGAGCGGATCGCCGAGTACCGCGCCGTCGGCGTCGAGGAGTTCGTCCTGTCGGGCTACCCGCACCTGGAGGAGGCCTACGCCTTCGCCGAGGGCGTGCGTCCGCTGCTGGGCGAAGCGGCGGCCTGACGCTGTTGCGACCATCTGGGGATCGCCTCCAGCAGCGCGCGGGTGTACTCGTGCCGGGGGCTGGTGAACAGGTCGTCCGTCGGGCCGGTCTCCACGATCTGCCCGGCCCGCATCACCGCCACCCGGTGGGCGATCTGCCGCACGACGGCCAGGTCGTGTGAGATGAACAGATAGGCCACGCCGGTGTCGGCCTGCAGTTCGGCGAGCAGTTCGAGGACCTGCGCCTGCACGGACGCGTCCAGGGCGGAGACGGGCTCGTCGCAGACGACGAGCTGGGGTGCCAGCGCCAGCGCGCGGGCGATCGCGACCCGCTGCCGCTGCCCACCGGAGAGCTCGGCGGGTCTGCGTTCGAGGACCGAGGCCGGCAGCGCGACTCGGTCGAGCAGGTCCCGGGCGCGGGCGGTGCGGGAAGCCCGGTCACCGACCCCGAACGCGCGCAACGGTTCAGTGATCACCTCTTTGATCGAGAACCGTGGGTCGAGGGACGCGTAGGGGTTCTGGTAGATGATCTGGGCCTGCCGGCGCAGCCGCCGCAGCCGCGCTCCCCTGGCGGCCGTGACGTCGTCACCGTCCAGCACGATCCGGCCGGCGGTCGAATCCACCAGGCGCAGGACGAGGCGGGCGGTGGTGGACTTGCCCGAACCCGACTCACCGACCAGGGCCAACGTCTCGTGGCGGTTGACGGTGAAGCTGACGTCACTGACCGCGCGTAGCGTACGGGCGGAGCCGCCCGCCGTACGGGGCAGCGGGAACTCCTTGACGAGGTTGTCGACCACGACGAGTGACTGCTCGGCGACGACTGAAGGTTCGACAGCTACCGAAGGTGACGTTCGGGCCCGCGGCACGGTATGCGCGGTGTGTACGACGGTGAGGCTCGGGGCGCTGCGCAGCAGTCGCTGGGTGTAGGGGTCGCGGGGGCTGTCGAGAATCTGGGCCGTGGGCCCGCTCTCCACGATCCGGCCCTGCGACATCACCGCGATGCGTTGCGCGCGGTCCGCGGCGACACCGAGGTCGTGGGTGACGAGCAGGACGGCGGTGCCGAACTCGTCGGCCAGGTGCTGGATGTGGTCGAGGATCAGCCGCTGCACGGTGACGTCCAGGGCGCTGGTCGGCTCGTCAGCAATGATCATCTTGGGTTGTGCCGCGATCGCGATGGCGATCAGTGCCCGCTGCCGCATGCCGCCGGACAGCTCGTGCGGATACTGCCGGGCACGGATCTCCGGTTCGGCGAGGCCGGCCCGCTCCAGCAGCGCGACCGCCTCCAGCGGAGCCGAACGACGGGTGGCCAGCCGGTGGATGCGCAGCACCTCGGCCACCTGGACGCCGATCCGTTTCACCGGGTTGAGGGAGACGGTGGGGTCCTGCGGGACGAGCCCGATCCGGGCACCGCGGATGGCACGAAGTTCCCGCTCCGACAGGGCGGCGAGGTCGTGGCCGCCGAACCGGACGCTGCCGGCGTCGATGTGTCCCCCGGCCGGCAGCAGCCCGACGATCGCGTGCGCCAGCGTGCTCTTGCCCGAGCCGGACTCGCCGACCAGCGCGACGATCTCGCCCGGCTCGACGTCGAGGTCGACGCCCCGGACGGCGGGCAACGGCCCGGTGCGGGTGCGGTACGACACGGACAGCCCCCGGATCGCGAGCAGGCCCGCGCCGGTGCCGCCGTGATCGCCACAGTGATCACTATTGCGACCACCATCATGATCACCGCTGTGGCCGTCGGTGGGGATGCCGCCAGCACCGTCGGCGGAGGTGTCATCGTGGCTGTCGGCGTCACCGTGGCTGTCGGTGCGGCCGTGGCTGTCGGTGCGGTGATCGGTCATCGTTGGTTGGCCCATTCTCCGTCCAGTGCGCGGGCGATGCGGTTGGTCGCCAGTACCGTCGCCGCCACGGTCAGGCCGGGCAGCGTCGACAGCCACCACGCGTTGGCCAGGTAGTTGCGGCCGTCGGAGACGAGCGTGCCCCACTCCGGCGCCGGCGGCGCGGCGCCGTAACCGAGGAAGCTCAGTGAGGACACCGCCAGCACCGCGGTCCCGAAGTCGAGCGTTGCCAGCACGATGACCGGCCCTGTCGCGTTGGGCAGCACATGCCGTCCGAGCACGCTGTACCAGCGCGTCCCCGACGAACGCGCGGCCTCGACGAAGACGGCCTGGCGCACCCTGAGCACCTCGGCGCGCATGACCCGGGCGAAGCTGGCCACGCTGGCGATCCCCACCGCGACGGCGACCTTCACCGTGCCGTATCCCAGCGCCGTCACCAGCGCCAGCGACAGGAACAGAGCCGGGATGGACAGCAGCACGTCGACGAAGCGCATCAGCACGTCCTCGACCCAGCGGCCGACGAATCCGGCGACCAGCCCGAGTGCCCCACCGACGACGAACGCAACCGCGACAGCGATCAGCGTCGCCTTCAGTGACAGCGCCGCCCCGTGCACGACCCGGGAGTAGGTGTCTCGGCCCAGTTCGTCGGTGCCGAACCAGTGGCGGGCGCTGGGCGGCTGGAAGTTGTCGGCCGGCACCCCCAGCAGCGGGTCACGCCCGGTGAACAACGTCGGCCAGAACGCGGCCAGCGCCACCAGCGCCACCACGATCAGCGACAGCAGCAGGCCGGGGCGGCGCAGGAAGAACCGCGACAGCCGCCGCACGTCCACGCCCAGCCGCGGGCCCGGCGTCGGCGCTGTCGCTTCGACCTGTGGTTCGAGCCCGGCCCGGGTGGCCGGGTCGGCGGCCAGTGACCGGCTCACGGGGTACTCCTTCGCACGCTCACGCGGGACTCCTTCGCGCGGTGGCGGCTACCACGATCCGCGGGTCCAACAGCGGGTAGATCAGGTCGACGACCAGGTTGACCAGCACGAAGACCAGCGCGCCGAAGACGACGACCCCCTGCACCACCGGGATGTCCTGGATGGAGACCGCGGCGGCGGTGACCCGGCCGAGGCCGTTGCGGGCGAAGACCGTCTCGATCACGACGGCGTTGGCCATCAGCTGCCCGACCAGCAGACCGATGATCGTCAGTGCTGGCAGGGAGGCGTTACGCAACGCGTGGCCGAGGTGGATACGGGCCCGTCCGGCGCCCTTGGCCCGGGCCGTCTGCACATATGGCTCGTCCAGCGTGGTGAGCAGGCTCTTGGCCAGCAGCTGCGCGACCATCGCGCCGGTGGGGATCGCCAGGGTGACCGCCGGCAGGATCAGGCCACGCAGCCCGTCGTTGCCGAAGGCCGGAAACAGCCGTATCCGAAAGGAGAACAGCTGGACGATCATCAGACCGATCCAGAACGTCGGGATCGACACTCCCAGTGACGGCAGCGACAGCAGGATCTGCCGCAGCCAGCGCTGCGAGGTGTAGGTCGCGAACAGAGCCAGCCCGCCACCGAAGAGCGTCGCAAGCAGCAGCGCCATGCCGGTGAGCTGCAGCGTCTGCGGCAGCGCGTCGGCGATCACGGAGGTCACCGACCGGCCGGTGGACACCGAGTTGCCGAAGTCACCGCGCAGCGCCCTGCTCAGATAGTCGACGTACTGCACCAGCACCGGCTTGTCGAACCCGTACTGTTTCTTCAGCTCGTCAAGCCGCGCCGGGTCGACGACGGAGGAGTCCATCCCGGCGCCGGCCATCGCCGAGACCGGGTCGCCGGGCAGGTAGTCCAGCACCAGGAACGACAGCGTGTAGGCCGCCCACAGCACGCCGACCGCCTGCGCGAGACGCCTGATCACGTAACGTCGCATCCGCTGCCCTCCTCTCGACCGACGCCGGTGTCCCGGCCCTCATGCCTTACGGCCCGCGGGTGTCCCGGCCCTCGCGCAACATCTCTCGCGCGAGGGCCCGCACACCCGCCCAGCCTGTTCCAGTAGGTCAGATTGCCGTCCAGCCACCGGCTGGTGCCGTGTCAGCTCTTCCAGGTGTCGTGCAGCTGAATCCGGCTGGACGCCTCGAAGCCCAGGTTGTGGACGTTCTTCGACACACCCAGCTCGGTCTGCAGCTCCACGACCGGGATGGCGTAGGCGTTCTGCACGATCAGCTGCTGGGCCTGGGCCACCAGGTCCCGCCGCTTGGCCGGATCCGGCTCGGCCGCCTGGTCGGTGAGGATGTTGTCGAGCTGGGTGGGCGGCAGCCGGTACGCGTTCGCCAGCTGCGTGGAGTACAGGGTGCGCAGGATGTCGGGGTCGGCTCGGGTCAGGTTGCCCCACAGCACGTCGAAGTCGCCCGAGCGCTGGAGCTGGGCCGCCTGCGCGATCTGTAGCTCCTTCAACACGAGATCGATACCGACTGCCTTCAGTTGCTGCTGGACCAGCTCCAGGGTCGGCTTGTTGGTGGCCGCGTTGGCGAACCAGCTCACCGTCAGGCGCAGCGGGACGCCGTCCTTCTGCCGGATCCCGTCGGAGCCGGGCACCCAGCCGGCTGCGTCCAGCAGCGACCTGGCCCGGGTGGCGTCGAACGCCAGGTCCGAGCTGAGGTCCTTGTAGCCGGGGGTCGTGTGCGCCAGGATGCTCGTCGCCGGGTGGGTGTCGGTCGGGAACACCGTGTCGGCGACCTGCTTGCGGTCGATGGCGAACAGGATGGCCTGCCGCACCTTCTGGTCCTGCAGGATCGGCCTGGAGTTGTTCAGGCTCAGGTTGAACACCACCCCCGGGTTGGCCCGTGCCTGCAGGCTGGCGCCACCGCCTTTGAGCGCCGCCTCGTCGGCGCGGCTCACGCTGCCGATCGCGTCGACCTGGCCGGAGGTCAGGCTGGCGCTGCGCACGCCCGCCTCCGGGACCACCTTGAACGCGAGCGTGTCCAGATACGCCTCGCCCTTCTTCGTCCACAGGGACGAGCCCCAGTTGTAGCCGGCGCGCTTCGTCAGCGTGATCGCCTGGGCCGGTTCGTACTTCGACAGCACGAACGGACCCGACCCGATCACACCCTCGCTGCACCGCTGCTGCGGGGTTTTGGCGATGCTCGCCCCCGACACCAGCCCCAGCGAGAACGTCGACGTGGCCTGCAGGAACTGGGCGTTCGACTGTTTGAACGCGACCGCGGCGGTGAGGTCGTCGACCACCGTGGTGCCCTCGTAACCGCTGAGGTAGCCCGTTCCCAGGACGGCCAGCGTGCCCAGCTTCGGTATCGTGTCGAAGTTGTCCTTGACCGACTGCGCGTTCACCGGTGTCCCGTCGCTGAACGTCGCGCCGGGCCGCAGGTGGAAGGTGAACGTCCTCGCGTCCGGGCTGATCTCCCAGCGTTCCGCCAGCCACGGCACGATCTCGCCTGTCCGGGGATCCTGGTCGGTCAGCGAGTCGACGATCTGCCGCAGCGAGTAGACCGTGTCGTTGCTGCCCGCCTGCTGCGGGTCCACACATCCCGCGTCCGAGCCCACCGCGAAGGTCAGCGTGCCCCCCGGGCGGGGCGCGCCGGCGCTCGAGCCGCTGGCGGGCTCG
>NZ_JWIO01000046.1:17806-18716 GCF_001017755.1 Protofrankia coriariae
GAGCCGCTGGCGGGCTCGTCGCCATCGGAGGAACCGCAGGCACCCACCAGCGTCGCGGCCGCGGCGAAAGCGGCAACAGCCACCGCCCACCGGGCGGGCCCAGACCGGGATGATCTATTCACAACAGTCCTTTCCTGCGAGGGAGCCGAGGGAGGCAACCGGCGGGGCCGTATGCCCGCATCCCTGAAATCCCGGGGACCATGGCAAAGCCACCGGACAAACGACGAGCAGAACAATGCGTGGCATGACGGACACCTGACGCCGACCCACACAACGTCGGGATCACCACGGACAGGGACATTGAGCCGGCATATGACGGTGAGGACGCACCGCGAGTCACGCTCGGCAACACGGTGATGCCACGGGAACACCGGACACGGCCATCCGCGGCCGACGGTGAGCGGAGCTGGTATCAGCTCAGGCGCTGGTGGCTACGACACAGACAGCTCGTCACCCGCTGCAGATCGATATGCCGACGTGAGAACGTCGCCGGAGTGACACAGCACGGCGAAACAGCGCAGACACGGCCATGCGACTGCTGCACGCTGGTTCCTCCTACAACCACGCACGCGCCCACACGACCGCTTCGTCGCGCCAGGCTCATATCTGGAGCGCCCGACCGCGGACAAGGCTGCCGGCCAGCGAGCCAGAACTTGACGCCGACGTTCGGGGCCAGAAGCTACTCGTCCACAGATCACCCGTCAATGTCGACCGACAAGGTGAAAAATCGCCTGACCGGACCGGTCGTGCCCGGTCACGCGCGGCATCGCCCAGCCCACCGGCCTCCTCGATCATCTGGTCCAGGATCCACCGGACCCGTGCCCGGTCCGGCTCGGCAGCAGCAGCGGCAGCGGCAGGCCCGACGAAACGGGCCGGCGCCGACTCCACCAGACCAGTACCGACGGCCCGC
>NZ_JWIO01000046.1:18722-22539 GCF_001017755.1 Protofrankia coriariae
CCGACGGCCCGCCGCGCCTTCGCCGCGGCCTCTTTCGAAACGCTGACAGCGATCGTCCGAAAATCGCAATGTGGCGTCAGGTTGCAACGTGGTGTGACGCAGTTCTGTCGGAGAACGGGCTGTCGGAGAACGGGCTGTCGGGGACTGGACTGTCGGGCCGTTACGGCGCCCGGCCGTGAGACCGTGGGCAGCTACTTGTAGTGGACGAGGCGGATCGCCGGTCATGGGGGGATTCGTCAGATCATGGTCCGGGTGGGAGTCCAGCCATGCAGCCACTGAGGTCGGACGATCCTGCCCAGGTCGGCCCGTACAAGCTGGTTGGACGGTTGGGCGCCGGCGGGATGGGCCGCGTCTACCTGGGCCGCTCACCGGCCGGCCGCGCCGTGGCGGTGAAGGTCGTCCGACCCGAACTCGCCGACGACCCGCAGTTCCGGGACAGGTTCGGCCACGAGGTGCAGGCCGCTCGGGCCGTCAGCGGCGCGTACACGGCCGCGGTCATCGACGCCGACCCGACGGCCGAGCGCCCCTGGCTTGCCACCGCCTACGTGCCCGGGCTGTCCCTCGCCGAGACCATCCGCCGGACGGGCCCGCTCCCCCAGGAGTCGGTGCGCACGCTCGCCGCCGGCCTCGCCGAAGCGCTCGCCGCCGTGCACCGGGCCGGGCTCGTCCACCGGGACCTCAAACCGTCGAACGTGCTGCTGGCCACCGACGGCCCGCGGGTCATCGACTTCGGGATCTCCCGCGCGGCCGACGCCACCGGGCTCACCCTGACCGGCGGTGTGCTGGGCTCACCCGGCTTCATGGCACCCGAACAGATCACCGGCGGTGAGATCGGCTCACCGTGCGACGTGTTCGCCCTCGGCGCGCTCATCGCCTTCGCCGTGACCGGCCGGGAGCCGTTCGGGACCGGCCCCACCCCGGCGCTGGTCTACCGGCTGGTCCACAGCGAGCCGGCCCTCGACGGCATCGGCGGCGACCTGCGCGAACTCGTCACCGCCTGCCTGGCGAAGGATCCCGCGGCCCGGCCGGCCCTGACGGACGTGCTGGCCCGGCTCACCGGTCAGGATCAGGAAACGACCCTCCTGCGGCCCGGCCCGGGCTGGCTGCCACCACCGGTGGCCGACGTGCTGCGCACCCACGCGGCAGCCACCAGCACGGACCGGCCGCCCGACGCCGGCCGGCCGCCCGCGGCGGTGCCCGTAGCCGCGGCCTCGGCGCCAGCCATTCCCATCTCCGGGGACGATCGGGAGCGGGAACACGCGGCCGCGGAGGCCACCGTGCCCGCGGCCCCGGCCCCGGCCGCGCCAGTGCCCACACCCACCACGACCGCACCAGCGCCCGTGCTCACACCCGTGCCTGTGGCGGCTGGTGGGGATCCCACCGGGCCTGCCGCGCCCCCCGCAGCCGCGCCAGCGCTGACGTCCACGCTGGCTGGCGGGAGCCCCGCCGGANGCGGGAGCCCCGCCGGATCCGCCGTACCTCCCGCGTCCGCACCAGCCGCGTCCGTGCCAGCGTCTGGAACGGACGACGGCCCTCACGCACACCTCGGCCCCGGTGACGTCAGGTCACCAGTAGACGCGGTTGGCGTCGTCGACACGGCCGGCGCCCAGGCCGAAGCGCCCATGGTCCGAGCCGGCTCTGTAGCCGCAGGCGCTGAAGCCGACACCGTCCGGGCCGAACTGATCACAGCACGGGTCGAAACGATCATCAAACAGGACGAAGCGGTCGCCGCTCAGCCCGTGACGCATGGATCCACCACGGCGCCTCTGGCGGCGGCGCGGAGCAGGCACCGGCGTGGCGCTCCGCTGGCGGTTGGGGCCGCGGCGCTCGCCGCCGTCATTGTCGCGGTCGTCATCGGCCTGGCCGCGGCCGCGAACAGACCCGGTGGCCAGGCCACGGCATCCGGTGATGCACGCCTCGACGCCACGGCACCGCCTGCCGCGAGCCCTGCCTCGACGGCCGCTGCCCCATCACCAGGCCCGTCAGCGACTACCACCGACGCGCCCGCTCAGATCCCCGCGGCAGTAGGGACCGCACCGGAGGCCTCGGCAGACGGTGGGCAGCCAGCCGTTACGGGCGGCGGACCAGCGGCCGGCCGGCCCGCGCAGGTGGCGCCCGGAGCGGGCACCAACCGTGGCTCCTCAGGCAACAACGCGCCACCGCCAGCACCGGCCAACCAGCCACCGGCGGCTCAGCCACCGGCCAACCAGCAACCGGCCGCCCATACGTTCAGCTTCGCCGGGAACCTGACCCGGTACTCGTGCGCGGACGAGGGACGCCTGGCCTCCGCCCGCACCACGGACGGCGTCCTGGCCACGTTCAGCAACCAGAGCCCGGAAACCGTACAGATCTACTGGCTCGACTTCGACGGCTCCCGAGTGGCCGCAGCCTCGTCCCTGACACCGGGAAACTCCTATTCGAGCAACACCTACGTCAACCACCTGTGGCTCGTCGCCAACTCGAGCGGCCGCTGCCTGGCCATCTTCACCGCCGGCACCTCCGGCGGCCGAGTCACCGTTTATTAGTGCTGTTGAGATGGCCGATTGTCAGGACGGACCACAGGGCAACCACTCAGCACCTCATGCTGAGTGTGTATATTATGCGCATGGCAAGAGTGAACATCACCGTCTCCGATGAGCTGATGGAGTCCGCCCGGGCCGCCGGCCTGAACATCTCCCGCCTCGCCTCGGCGGCGCTGGCCGAGGAACTCGACCGACGCGCCAAGATCGCCGAGCTGGACGCCTACCTCAGCGAACTGGACGCCGAGCTCGGCCCCGTTCCAGCTCACGAGGCCGCCGCGGCCCGCGAGTGGGCCGATCGGATCCTGCCTGCCGCCCCGACAGCACGCACGGCATGACCCTGATCCTGGACGCCGGTGGCCTGTCCGTCCTGGCGGGGCAACGCGCCCGACTGGCGGAACTGCGACAGCGCGGGTGCTGGCCAGCGCAGCTTCCCGCCGTCGTGCTGGCGGAAGCCCTCACCGGCGACCATCGGCGTGACTTCCACACCAACCGGCTACTGCGCACCTGCCAGATCCGTGACGTCACCGCCCCCCTTGCCCGCGAAGGAGCGAAACTACGCACCGCGACCGGACGCGCTGGAACCATCACCGCCACCGACGCGATCGTGGCAGCGTTCGCCGCCACCTGCCGTGAGCCTCTTGTCCTTACCAGCGACCCCAGGGATCTGACCGCCCTCACCGCTCACGCAACCCGACCAGTCACCATCGCGAGCATGTGAGCCTCGCACCCCCGCACCATCCCCCAACCACCCACACGCTCATTGCGGATCACAGGAATGCATACACCAGTGGCTGCCGTAACGACCGCTTACCCCTCGCTTTCATGATCCGTTAATGATCTGGTCACGTCGTGAGGTTTCATCATCAGGTTCCCCCCGACCCATAGAGACAAGTCTTATATCACCGGCTCGTCACCCATAAGGGCTTCCCGCCATCCGGCCGGACCACAGGCGGCTGACATGGTTCACCCAGTCAGGTACTCCCAGATGAGCCAGAATTCTGTACATGACAACGCTTCCCCTTGCCGAGGCCCGCGCTCGGCTGTCCGAGCTTGTCGCTGCTGCGCAGACCACCCACGAGCGTTTCGAGATCACCCGTAACGGACGCCCAGCGGCGGTACTGGTCGCCACCGACGACTACGAGGCGATGCGGGAGACCATCGCGGTCCTCGCCGACGGCGAGCTCATGCAGGCCGTCACGGAAGGGCTTGCTCAGCTCCACACCGGTGACGTCCTCAACGAGGACGAACTGGCCGGCTACCTTCGCCGCCACGGTCGCGGCGGGTGACGGCAGGCC
>NZ_JWIO01000046.1:22550-30778 GCF_001017755.1 Protofrankia coriariae
GGGTGACGGCAGGCCGATACCGGCTACGAATCGCCCGGGGCGCCGCCCGCGCCATCGCCGAAACGCTGCCCGAAAAGGTCGCGACCGCCGCCCACAAGTTCGTCACCGGACCTCTGCTCGACGCCCCGCACCGGGTCGGCAAACCCCTCGACCCGCCGCTCGCGCCACTGCGGTCGGCACGACGCGGGCCCTATCGGGTCATCTACCTCATCGACGACACCAAGCATGTCGTCGAGGTCACCGCGATCCGCCATCGCAGGGACGCTTACCACACCTGAACGTTGGCCAGCGCTCACCGCGGCCCGCCAGGTACATCGTCACAAGCCACCCGCGGCGGTAGCAGGCGGAAGAAGGCGCGGAGTTCGTCGACGAAGAGGGCTGGTTGTTCGAAGGCTGCGAAGTGGCCGCCGCGGTCCGGCTCGCTCCAGTAGCGAAGGTCCCGGAAACGGGTCTCGACCAGGCTGCGGGACAGCCGGAACAGCTCCCGCGGAAAGAGCGAACATCCGGTCGGTACGGTCACCACCCCCTGCGGGCGGCTGCGGAAACTCTCCCAGTACAACCGGGCCGCGGACGCGCCGGCCGCCGGTAGCCAGTACATCATCACGTTGTCGAGCAACTGGTCCCGAGTAAGGATCTTCTCCGGATGGCCGTCACAGTCCGTCCAGCCGTGGAACTTCTCCACGATCCAGCCGGCGAGCGCGGCCGGGGAGTCGACCAGGCCGTACCCCACGGTCTGCGGCCGGGTGGACTGCTGGGTCGAGTAGCCCGCCTCCTCCCACCGGAAGCGCCGGTGCGTGGCGAGCGACGCGGTGTCCCGTTCGTCGAGTTCCCCCAGCTCGGCCGTGGCCGCGCGGACGTCCACCAGCGGCAGGGTCAGGTGCAGGCCGAGCACGGCGTCCGGATGGCGGATGGCCAGTTCCGTCGACACCCTCGCACCCCAGTCGCCGCCCTGCACCGCATACTGGTCGTAGCCGAGCGCGGTCATCAGTTCCGCCCACGCGTCGGCGATCCGCGGCACCCCCCAGCCGGTGCCGGTCGGCTTGTCGCTGAACCCGTATCCCGGCAGGGACGGCATGACGAGGTGGAACGCGTCGGCGGCCGAGCCGCCGTGCGCGACCGGGTCGGTCAGCGGCCCGATGACGTTCAGGAACTCCACGACCGACCCGGGCCAGCCGTGCGTCATCACCAGCGGCACCGCGCCGGGGTGCGGCGAGGTCACGTGCAGCACGTGCACGCCCAGCCCGCCGACATGCACCTTCAGCTGGTTGAACGCGTTCAGCCTGCGTTCGAGCGCCCGCCAGTCGTACTCCCGCTCCCAGTAGGAGCACAGGTCGCGCAGGTACTCCGACGGGATGCCCTGGGACCAGTCGGAGACGGTCTCGCGGTCGGGCCAGCGGGTCCGGCGGAGCCGGTCGCGCAGGTCGTCCAGGTCGGCCTCCGGGATCTCGACACGGTACGGGGTCACCTCGGCCATGAGATTTCCAGTCCCTTCGTCGGCCCGCCCGTGCCGAAAGTGTCCGCTACTCGATCGTGCGGTCCCGGATTCAAGGAGGAGGATGAGACGTATGCGTTTGATATTGAACCTGATATGGCTGGTGCTGTGTGGGTTCTGGATGGCACTGGGTTACGCCGTCGCCGCACTGATCTGCTTCATTCTGATCATTACTATCCCGTTCGGGATCGCCTCGCTGCGTATCGCCAGCTTCGCCCTGTGGCCGTTTGGCCGCCGAGTGATCGACCGCCGTGACGCGGGCGCGCCGTCGCTGCTCGGCAACCTGATATGGATCGTGTTCGCGGGCTGGTGGCTGGCGCTCGGCCATCTGGCGACCGGCCTGCTGCTGTGCCTGACGATCATCGGTATCCCGCTGGGGCTCGCGAACTTCAAACTGATCCCGGTCTCGCTGCTGCCGCTGGGCCGGGAGATCGTCCGCATCGACGACCCCTACGGCTCCGACCGCCTCGCCTTCCGCTGAGCATCTCGCTGTCTCCTGGCGATGGCTCGGCGAGGTCTCCGATCAGACGCCCGACAGCACGGGATCGGGCAGGGTCGAGCCAGGTGGGCCAGGTTCGACCCTGCGATCGGGAGACTAGGAGCCGTGCGATCGGGAGACTAGACGGTGTGCAATTGGTAGAGTAGTCGCGTGATCGACTATCGGCGTCGAATCATCGACAACACGTTGGATGAGCTTCAGCCGCATCTTCGCGCCTTGTCGATCCATGGGCCGAAGGGGGTCGGCAAGACCGCGACCGCGATGCGGCGCGCCGCATCGGTCATTGACCTCAGCCTTCCCGCTCAGCGTGAGATCGTGGCCGCCGACCCGTCGATTCTGACCCGTCTGCCCGGGCCGGTGCTGGTGGACGAGTGGCAGCGCCTTCCCGAGATGTGGGACCACGTACGCCGTGCGGTCGACGCCGGCTCGCCGCCCGGTCACTTCATCGTCGCCGGCAGCTCCGCACCGCGAGGGGCGGTGATCCACTCGGGCGCCGGACGGATCGTACCGATGCGGATGCGTCCGTTGAGTATCGCGGAGCGGGGTATCGAGACGCCGACCATGAGCCTGGCCGCGCTCCTCGACGGGAACCGAGATCTCGGCGGGAGCACCGCGCTCCGCCTGACGGACTACGTCGAGGAGATCACGGCATCGGGCTTTCCCGCCATCCGCGGCCTGCCCTCGCGCGTGCGTCGGGCGGAGCTGGACGCGTACCTGGACAATGTCGTGCAACGGGAGTTCCCCGAACAGGGCTACCCGGTCCGCCGGCCGGCGGTGCTGCGTGCCTGGCTGGCCGCCTACGCCGCCGCGACCTCGACAACGACGGTCTACTCGAAGATCCTCGACGCGGCTACCGCTGGGCTGGCGAACAAGCCAGCCAGAGGGACGACGCTCGCTTATCGCGACGCTCTGTCCTCATTGTGGTTGCTCGATGCGATACCGCCGTGGATCCCCAGTCGGAACCACCTGGACCGACTCGGCCAGTCCCCCAAGCACCAACTGGCCGACCCCGCTCTGGCCGCACGACTGCTCGGACTCGATACCGCCGCGCTGCTGCGAGCCGAGCAGGGCAGCACAGAGCTGTCAGCGGGCACGATCCTCGGTGCGCTGTTCGAGCACCTTGCCGCGCTCAGCATCCACACCTACGCCGAGGCCGCCGAGGCTCGCGTGGGACACCTACGCACCCGCAACAACGACCACGAAGTGGATCTGATAGTCCAGCATGCGGACGGCCGAGTAGTGGGGATCGAGGTCAAGCTGGCCGACCGGGTCGAGGACGCCGACACCAGGCACCTCCGGTGGCTTCACGACCGGATCGGAAAAGACCTGATCGATGCCGTCGTCATCTACGCGGGCGAGCGTGCCTACCGCAGGCGTGACGGCGTTGCCGTCGTACCGTTGGCACTGTTTGGCCCATGATCACCGTGAACGGCCCCGAAAGGATGATCGAAGTGCTGGACACCGGGTTCGACCCCGAAAACCGGCGCCGATCCATCGATCCGGAATGATCAAGAAAGCGGATCGCGGGTCAGGACACGGTATACAGGTCATCGACGGCAGCCGAGGGCCCGCGCCCGGTCGGCGGACCAAAAATGGCGACCCTAAGTAAGGAGACCGGGTGAGGGCATGTGGGCTGGCCCGCAGACCTCAGCTCACGCTACGTTTCGTCACACGGAAACTGCTGGCAGACGTCTCCCCGCTGCGGGACTATCCGGCCTACCGGCGTATCTGGGCCGGCGACACGATCTCCGCGCTCGGTGCGCAGATCACCGCCACCGCCGTCCCGCTGCAGGTCTACGACATCACCGGCTCGTCCTTCCAGGTCGGCCTGGCCAGCCTGGTCGCGCTGGTCCCGCTGATCACCTGTGGGCTGCTCGGCGGTGCGATCGCCGACGCGGTCGACCGGCGGCGCCTCGCCCTGCTCACCTCCGGCGGGCTGGCCACGGTGTCGGCCGGGCTGCTGCTGTTCGCGCTCGTCGTCGACGCCACCGGCGCGGGCTCCGGCGCCATCTGGCCGCTGTTCGGCCTGATCGCGGTGCAGTCCGCGCTGGTCTCGGTCAACGGGCCGGCACGGCGGGCGATGATCCCGAACCTGGTGCCGCTGCGAGAACTGCCCGCGGCCACCGCCCTCCAGCAGATCGGCTGGAACACCGCGCTGACCGCCGGCCCGCTCATCGCCGGGGTGAGCGTGGCCGCCGGCGGCTACGTGCTGGCCTACACGCTGGACCTGGCCACCTTCACCGCGGCGCTGTACGGGCTGGCCCGGCTCCCACCGATGCCGCCGCAGGGCGGCGGGCGGCCTGNNNGGGCGGCGGGCGGCCTGCCGGGACAGCCAGCGTCCGGGAGGGGCTTGTCTTCCTCGCCGGGCAGCCGGTCGTGCTCATGACGTTCGTCGTAGACATCATCGCCATGATCTTCGGAATGCCGCGGGCGCTGTTCCCCGAACTGGCCCGGACCCAGTTCGGCGGCGGGGCCACCACGGCCAGCGTCCTGTACTCGGCGGTGGCGGCGGGAGCGCTGCTCGGCGCCGGCCTGTCCGGTCCGCTTGGCCGGGTCAACCGTCAGGGCCGGGCGGTGGTGGTGGCGATCGTCGTCTGGGGCGGGGCGATCGCCGGGTTCGGGCTCACGCACAGCCTCGCCGTCGGTGTACCGCTGCTGGCCCTGGCCGGTGCCGCGGACATGGTCAGCGCGATCTTCCGAACCGCCATCCTCAACGTCGCCACCCCGGACGCGATGCGCGGCCGACTACAGGGCGTGTTCCTGGTCGTCGTTGCCGGCGGCCCCCGGATCGGCGACCTGGAGGCGGGCAGCGCCGCCGCCCTGGTGTCACCGGCCTTCTCCGTCGTCAGCGGCGGCCTGGTCTGCGTCGGCGGAGTCCTGGTCGCCACCGCCATCGCCCCGGCCCTGCTCAGATACGACGCCCAGAAAGCGATCGCCGACGCGGAGGCCGCCACCGCCACCCACATCCACAAACAGGCGTCCGCAGATCCGCTTCCCTCATAGAAACAACCATCGTGCTGCTTCAGGCCGGCTTCCGCCGGCCACCCTGTCCCTGACGATCCGCGGATATTTCTCGCCGACCATGACGGCCGTCTTCTTCGGAGCCATCTCGAGTGGCGCGGCCGCGGGAAACGGCCGGCGGTGCGGACCGGAGCTGTTGGCGACGGTGGATCAGGGCTGTGCCTCGCGGCTCCAGGCGGCCAGGCCTGCGACGAAACCGGCGCGGTCGCGGGGGGAGAGGCTGGTTATGGCACGCAGGAGCGGTGCCGCGCGGATGGCGATGAACGACAGAACGACCGGCCGGTGCTCCTCGCGGAGGGAGACCAGGGTGCGGCGACGGTTGGCCGGGTCCTCCTGACGGTCGACGAGGCCGGCGTCGCTTAGGTTGCCGACGAGCTCACTGGCGGTCGACAGCGTCACGCCCAGCCGCCCCGCCAGTTCGGTGACACTGAGCTGATGCCCGGTCAGCAACTGGGTCAGGACCGCGCCGTGGCGGGCGGTGAGCCGATGCTCGCTGAAGATCCCCTGGAGCGCGGGCGGCATCTCCGAGCGGGCGCGCTGGAAGTAGGCCGACAGCAACGGCACGTACAGCAGGATCTCGAGATCCTGCTCCGTCGGAGACACCGCTCCCGTTGGCGACGGCTCGCCTTCTGGCGGCTGTGCTCCCCCTGGCGGCGGCTCGGTCGGACGTGCCGGTGCCGAGGCCGGTGATGATGCCGGTTCTGCCCGCCCGGGCGCGGTCGCGCTCACCTGCTGGTCGTACAGCACGCTACAATCCTAGTAAAGTTTGTGTATCCAAAATATTCGCTGGCACAAATTGATCTGAACTGTCTGCCCGGAAGGGATGTGAGGGCATGACATCGATCACCTACAGCGACGCGGTCACCGACGCGCTCGACCGTCTCGACGATCTCGGGTACGAGCGGGCGGGACGACAGGATCTCGCCAATCACGGTCCGAGGGGCGCCGAGGCGCTGGCGGCGCTCGGCCATCCGGAGGCGATCCCCGCCTGGGTGACGGGCTACCGCAACGCCATCGCGCACAACGACCCGCCCGGCCCGCGGTTCGCCATCGACCCGGCCGAGGAATCCTCCTGGCGGCCGGCGCTCGGCGCCTTCGACTGGGTTGGAGACTGGGAGGCGCTGTTCCGCCGCGAGCTGGCCGACGCCCCGTGGCGGGACGTGCTCGTCCGATGGTGGCCGCGCCTGCTGCCCGGCCTGTTCTCCCGGCTGACCCACGGGCCGATCCGCACCGCCCACGCCGTGCGCAGCGTCGCGGCGACCAGCAGCCCCAGCCCCCAGCAGATCACCGAACTCGCCCGCGGCCTCGCCTACTGGGCCGCCCGGTTCACCACCCTGCCCGGGCAGGCCAGCCTGGGCGGGCAGCGCACCGTCGCGGAGGCCGTCGCCGCCGCTCCACGCGCTCCGATCAACCCGGCGACGCCGCCGGCCGCTCTGCTGCGGGACGGGCTGAGCAGCCTGTTGGACCAGCCCGGCTACACCGACGCCTGTCTGCGCGAGCACCTGCTGCGCCCCGACCCCCGCTACCCGGCGGCCGCCCTCGCCGTCCAGCAGCGCATCCCCCGCCGCGGAAAACCCTCATGAATACACGTACGGGATCGGTTCAGGACAGATCTATGTCCAGATCCATCCGTGTACGCGCGTCAACAGCATCCCTGCTCTCGGGGTGGCCCTCAGCTCGATGACCAGAGGCTGGCGATGGGTTCGACACATTGAGAGGCCTGGAATGTCTCCGGTCAGGTGGATGTCGGGGCCAGGGGCCATCCGGGCAGGTTGCGCACAACCGTCCAGACGAGCGCGGCGCCGGCCAGGCCATAAGCGAGCGAACCGGGAACGCGCGTATGTTCTCCCCGGCCGATCGCGCGCGCCTGCCGCCAGATCAGATACACCAGCACCGGGCTGCAGAGCAGCATGAAGAGGTTGTCATGAGCCGCGGCCCGCAGCTGGCCGTGCAGCAGGTCATGAACCAGACGAAGACCTCCGCACGCCGGGCAGTCGAGTCCCGTGACAAGTTTTGTCGGGCATATCGGCATGAGCACATCGGGATCGTGCGGGTCGGCAACGGCAAGATAGCCGACGCCCAGCACGCATACCGACGCGCCGAGTATCAGCCGTCGCCGGCCGCTGATCGTGATCGCATGGCTCCCCGCGCGGTGAACGCCGGCGCCGACCGGGCCCAGGGGAGATGATTCCGGTGGCCCGGATGCCGTCCCGGCGATATCCGGGCCACCGGGCCTCCGAAAAATCCGACGCAGACATGTGGCCGCCGTACTAGTCACGGAGCAGACGGCCCTGACTGTCACGGACGTTACCGGTGAGAATCATGATCCCATCAATCAGCGCCCAGATTCCGAGACCACCGCAGGTGAACAACTGGGCGAGTGCGATACCGGTATCGCCCAGATACCATCGCCCGGCCCCGAAACCACCCAGGAAGATCTGAAGCAGTCCGGCAACCAGCTTCTGCTTGTCCGAGTATGGCTCTCCGGTCACCGGATGGCGCCCAAACGGGGCCGCCGGATCGTATGGCCCCTGTCCGTAGCCCGGCACGGGATAACCGGGCGCCGGCGGATACCCGGGAGCAGCCTGATAGCCGGGGCCCGGCGGATACCCGGGGCCGGTCTGGTAGCCGGGCGGCGGATACCCGGGACCGGGCGGGTAACCAGAACCCGGTGGATACCCAGCGCCCGGCGGATACCCAGCGCCCGGCGGATACCCAGCGCCCGGCGGATACCCGGGGTCCTGCGGGTAGCCGGGGTCCTGCGGGTAGCCGGGGTCCTGCGGGTAGCCGGGACCGGTCGCGCCGGGTTGGTCCGGATAACTCCACGGCTGACCGTCCGGTTTCTCAGGTGTGGTCATCGATTCCCCCAAGGAATCAGCGTTTACCCGCGCCGGACAACTGGGTTTGACATGCCGGCCCGGACGCTGGATCACTGAAACCAGCACGACAGGCCGTCCCTTGTATTTCCTGTGCCACTGCCAGAAATACTGAGCAAAATAATTTCGGTCGGCGACGACGAGATCAGCCGGGATGCCGGACGCCTTCCACCCGCATCCGTCGCGTCACCGATCCGAATCAGGGGAAGTTGGATCCGCCGCAGGCGACCGTTCCTCGTATATGCCCTCGACGCCCGCCGTCGGAACCCCGGACGACCAACCCGGCCAATGGAAGGCCAACAAACAGCGTCTGATCATCGAACCAGCCGCATCGGCTCCC
>NZ_JWIO01000046.1:30784-36192 GCF_001017755.1 Protofrankia coriariae
GAACCAGCCGCATCGGCTCGCGCCGGATACTCGTCAGGCAAGGTTGACTCCCCCGTGCGAACAGCACCCCTGCCGAGCCGAAGCCGCCAGCGGAAGCAACAAAATAGCAGTACGGCACTATATCAACGTGATCATGGATCCTTGAAGGCCGCCACCGCGCTCTCGTCGCGTTCGGCGGCCCGGTGCGCGGGGGGCGGCATGGCCCGTGCGGCGCGACGGTTTCACAATGCCGCTCAGGGCAACTCTGTCGACACCGTTAGTGATGGGCGTTCTCGGACGGCTGTTCCGCGTGAAGCCGTTCCACCGGACGGCCTCGTACCGATACCGGCCGGCAGGCTCCTCATCTTCCCTGGAATATCGGCTTGCGGTGGGCCGCGACCTCGGTGACGCCGGTCCAGGCGTCATCGCTGTGGCAGACGCGGGCCATCGCGCGGGCCTCGAGCTCCATCTGCGCCTCGATGGGCTGCTCCCACGTCGAGAGCAGCAGGTTCTTGATCTCACCGAACGACACGGTGGGGCCCGCGGCCAGCTCGGTGGCGAGCGACCACGCCGCCTTCTCCAGCTCCTCGTCGTCGACGACCTCGCTCACCAGCCCGTGTCCAAGGGCTTCCTCGGCGCTCCAGGTCTGGTTGCGCATGAGGAACTCGGCGCTGCGGCGGACGCCGATCCGCCGAGGGAGGAACGTGGAACCACCCCCGTCGCAGAGCAGTCCGATCCCGGTGTAGGCGGCGTAGAACCGTGCGCCGCGGGCGGCCAGGCAGAAGTCGGCGGCGGCGGAGAGCGCGACGCCGCCGCCGACCGCCAGCGCGTGTACGGCGACGACGACCGGGGCCCGCATCCGGGCGAACCGGGAGATCGCCGAGTGCAGGCCGACCGTGGCGTCCTTGATGAAGCGGGGCAGGGCCTCGCGGTCGCGTGTCATGGTCTTCAGGTCCGCGCCGACCGTGAAGTAGGGGCCCTGCGCGTCGATCAGCACCGCACGGACCTTGTCATTCTCGTCGCATTCGGTGGCAGCACGACTCATTTCGGTGCAGAACGCCAGGTCGAACGGGTTGCCACGGTCCGGCTGGGTGAGCGTGAGGTGGCCGATCCCGTCAGCGATCCGCAGCGTGATCGACCCGCTCATCGTTCCACCCTCCGTCGAAAATGATCGACTTCTCACTTGCGTGTCGCGGCATCCGCGGTACGCGGCGGGCCACGATCCGTCGGCTACAGCGTCCGCGGGCACAGTGACCGGAGCTCGACCGGCTGGGTTTCAGCCCCGGCCCGCGGGAACGACACACCCTGGTGTTCCCACAGCGCTACGCCCGTACTCCAGAGGTATGCCCGTACTCGCCCGGGTCCGCGTGTAGGACCGCAGATCTCGTCGAGTGGCTGCCGCGCAGACCGCCGGACAGAGCAGGGGCAGACAGGGCAGGCCAGGGCAGGCCAGGCAGGGCACGGCGGTAGCCGAAGCCGAAGCCCTGCGTGACCTGAGCCAGGCCCTGGCTCTCCGCTCCGAGCAGGCGTGACGCCGGCACCTCCCGCTGGTGGTCGGAAAGGGCGAACTTCATGGTTCAGGACGGTTCAGGACTCGCCCCGGGCCAGCTCGCGAAGCCGGAACTTCTGGACCTTGCCGGTGGCGGTCATCGGGAGCTCGTCGACCAGGACGAGCCGTTCGGGCAGCTTCTGCGTGGCGATCCGGCGTTCGAAGCGCAGGAAGTCCGTGATGTCCTTCAGTGTGGGTGCCGCTCCCTTGACCGGGACGACGATGGCGCACGCCTTCTCACCGAGGCGCTCGTCCGGGTAGGCGACGACGGCAGCCTGGGAGACATCGGGATGCGCGAGGATGTATCCCTCGATCTCGGCGGCGCTGATGTTGGTACCACCGCGGATGATGATGTCCTTGAGCCGCCCGGTAACCCGCAGGTAGCCGTCGGCGTCGAATCGGCCGAGGTCCCCGGTGTGGTGCCAGCCCCCACTGTCGATCGTCGCCGCGGTCCGCTCGGGCTCACGCCAGTAGCCGAGGATCGCGCCCGGGCCCGAATAGGTGATCTCACCCTCCTCACCAGGCCCGACCTCGCCGTCAGGGCCGATGAGCCTGATCCGGATGCCGTCGAGCGCGGGGGAACCGTCCGAGCCGGCGCGGCGATCGATCGGGTCGCCGGGGTGGCAGCAGGTCGCCGCCATCAGCTCGCTGCAGCCGTAGAGCGGCATCAGCACACCGTTGGTGAAGGTCCGCTCGAACTCCAGGGCCAGCGTCTCGGGGATCGGCGCGCCGGCACAGAGCCAGAACCGCATCGACGACAGGTCCCGCTTCGCGTCCGGCGCCGCGTCCAGTGCCATCCGGACGAACGGGGTCGCGGTCGCGGTGGCGGTGGTGCGGTACTTCTCGATGCGGCGCAGGCCCTCGTTCGGCTCCCAGACGTCGAGCAGATGTGTCTCGGCGCCGACGGCCAGCGGGACCAGCACGCCGACGACCAGCCCGGTGGCGTGCGCGACCGGCGACGGCATGAACATGACGTCCTCGGCGGTGAGCTGGAAGACGTTGTGGGCCAGGCCGCGGCCGGAGAAGTCCAGGGTGTTCCAGGTGTGCACGCAGCCCTTCGCCGTGGACTCGGTGCCCGAGGTGTAGACGATGACGTGCGGGGCGTCCGGGTCCGGGTGCGGGCCCAGCTCGTCCGGGCCGGGTACGGTGGCGGTGGCCTCGGCGAACGTGAGCTCGCCCGGGGCCGCCTCACCACGGGCGATCACGAGGGTCCTGAGGGCCGGGGCCTCGGCCTGCAGCGCGCGGAACATCGCCGCGTGGTCGAAGCCGCGGAAGGCCCCGGTGGTGATCGCGGCGACCGCGCCGGAGTTGCGCAGGACATGGGCGATCTCCGCGTGCCGGTACACTGCCATGATCGGTACTGTGACCGCGCCGAGCCGCGCGAGCGCGAGGTAGGAGACCACGAACTCGGCCCAGTTCGGCAGTTGGACGGCCACCCGGTCGCCGGGCTGGACGCCGTGGCGCGCGAGCGTGGCGGCGAGACCACGGGCACGCTCACGGACCGTGGCGTAGTCGAGTTCGGTGGTGCCGTCGGAGACGAACCGGCGAGTCGGTGTCGTGTCCGCCCACCGGTCGAGTAAGGCGGCGGCCGAGCCATCCTGCCACCAACCGTTCTCCCGGAACTTCTTGATCGACTCAGCGTCGTAGCGATCGTAGACCGTGAGCGTAGCCGTGTCTGTCTCCACACCGACCATCAGAACCTCCGCTTCGTCGTGGATACCTGAACGCACATTCATTTCGGTCGCACGGGCCGGACCGAAATCTCGAACGACAGGTGGCTCACGCCAGCCGCAAGCATGGCCGGATCTTAGTGGCATAAGATCGATGTTTTCAATGGTTCGACCAAATAGTTGCTTCAGGCAAGCATGTTCGCCCGGCCACGCGCCCAGCCCCACGAGCCCCTCCGGCAGGGCCGCCCAACGGCGGTGTCACTCAACGGCAGGATCGCTCGCCCGCGGCGGGGCCTCCTCCGAGCCGTGCTCCCGCTCCGAGACGCCGGCGCGGGAGCTCTTCGGCTTCGTGACTTCCGGCGCGGTGAAACGGCTGGCCGCCGATCAGTCCGCCGCGGCCGGCGCGGGCTCGTCCGCCAAACGGAGCGCGATACAGGAGAGGACATTGGCGGTGGCCGCGAGCCGCGCCGGATCGGTGCCGCCGACGACGCGCTCAAGGATCTCCCGGCGGGCCGCATGGACGCTCTCCAGCGCCTGCACACCCTCCGGAGTAATGCTGATGAGGAAGGCCCGCGCGTCGGTGGCCACTCTTCCGCGCGCGATGAGGCCGGCGCGTTCCAGCTTCTTGAGACGGGGCGTGACCGAGGAGATGTCGACGCCGTGGCAGGCCGCGATGTCGGACACCCGCAGCGCACCGCGGGCGTCGAGATGCTCCAACAGCGACCAGGACGCCTGCGGCAGGTCGTAACCGGAGCGCCGCGCGATGTCACCCGTCATGGCGCGGTCGGCGAGCAGCCGCAGCACCGCGGCCAGGGACCGCTCCAGGGCCGTGAGTGTCGACGCGTCCGTCACGTCCGCCTGCACCCACACATCTTATGAAGCGGCAGCCTGACATCGTTTCGGGCTGGACTCCCCACGCGCCATTCTCGCCGTCAACGTAACCGTGGGTGACACGCCTGCCGAAGGCCAACACCTGGTCAATTCAGCCAAGGGCTTCTACGCCCGGCTGGGACGCGTCGGCGCCGCCGCGACGCTGCCGTCCGCCGACGAGGCTGCCCGGGAACTGACAGACGCCCAGAAAGAAGAACCCACCACCATCGTGGACGGCCGATGGCCCCGCTTCATAGCCGGCGGCCCCAACGACGTCCGCGACACGCTGGAGCAGATGCTCAAGGAAAGCGGCGCCGACGAGCTGATGATCCAGGACCTCATCGCCAACCCTGCCGACCGCCAACACTCCCAGGCCCTCCTCGCCCAGGCCTTCGCCCTGTCCCCACACCATCCCTCGCCCGCCGCCGAACCAGCAGCCTCACGATAAGCCCCACTACCCCACCCACCGCTGGCCAGGCGAGATGCCTGGTCGAACAAGTCCGCGCGGAAGGGTGGTCGCTACGCGGCCATGAAAACGCGGTCCGGGAAAGACCGTCATGTTCGCCGCCAGTCTTTGCCGGTCTTCCACACGGCCGTGACGCCCACGGCGGCGCACAGGTGCAGCAAATCAGGACGCGGTCTTGAGGGAACGAGGAGAACCAGACGCGGAGGCGGATCGATGAAACGGCGATAGTCGAGGAGTTGACCGATGCCCATGCGGATGGCCTCACGAGTGACGGTACCTTTGGCTTCAATGAGCTCACTGGCTGTCGCGTCGTAGAGATCAGTGAAGAGTGGGCGTAGCTCATTGGGAGGCACGATCTGCTTTCGACATACCTCATGGCCAAGAGATCGAAGGTGCTCGGTGTATGAGCGGACAAGGGCGGCTTCTCGCCGGACTGCAGTGGTCAGTTCCCTCGTGCTGGTCAGACTGTACTGTTCGATATTCGATGCCTCTACTGGTACGGAGGTAATACGGCTGGTCATGATGGGGGTTGATGGAAGAGGTGCCTCGAACGACTGCATCGGCCCCTGGGGGCGGAGTCGGAATATGATGACCGTGCGAAGCGGCCCGCCGCCGGTTTCCGGGGCTTCGCTCGTGTACCACGGACGATCGGGATCGATCGCGAACGCCCCAAGGTATTGGACGCCGTCTCGTGCGGCACGGAAAAGGCGAAGTGCGCGTCCATCTTCCTGGTGGCGCAGGATGGCTAGGTTACCTTGAACCATCTGCTGATCACCGACTTGTCCTTCCCCTGTGTAGTGGAAGCAGCCGTCATCTCCCCACCCGTCGAAGTAGCCATGCGTCTTGCCGCGCACCGGTAGATGTCAAGTCAAAT
>NZ_JWIO01000045.1:0-8217 GCF_001017755.1 Protofrankia coriariae
GGGCAGCGCGCGCCCGCCTCCCGAACCGGGCGCGGACGAACACGACGCCAATTAGCGAGCGCTTCAGACAGTTGAGGAGCATTTCATCCCGCCGAAGGGAGTTTCAGGCGGCGCCGATGACAACAAGCACCCGCGGGTGGGACACCCGCGCGGGCGAGGGAAGGCCACGGAGGATACGGCCGGAGGCCCTCGCGTTCGTGACGATCGTGTGACGGGGGCGGGATTGGGATCCCTGGCCATCATCGGGAAATGGTTCCTGCTGTCCCTGGCAGGACTGACGGCGATCTGCGGGGCCGGCTGCGCGCTGCTCGCGCGTCGAGAACGGGCCGTGTCGGTCGGCCTGGGAAGTCTGGCGTTGCTACTCACGCTGGCGACGGTGGCGGACCTGGTCAACGCCCACTACGGCTACCTGCCGCGGTTCGACGACGTCATCGGGGTGCAATCCTGGCCGACAGCGTCGGCACACGAAATAGTCGGCCAGGCGCCGCGGCCGCATCCCGACGGCTCGGTCGTCGGCCTGCCGGTCACCGGGGTCCACAGTGGGTTCGGAACTCAGGAGGCCCTGGTGTATTTTCCGCCGCAGTACTTCACCGAGTCGCATACCCGGTTCCCGGTCGTCTATCTGTTACACGGGTCGCCAGGCGTTCCGGTCGACTGGTACCGGGGAGGCCAGGCCGCGCAGGTTGGTGCGATGCTCGCGCACGACGGCCAGCCCGCGATCCTCGTCGCCCCGCGGTTGAGCCACGGCTGGCTCGACGACAGCGAATGCGTCGACCGCCCTGGGGAACACGTCGAAACCTACCTGGTCGACGACGTGATTCCGACGGTCGACGCGCGGCTGCGGACCATCCCGGATCGGGCCGACCGGATCCTGGCCGGGATGTCCGCGGGCGGGTACTGCGCGCTGAACCTCGGCCTGCGGCATCGCGACCTCATCGCGACGATCGTCGACATGTCCGGGATGACCAGACCGACCCATGACGGAGGAATGGCCGGGCTGTTCGGAAACCGGCCGGATCTCGCCTTCGTCGCCGCGGCCAACACACCGGCGCTCTACGCACTCGCGCTCCTGCCGGACCCGCCGATGCGGGTGTGGCTGGACTGTGGGCGCGGCGACCGCGAGTCCCTGGACGACACCAGAAACATGGCACTCACCCTGTCGCGGCGCCCCGGATTCACCACCGTTCTGAGGCTCAGGCCCGGCGGCCACGACTTCAACGTGTGGCGACCGGCGCTCCGCGACGGCCTTCAGTGGGCGGTGCCGACCGCCTCCCCGGCATCGACTGACCGTCATACACGTGTGCTCCAGCACCTTCACGCCAGGGTGGCGGCCGCCTGAGGGGCAGCGGGGCGGAAGGTGGAGAGGCAGAGGGCTGTTGCGTTGTACAGGGAGAAGGCACATCCCGTCCATTTTGTCGGCAGGGCAGGCCGGCCTGTGCGAATTCGCTGTCCCGATACGACAGTGTTGACGGATCCCGGGGCTCACCCGAAAAGGGGTAACAAGGATCGTGAGCATCTTCAGCGGCACCAACACTTCGCCAGACCCGCCGAAGCGGCGGGAGGCGGGAGTCTCCTGCCGAGACAGCTGATCGGATCTCCGGCAATCGCCGCGGATGGCCACGTCCGCGGTCGCGCTCCGACCTTACTGGTAAGCCGTTACGGATCCGCCCACGTCCAAGCCGCCCGGCGCGGCAGAAGCCAGGCAACCCGCCGCGATCGAGAGACCCGGCAGCGCCTCTGAAGACAGCGAACGCGAATACGAGGACGGGTCCCTCGAACGCCCCGCGACGCGCCGCATCCGGCTCCGGGCCGCGTCGGTTCGGGCTGTGGGCCTGGAGGCGGCCGTGGGTGCCGCGGATCGCCGCGCTGTTGACGCTCGCCATCGGCCTGATGGACATCGGGTCCTCGCTGACTCCGGAGTGGCATTCGCGGCTGGAGGACCTACAGGCGCTGCTGCCCATGGCGGTCTCCCGGCAGGCCTCCGCGTTCACCGTCGTGGTGGGGATGCTGCTGGTGCTGCTCGCGGCCGGACTGCGGCGACGCAAGAGGCGGGCGTGGCGGGCCACGGTGGTTCTCCTTGGGACAAGCGTGGTCCTGCACATAGTCAAAGGACTGGACTATGAGGAGGCAGCCGGGTCGGCCGCGCTGTTCGTCGCCCTGCTCCTGGCTCACCAGGAGTTCCGAGCAAAGGGCGACCCGACGACACGCTGGCGGGCACTCGGGATCGGTCTGTTGCTCACGGTGGTGTCGATTGGGGTCGGCTTTCTGCTGCTGCACCTGCGCGAGAATCGGATTGCCGGCCCGCAACCGCTGTCCGCCCAGCTGGAACAGGTCGTCCTGGGGCTGGCCGGTATCCCCGGGCCGCTGGAGTTCACCTCCCACCGTTTCGCCGACCTGGCCTTTCGGACGCTGCTGACGATGGGTGTGCTGACCATTGGGACCACCGCCTATCTCGCGCTGCGCCCCCCCGAGCCGCGGCCGAGGCTGACCGACGAGGACGAGGCCCGGGTGCGTGCCCTGCTGGCCCGACACGGTGATGCCGACTCACTGGGGTACTTCGTGTTGCGATCGGACAAGTCGGTTGTCTGGTCACCGACAGGGAAGGCCTGTGTGGCCTACCGTGTCGTCTCCGGTGTGATGCTTGCCAGCGGCGATCCGCTCGGTGACCGGGAAGCGTGGCCCGGCGCCATCAGGGAGTTCCTCCGCGAGGCGGCCGACCACGCCTGGACGCCGGCAGTCATCGGCTGCTCAGAGGCAGGGGGCATCGCCTGGACCCGCGCGGGCCTGTCGGTGCTGGAGTTCGGGGACGAAGCCGTGCTGGAGACGACCGGCTTTACGCTGGAAGGCCGGACCATGCGCAACGTCCGCCAGGCTGTCGCCCGGGTGGAGCGCGCCGGCTACACAGCGATCGTCCAGCGGATCGGCGATCTTGAGCCGCGGGACGTCGCGCGGCTCAGGGCCCAGGTCGCGGTCTGGCGAGGTACCGAGACCGAGCGGGGGTTCTCGATGGCTCTCGGCCGGATCGGCGATGCGGCAGACGGCGACTGCGTCGTGGTGATGGCCTTCTCCGCGGAACCGCACGGCGCGGAGCCCCGGCTGCGCGCCGTGCTGCACTTCGTGCCCTGGGGGCGCACAGGCCTGTCGCTGGACGCGATGATGCGCGACCGGGCGGCCGACAACGGACTCAACGAGTTCCTGATCGTCAGCGCTGTCCGCCGGGCCCGGGATCTCGGTGTCAAGCGGCTGTCGCTGAACTTCGCGGTCTTCCGGTCCGCGCTCGAACGTGGCGAACGGCTCGGCGCGGGGCCGGTGCTGCGCTCGTGGCGCGGTCTGCTGATGTTCCTGTCCCGCTGGTTCCAGATCGACAGCCTGTACCGGTTCAACGCCAAGTTCCAGCCGACCTGGCTGTCCCGGTACGTCTGCTATCCCGCGTCCGCGGACCTGCCCCGGATCGCGCTGGCCATGCTCGAGGCCGAGGCCTTCCTTGTATGGCCACGCTGGGTATGGTCACGCTGGCGCGGGTACCTGCCCCGCCCCAGCACCCGTCTACGCGGCGGCGCCGCGCGGACAGCTTCGCCTGACCGCCACCAACGACGTTCTTGACCTGCTGTGGCCCGCGTTCTGTCTCCGCGCCGGCGTCGGCATACCGTGCGCCGCTGGCCGCACCGGCTCAACACCGCCGGTGTCGGCGGCAACAGCCGTCACGCACCCCGCCCCTCAGATCTCGTCCACCTCTCAGATCATGAAACAAGATCTGCCGGAGTCACGTGGACGCCCCCTCAACGCCGGGGAGCGCTCAGAGCGCGGCCGGCCCCGATCGCCCGTTTGGCGTACACCGTTTTCACATGATCCTAATCGTGAACCGACCCGCCGCTCGGCGGGCAGACAGTCGCGGCCGGACTGCCCCGTCGGGAATCAGGCGGGCCTGACGCCTCGCCGAAAGAAGGGAAAGCGCCGATGGGGCATTTCGGGTTCGTCGAGACGGGCACGATCGGTCTCCTACAAGGGATCACGGAACTGTTTCCGGTGTCCGGTCTCGGGCACAGCGTGCTCGTCCCCGCGTGAATCGGTGGGAGCTGGGCGCGGGACCTGGACGTCTCCCGCGCCGGAGTCGCCCTACCGGGCCTTCATCGTCGCCGTGCGCGTCGCTACCGCGATCGCTCTGATCACGTTCTACTGGCGCGACTGGGTCCGGATCACCAGGGGTCTGGCGATATCGGCACGGGACCGCCAGGTCCGGACATCCGACCAGCGACTCGGCTGGCTACTGGTTATCGCGACGGTTCCGGTAGGAGTCAGCGGTCTCCTGCTGGAGCACACTTTCCGCGCCACGCTCGGCAAACCGTTGTCGGCAACGTTGTTCCTGACCGTCAACGGTGGCGTGCTGCTCGCTGGAGAGCGGCTGCGGCGGAGGAACACGGCGCCCCGCGGACCCGGGTCCGCGCCCGCTCCGGTGACGACGGCGCCGATCACCGGCAGGTTCACCGCCGGGAGACCGACTCCGACGCCCGCCACGGGCGCTCCTGAAGGCACCACCCCGGGATCGGCTGGCCCGGCGCCGCTGTCCGTCGGTGCCGCCGCGGGCAGGATTCGGCCGGAAACAACGGAAGGAAGTCCCGCGCTGTCCGCTCCGGTCGTACGCAATATTCGTTGATCCAGTGGTTTTGTTCCGGCTGTGGGCGAACCCGGGCGAAATCTTCGGGGGTTCGGGGAACCGACCGGACGGCGCGGATGCCCCGTCCGGTCGCCTCCAGCCATGCGGGCGGTGTGCCCGGATCACCGCTCTCACCTGGGCCTCCGCCGGCCCGGGGGGTGGGATGGTCTATCGGGCGACCAGCCGGCGGACGTCCGCTGCCGACGTACCCAGCCCGCTCGGAGCACCGAAGGGCCGCCGGTCCACGGCCGGGTGGTAGCGCAGCTCGGTCTCCTCGTAGCGGTGGGTTCCTTCGTGCCAGCGCAGGATGCCGGCCAGCCAGTTCTGCAGTTCCCGCACGTAGCCGAGCAGCGCGCCGCGGACGTCGCCGTCGAGCTCCAGCTGGTCGAACAGCACCGGCAGTTCCTCGGCCACGATGTGCTCGAACTGGCGCATCCGGGCGGTCATGAGATCGTTCACCACCTCGACCGCACGGTCGCGGCCGCAGCCGAGGAAGTTCTCGACCACCAGCACGCAGTTGTGGATCTCGCCCTCGAACTGGATCTCCTTCTGGTAGGAGAAGACGTCGTTGAGCAGGCAGGCATAGTCGGCCGCGGCGTTCTCCAACGACCGTATCGGCCGGGTGCGGAAGATCTCGGCCGGCACGGTGTGTGCGCGGGCGAGCCGGCACAGGCTCATCGTCAGGTCGGAGCCGAACGTCGCGCGGCGCATCTCCA
Source organism: Protofrankia coriariae (assembly GCF_001017755.1). Classification (GTDB taxonomy): domain Bacteria; phylum Actinomycetota; class Actinomycetes; order Frankiales; family Frankiaceae; genus Protofrankia; species Protofrankia coriariae. The sequence goes on from NZ_JWIO01000045.1 coordinate 5,371, forward strand.
GGTAGTCGACGGGGTCGGGGATGCGGTTGACCGCCTGGTTCGCCAGCTCCCACAGCCAACTGTCGATCATCACTTCGACGGCGTGGCGGAAGACGGCCCGCGCGGCGGGCTCCATCGGCCCGGCGGTGCGTTCCCACAGGTCGGCGAGGCCGCGCTCGAGGGCGTTCGCCGGTACCTCGATGGCCGGGCCGTCGAGGGGCATGAAGGCGCGCAGCCGTTCGTTGCTCAGCCGGGCCCCGGCCAGGTTCCTGCTCCGGCCGAAGACCACCGGATAGTAGTCGTCGCCATAGGTGCCCCAGGTCAGCCAGCTGGTGGTGAGGTCGAGTTCCGCCGCGGAGGCGTCCGGGTGGATGCCGGCCGAGCACAGGGCGAAGTCGAACGCGACCAGCTTGTGCTCGTCCCAGATGCCCGGGACCGGCTCCAGCATGCCCATCGCACCTGCCCAGCGGACGATCGAGCGTCGCGAGGCGTCCAGGTGCGGGCTGCGCCCGGTGGTGTATGGCAGGTAGAACTCGGGCAGCCGAGTCGGCCCGACCACCCGGAACGGCACGTTGGCATGGGACCGAAGCCGCCGCGGCGCGGTGGCGAGCAGGGACGGCACGACCCGCACCGCCGAGGTGCCGAGGCTCGGCGTGCCGGGCAGGCCGGGCAGCCCGCCCACCCCGACGGGCAGCCCGGGACCGGCCGGGACCGCGTCGAGGGCTACCTCGCGGTTCATGTACCGGCTGGAGCGCAGATGCCACTCGTGGCCGCCGGACTGCCAGTCCTGCAGGCCCTTGGCATACGCCAACGTCGCGAGCCGTCCCGCCGGGTCGATGCCGTACTCGTCCAGGACGGCCGGCAGCTCCACGACCGCCGTGTGCTCGAACTGGTGCAGTCGGGAGGTGAGCAGGTCGTTGACGGCGTCGGCGGCCTGCTGCGTGCCGATGTCGAGGAAGCGTTCGACGACCAGCACCCCGTTGCTGAGCTCGCCCTCCTCGGTGACCTCCCGCTCGTAGGAGAACAGGTCATTGCGCAGGTGGACCGCGTCGGCGAAGGTGTCGCGCAGCACCCGCAGCGGGCGGGTGGCGGCGACGGCGGCCGGGACCTCGGCGTCCGCGGCGTGCTCGACGAGGTTCGCCGACCAGGGCGCACCGCCGACCTTGCGGCGCATCTCGACGTACTCGATCGGGTTGGCCAGCCGGCCGGCGTTGATGTTGGCGAGTTCCCAGAGCGACTCGTCGAGCAGGTTGCGGGTGCTCACCGCGAACCGTGCCCGCCAGTCGGCGGACCTGGCCGGCACGGTCCGCGCCCACAGGTCCGCGAGCCCGCGCTCGACCGGGTTCGTCGGCTCCTCGGTGATCTCGCCGTCGACCGGCATGAAGGCGGGCAGCCGGTCGAGATGGGCCCGCGCGCCCGCCATGTCGTGCGTCCGCTTGTAGAGCTCCAGGAAGTAGTCGTCGAAGTAGAAGACCCACACGTACCAGTCGGTGACGAGGTTCAGCCGCTCGGCGGTGGCGTCGGGATGGGTGTAGGCGCACAGCAGGGCGTAGTCGTGGGCGTCGAGGTCCCGCTCGGTCCAGATCGCGGTCCCGCCCTCGGGCGGGTCGATCATCTCCATGGCCCGGGCCCACGCCCGGCTGTGTTCCCGGGCGACGTCCAGATGGGGGCTCAGGCGCGCCGGATAGGGCACGTAGAATTCGGGGAGGGTGAAAGGCTGCATGATTCTCCGGGAAAACCCTTCTCTGCCGCTGGTGCGGGCGGTCGCGCCCGGAGGGCGTCACCGATATCGGCGCGTCGCCGCGGCGCGCTGACCGCGGCGACGCGCCGGTGGGCGGGCTCAGCGCCCGATCTCGACGCTCTCCAGGATTCCGAGCGCGTCCGGAACGAGGACGGCGGCGGAGAAGTAGGTCGTCACCAGGTACGAGATAATCGCCTTCTCGTTGATGCCCATGAACCGGACGGACAGCCCCGGCTCGTATTCGTCGGCGAGGCCGGTGTGGTGCAGGCCGATCACACCCTGGTTCTCCTCCCCGGTCCGCAACGCGATGACGGAGGTCGTTCCCGTGGCGCTGATCGGAATCTTGTTCAGCGGCAGGAGGGGGACGCCGCGCCAGGCCGGCACGTGCTGGTCGTGGAACAGGACGGTCGCCGGGTAGATGCCCCGCGCGGTGCATTCCCGGCCGAAGGCCGCGATCGTCCGGGGGTGGGCGAGCAGGAAGTGTGTGCTGCGCCGCCGGCTGAGCAGTTCGTCCAGGTCGTCCGGGGTCGGCGGGCCGGAGCGGGTGTGAATGCGCTGGCGCAGGTCGGCGTTGTGCAGCAGGCCGAAGTCGGAATTGTTGACCAGCTCGTACTCCTGGCGTTCGCGCAGTGCCTCGACGGTGAGCCGCAGCTGCTGCTCCAGCTGGTTGATCGGCTCGTTGTACAGGTCGGCCACCCGGCTGTGGATGCGCAGCACCGTCTGGGCGACGCTGAGCTCGTACTCACGCGGGGCCAGTTCGTAGTCGACGAACGTGCCCGGCAGGTCCGGCTCGCCGCTGTGCCCGGCCGCGATCGCGATCTCCGCCTCGCCCTGCCGGTTGCGCGGCGGCTGCGGGCGGGAGCGGTAGTCCGCCAGGTGCCCGCGCAGCGCGGTGTCCCGCTCGACGACCTCGGCGAACTGCTCGCGGGTGAGCACGAGCACGGTGGCGGCGGTCAGGGCGCGGGCGGTGTACTCCCAGGTCAGGTCCGACTCGACGAGGACCTCGTCACCGAAGTACTCGCCGTCGGCAAGCACCCCGAGGGAGCGCTCGTCACCGTACTCACCCGGGCCGAATTTCCCGATCTTGCCGTGGGCGACGAGGAACACCGCGTCGGCCGGCGCGCCGG
>NZ_JWIO01000045.1:8225-35708 GCF_001017755.1 Protofrankia coriariae
CCGCGTCGGCCGGCGCGCCGGTCTCCACCAGGACGTCGCCCGGCGCGTACTCCCGCTGGGCGAAGCGGTCGGCGAGACCGGCAAGCGCGTCGCCGTCGAAGCCCCGTAGGGCGGGCAGTTCGGCGAGCTCGCCGGGCACCACCCGCACCTCGGATCCGGTGGAGGTGAACGTGACGAGTCCGTCACCGAGTATGTAGGTCAACCGCCGGTTGACCCGGTAGACACCGCCGGCCGTCTGGACCCAGGGCAGCACGCGCAGCAGCCACCGGGAGGTGATCTCCTGCATCTGCGGGACGGACTTGGTGGTCGTCGCGAGGTTGCGCGCGGCCGCCGTGCTCAGGCTCAGCCGGGGGTCCTCGCCGGTCACGCCGGGGTCGGTCGATACGGGCTCGGTCATGCGGGCTCCACCTCTCTGTGGTTCTTCCAGGGACTCTCTTGTGGTTCTTCCAGGGATCGGGGCAACCGGGCGCGGCGGTACGCCGTGCCCTTACCGATGCACTGTCCGGTCGGTGCCCCCGCGGGGGTCGCGGGACGGCCGGCCGGATTCGTCAGGGCTGTTCCGGTACTTTCCCGAGAATTTCTGGCCCTCAGCGGCGCCGGCGCTGCTCCGACAGCGCCGTGCCATCTTTTCCGAGGACTCCCGCGGAACGCGGGAAAGACAGTGGCGGGGATTCTCGTGGCATCCCTACGGCCGCGGTATCGGCATTGGAGACGCGGCCGGGCCAGCAGCCCGATCAGATCTCCAGGAACGCATACGGATGATCTCCGCCCCCCATCTGTTCGGATGATCGCGCGGTCGGCAGCTTCATACCCGTGAACCCCCCGGCATGTCGCGCGGTTCGGCGACACGTGCTTTGTTTGCCGTCGGTAAGCGCGTGGCCGCGCATCGGCAGCTTCCTCCATCGGAGCCACGGGCGGCAAGCACTTTGCGGAACTACTCGAGGACTGGCCCGGAAGGTGGCCCGTCTAGTCCACTGACCGATCTTGTCGGTTACGGACAGTAAATGGTGATGAAGCCGCGACAGGAAACGTCTCCGGGCAACGTGCCGCAGCCAGCTCGGCCGGCCATCGGAACGCGATCATTCAACCAATTCCCCCCGCCACATCGGCGGCGACCGGCATGCGGCCCCATGACGCGGCCGTTCCGGGCCGGCCGGCGAGTGGGGACGTTCACCGGGCATGCCTGCAACGGCAACCCGAAAGTCATAGCGATACAACTCACCAAGGCTTCGGAGGATGCCGGCCACCCAGCGCCCGACACGCCCTCAAGTGATCAAAAGTTAACTGTGAGTTACAGAAGCGCCAGCGCTACTAGCAACTAATATCCACGAGACACTCCCACCCTCCAGTCATTTCGTACTAGTTCCCCAGCCCAGCTTTTGCAGTTTATGTGCGTTGGTTGTGTTTTTATAAAGATCGCAAATGATCGGGCTGACATGACGGGCAGGAGGATGCGGGCGCCGCGGCAGCCACCTACTGATCGCCTCTGGTCGTGCGGGCCGCTAACGATCAACCGGCGGCCAGAAGGCCCTCGCCGGCGACCTCGGGACGAAGATCCGGGATCTTACCGCCCCAGCCCCGCGGGCCCAGCAAGGAACGGGCATTCCCGCCACCGGGATACAGCCGGCCGCCTCCCGGCGCGGCTTCCGGCGGCAGGCCGCCGCGCAGTGCCAGGAAAATCCCGCCCGAGCGACGGAGCGACGGCTCGGCTCGGCTCGGCTCGGCACCCTCCAGCCGGCGGGCCCGAAAGTCGCGACGTTCGTTGAATTTCCGCCGAACACCTGTTGAACACCGTCCGACATCTCGACGTATGCGAACGCGGAAATCCATGACCTCCGACGTCGGCGCGGGTTCGTACGTGACGGACGGCGAGTCCTTACCATACTGGGCATGGGGCTGATCCTGAAGATTCTCGGCTGCTTGTTCACAATCGGCTTCGGCGCGCTGCTGATATTTTCCGCGATCGCCGGCACGAAGGCCTCGCTGGAACGCGTCTGGCTCCGGATACGGGGGCACTACACGACCGGGACCGTGGTCGACGTCGACGTCGACGAAGATCCCGATCGTTACACTCGCTACACCCCGACGGTTGATTTCGTCACCCGAAGCGGCGACCGTCGGGTCGAGCGGCTGCTGTACCCGGTGGGGATTCAGCACGACGTAGGCGCCCGCATCCGTATCCTGTACCGGCCGCACGACCTGAGCCACGTCGTCACCCCGGATTTCTTCCAGGGATTCCGGAGTATCATTTTCCTTCCGTTCCTGGCCATGTCGGGGTTCGTCTTCATAGGCGTCGGCGTCGTGCTGCTGATCGGCGTCGACCGGGTCGAGCTCTGGAATGGCTGGGTCCTCTCGACCGGCTAGGGGCCGCCGTACGGACGGTTGTCACACAGCCAACTGACAGTCCCGACGTCCCACCGGACGCCAAGCCGGAGCGGGAGCCGACAGGCATCAGAGATCACACGAACGCATGCATACAAGCAAAAGTATGAACTTGAGGCCATACCAAGCTGACGCTGATCGACTGCTCCCGCGAGTTTCGACCAGTGGCTCAGCGGAATCGAGGCGCAAGACGGTCCGCCGAGGCCTTGCCAACCTCGGCGGACTTCTCAGTGTCTACCAGGCGCCGTTGACGACGCAATACGCGGTCTGCCGCGCAAAAACAGTCTGCCGCGCAAACGCCTCTATCGGCATTGTCCGGATCGCGGCCCGTCCACGATGTTGCCGGTCTGCCGCAGTTCTGGTTCGTTGCCGCCGCAGATCAGGGGGCCGGTGACATGGTTGGCCTCGAATTCGGGCACAGCGTCCTCCGGTAGCAGGCCGCTGCCGCTGTTGGCGGTGATCCGCGCCGGTCCCGTGATCGTGTTGGCCGAGGCTTCGAGACCTCCGCTGTTGGCCTCCAGGAGCAGCGGGCCCTGGATGGTGTTGCCCATGCAGGCCGTCACGTCGTCGTGATCAGCACCGATCAGGACATAGCCGCTGCTCGTCCGGATGGTGACCGGCCCGGCCAGCGTCGACCGGCAGACGGTGACCGCGACGGCGCCGCTGGCGGACAGGGGGCCGGTGACCTCGGCGCCCGACACGGCCAGGGCTCCACCGGGTTGTATGGTGACCGGTCCGTCCTGCTGGCCGCCGGCTCCTATGCACAGCGACTGGCCGGTGGCCACGATCAGAGGACCGTGGTGTGGTGTCGTCGTGCACGGTTGGCTGAATCCGACGGTGATCTCGGCAGGTCCTGCCGTGGTGCTCGGCGCGAAACGCGGGTCTCCGCTGTAGCTGGCGGTGATCGGATGGGATCCGGGCTGGAGTGCGCCGGTGCTGAAGCTGGCCTGACCACCGCTGACCGGCACGGTGGCCAGGGGTGTTGTCCCGTCCGAGAACGTGATCGTGCCGGTCGGAGTGCCCGCGGCCGGGTGCGCGGAGCCTACGGTGGCGGTGACGGCGACGGCGTGCCCGAACAGCGGGGTGGATGTACTCGGAGTCAGCGTGATCGTGGTTCCGTACCGGAACGAGATGATCGCTTTGCCGTTGCCGTGGTTGACGCCCGAGATGAGGGAGACGTTGGTCGCTGTTGGCGTCGCATACCCGCTTCCGCCGCCGCCACCTGCCCCGAAGAAGCCGCCGGGCTCCCCGCCGCCGGAGCCGCCGCCACCGCCGAAGTAGCCACCCCCTCCCCCGCCGCCCCCGTTGCCGCCGCCGCCCCCGTTGCCCCCTGGGCCCCCGCTGCCCGGGTTGGGCTGGCCGGTGTTGGGGTCGATGTCGCTGCCGGGGGCGCCAGGGCCGCCGGCAGCGGAGTTGGGGCTGCCGGTCCCGGGGGCGCTCTGGGTTCCGCCGCCGCCGGCGACACCGGACCCCGCGGGTCCGCCGCCCTGCCCGCCGGCCTGCCCGGTGGGACCGCCGCCGTCGCCTCCGTGCAGGAGGGGCCCACCGTTGCCGGCCCCTCCGCCGCCGCCCGCGACCAGGAGCCGATCGGACTGGCCGAAGGGGGCGAGCCGCACGTCCGAGCCACCGCCGCCGGACCCGCCTCCGCCGTGCGCGCCACCGCCTCCGGCTCCGTGGCCGATGCCGCCGGGCCGGGCGAACTCGCCGTGCCGGGAGGTTCCGGGGATTCCGGCGGCGCCCACGGTGATCTGGAGGATCTGCCCTGGGCTGACGACCAGAGTGGCGCGGGTCTCGCCGCCGAGCCCGCCGGCTGCGCCGTCGTTCGGCGGGTGCGGAGCGACGAAGCCGGCCGCGCTGCCGCCCTTGGCGCCGAACAGGTCGACGCTCACGGCGGTCACCCCGTCCGGGACGGTGAAGGTGTCCGTCCCCACAGCGGTGTAGGTGCAGGTGGGCGGGGATGCGGTGAGGACACCGCCCGCGCCGCAGGGTTCGGCCGCGCCGGCCGGACCGGCGGCTACGGCGAGGGGCGTCCCCATGACGGCGGCCAGGAGGCCGGTCGCGCCGGCGGCCGCGATCGCCACGGCTCTGGACATGATGAAACGACGGTTCACGGAAATCGACGGCGCCTTTCCGGGCCTGCGGAGGTGGTGGAATGCTGAGATGGGTGATCCGCGGGCAGGCCGTGTTCGGCCCGTGCCCGCCCGCGGGCCGGTGCTGCCGGTTTTCAGACGCCGTCGTCGGCGCACAGCACCCAGACGTCGGAATAGGTGTTCGGCGAGCTTGTGCCCCCGGTGTGGGTGAAGGCCGTCCAGTATGCCGCCGTGGTGGTCCCGTCGCTGACGGGATTGCCGCTGGAATCGCTGGGGAAGCTGCCGTTGAGATGGTCGCCGCCCGAGCCCGGTCCGGTGAAGTCGGTGGTCGTCACGCTGCCCCCGCTGATGGCGGCACCTCCGCTGACCAGTTTCCCGTCCTGACCACCGCAGCCCACGGTCGCTGTCTGCCCTGTGGTGGCTGAGGCCGGGCCGCTCACCTCGCTGTACCGGACTTTCACGGTGACTCCGCTGACATCGATGTTGTTCCCGCTGCAGACCGCGTAGGCGTAGGTCGTGTTGTTACTGTTGCCTCCGCCGCCGTTCCACCCGACAGCGGTCCAGGAGTCCGGATTGGTCTCACCGTCGGCCGCGGCTTTCTGCCCGTAGTCGTGTCCGGCGTTGTTGAGGGTGGGGAAGCTGGCGATCGGCTTGAGGCTGCCGATACTGGCCGGTGTGGTACGCGCCCCGCCGCCGAGCAGGACCGTGTTCGCCGGGCAGGTGGCGGTGACCAGGCCCACCGTTGAGCTGGACGTGGGCCCGGAAATCTTGTTCATGACCACCTGGGTGTGGTTGATCAGATTGCTGGTGAAGCACACCGCGTAGGGAGTGGTGGAGAAAGAGGCGTTGACCGCGCCCCCGCTGCCACCGATACCAAGCCAGTGCGTCACGTCGGTACCGACGACCCCGCTGGAACCGGTGTATTCGGTGCTGCCGTCGGAGCTGGGCTCGGTACCCATCACATGGTTGCCGTTCGACGACGAGCCGGTGCCGATGGCCTGGTTGATCCCACCTCCGGAGATGAGGCCGCTGCTACAGTCCGCGTGGGTCGAGATCTCGGAGAAGGCCGATCCGGGGCCGCTGGTGGCTCCCGGGGTTCTCACGGTGACGCCCACCGTGTTGGCGTACGCGATTCCCGGCACCGTGACAGCCAGCAGCGCACCTGCGATCAGCGCTTTTCCTAGGACAGGATGCCGCAGCGGCTTCATCCCCATCGGATCTCCCTTTCTGACTTCGACGCAGCGGACGTGTGCGCGTAACTCCGTCGAGAAACGGCGCGCGCTGAAGCAGGAAATGACTTCGGCACCGGGTCCGCGGCCGCGGGCGCGGGCGTCACCCATGCCCAGGCGAAGGCCGCCGCGCAGAGGACGGCGGCCGAGCCGCTACCGACCGATCTCACGGACACCGTACGTAAAACGGTGTTCCCCACCGAATCCTTACCGATCATCCAATCACCCTTTACCGACAGAGCACGTGATCTGGTGGAGATGCGGCCGCGTCCCCGGCTCCCGGCCGCGAGCACCGACCGATGACCACAAGCCGCAGGAGCCCCCACGAGCCGCATTCCGCGCTCGCGGCCGCATCTGCGCAGGAACCCGACCCACCTGGCATGACTACGCAGACGCGGACATTATTAGGCTATCAAGTACATATCTACGGTTTTTTTCGCTTCTTCGATCAGTACCTTCGATGCAGGCAGGCTCCCGGTCTCCATGCACCGCCCCGCCCCGAGCGACGGCACGATCATCGGTAGGGTCACTCAGCGGAACGTCACCCAGCGGAACGTCACCAGCGGCCCGCCCCGAGCGAGCGTGGCAGCGGCGTCCTCGGACCGGCGGTCCGCCGGCCGCAACGCCCTGTCGGATTCCAGAACCCCGCTTCAGGCGTTGACCTGCGCGTCTGCCCGCGGGACGGAGCCTGCGGGCCGAATGGCCGAATGGCCGAATGGCCGAATGGCCATGATGCGCCCTGCGCCCTGCGCCCTGACAGGCAACGCTCTCGGGCCGATCGATACCGCTCCGCGTGCACGGGCCACTTCGAAGAAGACGGAGCCCCTCGTCCTGCGGCGGCACATGGCGGTGCCGCGACGTCAGGTCCACCGTCCGGCCCTGAAACCGGCGGACCGGATGATCCTTACGGCGTTGCCCCGGCCGTTACCCCGGACTCACCGAGGCCAGCCGGCCCGTCGCCGGCGGTCGCGGCTGCTGCCGTGGTTGCCGCAACAGCCGTGGTCGCCGTGGCTGTGGCGTCGGCGGGGGTGTCCGGCGCCGGGACGGGACGGGCGGTCGGGAGGTGTTCTGTCTCCCGGCTGTGGCCGGTGGCGATGGCTCCGCGCGGACCGATCACCAGGTAGACGGCGAGCGCTCCGGCGGCGAGGAACACCGCACCGGCCAGACTCGCGACGTTGAAGCCGTGCACGGTCGCCACCCGGACCAGTTCGCCGGTCGTGCCAGTGCTCACACCGGCCGCACCGCCCACCCCGGCCGTCCCCGCTCCGTGGGAGCCCAGGTAGTCCGCGGTCGCGGTCCCGGCGATGGTGCCGAGCAGAGCCAGGCCCAGGGACGCGCCGATCTGCTGGGAGGTCATCACGGCGGCACCGGCCACCCCGGCGTCCCGGCCGGCGTCGAGTGTGGCGATGCTGTTCGCCGGGATCATCACCCAGCCTATCCCGAACCCGACGAGCGCCAGCACGGGCAGTGCACCCGACCAGTAGGAGCTGTCCGCACGCAGCAGACCGAGCACCGCCAGCCCGGCGGCGATCGAGAGCAGCCCCGGGGTGAGCATCACGCGGATCGGCGCCCGGGTGATCAGCCGGTCGACCACCCGCACCCCGATCATGATTGCGATCGTGAACGGCAGGAAGGCGAGCCCGGCGTGCGCTGGCGAGTACCCGAGGACCGCCTGCAGGTAGTAGGTCAGGAAGAAGAACACCGCGAAGACACCGATGCCCAGGCAGAGCACCGCGAGGTAGGCGCCACCGCGGCCGCGGTGCGCGACGACCCGCAGCGGCAGCAGCGGCCGCGCGACCCGCGCCTCCACGACGACGAACGCGGTGAGCAGCGTCACCCCGGCGGCGAGCGAGGCCAGTGTGACGCCGGTGCCCCAGCCGTACGTCTCGGCCCGGGAGAATCCGAAGACCAGACCCATCAGGCCGACGGTGGCGAGCCCGGCGCCCACCATGTCGAGCCGTCCGCCCGCGCCGCCGGCCGGGCTGGCCGGGGCACCGGCGCCACGGCTGGCCGGGACCGAGCCCAGGATCCCGACAGCGGCGACGATGGCGATCGGCACGCTCACGTAGAGGCTGTAGCGCCAGCCCAGGTAGTCGGTGATCAGACCGCCGAAGAGCAGCCCGACACCGGAGCTCGATCCCATCACGGTCCCGAAGATCCCGAACGCGCGGGCCCGTTCCGCCGGTGTGGTGAACGTCGTCCCGATCAGCGCCAGCACCGCGGGTGTGAACAGCGCGCCGAAGACGCCCTGCAGGCCACGCGCGGCCAGCAGCATGGCCGCGTTCGTCGCGGCGCCGCCGAGCGCCGACGCGGCGGCGAACCCGGCGAGGCCGACGAGCAGGCTGCGGCGGCGGCCGAGCAGCTCGCAGACCCGGCCGCCGAGCAGCAGGAAGCCGCCGTAGCCGAGCGCGAACATGGTCATGACCCACTGCCGGCTCGGGTCGGACATGTGCAGCGTGCGCTGCGCGGACGGCAGCGCGATGTTCATGATGGTGAAGTCCGCGGCGATTATCAGCTGGCCGCTGGCGACCGCCGCCAGTGCCCGCCAGCGGCGCGGGTCAGGGGCGGACCCCTCCCCGCCCGCGTCCGTCGTGCCCTCAGGAGTCATCGTCGTCACCCTCGATCCGCTCGGTCCCTGTGTGAGCTGGGCGTCTCCAGAAAAGTTGGCTTTACCAACGTTGGATCGACCAACAATAACAAAATTCGTGGGTTCCACCAACGAAATTGCTAGGCTGATGGCATGCAACCGCCGCTGGACGCCTGCTCCGATCCGACGCGCGGGCTCGGCCTGTCCGCCGTCGAACCGGGTTGGCCGTCCAACGAGGCGCCGCCGACCCTGTTGCGCACCGCGCCCAGCTGGCTGATCAACAAGACCGCCCTGTACTCGCACCGCATCATCGGCGAGGCGTTCGCCGCTATCGGCGCGCGCCGTTTTCACGTCGGCCTGCTGGCCTCGCTGGTGGAGTTCGGCCCATCCAGCCAGGCGAGCCTGGGCCGGCGCTGCGGCTTCGACCGCAGCGACGTCGCCGAGATGATCAACGAGCTGGCCGAGGCCGGGCACGTCGAGCGCACCCAGGACCCATCCGACCGTCGTCGCAACATCATCCAAATCACCGACGCCGGGCGCATCCATCTCGAGCGGCTAACCGCCACACTCGATGCGGCCCAGCAGGAGCTGGTGGCACCGCTGTCGGCGGACGAACGCGCCGATCTCGCGCGCCTGCTCGGCCGGGTCCTCGACTACCAGGTGGGCCGCCACCCGCTCTGAGCACACCCGCACCGCGTCGAGCACGGCCTTCTACCTCAGCCCGGCCTCACTCTCCGCGCTCGCGGCGCACAGAACCGTTCGATCTCGATGGAGGGCCTCGAGATCCCCATCCGTCCGGTCGCCGCGCGGGCACTGACCAGGGATGACGTCCAGTGAGCGTCGGGACGAGCGCCCCGACACCGACTTCGAACATACGTTCCGCAAACCTGGCAGCTGTGGCGCCCACGAACCGGACGACGACGATCACGGGGATCGTGGCCGGCTCGACGTTCACGCCGCGTCACTGGTTCCCTGTGCGCCCTTCCGCGTCAACGGCCCGGTGCCCATGCGGCTGGCGAGCCGTGACCGTGGGCGAGGTTTTGTGGAGCCAGCCGGTCGCACCCGACCCCGCACCCAACTGTGCCCTCGCAGTTCGACGGCGCCATGGATACGTCTCGAGCGGCCCGCTGATCGGACCGGGGAACCGCGTGACCGTCGGTGCCAGCGTGCAACGGGGGCATCCGGCCCGGAGTCGGCAGGTCTGGTCGTAGTCCCGGCGGCACCCTCGCGCTCGTTCTACGCTTCGTAGAAGACAGCTGGGGGTGCGGCGATGACCATGGACGTGCTGGTGGCCGGATTCGGCCCGGTGGGCGCCGTGCTCACCGCACTGCTTGGCGAGCGGGGCGTGTCGGTACTGGTGGTGGATTCATCCGTGTCCCCCTATCCCCGCCCCCGAGCCGCGGGTCTGGACGAGGAGGTGTTGCGGCTGCTCGTGCGTCTGCCTGGGATGGCCGGCCTGCTCGACGAGGTCCGGCCCTCGACACGGGCGACGTTCGTCGGGCCGGACAGGCGCCTGCTGCTTGCGGCCGGCCAGGGGCCGGCGGAACTCGGCGTGCCCGTCGGCGCATTCGTGCACCAGCCGTCGCTGGAGCGTGCCCTGCGGGCGGGCATCGCCGACATGGCGTCGGTTGGCGTCCGCCTCGGGGTGGGGGTGAGCGGGCTGCGTGAGGGCCCCGAGGCGGTGCAGGTGGACCTCGACGACGGCAGCGTGGTCCAGGCACGCTGGGTGATCGGCTGTGACGGCGCGGCCAGCACCGTGCGCTCGCTGATCGGCGCCAGCTACGAGGGCACCACCTTCGCCCAGCCCTGGCTCGTCGTCGATGTTCGCTCGGCCAAGCCACTGCCCGTGCCACCCGACATCGCCTTCGTTCTGGACCCGCGCCGGCCGAGGGTGACCATGCCGATGCCTGGCGGGCATCGCTGGGAGTGGATGTTGCTCCCCGGCGAGGACCCCGAACAGATGACACAGCCGGAGACCGTCGCGGGGCTACTGGCGCCCTGGATCGACCCCGACTCGGTCGTGGTCGAACGCCGGGCGGTGTATACCTTCCATGCCCGGATGGCCGGCTCGTGGCGAGTGGGCCGGGTGCTGCTCGCCGGGGACGCTGCGCACACCATGCCGCCATTCGCCGGGCAGGGGCTCGCGTCGGGTATCCGGGACGCCGCCGCGCTGGCCTGGCGACTGACCGAAGTCGTCGGCGGACTGTGCGGGCACCAGGTGCTCGACGACTACGAGCGGGAGCGTCGGCCCCAGGTAGCCGCGATCACCGCTCGGGCCATCCGCGCCGGTCGGATCGTTCAGACCACCAGCCCTACCCGGGCAGCGTTGCTGAGGGTGGCGCTGCGCGCTATCGCCCACACCCCCGGCCTGAGCCAGGCGCTGCGCTCCGGCGCCGCGCGGCCTCGAACCCGCCTGCCTCGGGCCGCTCGCCCACAGCGGGGCGGTGGCCGCTGGGCCGGTCGGGTCCTGTCGAACCCGACGGTGCGCACCCCCGACGGGGGGATCGGCCGCCTCGACGACCTACTCGGCCCGTCGTGGGCTCTTCTCGGACTTGGCGTCGACCCCGCCGGTGACCTGCCCCCGGCTGTCCAGGCATGGGCGGACAGCCGGGGCGCCACCCTCCTGACGATCATCCACCCTGGCCAGGCAGGTCACATCCTCTCCTCCTGCCCGCTTGTCGAAGATCTCGACGGCACGGTGCTGCGGATGGTGAGCCGACACAACCGCCAGAGCTTCGCCGTTGTCCGGCCAGACCGCTACCTGCTCGGCGTGTTCCCGACGCCGCGCCTGCCAGACGCACTGACCAGCCCCACCAACCCTTGATTCCGCTACCGACGGGGTATTCTCAAACATCTTCTTTACGTTCGGGCGCTATCGTGACTACCGGCTGATGATCACTCCGTTATGCCGTATACGCTGCACGCGCTCGGTGACCGCAGGAGAGGACATGCCGGCCTGGCGGGCCAGCTCGGACATCACATGATCTGCGGACCGGCGTGCGGCTCGGCCAGCAGTCGGGCGTTCACCTTGTCGATCGGCCGTCGCTTTGATGGCCAGTCACTCAGATCGTCTGAAATCCCCAAGGTATTGCCCGGCGACTCCTTCAATAGGCCGTGGAAAACACGTCGCTGGGCCTCAACTCTGCTTACCCACCCCACGCGGCGTCCGCCGGCGTTGTAGTGGCCGTGCTGGCGGCCCGGTATCCGGCCGAGCGTCCATCGGCCTACCCGGCCGGGCCGCCAGCCGGCCGCCTGACGTCCTGTCCGACGTCCCGGTCGGCGTCTCAGTCGACCTTGAGGACAGCACGGCGGCGTCGGATGCGCCCGTCGAGGTAGCCTGCGGCCAGCTCGCCGACCGCGTGCCAGCTGGCGCGTGGGTGGTCGGCCGGGGTGAGCTGGCCGGCCGCGACGAGTCCGACCAGCTCGCGTAGGTCGTGGCCGAGCGGCCAGCGGCCCCAGTAGCCCTGAACCCGTCTGCGTGCCGGGTTCGCGAGGGCGTCCGGCGCGAGGACCGTCGGCTCACCGGAGATCGCGCCGACGGCGATCGCCACCCCACCCTCGCCGAGCAGCGACACGGCGCCGGCGAGGAGAGCACCGCCGACGATGTCGATCACGAGATCGACCGGCCCGGCTACGTCCACCAGGTCGGTGACGACGGACGCCGCACCAACTCGGCGTAGCGCGGCCGCGTCGGCGGGGTCCCGCAGGAGAGCGGTGACCCGTGCACCCGCAAGGGCGGCGAGCTGGACCGCGTACCAGCCGACGCCGCCGGAGGCCCCGGTGACCAGGACGTGCTGGTCCGGTCGAGGGGCACCCTCCCGGAGCGCCTGCAACGCGGAGACGCCGGGCAGGGCCAGCGGGGCGGCGGTCGCCGCGTCGACGGAGTCGGGTAGCGGCGCGACGTCGGCGACGTCGGTGACGACCAGCTCGGACCAGGCTCCCGGCGCCGGCAGCAGCGTGACGACGCGTGTCCCGGGGGCCGGTGCGGGGGTGGAGGTGGGAGCGGCCGGATCGAGCTCCGCGCTCACGACCGTCCCGGCCGCGTCGAAGCCCCACACCCCGCCGGCGCCGACCATCCGTGGCGCGTACTCGAGGTCGCGGTCGACGAGAGAGACCGCCTCGACCTGGATCAAGACCTGACCGGGGCCGACGGTGGGCTCCGGGCGCTGCTCGATACGCAGCCCGGCCGGCACGGCCGGGTCGACGACGAGTGATCTCATAGCGTCATCTCCGGCCTGTGGTGGGCCTTTCTGGGCTGAACAGTCATCCCGGCTCACTTCCCATATGGTTCTGTGTATTGAACTAATAGGTATATCATTGCGGTCTGCACCATAACATGGAGTCATGGGTGATGATCCCGGCGAACAGCATCGCCACACTCGACATGATCGGTCCGCGCGGAGCCATCCCCACCGGCCACAGCCGGGAGACAGAACACCTCCCGACCGCCCGTCCCGTCCCGGCGCCGGACACCCCCGCCGACGCCACAGCCACGGCAAACACGGCGACCACGGCTGTTGCGGCAACCACGGCAGCGAGCACACCGACGGGGACGGTGAGCCACTCGAGCCACGGCTCATGATCGAACCAGCCGGCGGCCAACACCGCGGCCGCGGGCACAGCGGTCAGCGCAGGCCCTCCCGCGGAACGGATGCGGAGCCCTGGCGCCCCCTTCGAGGTGGGAATTCAGGACAATGATCTGACTGGTACAGACCGCACGGCCTCCAGCGTCAACGCAACCCGGGGAAAGGGGCGGCATGGGGCCAAGTAGGCAGTTCGCCCTGCAGCTGGGGCCTGTCCATCCTGCCGCCCGTGAGATCGCGCTGAAGATGGACCTCGACGCCAATGCCGCCTTCATCACCGAGCAGATCATGGAGATCGTCATCCCGGACCGCGCAGACGACGAGGGCTTTCGAAAGCTCATGGCGCGCAACGCATATGACAACCTCAACGCGATGTGGCGCATCATCGCCGGGCTCGACGAACTGGAGGTGACCCCGCCGCGGGGGGCGATCGCCTTCAACGACAAAGCTGCCGAGGTCGGCGTCCCCCTGGGTCAGTTCGAACGGATCTACCGCGTCGGGGTGGGGCTTGTCTGGACTCTCTGGTTCCGTGCCGCCAAGGCATACGCCCAGGAATCCGGCACCGACACCGGCATCGAGGAACTGCTTGCCGGCCCTTCTATGATCATCCATGCTTACATCGACGGGCAGATCTCCACGCTGCTCGAGCGTTTCGAGACTGCCCAGGCCGAGCATCAACGCACCCGCGAGCAGTTGCGGCTCAGCATTCTGCGGCAGGCTCTGGATGGACCACCGGCGCTCACGGGGCCCGCAGTCGAGCGGGCTCTCGGCATTGTCCTGGATGCGGAGCACGTCTCCGTCGCTCTGCGCACGGAGTCCTTCAACGCCGAGAGCCCGCTGGCCCGCGAGCTGTGTGGCGCAACCGGCAGTAAGCGGGTCCTCCACTACCGGTATGACGCTGGCCTCTGGGTCCTGTGGCTCTCGCATCCGGACGGGTTCGACGACGCTCGTCTCGCAGCTCTGGAGAGAGTCCTGACCGGGTCCGGGCTGCGGTGCGCCGTGGGTGATCCAGCCTGGGGAGCCTCTGGGTTGACGTCGTCCTCGGGGGAGGCTCTGGTGGCCATTGATCTGCAGGCCAGGCTGGGTGAGGCGGCTGCGAGCGTGGTCGCGTTTCGCGATCTGCGCCTTGAGTCCCTCCTGCTCGCCGAGCCGGTCAAGGCCAGGCACTTCATCCGTGCCGAGCTCCGCGACCTCGATGCCGGCGGTGCTCGTCGCGCGCAGTTACGCGAGACCGCACAGGTCTGGCTGGAGAGTGGCTCGAACGTCAGCACCGCACAGATCCTCGGCGTCCACGAGCACACCGTGCGTAATCGCATCACGACGATCCAGAAACTGATCGGCCGGCCGTTGACGTCTCGTCGTACCGAACTCCTCGTGGCTCTTCGGTTGAGGCGCCTTCTTGGTGTCAGCTCCTGAGCAGGTGGATCGTGACCAGGGTCGCGGGTACCCCGACGACCCAGCCCGTAAAAGCGATCTTGAGCAGGACGGGAGCGCCGCGCAGATCCATGAAGTGCCGGCCGACGAGGTGTACCTTGGCGAAGGCCACGATGATCACGCCGACGGTCGCGAGCCGGCGTACGTCGTGGTCGTGCCCGTGCTGGGTGCCAATGGCCCATGAGGCCAGGGTCGCGGCCATCAGCGTGCCCCACACGGCGGTGAGGCGGTCCCAGCGAGCCGACATCGACGTCACCCCATGAGGTAGAGAAGAGCGA
This sequence comes from Protofrankia coriariae, assembly GCF_001017755.1. Taxonomy (GTDB): domain Bacteria; phylum Actinomycetota; class Actinomycetes; order Frankiales; family Frankiaceae; genus Protofrankia; species Protofrankia coriariae. The sequence goes on from NZ_JWIO01000045.1 coordinate 22,809, forward strand.
AGAGGACGATCCAGAGCAGGTCCACCATGTGCCAGTAGCTCGCTCCGTTCTCCAGGTTGCGGACGTGGCGGACGGTGAGCTCGGGCCGGCCGGCGAGGCCACGCATGTAGATCAGCGCGCAGACGCCGATGGCCAGGTGCGTGAGGTGGATGGCCGTGTACATGTAGAAGTACATGTAGAAGTGGTTGGTCGAGATCCCGTGCCCGGCCTGGGCCTGGTCGGCGTATTCGACGACCTTGTCCACGGCGAAGGCGAGGCCCGTGACGATGGCGCCCGCCAGCCAGCGACGCGCGACGCGTGACCGCCCGTCCTTCACCGCGTTCAGCCCACGGACCACGAACAGCGACCCTGTCAGCAGAAGCAGGGTGTTCAGCGTCCCCAGGGTGATGTTGAGCGTGTCCCGCGACGCCTCGAAGAGGTCCGGGTGGTCGTCGCGCTCGTAGACGAAGACCGTGAAGAACAGCCCGAAGACCGCCATGTCCCCGAGAATGAAGATCCAGATGCCCACCTCCCCGGGGAGGCGGACAGCTGGATCCTGGTCGGCCGCCCTCAGCCGAGCCAGGATGTCCGTGACCGCCACTCCGCCGGCGCCTTAGCCGGCGTTGGTCAGAGGCGCGACAGGGAGATCTCGACTGCGGACGGCGACCTCGTCGTCCGGATTCGGACCTGCGGGTGCGTCAGGGTCGTGGAAGGTGTGGAACCGGCCGCCCTGGACGTTCCTGATTGTCAGGTACGACGTCACGATGATCCACACGAAGAAGACGCTCATGACCATCCACAGCGTGAGCAGGCCGTTGTAGGCGAAGACGCCTTCCTTGAGGAACGTCAGCCCGGTGGCGGCGGAGAAGAGGAACGCCGTCCAGAAGCAGACGTAGGCCGACCAGCGGGGGTAGACGGTGTTGCCCGACCCGAGGATTGCCATACCCATGGCGATGGCCCACACGCTGAACGGCTCCCAGGCCCAGAGGAAGAAGTGCCAGCCCAGGTCGACGGCGTAGCGCGAGAACTCGGGCGAGAGCTGACCGGGACGGTAGGCGCCGGCGGCCCAGACGACGCAGCCTGCGCACGCGAGGGCCGAGCCCACACCGATACTGGCGATCTGGATGTAGGAGAGGACACCGAACCTGCCCTCCGAGCCACGCAGCTGGGCGGCCACGACCGTGCCCCAGGCGGGCATGATCGACATCCCGATCAACATGAACGTCAGGCCGACCCGGATACGTCCGGATCCGTGAATCATGATCGACTGTGCGTGTGCGGCGCTGGCGGTGGGGGAGATCTCCGGGGGGATGAACCGGGCGAGCCCGAGCGCCCCGATGCTGAAGATGACGCAGATGGCGGGGCCGCACCACGCGGCGATGATCTGAGCTCGACGGTTCACAGGACCCTCACTTCGTCGTGGCGCGGTCGCTCGCGCAGAGCAAAGCATGAGGCCCGTTACGTGACATCAGGGGACTCCGGTCGCCGCACGGGTTGTGTCACCGTACAAACGCTTCTTTCGAGTGGCCGCGCCCTCGCACCGCAGCTGTCAGGTTCTGGCAACGACGTCCGTGCTCTTTGACACAAACAATGAGATCACAGGTCGCTGTCGAGAAGAAACAAGACGGCGACGGATCGCCTTTGGTGAGTCGTCCAAGGAGCGAATGCCCGCGCTCCACGTCAGCCGTTGACGGCTGCCTATGATCCGTCCCCTGGCATGCTGCCGCGTTCACCGATCCAGGAGGAATGAACATGAACCGTTTACAGGGCAATGTCGCCATCGTCACCGGCGGCACCATGGGGATCGGCCGTGCCTGCGCGCTGCGCTGCGCTCAGGAAGGAGCCGCGGTCGCCGTCGCCGACATCAGTGACGACGACCGGACGGTCAAGGAGATCCGGGCCGACGGCGGCCAGGCCAGGCACATCGTCATGGACGTCAGCAGGCGCGATGACTGGCAGAACCTCGTTGCCACGACGATCGCCGAGTTCGGCAAGGTCGATCTGCTCGCCAACGTCGCGGGCGTGGTCAACACCCTGACCCCCGACAACGTCATCGACCTCACCGACGAGGCCTGGGACCGGGTGATGAACGTCGACCTGCGCGGCGTCTGGCTGGGGATGCAGGCCGTGCTCCCGCACATGATCTCGATCGGCGGCGGACGCATCGTCAACATGGCCTCTGAGGCAGCGCTGAAGGGCTGTGACGACCTGGCGGTCTACTCCGCGGCCAAGGGCGGCGTCCTGGCGCTGACCCGGCAGGCCGCGCTGACCTATGCCAGGGAGAACATCACGATCAACGCCATCTGCCCGGGCACAATCGACACCCCGATCCTCCAGATCGTCGGTCCGGACATCCGCAACGCCTGCGCCCAGTCACACATGATCAAGCGCCTCGGTCGGCCCGAGGAGATCGCCGGGATGCTCGCCTTCCTGTTCTCGGCGGACGGTGCCTTCTGCACCGGCATGGACTACGCCGTCGATGGCGGCTGGTCGGTCAACGGCCGAAACATCTGACGGCACTGTGCCATCCGAACGCCATTCATCGCGCTGACCAGAACCGGAGTTCACCCATGACCACGACCACGACCACGACCACGACTGGTTACGCCAACGTCGTTCCGCCCGCGTGGCGTCCCGATCCCAGTGATGAGCGGTTACACCAGCCGACCGGAGACTCCGACTGGCCCTGGAAGGACACCTGGTTCTTCTCGATGCGCGACGAGGCGAGCAACCAGATGCTCAACATGCACATCACCATCAGCGCCAACCGGAACCCGCCCACCCGGGTGAGCGTCACCGTGGCCGACGGCGTGCACGCGGTTACCCACGTGCGGCGCGACGAGGGTCACAACAGCCACGACCACGTTGGCAACAGCCTGGCGAGCCTGGACCTCGTGCACCTGTCGGGCGACAGCGATCACGAACTGCTCTGGCACGGTGACCTGCCCGAGGTCAGCTTCGAGATCACGGTCAGGGGCAAGCACTTCGCGTCGTACTGGGACGAGATGTTCCCGGCCTACTACGCGGTGGGCAAGGACGGCCAGAAGTACTCCCACTACGAGCAGGTCGTGACCGGCACCGGCTGGATCCAGTGGAAGGGCCGCGACAAGGTCCCCTTCGACGGCATCGGCTGGCGCGACCGCGGCTGGGGCCGGCGCAAGACGGAGAAGATGTTCAACACCGGCTTCGATCTCCTCGCTGGTGTGCTACCCGACGACAGTGTGTTCTCGCTGATCGCGTTGCGCAGCCACGAGGTCGCCCAGGAGGCCCCGATGCCGATCGCCGGCTGGCGCTCCGACGCCACCACGCTGGCGCCGGCCACGGGCGGGCTGTACTGGAAGGACGCGATGGCCTGGCCGGCCAGGCTGCGGCTCGACTTCCTCGACGGATATCACCTGGACGCGACCCTTGTACGCCTCTCCCCAAGCATGCAGATGGCGTGGCACGATGCCGAGCCCGAGCCGGAGGGCTCCGGGCTCGCGCACGCCGTCCGTGACCACTACGCCGTCTTCTCCGACGCCGAGGGCAGGCCGTTCACGCTGTTCACCCAGCACGGCTACATCCACAAGGTGGACGTCTTCCGCGGCGGCGAGTTCAAGTACGTCCTGCCGCGCGCGGAGGCATGATGACCACCGGCTTCGTCCCGGACGGCCTGCTGCACAGCGTCTCCCGCGAGGACCAGTTCTGGGGCACCGCCAACCTCGGTGAGGCCATGCCCGGCGTGCTGACGCCCCTCGGCTGGTCCATCTGGGGACCGGGCACCGAGCTCGCCGTGCGCAACGCCTTCGTCGCCATGGGCTCGCTGCCGCCGAAGCTCGCGGTGATCCCCCATGACACCAGCGAGCGCTTCATCTCCATCTTCTACGGCCGGGTCGCCGGGCGTATCAACTTCCTCTGCGAGATGGGTGACCGCCTACCCGGCTCGAGCGCGGAGATCATCGCCGGGCAGATGCTGGGCGAGGTGCCTCCGGAGATCACGTCCAGGCGCGACCTCTCCCGGCTACCGGCGATTGCCCACCGCCTGCCCGTCCAGATGATGACCATCAGGAAGACCGTCGTGGCGGGCACCGCATCCACCTTCGGCTGGTGGACCGACCGGCTGCGCACCGTGGACACCCTCGACCTGACCGGGGCTCAGCGGATGCTGGGCGAGGCCTACGACAAGTTCGTGGCGATGGTGTCGTTGCAGGCCAGAGGGTTCTTCATCGGCGTCCAGGGCATCTACGACCAGCTCCTGTCACTCATCTTCGCGTCGGACCTCCCCGCGGACTCCGCGAACGCGATCATGGCCGGGCAGGGCTCGCACGCGGAGACTGAGATCATCGTCGACCTCTGGGATCTCGGGCGCGGGCGCATCACCCTGGAGACGTTCCTGACCAGGCACGGCTATCACGGGCCCTTGGAGGGCGAGGTCTCCGGTCGCGTGTGGCGTGAGGACCCGACACCGGTGATCCGCATGGCCGCGCAGTACGCCGACCGGCCGGAGAGTGAGAACCCGACGGCCACAGCCGAGCGCCGGATGGCAGAAAGGCTCGAGGCCGAGACCCTTCTTCTGTCGAAGCTGCCGGCCCACAAGCGCCCGGGTGCCAAGCTCGTGCTCAGGCTTGCCGTATCGCGAATCCCCCTGCGCGGCATCGGCAAGGCCGCCTTCCTGCAGTCCCTGGACGTCGCCCGGGCCTCGGCCCGTCGTATGGGTGTGCTCCTGACCGACGCCGGGGTCCTCAGCGATCCCGAGGACGTCTTCATGTTCACCAGGGAGGAGCTCGGCGCCGGCCTCGGATCCGATGCCAAGCAGATCGCGGCAACCCGGCAGGAACTGCGTGCCGAACTGCAGACCCTCGACATCCCGTCGTCGTGGAAGGGCAACCCGACACCCTTCGCCGTCGGTCGACCCGCCGAGGATGACGCCACCGTCACGGGCATCGGTGCCAGTGGCGGCACTGTCGAAGGGGTGGTGCGGGTGGTGCACGACCCTGCCTTCACCGACGTCGAGCCCGACGAGATCATCGTCTGCGCGACCACCGACCCGAGCTGGGCATCCGTACTCTTCCTCTCCGCCGCGCTGGTCGTGGACATCGGCGGCAAGCTCAGCCACGCCGCCGTGGTGGCCCGCGAGGTCGGCATTCCCTGCGTCATCAACACGCTCAACGGCACCAGGGTCCTCGCCACCGGCGACCGCGTCCGCGTGGACGGCAACGCCGGGACCGTGGAGATCCTGAGCCGAGCGCGCCCGATCTCGTGAACGGAGCAGATGCCCCTCAAAGCCGTCGTCTTCGATGTCGGTGGGGTTCTTCGCACCATCCGGTCGACGAATTCGGCAAGGTCGACGCCGAGTACGACATCCCGGACGGGACGGTCTGCGCCGCGCCCGGGGTGCACAGGGAACTGCTTCGTGCGCGCCGGCCACCGCGGCGGCGGTCCGGACGGCGACTGGAGAGGGCGCCCCGCCATCACGATCAGTAGGCACATCCAGTAACGATTTACCCCAAGCCACTACGCAGCGCAGCAATCAAGAGCCGGAGATTCGTCTCCGCAGTCCTCCGCACATGATTCGTATCTCTGTGCAAGAATCGCAGGGCGGCACACGGGAGCTCTACGGACCTGGAAAGCGGCGTATGGAGCCCGTTCCACGAAGCTGGGAGAAAGGAGCGTCACTGCCCATGGGAACTATCACCACCACCGGCAGATGGCAGCGCGTCAGCGTGGACGACCTGCAGGGCCTCACGATTCAGAACACCGATGACAACCGGAGCGAGATCAGGTGGGGCGAGCCCGTCGGAGGTGGAGGCCAGAGCGGCTATGACTTCGAGGGCTACACCGCCGATGCGGTCCTCGACGGCACCGACTTTCTGCTGGGCAAGTACACCCATCACAACCAGGTGATAACCCTGAACCGCTGGCAGTTCTGGGTTTTCCTGGAGGTCGATGTCCACTTCGACGACGACGACATCGATCACACCTTTGTCGTCCGCTTCCGCCACGACGAGACACCCAACCAGGGAGATCACCCGAACGACAGAGTCAAGCTCCCGACGATCCACGAGAACGACTCCCTATACGTCAACGGCTCCGAGTACAAGGTGACGATCACCGGCTTCTGGCGGCGCCGGGTGAAGACGACCTTCTTCGACATCGCCGAGGGCGGCTCCGCCAGTGCCGAGATCTTCGCCAAGCTCGAACTGGTGGAGGCGCCGACGTCCTGAACCCGCCCCAGCGGCGACGGCGGGCCTGAACTCTTCGGTGACGCCATCGAGGACAAAGGGGCGGACCGCGCAAAGCAGCCGAAGTCCGAATCACAGTGTCGCCTTCTTCCGCCGGGGCGACTCACCGCCGCCGTCCTGGCTTGACGGAGCGAGTCGGGAATGCTCTTCCAGGAGTTCTCCACCACGATCGCGAGCATGAGCGAGTCTGGATCCGGATAGGAAGGCGAGGGCATGTCAGCCGAAGTGGCTTCGTCCTCGACCGGGACGGCCGCCGCGGCGTCAACGAGCGACTGAAGTTCGTGTTCGGGGAACTCCCTGCGCCGCGTCGGCGTGGGCGATCCGAGTCGCAGTGCGGCATCGCGCTCGATCTCCTTGAGGAGTTCGTTGGCCTCCTCGGCACTCATGTCGAGGTCCGCCGCTTCCGCCATCCTGCTCAACGTTGCAGCTGCTCTGGAGATCCGTCTTGCCATTGGGAAGTTGGCTCCGTCCTTCCCGATCGTCAACCGTGTGACGATTCCGGCTGGGTTTCTGGCGATCTGAGTCCCGGACGGCGGCACGCAGCGCGGTGAAGGTGCCGGGTGCGCTCGGGGACGGTCGCGGTGAGGTCGTCCATCCTGGCGGTCCAGGCTGACGCCGCTCTGAACCTCGCGCTCGCCCACGCCCTCACGTCGTCGCTGTGGCCGGCCGCGGCGACGGCGAGCAGGCAGCACGACGTGGCTGCTGTTGCCGGCCTCTACCCGGACGAGATACCCCGACCACGGCGCGTCATCGGCGAATCCGACAGGCTGAAGACATGATCAGCAGCGTACTGTGGGGAGGCGGACTCGTTGCGTGCCTTCCGGACCGTTGACGACGCCGCCGCCGTCGCGGCTGGCATGGTCCCCGCCGACTCCCGTCTCCAGGACGTCTGGCGGCACGCCGTCGTCCAGCTGCTCGACGACTACACCAGCGTGCTGCGCCACCAGGGCCTTGAAGCGGCGCAGGCAATGTAGACCGACCGTCCACGGCCGTCCGGCGACCGGCGAGTGGACGCCGCTCTCGCCGCGCTCGGGGAGCACCTCGCCCGTCGTGACGGCTGGCCTGCCCCCCCAGCGGGTGCGCGACCCCGCACTCGAAGCGGTGCCCTGGTGGTTCGTCACCGCGCTGAAGGGCCTGCATCCCAGGGCGCTGGTCGAGTCCCCGCTGTCGTTCCGCAAGCGCGGCGTCTTCATCACCAGCGGCGCGCTCCAGCGGGCGTGACATGAACGACCCGGGTCTCAGCCGCGAGTCGATCAGCTGTTCGCGTCCCGCGTCGAAGCCGATGCCGAGGACATCGCGTTCCTCTACCGCACGCTCGGCTACATCACCGTCGACGAAGGCCTCGACCTCGTCCAGTCGGTCTATAGCGGCCGCCCGATTGACGCGAAGGTCCAGTTCCTCCTCGAAGAGGTCGTCGACTCTCTCCGCGGCCGCAGCAACCGCGCGGGCCACTGCTGAGGATTCTGTCTGGCCTGATCGCAGGACGACTTCGGCCGGCCGGCCGGGCATGAAGGAGACCTCGCGCGCTGCCTTCCCTTCTACGAACTCGCTGTCGCCAGTGCCGGTCGAACCATCTGGTCCGAGGAAGGCCCGGTCGCTCGACGCCCGCGGACGACCGGGCGTTCCTCAGCGACACAGCCCCCCGTCTTCACTTCAACGGCGTTGAGGTCTGCGACAGACTGGACGCGGCCGTCAAACCATTTGCGAGGACCGCCATGCGACTCAGCCAGGAGCGTGTGCTCGCCGCCGACCAGGACTCGAACCCACGACCGACGGATTATGAGATGACGTGCGCTTCGTCCGTCTATGTTCGCTGACGTTCGTCGACGCAGGTCACGGGCCTGACCTCGTCCGTGGATATACGCCGACGTCCGCAGTCATCGGCCGGCTTGGCTGCCAAGGTGGCTGCCACTTCTGCTCCTCGGCTAACGGCGTCGGCGAGGCTCGCAGTGGCTCGGCGCCGGCAGGAGACAGGGGCCTGCTCGCCTGAAGGGATCTTCTCCCTGGTGAGAGTAACTCAGCGTCAATCAAGCTAGATCCGTATGGGGTGTGCCAGCGGTCGCGAGCTTGGCTGGACCACTGCGACGTGGGGTGTCTTGGCTGGGCGACCCGGGACCGCGTATCGTTTAGTCCACAAAACATCTCCAGGGGGGTAATCGTTGGTGTTTGTCAAGGTTTTTCGATGCCGTGCGCCGATTTCAGAAAGCCGCGGTTCTTATAGGTGGTTTCAGCGATGACGTTGACACCGACCCTTCCGAAGGGTGCAAACATCGCAGTACCTAGCACCCGCCTGAGAGCTGCTATTTCCTGGGAAGGCGGTCAATCTATCGACGTCTGCGCATTGCTATTGACACAGCTGGGAAAGGTAAGGTCGGACGCGGATTTCGTGTTCTATAACCAGCCTATGCATTTCTCTGGCAGCGTTCGTCTTGGCACCGTCGCGAGCCCGGTTGCAACTCTTGATGTGTCTCTTCCAGACTTGGAGGAGGAGATAACCAGGGTAGTCTTAGCGGGATCCGTGGACGAGGGGACTTTCGATGATCTCTCGCATCTTCGCATAGCGCTGACTGACGATACCGGCAGACCGCTTACCGAATTCCGAATGAATGATCGGGCCGGAATCACCTGCCTCGTATTTGGTGAGCTTTACCGCCGAGCTGACCAGTGGAAGTTCCGTGCGATCGGGCAAGGTTGGAATACTGGCCTCGCCGGTCTCGCAACGGACTACGGAATCTCCGTCGAGGAGGACAGTCCTCAACCCGCCGAGGTGGTTTCTACTCCACAGGCCCGTCGAGCCGACTGGTATCCCGATGGTAACGACTTTTCAATCTTGCGGTGGTGGAACGGAGCGGCGTGGACTGAAGAGTCCACGCCAGGGTATTCCGAGACCTCCACAAAGTGCGGAAGGTGCGGCGGACGCAAAAAGAAGAAGCTACTTTCATCGGACCCCCCAACTTGCACTCCCTGCGAGGATACGGCAAGATTCGTACTTGCGAACTGGCGTATAAAGGTTGAGGAGGCTCTGCGCGACCAGGAACCTTCGGGGCAGCGATGGGAGGCGCTCTGGGCTGAGTTGCGCTACCATCGAATCGCCGAGTCAAAAGGGCAGGATATCTTCCGCACTCTCGCGTTTGCTCATCTAGAACGAATAGTTGCCTTCGCTTTCGCCGACGGCATAATTGAGCCGGCAGAGATTGCCGGATTCGAAGATGCCGCACGACAACTGCAACTCTCTGGGAGGGCTGTCGACTTAATGCGCGCACGTCTGCAACGCGGGTTGGTGCTGACACGTCTCCGAGAAGGCGAACTACCGAGATTACAGTCCGAAACACTTCACCTAGAAATAGGTGAAATCGTTCACTTGGATACTTATGCAATCCACGTCCGACAGCTGGCAAGCGGTCCCAAGCATACTCGTGGACGCCTCGTTGCTACGAATCGGAAACTTCGCTTCGTAAGTGAGAGCGGCGGAACTGAGCTTGCCTGGACAAAAATTATGGAAGTTGCCTTCCAACGCGGAAGCCTTGTAGTTTCCACGACAGCTTCCAGGGGTGGCGGTACCTATCACGTGGAGGATGCTGAATACGCAGCAGAAGTTCTGTCAACTACGTTGAAAATCGCGAAACGGCTAGTGATCGCACCGGGGAGACGGGACTCACGGGCGATTCCCCCCGCCATAAAGGCTGAGGTGTGGCAGCGAGACGGTGGGGTCTGCGTCCAATGTGGCGCCAGCGAGTATCTTGAGTTTGATCATATTATCCCGCATAGTCGTGGTGGAGCAACCAGCGTGGGCAACCTGCAACTCCTATGCCGTCGGTGCAACCTCGAAAAAGGTGCTCGAATTTAAGCCCGCCCGGCGGTTGTTGAGAACGGCAGCAAGCGTGAGGACCTTGCATACCGACGAACCACCCGATTACAAAGGACCGCCCCGGCCACGCATGTCCGCCGGCTGTGCCGGTGCGGGTAGGGAGCTAGTGCCGCATCAGGCTATGTTCGCCCTCTCGACGAGCCGGCGTAGCTGCTTGTCCTGAGCGTGGCGGTTCCGCCAGCCGAGGNTCGATGCCTGGGCGCGGTGGTTGCGGTGGTCGGTGCCGTCGATGGCGAAGTAGCGCAGGGCGGTGAACTGGGCCTCGATCCTGTTCAGCCACGAGCTGTTCGTCGGGGTGTAGGCGATCTCGACGTTGTTCGCTGCCGCCCATGCCCCGACCCGCCCATCGACCCTCGTGGTCAGGTGCGGGCTGTAGTTGTCGCAGATGATCGCGATCCGTACGTCGGGTGGGTAGAGGCCGCGCAGGTAGCGGCAGAAGGTCAGGAACACGGTCCGGTTCTTCGTGGTCTTCACATGCCCGTACATCCAGTCCCGGCCCAGGTCGTAGGCGGCCATCAGATGCCGCACCCCCTGCGTGCGGGTGTAGGTGGCGCGCCACCGGCGCCGCGGGTCCCGCTTCGGGTCGGTCTTCGCACCCCCGCCCCGGCCCACATCCGCCCGGGGCGGGGCTGGAGGTTGAGCGGGCCGAACTCGTCGACGCAGAACACGACCGTCGGCTCACCGGGCTCGGGGGTGACCTGACCGTCGACGATCGCGTACAGGTGTTCGACGCGGGCCTTCTTCGGTTCGTACTCCGGATCCGAGCTGGCCTTCCGGGTCTTCAGGCGTTGAAAGGACACGCCATCCTCGCGGAGCAGGACCCGCAGGCCCTCGTGGCTGATGTCGTCGACCACCCCCTCGGCGACCAGGAACTCCGCCAGCTTCGACAGGCTCCAGGTCGAGAACGGCAGCTGATGCTCAGACGGCCTCGACTTCGCGATCTTCTTGATCTCCTGGCGTTCCGGCAGGGTGAACTTCCTGGGTCGGCCGCCTGCGTACTTCGAGTAGAGGGAGTCGAACCCGTCGGTGTTGAAGTTGTGGATCACGTCGCGGACCCGGTCCTCGGACGTGAACATCACCTCGGCGATCTTCTTGGGGGTCATGGCCTGCGCGGAGAGCAGGATCATCTGCGCCCGCCGCCAGGTCACTACCGACCCCGAGGACCGTCGCACGATCCGCAGCAGCCTCTGTCCCTCGTCCGGATCGATCTCCCGGACCCGTACCCGTTCCGCCACACAACGGATCATCAGCCGGACCGCCGGGTCAGGACGGGACCCGCCCCGGCGCGTCCTCACAACGGGCGAACCTTCGCGGATGCGGCACTAAGAAACGGAGCACCCTACGGCACCGAGTAAGCCCCTACCCTCCTCCGGAGTGCTCATGGGCGAGGGCCTCCTCGCTGATGTTTCCGGCTTGCTGCGAACCAGGACCAGCATGCGGCGGCGCACAGGTCGCGACCCGTGACCGGCTGCAGGCCGAAGAAACCGTCGTCTTGTCGCACACCGGTAGACATCGGACATCCGGCGTCTTTGGGGCGTGCAGCCCGCGTCGCCGAACGGCTGCCAGTCAGACCTCGGCGAGAGAGTAGACCTTCAGGTCCACCTCAACCTGCCTCATCTCATCTTGGCGGGTAGGACGCAGCCACGCAGACCTGGCCACGCGCAAAGGTCAGCCGGACAGGATCCGCTACGCCCGATCCCAACGGCTCGCGGCGACCGCGCAGTGTAATACGCCGTGTTACGATGCGGGAATGGCGAACATCCGGTTCACGATCTCGACGGCCTCAGATGTCCAGGCCGCGATCAGAAGGCACGCGGAGGCGGCAGGCATGGACGTGTCCGCATACATGATCGCGGCTGCCGCCGCGCAGATGGCGCGCGACGACGCCGCCACCGCGGCCTTCGCGGCACTGGACGCACGCAACCAGGCTGCCCTCGAGCAGGCCGCCGACCTCCCCGAGGCGGACCTGCCGTCATTCGACACCCTGACCACGGAAGAACAGGCCCTCGTCCACCGGGTCCTGGCCAGCGCACTCGGATCGGACGCCGCGAGCGTCGCGTGACCGCCCGCACCGTCGTCTACGACGCCGGGATGCTCGTGGCGCTCCTGCGCGACGACCCAGCGGCACGGCTGCTCCACCACGGCCTACGCGCCGCACCGCACCGGCCGGTCATCATCGGCCCGGTCCTCGCCCAGGCCTGGCGACCGGACTCGAAAACGGTGCACGCTTTCAGCCAGTACCTCAAGGACTGCACCGTGCCGCAGACTCGGGACAGCACCCCACCCCTACGCGGCGCGGCCAGCGTCCCCGCCGGCTGCGTCGCCTGCGCGCGGACCTTCACCCTTGACTCGTACAAACGGGCAGGCGCCATGCTCGCCGCGGCCAAACTTCCCACGAAGAAACGGCCCGACGTCATCGACGCCCTGGTCGTCATCACCGCCGCACTTCACGGCCCCGCCCAGATTCTCACCAGCGACCCCGACGACATCACCGCCTACGCCGCCACCCTCGACCGCGCCGACATCGCCGTCGAGCCCATCTGAGCCGTCCCCACCCAGTCGCTTCGCGTCCTCAGCCACATAGGCGAGTCTCCGCAAGCAGGACGACGATCCACGGTCAGCGCTCGAGATCTTCCGCCGCATGGCTCCCGGCAATACCGCCCCTGTGGGACGTCAACTCGTCGAGGATGCCCTGTACCTGTTCTGCCAGGCGTGGGACGTCGATGCTCGCGGCCGCCCACAGAATGTCGAGGTCAACCGCGAAGTAGTCATGCACCACACGGTGACGCATACCGACGATCTGCCGCCACGGCACCTGCCGCTACCGGCTGG
>NZ_JWIO01000045.1:35723-36377 GCF_001017755.1 Protofrankia coriariae
CCCCTGCCGCTACCGGCTGGTGAGCTCCGACGACAGCCGGGACGATGCCTCGCCGATCACCTGTACGAGATGAGTGAGCACGATCTGCACGTCCTCGTCGGTGTCGTACCGCTCCCGGCCGCGCCGCACCCGAACCGCGATCTTCTCCGCCGCGTCCAGGATGTCCGCCAGCCGCTCCTCGTCCCGCCGCACAGACAGCCGTTCAGACCGGCACAGCCTCGGCGAGCACCCGGTCACGGATACGCAGTTTCAGCCCGCCCTCGGTCGCGACCTGCGTGAACACACCCAGCAGGTCCTCCACCGCGAGCGCGAAAGCCGCCATGTCGAAGTATCCGTGACCAGCCCCGACATCGATCAGCAGATCCAGATCACTGGACCCCGTGGCCTCACCACGAGCCACCGACCCGAACAGCCGCACATTCCGAACCCCGAACCGACGCCCGACAGCAAGAATCTCCTCACGATGCACACGCACCTCATCCAACGTCGCCGGAGACCGCTCCCCCGCTTGCGGGCATCCCTCCCGGCTCAGACGTCACTTACCTCCTGCCCGGACGGTCCGCCGGCAAACCGGGCAATACCGCTTTCGTGAACAGCGGTATTAAGCTTCACTGCCCATAGGAAATCAAACTGGGAGTGTCTCGTGATCAGTGT
>NZ_JWIO01000047.1:0-19259 GCF_001017755.1 Protofrankia coriariae
CCGTCATCGCAGCGCTTTCCACCTACGGCTTCCGTGTCCGTAGGTGGTTTTCGTTGTCATGGTGACGTTTTCTGCCTACGGGCCAGGCACGCACCGCCGCCGGCTACGAGGGTGAGGCCGCAGCGAGTGGGACGTTCGGATAGGGGCGTCCGGTGGGGCATCGGGGTGGGGAAAGCGTGGGGAAACCGGTCGTGGGGATGAAGGCGCCGCGGAGCAGGGCGAACCCGACGCGGACCACCCGCGGGGTGGTGGATTGCTCGCGGGGTGAGGGTCACAGCGGCGTGGGGATGTCGCGGATGTGGTTGTGCGTTCAAGTAGTGTCCTGTGAGGCCGGTGGGTGCCCGGCACGAGCGATGATCGCGTGCCCTCCGGTCCGGGATCCCGGACCCGTGACGACCTCGACCATCAGGAGTCCTGACTTTCATGACCGTCACCGACGCCGCCACCAGCGCCTCCGCCGGCGCCGCCCTGGCGCTGGACGCCGCTGCCGCGGACCTGCTGTTCCACACGGCCCAGACAGCGAACACCTTCAGCGACGAACCAGTGTCCGACGAGCAGATCCGCGCCATCTACGACCTGGTCAAATGGGCGCCGACCAGCATGAACTCCCAGCCGTTGCGGATCGTTCTGGTCCGTTCGCCCGAGGCGCGGGAACGGCTGGTCGCGCACCTCAGCTCGGGTAACCAGGCGAAGACGCGGTCCGCGCCGCTGGCGGCCATCGTCGCTGCGGACGTCGACTTTCACGACAACCTGCCACAGGTCTTCCCGCATCTGCCGACGGCCAGGGACATCTTCGCCGAGCCGGCCTTCCGTGAGTACAGCGCGCGGTTCAACGCCGCCCTCCAGATCGGCTACTTCATTCTGGGTATCCGGGCCGCGGGGCTCGCGGCCGGCCCGATGACGGGGCTTGACGCCGACGCCATAGACAGGGAGTTCTTCGCCGACAAACCGCTGCGCACACTCGCGGTAATCAACATCGGCAGGCCGGGGGAGAACGCCTTCCGTCCCCGGCACCCCCGCCTGGACTACGACCAGGTCATCTCCGCTCTCTGACAGCCGCTTCCACCCGGCCGTCGCCTGTCGCCCGCCCACCCGCCGCTCCCCGTTCTCCGAACACCCGTCCGCGCAGCCTTCCCCCGGGCCACGCTCTGAAGGATGTGAATGCGGTGCTGCTGCAACAGCAGCGCATTCACATCCTTCACATCCTTGTGGGGCTGTCGCCGGCGTGAGCTTCGGCGGAGCCCGAGAAACGGTGACGGACAGCTGTGTTCGCGTGTTTTTGTGGGTTTCTGCTCGGTAGGGCTCCGGGGTGAAGGCGAGACGGGTCGACTGCGTGATCGTGCGGTTACGTGATGGCTGGATGGTGATCGCGTCCCGGGACGGCGGGCCGATTGGATCATGGCGGGCGGGCGGCAGTTGTCCCGTGCGTGTCCCGACCCGGGGCGGGGGTGTTACCGTGAAATCCCGTGGACCGGCCGGGTACGGGTGTCCGGCCGGCGCAACCCACGGAAGGGTCCCAGCGTGGCGCAGGCGCACGTGACCAGGCACATCTTCGTGACCGGAGGGGTCGCCTCCAGTCTCGGCAAGGGGCTCACCGCCTCCAGCCTCGGTCGTCTCCTCAAGGCTCGTGGCCTTCGGGTCACCATGCAGAAGCTCGACCCCTACCTCAACGTCGACCCCGGCACGATGAACCCGTTCCAGCACGGGGAGGTCTTCGTCACCGACGACGGCGCCGAGACCGACCTCGACATCGGCCACTACGAGCGGTTCCTGGACGTCGACCTCGACAGCAGCGCCAACGTCACCACCGGCCAGGTCTACTCGCAGGTGATCGCCCGCGAGCGCCGGGGTGGCTACCTCGGCCAGACGGTGCAGGTCGTCCCGCACATCACCGACGAGATCAAGGACCGGATCCGCAGGCTCGCCACCGACGCCTGGGACGTGGTCATCACCGAGGTGGGCGGCACCGTCGGCGACATCGAGTCGCTGCCCTACCTGGAGGCGATCCGCCAGGTCCGCCACGAGGTCGGACGGGACAACGTCCTGACCGTCCACGTCAGCCTGGTGCCCTATCTGGCGCCCTCCGGGGAGCTGAAGACCAAGCCCACGCAGCACTCGGTGGCGGCGCTGCGCAGCATCGGCCTGCAGCCGGACGCGCTGGTCTGCCGCTCCGACCGGCCGCTGCCGGCCGCGCTCAAAAGCAAGATCGCTCTGATGTGCGACGTGGACGACGAGGCCGTCGTCGGCGCGCCGGACGCGGCCTCGATCTACGACATCCCCAAGGTGCTGCACAGGGAAGGCCTCGACGCCTACGCGGTCCGCCGCCTGGGCCTGCCCTTCCGGGACGTCGACTGGACCGAGTGGGACACCCTGCTGCGCCGCGTCCACCGCCCGGCCAACCTGGTCACGGTGGCGATCGTCGGGAAATACGTCGATCTGCCCGACGCCTACCTGTCGGTCACCGAGGCGCTGCGGGCGGGCGGGTTCGCGGTGGACGCCCGGGTGGAGATCCGCTGGGTGCCCGCGGACACCTGCTCGTCCCCGCAGGCCACCGCGGTCGCCCTGGGTGGGGTGGACGGTGTGCTCGTGCCCGGCGGCTTCGGCATCCGCGGGATCGAAGGGAAGATCGAAGCGCTCCGGCACGCGCGGGCGAACGGGATCCCGGCCCTGGGCCTGTGTCTGGGCCTCCAGTGCATGGTCATCGAAGCGGCCCGCAACATGGCCGGGCTCACCGACGCGAACTCCACCGAGTTCGACCCGCAGACGCCGCATCCGGTGATCTCCACAATGGCCGACCAGCAGGCCGTGGTCGCCGGGGAGCGGGACATGGGCGGCACGATGCGCCTCGGGCTGTACGCGTGCACGCTCGCGCCCGGCACGGTCGCCCGGCGGGTGTACGGGGCCGCGGAGGTCGACGAACGCCACCGGCACCGCTACGAGGTCAACAACGACTACCGCGACCGGCTCACCGCGGCCGGGCTGGTGATTTCCGGGACGTCGCCGGACAGCCGGCTCGTCGAGGTCGTCGAACTGCCGGTGGAGGTCCATCCGTTCTACGTCGGCACCCAGGCGCATCCGGAGTTCCGCTCCCGGCCGACACGGGCCCACCCGCTGTTCCGCGCGCTGGCCGCGGCGGCGGTCACGCACGCCGAGCAACGCACCGGGGTGCTGCCAGTCGAACTGCCCGACGGCATCGCGGACGTGGACGGCCAGGAGATGGTGGACAGCCAGGGGATAGCTGGCGAGGTGCAGTGTGAGGAGCTGGTGCCGTCATGGCCACCCGCAACGTGACAACCAGTAACGCGGCCGGCCATGCGCCGGCCGGCGGTGCGACAGCCGGCGGGGTGGGGGAGCCCGACGCGCGGGGACCGGACGGGGCACGGGCGGACAGCGTGCCCGCGGCCGGGCCACAGACGGACAACACGCCCCCGGCCGAATCGTCCGCGGCGCCCACCAACGGGGTGCCTGTGGACGGGGGGCCCGCGGCTGGCGCGCCGGCCGCGGAGGCGGGTTACCGCTCCGACAGCGGGCACCGCTACGAGGTGGTGGAGTCCGATGTCGTCTTCACCGGGCGGATCATCCGGCTCCGCCGGGACATCGTGCGGATGCCGGACGGTGGGGTTTCCCAGCGTGACGTCATCATGCATCCCGGCGCGGTCGGTGTGGTCGCGTTGGACGAGTCCGGGCGGGTGGTGATGGTCAACCAGTACCGTCACCCGGTCCGCCGTCCCCTGTGGGAGCTGCCCGCCGGCATCCTCGACATCCCCGGGGAGCCGCTGGCGACCGCCGCCGCCCGTGAGCTTGCGGAGGAGGCCCATCTCACGGCCGCCCGCTGGGACCTGCTCGTCGACGTCCTGGCCTCGCCCGGGATGACCGACGAGGCGTATCGCGTCTTCCTCGCCCGTGAGCTGGCGGTGATCCCGCCGTCGCGGCGGCATGTCGGCGTCCACGAGGAGGCCGACATGCGGACGCGGCGGGTGGATCTCGACGAGGCGGTGGCCGACGTGCTGTCCGGGACGATCACCAACGCCATGGCCGTGATCGGCATTCTGGCGGCGGCGACGGCCCGCGCCGGCGGATTCACCTCCCTGCGCGCCGCGGACACCCCCTGGCCGGACCGTCCAACACCTGGAGCGCCTGTTTCATAACTATTCGTGTCTGTGCGGATGGTGCCCGCGCCGCCCGACCGGCGCTTCAGCGGCCGGCGAGCCGGGCCAGCCGTTGCCGGTGGGGACCTCAGCCGTTGCCGGTGAGGACGCTGCCGGCCTCGTCCACGACGACGGGGGCGTTCGCCGCGAGGACCACCGGGTCCAGCGGGAACGCCTGCCCGACACCGGGCACGGCGAACGTCCCCTGCCAGGTCACCGTGAGTGTGATCGTGTAGGTGCCGGGCTGGCGGTAGGGGTGCGACACGTAGGCGTCGGGATGCTCCCGGGGTGAGATCGCCGGGTCGAAGGGGCGGCCGGGGGAGTCCGGGCCGATCGCGCCGTCCCCGAAGTCCCACCGGTAGTGGGGGACCGCGGTGATCGTGGCGAGCACCGGCTGGTCGACGTTGAAGACGAAGGCCGGCGGGACCGGCGTGTACACCACCGTCGGCAGGTTGGCGAAGCTGCGCCCGCTCGGCGCGACGACGAGCGTGGGCTTGGGCAGCGCCTGTTCCCGCAGGTAGTTGGTGAGCGCTGCCTGCACCTGCGCGAGGGTCGGGGCGGCACCGGGTTGCGGGTCGCACAGCGCGTTCGTGTCGGCGGCCGCCTCCGGTGCGGTCGCCCACAGCAGTTCCTCGAAGTCGGTGGTCTCGTCACCGACGTTGCAGTAGTTCAGGGGGACGACGCAGTCCCCGCAGCCGCCGCCGGCCCGCCGGGCCGCGCCGGTCGCGGGCGTCCGGTGCAGCCGTCCGCCGACGAAGGTGTAGATGTATCCGCTGTCGGTGGCGCGGGTGTCGCAGTATCCCCACAGGGCCGTGCAGGCGCCGCCGGTCCGCCCGTCCGGTGCCGCGGCGGCGGGTGACACCACCGGCGGGAGCAGCCCGAGCAGGGACGCCGTGACGACAAGAAGCACGATCGCCAGCGGTCTGCCGGCACCTGCGCCATGGCCGTAGCTCTGGCCGGTGTCGTGCCGCCGGCGCGTCCAGCGCCCCCTGAGCCACCCGTGCCGGTCGCGGCCCAGCCGTCCCAGAAGGTTCCGGCCGCCGGCGTGACCGCGGCCCGGCTGGTCATGGCCGCCCGGTCCTTCCGGCCGCCCCGGCCGCCGCGACCTGGGGCGCGGATGCGCGTGCGGGGACGGGGCTGCCCGCGTCACGACGACCCCGTGGCGTACAGGACGTTCTGGATGCGCCAGCCCGCCGAGCTCAGCACCAGCGTCGCGGTGGCGGCGCGCGCCGGCTGGGCGGGATAGGTCCGGACGGTGTTGCCGGCGGCGTCGAGCAGCCGGACGGCTCTGATCGCCACGGTCGTCCGCGCGGTGGCGGCCCGATCCCCGAGCGGATCCATGACGACCGGGCCGACGGCGAGCGGATCCACGTCGGCGTGCCCGCCCTGGTCGTGGAAACCGCGGGTGACGCCGACGTCGAGCATGCACGTCTGGCATCCCGGCATGGCTGTCAGGCTCACGTCCGCCACCCGTCCCTCCCGACTGGCTGTGTTGATCTCCGTGAAGTACGCCTGCACCGTTGCCAGCGCCGTCCGGGTCGGGTCGGCGGCCGGCGGCCCGGACGGTGTGGCCACCACCTGCGACACGGACCCGACCGGGCGCGGATCGCCGGTGACCGGCCCGCTCGGCTGCCCCGTCGGGCCGAACGCCTGCGCCCTGGGCGGAGCCGGGGCACCCGTGGTGGCCGCACCACCGCCACAGCCGACTGCCAGTATGACGACGGCGGCGACCAGCAGATACCGGGCGTGTCGTGGCGGTCCACTGTCTGTCCGCATCAGATGTGAGGATAGCCGCAGTCCTCTACACGTACGGACAGGGGTTGGCAAATCGCCCCGAGAGGCGTGTCGTCCCAGGTAGTCGGGTGTGATCCGCGCGGTATGGGCGGACGCCGTCCGCCGGGCACCTACACTCACGTCGATGGCGAGCCACGCACATCGATGACGAGCGCAGGCGTAGGGATGGGTTGATGGCCGGCGAGTCCGTTGTCGCCTCTGGCGGTGACCGTGCTGTCCCTGGCGGTGACCGGCGCCCGCCTGCCGTGGCCGCGGCCCACCGGGCCCGCGCGGCGGGCATGGCCCGTGCGGCCTACCCGGCCTACCCGGCCTACCCGGCGGCCCGCACGGTACGCACGTGAGCATGCCGGCTGACCCGGAACCGGAACCGGAACCCGTGGCCGGGGACCCGGCCGTCGTGGTCGAGCGCTTCCTCGACCATCTGGCGGGCGAGCGTGGGCTCGCGCGCAACTCGGTCCTCGCCTACCGGCGTGACCTGCGCCGTTACCTGGAGCACCTGAGCCTGCGCGGGGTGCGCTCCCTGGCCGACGTGGACGAGTCCGAGGTGGCCGAGTTCGCGGCGACCCTCCGGGAGGGGGCCGGCGAGCACCCGCCGCTGGCGGNCCGCTGGCGGCGTCGTCGGTGGCGCGGATGCTCGTCTCGGTCCGGTCGCTGCATCGCTTCGCGGCGCGGGAGGGCGAGGTCACCTCGGACGTCTCCCGGCCGGTACGCCCGCCGACCCCGCCGCGCCGGCTGCCCAGGGCGCTTACCGTCGACCAGGTGGTGGCCGTTCTGCGCGCCGCGTCCACGTCCGCCGCCGGCGGTCCCGGCGGCGATCCCGCCGAGGGGAGCCGACAGCTGCGGGCGGTCGCGCTGCTGGAACTGCTCTACGGGACCGGCGCGCGCATCTCCGAAGCCGTCGGCCTCGATATCGACGACCTGGACCTGGACGCGGCGTCGGTGCGGCTGCTTGGCAAGGGCGGCCGGGCCCGGGTCGTCCCGCTCGGCCGGTACGCCGGCGAGGCGCTGGCCGCCTACCTGGTCCGGGCGCGTCCGGTGCTGGCGAGCCGGCGGGCGTCCCCGGCGGTCTTCCTGTCCCGGCGGGGGACCAGGCTGTCGCGGCAGAGCGCCTGGACGGTGCTGCGGACCGCGGCCGTGGCGGCCGGCGTGGAGGGCGTGTCACCGCACGTACTGCGGCACTCCTTCGCGACCCACCTGCTCGACGGCGGGGCCGATGTGCGGGTCGTCCAGGAGCTGCTGGGCCACGCGTCGGTGAGTACCACCCAGATCTACACGCTGGTCACGGTGGACCGGCTGCGCGAGGTGTACGCGACGTCGCATCCCCGGGCGCTGGGCACCAGCAGGCCGGCCCAGGGCTGACACGCTCCCGCGCACGCCCGCTGGCCTGCCCGCGGTGGAATGGCCGGCCGTCGGGTGGGGTCACCGCATGGTGGGAACCCACCCGCCTGTCGGGCTGTCCTGCCGGCCGTCCGCCGGGCTGTCGCGGGCCTCAGGACGGGGTGTACGGCCCCAGGCTCGGCATGCCGTTGGACGGGGCCGGCGTGGGTACCCCTCCGACGCCTCCGACACCTCCGACGCCCTGCGTGCTGCGCTCGGCGAGCGTCTCGCCGACCTTGCGCGCGATCGCCTCCATCAGGCGCAGTGCCTGCGGCAGCGACAGGTTGAGCACCACTTCGCTGTCGTTCGTCATCGCGAAGCGAACCGATACGTCCGCCATTGCTCGACCTCTCCCACCTGGTTCTGTGGATCTCGCAGCTGTTCGTGGAATGGAACGGTACGACCCGTCCTCGAACGGCGTGCGGCCGGGGTTGTCCAACGTTCCATGGATGTCACGCAACGCAATGTCTTGATCGCGAAGTGTTGTAAGCACGGAATTGTTTCCGTTGTTCACCTTCCGCCGCTCCTCTGTCCGATCGGTACGGCCGCGTCTGTTGAGAAGACTCCCGCCCCCCGGCGTCCGCCAGCGTCCTACGGGGCGATCAACGCCCGTAGCTGTCACGTTGTTCAGGCATAGTCCCGCATTCGCTCCCGGGTCGGGTGACCGGGGGTGCCCGTGGGTGAACCCAACCGTATGGATACACTCCGAGTCGGCCAGAAGCGTTCAGGGTGGCAGGATCGGGGGCGGCGGCCAGGGCGGGCCGCCCGGAGCGGGCCGGCCAGCGCCGGTCCAGATGATGTTGACGCTTCGGCGTTTCGGGGCCGCTCCTTCGGAGCCGGCATCCTCGACTGGCGGCGGATGTGCATGATCGTTCCGTCGGCGATCAGAATGCCCTGTGGACGGGTCATACGGCAGGATGTGGCTCATGGGCTCTCCTGGTGATCTACCTGACGTCTCGTTGCTGACGATCTCCATCCTCGGCGGGACCGGGCCGCAGGGTCGCGGACTCGGCCGCCGTCTCGCCATCGCCGGCAACCGGGTCGTGCTGGGCTCGCGTTCCGCCGAACGCGCCGGGGAGGCCGCCGCGAAGCTGGGCGCGGCCGGCTGGGCCGTCACTGGCGCGGACAACGCCACCGCCGCCGCCGCCGGCGACATCGTGATCGTCGCCGTGCCCTGGGACGGCCACGGCGAGTTGCTCACCGGCCTGCGCGCCGAGCTCGCCGGCAAGATCGTCGTTGACTGCGTCAACCCGCTCGGCTTCGACAGGGGCAGCGCGTTCGTGCTCCCCGTACCCGAGGGCAGCGCGGCACAGCAGGCCGCGGCGCTGCTGCCGGAGAGCACCGTGGTGGCCGCGTTCCACCATGTCAGCGCGGTGCTGCTGGAGGACGAGACGGTCAACGAGATCGACACCGACGTTCTCGTCCTGGGTGACGACCGGCAGGCCACCGACACCGTCATAGCGCTGGCGGGCAGGATCGCCGGCATCCGCGGGATCTACGCGGGCAAGCTGCGTAACGCGGCCTCCGTCGAGGGGCTGACCGCGAACCTGATCTCGGTGAACAGACGCTACAAATCCCACGCGGGGCTACGCGTGACAGACGTTCAGTGACATCGGGTAACGGCAGATAGTAACAAATTGTGACAGGCATTCCGTGGCAAATGTTTCATCAGGTGTTTCACCACGGACGTCCGGTCCAGCCGGCGTAGGTGGCAATCGACCGGGGTAGGTGGCGACGGTGACGGTGACGGCGGCGAGCGGCCGGGATGATCCCGGCATCGACGATCTCGGTAACGGGGTGGCGGTGCCCCGACGGGTGACCCGCGTGGTCTCGCTCGTCCCGAGCCTGACCGAAGCCATCGCGCACACCGCGCCCGGCCTGCTGGTCGGGGCGACGGCCTGGTGCTCCCGCCCGGTCGACCTCGACGTGGCCCGCGTACGCGGGACGAAGAACCCGGACATCACCACGATCGTCTCCCTCGCCCCGGACGTGGTCTGCGCCAACGCCGAGGAGAACCGGGATGTCGATCTCGACCAGCTCCGAGCGGCCGGCATCCCGGTGTGGGTGACGGCACCGGCCACCGTGGACGCCGCCCTGGTCAGCCTCGAGCGGATGCTGCGTGACGCCTGCCGCCTCGACCGGCCGGACTGGCTGACCGCCGCCCGCGCGACCTGGGCGGCCCCGTATCGCGGGCCGCGGCGCAGCGCGCTGGTCCCGGTGTGGCGCCGGCCCTGGATGGCGGTGGGGCGGGAGACGTTCACCGGTGACGTCCTGCGCCGGCTCGGGATCGACAACGTGCTCGCCGACCATTCGCAGCGTTATCCCCGGATCCGTCTGGACGAGGTGCCGCCCGTCGACCTGGTGGTGCTGCCCGACGAGCCGTATCCGTTCAGCCCTGCCGACGGCCCGGAGGCGTTCGGGGACACCCCGGTGGTGTGCGTCTCCGGCCGCCATCTGACCTGGTACGGACCGTCCCTGGTGTCGGCCCGCGCCGTCCTCGACGCCCAGCTCTCCCACCCGGTCACCGCCCCCGCCCGCACCTGACGCCCGCGCCGCCGTCGCCGCCGGACTGCGATGGCCAGGTCGATCGTCCCACCCACACCCGTGTCGGGACTGTCGACACGGATCTCCCCGCGGGTGTCCCTGTATTCCAGGGCCCACTCTTCCGAGCGATGCGAACGCGCTGCCGCTGTCACGGCATCGCGTTCGCGTCCTTCCGGCCGGTGGCCGGCAGTTCTCTGTACGCACCCATACGCATGCGCGACAGGCCGAACCGGGCAGGCAGCCTCAATGTGCTCCGAGAACGGAAGGGCGTGGCCGCCGCCACCACAGGCACGCGGACACGAAGAACATCGTCGATTTCGGCTAAGATGACATTGCTACCGCATGCTCGGCCCAAGTTTCGTCAAAATTTGACAGGATTCGGCTCGTAACAGCGCCAAGCAGCGACGTTAGGGCAGCCCATGTTGATACGTTTCGAAGTATCGAACTATCGTTCGATACTGGAGCCCGTGGAGCTGTCCATGGTCGCTGTGGATCGCGATCGCGTGGAAGCTCGCGAGGCGGCCTCGCTCGGGGAGAGCCTGCTCACGGTGGCGGCGCTCTACGGCCCCAACGCCTCCGGGAAGTCGAACATCGTCGCGGCGTTCACCTGGCTCCGGGACGCCGTGCAGCACTCGCTGCGCACCTGGGACGACGAGATCCCGGTCGAGCCGTTCGCGTTCGGGGACGGCCCCGGCCGGCCCTCCGAGTTCATCGTCGAGCTGCTTGTCGACGGCATACGGTTCGAATACGTCCTCGAGGTGCACCGCCGGGCCGTTCACTACGAAGGTCTTTTTCATTATCCGGAGAAGAGGCGACGCCGCGTTTTTGAACGGGAAAGCGGCGAGCTGAAGCTCCAGCGGGGACTCGGCGGAATCGCCGGGACGCGCGAACTGATGACGGACCGCACATTGGTACTGACCGCGGCTCGTCGCTTCCGGGAGCCACTCGTCTCCAAATTCGCCGGGGAGCTTCTTCGTACGCTGGCCATGAGCCCCGGGCAGCGTCTTCCCGAAGTTATTGAGATGGCAGTACCATATCGTGCGCTACGGTCGACCGTCCGGTGGTTCGAGTATCTGTCGGAGAGTGATCAGGAGGCGCTTTTCGACGTCGCTTCCCCCGGAGCGCCACCGGGCCCGGACCGGGAGCAGGCACTGGCGTTACTCAGGATCGCGGATCTTGGAATTGATGATGTTCTGATCGACGAAGGCGAGAAGACGCTACAGCGTTCGGCAGAAACCGGTGCCAGCCGTCCACCGAAACGGGTACGACTCGTCCATCGGGCCGCGACGGAAAAAGTTCCACTCGATTTCCGGGCCGAGTCCGAGGGCACCCGCACCTGGTTCAGGCTCATCGGCCCGGTGCTGACCGCGCTGCGAAGCGGATCCCTGCTGTTGCTCGACGAACTGGACGCGAGCCTGCACCCGACACTGTCCGCTCAGCTGCTCGGGCTCTTCCACAACCCGGCGACGAATCCGCGCGGCGCGCAACTCGTCTTCACCGCGCACGACACCAGCCTACTGAACCATCTCAATCGTGACGAGGTGTGGCTGACGGAGAAGTCCGACAGCGGGGCGACACGGCTCGGCGCGCTTGCCGAGTTCGCCGGTGAGCGGGTGCGGAGATCTCAGAACCTTGAGCGTGCCTACCTGCACGGACGTTTCGGCGCGCTGCCCGACGTGGATCAGGCCGAACTGCTGCGCGCGCTCGGCCTGATCGGCTGACGGCGGTGGCGACGAGGCCGAGGGCGCCGAAGCCGCTGAAGCGGCGGACCGCGGCCCGCCCGGAGCTGCGGACAATCGTAGTGTTCTGCGAGGAAAAAATTCGGAGCCGGACTACATAAAAGGCATCAAGAAGCTTCCGGAAGTCGCTCGGAGGACTTCCGTCCGCATCGAGATCGATGCCGGCCAGGGAGTGCCGCTCACCCTGGTCAGACGAGCCGTCGAACGGAAGAAGGACCCGGAGGTCGACGAGTGCTGGTGCGTGTTCGACGTCGAATGGCCCAAGAACCATCCGAACCTCACGGAGGCTGTCGACCTCGCCCGTGCGCACGACATCGGGCTGGCGGTTTCCAACCCCTGTTTCGAGCTGTGGCTCATCCTGCACCACCAGGACTACAACAGGTCTGCCGACACCGCCGCGGTCGAACGTAAGAGTCGGTTACTCGACGGCAGACCGGGGAAGAGCATCGACGCGGAGTTGTACATACCACGCCGGAAGGACGCCGCGCGACGGGCGCTGGCGCTGGCGACCAGACATGAGAAGAACGGAACGGTGTTTCCTCGGGACAATCCTTCGTCCTCGATGCCCGCTCTCCTCACCGCGCTCGAGGCGTAGGCTCCGCGCCGGGCTCTTTCCCGAGCATACGGCTGTCGCGAGCGAATACCTTCCGCTCGCGACACGTCCCTGATCAGTTCTGAAGGATGCGAACGCGGTGCCGTGATGGCGGCAGCGGATTCACATCCTTCAGGTGAACGTCGTCAGCGGGGCCGTTGGTGGTGGGTGGAGGGCGCCGGTATGGCCGGCCGTGGCCGTACCGCTGGGCAGGTCCGGTGGTGGCGGCCCGCCCGGCGGCGCCGGAGCTGGTCAGCGGCGGCGGGTGTGCTCAGCGGTAGCTGTGTTCGTCAGTGGTAGCTGTGTTCGACGGTGGGGAAGGTGCCGCCGCGGACCTCCTCGGTGAAGCGCAGCGCCGCGTCGGCGAGGGTGGAGCGCAGATCGGCATAGTGCTTGACGAACCGGGCGTGCGCGTCGGAAAGGCCGGCCATGTCCTGCCAGACCAGAACCTGCGCGTCGCAGTCCGGGCCGGCTCCGATACCGACGACCGGGATGGTCAGTTCCTTGCTCACCCGGGCGGCGAGATCGGACGGGACCACCTCGAGCACGACGGCGAACGCCCCGGCCGCCTCCAGCGCGAGCGCGTCGGCGAGCAGGGCGTCACCGGCGTTGCCGCGGCCCTGCACCCGGTAGCCGCCGAGGACGTTCACGCTCTGCGGGGTCAGCCCGAGGTGGGCCATGACCGGGATACCGGCCGCCACCAGCGCGGCGACCTGCGGGACCACCCGGGCGCCCCCTTCGAGCTTGACCGCCTTGGCGCCGCCGTCCTTCATGAAACGTGCCGCGTTGTCGATCGCCTGCTCCACCGACCTCTGGTACGAGCCGAAGGGCAGGTCCGCGACGACCAGTGCGTGGGTGGTTCCGCGGACGACCGCGCGCACCAGCGGCAGCATCTCCTCCACCGTTACCGGCACGGTGGTCTCGTAGCCGTAGACGACGTTGGCCGCCGAGTCGCCGACGAGCAGCACCGGCACGCCCACGTCGTCGAAGATGCGGGCGGTGGTCGCGTCGTAGGCGGTGAGCATCGCCCACTTCTCCCCGCGGTCCTTGGCCGCCTGGAGTTCCCGGACGGTGGTCCGGCCGCGGCGGGCCGCGCCGCCANNCGGGCCGCGCCGCCACGGGCCGCGGCCGCGGGTCCTGATCCTGCCGCCGGGGTGCCCGGTGCCGTCGACGCGCCGTACAGCGTCGTCGCTTCCCCGGCCGCGGCGGCGGGCGAGGCGGAACAGACTTCTGCCGTCCTGTTCATACGATCTCCTGTTGGTCCGTCCGGGCGCTGGCGCGTCCCGGCGTCCCCTCCATGCTGCCACCGCCGTGGAAACAGATGCGTCGTGGCCTGGCTCACCGTAGGCTTCGATCTTGGATGCGGGGGCGCCACCTGACGGTCGGGACACAACTTCGACGGACGGGATCCATGGGGCACAGCAAGCACTACAGAGATGGGCGGCGGTGGCCGCGGATGAACGGGCACACCGCGCCGGACGCGCTGCCAAACGCGCTGCCGAATGCGGGGACGAATCCGGTGCCGGGCCCGACGGGACGCCCGTCACGGCATCTGTCACGGTATCCGACATGGCGCCGACGACGGCTCTCGCCATCGCTGCCGGCACAGTCCTCGACAGGGCCCGGGGCATGCCTGCCCTGGCCCGCGAGACGGCCCGCGAGGTGGCCTCCGGCATGGGGCTCGACCGGGTGTACCCGGGCCGGCCGTCCGCGGGCCGGGGCCGCGGCGGAGCGTCCGTCGTGACGATGTCGAGCGGACGCGCGTCCGGGCCGGCGCGATCGGCGGCCAGCGAGCAGCACCATCCGCCTGCCGACCGGCGCGGGCCCGGGCCGGCGCGGCCGGCGCGGCCACCGATGCGCACGCCGGGACGCCCACGCGACACCCGCCGGGACGAAGCGATCATCAGCGCGACCCTGCACACGCTCGCCGACTACGGGTTCGCCGGGCTGTCGATGGAGGCGGTCGCGGCGCGGGCCGGGGTTGGCAAGGCAACGGTCTACCGGCGGTGGCCGACCAAGGACGCCCTGGTCGTCGAGGCGCTGGGCACTCTTGCCGATCTCTCGGGCGGGGCGCAGACCGGGTCGCTGCGCGACGATCTCGTCGCCTGGCTGAACACCGTGCGCAAGCACAGCATCCAGACGCTGGCCGGCCGCATCATGCCCAGACTGCTGGCCGAGAAGGAGGAGCACCCCAACCTGTTCGAGGCCTACCGCAGACGGGTCATGGCCCCGGCGCGGGACCGGGTGGCCGCCCTGTTGCGCGGCGGCATCGTCTCGGGGGAACTGAGCCCGGACATCGACATCGAAATGATCATCGACATGCTGATCGGTTCCGTAGCCTACTGGCAGTACACCGGGCATTCGCGTGACGTCACCGGTTCCCGGATCACCGGTGTGGTCGACACGGTCCTGCGCGGGATCCTCCAGCGCTCCGGATCCGACACGGCCGGGATGCCAGCGGCCGGTTGACCCGCCGTCCGACCTGGACGCGCGGCGGGCGGCGGGCGAATGCCGTCCGGGTGCCGCCCGGGGACGGCGCTGTCCGGAGGCTGCTCAGCGATGGCCGTCGTCAGGGCAGTGCCACTCCGGGGCGGTGCTGAGTCGGGGGCGCGGTACTGGCCCGGGGCAGGATGCCGCCAGGGGATGACGTGGCCGGGTGTGGCGCCGCCTCGGAGCGCCGTCAGGGGGTGACCCTGTCAGGGGGTGACGCTGTCGGGGTGCGGCGACGGTTCGACGGCGGGCGGCGGGCCCGTCCGCTCGCGCCAGTGGGAGGTGATCGGCAGTCGGCGGTCACGGCCGAACGCCTTCGAGGTCACCTTGGGCCCCGGGGGGTTCTGCCGCCGCTTGTACTCGGCGAGGTCCACCAGGCGGATGACCCGCTCCACGGTGTCGGGGTCGTGACCCGCAGTGATCAGTTCGGTGCGGCCCTGGTCTCGTTCGACGTAGTCGTCGAGGACCGCGTCCAGCGTGGAGTAGTCGGGCAGCCGGTCCGAGTCGAGCTGCCCGGGGGCGAGTTCGGCGGACGGTGGCTTGATGATGATCTCCTCTGGGATGGGCGGGGTCTCGCCGTCGCGCAGCGCCTGCGCGTTGCGCCAGCGGGCGAGCTCCCAGACCAGGGTCTTGGGCACGTCCTTGATCGGGGCGAAGCCGCCGGCGCTGTCGCCGTAGAGCGTGGAGAACCCGGTGGCGAGCTCGCTCTTGTTACCCGTGGTGAGAACAAGATGGCCATGGGCGTTCGACAGCGCCATCAGCAGCGTCCCGCGGACCCGGGCCTGCAGGTTCTCGGCGGCCAGGCCGGCAAGGCCGCCGGTGCCGGCCAGCGCGTCGTGGAAGGCGTCCACCACGGGCTGGATCGGGACCACGGTGTGCGTGACGCCGGTACGCCGGGCCAGCTCCGCGGCGTCGGCCACGGAACCGGCCGAGGAGTGCACCGACGGCATCGCGACCGTGTGTACCCGGGCCGCGCCGAGGGCGTCCACGGCGATCGTGGCGACCAACGCCGAGTCGATACCGCCGGAGAGTCCGAGGACGACCGAGGCGAACCCGTTCTTGCGGACGTAGTCACGGGTGCCGGTGACCACGGCGGCGTAGAGCTCGGCGGCGGAGTCCAGCCGCTGGGCCACCGTGGGCTCACGCGCCTCGAAGGGGGAGACGGGCTCGTCGGCCAGCACGACGCGGGACACGGCGATCGTGGTGCCGTCGCCCGCGTCCACCGGACCGGTGACGACAGGGCCGGCCACCGGCGCGCCGGCCGGCAGGTCGAGGTCGACGGTCAGCAGCGTCTCGGTGAACTGCTCGGCGCGGGCGAGCGTGCGGCCGCCGGCGTCCACCACCAGCGACCCGCCGTCGAAGACGAGCTCGTCCTGGCCACCGACGAGGTTGACGTACGCGAGCGCGGCGCCGGCCTCCCGCGCCCGGGCCGCGGCCAGCTCATCGCGCTGGAAGGCCTTCCCCCGCTCGTACGGTGATCCGTTGATGCACACCAGCAGGCCCACGGCGGCGGCCCGGGCGACCGCGACGGGCCCGCCGTCCTGCCAGAGGTCCTCGCAGATCGTCAGCCCGACGTCCACCCCGTGCAGGCGCAGGACCGGGAAGTCGTAGCCGGGCACGAAGTAGCGGAACTCGTCGAACACGCCGTAGTTGGGCAGATGGTGCTTGGCGTACCGGGCCACGACCTCGCCGCGCCACAGCACCGCGGCCGCGTTCTGCGGCTCACCGGCGGGCCGGCCCAGCCNCCCAGCCGCGGCGTGGGGTTGCGGGAGCTGTCGAGATAGCCGACGACGACGGCCAGCTCGCCGGCGCCCTCGTCGGCCAGCCGGCGGGCGAGCCGGNCGACGGCCGCGCGGGAGGCCTGCGCGAACGAGCGGCGCAGCACGAGGTCCTCGGCCGGATAGCCGGTGAGCGTCATCTCCGGGAAGGCCACCAGGTGCGCGCCGGCGCGCACCGCCCGTCCCGCCCAGGCGCTCACCAGGTCCGCGTTCGCCGCGAGATCGCCGACGGTGGTGTCGACCTGGGCAAGCGTGACGCGCAACTGGGTCATGAATCGAAGCCTAGTGACCCGGGGAGCACGGCCGCGCCGACGCGGAAAACGATGATCGCGCCGTCTTCGGCCCGGGAGGGACCGATCCGAACCCAGCCGTGACGATATGTCACCGGCCTGGTTGTCGGGATGCCGCGCCGGGACGTTCGGGCAGGCCAGTCGCTATGGTCGGCTGGGAACTATCCGACCGGCGCTCTTTGGACCACCTGCCCGCCCGCGACGGCGAGCCGACCTCGTTCCAGCCCTCTCCAGCGCGGAGGCTGCCATGGACAAGCAACAGGAGTTCGTCCTACGAACCCTTGAGGAACGCGACATCCGGTTCATCCGGTTGTGGTTCACCGACGTCCTGGGCGTGCTGAAGTCCGTCGAGATCGCGCCGGCCGAACTGGAGGGGGCACTCGCCGAGGGCATCGGGTTCGACGGGTCGTCCATCGAGGGCTTCGCCCGGGTCCACGAGGCGGACATGCTCGTCAAGCCGGATCCGTCGACCTTCCAGGTGCTGCCCTGGCGTGGGGACAGCCCGGTGACCGCGCGGATGTTCTGCGATCTCGTCATGCCGGGTGGCGCGCCGTCCCCGGCGGATTCCCGCTGGGTCCTGCGGCGGACGCTGGCCACCGCCGCGGAGGCCGGTTTCACCTTCTACACCCATCCCGAGATCGAGTTCTTCCTGCTGCGGCAGCCGCCGCAGCGCGGCGCGCCGGTGCCGCCGCCGGTCGACGACTCCGGGTATTTCGACCTCACGCCGAACGACATCAGCCACGATTTCCGGCAGCAGGCCATCGGGGTGCTCGAACGGCTGGGTATTTCCGTCGAGTTCAGCCACCACGAGGTGGCGCCCGGCCAGCAGGAGATCGACCTGCGGTACGCCGACGCCCTGACCATCGCCGACAATATCATGACATTTCGTCAGGTGGTGAAGGAGGTCGCGCTGCGGCAGGGTGTCTACGCGACGTTCATGCCGAAGCCGTACAGTGACCAGGCCGGGTCGGGTATGCACACCCACCTCAGCCTTTTCGAAGGTGACCGGAACGCCTTCTACGACCCGACCGACCCCTATCATCTCTCCAAGGTCGCACAGGCCTTCATTGCCGGTCTGCTCGTCCACGCGGCCGAGATAACCGCGGTGACCAACCAGTGGGTGAACTCCTACAAACGAATTGTCGGCGACCAGCGTGCCGGTGAGGTGCTGGAGGCGCCCGCCTATGTGTGCTGGGGGCACAACAACCGTTCCGCCCTGGTGCGGATACCGCTGCACAAGCCGAACAAGCCGAACGCGACCCGGATCGAGTTCCGGTCGCCGGACAGCGCCTGCAATCCCTATCTGGCGTTCGCGCTGATACTCGCCGCGGGCCTGCGGGGCATCCAGGAGGGGTACGAGCTGCCGCCGCCGGCGGCCGACGACGTGTGGACCCTGACCGAGCCGCAGCGCAACGAGCGGGGCATCCGGGCGCTGCCCGGCACGCTGGAGGAGGCGATCGCGACCATGGAGCGGTCGGAGATGGTACGCGACACGCTCGGCGCCGACCTCTTCGAGTTCTTCCTGCGGAACAAACGGGCCGAGTGGGCCGAGTACCGTCGCCAGGTCACGCCGTTCGAGATCGACCGGTACCTGCCCATCCTGTGATCGGCCCCATCCTGTGATCGACCCCGTCCGGTGGCCGGGACCCGTTCTGTGACCGGCCGTTCCGTCGGGTGAGCCGGCCGCGTGGGGTGGTGGGGAAGCCGCGAGCGGGAGCGGGACGCGGCCGTCCGTCCCGCATCCGTGCCGGGAAGGTCCGCCGCCCGAATCCGGTCCGCTGAAAAGGTGATATCGGGTGGACGATGGCCGGTTGTCGAGAAATACCGTGAAACGATTCACCTGAATCCGGATCCGACCCCATGGCGACTGGAAGTGGCCGGTTGCTTGCGCTCCGCCGTCCTGGCCTCTAAAGTCCAGTCCCGATGGACCGCAAAAGCGGCCTGTGGCGACCTGGTCGGCGGTATGCGGCGAACTGTGTCGGCCATGCGGCCGTGCTTCCGGGCCCGTCGTCCACCGGGCGCGGTCGCCTGCGGTTCATCACATATGAAAAAAATATGTGAAGAAGAAACATGAAACAGTCGCGGAACAGGTCCGCGGAACGACGCGCAGGCCCGAGAGAAACAGGCGCGCGGACAGGTACGACCATTACTGGCCGTTCAGCGGACGATAACATCCGAAAGGGAAACGAACAATGACGACTACAACTGGCCTGGACGCCGCCGAGCTCGCGGCGGAACACGCCGAGCTGCTTCCGGAGCGTTCGGCGATGGCCGTCTGGGACTACACCGATCTCGGCTGGAGCGGCGGGTTCTTCGGCGGTCTCTTCGCCGTGACGGCCGACTTCGTCGGCGGCGCCTTCTTCGTCCAGCTCTGACGGGACGTCGGGCCGGTGGCCGAGCAGTGGCTTTCCGGCAGGCCGACGGCGGCGCGGTCCTTTTCTCCCACGCTCCGCCGTCGGCCGGCCCGGTGACGGCGCAGCCGGCCGCCGCCGATGCCCCGGCGGCGG
>NZ_JWIO01000047.1:19275-29600 GCF_001017755.1 Protofrankia coriariae
CCGCCGAGACAGCGGCGGCCGGCGCCGCGATGGCCACCACTGTCCCGGCGGTGGCCGTGCCCCAGCACCCGGTTGCCGCCGGGGGGCTGCGGATGCTCGGCGAGTTCACCGGGTCGGGCCTGCGCGGCCAGGTCTTCCTGGTCCGTCGGCGGGACGGCCAGGTCATCACGCTCACCGGTCTGCTGCGGCACATCGTCGACGCCGCGGACGGCAGCCGCGACATCCCCGCGATCGCGCGGCGGGTCCGGGCGGTCAGCGGGCGCGCGGTCAGCGCGGACGACGTCGTGTACCTGCTGGCGACGAAACTGATCCCCCTCGGAGTGATCGCGGACGGTCACGGGGCCACCGCGACCCCCCGAGCGACCCCGCTGCTGGGACTCGCCGGCCGCCGCACGCTTGTGCCGGAACCGGCCGTGGACACGCTCGCGCGCCTGCTCGCGCCGCTGTTCCGGCCGGTGGTCGTAACCGGCGTCCTGGCCGCCCTGGTCATCGTGGACGCCTGGCTGTTCACCTCGCTGCTCACCTCGGCCGGCACCGGCACCGGCGCTGATTCCGGTGTCGACACGCGGATACATCACGTGCTGGCCAGCCCGGCGCTCATCCTCACGGTTCTCGGCGGCACGCTCGCGTCCATGATCTTCCACGAGTGTGGCCATGCCGCCGCCTGCCACTACGGAGGCGGCCGGCCGGGGGTGATCGGATGCGGCATCTACCTGCTGTGGCCGGCCCTGTACACCGACGTCACCGACGCCTACCGGCTGGACCGCGCCGGCCGGCTGCGCACCGACCTCGGCGGGGTGTACTTCAACGCGATCGTCATCGTCGGCCTCGGGACCGCCTACGCGATCAGCGGCGCGGACACGCTCGCGGTCATCGTCCTGCTCGTCCACCTGGAGGCGTTCCAGCAGCTCGTACCGGTGGTCCGGCTGGACGGGTACTACATTCTGAGCGATCTCGCCGGGGTCCCGGACCTGTTCGCCAGGATCGGGCCGGTGCTGTCCACCCGGCTGTACCAGGCGCGTGAGCGCTGCCGGCGGTGGGCGCACACCGAGGGAGGACGGCACCGACGCCGCGGCCGTCACCATGACCGGATCCGCGGCTTGGCCCGTGGCCGCAATCCTGCCCATCACTCTGCTCGCTACCCTGCCCACAACCGTGCTCGGAGCCAGAGCCGGCAGCGGGGCAGCGGTCAGGCCCCGGATCCGCGGGTGGCGGCGCTCACCCACCGGGCGCAACGGACGATCACGGTATGGGTGCTGGTCGTGGCGCCGCTGCTGGCCACCAACCTCGTCCTCATCATCATGATCGCTCCGAGCGTGGTCGCCCGGTCCGTGGACGCGGTGCGGGACCGGGCCGGGCTCGTCGCGCACGCCGCCGGGGCGGGGCAGCCGGCAGTCATGATCGCGGATGCGCTGGGTGTCGTCGTCCTCGTGCTCCCGGCGGTCGGCATCGTCTTCCTGCTGTCGCGGCTGGCCGGCGCGGGTGTTCGGGCGGCGGTCGCCACCGGGCGAGGCGGCCCGGGGCGTGCGCTGGCCGCCGGCCTCGGCACGGTCGTCGTGATCGGGGCCGTCCTGACGTCCTGGCTGCGCTGAGCGGACGCCCCGAGACCGGGGCGCCGGCAGGGCAATCTGGGGCCAGGATGGACGGGTGGGCGACGTTTCCCGGACCGGGGTGGCACGGGTGCCCGGCGACCTCGGCAGCATCGGCAGCACGCACCCGCGGGGCAGCTCGGTGCAGGCGCAACTGGCCCGGATGGGCTTCACCAACGTGGACAGGTTCGCCGTCACGGTCCGCCGGCTCGGCCTGGTCGACCACGACGACGAGCATCCGTCCGGTGCCGCCGGTGCCGCCGGTGCCGCCGGTGCCGCCGCGCCGTCCGGCGATCTTTACGAGAATGCCCTGCTGGCGGAACTCGCCAGGGCCGCCAATCCCGACCTCGCGCTCGCGGCACTCGAACGGATCGTGGAAACCGCGCCGGCCGATGTCGGACGTGACCTGCTCACCGTCCTGGGTACCCGGCCCGGCCTGCGCACCCGGCTGGTGGCGGTGCTCGGGGCAAGCGCCGCCCTCGGCGACCATCTGGTCCGGCATCCGACCGACTGGCGGGTGCTCGNNNNCGGGTGCTCGCCGACGACGACCTGATGCGGACGCCACCGGACGCCGACCTGACGCGGGCGCGGCTGCTGCGCGCGGTCGGGGCGGACCCGGACATGCCGCTGCCCCGGGCCGCCGGCGACAGCACCGAGGTCCTCGACGCGTTACGGGTCGCCTACCGCCGATCCCTCATGATTCTGGCTGCGCGCGACCTGACCGGCGCGGTGTCCCTCGACGACGCCACCGCGGAGCTGGCCGACCTGGCGGCGGCTGCGCTGGACGCGGCGCTCGCGGTCGCGCGCTCGGCGCTGTCACCGTCGGCGCCGCCGGCCCGCCTGGCGGTCGTCGGCATGGGCAAGTGCGGCGGCCGGGAGCTGAACTACGTCAGCGACGTCGACGTACTGTTCGTGGCCGAGCCCGGCGACGACGGCCGGCCGGCCACGACCAGCGCCGCGCGGACCGCCGCGCTGGGCACGGCGACCTCCCTGGCGGTGGGCATGGTCCGGGCCTGCGGGGCGGTCACCAGCGAGGGGACGCTGTTCCAGGTCGACGTGGGGCTGCGGCCGGAGGGGCGCGACGGCCCGCTGGTGCGGACCCTGGCCAGCCACGACGCCTACTACCGGCGCTGGGCGCGAACCTGGGAGTTCCAGGCGCTGCTGAAGGCCCGCCCGATCGCCGGCGACCGGGAGGTGGGGGAACAGCTGTGCGCCGCGGTGCGGCCGCTGGTCTGGTCGGCGGCCTCCCGGCCCGGTTTCGTCGCCGACGTGCGCGCGATGCGCCGCCGGGTGGAACGCTCCCTGCCCAGGGCGGACGCCGACCGTGATCTCAAGCTCGGCCCCGGCGGGCTGCGCGACGTCGAGTTCGCCGTCCAGCTGCTCCAGCTGGTGCACGGCCGGGCCGACCCGACGCTGCGTGCCGTCTCGACGCTGTCCGCGCTCGACGCGCTCGCCCGCGGCGGCTATGTGGGACGCCGGGACGCCGCCGGCCTCGCCGACGCCTACCGCTTCCTGCGCGGCACCGAGCACCGCCTGCAGCTGCAGCGCCTGCGCCGGGTGCACACCCTGCCCCGGGACCCGGCCGAGATGCGCTGGTTGGCCCGTTCCCTCGGGTTCGCCACCGCCGAGCGGATGGAGGCCGAGCACGCCCGGGTCGCCCGGTTCGTCCGCCGGCTGCACGAGCGGTTGTTCTACCAGCCGCTGCTGGAGGCGGTGGCCAGGCTGTCCGCGGAGGAGGTCCGGCTGACACCGGCGGAGGCCCGCGACCGGCTGGCCGCCCTGGGCTTCGCCGACACGGGGCGTGCGCTGCGTCACATCGAGGCGCTGACCAGCGGTGTCAGCCGGACCGCGACGATCCAGCGCCGCCTGCTGCCGGCGATGCTGCACTGGTTCGCCGACGCCGCCGATCCCGACGCCGGCCTGCTCGCCTACCGCCGGGTCAGCGAGGCGCTCGGGCACACCCCCTGGTACCTGCGGCTGCTGCGGGACGAGGGCGGCGCGGCCGAGCGGCTGGCCCGCCTGCTGGCGGCGAGCACCTACGTCGCGGACCTGATGCAGCACGCCCCGGAGTCGGTGCGGCTGCTGCGCACCATCGACGACCTGCGGCCCAGCGGCCGCGAGCAGCTCGTCCGGGCGCTGATCGCGATCGCCCGCCGCAACCCGGCCCGGGAGCAGGCGGTCGGACGGGCCCGTGCGGTGCGCCGGGTCGAACTGCTCCGGGTGGCCTGCGCGGACCTGCTCGGGCTGCTCGACGTCGCCGCGGTGGGCCAGGCCCTGTCGGACGCCGCCGCCGCGACGATCGAGGCGGCCCTGTTCGTCGCGCAACGCCGCTTCGAGCAGGAGACCGGCCGGCCGCTCCCGGNTGCGGATCGCGGTGATCGCGATGGGCCGGCTCGGCGGGGAGGAGCTGTCCTACGGCAGTGACGCGGACGTCGTGTTCGTCCACGAGCCGGTGGACGACAGCAGAGGTTCACTCACGGACAGTGAAGTCGCTGCCGCGGCGGGGTCGGTGGTGGCCGAACTGCTGCGGCTGCTGGCCCTGCCGGCCGGCGCCGACCCGCCGCTCGTCCTGGACGCGCAGCTGCGCCCGGAGGGGCGGGCCGGGCCAATGACCCGCACCCTCGCCAGCTACGCCGCCTACTTCAACCGCTGGTCGCAGGGCTGGGAGGCGCAGGCGCTGCTGCGGGCGCGCCCGGTCGCGGGGGATGTCGCCCTCGGTGAGAGGTTCTGCGCGTGGGTGGACGGGATCCGCTATCCGCCGGCGCTGCGGCCCGGTGTGGTCGCCGAGCTCGTCCGGTTACGCGGCCGGATGGAGGCGGAACGCATCCCCTCGGGCGTGGACCACACCCTGCACCTCAAGCTCGGCCCGGGTGGTCTCGCCGACGTGGAGTGGGCCGTGCAGGTGCTGCAGCTGCGGCACGCCCACCGGGTGCCCGCGCTGCGTACGACGTCCACGCTCGCGGGGCTGCGCGCGGCGGCCTCGGCCGGGCTGCTCGACCCGGCCGAGGCCGCGACGCTCACGCAGGCGTGGACCACGGCGTCCCGCATCCGTAACGCGATCATGCTGGCCCGGGGACGTCCCGGGGACGTGCTGCCCCGTCAGCCGCGGGCGTTGGCCCAGGTCGCAGGCGCGCTGGGCCGTCCGGCGGACCAGGCCGAGACGCTGATGGGCGACTACCGGCGCGGTGGTGCGCACGCTCGCGCGGTGGTGGAAGCGGTGTTCGCCCGCGAACTGGACAACGGCTACCCGGCCGGCGCGGACGGGTAGCCGTCGGTTGCTACGGGCTGTTATGGGGCTGCTGTAAGGCTGTGCTGTGTAAGGCTGCTGTGAAGCTGCTGCGGCGGCTCAGACGGTGACGACCGTGTTCAGCGACTCCTTCTGGCCCGGGATGGCCAGGGACGGCCTGGTGCCCGCCAGCGCACTGCAGCAGGTGTCGACGATCAGGCCGGTGACCAGGTAGGGGTCCATGTTGGCGTTGGGCCGGCGGTCCTCGATCCAGCCCTTCTTGGCCTTCTCCACCGCCCACGGAATGCGGACCGACGCGCCGCGGTCGGAAGCACCCCAGGAGAACCTGTCGTACGGAGCGGTCTCGTGCTGACCGGTCAGCCGCTGCTCGATCCCGTCCCCGTAGTTCTTCACGTGCTCCAGGACGCGAGTGCCCAGCGCTTCACACACGGTAACAATGGCGTCCCAGCTTTCCATGGTGGCCCTGGTGGAGAAGTTGGTGTGCGCGCCCGCACCGTTCCAGTCGCCGGGAATCGGTTTCGCCGCGAACGACACGGTGACGTCGAAATCCTCGGCGATCCGGTGCAGCAGCCAGCGGCCGACCCATATCTGGTCACCGATGGCGGGCGGCGGGAGCACACCGATCTGGAACTCCCACTGGGCCATCATGACCTCCGCATTGGTGCCCTCGATGGCGAGGCCCGCGTCGAGGCACGCCTGCGTGTGTCTCTCGACAATCGCACGGCCGACCATCTTCTCGCCGCCGACACCGCAGTAGTAGGGACCCTGGGGGGCCGGATAGCCCACCTCGGGCCAGCCCAACGGCCGGCCCTGCTGGAAAAAGGTGTATTCCTGCTCGATACCGAACAGCGGCTGCTGGTCGGCGTACTTCTCGTAGGCCTGGCGGCAGAACGCGCGGGTGTTGGTCGGGTGCGGGGTGAAATCGGTCAGTTCGACCTCGCACAGCACCAGGACGTTCTTCCCGCCGCGCAGGGGATCCGGACAGGTGAACACGGGCCGCAGGACGCAGTCCGAGTTGGATCCCGGCGCCTGATTTGTGCTCGAGCCGTCGAAGCCCCAGATGTCCGGTTCCTTGCCGTCGGCAACGATACGGGTTTTGCTCCGCATCAGGGGCTCCGGCCTGGTGCCGTCGATCCAGATGTACTCGGCCTGGTAACTCACTCATACTCCCCGTGGTTGGCATGGCACGTAGCGGAGTTTCTCGTCGCGCACCTGCGGATTGTTCCGACCCGGGCCGCGGGTGCCAGGAGGGTCCGTCCGGATCTTCGCCGGGTCCGGTTTCCGCGCCGTTCCACCACGGTAAATTTCCGGTCAATCACGTATTTCCGGTCAATTTGTTTTCCCGGGTGTTCCGGAACTGTTCTCGCCACCCGGACGACCGGCGACGGCACGACCATGCCCACGTCCCGCCGCCGGTGTTCCGACCATGTTTGTTTTGTTTGTTCTTCGCCGCTCCGACCGCCGCGGCCCGGCCGGCCCCGGCCGCGGCGGCGGGCGGTCGAATCGCCGGACGGGCGGAGCGGGCGCGGGATGTTCCCGCCGCCGGCCCCGCCCGTCGGATGTCCCGTCGGACGTCTGGTCGGTTGTCCGGTCCAACGTTCGCCAGATGTTCGTCAGACGTCCGTCAGATGTCGTAGTAGAGCTGGAACTCGTACGGATGCGGCCGGAGCCGGATCGCGTCGACCTCGTTCTTGCGCTTGTAGTCGATCCACGTCTCGATCAGGTCGGGGGTGAAGACGTTCCCCTCGGTCAGGAACTCGTGGTCGGCCTCGAGCGCGTCGAGTACCTTCTCCAGCGATCCGGGCACCTGCGGCACAGCGGCCAGCTCGTCCGGGGGAAGGTCGTAGAGGTCCTTGTCGATCGGGTCCGGCGGCTCGATCTTGTTACGGATCCCGTCCACGCCGGCCATCAACATCGCGGCGAAGGCCAGGTACGGGTTGCAGCTCGGGTCGGGGACCCGGAACTCGATCCGCTTCGCCTTGGGCGAGACGCCGCTGAGCGGTATGCGGCAGCTGGCCGAACGGTTACGCGCCGAATAGACCAGGTTGACCGGTGCCTCATAGCCCGGCACCAGCCGTCGGTAGGAGTTCGTGGTCGGATTGGTGAACGCCAGCAGCGCCGGCGCGTGGTGCAACAGCCCACCGATGTAGAAGCGGGCGAGCTCCGACAGGCCGCCGTAGCCGCTCTCGCTGTAGAACAGCGGCTCGTCACCCTGCCACAGGCTCTGGTGGACGTGCATCCCCGAGCCGTTGTCCTCGAAGAGCGGCTTCGGCATGAAGGTCACGGTCTTGCCACGGGCGACCGCGACATTACGAATGATGTACTTGTAGAGCATCAGGTTGTCGGCGGTCCGCAGCAGGGTGTCGTAACGAATGTCTATCTCCGCCTGCCCGGCGGTGCCCACCTCGTGATGCTGCATCTCGACGGTGACCCCGGCCCTTATCAGGGTCCGGGTCATCTCCGAGCGCAGGTCGGTGAAGTGGTCGGTCGGCGGAACCGGGAAATAACCCCCCTTGAACCTGGGCTTGTAGCCGAGGTTCCCGCCCTCCTCCTTACGGGCGGTGTTCCAGGCCGCCTCGACGGAGTCCACAGCGTGCAGGGAGCCATATGGATTGTAGTCGTAGCGTACGTCGTCAAATATGTAGAACTCCGCCTCCGGGCCGAAGTAGGCGGTGTCCGCGAAACCGGTGCCCCGCAGGTAGGCCTCGGCCTTCCTCGCGGTGTTGCGCGGGTCCCGGGAGTACTCCTCCCGAGTGATCGGGTCATGGATGAAGAAGGTTATCGCGAGCGTCGGGTGCTCACGGAACGGATCGACGAAGGCCGTGGTCGGATCCGGCAGCAGCAGCATGTCGGACTCGTGGATCGCCTGGAACCCGCGTATCGAGGACCCGTCGAACATCAGGCCGTCGGTGAACACCGACGCGGAGAAGACCTCGACCGGGATCGTAAAGTGCTGCAGAATCCCAGGAAGGTCACAGAAGCGAACGTCGACGAATTCGATGTTCTGGTCCGCGATGTAGCGAAGTACGTCCTCGGCGTTTGTGAACATCCACCCTCCAAGGGAGCTTCATGGCCGTGTGGATAGGAAGGATACGCCATGCCCCGATGCGGACCGTAACGCCGCATGGTTCCGCAAACATGACGAAGTCGTTTCGCGACTGTAACACAGCAGGAAATTGTTACTCTGGGCGACTGGATTTTCGGGGCGGTCGCCGGGAGCGGGACCGGGCATAGGCTTACGCCGTGGGACGCGCACTCGGAAACTGGCTGGAAGGTCCGCAACTTCCCCGGGACACCCCGCCCGGCGTCCGCCTCGGCCTGCCGGCGGACGGTCCCGGCTCGGCGGTCGGCGTTGGTCCCCGGCTGGCCGCGTTCGCGGTGGACGCCATCATCGCCAACCTGCTGGTCGGCGTCCCGGTGCTGTTCGGGCTGCGGTATTCCGTCAACGCCCGGGGGCTCGCCGTCTACCTCGCCTTCCTGCTGGAGGAGTTCATCCTGATCGCGGTCAACGGGCAGACCATCGGGATGCGCATGCTCGGTGTCCGGGTCATCCGGGTGCGCGACCACCGCCCGGCGGGATGGTTCTGGAGCGCGGTCCGTACCGTACTGCTGGCCCTGGCCGTACCGGCCTTCATCTGGGACCGGGACCTGCGCGGCACCCACGACCGCGCGGCCGGCACCGTGGTCATCCGCGACCCCGCCCGCGCCGCCTCCGGCGGTCCCGCCTCCGGCCGCTCCGAGCCCGGCCACCCCGCCTCCGGCCGCGACGGAGCCGAACGTACC
The DNA here is from genome assembly GCF_001017755.1 of Protofrankia coriariae. GTDB lineage: Bacteria > Actinomycetota > Actinomycetes > Frankiales > Frankiaceae > Protofrankia > Protofrankia coriariae. Next base: position 27,895 of record NZ_JWIO01000047.1, read on the forward strand.
CCTGGCCGGGGCGGAGCCGACCGCCCCGCTCCCGGGCAGCGCAGGCCCGCCCAGAGCAAGCCCGGACGTCCCGACCCCGCACAGCCCAGGCCCAGGCGTCGTCCCGACCCCGGAGCGCAAAGGCCCACACATCGACCCGCGGAGTAGACGCATCGGCCCGTGGGACGAACCGGCTGACGTCGCCCTCGTCCGGATTCGGACGAACGCCCCCACGCCCGCTCCCGCGGAGCGGACTCTCCAACGATGGGACCTGCCCCAGGGCAGGATCTCCCATGCCCACTCTCGCGGAGCGGGCTCCGCGGCTCTTCACACGAGCCGATCTTCGTGTGCGGGCCCGGCATGCGGCGGCCTCCCACCCGCAGTCCCGGGCGCACCTGCCACCCTCCCCAGCCGTCCTGAGAATCCCCGAAGGATGTGAATGCACTGCTGCTCTGACAGCAGCAAACTCACATCGTTCGTACGCGCCGTTCGGGACCGGTTCATGCGGCGGGCTTGTTCTGCAGTGGTCGGGATGTGTAGGCGGTGGGTTGGCCGCGAGTGGTTCGGGTCTCGCTGGTACGAGGAGTCGTGGCTGAGGCAAGCTGACAGGATGTCCGAGGTCACTTCCATTCCCGCCACGCATCGTGATCTTCTGGAGACGCCGAGCGCGGCCGCGTTCACGACCGTCGGCGCCGCCGGCTATCCGCAGACGACGGCCATCTGGTTCCTTCTCGACGGCGACGTGGTGCGCACGTCGCTGCACCGGTCGCGGCAGAAGTACCGCAACGTCGTCGACCACCCCCAGGCGACCCTCTTCCTGATCGATCCCACCAACCCGTTCCGCACACTGGAGGTGCGTGGCGACGTCACGCTTGAGGACATCAGCGACACGTCGTTCCTGGAACGCCTGCTCGCGCACTACGGCCAGACGCTGAAGACGTTCCCAGCGCCAACCGACAACCGCGTCCTGCTGACGCTGACCCCGCGGCGCATCGTCGCCAACGGATAGCTCGCGGCCCGCGGGACGAACCTGGGACGCCAGGAAGGATGTGAATGCGGTGCTGCTGCAACAGCAGCGCATTCACATCCTTCGTGCTGTTTGGGATGGTTTGCGGGATGGGTTGTCCTGTGATGATCGCGGTGGCCCGGTCGCGGGCCGTCGCGCATCTGTGGTCCGGCGATCAGTGGTGGGCGGCGGCCCGGCGGCGGCTCTGGAAAAGGAGCGCGTGGGGGAGGGCCTGGGGTGAGGGTGGGGGTGCTTCTTGTTCGCGATCTCCGGGGGAGATTGCGAACCCCATGCGACGGCCGGCCCTCGAGGTAGGGGTCCCCAAATTTTCGCCCAGGCGAAAATTTGGGGTCTACCGGATTTTTCTGCCGCGGGGGATGTTGCGGGGGATGGGGCCCTTGGGGATGGGGAGGGTTGGCGAGCTCACTGCCCGTAGCCGTCGTGCCAGGGGGTCGACCTCGCCGCGACGCAGGGTGCGGGGCAGCCGCATCAGCGTCAGCCGCAGTTTCGGCAGGGGCACCTCGCCGGGGCCGCTGCCGATCACGATGTCGTGGATGGGTGTCTCGCCGACCACCTTGCGGACGCGGCGGACCTCGGTGCCGAGCAGGTCGCGCTGGCCGCGTCCCCGACCTTCGGCAATGATCACCACGCCGGCGCGGCACACCACACGGTGTACGACGTCCTGGTTGCGGTTGATCGCCACGGCGGGGGTGAGCCGCCA
>NZ_JWIO01000047.1:29610-29985 GCF_001017755.1 Protofrankia coriariae
CGGGGGTGAGCCGCCAGTCGCCGCGCATCCGTTCGATGATCCCGGCGGCGGCGCCGGGCTGGCCCTCCATCTCGGCGTACGCGGTCTTCTGGACCCGGCGGCTGAAGACGTTCACGGCACCGAGCAGCCCCAGCACGATCCCGATCGGCAGCCACGTCCACAGCGGACCGACGACGAGCCCGAGCAGCACGCCGACGATCCCCACCGGGATCACCAGGCCGAGCAGCGACCACCACACCACATGCGGATCACGCTGCCGGGTGAGCCGGAACACCGTCCGTAGCTGCGTGAGGCGTCCAGCCCTGGCTGCCCTGCGCTCGGCCCCTTTCCTGCGTCCGCTTCCCGCCGTGGTCCCCGCGGCGGCGGGCGCCCTGC
>NZ_JWIO01000047.1:29995-33833 GCF_001017755.1 Protofrankia coriariae
GGGCGCCCTGCCGCCGGACCTGTTTGTGCGCGCCATGACCGCGAGCCTACGACCTGAATCGGGTACAGCTCGATCCGTGGTGCCCAGCGAGCTGACGGGGGTCAACGTTCGGTCGCGATGGCCACCCGTCCCGCGGTCGGCGGCACGGCGCGCACGACCTTCCAGGAGGGCTCGCCGTGCCGGCCGGCACCCACCTGCAGGTCGGCGGCGGCACGCCAGGCGTTACGGCGTGCCGTCCGCTGTCCGCCGTGTGGGAGGAGGAGGAGAGTCAGTTCTTCGGCGGCGGTCAGTAGTGACTTCAGCAGGATCACGTAGATCTCCCAGGCCGGTCGGACGCGCTGTCGGTCACGATCTCGTTCTTGCTCTGCTCGCTGCGCAGTGGTTACTGTCGGATGACACTAGTGCCGCCGCGACGCGCCCACCACCGCGGTTATTACTCTGCGTAGTTAAAGTGGCCAGGGGTGGGAATGCCCGCCTTGACACCTTCCGCGTCCGCGCAGCTGGCCGTGGAGCCGGCCGTGAGGCCGACCACGGGGCTGGTTGAAGGGCTTGTTGAAGGGCTGGTCGTGGGGCTGGTTGAAGCGGTGGCCTCGCTCCCGGCCCCGCCTCCGGCCAGGTCGCCGCGACGCTCGATCGCCTGCTGGTACATCCGGCCGGCGCGGTAGGACGAGCGCACCAGCGGGCCGGCGAGCACGCCGACGAACCCCATCCGCTCGGCCTGCGCGCGCAGCTCGACGAACTCCTCGGGACGCACCCAGCGCTCCACCGGATGGTGGCGGGGGCTGGGGCGCAGGTACTGGGTGATGGTCAGCAGTTCACAGCCGGCGGCGAGCAGATCGGCCATGGCCGACAGGATCTCCGCGGGCTCCTCGCCGAGCCCCAGGATCAGGTTGGACTTGGTCACCAGGCCCGCGTCCCGGGCCCGCCGGAGCACCTCCAGCGACCGCTCGTAGCGGAACCCGGGCCGGATCCGCCGGAACACCCGCGGCACTGTCTCGATGTTGTGGGCCAGCACCTCGGGCGCCGCCCCGAAGACCTCGGCGAGCTGCTCCGGACGGGCGTGGAAGTCGGGGATGAGCAGTTCGACGCGGGTGCCCGGGCAGGACGTGTGGATCTCACGGACCGTCTGCGCGTACAGCCACGCCCCGCCGTCGGGCAGGTCGTCGCGGGCCACCCCGGTCACGGTCGCGTAGCGCAGGCCCATCGTCCGCACCGATTCGGCGACCCGGCGCGGCTCGTCGGCGTCGAAGGCTGCGGGGCGTCCCGAGTCGATCTGGCAGAAGTCGCACCGGCGGGTGCACACCTCGCCGCCNCGCCTCCCGGTCCTCCCAGCACTCGTAGATGTTCTGGCAGCCGGCCTCCTCACACACCGTGTGCAGGCCCTTGTCGTGAACGAGCCCCTTGATGTCGGAGTACTGCGGCCCGGTCCGCATCCGGGTGCGGATCCACGGCGGTTTGCGTTCGATCGGTGTGGCCGCGTTACGGACCTCCAGCCGCAGCATCTTCCGGCCCTCGGGGGCCGGGGCCGCCACCGCGGTGCCAGTAACCGCGGTACTGGTCGGCGTGGCGCTGGTAACCGTGGTGTCGGTGGTCATCGGGCCAGCTCCGGCTCCCGCGCCAGCGGCACGCTGTCGGGTGCCGGCAGGTCGTCCGCGCCCGGTGCCGGCAGGTCGGTCACGGTCGGTGAGGTAGCGGTGAAGGCCGTCAGCGTCCCGACCATGTGGCGTTCCACGACGGGCAGGGCCTCCTCGACGGTCACGGCCCGGCCGAGCTCCCGGCTCAGGCTGCTCACTCCGGCGTCGGAGATGCCGCACGGGACGATCCTGGTGAAGGCGCCGAGGTCCGGACAGCAGTTGAGGGAAAAACCGTGGTAGGCGACCAGGTAGCGCACCCGGACGCCGATCGCCGCGAGCTTGTGCTCCCCGTCGGCGGTCCACACCCCGGTGCGCCCGGCGACCCGGACAGCCGGCACCCCGAACTCCGCGCAGATCGCGATCAGGGCCTCCTCGAGGGCGCGGACGTAGGCGACCACGTCCAGCGGCCGGGGCAGCCGCAGCACCGGGTAGCCCACGATCTGCCCCGGGCCGTGCCAGGTGATCTTGCCGCCGCGGTCGACGTCCACCACCGGGGTGCCGTCGAAGGGGCGCTCCCACGGCTGGGTGCGCCGGCCGGCGGTGTAGACGCTGGGATGTTCCAGGAGGATCAGGGTGTCGGTCGCCTCGTCGGCGATCCGCCGGTCGGCCAACGCGCGCTGCAACCGCCACGCCTCGTCGTAGGGCACCAGGCCTGGGCGCATGACCTCCATGAAAATGAGGCTACGCTCACCTGCGGTGTCCTCCCAGCGCCCGCGGCAGGACACCGCGGGCGTCACACTTCCGACAGCAGCCGAGGGGTGACCGGCGTTTCCCGTACACCTCCGGTCGTACCGCCGGCAACCGTACCGCCGTCCGCCGTACCATCGCTGGTCACATCGCTGGTCATACCGCCTTCGGCGGCGCCGCCCGCGGGCGGGCCCGGCTCGGCCGGGATTCGCTCGACCCGCCAGGCGTACACGTCCGGCCGGTCGGCGACGGCCTCCACCAGTTCGGTTCCCCGGAAGTGCAGGCCGACCCCGTCGTCGGTGGCCCAGCCGTCCGGCAGCGTCCCGTCCGCGACCAGCTTCTGGTAGAGCGGACGCCGGCCCGGCTCCGAGTCGTAGTGCGGGGTGTTGCTGAACGGCAGCAGGCCGAGGCCGTCGGTGACCGCCCGCAGGCCCGGCCCGAACGAGTCGGTGGTGCCTCCCGCGTGCCAGCACAGCGATCCCGCGGACACCCCGGCGAGGACCACACCCGCCTCCCACGCCTCCCGCATGATCGTGTCGAGGCCGTGCGCGCGCCACACGGCGAGCAGGTTCGCCACGCTGCCGCCGCCCACCCAGATCACGTCCTGGCCCAGCAGGTGCGTGCGGACGTCGGGGATGTTCGGCATCGGGAACAGCGCGAGGTGGGAGGCGCGCACCTGTGGGGTGTCGCGGGCGAGCGCGGCGTAGTAGCGCGCGTAGGCGGCCGGGTCGTCGCCGACGGCGGTGGCCAGCAGGCACAGCTTCGGACGGGTCGGCTGCCCGGCCAGGCGCAGCGCGTGCTGGATCAGCGGGCCGACCCGGGCGCCCCAGCGTCCGTCCGGCAGGAAGCCGCCGCTGGTCGCGAGGATGTTCATCGTCCGGCCTCCGTGCCGTGCTCCTCCGTGCCGTGTTCGTCCGTGCCCGTGCTCATCGGCGCCCGCGTCCATTCGTGACTGTCCGTGTCCGGGCTTGGCTGTTCCGTCTGCCCGGGCATGTTCCTGCCGTCTGCGTGTTCTACCGTGTTCGTGCCGTATGCGGCATGCCCGCTGTACGCCGCGGTCACCGTACCCTGACCCGTTTGCGGACCTGTTTGCGGCGCGAGTTATCCACAGTTTGCCGGGGAGGGCTGCACAGAATGGCTTTTTCGGCTTACCGTCACTTTTTGTGACCTCGATGTACGATTCAGCCGGTTCCCGGGGTGGACGGGAGAATCCGGCCGATTTTCCCGTGCCCGGGGTGGTGCTGCGCGCCCGGGTCCGGGATGCCGGCGCCGGGGACGTGTGGGCCGGCCGGGTCGTGGCCACCGGGGTCGAGTGCACGGTTCGGCGGGTCAGGCTGCCCCCGGGCACGGCCGGTCGCGAAACCGCCATGAGGTCGGCGCGTCTGCTGGTCGAACTCGACCACCCACACCTCGTCCCGGTCATCGACGTGATCGCCACGTCCGAGGGGATCGCGGTGGTGTCGGAGCCGGTCGACGGGGCGGTCAACCTGGGCCGGCTGCTCGGCGTCCGGGAGCGG
>NZ_JWIO01000050.1:0-2403 GCF_001017755.1 Protofrankia coriariae
CGGGCCCGGCGCCGCGCGTGCCGTCCCCGCCATGCGGACAGCTCCCACCACGCGGGCGCGCCCCGCCGAGCCGGCCAGCCCCGCCATGCCAACAAGCTCTGTCGCAGCGACAGGCCCCGCCGTGCCGACGAACCGTCCGACCGTCGAGATCGGCGCCGCGCTGACCGCGCTGGTGCTCCTCGGCCTGTTGCAGAACATCGACCTGCTGGTGCTCGGGGCGCACCGTTCCGGCGACGCCGGCCCGTACGCGGCGGTGTCCGTCGCCTGCAAGGCGCTGGTCTTCGCCGCGGTCGCCCTGGGTGGTTTCCTGCTCCCCGAGACCGCCACCCGCCGGCACCGCGGCGAGCACGCCCTGCACCAGCTCGGCGGGACGCTTGCGATGCTCGCGGTACCGGCCGCGGCGCTCGTCGCCGTCGCGCTGGTCGCGCCGAGGGCAGGTCTCACGCTCGCGTTCGGTGCACCCCTGGCCGCCCGCGCGCCCGCGTTCGCGCCCCTGGCCGGTGCGATGGCCTGCCTGGGAGCGACCGTCCTGTGCACCTACTACCTGCTCGCCGTGGGGGAACGCCGCGTTCTCGCCGTGCTGGCCGCCGCTACCGCGCTCGCCGTCCCGGCGCTGTGGTGGGCGCGGGGTGACGCGATCGCCACCGCCCATATAGAACTCGTGGTACACGCGGCGCTGCTGACCGTGGCCGGATCGCTGGTCCGGATCGCGGCCCGGCGGGGCGCGCCGCCCGGGCCGACGGCGGGCCGCCGGGTGGCGGCGCCGATACAGCCGGGCCGCCCCGGGGGCGGGCTGCACCGTGGCCGACACAACATGTGGCGTTCCACCCCCGCGGCCGCACCGCGCCACCGCCGCAGAGATCTCTAAGATGCACCGGACACGGCCCGCACGCACCGCGCCGGCAGGTGAGCCGCCACGGTGAGCCGACCCGGCGAGCGGCCGTCCCTCCCGGCGGCACCCGCCAGCCGCGGACCGAACCAGGATGATTGGGTTGGACGGTGACCCTGACCGCACCATCAGCACGCCCGCGGCGCGGTCTCGGCCGCCGGACCGCCCGCCGGCCGGCCGCCCGCACCGGCCTACCAGAGCGCGGCCTGCGGCGCTGGCTGCCATCGTGGCCCATCGTGCTGCTGGCCGCGATCAGCTACCTTCCGCTGCTGTTCACCGCGCCCGGCCGGGTCGGCGTCGACACCAAGGCCTACCTCTACCTGGAACCGCGGGAGCTGATCGGACGAGCGGGGATCATGTGGGATCCCGGTGTCGGGATGGGTGTGGTCACCCATCAGAACATCGGCTTCCTGCTCCCGCAGGGCGCCTTCTTCTGGTTCCTGGACCTGCTGAGCCTGCCCACCTGGGTCGCCCAGCGGCTGTGGACGGGTTCGGTGCTGTTCATGGCCGGCGCGGGCGTGCTGTTCTGCATGCGTTCGTTCCGCTGGCCGCACCGGTTCGCCTTCGTCGCGGCCGCGGGTTACATGCTGACCCCCTACGTCCTCGAGTACGAGGCGCGGATGTCGGCGATCCTGCTGCCGTACACGGGCCTGGGCTGGCTGTTGGGGATCACGGTCCGTGGCCTGCGCGAGGCGCGGGGTGGCCTGGCGGGGTGGCGGCCGGACGGCTGGCGCTGGCCGGCGGCGTTCGGCATCGCCGTCGCGCTGGTCGGCAGCAGCAACGCCGCCAGTCTGATCTTCGTGCTGCTGGCGCCGATCCTGTGGCTGCCCTTCGCGGTGTGGGTCACCCGGGAGGCCCGCCTCGGCCCCGCGCTGGGCATGTGCGCCCGGGCCGCGGTGGCGGTCGTGGGCTGCTCGGCCTGGTGGATCGCGGGCCTGCTCACCCAGGCCGGCTACGGCGTCGACATCCTCGCCTACAGCGAGACGCTCAGGACGGTCGCGAGCGCCTCGCAGGCCTCCGAGGTGCTGCGCGGTCTGGGCAACTGGTACTTCTACGGCGGGGACGCGCTGGGCACCTGGATCGCCCCGTCCCGGGACTACACCCAGACCATCTGGGTGATCCTCATCAGCTTCACGGTGCCGCTGCTGGCCCTGGCGGGTGCGGCGCTGTGCCGGTGGGGATACCGGGCGTACTTCGTCCTGCTCGTGCTCGTCGGCACCACGGTCGCGGTCGGGGTCTACCCCTACGAGAACCCCTCGCCGCTGGGCGGGGCCTTCCGGTCGTTCGCCGAGGCGTCCAGCGTTGGTTTCGCCCTGCGTTCGATGCCGCGTGCCGTGCCGCTGGTCGCCCTCGGCCTGTCGGTGCTGCTGGCCGGCGGGCTCGCCGCGCTGGCGCAACGCGTCGACGAGCGGCTGGCGCGGCACGCTCGGGAGGCGCCCGGCCAGGGGCGGCGGCAGGCCGGGCGCGCGGCGCGCGGCGCGCGGGTGCGGACGTGGCCGCGGCCGCGGCTGCCG
>NZ_JWIO01000050.1:2409-5314 GCF_001017755.1 Protofrankia coriariae
CCGCGGCCGCGGCTGCCGACGTCCGTGCCGGGTGTCGCGTGGGCGGTCGTGGTCGTGCTGATCGTGGCGAACCTGAGCCCGTTGTGGCGCGGCCAGTTCGTCGAGGCCGGGCTGGACCGGCCCGAGTCGCTCCCCGACTACGAACTGCAGGCCGCCGCCGACCTGGACGCGGCGGGGACGGCCACCCGGGTCCTGGAACTGCCCGGGGCGCCCTTCTCGCACTACCGGTGGGGGACGACCCTCGACCCCGTCCTGCCCGGGCTCATCGAACGACCCTTCGTCTCCCGCGAGCTGATCCCGCTGAGCGCCGCCGCGTCCGCCGACCTGCTGCGCGCGCTGGACCGCCGGCTGCAGGAGGGGGTGTTCGAGACCGGTTCGCTGGCCGACATCGCCCGGCTGATGGGTGTCGGCGACGTGCTGCTGCGCAGCAACTTCCAGTACGAGCGGTTCCGCACCCCGCGGCCGGTGCCGACCTGGCAGCTGTTCACCGACCCGGTGCCGGCGGGCCTGACCGCGCCGCGCCGCTTCGGGCCGCCGGTGGCCGACACCCCGCAGATCCCCTTCAACGACGAGATCGCCCTGGGCGCGCCTCCGGGCGCTCCCGCGCCGCCGGCGCTGGCCGCCTTCGGGGTCCAGGACGCCAGGCCGATCGTGCGCACGGCGACGACCGCGGCCCCGCTGCTGGTCAGCGGGAACGGTGAGGGGCTGGTGGACGCGGCGGCCGCCGGGCTGCTGTCCGAGGCGGTGGCCGGGAACCGGGCCATTCTCTACACCGGCTCGCTGGCCACGGACCCCGCCGGCCTGCGACAGGCCCTGGACGACGGCGCCGACCTGCTGCTCACCGACAGCAACCGGCTGCGGGCGGAACGCTGGAGCTCGGTCCGGGACGGCTACGGCTACGTGGAGACTCCCGGCAGTGCGCCGCTCACCCCCGACCCGAACGACAACCGGCTGCCGGTCTTCCCAGACGCCACCGCGGCGTCCCAGACCGTCGCCGTGCTGCAGCCCTCCGGCCAGTCCGCGCCGACCGCCTCCGCGCCGACCGCCTCCGCGCGGATCGCCTCGGTCGAGGCGACCGACTACGGCAACACGTTCTCCTACAGCCCACCGGAGCGCCCGGCCGGCGCGGTCGACGGCAACCCGGACACCGCCTGGCGGGTGGGCGCGTTCACCAACCCGGCCGGGCAGCGCCTGCGCGTCGACCTGGCCGGCCCGGTGACCACGGACCGGGTCCGGCTGGTCCAGCNNNNCCGGCTGGTCCAGCCGCTCACCGGCGCGCGCAACCGGTGGATCACCAAGGCGACGCTGCGCTTCGACGGCGGCTCGCCGGTGACGGTGCCGCTCACGGACAGCTCCCGGGCTCCCGCCGGCCAGGTGGTGACCTTCCCCGCCCGCAGCTTCACCCGGCTGGACATCACCGTCGACGCCACCAACACCGGGACCCGCGCGAACTACGCCGGCCTGTCCAGCGTGGGGTTCGCCGAGGTCGACATCGTGACACCGGACGGGAGCGCACCCCACGTCCAGGAACTGCTGCGGATGCCCACCGACCTGCTCGCCGCGGCCGGCGAGGACTCCCTGCGGCACCGTCTGACACTGCAGATCACCCGGGACCGCGCGAACCCGGCCGAGCCGTTCAAGTCCGATACCGAGCCGGCCGTCGCCCGCACGTTCACCCTGCCGACCGCGCGGACCTTCACCCTGACCGGCACCGCCCGGGCCTCCGCCTACGCCGACGACCTCGTGCTCGGCGCCTCGGTCGGCCGGCCGACCGACGGGGTCACCACCGAGTCCTCCGGCCGGCTGCCCGGCGACCTGGCGGCCGGCAGCGCCAGCGCCTTCGACGGGGATCCGGCCACCGCGTGGAGCCCCGGCTTCGGCATGCAGCAGGGCGCCTGGATCCAGGTCAACTCCCCCCGGCCGGTGAACCTGTCCGAGCTGACGCTGTCCGTGGTCGCGGACGGCCGCCACTCCGTGCCCACCGCCCTGGGACTGATCGTGGACGGTCGTCGGGTGGACACCCTCACCGTCCCGCCGGTCAGCGACCTCGGACAGCCCGGCGCGAGCCAGACCGTGACGATGTCCTTCCCGCCCGTACGGGGCAGCAGCATCCGTCTCGTCGTCGACCGGGTGCGGCTGGCCACCACCGTCGACCCGATCAGCGGGACCCGGATCTCCATGCCGGTCGGGCTCGCCGAGGTCGGCCTCGCCGGCCTGCGGGTACCCCCGCCGCGGGCCGGCGTGCCCGACACCTGCCGCGACGATCTGGTGACGATCGACGGGCGTCCGACCCCCGTGCGGATCACCGGTTCCGGCACGGGCGCGCTCGGTCGTGCCGGGCTTGCGGTGTCGCTGTGCGGCGATCCGATCGCTCTGGGTCCTGGCGACCACGTCCTGCGGACCGTCGAGGGCGCGCGGACCGGATATGATCTCGACCGGCTGATCCTCACCTCGCAGCCCGTGGGCGCGCCGACAGCGACGGCAGCAGCGGCATCGGCAACAGCGGCATCGGCAGCTGCCGGCCCCGCGCCGGCGAGCCCGGCGGCCGGCACGACCACAGCCGCGGGCCCGACGGCGACGCCGGCGGTGGCGGTCACCGACTCCACGGCGACCTCGTTCGGGCTGCGGGTCACCGGCGCGCGGCCCGGTCAGCCGTTCTGGCTGGTGCTCGGCCAGAGCCTGTCCGCCGGCTGGCGGGCGACCTCCGGCGACACCGACTACGGCCGGCCCGTCCTCGTGGACGGCTACGCCAACGGCTGGCGGATCACCCCCACCGCGGCCGACTTCGACATCGCGTTGGCCTGGACACCGCAGACTCTGGTGTGGCGTGCCCTGACGGTCTCCGGTATCGCCCTGATGTCCAGCGCCGTCCTGCTGGTGGTGACGGCCCGCCGCCGCCGGCGGG
>NZ_JWIO01000050.1:5321-7383 GCF_001017755.1 Protofrankia coriariae
CCGCCGCCGGCGGGCCGGCCAGGGGCCGGACGGCCCGCCGGACCTGCCGGTGTTCGAGCCGCTGGCCGCCCGCGCCGCGCGGGTCCCCGTCCCGATCGCGCTCGCGCTGGCCGCCGCGGTGGCCCTGGTCGCGCTGGCGCTGGTCAACCCGGTCGCGAGCGTCGTCACCGGGGTGAGCACGCTGGCCGCCCTGGTGCTGCCCCGCGGCCGGCTGCTGCTGCGGGTCGCCCCGGTGGTCCTGCTCCTGGTCAGCGTGGGGTATGTCGTCCAGGTGCAGCTGCGCCACCACCTGCCGGTCAACGGGGAGTGGGTCCAGGCGTTCGACAAGATCGCAACGGTCTCCTGGATCGCGATCCTGCTACTGGCCGCCGACGTGGTGGTCGCGGCCGCGCAACGCCGCCGCGGGAAGGCGTGAGCCCACCCGCCGGCTGACCGGGGCCCGGTCAGGCGGGACCGCTCAGGCCCACACGCCGGCGCGGTCGTGGCCGGCGTCCCCATACCCGGCGCCGTTGTGGCCCGCGCCGTTCTGGCCGGCACCGTTCTGGCCGGCACCGTTGTAGGGCATGCTGCCCGCCCGGCCCGTCATCGCGCTGGTGGCGTGCAGGGCGTCGCGCAGCGACCCCTCGGCGTCGTGCAGCGCGGCGCTGGGCGGCTGATCAGGCCGGGTGGTCGCGACCCCGACCGCGAACGGTGCTGCCGCGGCGATGTCCCCGCTGGAACGCAGTCGGGTGAGCAGGGTGTCCGGCTCGACGTTGCTGTCCGCGGGCAGGGCCGCCACGAACCGGTTGTGCGACCAGCGGGCGAGCTCGACCCCGGCGCCGGCCGCCGCCCGCAGCCCGGCGGCGAAGTGCCGCAGGACGTACTCGTCGGCGCGGACGAAAGCCTCCCCCTGCCGGTGGTCCGGCACCCCGAAGAGGCACACGGCGGTTCCCGCCGGCAGGCCCTGCAGGACGGTCAGGAAACGGTCCCGGCTGGTCAGGCCGGTATCCGGGTCGACGCCGATCTCCCGGACCCGGACCTGCGCCGTACGCAGACGCGCCAGGGTGTGGCCGGCCTGCCCGCCGAGCAGGGTGACCGCGCGCAGCCCCGCCTGGTCGACCCGGGTGCGCGTCGCCGCCCAGCATGCCGCGACCAGGCCGATCAGGCCGCCCTCACCGGGGATCGGCACCAGCAGCGCCGAGGCGATGCGGGGCCGACGGACGACCTGGTGCGGGAACGGCCGTGACGTCGACACGTCCGGGAAGAAGACCGGTGCCCGGGTGCGCAGCACGGTACCGATACCGGTCTCGTCACTTTCCGTGAAGCGAGCCCCGGGAGAAAGCATGGTGTCCTCGTCCGGTCTCGTGGCGGACGCGGCCACGTGGAACACCGTCGAGCCGGGGATGTCCGCGAGCAGCAGGCTGACCGCGTCCGCGTCGAGCAGGCTGCGGGAGACCTCGGCGACCAGCGACACCGCCGGGTCGAGATGGTCCGGGTACCAGAACCGGTCGAGCGCGCCCAGCGCGGTGGTGACCTGGTCGACCATGCACACGGCCCGCCGGGCCGCCAGCAGGTGCGCGCTCTGCCGCCCCAACGCGGCCAGCGACTCCTTCTGCCCGGGGGTGAGAGCGCGCGCGACGCGGTCGAGCACCGCGACATGGCCGATCACCGTGTGGTCCGGAGTGCGGATCGGCGCCGCCGCGTAGAACCGGAACGGGCTGCTCGGGCCGAGCGCGGCCAGCCTCGCGAACCGGGGGTCGCCGGCGATGTCGGGGATCTCCACCACGGCGGACCCCTCCGGTGCGTCCAGGTCCAAGAGGGCCTCCCTGGGCAGTTCGGTGGCGGTCGATCCGTAGCACGCCCGGCGCCACTGCCGGTCGGCGCCCCGGAAGGCGACGAACGCCACGGGCGTGGCGCACAGGCGGGCGGCCAGCGTCGCGATCTCGTCGAACGCGTCGTCCCGGTCGGGCTCGAGGAGCTTGTGGCCGGGTGGGGCCCCGCGTCGGGCCGGTTCGTCCGCCGGTGTCAGGGCGGCGAGCGGTTCGGTGTCGCCCGGCCCCGGCCCGGGCCCGCCGCCGGCTCG
>NZ_JWIO01000050.1:7480-12883 GCF_001017755.1 Protofrankia coriariae
TCCGTACCACCGGGGCGCGCGGCGCCGCCGGGCCGCGGCCCGGCGGCGCCCACGGGGGCCGGAGACACCTCGCCGGCGCCGGCGCGCAGCACCGTCAGCAGGTGCGCGGAGGGCGGCAGCGGGGACGAGATCGCGTCGCCCTGCAGCAGATCGCAGCCCAGCTCCATCAGCATCCGCATGGCCCGGTCGTCCTCGACGCCCTCCCCGACGACACGCAGCCCCAGCCGGTGGCCGAGCTCCAGGACCGAGCGCACGATCGCGGCGTCGGGCAGGCTGCCGTGGGCGTCGGAGACGAACCCCTTGTCGATCTTCACTTCGTCGAACGGCAGGGTCTTGAGGATCTCCATCGAGCTGTAGCCGGTGCCGAAGTCGTCCAGCGACAGCTTGATCCCGCGGGTGCGCAGCTCCCGGAGCATGGCGGCGGCCCGCGCCGGCTGCGTGACCAGCGCGCTCTCAGTGATCTCAAGGGTCAGGACGTCGGCGGGCAGGCCGTGCCGGCCCAGCGTCTCCGACACCAGGTCGGGTAGGTTGTCGCGGACGAGCATGCGCGCCGAGAGGTTCACCGACACCGGGATGTGCTCGCCGGCGCGGGCCCAGTCCGCGCACTGGCGCAGGGCCTCGTCCAGCACCCACTCGGTGAGATCGATGATCAGAGTTGACCGTTCCGCCATCGGCAGGAACGCGCCGGGTGCCAGCAGCCCCCGGCTCGGATGCGCCCAGCGCAGCAGCGCCTCCACCCCGGCGATCCGGCCGGTCTGGCAGGACAGCAGTGGCTGGTAGTGCAGCACCAGCTCGCCGCCGGTGATCGCGGCGCGCAGCTGCGCGTGCAGGGCGAGCTCCCACGGGCGTACCCCGCCCATGCCCGCGTCCCAGACGCCGACCCGTTCGCTCTCGCGGCCGGCCGCGTGCAGTGCCGCGTCCGCGGCCGGCAGCAGCGTGCCAAGGGTCGTGCCGTGCATCGGAGCGGCCGCCACGCCCGCGCTGGCCTCCACCTCCACGTCGACCCCGTCGATGCGGAACGGGCCGCGCAGCTGCCTGATCACCGTACGGCCGATCGCGCGCAGGTGCTCGTGGGCGGCGGCGGGCTCGTCGGACAGCTCAAGCCCACACAGGACGACGGCGAACTCGTCACCGCCGAGACGCCCGACCAGGGCGGGATCCGTCGCCACGTTACGCAGCTGCCTCGCCACCACCTGGAGTAACCGGTCTCCGGCGGGGTGACCGAGGGCGTCGTTGACCTCGCGGAACCGGTTGATGTCGAGGAGCACCAGGACGGCGTACCGTCCGGTGGCGACCGCCTGGGCGATCGCCGGCTGGGCGACGTGGGCTAGACCGGCCCGGTTCGCCAGGCCCGTCAGCAGGTCGCGGACGACCAGCAGGTGGTTCCAGCGGCCGACCCAGAACGTCACCAGGGTGGTGGCGACGATCGTGACAATGGCCATCACCGCCGCCGCCCCACCGGCGTACAGATCGCCCTTGAGCGCAACTCCCAGCACAGCGCCGGCGCTGACGACCAGTGCGTGCAGGAGCGCGACCCGCAGGCGGCTGACCATCGCGGCGTAGGCGGCGATCCAGAAGTACCAGAGCAGGTAGAGGTCGCTGTCCCGGCCGGAGTCGCTGCCGCCCAGCGCGATCGTGACGGCCAGCACCGAGGAGAACACCAGCAGCCGGTGCGCTCCCGGCCGGATCCGGGTCAGCAGCACGGCCGCGAGCAGATTGGCCGTGCTGATCGCCACCGCCAGCCACGTGGCGAGCCGGTCCTGCCCCGGCGAGCCGGGCAGCAGGGCCAACGCCGTGAACGCGACGATGCCCACCGCGGAAAGAACGATCAGAAAAAGCCGCCGGTCCGTGAAGAACGAGAGGCTCACTGCGATCGGTCCTCCTGCCATCGGGTGCGCGGTGCCACGGCCGGGCGCGGCACCATCCGGTGCGACGCTGTCCGGGCTGTCCGGTGTGACACCGTCCGGTGTGACGCTGTCCGGTGTGGCATCGCGCCCGGGGACACCGTCCCGCGGGGTACCGCGCCCCGGCGGCCATGGTGTGTTCGGTCGTATCGGCATGGTCCGGGACAATCGGGCGTGACAACGCGGACGGCTTCGTTCCGCGGCCACCAGCGCACTACGGACAGCGACACAATGCCTTTCCGCCGGGCCTCGGCATCGCTGCCGGACCTCGGTCTTTCCGCGGGGCCTCGCCGGGCTGACGAAACCCGTCGGCCCACGGCTGGGAGCAGCCCGCCCACTGCGACACAGCTACCCGGGTCAGCCACCCAGACGCGAGAAAATCAACTCGGCGGGATACGGATGGGAACGGACCGGACATTTAGTTGACGTTCATGTCACGACACGGGAACGATGCCGTTTCTCCACCGTAACCCGAATCCGGCGGTGCACGCCCACTACGGTGGAATCTGGTGGCATCACGCCCGCAACGGCCGCCCGTCCAGGCCCGTGAGCAGGGCGAACGCTCACTTTTCGCACAAGATGCCCTACAGATTTCGCGCAACAGTTCCTACGGACTCCGCTCACACGAGACCTGCGCACAGGACTCTGCGCACACGGCTGTGGCGAACAGCGGCAGAACGGACGGCGACAGCCCAAAAACAGATGATAAAAGAACAAAACGACGGCAACGGAACAGGTGGCAGCAGGACGGACAGCGACAGAAAGCAACAAAAATGGTCGCCAGAAGGTGTCAGTGTGCCGCGTCGTCCCACGTACGGCCGGAACCGACGCTGACCTCGAGAGGAACCGACATCTGGTAGGCCCCACCCATCTCGGTCCGCACCAGCGCCTCGACATCGGCGCGCTCGCCCGGGGCGATCTCCAGGACGAGCTCGTCGTGCACCTGCAGCAGCAGTCGCGACCGCGCCCCGTGTTCCCGTAGTTTCCGGTCGACACCGAGCATTGCGATCTTGATGATGTCGGCCGCGGACCCCTGGATGGGGGCGTTGAGCGCCATCCGCTCGGCCATCTGCCGTCGCTGTGTGTTGTCACTGGTCAGATCGGGAAGGTAGCGGCGGCGGCCGAGGATGGTCTCGGTGTAGCCGTCCGCGCGGGCCCGTTCGACCACGCCGCGCAGGAAGTCACGCACCCCGCCGAAGCGGGCGAAGTACGCCTCCATCTGCTCGCGGGCCTCCTCCGGATGGATGCCGAGCTGGCCGGCGAGCCCGAACGCCGACAGCCCGTAGGCCAGCCCGTAGGACATGGCCTTGATCCGGCGGCGCAGCTCCGGGTCGACCTCGTCCACCGGGATGCCGAACGCCTGGGCGGCGACGAACGTGTGCAGGTCCTCACCTGAGGCGAACGCCCCGATCAGCCCCTCGTCACCGGAGAGGTGCGCCATGATGCGCATCTCGATCTGGGAGTAGTCGGCCGTGAGCAGGGACTCGTAGCCCGCGCCGACGACGAACGCCCGGCGGATCTGACGGCCTTCGGCGGTGCGCACCGGGATGTTCTGCAGGTTGGGGTCGGCCGAGGACAGCCGGCCGGTCGCCGCGATCATCTGGTTGAACGTCGTGTGGACGCGGCCGGCGTCGTCGATCATCGGGATGAGCGAGTCCACCACCGTGCGCAGCCGGGCGACGTCCCGGTGGCGCAGGAGCACGGCCAGCAGCGGATGGTCGGCCTGGGTGGAAAGCCAGGCCAGCGCGTCCGCGTCGGTGGTGTAGCCGGTCTTGATCTTCTTGGTCTTCGGCAGGCCCAGCTCGTCGAAGAGGATCACCTGCAGCTGCTTGGGCGAGCTGAGGTTGAACGGCCGGCCGACGATCTCGTGGGCCTGCGCGGCCACCTCGGTCACCTGCGCGCCGTAGTGCTTCTGGAGGTCGAGCAGATGGTCGGTGTCGGCCGCGATCCCGGCCCGTTCCATCCCGGCGAGCACCGTGACCAACGGGAGCTCGACGTCGCGCAGCAGCGCGGTGGCGCCGCGGCGGGCCAGGTCGGCGTCGAGGGCGTCGGCGAGCTCCAGCGTCGCGCGGGCCCGCACGACGTCCGCGGCGGCCGCGTCCGCCTCGTCCGACCCGTCGATGGTCAGCTGCCCCGTCTCGGACGTCTCCGGGCGCAGGTCGCGTCGCAGGTAGCGCAGGACGAGGTCGGCGAGGTCGAAGGTGCGCTGGCCGGGCAGGGCCAGGTAGGCGGCGAGCGCGGTGTCGCTGGTGACGCCGGCGAGAGAGAAGCCGCGGGCGGCGAGCGCGAGGATGGGCCCCTTGACGTCGTGGACGGCCTTGGGCCGGCTGTCGTCGGCCAGCCAGGCGGCCAGCGCCGCGTCGTCGTCCGCGGTGAGCGCGACGGGGTCGATCCAGGCACCGGCGCCGTCGGCGGTGGCGAGCGCGAGACCGGTCACGCTGCCGGTGCCCCGGCCCCAGCTGCCCCGGACGTACACGCCGAGACGTTGCCCGCCGCCGGTGTGCGTGGCCAGCCAGCCGGCCACCTCCCCCGGCGCGAGCGCCTGCGCGGTCACCTCGAAGCCGGCGTCGGCCTCGGGCTCGACCGTGCCCAGCGCCGCGTACAGCCGCTCCCGCAGCACCCGGAACTGCAGGGTGTCGAAGAGCTGGTGGACGGCCTCCCTGTCCCACGGCCGGAGTTGGAGGTCGGTGGGGGTGACCGCCAGCGGCACGTCACGGGCCAGCTCGGTCAGCGAGCGGTTACGGATCACGTTGGCCAGGTGTGCGCGCAGCGACGCGCCCGCCTTCCCACCGACCTCGTCGGCCCGGTCCACCAGCGCGGCCAGCGACCCGAACTGCTGGATCCACTTGGTGGCGGTCTTCTCCCCCACCCCGGGCACCGACGGCAGGTTGTCCGACGGGTCCCCGCGCAGCGCGGCGAAGTCCGGGTACTGCGTCGGGGTGAGGCCGTACTTCGCCTCGACCTCGGCGGGGGTGAACCTGGTCATGTCGCTGATGCCACGCCGGGTCATCAGGACCGTCACCCGCTCGTCGACGAGCTGCAGCGCGTCCCGGTCGCCGGTGACGACGAGGACCTGCATGCCCAGGGCCGCGCCCTGGGTGGCGAGCGTGGCGATGACGTCGTCGGCCTCGTACCCGGCGGCGGTGACCCCGGGGACGGCCAGGGAGTCGCACACCTGGTGGATGAGGCTGACCTGCCCGACGAAGTCCGCGGGCGTCTCGGCCCGTCCCGCCTTGTACTCGGCGTACTGGGTGTGCCGGAAGGTCGGCGTCGGCAGGTCCCAGGCCACCGCGACGTGGGTGGGCCGCTCGTCCCGCAGCACGTTGATCAACATTGAGGTGAAGCCGTAGACGGCGTTGGTCGGCTGCCCCGTCGTGGTGGAGAAGTTCTCCACCGGCAGCGCGAAGAACGCCCGGTAGGCCAGGGAGTGGCCGTCGAGGAGGAGCAGCCGCGGTTCACCTGCCGCGGCCCCCGCCGCCGGCGCCGCGCCGGCGGCGGG
>NZ_JWIO01000050.1:12984-33629 GCF_001017755.1 Protofrankia coriariae
CCCGCCGCGGCACGGCGCCCGGTGCGCCGCCGTCACGGTTCGCCGGCCCGCCGGCCGGCCCCGCGGTATGCCGGTATGTGGGTGTTGAGATATGTAGGTTTTTGATATGACAGATTCGCAGACTTCACGGAGCGCCCCGCCATCAGGGATCGCGCCGGGCCCGTCGGCCTTATCACACACGGTGACGGCTCCCGACCGCGGCTCCGCTGACTCCACCCGCCACGGTCCGGCCGACGGCAGCGCCGATGACCACGTCATCGTCGCCGACCCTTCCGACCGGGTGGCCGTGCTGGAGGCGGTCAATGCCCGGCGCGGTGAGCTCGCCGAGCGCATGGGCCTCACGATCGTCGAGGCGAGCGCCGAGCGCGTGGTCGCGACCATGCCCGTGGCGGGCAACCGACAGCCGTACGGGCTGCTGCACGGCGGCGCCTCGGTGGTGCTGGCCGAGACGATCGGGTCGATCGGCGCCATGCTGAACGCCGGTCCCACCAGGGCGGCGGTCGGTATCGAGATCAACGCCACCCATCACCGGGCGGCGTCGTCCGGGACGGTCACCGGCGTCGCGACCCGGGCACATGCCAGCCGGGCGCTGGCCACCTTCGACATCCGGATCACCGATGACTCCGGGCGCCTGGTGTGCACGTCCCGCCTGACCTGCATGCTGCGCGACCGGATACCGGCCGGTGGCAGCGTCCCGGCATCGACCGGCAACGGTGACAGCGGCCGGAGACAGTAACGCCGAAGGCAGTAACGCCGAAGACAGTGGCACCGGAGACAGCGGAGCCGGAGACGGTGCCCAGGCGCGTGTGTCGGCCGCCACGTGACACAAGAGCGACAGGAAGGCCCGGCGGTGGGCTGCGCGCCGGCCGGCGGACGGGAACGAGACACCACCACAACGCCACAGAACCGCTGATCAGCGCGGGAAAACACAGTGCACAAACAACAGGCGGGGGCGCTCCGCCTGGCGAATTGACGCCGACGGCGGTTGGGTCCTAGCGTCCACTGGCAGTGGGACCCGGGATGGACGAGTAGATAACGTCCGCACACGGGGAAGGTGCGGACGGCGCCAAAGGCCGTCCCGGGTTTCACTCATTCATCTGCCGCTTATAACTGTTCGCTGGCTGTCCGCCAACCGGCACCCTGCGGATTCGAATAGTCGGCGCGGCGGGGCGGTGGCACCTGCCAGGCATGCGGTGCCGGCGGTCACGGTTGTGCGGATGTCCGCTTCCCCACGCCCCGTCCGCTGCCGACGGCCATCCCGCGGGGCCGCGCCGGTCCGGCCGCCCGGCGGTGGGTGGCCCGGCGCGGCGGGCGGCCCGGCGGCCTTCGCGCCGGCAGACGGCCGGGGCACGTGACCCGTCCGGCCCGGAGTTCGACCAGCGCCGCCGGCTCGGGGCCGATCAGCACCTTCGGCTCAGGGCCCGATCAGCGCCGCGGTGGTTCCGAGCAGGTTCCGCCGGCCGCTGCGGACCTGGTAGACGTACACGACGGTGTCGGCGATGTCACCGTTCGGAGCGAAGGCGACCCGCCTGGTGACGCCCTGGATGTCGACCGAGGCGAACGTCTGCGTCACCGCATCCCGGCCGGCCTCCGGCCCGAGCGCGCGCAGCGCCTCGACGACCGCGCTCGTCGCGTCGTACGCCTCCCCGGAGCAGGTGCCCGGTTTCACGCCGCCGGTGACCCGCTCGTAGTCCGCGACGAAGCCGGCGGCCCGCGGGTCGCCGACGGGGNGTCGCCGACGGGGTCGCCGCACGGGCCGATCAGGTAGGCGCCCTCGGCGCTCGCCGCACCCGCCTCGGTGACGAACCGGTCGCCGGTCGCCCCGTCGCCACTCATGACGGCTCCGCTGAACCCTCCGGCGCGCAGCGCCCCGGTCAGCGGCGCGAATTCCTGGTGATAACCGGCGTAGAACACCGTGTCCGGATTCCCGGATATTATTTTCGCAGCCTCGACAGTGTAGTCCCTGGTGGGCCCGACGGTATCGTGCGTGACGGCCACCCCCTGGGTCCGCAACTCCTTCTCGAACGCGCCGGACAGTGCCGTGCCGTATGCGCTCCCGTCGTCCAGGGAGAACACCTTCCGGGATTTGAGCGCCTTCGCGACGTAATCGGCGGTGGCGGTGCCCTGGACGGTGTCGGAGGCGGCCATGCGGTAGAAGCTGACGAAGCCGAGCCCGGTCAGCCGCGGATCCGTCGCCGCCGGGCTCACCGACAGCAGACCGGCCTGGCTGTAGAGCGCTTCGCTCGCCCTGACGGCGTCCGAGGACAGCGGCCCGACCACGGCGATGACGTCCGGATTGTCGATGAGCGTCTGGGCGGCGCTGGGCGCCTGCCGGGCGCTGCCGGAGTCGTCGGCCGTCACCAGGCGGAGGGTGAACGGGAGCCGCCCGCTTCTGTTGGCCTGTTCGACCGCTGTCCGGGCGCCGTTGGCCGCGTCGAGGCCGAACTGCTGGTCGGCGCCGGACAGCGGCCCCTGGAAGCCAATGGCGTACTGGGCGCGCCGGCCGCCGGAGAGCCCTCCCCCGCACGCGCCGGCGGACAGCGCCACCGCGAGCACCCCAGCGGCGGCGGCCGTCACCGTCCGTATGGCCATGCTGTTCCGCTTCACCGCTGTCCCCTCACCACTGCTCCCCCGCCCGTTCCGGCCCGCCCGTTCCGGTAGGCCTCCCGGGCGCTTTCCGGCGGTTCCCGGGCGCGGCGCGGCAGCCGCTTGCGCGCCGCCGCTCTCTGCCGCCGACCGGCCCTGCCCGCGGCCGGCTGCCCCGGACGGACCACCGCGGATCCCGCCTGCCGGATGCCCCGCCTGCCGCCTCTGCCCCGCCCACTCGTCGAACCGTCCGTAACATAACCACTACAGCAAGTGCTCGAAAACTTGACGTACACACGCCACGGAAATTCATACCGATCACACGAAATCCCGCCGGATATCACCGGATTCCGCCATGTCGTGTCGCATAAATCTGAATACGGCAGGATTCCACCGAATTCCGCTGGACGCGGACGCCCACCGCCGGAGCCGGCCAGGAGACGGCACGGCCGACCGCCCCCGTCCGCCCTCGGCATCAGCGGCCGGCGGAGCCTGCCCACGAAGCGGCGTAACGGACAGTACTGTCCGGATGTCTCCGCGGCTCACCGTCCGCCTCCGGGATTACCTGTAAAGATCACCGGATGCCTCTGGCCGGAGCCGACCACCCGACCCAGAGTGATGGGTGGTGATGGGTACCGTATCGACGGCAGGAAGCTTGTACATCCGATAGACGGATGTCAAAATATCTCTCGCACGCGACGCTGAAGCTCTCATCCGCCGACAAAATCCGGAAAGATAGCGAGCCGGTGTGGGATCAGCGCCCATGGACCGATACGAGCAGTGACGGCCCACCGGGCCAGGACGAGGAGAACTGGACATGAGTGGGATCCAGCGGGTGGGGATTGTGGGTGCCGGGCTGATGGGGTCCGGCATCGCCGAGGTCAGCGCCCGGGCAGGACTGGACGTTGTGGTGACCGAGGTGAACCAGCTCGCGCTTGAGACGGGAGCGCGGCGGATCGAGAAGTCGTTCGAGCGCGCGGTCCGGGGCCAGAAGCTGAGCGAGCAGGAGCGTGACGCTGCGCTGAGCCGGCTGCGCTACACCACCAACCTGGACGAGTTCGCCGACCGGGACCTGGTGGTCGAGGCCATCGCGGAGAACGAGCAGGCCAAGCTGGAGGTGTTCACGGCGCTGGACAAGGTGGTGGCCGCGCCCGACGCGATTCTGGCGTCGAACACCTCGTCAATTCCGATCATGAAGCTGGGTATGGCCACGACCCGGCCCGCGTACGTAGTGGGCCTGCACTTCTTCAACCCGGTACCGGTGCTGAAGCTGGTGGAGCTGATCCCGTCGCTGCTGACCTCCGAGGAGACCCTGGCGGCCGCGACGGACTTCGCCACCGGGACGCTGGGCAAAACGGTGATTCGTTCGCAGGACAGGGCGGGCTTCGTGGTCAACGCACTGTTGATCCCGTACCTGCTGTCGGCGATCCGGATGATGGAGTCGGGCTTCGCGTCGGTGGAGGACATCGACAACGGCATGGTGCACGGGTGCTCCCATCCGATGGGTCCGCTGCGGCTGGCGGATCTGATCGGCCTGGACACCGTGAAGGCGGTGGCGGAGTCGATGTACGAGGAGTTCAAGGAGCCTCTTTACACCGCCCCGCCCCTACTGCTACGGATGGTCGACGCGGGGCTGCTGGGCAAGAAGTCCAACCGTGGCTTCTACGACTATCAAAGTTGATCTTCTGGAAAGGAGTCGGGGATGAGCCAGGGCTTCGGGCTTTACCAGCTCGGTGAGGAACACGACGCGCTGCGCGCGGCCGTACGCGCACTGGCGGAGAAGGAGATCGCACCGTACGCGGCGGAGGTGGACGAAGCCGAACGGTTTCCAGCGGAGGCCCGCGACGCCCTGGTGAAGGCGGATTTCCACGCGGTGCACATCCCGGAGTCCTACGGCGGCCAGGGCGCGGACGCGGTGTCGGCGTGCATCGTGATCGAGGAGGTCGCGCGGGTGTGCGCGTCCTCGTCGCTGATCCCGGCGGTGAACAAGCTGGGCTCGCAGCCGATCATCCTGTCCGCCGACGAGGAGCTCAAGCGGACGGTGCTGAGCGAGATCGCGGCCGGCGCCGGGATCTCGTACGCCCTCTCCGAACGGGAGGCGGGCTCGGACACCGCGTCGATGCGCACCCGCGCCCAGCTGGACGGGGACCACTGGGTGCTCAACGGCACGAAGGCCTGGATCACCAACGCCGGGGAGTCGACCTGGTACACGGTGATGGCGGTGAGCAACCCGAACGCGGACAAGCCCTCGCGGGGTATCTCGGCGTTCGTGGTGCACCGGGACGACCCGGGCTTCTCGGTGGGCCACAAGGAGCGGAAGCTGGGGATCAAGGGGTCGCCGACCCGGGAGATCCATTTCGAGAACTGCACGATCCCGGCGAACCGGATCATCGGCGAGCCGGGAACCGGCCTGAAGACGGCGCTGGCCACCCTGGACCACACCCGTCCGACGATCGCGGCGCAGGCGCTGGGGATCGCGCAGGGCGCGCTGGACGCGGCCGTGGACTACGTGCGCGAACGCCGGCAGTTCGGGCAGCGCATCGGGGACTTCCAGGGCATCCAGTTCATCCTGGCCGAGCTGGCGCTGAAGATTGAGGCCGCGCGGCATCTGGTGTACGCCTCGGCGGCGACCAGCGAGCGCGGTGGGCCGGAGGCGGGCTTCCGCTCCGCGGCGGCCAAGACGTTCGCCTCGGACGTGGCGATGTCGGTGACCGTCGACGTCGTGCAGCTGTTCGGTGGTGCCGGGTACACCCGGGACTTCCCGGTGGAACGGATGCTGCGCGACGCCAAGATCACTCAGATCTACGAGGGCACCAACCAGATCCTGCGCATAGTCATAGCCCGCCACCTGCTCCGAGGCTGACCCCCCGGCGCCGGCACAACGCGAGAACGCGAGGCCGACCAGCCCCGCGGGCGAGGTGGGCGTGGGCTCCTCCCGGAGCTCACGCCCACCGGCGTGTCACGCCTCCCGCGGCCCCGCCCGCCGCCCGGTCCGTCCTGGTCGACGATCAGTCGATGATCGCGCGTAGCTGTTCGACGGCCTGCACACGCTCGGCGTGCGCGGTCGCCAGCGGCGTCACGTGCAGGGTTGTGACGCCGGCTTCGGCAAAGGCGGCAACCCGCTCCCTGACGTACCCGGGCGGGCCCACCAGCGAGGTGTCCCGGACCAGGTCGTCCGGGATGGCGGCCGCCGCCTCGTCCTTGCGCCCGGCAAGGTAGAGCTCCTGGATGACGTCGGCGGCCTGCTCGTACCCGTACCGGCGGGCCAGGTCGTTGTAGAAGTTCCGGCCCTTCGCGCCCATGCCGCCGATGTAGAGGGCCAGCTGGGCGCGGTATGGCTGCAGCAGCCGCGGATCGTCCTGGTAGCCCTCGCCGATGGCGAGGAACACGCTGGCGGTGATGTCCAGCGGGCCGAGCTCGGGGTCGCGCCTGGCATAGCCCTCCCGCAGGGCGCTCCCCCACGCGTTGTCGGCCCTGTCCGGATGGAAGAACACCGGCAGCCATCCCTCCGCGATCTCGGCGGCCAGCGCCACGTTACGCGGGCCGATCGCGGCCAGAACGATCGGGATCCGGGGTCGGAGCGGACGATTTATGATCTTCAACGGCTTGCCGAGTCCGCTGCCCTGGCCTTCTGGCAGCGGGACCTGGTAGTACCTGCCCTTGTACACCACGGGTTCCCGCCGCCATACCTGGCGGCAGATGTCTATCACCTCGCGGGTGCGGCCCAGCGGCGCGTCGTAGAGGACACCGTGGAAGCCCTCGATCACCTGTGGCCCGGACGCGCCGAGCCCGAGCCAGAACCGCCCCCCGGAGACGAAGTCCAGGCCCGCGGCGGTCATCGCGGTCAGCGTCGGGGTACGGGTGTAGAGCTGCAGGATGGCGGAGGCGATCTCCAGCCGGCTGGTCCGCGCCGCGATGAAGCCGAGCTGGCTGACCGCGTCAAAGGTGTACGCCTCGGCGACCGAGACGATGTCGAGCCCGGCCTTCTCGAAATCCTCGAGCTCGGCGACGGCCTCCGTGAAACCACTGCTGTAACTCAGCGTCATGCCGATCCGCATTGCTCTCCCCAGTCCGGTCCGCAATAACAGTCACGACTGACCGGACGATACCGCTGGGGACCGGCCCGAGACAGAACTTCCACGGCGGTCGGCAGTCGGCGGCCGGCCAGCCGCTCCGCCCGTTCTCCGCCTGCCGCTGGCGCGGCCGGGCCGTCAGGTCGCGCTGCCGTAGGGACGGGTGAGGATCTCCAGCAGGTGGCCGTCCGGATCCTGGAAGTAGACCCCGCGCCCACCGCTGCCGTGGTTGATCTCTCCCGGCCGGCTGCGGCCCGGGTCGGCCCAGTAGCGGATGCCGCGCTCGCGGATCCGCCCGAAGATCTCGTCGAACTCCGTCTCACCGATGAGGAAGGCGTAGTGCTGCGGGGTGACCGCGCCCTTCGTCTCGGCGAAGTCGAGGCTCACGCCGTTGTCGGCCGTGACCACGAGGAAGTGCCCGAACGGGACTGGGGCCGCCAGCCCGAGGATGTCGGCGAGGAAGGCGGCCGACGCACTCCTGTCGTGCGCCGCCACGATGGTGTGGTTGAGCTGTACGGTCATGCCAGCGTCCCTCCTGTTCCGTTCCGTTCGCCTGTGCGATGCCGCACCTGTTCTCCCGGCTGTCGCGGTGGGCGGACGCGGACGCCGCGCGCCGGCGGGCGATCACGCCATGGCGGGCCGCCGGTCGNGGCCGCCGGTCGGCACGGCGAGCGCCTCCGACGCCGCCGCGGGGCATGTCGGGAAAGGCATGACAGCAGCCTGCAACTTCAACCGCACTTCAGGTCAACAGAGGACGGCGCGGAAGGTTTCGGCCGCCCGGCCGTCGTCACCCGGCCGGCCGTCGTCTCCCAACCGTCATATCCATGTTGTTGTCTCCCAGGTTGCTGTCTCCCAGCCGTTGTTTTCCGAACCTCTCCCAGGCGCGCGGCCTCCCGGGTGCGGCCGGCCGTCCGGGCCACCGCCAGCACCGTGGTCCGTCAGGATCCGGGGATGGGGAAGCGGCCGGGCGGATGGCGCGGGCCGCGCCGGCGGCCAGGGAGCGGGGCATGAGCAGCGGCACGGATGACACGGGCCACCGGGACGGCACGGCGACGACGGGCGCCGTGCCGGGTGCGGCAGTGGGCATCACGATGGGTGCTGTGATAGGGGATGTGATGGGGGATGGTGAGCAGCGGGTGCTCATCGGTGACCTGTCAGTGGTCGTCGTCCCCGGCCGTACCGTCGACCTGCGCGAGCTGCCGCCGTACAGCATCGCGCTGGACGGGGTCGTGCAGGGCCCGGCTCTCGACCTGAGCGCCCGCCGGCTGAGTTTCGACCACCACGGCGCCTGCATCCGGCTGGTGACCACGGCGACCTGCCGACAGGTCGCCGACGCGCTGCTGCTCGGGCTGGAGCCCCGGCGTTACACCGCCTATGTCAACGATCTCGACGCGGACACCGCGCTGGCCGTGGCGCTGCTGGCCCACCCGGGCTGGCTGGCGGCGGCCTCGCCAGTGCGCGGGCCGGTGCGGCGGCTGGNGGGCCGGTGCGGCGGCTGGTCGAGGCGGTCGCCGGGCGGGACGCGCACGGCCCCGCCTACCCGGTGGCCGAACCGGGCCTGCTCGCCGCGTTCGCCGCCCGGGTGCCCCTGCCCTCCCGAGCCGACGCCGGCAGGGGCAACGCCGCGCGGATGGCCGCCGACCTCGGCCGCTGCGTGGCGGCGATCGCCGAGCTGACCCGCGGTCTCGCCGGCACCGAACCGGGCGATCACACCGGCCTGGGCGATCCGGCCGACACGAGTGATCCGGTCCGGGCGGGTGGCCAGGCCGATGCGGATGATCCGGCCGGCCGGCGGCGGCCGGCGGCGTCGTTCCGGATCACCCATGTCGGGACGGGATGGGTGATGGCGACCAGCGACACCGACGCCTTCGACCGGGTGTACGAGGCGGGGCATGCCCGGGCGGTGATGTGGCGGCCGTTGCCCGACGGCTCGACCGCGTACACCGTGGGACGGCGCAGCGACCTGGTGGACGGCTTCCCGGTCGGGCCGGCCGAGGCGCCGGGGACGATCCTTGGCGCGCTCGCCGCGCGGGAGCCTGGCTGGGGCGGGGGCAGCTCGATCGGCGGGGCGCCCAGGCGTCCCGATGGCTCCCGCAGCTCACTGCACCCGGACGCGGTCTTCACGATCGTCGAGGCGGCCGTCACCGCGGCCGGCTGACCCGCGGGCCGGGGACGAGCACGCGGCCCGGGGAACGGGCGGCCCGGAGAATCCGGCAGCGCACCGGGAGCGGGAGGCGCCCCCCGCCCTGCCAGCGGCTGCCATCGGGCTGCCACGGGAGGGCGTACCGGGCAGGCCTGTGCCGAAGAAGGCATGCTCCGAAAAGGCCGACATGTTGTGGGACGGTTACCATGACCTACGGTCGAACCGACTTCCCGGAGCGGGTATGGCACCTCGGCGTCACTTCAGCCCTGAACCAGGGGACGACGAGCTGTCGCAGACCCTGGTGCAGCTCGCCGGCGAGGTGCTCGAGCGGATCAAACTCCAGCAGGTCCGGGTGGAGCTGGCCATGGCGCTCCAGCGCCACATCCTGCCGGTCGAGCTGCCGGTGGTGCCGGGGCTGCGGACCGCGGCGTGCTACGTCCCGGCCCGTCCCGGGCTGGACGTCGGCGGCGACTGGTACGACGCCTTCATGATGCCGGGTGGGACGGTCGGCATCGTCATCGGTGACGTGCAGGGCCATGACGTGGAGGCCGCCGCCTTCGTGGGTCAGGTTCGCATCGGGCTGCGCGCCGTCACTGGTGTCACCACCGATCCGGGAGAGGTCCTCGCCCGGATCAACGACCTGTTGGTGTCGCTGGGCTCCGGCCTGTTCGTGACGTGCACCTTCCTGCGCTTCGACCCGGCGTCCGGCGAGCTGGCGGATGCGCGCGCCGGCCATGTCCCGGCGGTCTGGGCCACCGCCGACGGCAGGTGCGAGACGGTGCTGGACGACGGTGGTCTGCCGCTGGGGATGTTCCCCGCCCAGCGGTATCCGGTGACCCGCCGCCTGCTGACCGGGACAGGAGCCTTCGTCCTGCTGACCGACGGGGTCGTGGAGGGGCCGGCCTTCCCGCTCGAGCGGGGGCTGGAGCGGGTGGTGCACGTCGTCCGCGGCGGCTGCGAGGCCGACCCGGACGTCCTGGCCACCAAAGTGATCGACGTCGCGGACCTGACCGGCCACTGCGACGACGCCGCGGTGCTCGTCCTGCGCCACGACGAGCAGGCCCGCGGCCCGCGGCAGGCGGCCCTGGCACCGTGCCGGCCGCGGGTGACGATGTGACCTCGCTCACACCCATGTGATCTCGTTCACACAAAGCACCGGGTAGCGTCGTAACAACCATGGCGGTCGACGAACGACTCCGGCAGTGGCTCCGTCAGGGTCTTCACCGGCGCCTTCGGCAACGCACCGTCTCCGGGCGCATCGTCCCGCGACGCGTCATCACTCACTGTGTCTCCGCCCAACGTGTTATCGCCCTGTGCGT
Source organism: Protofrankia coriariae (assembly GCF_001017755.1). GTDB lineage: Bacteria > Actinomycetota > Actinomycetes > Frankiales > Frankiaceae > Protofrankia > Protofrankia coriariae. The sequence continues at coordinate 23,106 of NZ_JWIO01000050.1, forward strand.
TGCCTTCACCCTGCGCACCTGTGCGATCACGGCGTCCTACTACGCCGCCGCCAGGGCGGGGCTGCTGCTGGAGCTGGCGCACAGACAGGTCACGCCGCTGTGGCCGCCGACCGGTATCGCCGTGGTCTGTCTGCTGCTGCTGGGCCTGCGCATGTGGCCGGGGGTGGCGTTGGGGGCCTTCCTCGTCAACCTGTCGCTCGGCTCGTCCGTGCTGGTGGCCCTTGGTATCTCCGTGGGAAACACGCTGGCCCCCGTCACAGCCTGTCTGCTTCTTCGCCGTAGCGGTTTCCGGCCGGAGCTGGACCGGCTGCGCGACGCCCTGGCGCTGGTGTTCCTCGGCGCCCTGGCCGGAATGCTGGTCAGCGCCACCGGGGGCACCGGAGTTCTCACGCTCGCCGGTGCCGTACCGACGGACGCGTTCTGGTCGACGTGGTCGGTGTGGTGGACCGGCGATGCCATGGGCGTCCTCGTCGTCGTGCCCTTCCTGCTCGTCCTGCGCCGGATCCGGTGCCCGCGGGGCGCGGGCCCGCACCGATGGCTCCGATGGTTTGAGGCCGGGGCGATGCTGACGGTCACGGCCGTGGTCACGCTGGTGGCGACGAGAGGCACCGTCAGCCTGCTCTTCATCGTCTCCCCGGTCCTGATCTGGGCGGCGTTCCGTTTCCAGCTGGCCGGCGCCGCGCCGTGCGCGCTGCTCGTCTCCGTAATCACGATTTCCGCGGCGGCGGACGACGCCGGCCCGTTCCGCGGCCACGAGCTGTCCACCCGGATGCTTACCCTGCAGGCCTTCAACGGGACCACCGCGTTGATCGCGCTGTCCCTGTCGGCGCTGGTCACCGAACGGAACCGGACGCATCAGCGGATCGTGCGGGTCTGCCAGGAGCTCACCGAGGCGGTGGCCCGGCTCACCCCCGCTGACAGCGCGCCGGACACACTCGCCGTCCGCCGCCGGCCGCTGGAAAAGCCGGAAAGGGAAAGGACGGAAAAGACGGCCGATCCGGAAAGGAGCCCGCCCTCCCCTTTCGCACGGGCCAGCCGTCCGGCCGGACCGCCGCAGCCGTGACCCGGCCAACCGGGTCCTGGTACCCGACCGGGCAGGTCGCCGGAGGCCTCACAGGCCGAGCAGTTGGCGAGCCATCTGCTTCCACTGGGGCAGATGCGGGTCGCTCGCCGCCGTGCGCGGATCGAACCCGTAGGTCATCGCGGCCCCGCGCATGCTCGTCATCAGCAGCTCCCGCACCTGCGGGAAGGTCTCCCGGGACGCCAGCGCCGGGCCGAACGCTCCCTCGGCGGCGGTGCGGATCGCCGCCCCCAGCCGGCGCTCGGCGGGGGCCAGCGCCTCCCGCAGGGCCTCGTTGGTGCGGGCCGCCGTCCACAGTTCCATCGCCGCCCAGAAGTACGGCTGGTGGAAGGTGAACCACATCATCTCCACGGCCCGGTCGAGGCGGGCGGCGCCGTCGGGCAGTTCGTCCAGCAGCTTGCCGAAGTGCTCCCAGGTGGTGGTCAGCCGGGTCGTCACGAGGTGCTGGGTGGCCGCGACCAGCAGCACCTCCCGGGACGGGAAGTGGTGCAGCAGCCGACCCCGGGACACCCCGGCCTCCGCCTGGATCACCAGGGTGGTGGTGCCGGCGTACCCGTACCGCACCAGGCAGTCGACCGTCGCGTCGAGGATGCGCTGGCGGCTGTCCAGGGTGCGCTCCCGGTGGGTGCGCTGGCCGCCGCGGGCCGCCGGGCCCGGTGCCGCCGTGGCACCAGCGCCCGGGCCCGCGCTCTGCCGCGTGGGTTCGGCGCCGTCGGCGGCGGCTGCCCGGGAAGTGGGCCGGGATGGGGGCATGTACCGGACACTACCGCCCACCGGCCGTTTGACAGTCAGACCTGACCGCTACCCGGGCTGACCGGGGGCGGACAGCGAGCAGGAGGAGCACAGCCGCCCGCAGACGACAAAAACCATACATCGCTAGGATTACGGCAGTCCGACCCCGACCCGTCGACGAACCTCTGTTTTCCACCCGCTTCCGCCCGCTCCAGCGCCCCGCTCCAGCAGGCCCGGGAAGGATCCCGATGGGCGGTTACCCGCTCTTCTGGCCACCGAGCGGGCCGAACGGGCGGCACCGCCGACCAAGCACCGACCCCGGTCCCGGTCGACCGATCCGAAGGAGCCCCCGTGCGTACCGGACGTACACGCAGGACACGCCCCCGGCCGCGTTGCGCGCTGCGCCTCCGGCCGCGTGACCGCTCGGTTCGGACAGCTGGGAATATCCCGGTGGGAGCCGCCGGTGAATCGGCCGGGAAACCATATCGGATGGTATTCTGCGGCGTCGCCCCATGAGCCGGGCGTGTGCTCCTTCACCACGATACGGAGGCCTGGCATCGGGATCGTGTTTCATGCGACGTAGCTGGAATGTGCCATGGATCTGATAATGACCGGACAGCAGCAGAACCCGCACGATCTGTATCTGCTCTATGCGGCTGCCAAACGCATCGGCCGCTCACTGGACGTCGACCACACGGCCCAGGACCTGGCCGAGGTCCTCGTCCCCGCCCTCGGCGATGTGGCCACGGTCGATCTCAGTGACGCCGTGCGGGCCGGCGACGAGCCGCCGAAAACATTCGGCGGTGGGCAGCTGCGCCTGCGGCGTGTCGCCGCGGTCCGTCACCATGGTTCCTGGCATCCCGGATTCATCCGGACGGGCATGCCGGTCCCACCGTTCCCGGACGGGTTTGAAATCCGCAGCCTGCAGCGCGGCAAGGTTCTGATGGCCACCAACCGGGCGGAGGTCGTTCCCTACGCGGGCGATTTCACGGACGCGATGATCCCGCTGGACGCACATTCGGGGATGAGCGCACCCCTGTACGTCCGCGGCCTGCTGTTCGGGATCGTCAGCGTGTGGCGGACCGGTTCGACCCCGGTCTTCGACCGGGACGACCGCAAGCTGCTGCGGGAGATCGCCTCCCGTGCCGAGCTGAGCATCGACAACGCCCGCCGGTACACCCGCGAGCGCCGCGCGGCCATCGCGCTGCAGCGGGCCCTGCTGCCCCAGGCGAGGACCGACACCACCGCGGCCGAGACCGCCGGCAGGTACGTCCCGGCCGACCGCGGCCGCCAGGTGGGCGGCGACTGGTACGACGTCATCCCGCTGTCCTCACTGCGGGTGGCCTTCGTCGTCGGTGACGTCATCGGGCACGGCCTGCCCGCCAGCGCCACCATGGGACGGCTGCGCACCGCCGTGCAGACCCTGGCCGATCTCGACCTCGAGCCCGGCGAGCTGCTCGCCCACCTCGACGACCTCGTGCAGCGTCTCGCCAGTGAGGCCGACCCGGCCCGGCGGGACACGGTGGGCGCGACCTGCGTCTACGCGGTGTACGACCCGGTCGCCGGCCGCTGCGCGATCGCCAGCGCCGGGCACCCGCCGCCGGCCGTGGTGACGCCGGAGGGCAAGGTCGACTTCGTCGACGTCACCCCCGGGCCGCCGCTCGGCGTGGGCGGGATGCCCTTCGAGGTCACCGAGATCGCGCTGGCGCCCGGCAGCGTTCTCGCCCTGTACACCGACGGCCTGCTCAACCGGCACGACCGCGACGTCACCCAGGGAATGGACTGGCTCCACGAGCGTCTGGAATCACTCTACGAAATCGAACGGTCTCTGGACGACATCGGCCGGGAGCTCCTCGGCGACGTCTCCTCGGCCCCGCCCGCGGACGACATCGTCATGCTGCTCGCCCGTACCCGTACCGTGGTGCCCGAGGCCGTCGTCGAGTGGGAGTTTCCCGCCGACGCGTCCGTGGTCGCCGAGGTCCGCAACCTCACGACCCGGCAGCTGGCCGCCTGGGGCCTGGACACCCTGTCCTTCAGCACGGAACTGGTCGTCAGCGAGCTGATCACCAACGCCATCCGGTACGCGCAGGGCCCGATCAGGGTCCGGCTGATCCGCGACGACCTGCTCGTCTGCGAGGTCTCGGACGCCAGCTTCACCCAGCCGCGGCTGTGCTATGCCCGCAGCACCGACGAGGGCGGCCGTGGCCTGTTCCTGGTGGCCCAGATGACCCGACGGTGGGGCAGCCGCTACAGCCGCCTGGGCAAGACCATCTGGACCGAGCAGCCGACGCACCCGACGTACAAATAGGGCTTTCAGGCGTGAGCAGGGCGTCAGGATGTGCCTGGCGGATGTTCGACCGCGCGGGCGGCGTCCACATCGGCTGTCGACCACCATCCGTCGGACACGCCCTGGACGGGGACGTCCGGGGCCGCGGCCCGCGAACTGTGCGCGCACGCGAACAGGCGGCGGGCTGCGCTGGTATCCGGACCGGCTCTGTCACCGGATCTCGAATCCCCGCTTGGCACCGCCGCCGCAGGTCCCGCTCGCATCCCGTCGCGATCAGCGACCGGGTGTGTGTTCGGACCCCGTGCTATCCGGGCAGCAGGCTGGCCGGATCGAAGTTCTCGTCCCAGTAGTGCGGCCGGACGACCGGCACACCGAGCGCCTCGAAGACGGTGTTGTCCTCCCAGTAGGTCGACTCAAGGATGATCTTTCCCTCGGAGTCGAACTGGTGGAACGTCGAGCCGACGGTCTCCAGCGTCTTGCCGCTGGTGGGCAGGCCGCGGTAGGTCGTGGCCCCCTCGATCCGGACGTTCCAGTGGATGAGGCCGTAGCTGTCGTTGGCCCCGCCGAACCACGCGGTGGGGGTGAAGGTGTAGGTGCCGTTCTCCCCGCTGGCGATCCCGCCCAGCCGCTCCACGAGGGTCTCGCGGTCGGTGACCGTGTCGTCGAGGTGGTCGTCGACCTTGGTCCACTCGACGGTGAAGTAGTCGGCGTACAGGTCGGCCAGGGCGGCCGTGTCGCTGCCGAGGGCGGCGGCCCACCGCTGGGCGTGCTCCAGGCCACTGGCCGCCCGGGTGAAGGGGGCGCCGCCGGAGGTCTTCACCACGGCGGGCTTGGTGCCGGTCAGGCTCTTGGTGGGGCTGACGGGCCCGACCGCACGCAGCACCGCGGACGCGTCCCACCAGGAGGACTCGCGGGTGATCAGGCCCTGCTCGTTGTAGATGTGGAAGGTGTGGCCCTGGGTACCGAACGGCTTGCCCGCGACGTCCAGGCCGAGGAAGACCGCGGCGTGCTCGGGGCTCCACTCCCAGCGGAGCAGACCCACCCGCTCGTCGCCGATGTAGGAACGAATCCGGAAGTTGTGGATGCCGATGCCGTTCTCCGGGTCCTTGTTCGCGTACGGGCCGAAAACGCGGTGCAGGTCCGGCTTGTTGTTGATGTTGTACTGGTCAAGCATCACGTCTTCGAAGATGAAACCGTCGTCGGCGTAGAGCTTGGAGACTGCCTCAGCGCTCTCCCGGAACGCCTTCAGCCACTTGATCCCGAAATTGTAGTGCGCCACGATTTCTCCTTGTCCTTGCACGAGCCTTCGCAAAGCCGGAACAAAACTTCAGGACTCCGAAATATCAACCTTCCCGGGAAGCACCAGCCTTCCCGGGAAATGTCAGCCCACCCGGGGGAACAGATAACAACAGCCCGCCACAGCAGCCGGCAGGACCCGGCCGACGCGTTCCGGCCGGGGTCGACACGAGCCGGCCGGCCGCCCGGACGAACAGGCCTCCGCCGACTGGACCCGTCGCGTCACACCGACGACCACAAACGCCCTGACCACCCGGTCCTCCACGTCGTCCGCCCGCGGTACCCCGCACGTTCGCCCTGCACGGAACAGATCCTCGTCCGCCGAAATCATTCTTTACACAGCCGAAGACGATATTCCGGGAGAGCGTGGCCCGCATCACCCTCTGGGATGAAGTCCGTCCGGCTGCGGGATGACCTGCCCGCCGCGCCCAGCTGCCGCGCCCAGCTGCCGAACCTGCCCGCCGAGCCACTCGTCGAGCCCGCCCGGCCGGCGGGCGCGTGCGCGGATGCGGGCAGGCTCAGCCGTTGCCGGGACGGCGGGCGTGCCGGGCGCGCGGCCGGCCAAGGTCAGCCCGCGGGCTCGGCCTGTCGGGCGTGCTCACCGCCGTCGGCGGACCACTTCTCCTCGATGCGCCCGTACTTCCACACCAGCAGCGCAACCGCCCAGGTGAGGACGAACAGGGCGACGACGAAGTAGCCGAGCAGGTTGAGGTCCAGGCCGCTGACCCAGTCCCAGAAACCGCCGGTGAGGCTCGCCTTCTCGGCGAGGATGCCGAGCAGTTCCACGGTGCCGATGAGGAAGGCGACCGCGACCGACAGCCCGGTGATCATAATGTTGTAGTAGACCTTGCGGACGGGCCTGGAGAACGCCCAGCCGTAGGCGAAGTTCATGAACGACCCGTCGATCGTGTCCAGCAGGCTCATGCCCGCGGCGAACAGGATCGGCAGCACGAGGATGGCGTACCAGGGCAGCCCGGCCCCGGCGGCCCCGGCGGCCAGGAACAGCAGCGCGACCTCGGTGGCGGTGTCGAAGCCGAGACCGAACAGGACGCCCAGCGGGTACATCTGCCACGGCCTGGTGATCGCCCTGGTGACGCGGCCGAGCAGCCGGTTCATCAGGCCGCGGGAGTTCAGCTGCTCCTCGAGGGCGGCCTCGTCGTACCGCCCGCGCCGCATCTCCCGGAACACCCTCAGGATCCCGAGCAGGACGCCGAAGTTGATCGCGGCGATGAGGTAGAGGAAGCCACCGGAGACGGTGGTGCCGATCCAGCCGGTGACGGCGTGCAGGGTGGAGCCGTCGTCCTCGACCTGCCCGGCCAGCGAACGTATCCCGATGCCGAACAGGAACGCCAGCGCGAAGACGATCGTGGAGTGGCCGAGGGAGAAGAAGAACCCGACCGACAGCGGCCGCTGGCCGTCGGTCATCAGCTTGCGGGTGGTGTTGTCGATCGCGGCGATGTGGTCGGCGTCGAAGGCGTGGCGCAGCCCCAGGGTGTAGGCGGTGACCCCGAGGCCGATGCCGAACACCTGGCCGTCGGCGCCGAAGTGGTAGTGCCGCGGGGCGACGATCGCGATCAGAGCGAACCAGCCGATCACATGCAGCCCGATGATGACGCCGGCCATGCCGGCCACGCTCGCCCACTCCCGTGGGCCGAGCGCCCGGCGGATGCGGGTGAACCGTGCCGTGGGCGAGGTGTCGACCTGGGCGGCCATGGCGGAATCCTTCCTGGCGGAGGGCCCCGGCAGCGCCGACGGGGGTGGATGCGCCTGCGGACGTTAACCATCCCCACCGCCTCCTGCAAGAGATTTGCAGGAGATAATAGATTGCATGGTGCCGCCATCGTCCGGTCGTTCGTCATCGACGTGACGCGTGGGACGCAACGGAGCGCGGCGGAACGTAGCGGAGGCCGTCACGGGAGCCTCAGCACGGTCACGAGGAGGCGGCACACCCGGCGACGAGGCCGGCTCCGATCGGTGCATATAGCAAATTATTACCTATAGTTACAAATGGGAAACATGCGACGATTGTCCTCCCGCCGGGGACAGCCACGGTTACAGGTTCATTGCAAGTACTTCACGATGACGTTCGTAACAGCGCCCGTGGACGCCGCGACAGGCATCGTTGTAGACAGCGCTGACGACAAGGAGTAGCGATGCGTGACATCGGGAGCGGCCCCGGAGGATGCCTGCCGGTGGCAATCGAGGTCATGACCGCCTACACCGACTCGGCCGACGACCCCGGCTTCTTCTGGACCAGTGTCCAACGGGTCATGGCCGACGGCGCCGACCGCGCGGACCCCGCGGCGGCCGTGGCCGAACTCGTCCTCGGCCTGTCCACGCTGTGCGGCATCACCCTCGACCACCTGGCCGAGCGCGCCGGTCCGGACAGCGGGCCCCGCGACGTGCTCGCCGCGATCCAGCGGGCCTACGTCGCCGAGCCGCCGCCCTGACCGGCCACCCGGTCACCCGGTCAACGGCCCTGCGCACGCATCCCGGCCAGCCAGGCGCCCGTGGAGCGCCGGGTACCGCGTAGCGTCAGGCCCCAAGGACCAGGAGCGGATCCACAGCGTTCTGTCCCGCACATATCCCATATCTCACCGTGATGAGAGGACTCCACACCCGTGGCGACCTACGCACTGCCCGACCTGCCCTACGACTACGCCGCTCTCGAGCCGTCGATCAGCGGCGAGATCCTGGAACTGCACCACGACAAGCACCACGCCGCCTACGTCGCCGGCGCCAACACCACCCTCGACAAGCTCGCCGAAGCCCGTGACAAGGGCGACTTCGCCGCCATCGTCGGCCTGGAGAAGACGCTCGCGTTCAACGTCTCCGGTCACGTCCTGCACTCGCTCTACTGGCAGAACCTCTCCCCCGACGGCGGCGACAAGCCCGACGGCGCCCTCGCCGACGCCGTCGCCAACGACTTCGGCTCGTTCGACGCGTTCAAGGCCCAGCTCACCGCCGCCACCAGCACGATCCAGGGCTCCGGCTGGGGTGTGCTGTCCTACGAGCCCGTCGCCGACCGGCTCCTGATCGAGCAGGTCTACGACCACCAGGGCAACGTCGGCATCGGCAGCACCCCGCTGCTGGTCTTCGACGCCTGGGAGCACGCCTTCTACCTCCAGTACAAGAACGTCAAGGCCGACTACGTCACCGCCCTGTGGAACATCGTCAACTGGGCCGACGTCGCGGCCCGCTACACCGCGGCCCGGCAGTCCCGCCAGGGCTGACCCGGCCGTGGCCGGCCGGCTGGNCGGCCGGCTGGTGACCACCGCTGCCGGCCGGCAGCGTCCCGGGCCGCGGGCCACCGCACGGGCCGCCTCATCGGTACCGCCGGGCGCCTGCCGCCACCGGTACCGATGAGGCCGCGCAACCTGGGGGCTGACGAGGCGGCCAGGGCCGCGAAAAACGCACCACCGTCAGGCCGCGTCGCTGTACCGCGACGCGGCCTTCGTGCGGTTCTGGTGCGCGCGCACGGTGTCGCTGTCCGGCAGCGCGGTGCCGGCCGTCCTGCTGCCGATACTCGTCTTCCAGACCAGCGGATCCGCGGCGTGGACGGCGGCGCTCACCGCCGTGGAGGCACTGCCCTACCTGCTGTTCGGGCTGGTCGCCGGCGCCCTCGCCGACCGGGTCGACCGCCGGCGGCTGATGGTCGGCTGCGATCTCGCGAACGCCGCGCTGCTGGCCTCGGTCCCGCTGGCCGACATGCTCGGTGTCGTCTGGCCGGCGGTGGCCGGGCTGCTGGCAGGGTCTCCGCATCCGGCGGACCGGGCCCTGGCGATCAGTCCGCGGGCAAACGCATCAGGAGCTTTCGCAGCCCTGATCGCGACGGGCCTGTCACCCCGAGAGGCAGGCGCTCAGCCCGTCGGGGGCACCGGCGCCGACGGATGCGCTTCCTCGTCGAAGCCGTCCGGGTGCGCGATGCCGTTGTGCGCGAGAGCGGGGGCGGGATGGACGCCGTCCAGCAGATCGACAATGCTGCTGTCACTGAGGGTGTAGCGGATGACACGTCCGTCCCGGTGCGGGGAGACGACGGCGTGGTAGCGGAGAATACGTAACGCCTGCGAGACCGCTGTGTCGTTCATGCCCACTCCGGCCGCCAGGTCGGAGACGGAGATCGGGCCGGCGTGACGGACCGCGAGCAGGATCGCGAGGCGTCCCGGGTCCGCGAGGATCGCGAACCGTGCCGCCCAGTGCTGGATGCGGGCCCGGTCCGCCACCGCGCCCGCGGCATCGCAGGCCCGGTCGCCGTCGATCACCTTGGCCGACCGGCCCGGCGCGATGCGGTGCATGGATCTCATACTCCCATCGACGGCCGCCACCCACGCCTCGCCCCGCGCGGCCCTGCCACCTGACCTGCCACCTGGCTGGTCATCCGTTCAATGGCTGGTCATCTGCTCAGATGTCAATTCTTGCAGGTGTTTGCTCTGGATGGGTAGCCTGATCCGGCCGTGGCGTTCGGGAAGCCGGTGGAGTACCGGCGCGGCCCTCGCCACTGTGATCGGGAAGTCTTCGGCCCTGTCCGCGGCGCAGCGGAGGTCACTGGGCGTCACATGCCTGGGAAGGCCGGCCGAAGGCGCGGACCCGTCAGCCAGGAGACCGGCCACGGCACCGGAAAGACCCATTCCACGAGGTGCTGGAGAGGCGGTCGGTGTACGTGGTGCCCGCACGTGCCGTCATGCGTACTGTCAGAATCTGTAGTACCGCCAGAAGCTGTGCCGCCAGCATTCCCGGCGGACCGCGGGCGCGGCGCCGACATCGCCGGTGGCAGCCTGATCGCCAGCGACAGCCGGATCGCCGGTGGCAGCCGGCCGTGCTGCTCGGCATCGCGGCCCTGGTCGCTTTCCTGGCCGGATGCGGCGACGGCGCCCGCTCGGCAGGGAGCGTGGCAGCCGACGACCGGGGCTGCATCAGCCGGTTCAGCCCGGACGTCGACTACTTCCCGGTCAAGTCCACGTTCACCCACGCCAGAAACGTGACGATCACCTACCACGGAAGTTACGAGATCCTGACGGTCAACCAGCCGTACCCGGGCGGGAAACCGGAGTCCTACGTACTCGTGCGGTGCGGTGCGCCGGCACCGGCGCTCACCGGTGCGCTGGCGGACGCGCCGCGGGTCGAGGTG
>NZ_JWIO01000050.1:33638-56840 GCF_001017755.1 Protofrankia coriariae
GGACGCGCCGCGGGTCGAGGTGCCGATCCGCAGCCTGTACTCGGCGTCCACCACCCATCTGCCGCTGCTGACCGACCTCGGCCGGGCCGAGGTCCTGACCGGGGTGGCGAACGCGGCGAGCGTCGTCGACGCCGGGATCCGCGGGCGGATCGCCGACGGGAAGGTCGTCGAGTACGCCGGTGGCGGGCAGATCGACGTGGAGAAGGTCGTCACCGCCCAGCCGGACGTGCTGATGACGGGCGGCACGGACACACCGCAGTACCCGGCGATCCGCAGGGCCGGCGGCACCGTCCTGGCGAACGCCGAATGGCTGGAGGGTGATCCGCTGGGACGGGCCGAATGGATCAAGGTGATGGCCGCGCTCACCGGCGACGAGGAGAAGGCCGCGAAGGTCTTCGAGCAGATCACCACGGACTACACCGCGATCGCGGCCCGGGCAAGGGCCGCCGGCGGGCCGCCNCGGTGCGGGTCCTGCCCGGGTCGATGTACCAGGGCACCTGGTACATGCCCGCGGGCGGCAGCTACGTCGGCAAACTCCTCGCGGACGCCGGGGCCGTCTACCCGTGGGCCGACAGCCGGGACACCGGCAGCCTGGAGCTGAGCTTCGAGGCGGTGTACGCCAGGGGCGGGGACGCCCCGGTCTGGCTCACCGACGGCGAGTGGACGACGATCGGCGAGGCGGTCGCGGCCGACTCCCGCTACGGCACCCTCGCCGCCGTCCGCGGCGGGNGCGGCGGGCGGGTGTGGTCGAACACCCTCGCCATCGGGCCCGGCGGCGGCAACGACTACTGGGAACGCGGTGTCACCCGCCCCGACCTGGTTCTCGGCGACCTCGTCGCGATCCTGCACCCGGACGCCGTGCCAGGGCACCGTTTCGCCTTCTACCGGCAGCTGCCCGCATGACCACGGCAGCCACCCGCACGAACGACACGGCAACGACGGCTGCGGCCACAACGACGGCCACAATGACGGGGGCCACAATGACGGCGGCCACGGCAGCGCCGCCCGTGCTCGGCCCACCGGCGTTCGGCCTGCCCCGGCAGACGCTTCCCCCGTCCGCGCGGCCCGGCGGCGACGCGCCGGACAGAGACGCGGACGGGGGCACCGCCGGGCGGCGCGGGCGACGGCGGGCCGGCGTGCTCGCCGGGCTTGCCACCGCCACCCTGGTGATGTTCGTGCTCGCGGTCGCCGTGGGGTCGGTCGCGGTCCCCCTGAGCGAGACCGCGCGGGTGCTGGTGGGAGCCGAACCGCACGATCCGCGCTGGACGGTCGTGATCGCCCAGGTCCGGCTCCCCCGCGCCGTCACCGCGGCGCTCGCGGGCGCGGCGCTGGGCGCGGCGGGACTGCAGATGCAGACGCTCTTCCGCAACCCGCTGGCCGACCCCTACTCGCTGGGGGTCAGCGCGGGCGCGAGCCTCGGGGTGGCTCTCGTCGTCGCCGGTGTCGGCGGCTCCGGGGCGACGTTCACCGCGGGCGCGGCGGGCACCGGACGGGCCGGGGTGATCGTCGCCGGCGCGGCCGGCGCGGCGGTGGTCCTCGTCGCCGTCCTCACCCTGGCCCGCTGGGTCCGTTCGGTCGTCACCCTGCTCGTCATCGGGGTGGTGCTCGGCGCCGCGGTCAGCTCGCTGGTCAGCCTGCTGCTGACCTGGACCTCCCCGCAGCGGGCCATCCAGTACTGGACGTGGTCGCTGGGAAGTTTCTCGGGCACCTCCACCGACGACCTGATGGTGTTCGCCCCGACGATCGGCCTGGGGCTGGCCGCCGGCATGGCCTCGGTGAAGCCGCTCAACGCCCTGCTGCTCGGGGAGAACTACGCCCGCACGGCAGGCGTACGGGTACGGTGGGTACGCACCGTCACGCTGATGGGCACCTCGGTGCTCGCCGGCACCGTGACCGCGTTCTGCGGGCCGGTCGCCTTCCTGGGGATCGCCGTCCCGCATATCGCCCGCCGGCTGCTGGGGACGTCCGACCACCGGCTGCTGCTGCCCGCGTCGGTGCTCACCGGCGCCCTGGTGGCGCTGGCCTGCTCGACCGCGGCCCAACTGCCCGGCACCGGCCTGGTGCTTCCGATCAACGTGGTGACCTCCCTGGTCGGCGCCCCCGTCGTCATCGCCGTGCTGCTGCGCGCCCGGCCGGCCGCCGCGGGGATCACCTGATGGCCCGCCCGGCTGATCACCTGACGACACACCCGTCCGACGGTGCCCGCGACGGGCTGCGCCTGACCGGCCTCACCGTCGGTTACCGGCAGGGGCGCACCGCCCGGCCGGTGCTGACCGGCCTGACCGCGCACGCCCGCCGCGGCGACCTCACCGTGCTGCTGGGGCCCAACGGCGCGGGCAAGTCCACCCTGCTGCGCACCCTCGCCGGGCTCCAGCCACCGCTGGCCGGCGGCGTCACCCTCGACGGCGTCGACCTGACCGGCCTCGGCCCGCTGGAGCGGGCGCGGCGGATCGGCACGGTACTCACCGACCAGGTCGACGTCCCGCTGCTCACCGCCGGCGAACTCGTCGGCCTGGGCCGGCACCCCCACACCGGGCTCACCGGCGCCCTTACCGCCCGTGACCGGGTGGTCGTCGACTGGGCGCTCACCGTGGTCGCGGCCGGCCCGCTCGCCGGCCGGCCCGTCGACGAGCTCTCCGACGGGGAACGGCAGCGCGTCCTCATCGCCCGCGCGCTCGCCCAGCAGCCCACGCTGCTGCTGCTCGACGAGCCGAGCGCCTACCTCGACGTGACCGCCCGCGTCGCGGTCACCGCCCTGCTGCGCGCCCTGGCCCGTGACCACGACCTCGCCGTCGTCGTCTCCACTCACGACCTCGAGCTCGCCCTGCGGGTCGCGGACATGGTCTGGCTGCTCGACCGCGACCGGACGCTGCACGCCGGCACCCCTGAGCACCTCACCCTCACCGGCCGGCTCCCCNTCGCCGCCGCCTTCGACACCGACGGCCTGCGCTTCGACCCCGTGACCGCCACGTTCGCCCCTGACCCGCCCGCGGTCGGGACCGCCCGCGTCATCACCGCGGGCCGTGCGTCCGTTCCCGACGTTCCCGGCCCCGACGCTTCCGTTCCCGATGTCCCCGTTCCCGATGCGGCGCGGGGGGCGCTCGAACGGGCTCTGCGCCGGGAGGGCTGGCGGCTGTCCCCGACCGGGCCGGTCGACATCGAGGTCACCGCCCTGCCCAGCGGGGAATATCTGGCCATGGCCGCGGGCAGCCGGAGCACGCTGGCGACAGTCGCCGACGCCGCCGCCTGGATGCGCGCCCACGCCCACGACCGGGCGCGCCACCCCTGGCCGCTGCGGCGCGCCGACCCCGCGGCGCTCGCCACCGCCCTGCGCAAGCTGGCCGACATCGGCCCCTACTTCGCGCTCGATCTCGCCGGCCCCAGCAACACCGCAGGCCCCACCGGCCCCGCCAACGCCGGCGGCCCCAGCGACACCGCTCCCCTCGCCGGCGTCACCGGGCCTGCCGACACCACCAGCACCACCCGTCCCGCCGACCCCACCGGCTCCGCCTGCACTGCCGGCTCTGTCGGCTCCGCTGTCACACCGGCGGAGGTCTTCTCCCCGGTGACGCGGCTCTACCAGGCCGGCGAGCCTCTCGCCGCCGCCGTTGAACAGCTCGCCGCCCGCATGGGCACGGCCGAGGCGCGGGTCGCCGCCTCCACCCTGTTCCTGGGCTACGCCGCCCGCATCTGGTCGATCGTGCTCGGCTGCTGGGCTGTCAGCGGGCTCGTCCCGGACCTGCCCGCCGACCAGTTGCACGCCACGACCACCGACGGCACGCCCACCCACCTGCGGGTCGCGGACCCGCGGGGATGGCACCCGCAGGGCACCATCGACCCACGCTCCCTGGCCACCCTGATGATCGACGTTGTGGTCGACGGCCACCTGCGCCCGCTGGCCGACGCCGTCCGTGCCACCACCGGGGTCGCGGCCGGTCTGCTGTGGGGCAACACCGCCTCCGCCCTCGTCGGTGCCGTCCGCGTCCTGACCCGCTACACCGGGGCCGGCGGGGCCGGGCCCGCCCGCGACACCCTGCCACTGGCCGCCCAGCTCCTGGCGCTTCCGCCGCTGGCAGGCAGCACCCACCACATCGTCGCCTCCGACGGGCGGCTCCAGCTCGGCTCCGTGACCCGCCGCAGCTGCTGCCTCTACTACCGCACTCCCGGAGGCGGCACCTGCGGGGACTGCCCGCTCACCGGCGCACCCGCCGCCACCCGAGCCGCCACCCGAACGGAGCCGCTATGACCACCGCCGTCCCCTACCAGCTCGTCGACGAACCCGGCAACGGCATCCTGCACCTGTTCCGGGTGCCCACCGAGGAGGCGACCCTCCGCGCCATCATCACCGACCTGTTCACCGACTACTGGCGGCAGATCGGCTTCGGGGTCATCGTCCAGGGCGCAGCCTGGGAGATCGCCGCGCCGCATCCCCCGACGAGCATCACCATGTACGACGGGTACCTCACCGTCGACTTCGGCCGCTGGCACTTCCACCTGTGCATCGGCCAGCACACCGCCAGCGGCCCCGAACTCGGCCGTATCCGCCGCTGCGCCCGCGCCGAGCTCTACCGCCGCGTCACCCCGGCGGGCGCTCCCATCAGCCGGGGATTCCGCATGTTCAACGCCATCGACGAGCAGATGATGACCGTGCTGCTCCCCAACCCCTTCCTCACCGACAGCCAGCAGATACGCGCCGTCCCCGACTTCAGCCGGCTGGCTGCCTGGGACCACCTGCGCGCCACCTACCTCGGCCTCCCACCCGACCCGCTCGACCGCACCGCCACCGGTTTCCAGCATGACTGACCAGCCCACCTTCTTCTCCCATGCCTGTCCGCCGCCTCACGCAAGGCCCCATGAGCGCCCGGGCATGGTTCGGATCATTCTTGTCGACGGTGCGCCGGGAAGCCGAGGCCTCCTAGAGCCCACAGTTCTCACGGAGAGTGTTTCCACTGGCAGTAAGAGTGATCTAGTTGACGAAACATGATCCACTTAGGTTATCTTAAGTTAATAGTTAAGCTTTTCTGAAGGAGGATGCGTGTCCCGGCGAACAGCCCTTCTCGCGCTGCCCGTCTCCCTACTGCTCGGCCTCACCGCCTGCTCCGACGACTCGACGACCGACGCCACGACGACATCCCCGGGACACCCGGTCAGCACCTCGACCGCCTCCACCGCGGTGCCGGAGGGCGTGGTCGAGCAGTACACGACGCTCGCCCAGGAAATCCGCTCCGAGGGAGGAGAAGTCCAGACCGGGCCGTGGCGGATCGCCTATATTGTCGAGCCCGCCGAAAGCTGGTACGAGGGCAACAGCGGGCAACAGGTGCTCCGCAAGCCCGCCGCCGGCGAGACGCACCACATCGAGATCATCTCCATCGAGGCGGCCACCGGCCGGATCGTGCCGAACATACCGATCACACTCGCGGTCGTCGACGACAAGGGCACGGTCGTGGACGAGAAGGCACTCAACTTCTACTACGCCGAGTTCTTCCACTACGCGAACAACTTCACAGTCCCGCAGGACGGCAGCTACACGCTGCGCGCGACAGTCGGGATACCGACCTTCTTCCGGCACGGTGAGGAAGGTCATACGCCAGCGTTGGCCAGCGGCGCGACTGCCACCTTCACCGACGTCACACTCAAGCACTGATCATGGTCGATGGTAAGGGGACGGCTCCCGAGCAGCTCATCTCCCTAGCCGCGGACCCGCGACCCGTCCCGGCCCTGATCATCACCCAGGCCTCCCCACCCGACGGCGGAGTTCTGCCACGGTGGGTCCGTTTCCTCGCGGCTGGGATGATCCTCATCCTCGGGTGGGCGGCGGCCGTCTGGACCGCCACCCACGTCACCGCCGACCCGGCCCTGCACACCGCCGCCCTGTTCGTTCATCTCGCCTCACTCGTGGCCGGGTTCGGCGCGGTCCTCGCCATCGACTTCTTCGCGCTGTTGTGGCTGTTCGGCCGGCGCGGCTTCCCGGACGTCATCCGGGTGGCGGACGGCCTGCATCTGCTGATCTGGGCCGGGCTGACGGGGCTCGTGCTCAGCGGTGTCCTGCTGCATCCCGACCTGTCCACGCCGATGACGCGGGTAAAGATCGGGCTGGTACTCCTCATCGCGCTCAACGGCCTGCATATCCAGGCGGTCCAGCACCGCCTGGAACGGTCCGCCGCCATTGCGTCCCGGATGCTCCTGGCCCGATCGGTGATCAGTAACCTGCTGTCCCAGGCCGGATGGTGGGGTGCGATGGGCATCGGCTATCTCAACAGCCAGAACTGACCGGTCGTCGCAATAACCCGGGCCACGGCGGCCCGGGCTCGGAACAGGTTAAGGTCAGGCACATGGCTCAGGTTCAGATCTACGGCTGACACCGGCGGGGACGGCATCGCTGCTTCCCGCCCCGCGGACCGGTGTGTGTCCCACGGCAGGCTGTGCCGTCACGGGCCGCACACCGGTCTGTCGTGTCCCTTTATCCGTAGACCTGAATCGAGTGATTTTCCATGTCCCGTCACCGCGCCCATGTCGCGATGGTCGGTATTCCCGCCGTCAGTCACGTCCTCCCGAGCATCGAGATCGTCCGCGAGCTGGTGAACCGCGGCCACCGGGTGACATACGCCAATGATCCGGCCGTGGTCGACCTGGTCACAGCCACCGGCGCCGAATTCGTCCCGTACGCCTCCGGGCTGCCGGTCGCCGACAACAACTGGCCGGACGATCCCATCGCCGCGATGCACCTCTTCCTCGACGACGCCGTCCAGGCACTCCCGCGGCTACACGCCGCCTACGACCGCGACCGCGCCGACCTGTACCTCTACGACATCGGCGCCTACGCCGCCCGGGCCCTTGCCGAGGCGCAGGGCCGCCCCCTCCTGCAGCTCTCACCGACTTTCGTGGCCTGGAAGGGCTACGAGCAGGACGTCACGACGCAGCTGTGGCAACTGCCCGGCGCCGACGCGTACCGGGCGAAGTTCACCCGCTGGCTCGCCGGGTGCGGAGCGTCCACCACGGACATGGACGCCTTCGCCGGCCGTCCGCCGCGGGCTCTGGCGCTGATCCCCAGAGCCATGCAGCCGCATGCGGACCAGGTCGACACCGACACGGTGACGTTTGTCGGCCCCTGTTTCGGCCCACGGACGGAACAGAATGGCTGGACGCGTCCGGCTGATGCCGAGAACGTGCTGCTGGTCTCCCTTGGCTCGGCGTACACGCGGCAGCCGGAGTTCTACCGTCAGTGCCTGGCGGCATACGGCGACATGCCCGGCTGGCACGTCGTCCTCCAGATCGGGAAGCACACGGACCCCGGGGAACTCGGCGCCGTCCCGTCCAATACGGAAGTGCACCCCTGGGTTCCTCAACTGGCGATTCTCGAGCAGGCCGACGCCTTCGTCACCCACGCGGGAATGGGTGGCAGCGGCGAAGGGCTGTTCACCGGAACACCCATGATCGCCGTCCCGCAGGCCGCCGAACAGTTCACCAACGCGGACCGGCTTGTCGAACTGGGTGTGGCCCGCCGCGTCGACACCTCGCAGGCCACCTCCGCGGTTCTGCGGGCCACCCTGACCGAACTTGTCACCGATCCCGAGACCGCCCGCCGTTCGGCGCAACTGCGCGCCGAGGTACGAGCCGAAGGCGGCACCGTGCGAGCCGCCGACCTCGTCGAGAACATGCTGGGCTGACCACCAGGCTCTCGCGGCGTCCTGAACCGTCTTCCTGTCGCACCTGGGGAAGCTGGAGATCATCCGGAAATGATCAGGCTGATCGGGCTGGTTCCGGCGGTGCGGTCGACAGGTCGCACCGCCGGAAGGACCCCGCCGGCGCGATGGTCGATGCCACGCCGGGCGCGTTCGGACCCGGTGAAGCCGCGCAGCTGTTCGGTCGTGGGAAGCTCGCCGTGCCAGATGAGGTAGGCGACCTCCTCGAAGGAACATTCGGCGGCAAGCTGCTGTACCGGATATCCGCGATAGGTCAGCGAACTGGTCTCGGGTCTGACCATCGAAACGGCGGTCGTGTCGACGACGACTCCGGCCAGACCCTTGCGCACCGAAGGTTCAGTGGTGGTCATGACGACGTCCGTCCAGACGAAGGCGCCGGATACTCAGATCCGGAAGTTGAAGATGTTCGTGTCGAAGGCGTTGTAACCGGGATAGTCGAGGAGTTCGTAGAGGCGTGCGCGCGTCTGCATCCGGTCGACGAGGCCGGCCTGGGTGCCGTCGGCGCGAATGCGGCGCAGCCCGTCCTCGACGGCGCCCATCGCCAGACGCAGGAGGGTGACGGGATAGATGACCACGCTCACACCGGCGGATTCCAGCGTGTCGGTGGTGAGGAGTTCGCTTTTGCCGAACTCGGTCATGTTCGCCAGGATCGGCACGTCGACGGCCCTGCGCACGGTCTCGAACTCCCCGGCGTCGGCCATCGCCTCCGGGAAGATCATGTCGGCTCCGGCGTCGGCGTAGGCGCGGGCCCGGTCCGCGGCGCCGCTCAGGCCCTCGACGGCTCGGGCGTCGGTGCGCGCGCAGATGAGGAAGTTCTCGTCGCGGCGGGCGGTGACCGCGGCACGGATACGGCGGACCATCTCCTCGACGGGGACGACGGTCTTGCCGTCGAGGTGGCCGCAGCGTTTGGGGTTGACCTGGTCCTCGATGTGGCAGCCGGCCAGGCCCGCGTCCTCGAGGATCTGGATGGTGCGGGCGACGTTCATGGGCTCGCCGAAACCGGTGTCGGCGTCGACCAGGGCGGGCAGGTCGCTGACCCGGGCAATCTGCCCGGCCCGGCCGGCGATCTCGGTGAGGGTGGTCAGCCCGATGTCGGGCAGGGCCAGGTCCGCGGAGAGCACCGCGCCGGAGACGTAGATCCCGTCGAAGCCGAGTTCGGTGATGAGGACGGCGGACAGGGGGTTGAACGCCCCGGGGAAGCGCAGCAGCCGGCCGGAGCACAGGGCGGCGCGCAGCGCGGCGCGGCGGACGTGGGCAGGTGTTCTCGCGTGCAGCATCGGTCGGTACTCCCCCTGAAGGTCGCTGATTCCCCCTGGGTCAGAAGATTCCCTCGGTCCCGCCGGGGGTCAGGGGCGGGGACGGGGTGAGGGTGAGTCCGGCGAGCTCGTCGGGTGTCAGGTCGGGCAGCCGGATGGCGGTGTCGAGGAAGCGGTCCTGCTCGGCGGTGGGGATCACGCCCTCGGCGAGCCGGCGGAACTTGGCGATGTACTCCGCCCGCCCGAACGGCCGGGCGCCGAGCGGGTGGGCGTCGGCAACGGCGATCTCGTCGGTGAGCGTGGCGCCGTCGTCGAACTCGACGACGACCCGTCCTCCGAAGGCCTTTTCCTTCGGGTCGGTGGAGTGGTAACGCCGCGTCCACTCCCCGTCCTCGACCGTACTGATCTTCTGCCAGAGGGCGACGGTGTCGGGGCGGGCGGCCCGCTCGGGGGTGTAGGAGCGCTCGTGGTGCCAGTCACCGTCCTGCAGGGCGACCGCGAAGATGTAGGGGACGGAGTGGTCGAGGGTCTCCCTGGTGGCCGTCGGGTCGTACTTCTCCGGGTCGCCGGCGCCGGAGCCGATCACGTGGTGGGTGTGGTGGCTGGTGTGGATGACGATCGAGCGGACCCGGGAGAGGTCGCCGACGCGCGGGCCGAGGCGGCGGGCGAGGTCGATCAGGGCCTGGCTCTGGTACTCGGCGGAGTGCTCCTTGGTGTAGGTGTCGAGGATGGCCCGCCTGGGCTCCCCGGCCGCGGGCAGCGACACCACGTAGCGGGCGTCGGGCCCGTCGAGCAGGTGGGCGATGAACCCGTCCTCGCCCTCGTAGGCAGGGGACGGGGCGCCCTCACCGCGCATGGCGCGATCGACGGCTTCCACTGCTGTCTTGCCGGCGAAGGCGGGAGCGTAGGCCTTCCAGCTGGAGATCGTGCCCTTGCGGGACTGACGGGTGGTCGTGGTGGTGTGCAGGGCCTGCTGGACGGCCTGGTAGACGGTCTCGGTGGGCAGGTCGAGCAGGGTGCCGATCCCGGCGGCGGCGGACGGGCCGAGGTGTGCGATGTGGTCGATCCTGTGGGCGTGCAGGCAGATCCCGGCCACCAGCGCCACCTGGATCTCGTAGCCGGTGGCGACGCCGCGCACCAGGTCCCGGCCGCCGAGCCCGAGATGCTGCGCCACGGCCAGGATCGGGGGGATGTTGTCGCCCGGGTGGGAGTAGTCGGCGGCCAGGTAGGTGTCGTGGAAGTCCAGGTCTCGCACGGCCACACCGTTCGCCCATGCCGCCCACTCCGGGGAGACGCGGGTGTCCGGCGGCAGGCCGAAGACCGTCCCCCCGGCCCGTCCGGGCGCGGGGGCGTGCCGCAGCGCCTGCTCGCGGGCGGCGGTCACCGGCCGGCGGCCCAGCGAGGCCACCGCCACCCCGGCGTCGACCCCGCCCCATGGTGATCACCCGTTCCGGAAAGACGATCACTCGTCCCGGAAGACGGGCCNGCCGCCACCCCGGCGTTGTCGATGATCCTGTTGGCGATCATGTCGGTGGTGTCGGCAGGCACCTCCACCGGATCAACCGCGACCGTCGCGATCTTCCACGCCAGCTGGTCCTCGCGCGCGAGGCGCTCGGTACTCCGGTGGACGCGGACCTCGTGGTCAGTCATACGTGGATGCCTTTCCGGTCGTAGGCGTATTCCGGGTGTACCGCGGCCGCGGTTGCCAGCACGGCAAAACCGCGGGGTTGCCAGCACGACGAAACCGCGGAGTTGCCAGCACGGCGAAACCGCGGAGTTGCATCCGGAATATGCGGCTCGCCGGCTCGCGCGCTCGCCGTCCAGGCCGTTTCCGTGTGATGAGGAGACTGTGGCACGGCCTGGGAACGTGGATCCAGTCAGGCGAAGACGCGAAGCCGTGCAATCTTTCGGCCGCATTCTGTGAAGGTTGCGAGGAGGCGGTTTCCGGAAGTCGGAGGTTCGGCCCGGACAACCGGCCGGCCCACTTCCCGCTGGCAGGAGGACATCGAGTACCAGCCACCGATGACCTGGCCACGTCGGACGCGTTCAGCGACGAGCAGGCCGAACCCGGCGTCGACCCCGCCCCGTGGTGATCGCCCGTTCCAGGAGGACGATCACTCGTCCCGGAAGACGGGCCTGCGCTTCTCGGTGAAGGCGGCCATACCTCCTTCTGGTCCGCGGTGGCGAACGTGGAGTGAAAGGTCCGCCGTTCGAACAGGACGCCCTCGCTCAGCGAGGTCTCGAAGGCGCGGTTGACCGCCTCCTTGACCGTCATGGCCGCCTGGGTCGACATTCCCGCGATCTTCTCCGCCACGTCGAGCGCCTCGTCGACGAGACGCCGGCGACCGGGACGTCAACCGTCTGACGTGCGAGTTGACCAGGCGCATCCCGAGACGGCGTGCGGTGCCGGCCTGTCCGTGGCCGGTGAGCCGCTCGAGCCGCTCGAGCCGTTCGCGCCGGTCCGCGCGGCCGGCGGCGGCATGCGTGGCTCGCGCCACACGCCGCCGTCGGCCCTCGGCCTCGACCGTCGACGTTCGGCTCCGGCTGCGCCTTCAGCTCCGGTTGTGCTGGTTCCGTGGCGGGCGGACGACGAGTACCGGGCAGGGCGCGTGGTGGACGCAGGCCGTGCTCACGGAGCCGAGCAGCAGGCCCGTGCCTGATCTCGGCGTGCACGCCGGGCGGAAGCTCGGGGCCGAAGACGTCTGCCAGCGACTCCCCCAGCGCCTGCCGCGCCGCCTGGTGCCATGGCTGCTCGTCGAGAGGTATCGGAGGCACCAGACCGATCGAGGGCACCTGCCAGGCCAGCACCACCAGCAGTGTGACGTCGCGCAGAGCCCGCTCCGACGCCGCCCACCGCAGCGCCGCCAGCGACCCCTCCGAGCCGTCGATGCCCACCACGATCCGGTCGACCCTGATCTTTTCCACCTCGACGGGCGCCGCGGGCTCGGTCTGCGCCGACATCTGGCCACTCCTCACCATGGGTGACCGTTCACGGACTGCCGTCGCGCCGTCCGACCAGGGCCAAGTGGCGGACGAACCAGTCGCGGGCGAGCTCCGCCACGGCCTCCAGAGCGCCGGGCTCGGCGAACAGATGGGTGGCTCCCGGGACGACGGCAAGCTGATTCTCGCACCGCAGCAGGGCCCGGGCCTGCCCGTTGAGCTCGAGGACGAGTTCGTCGTCACCGCCGACGACGAGCAGGGTCGGGGTGCGCACGGCCGCCAGTTTCGTGGCGGCCAGGTCGGGCCGGCCGCTGCGGGAGACGACGGCGGCGACGTGGGAACCGGGCTCGGCCGCGGCCCACAGCGCGGCGGCGGCGGGCGCCGGTAGCGCGGCGGCGGCGCCGGTGCTGGCCCCGAAGTAGCCGACGGGAAGGTGAGCGATCTCCGACCGGCCGCGTAGCCAGCCGGTGACGTCGACGAGCCGGCGGGCGACGAGCCGGCGGGCGAGCAGCCCGCTGTCGAACCCGAGGAACCGTCGACGCTCTGGTCACCGACCGCCATCGATCTCGGTTTGCCGGCCGGTCCGTGGTTCGGACGGGCCGGGCGCGGGTAATGACCGAAAGTATTCGGATCAAGCATATTAGGTAACGATCTGCATGCTTGTAGGCAAGGAGCGGGGAATCATGGCCTCACCCGCACCCGGCCGGCGACTCACCGTTCACCGCTCGCTGGTCCGACACCGGCCATGTCAGCTTCGTCCACCCGGGGCCGGGCGCCGGGGGTCCGCCACCACCCGGGGAGGCCCGCGGCGTGCGCCCCCACCGGCGGGAAGGCGAGAACAATGACCAACGATCACGAAAGGCGAATCGCGGCCCTGGAACAGCGGCTCGCCACGCTCACGGAGGCGGTCCGGGCCATCGCCCGCGGGCTGGAGTCCCCGCCCACCACGGACGAGCCTCGAAGCCGCGGCGGCGCGGGCCGCCCGGCAGGCGCACGAGCTGCTGCTCTCCGCCCGTCCGTAGCAGTCCCGTAACAGCCTCACGGCTGTGGGACCCCACGGCCGGAACAACGAGTGACAGGGAGGCCGTAGTGACCGTAGGCACACAGGATGCGGAGATCGGCCGGCTCTTCACCGCCGCCGGCCCCTTCGTAACGCTCTACCTGGATCTGTCGGGTGAGCTCGACGATGTCGTGCCGGAGCGGGCGCTGCGGTGGCGCGGCCTGCGCGATCAGCTGGCCACGGCCGGGGCGGACGGCGCGACGCTGGGCGCGGTGGACGAGACGGTGGCCCGCCTGGGGCCGGACAATGCCGCTCTCGCGGTGTTCGCCGCCGATGGCCGGGTCGCCTGGGAGCGGCGGCTGCGCGGGCAGCTGGACGACCGGGCCGTGTGGGGGCCACTGCCCTGCGTGCTGCCCCTGCTCGCCTGCTGGCAGCGCACGGTGCCCTGTGTGGTCGTGCTCACCGACCGGACAGGCGCCGACCTGCGGGTGGACGTCGACGGGCCGCGGTTCGCCGGCGAGGTCACGGGCAGCGACGACGAGATCGAGCGCAACGCCCCCGGCGGCTGGTCGCAGCGCCGCTACCAGCATCGCGCCGAGGACTCGTGGGCGCACAACGCGGCACAGGTCGCGAAGGCGGTGACGGCGCTGGTCGAGCAGGTGGACGCCGCGCTGGTCGTCCTGGCGGGAGACGTGCGGGCGGTGCAGCTGCTGCGTGAGCACCTGCCGCCCCGGGTCGTCCCGCTGGTGCGCCAGCTTGAGCACGGCGGACGGCACCCCAGCCGGGGTGACCGGCTGCACGACCGCCAGGTGCGCGAGCTGGCCGAGGCCGAGGCCCGGGCCCGGACCACCGGTCTGCTCGCCCGCTTCGCCGAGGACCGTGCGCACGGGCGGGCGGCCGACGGGGCCACCGCGGCTCTCGACGTGCTCGCCCGTTCCCAGGCACGGACCCTGCTCGTCGTGGACGACCCCGGGGACGAACGGGTCGCGTGGTTCGGACCGGATCCGGCCGATGTCACCGCCGAGGCGGGCATGCTGGCCGGCCGGGTCGGCCGGCCGACCGCTGGCAGGCTGGCGGACGTGGCCGTGCGCGCCGCGTGGGGCACCGGCGCGGCGGTCCGGGTCCTGCCCGCCGGCTTCGCGGACGGGCCGTCCGAGGGCCTCGGCGCCCTGCTGCGCTACCCGCGGGNCCCGCGGGCGAACGGACCCCGCTGACCCGCCCGCCCATGGTGGCGACCTGCCGGGCAGGCGCGTCTTTCCGACCGGTCGTTTCCGACCGGACATCACCCGGCGTCGACCGGCACACCGCGCGCCACCAGGGCGTACCGCGGGTGCGGCCTGGCCTGTCGATCCCATCCCGCTCCGATCGAGGCCGTCCGCTATGCCGTGGGTAGGGAGGATGCATGGTGGATGCACAACGCAGGGCACCGGTGCTCGTCGGCGTCGACGGGTCGGCCGGGTCCGAGGCGGCGTTGCGCTGGGCCTACCGCACGGCCGCGCTGGAGTGCCGGCCGGTGACGGCGTTGTTGGCCTGGACCGCGGACGGCCTGCCCCGCAACGTCTACCGAGAGGCGACGGCCGCCAGCCACAGGGGACTCACCAGGGCGGCGGCCGAGATGCTGGACCGTAGCGTCGCCCGGGTGCCCATGCCCGACCCGCCGGTCGAGGTGAGCACGCGCGTCGTGAACACCGACACGGTCAGCGCGCTGCTCCAACACGGCGAACAGGCCGCGATGACCGTCGTCGGCGCCGCCGGGCACGGGCCGCTGGGCCGTCTGCTCGTCGGCTCGGTCAGCCAGGGTCTGGTGCACCACGCCAGTCGGCCGGTTGTCGTGGTCCGGGGTACGGACGTCGGTGAACGGTCGGACCAGCGTCCGATGATCGTCGGGGTGGACGGCTCGCCGGCGTCGCTGGCCGCGCTGCGGTGGGCCGCCGAGCGGGCGTCGCTGTGCCGTGTGCCGCTGCGCCTGATCCATGCCTACGCGCTGTCGGCCACACCGCTTCCGCAGCGGTTGGAGAAGATCTACCAGGGGCTGCGTGAACACGGCTGGCGTGTCCTCGACGAGGCGACGGCCACGGTCGAGGGCACGTTCGACGTCGCGGTGACAGCCGATGCGGTCGTGGACGCACCCGGCCGGACGCTGGTGCGTGAGTCCTCCTCGGCGCAGCTCGTCGCGACCGGTGCTCGCGGCCACGGCGGCTTCGCCGCGCTGCTGCTCGGCTCCACCGGCCACCAGTGCGTCCTGCACGCCGCCTGCCCGGTGGCCGTCGTACGCCCGTAGCGGGAGGCGTCAGCGCCTCGACGTGCCGCGGGCCTTCGAGACTCCCGCAGGACTCCTGCCGGGCCGTGGCCACGGTGCGCGCGGAGGAACCGGACCTCGTCAACGACGACCAGGACGCCTTCGCGGGCGATCATGAGCGTTTGCGGCGAACGGGACATCCGGCCGTTTCCGTCGGCCCAGGGGTGGATGGACACAAGGTGCAGATGCGCCATCGCCGCTCGCACCAGCGGATGGATGAAGATCTTCACAACGTGGCGGCCGCGGCAAAACAGGACAGATCGGTCCTTTTACGGAATACGCGGAATACAAAGCTCGTCCACCGGCGGTTGCGCATCTCGGGTCGAGGCGTCCGACAGATCCCACACGCATGATCGTGCCGATTCGCGGAAGACCCGTCCGGCTGTCTCCTCGGCCCGCTCGCTCTCCGACCCGCTCGACGGCCGGGCTGTCTCGCCCGCCACGGTGGCAGCCACCGCGACAGGCCGGTCGGCTGACTGACATCCGACGTCTGATGGTGACATCCGATGACGTCGGATCGTCACGGCTGGGGGATGATGGCGTCGGCCCGATCCTCGGGTGCGGCTGCGTGTCCGCGACGGGAGGAGTTTGTGGATGTCCGCACGCTCGTCGGTGGCTCTCGACGTCCGACTGCTGGCGCGGGTGACGGACCGGGTGCTGCTGGCCCAGCCTCCCGCAGACGCCTGGTATGTCCTGCCGGGTGGCCCGGTCGAGTCGGGCGAGGGCATCGAGCCCGCTCTTGACCGCCATCTCGACGGTCTCGGCGGCCCGAAGGCGTCCGCGTGGCGGTTCGCCGGCGCGGTGGAGCACGCCGACGCACCCTCCGACCGGGCTGCCGGGGAGCCGCCGGCCGGCCACAGCCTGACGATCCTGTTCGCCGCCGACTGGCCGGCGGCCGTCCCGCTGCCGGAGGCCTGGCGGGGGAACAGGGTGCGGGCCGTCGACATCGGCCTGCTGCTGGCGACCCGGCTGCGTCCGCTGCCGGTCGCCTGGGTGGTACGACGCTGGCTGGCGGAGGGCTGGCCGCTGTGGCGGGGCGCGGTCCCGGCCGGTCGGGAGCCGGGCTGGGCCGGGCTGCGCCCCTCGTTGGCGTCCCTGCGCGCGCAGCTCGCCGCCCGGCGCGACGAACTGCGCAGCAACAGGTTCCGGGACGCGGCGGTGGCGATGTGCGCCCTGGTCACCGCCGCCGACGGGCGTGTCGACCCGGCGGAACGCGACGGGCTGCGGGGCTTCGTGGCCACCGACCCGGTGATGTCGCAGTTCCCGGCGGACGAGTTGGAGGCGCTGTTCGACAGCCATCTCACCCGGCTGCAGGACGATGTCGCCACCGGGAAGCTGGCCGCCCTTGCCGAGATCACGAAGGTGCGGGGCCGGGTCGGCGAGGCCGCCGCGGTGGTCCGCATCGGTGAGGTCATCGGCCGCATCGACGGCGACTTCACACCGAGTGAACAGGCTGTGGTGCGGGAGGTGATCGGCGAGCTCGGCCTCGACCCGGCCGAGTTCGCCGCGCAGACCGTCGCGCCCGGGCTTACGTGATCGGTTCCGGTGGCCGCGGGAGGCGACCATGCGGGGTCACGTCCATGCGGGGTCACGTCAACGCGGGTGGAGCGGGACCCGGCCGCCACCGGACCTGTCGCCCGGCCTCACCTGTCGCCCGGGCCTCGCCGGACCGGAGACCGCCTGGATCACCGCCCGCACCGACCAACATCCATCAGACACGTCCTGGTCTGGAGCGCCGATGCCCCCCACCATGCCGACCGAGGTCAGCGCCCGTGCCGTCATCCTCGCAGGGGACCGCGTACTGCTGGCCAACCGTCGCGGCCAGTTCTGGTACTTCCTGCCCGGCGGCAACGTCGGGCCCGGGGAGACCGTGGAAACCGCGCTGCGCCGGGAAACCTCCGCGGAGGCCGGGTTCGGTGTCAGTGATCTGGAGTTCATCGGCTGCGTCGAACACACCTATGTCGAGGACGACAGACGGTTCCACGAGCTGAACGTCGTGTTCGCCGCCGATCTGCCGTGGGGTGCGGAGATCGGGAGCCGGAAGGACGACATCGACATCAACTCCGTCGCGTTACGCGAGCTGCCAAACCTTGATCTGCGCCCCGCGACCCTCACCGACATGATTCTCGACTGGGTGGGCAGCCGCCGGCCCGGCTGGCATGCGGCGGGCCGCTGACCGGGACCCGCGGCACACTCACGCACACGCGGCCCGGTGCGGGGACGGGCCCGGCGGGGCTGAGTCATGGCATGGACGCGCCGCTGCCCCTCCGACCCGACCGACGCCGAGCGGACACGGGCCGAAACCGAACCGCCACCGCCACCGCCCGAAGAACGGGCCACGAGGCAGGGCCTCGTCCGCCTCCTGCCGCGGGGGCAGGGAAATGGAGGAAAACGGATCCCACCAGGCCTCGGCGACACCGGCGTTCCGTGGGAGAATCACGCTGACGGTGCGGGACCGGCGTTCGGGGCGGGAGCGGTGCGGATCGAACCGGCGGACGACGCCATGTTCCAGGAGCACGACGCCTGGCGCTACGACCCGCCCTACGACTTCTACGACAGTGACGGCTTGCCCGTGAAGAACCCCGAACGGTTCTTCGCCGCCCGCGACGACGACGGCGCCCTCGTCGGCTTCTATTTTTTCGAACTCCACGACGACGCGCTGTTCTACGGGTTCGGCCTGCGGCCCGATCTCACCGGCCGCGGGCTCGGCGAACGGTTCGTGCTGGCCGGCCTGGAGTTCGCCCGCCCCATCTACGGGCGGCGCCGGGTCACACTCCACGTCGCGGCCTTCAACGAACGCGCCATCCGCCTGTACCGGCGCCTCGGTTTCACCGAGACCGGACGGCACACCGAGACGTTCGACTGCTACGGGGCCGTGGAGTTCATCGACATGGAAAAACCCGCTGAGCACCGCCGGCGTCCAGCAGGCCAGCGATCTGTGACAGTCGCCTGGCGGCGGCTTGACGAGCCCGACTTCGCGTTGCTGCGGGGATGGCTGGAGCAACCACATGTTGCCCGGTGGTGGAACCACGAGAGCACGTCCGAGGCCGTCCACCGCGACTTCGGCCCCGCGGCCCGCGGCGAGGAGCCGTCGGAGGACTTCCTCGCCCTGCTCGACGACCGGCCCGTCGGGCTGGTGCAACGCTGCCGCCTTGCCGACTACCCCGAGTACCGCGACGACCTGGCACCCATCGTCGACGTCCCTGCCGGTGCCATGAGCATCGACTACCTGATCGGCGAACCCGCCCAGACCGGGCACGGCCTGGGCACCCGCATGATCGCATCAATGGTCGCCCGGACCTGGCCCGACCATCCTGAGGCCACCTGCGTCGTGGTGCCGGTCGTGGCGGCCAACCGGGTGTCGTGGCGTGCCCTGGAGAAAGCCGGCCTCCGACGCGTCGGACAGGGGCCCATCACACCGGACAACCCCGCCGACGATCCCCTGCACTACGTGTACCGCGTGGACCGGCCCTCGACGTCCTGACAGCGGAAGACCGCTACGACACCGGCGGCACGCTGACCTCCTCACCGACACGGGCCAGGTTCGAAGGTCGATGGCTGTGCCGCGTCTCCTGGAGCGTCAACCTCCGCGGCGTGCTCGCGGCGAGGCGCCGGAGACCAGACCGACCATACCGATCGGATTCGTTGGGTACGTCGGATTCGCTGGATACGCTGCCCGCCATGACGTCGGCGCCCCTGGCTGGCNGGCTGGCGGGTATCCCGCCGACAGCCGCCCGTTCAGGCTCGGCTTCCTCAGCCACGTCCACGGTGCGGGGCGGTCCGCCCGCACGGTCTACCGGGATCTCGTCGAGTTCTTCGTCGCGGCCGAGGAGCTCGGTTTCGACGGTGGTTTCGTCGCCCAGCACCACCTGCGCCAGGACTACGGCCGGCTGCCGTCCCCGCTGGTGCTGCTGGCCGCCGTCGCCGAGCGCACCAGCCGGATCGAGCTCGGCACCGCGGTGGTCACGCTGCCGCTGGAGGACCCGCTGCGCCTCGCCGAGGACGCGGCCGTGCTCGACGAGCTCAGCGGCGGCCGGGTGCAGCTCGGTCTGGGCAGCGGCGGGGCGAACCTCGACGCGTTCGCCGCTTTCGGCCGGGACATCGAACGCGGCCGGGAGCTGTTCGTCGATGCCGTCCGCACCGTCGACGGCATCCTGCGCGGCGGCCGGCCGCGCGCTCCCGCCCAGCGGCCGGCCGGCGGGNGGCCGGCGGGCTGTCACTCAACCCGCCGGCGAGCGGGCTCGCGAACCGGATCTGGCAGGCCACCTCGTCGGCCGACGGGGCCCAGCTCGCCGCGTCCCTCGGCCATGGGCTGATGCTCGGCTCCGCCGTGCACGACCCGCGCGCACCGTGCAGCGCCCGCTCGCCGAGGCGTACCTGAGCGCCTGGGTGCCCGGCAGTGTCCCGCGGCCCCGGATCGCCGTCATCAGAGCGGTCTTCCCGGCCGGGGACCGGGAGGCCGCCGCCGCCGACCTCGACCCCGCGCTCCAGCTGGTGTTCCGGGCCTTCGCCCGCGGCGGCTTCGCCGAGGACGTGCCACGGACCCGGGACGAGGCGATCAGCCGGCTGAACGTGCACCTGGGCCGACCGGAGGAGATCGTCACCAGTCTGCGCGCCGACCCGGCCCTGCTTGAGTTCGCCGACTACGTCGTCCCCGTCGTCAGCCACGAGGCGTCCACCCTCGACGCCGACCTGCGCCGGCTGGAGAGCGTCGCCCGCGAGATCGCCCCGGCGCTGGGCTGGCATCCGGCCGGTTCGGCGGTGGCAGCGGAATCCTCGTGACCCGGCGCCCGGAGCTGTCTGTCCACGGCGCCGGGGCCGCTGCGGTCACGGCTGCCGGCGCCGGCCGCGCCGTGATGCCCCGGGCATCCGACGACCCGTCCGAGGCGGCTCGGCGTCTCGCGCTGCTGACCTGCCTCGCGGCCGGGTTCACCACACTGCTCGACCAGGCCGTCGTCACCCCGGCCGTGCCGTCGCTGACCACGTCGCTGCATGCTTCGAAGGAGCAGGTGCAGTGGCTGCTGGCGAGCTACTCGCTGACCTTCGGACTCGCGCTGGTGCCGGCCGGGCGCCTCGGTGACCTGCGGGGCCGGCGCCGGCTGTTCCTCGCCGAGGTCGGGCTGTTCGGTGCCGGCAGCCTGCTGTCGGGGCTCACGCCCGCCGTCGGGTTCGCCATCGCGGCCCGGCTCGCGCAGGGCATCGGCGGTGGCATGATCAGCTCCCAGGTGCTCGGCACGATCCAGGACCTGTTCGACGGCCACGGCCGGGCCAGAGCGATGGGCGCCTACGGCACGGCCGGCGGCGTCGCGGGGGTTGCGGGTCCGCTGGCCGGCGGCCTGCTGGTGACCATGCTGCCGCTCGACCTGGGCTGGCGCGCGGTCGTGGCGATGAGCGCTCCGCTCGCCGCCGGCACACTCGTGCTCGGCGCCTGCCACCTGCCCCGCCGGTCGGGATCGCCGAGCCGGCCTGCCCGGCTCCCCTCCCCCGCGCGGGCCGCCGCCGCGGTCCGGACAGACGTCCCAGGGCTTGCGTTGCTGGCCGCGGCGACGCTGGCCGGGCTGCTGCCGTTCGTGCGACCGGAGCTGCCCGGCGCGGGGCGGGCCGGGCTGGGCGCCGTGGCGCTGGCCGCTCTCGCAGGCTTCGCCTGGTGGGAGCGCCGTGCCGGGACACGCGATCCCGGCCGGGTCATCCTGCCGCCGGTGCTGGCCCGCGCACCCGGCTTCGTGGCCGGCACGCTCGTCTCCACGTTCTGGTTCGGCGCGCAGCTGGCCCAGTCGGTCGTGGTGACGCTGTTCCTGCTGGGCCCGCTGGACGTACCGGCGATGCTCGTGGTGGCCGCCCGGCTGCCGGCGGCGGCCGCGATGGCCCTGGCCTCGGCGGTGAGCTGGTGTGCCGCCACCCGGTTCGGCACGCCAGCGATCAGTGCCGGGCTCGCGGCCGAGGCGCTGCTGCTCCTGGCCCTCGCCGCCGCGCTGCCGCACACGAGCGCGACGGGCGCGCTGGCGCTGCTGTTCGGCGTCAACACGCTGTCGGGTCTGGTGGGCGGGCTCGTCGACTCCCAGAACCGCGCCCAGACGTTGCTGCACAGCCCGGACGGCCCGCGCCGCTCGCACCGCCCACGCCGCGGGCGCTGTCCTCAGCCGGCCGGGTGAACGGGCCGGCTGGGTGGGTGGGTCAGCGGCCGGTCCGTTTCGGCTGGCTGACGCTGTTGCCGAACTCGTCGATGAGACCGGCGCGGCGCAGCGCGTCGGCGAGCGCGCCGTCGGGCACGTCGTTCGACCCGCCGCGGCGGCCGCGGGGCTGTGCCCCGCCGGAACGCGCCCCGCCGGAACGCGCCCCGCGGGCGGCCCCGGAGCCGGCGGCACCACGCTCACGGGGACCGGCCTGGCCCTGGCCCCCGGCACCGCGCTCGCGGTGGCGCCCGGAACCCGATGACGAACCCGACGACGCGCGCTGGTCGGCCCGGCTGCCGCCGGTGTTGTTGTCGTCGTCGAGTCGCAGCGTCAGCGAGATGCGTTTGCGGGCGATGTCGACGTCGAGCACCTTCACCCGGACGATGTCACCGGGCTTGACCACCTCGCGCGGGTCGGAGACGAAGTTCCGCGACATCGCCGAGACGTGGACGAGCCCGTCCTGGTGCACCCCGACGTCGACGAACGCGCCGAACGCGGCGACGTTGGTGACGACACCCTCCAGCACCATGCCGGGCGCGAGATCGGCAAGCGTCTCCACGCCCTCGGCGAACGCCGCGGTCCGGAACGCCGGACGCGGGTCACGGCCCGGCTTCTCCAGCTCCCGGAGGATGTCGGTGACGGTCGGCAGACCGAAGGTGTCGTCGACGAAGTCCGTCGGACGCAGCGCCCGCAACGTCGAACTGTTACCGATCACCGTCGCAATGTCACTATCCGTGGCCGTTAGGATGCGGCGTACCACCGGATACGCCTCCGGGTGCACGCTGGAGGCGTCCAGCGGGTCGTCGCCGCCGCGAATGCGCAGGAAGCCGGCGCACTGCTCGAACGCCTTCGGCCCCAGCCGCGGGACGTCGACGAGCGCCCGGCGGGACCGGAACGGGCCGTGGGCGTCCCGGTGGCGCACGATGTTCTCCGCCAGCCCCTCGCCAATGCCCGACACGCGCGTCAGCAGCGGCGCCGAGGCGGTGTTGACGTCGACACCGACGGCGTTGACGCAGTCCTCCACCACCGCGTCCAGCGAACGCGACAGCTTCACCTCGGAGAGGTCGTGCTGGTACTGGCCGACCCCGATCGAACGAGGGTCGATCTTGACCAGCTCCGCCAGCGGATCCTGCAGCCGGCGGGCGATGGACACCGCGCCGCGCAGCGACACATCCAGCTCGGGCAGCTCCCGCGAGGCATAGGCGGACGCGGAGTACACCGAGGCGCCGGCCTCGGACACCACCACCGAGGTGAGCCTGAGCTCCGGATGCCGCCTGGCCAGCTCGCCCGCGAGCCTGTCGGTCTCCCGGGACGCGGTCCCGTTGCCGATCGCGACCAGCTCGACGTTGTGGGCGCGCGCGAGCCGGGCGAGGACGGCGATCGACTCGTCCCAGCGCCGCCGCGGCTCGTGCGGGTAGATCGTCTCGGTCGCCACCACCTGGCCGGTCGGGTCGACCACCGCGACCTTCACCCCGGTGCGCAGCCCCGGGTCGAGCCCCATGGTCGCCCGCGCGCCCGCGGGCGCCGCCAGCAGCAGGTCGCGCAGGTTCACCGCGAACACCCGGACGGCGGTGTCCTCCGCCGCCTGCCACAGCCGCATCCGCAGGTCGATGTCGAGGTGGACGAGGATGCGGGTCCGCCACGCCCAGCGGACCGTCTCCAGCAGCCAGCGGTCGGCCGGGCGGCCGTTGTCGGCGACGGCGAAGCGCGCGGCGACGGTGACCTCGTAGCTGCTCGGCTGTGCCGCCGTCTGCCGGGGCACGGCCACGGCCGCTGTCGCTGCCGCCGGCCCGTTGGCGTCAGCGCCGTCCCCGCCGGCGGCTGGCCCGCC
>NZ_JWIO01000050.1:56849-59142 GCF_001017755.1 Protofrankia coriariae
GGCTGGCCCGCCGGCACCGTCCGCGTCGGCGGGCTCCGGTTCGAGGGTGAGGTCGAGGACCTCCTCCTTCTCGCCGCGGAACAGCGCCAGAATCCGGTGCGAGGGCAGCGAGGTGAAGGGCTCGGCAAAGTCGAAGTAGTCGGCGAACTTGGCGCCGGCGTCCTGCCGGCCCTCCCGTACCCGGGAGACGAGCCGGCCGCGCGTCCACATCCGCTCACGCAGCGTCCCGATCAGGTCCGCGTCCTCGGCGAAACGCTCGACCAGGATGGCCCGCGCACCCTCGAGAGCCGCGGCCGTGTCGGCGACACCCTTGTCCGGGTCGACGAAGGTGGCGGCCGTCGCCTGCGGATCCTGCGACGGGTCGGCCAGCAGCGTCTCGGCGAGCGGCTCCAGACCGGCCTCCCGGGCGATCTGGGCCTTGGTGCGCCGTTTGGGCTTGTAGGGCAGGTAGATGTCCTCCAGGCGGGCCTTGGAGTCGGCGGCCAGGATCTGCGCCTCGAGCGCGTCGTCCAGCTTGCCCTGGGCGCGGATCGACTCCAGGATCGCGGCGCGCCGGTCCTCCAGCTCGCGCAGGTAGCGCAGCCGCTCCTCAAGGGTCCGCAGCTGGGCGTCGTCGAGCATGCCGGTCGCCTCCTTGCGGTAGCGGGCGATGAACGGCACGGTGGCCCCGCCGTCGAGCAGGTCGACGGCCGCGGTCACCTGCCCCTCACGCACGCCGAGCTCC
This sequence comes from Protofrankia coriariae, assembly GCF_001017755.1. Classification (GTDB taxonomy): domain Bacteria; phylum Actinomycetota; class Actinomycetes; order Frankiales; family Frankiaceae; genus Protofrankia; species Protofrankia coriariae. The sequence goes on from NZ_JWIO01000050.1 coordinate 57,574, forward strand.
TCGGCGATCCTGCGATGAACCGACGTCGTCACGATCTCGATCCGCCTCCGTGGCCGGGGTCCTGATGAGGTGTCGGGGACCAGCTTGCCCGACCGGCGGGCCCACCGACGCATCAGCCCCGTCTCATCAGCTCCGGGCTGCTACCTGATCGCTCCGGGATGGCTCAGAGCGATCCCGGAGCGATCCAGGCCTTCCCGGACTGGCCCGACCAGCCCGCCCGGTCGGGGTCACGGGCGCGGCCCGATCCGGCCGGACGGGGCCGCATCGCGTTGGCCCCGTCCGCCTGGGACACAGGGCTTCCGAAGATCGAAATCGTGGGGTTTCCGAAGATCCGGAAGGCTCCTCTCGGATGGTGGCGACCCCCACACCGATCCGCCCGCAAGCCGTGTAGAGTCTTGGTTCGTTGCAGGTCCGGGTGGCGGAATGGCAGACGCGCTAGCTTGAGGTGCTAGTGCCCTCTAAGGGCGTGGGGGTTCAAGTCCCCCCTCGGACACTCTCGTTCGTACATGATCGCATGAGGCTTGGCCTCTGCGATCACTCGGTGGGCTCCTGGTTCGTAGGTCAGATGGAGGCCGAGCTGGGTGTAGATCTTCGCTTTGTCAGTCGGGTCGGCCGCGGTGAGGACGGCGACGATGTCGCCCACGGCGGTGACCATGTCATAAATCTCCTGTTCGGTCATGCGTTGGCGGTGGCTGCTGGCGCGTAGGCGGGCCTGGGCGGCGGCGCGTTCGGTGTTGGCTTTGGCGATCCAGCGGGCGACGATGACGGGGTCGGTGCCGGCTTCGAGGGCGAGCCGGTAGCACTCCAGCTTGGTGTCGCAGTCGGCGATCGCGCGCCGTGCCCGGTCGAGCTCGGCGTCGCGGCCGATGTCGGCTTCGTCGTCCTGGGCGGCGGTGAGAGCGGCGATGGTTGCGGGGAGCCGGGGTGGGGTGAAGGCACGGGCCAGCCAGCGGTCAAGGTGGGGGATGATGAGTTCCTCGCGGACGTAGACACTGCGGGGATGCTTGATGTGGTTGGTCAGGGCGTACTGGTCGGGGTAGACGCAGCGGTAGTGGGGTTTGCCGTTGTTCCAGCTGCCCTGCATGCGCCGCTGGCAGATCCCGCAGCGCATCCGGCCGCGCAGCTGGTAGGGGTGGGGGCGATCAGCTCCCAGCGGGCGTCGGACAGCTCACTGGGGTAGGGCTTGCGTGGGCTCATGACGGAGGCTTCTCCCTGGCCGGCGCGGTCCCAAACCAGCCGGACGGGGCACCGGTCGTCCGGCTGGGAGGAAGTTTCCGGGTCATCGTCGAACCAGACGGACACCGGACCGTATACCCACGCTCGACGGACAGCGTGCTCTCGACCCTGGGACGGACGAACACCTCCTTACCGGATAAAGGCTGTAAAAGCCATCGAGGTCAAAGGTATCCTCTCCACACCAGAGTCACGTAAAACCTCCAGTAAGAGGATGTCTCACGTGGTTCTGACGGATCATGTTCCATGATCTGAGGGGTGGACGACCGTCTTGCCCTGCGCTTGGTACCGGATGGGCTCTGGGACCTGGTGGAGCCCTCTGTGTCAGTCTCGGGT
>NZ_JWIO01000048.1 GCF_001017755.1 Protofrankia coriariae
CACCGATCTTGAAACAGTCCCGTAGGTGGAAACCGTCGTGCTGGTGGCGGTTTCCACCTACAGGTCAGGACGCGGGTCGTCAGGGAGCGTGGGGAGTGAGGAAGCGGGTTGCCGGGCTGTGTGGGGTGGCCCCGGCTCGTGGGACGGCGGGATCGTGAGAGCTGGGTCGTGGGGTGGCCGGGCCGTGAGGCGGTCAGCGGCAGAGGGCTGGACGGCGGGCAGCCGGTTGCGGGGCGGGGGCGGGTCAGTACCTCGGATGCCTTCGGCATCACCCCGAATAGGGATAAGCCGGGCGGCTCATGTGTCAGGTAGCCGGCTTCTCGGCGTGGCCGCCGAACTGCTTGCGCATCGCGGAGAGCAGTTTGTCGGCGAACAGGGCCTCGCCGCGTGAGCTGAACCGCTCGTACAGCGAGGCGGTGAGGACGTGGGCGGGGACGCCCTCCTCCACCGCGGCCAGCACCGTCCAGCGGCCCTCACCCGAGTCGGAGACCCGGCCGCTGAACGACTCGAGCTTCGGGTCCTCGACGAGCGCGGCCGCGGTCAGGTCCAGCAGCCAGGAGCTGACCACGCTGCCGCGGCGCCACACCTCGGCCACCGCGGCGGTGTCGATGTCGTACTGGTAGTACTCCGGATGAGCTAGCGGGGTGGTCTCGGCGTCGTGCTCGCCGGTGTGGTCCCGGCCGATGCCGGCCTTCTCCAGGATGGCCATGCCCTCGGCGAAGGCGGCCATCATGCCGTACTCGATACCGTTGTGGACCATCTTGACGAAGTGCCCGGCGCCGTTCGGCCCGCAGTGCAGGTAGCCCTTTTCCGCTCTGCTCGGCTCGCCGACCCGTCCTGGCGTGCGCGGTGCCTGGTCGAACCCGGGGGCGATCGCGGCGAAGATCGGGTCGAGGTGCGACACCACCTCGTTCTCGCCGCCGATCATGAGACAGAATCCGCGTTCGAGCCCGAAGACCCCACCGGACGTGCCGACGTCGACGTAGTGGATGCCCCGGCCGGCGAGTTCCTTCGCCCGGTCGACGTCGTCACGGTAGTAGGAGTTCCCCCCGTCGATGATGATGTCACCGGCGGTGAAGTGCTCGGCGAGTGCGAACACGCTCTGCCCGGTGATCCCGGCGGGGACCATCACCCAGGCGGCGCGGGGGGTGGAGAGCTTCGCCGCGAACTCGGCCAGCGTGGTGGCCCCGGTGGCGCCCTCGGCCTCCAGTTGCCGGATCGCGTCGGCGTTGACGTCGTAGACGACGCAGTCGTGGCCGTGGCGTATCAGCCGGCGCACGAGGTTGGCGCCCATCCGGCCAAGGCCGATCATCCCGAGCTGCACGAGGTCTCCTGTTGGTTGGTTGTCGGTCCGGGGGCGGCAACAGCATGATCATTTTTTGCGCCGTCGGAGATCCGGATCCCCAGGTCCCAGAGCTGACGGTGATATGATCATGTTGTGCTGCCCGAGCATCCCGCCGGATGGGCGAAGCCGGTCCGACGGGTCCGGGCGGGCGGCAAGCCCCCGGCTCACTGGCACGGTGCCGTTGGAGGCCAACGAGCCCTTGGCTATTGTCTCCCGGCATCGGGCCCGCCACCGCGTGACCGGTCACCGACTCGATGATCGTTGTGCCACACACGGATGCGCGTTGCGTCGCCCATGATTCCGATCAGACCGCTACCAACAGAAGTGAATTCTGCGCGTCAAGTAGTCGCGCAGCGTCGGACAGGACCGCGAAGGCCTGGTGCCGGAGAAACCCGACGCCCGCGGGAGCCTGTCGAAGGGGTGAGAGCCGGCGAAGGCCTTGGCGGCAGGAAACCAGGAGCCCGTTGCCGTTGCGGTGCCGTCGAAGCACGGTGCCGTCGAAGTGCGGGGCTGCCGAGGTACAGGCCACGAGGAAGCACGAGGAATGCTGCGCGGCCGAGTTCCGCCGCGAAGGCCGCGGTGGCCGGGAGCCCGAGCCGGCGAACGTCCCGTCGCGGGCTCGGGCTCCCGGCCGCTCGGGCGGCTCAGGCGGATGTGGCGGCCAGCGTGTCCTGGCCCGCGGCCGCGTACTTCTCCTCGTACCTGCGGGCGAGGCCGTCGAGGGCGGTGAGATAGTGCCCGACGTTCTCGCGGGCCTGCTCGGCCGGCGCGTCCAGGCCGGTCAGCTCGAAGAACCTCCAGTGCCGCAGCAGCGGCGTGACCACGTCGTCGTGGTGGTTGCGGAGGTTGTAGATGCCGGCCTTGGCGATCCGCTTCGCCTTGGTCTCGAAGTTCTCGATGCCGGTCCCGGGCATCTGGAACGTCATCAGTTCCTCGGCGATGGCCTGCACCGTCTCGGACGGGGTGATCTCCAGTGCGGCGCTGACCAGGTTGCGGTAGAAGATCATGTGCAGGTTCTCGTCCGCGGCGACCCGGGTGAGGAGCTTCTCGGCGATCGGGTCCTGGGTGAACCGCCCGGTGTTGCGGTGGCTGATCCGGGTGGCGAGTTCCTGGAACGACACGTAGGCGATGGTGCGCAGCGGCGTCTTGTCACCGCTGTCGAACCCCTTCTGCATCTGGTGCATGCGGCCACGCTCGAGGCCGACCGGGTCGACGCCGCGGGTGACCATCAGGTAGTCCCGCATCACGATGCTGTGCCGGCCCTCCTCGGCCGTCCAGCGGTGCACCCAGGCGCCCCACGCGCTGTCCCGGCCGAAGATCGTGGCGATCTCACGGTGGTAGCTGGGGAGGTTGTCCTCGGTGAGCAGGTTGACCTCGAAGGCGATCTGGGCCACGTCGGACAGCCTGGACTGCTCCGGATCCCACGGCAGGGTGTCGAAGTCGCGGCCCTGGCTCCACGGGACGTACTCGTGCGGCATCCACTCGGTGGCGAGGTCGAGATGGCGGTTGAGGTTGGCCGCGGCGACGGGCTCAAGCTCGTGCAACAGGTTGATGTCCGGGGTGGATGTCATGCCTGTCACCCTGGCAGGCCAACTGTGTGCCGGACTACGTCCGGCAGGTGTGGACTCCAGCCTCGTGTTCTGTTCTCCGAGAACAGGACCGGGAGCCTCCGGCGGGCATACGGCAGGAAGTTGGAAGAACGTGCGGGACGACCGGCTACCGGTGCGCGGGGCGGTCGGGCTGTCAGGAGGCCGCGCGGGACGGGGCGCGGGGTCATGCGAGACGCGGCGGAGCGGCCTGCGGCAGTGGGCTCAGGGCAGGGTGAGGCTCAGGACAGGGTGGGGGATGACGGGCCGGCCGGGCCGAGCGCGTCGCGGACGTGGTCGACCAGGCCGGCCGTCTGCGCGGTCGCCCCGGCCTGTTCGAGCTCCTGGCACAGGCGGGCGATGTCCCGGCGTGTCATGCCGGAGTCGATCATCGTGGCGCAGGAGACGGCCTGGTGACCCAGGGCGACGGCCCGGTCGGCGTCGCCGGTGCGGATGTTGGCGATCCCCAGCCTGGTGAGGAACTCGACGCGGTCGCGGGGGACCTCCTCGTCGAGCTCGTCGAGATCGTCGAGGGCGGCCTCGAAGTGCGGTATGGCCGCCTCGGGGCTGCCGCCGGACAGCAGTGCCTCCCCGGCCGAGAACGCGACGTCCTTGCGGCGGGCCCAGTACATGTAGGGCGGGCTGTCCTCGGGACGGACCTTGTCGATCAACGTGTAGGCGAGTTCGGTCTCGGCGGCGGCGTCCTCGCTGCTGCCCGCGCGGCTGTGCGCGACGGCCAGGTCGGCCGCGATCACGGCCCGCTCGATCGCGCTGAGCAGGTAGCGTGCCCCGGCCTGGGCGCGGTGCAGCAGGCTGACCGCGTCCGCGGGCTGCCCGTACCAGGTGACCTGCTCGGCCATGCAGCGCAGGATGTTGGCGCCGAGAGCGGGCGCGTTCGCCTCGTGGGCGGCGCGCAGCGCGATCAGCCAGCAACGCTGGGCCGTGCCGTACTGGCCGATGTCGTACATCGCCCACCCGGCCAGCCGGGCCAGCTCCGCCGCGACCGCGTAGAGCCGGGCCTGGTGGGCGTCGCTGTGGGTACCGACCCGCAGCAGGCGGACGGTGATCGAAAGTTCGGTGCGGGACAGGGCGTACACGTCGTTGCCGCCGAGGACGTCGCTCATCCGCCGCAGGGCGTCGACCCGGTCCTCGAAACCGCACACGAGCGGGTCGTCGACGAGTTGGCCGGTGGGCACGATGCCCTCGTGGTGCGTGCGTGCCGCCAGCCACCGTTGCGCGGCGGAGTCCAGGGACGGCCCGGAGACGGGCAGGAAGCGGTGGGGGCGCCTGGCACGGGTCATCGCCACGAGTTCGCGGGTGAGCCCGTCGTGCGTCCACAGCAGGTCCAGGCCGGTGTTCGCGGGTGCGATCTGCTCGTGGACCGGCTGGCCGGCGGGCTGGTGGCTGACCGGCCGGTGATCAGACTGCCGGTGATCAGACTGCCGGTGGCCGGCGGTGTCGGGGTGGCCGGCGTTGTTCCGGGCGTCGACGGGGTTCCGGGTACGGCCGGCAGTTTCAGGCCGTCGGCGGAGTCCGTCCGGATCCCATCCTGGGTGTGCCTGCGTTGTCACGGCGGGTCTCTCCCGTCTCCGTACGGAACTACTGTCAATCGTAGCCGTGCGAATACAGCGTCCCTTTACGGGGTTGCTGCCCTTCTCCGGGGGGAGCGGGTTTCAGATCTTCGCGTCCGATCCGTTGATCGGACGAAAGATCCGGAACGGCTCCGGGAATCCTGCGGCTCGTTCTGGTCGGCGTGGGATCGGGATGTTGGTCGGCCTGGCGAATCCAGGGTCGCGCACCTACCCCGTGCCGGGCAATCCCGGGGGCTGTGTTATAGGCGGCCACTGGACGGTGTGCGGGCCCGGCGGTGGCCAGGCTGTTCGCCCGCCCGTTGGCCGGGGGCAAGAGCGTACGGATATAGGCGGACCTCCAGAACGAACAGACGCCACGAGCCGATCCGGTGTTCTGCGAGCACAGGGTCCCACTACCCATGGAACCTACCACTTATGCCACGTATGACCAGTGGGCATCCCCACTGGGAGGCGTCACCCGGTGGTGGTGTGGTTACATGTTACGCCCAGTTCGTCCGGGCGAAATCATTTTTTCAGCTTCCGGCCGGCGTCGTCGATTCTTCTCAAAGAATGATTCCGCAGCCGTTCGGTCCTGTTTCTGAGTACGGTTTTTGCGATGTTTTTCGTTTGTTTTTATTCTGTCGACACCGTGTCAGATCACCCCTCCGACCTGCGCGAACAGCACGGAGTAATGCTCTGATATCTGTTGGTAGTCGCAGTGTCGTGCGGTTGACAGCAAGTCGCGAACGTCATTTCTGAGATGTTTCCCAGACGTTTCGCATGCGATTTTCCGGATGGCCTGTGCACCTCATTGGTGCCTCATCCGTACCGCATCGGCGCTCTTGCCCCACCTGGCCCCCACCCGGGCCCCCACCCGGGCCCGTGCCCGGGCTCCGGCCGGCTCGTGGCGGGTCACAGGCCCGGCCGAGGGCCGGTTCGGACCGCCCGAGCAGGGAGCACGGCGGAGAAGGACGAGCGTCAGGAGCGCGCCGGCTCGGACCGCCCGAGCAGGGAGCGCCCGCCGGTCCGGACGTCCGGCGCGCCCAGACGGGCCGCGTCGGCGGTCTGGTCGTCGGCCTGCTGCTGGGACTCCCGCTCGGCCGCCACCCGCGCCTGGTAGTGCCCGATCTCGACGTCGATGGTCTGCCGGTCCCAACCCAGCTCGGGCGCGACGAGTTCGGCGACGTCCGCGGCGGCCTCCAACCCGCGGTCCCAGGTCTCGATCGAGATCCGGGTGCGGCGGGTGAGCACGTCGTCGAGGTGCAGCGCCCCCTCGTGGGAGGCGGCGTACACGGCCTCCGCCGCCAGGTAGGTGTCGGCCCCGCGCACCGGTCGGGCGAGCTCGGGCCGCTGCCGGACGAGCGCCAGGACCTCCTGGGTGAGGGTGCCGTAGCGGGTCAACAGGTGCTCGACCCGGGCCACGTGGATCCCCGCGGAGCGAGCCAGCGCCTCCCGCGCGTTCCACAGCGCCGGGTAGCCGTCGGCGCCGAGCAGGGGAACCCGGTCGGTGCAGGAGGGCGGCACGCTGCGGTTCAGCCCGTGTGCCACCGCGTCGACCGCGTCCCGGGCCATCACCCGGTACGTGGTGTACTTCCCGCCGGCGACCATGGTCAGGCCGGGCAGCGGTGAGACCACCGCGTGCTCCCGGGACAGCTGGGAGGAGTCCTCCGACTCGCCGGACAGCAGCGGCCGCAGCCCCGCATAGACACCGGTGATGTCGTCGGTGGTCAGCGGCGTGCGCAGCACCCGGTTGACGTGGGTGAGCAGGTAGTCGATGTCGGCGCTGCTGGCCGCCGGGTGGGCGAGGTCGAGGTTCCAGTCCGTGTCGGTCGTCCCGACGATCCAGTGGCTGCCCCAGGGGATCACGAACAGCACGCTGCTCTCGGTGCGCAGGATCAGCCCGGTGGTGGCGTGGATCCGGTCCCGGGGCACCAGCAGGTGGATGCCCTTGGAGGGCCGCACCGACAGCTGGCCGCGCCCGCCGGCCATCGCCTGGATGTCGTCGGTCCACACCCCCGCGGCGTTGATGGTCTGCCGGGCGCGGACGTCGATCTGGCCGCCGCCCTCGAGGTCGTGGACCCGCACCCCGGCGACCCGGTCGCCCTCGCGCAGCAGGCCCGTCACCCGGGCGCTGGTGGCGATCAGTGCACCGTAGTGGGCGGCGGTCCGGGCGACGAACATCGTGTGCCGGGCGTCGTCGACCTGGGCGTCCCAGTACTGGATCGCGCCCACCAGGGCGTCCGGGCGCAGCGCGGGGACGGCGCGCAGCGCCGCCCGCCTGGTCAGGTGGCGATGGCGCGGCACCGCCCGGCGGGCACCGCCGAGGGTGTCGTAGAGCACCATCCCGGTGCCGACGTAGGCGCGTTCCCATCCCCGGTGGGTCAGCGGGAACAGGAACGGGACCGGGCGGACGAGGTGCGGGCAGAGCGTGTCCAGCAGCAGCGCCCGCTCCCGCAGCGCCTCACTGACGAGCGCGATGTTGAGCTGTTCGAGGTAGCGCAGACCGCCGTGGATCAGCTTGCTGGACCGGCTGGACGTGCCGGACGCGAGGTCGCGCGCCTCGACCAGCGCCACGGACAGCCCACGGGTGACCGCGTCGAGCGCGACACCGGCGCCGGTGACGCCACCGCCGATGACGACGACGTCGACGACGTCGGATTCCATCTGGAGCAGGGCGTCACCACGGGTGGTGGGATTCAGCCGTGCCGGAGCGATCATCGTGTTCCCCGTCCCCGGAGCGTGGCGGCCAGAGCTGGCGCGGACAGGTCACATCGTGCCTGCCGTGGACGAGGCCCGCATGGTAGCTTGCTCACAGTGATCATTTTCATACGGTAATCGATTGCCTGCGCTCACGGGCCGGCGCCGTGGTCCACGCCACCGGTACTGACGCTGACCTGGACCACCTACTGTCTACTGTGTTCTTCCTACCGTGTTCTTCGCCCGGTGTCCGCCGCCGACGGCTCCCCCTGTCGGCTTCCGCGCCTCGTGGGAGGCCGTCCGATGGACCTCAGCTTCACCCCCGACGAGGAGCGCTTCCGCGCCCAGCTGCGGGCCTGGCTCGCCGACAACGTCCCGCCGCCGTGGCGGTCGCCGTCGTTCTGGGCCAGCCTCCCGGAGGCCGACGCGTTCGAGCTGCGCAGGGACTGGGAGCGGCTGCGCCACCGCGCCGGCTTCGCCGGCATCTCCCTGCCGCGGGAGTACGGCGGCCGCGGCGGGACGCCGGGCATGCAGGCGATCCACGACGAGGAGAGCGCGCGGGCCCGGGCGCCCCACTCGGTCAACCAGATCGGCCTGACCTTCCTGGTGCCCACCGTCATGGCGGTCGGGACCGACGAGCAGAAGCGGGAGATCATCCCGCCGCTGCTGCGCAACGACGTCATCTGGTGCCAGGGCTTCTCCGAGCCCGGCGCGGGCTCGGACCTCGCGGCCCTGCGCACCACCGGCGTGCGCGACGGCGACGAGTTCGTCGTCACCGGCCAGAAGGTCTGGACGACCAACGCCGCGCACGGGGACAGGATCTTCATGCTCGTCCGCACCGAACCCGGGTCGCAGCGGCACCACGGCCTGTCCATGCTGCTCGTCGACATGCGCCAGGACGGGGTCGAGGCCCGGCCGCTGCGCCAGATGAGCGGGGTGAGCGAGTTCGGCGAAGTCTTCTTCACCGACGTCCGGGTGAAGGTGACCGACTGCCTCGGCGGGGTCGGCAACGGCTGGGCCACGGCGATGCTGCTGCTGTCGTTCGAGCGCGGCGCCTCCGGCCTGGCCCAGTACACCGCCTTCCGCCGCCAGTTCGACGAGATCGTGGCGGCGGCTCCCCCCGGCCGGCTCGACGACCCGGTCCTGCGCCAGCGGCTGGCCCAGCGGATCGTCGACCTCGAGTGCCTGCGCTACCACGCCATGCACGTGCTCACCCAGGTCGAGCAGGGGGAGGAGCTCGGCGCCGGGTCGTCGTTGACCAAGCTCCAGTGGTCGCAGACGCACCAGCAGCTGTGGGAGACCTTCGACGACCTGCTCGGCCCGGAGGCCACCCTGGCCCGGCCGGATCCCGACACGGACCTGCGCGCCATGCACCGCGAGGCGATGTGGTCACGTTCGGTCACCATCTGGGGTGGATCGTCCCAGGTGCAGCGCAACATCGTCGCCGAGCGTGTCCTCGGCCTGCCCCGATAGCGTCCCGGGCATGTACTTCGCGCTGACCGAGGAGCAACGGGCGCTCGGCGACACCGTCCGCGACTACCTGGCGGACAGGTTCGACCTGACGGCCGTCCGGGCGGTCTTCGAGGACACCGGCGGCGACGGCCATCCCGCCGAACTGTGGAAGACCGCCGGGGAGCAGGGCTGGCTGGCCGTGCTCGTCCCGCCGGAGCACGACGGGCTCGGCCTCGGCCTGGTGGACGCCCAGGTGGTCGCCCGGGCCTTCGGCGTGGGCGTCGTCCCCGGGCCGTGGCTGCCCACCGTGCTCGCCGGGGAGGCCGTCCGCCTCGCCGGCTCGCCGGAGCAGCGGCGCGCCCTGCTGCCCCGGATCGCCACCGGCGACCTGGTGGCCACGGTGGCGCTGCGTGGCCCCGCCGGCCGATACGACCCGACGGGTGTGCGGGTCACCGCCGACGCGGCGGGCCGGCTCACCGGAACCGCGCTGCCCGTCGAATACGCCGAGGTCGCGCGGACCGTCGTCGTGGCCGCCACCGAGACGTCCGGGCAGACCGGGCTGTACCTGGTGGATCCGCGTTCGCCCGGCGTCACCGTCGACGGGCTGGACAGTTACGACGGCACCGTGCGCACGGCGTCGCTGGCTCTCGACGGGGCGGACGCGCGGCGGCTGCCCGGGTCGTCGGCCGCCGTCCTCACCGAACTGCTGGACCGGGCCGCCGTGCTCACCGCGGCCGACCTGGTCGGCCTCGCCCGTCAGGCGCTCGGGCGCACCGTCGCCTACGACCGTGACCGGGTGCAGTTCGGCCGGCCGGTCGGCTCCTTCCAGGCGCTCAAGCACCATCTCGCCGACCTGCACGTGGCCGTGACCATGGCCGAGCACGCGGTGCTGTACGCGGCGCACGCGCTCGACGTCGGGCTCGCCGACCGCCNNNNCCGCCGGCTCGCGGCCGCCGTGGCCAAGAGCAAGGCCGGTGACGCCGCCCGGGAGGTGACCGGGACGATGATCCAGTATCACGGCGGGATCGGCTACACCTGGGAGCACGAGGCCCACTTCTTCTACAAGCGGGCCAAACGCGAGATCTACAGCTACGGCGACCCGGACCACCACCGCGAGCGCATCGCCGCCCTCACCCTCGGGACGCCATCCGCACCGGCCTAGCCCCGTTCTCCGCACATGCCGCATCGCCGCTGGTCAGAGCGTTGCGCGGGTCGCTACTCTCGGCGATCACCGCAGGTCGGCGCGAGTGATGCGCGGAAGGCGGGCCTAGCCTCCGCCGGCTGTGCCGTCCGTACCGGCTTCGTGATCACGCAGCGCCGGGCCGCGCGTCGAACCGCGCCGGTGCGGGGACGGGCGGCTGCCACGGCTGCCGCGGCGGCCGTTTCATGATCTATGCGACTTTGTCGTTCTGTACGCTTTCAGGTCCTCTGGGCGTACAGAACGACAAACTACTGGCGATCTTCGCCGACGGTCGATGATCGTTGATGTTGTTCGGTGTCGGTGTCGGTGTCGGTGTCGGTGCGGTCCGGCGTGTCAGGTGTCGATCGCGGTGAGGGTCTGGCGGACGAGGGCCTCGGCGGTGGGGAGCGCGGCCTGGCGGTCGGCTGGTACGAGGCCGATGCGGGTGCGGCGGTCGAGCAGGTCGTCGGCGTCCAGGGCGCCCTCGTGGCGCAGGGCGAACAGCAGTTCGGCGCCGGTCACCTCGACGCCGGCACACAGCGGCGCGAGCAGCCCGGGGTCGCCGCGGGCGCCCGCGACCACCGCGGGCGCCTCGGCGCCGTAGCGGGCGACGAGCCTGGGCGGGGCGGCCACGGTGGCGAGCTGTGACCAGCTGGCCGCGCCGACCAGCGGCAGGTAGCGGGTACGGCACGGCCCGGCGTCCAGCTCGCCGGCGCGGACGAGCGTGTCCACGGTGTCGGCGGCCATCCGGCGGTAGGTGGTGAGCTTGCCCCCGACGACGGTGACCATGCCGTCGGACGAGGTGATCACCGCGTGCCGCCGGGACAGGTCCGCGGTGCGCCCGGCCGCGCCCGCCAGCAGCGGCCGCAGCCCCGCGAAGGCGCCCAGGACGTCGGCCCGGCCGACCGGCACCGTGAGCACGCTCGACAGCACGCCGAGCAGGAAGTCCAGCTCGGCGGCGGTCGGCACCGGCACGTCGACGACCGTGTCGACCGGCTCGTCGGTGATCCCGACGTAGACGTGGCCGCCCGGCTGGGGCAGCGCGAACACGTACCGGTTGCGCTCACCGGGCACCGGGATGATGATCGCCGTCCGCAGGCCGTCCAGGGCGCTGCCCGCCACCACGAGGTGGGTGCCGCGGCTGGGGCGCAGCCGCGCGTCGGCGCACAGGTCGCCGGCCCACACGCCGGTGGCGTTCACCACGCTGCGCGATCTCAGTATCACCGGCGAGTTGTTCACGGTGTCGACGGCGGTGGCGCCGCTGCCGTCGGCCTCCCGTACCCGGCAGCGGGTGATGACGCGCGCGCCGTGCCGGGCCGCGGTCCGGGCGATCGCCACGACCAGCCGCGCGTCGTCGACGAGCTGGCCGTCCCAGGTCAGCAGCCCGCCGCGCAGTCCGGGGGCACGCAGGGCCGGCACCATGTGCCGGGCCTCGACGGCGGTCAGCCGCCGTGGCCCGGGCAGCACCGTCCGCGGGGTGCCGGCGGCGCGGCGGAGGATGTCGGCGACACGCAGCCCGGCGCCGGCGGCAAGGGCCGTGGCGGTGGGGAAGCCGTCGGCCAGCGGGAGCAGCATCGGCAGCTGCCGGACCAGGTGGGGCGCGGTGGTGCCCAGCAGGACGGCCCGCTCCCGGGCGCTTTCGTACGCCAGCGCGAGGTCGCCGCCGGCCAGGTAGCGCAGCCCGCCGTGGACGAGCTTGGAGCTCCACCGGCTGGTGCCGAAGGCCAGGTCGTGGGCTTCCACCAGGGCCACGGACAGCCCGCGGCTGGCCGCGTCCAGCGCCACCCCGGCGCCGGTCACCCCGCCACCGATCACCAGTACGTCGACCACGGTGCCGTCGGCGAGCTCGGCGAGGTCCCGCTCGCGCTGCCGCCTGTTCAGCGACGCCATCGGGGATGCCTGGCGGGCGGCCGGCCGACGTGACGCGGTGGTCTGACGTGACTCTGACGTGACGCGGGGGTCTGACGTGATGCGGTGGTCTGGTGTGATGCGGTGGCCTGGTACGACGGTGAGGAGGGCCCGCCTGGCGCCGCCGTCCGGCCGGCGGCGGATCGTCGGCGGGGTGGCGCGTCCAGCGTGTCACGGTGGTTGTCACGATGGCGCTGTGACGACATCTGTCACAGTGTATGTGGTGACAGCTTCGACAACGAACCGTAGCGGGACGGTCTGGTGGGGCTGGGGCGCCTCCGACGCGCACACCCCCCTGGCCGAGGACATCCGTTCCCTGCTGGAGGCGGCTTTCGCGGTCGCCCGCCAGGACACTCCACCGGTAGGGCTGGACGAGCTGCGCCTGCCGGCGTCGTCACTGTCCGTCGAAGCGAGTGAGGCGCTGGCTGGCGTGGTCGGGCCGGCGTGGGTACGGGTGGACGCCGGCAGCCGCGTCCGGCACTGCCGGGGCCGGTCCACCGCCGACCTGCTGCGCCTGCGGGCCGGCGACGCCCTCGACGCCCCCGACGCCGTCGTCCTGCCGGCGGGCCACGACGAGGTGCTCGCCGTGCTGCGGGTGTGCGCCCGGCTGCGGCTGGCGGTGGTGCCCTTCGGCGGCGGGACGTCGGTGGTCGGCGGCCTGGCCCCGGCAAGGGACGGGTTCGCCGGCGTCGTCGCGCTCGACCTGGCGCGGCTGGACCGGCTCACGGCCGTCGACGCTGAGTCACAGGTCGTCACCTGTGAGCCTGGTCTGCGCGGCCCGGCCCTGGAGGCCGCCCTTGCCGCACACGGCTTCACCCTTGGTCACCGTCCACAGTCGTGGGAGTACGCCAGCGTCGGCGGGTTTGCCGCGACCCGCTCCAGCGGCCAGGCGTCCGCGGGCTATGGCCGCTTCGACAGCCTGGTCGTCGGCCTGCGGATCGCCACCCCGGCCGGCACCTGGGAGCTCGGCCGCGCCCCGGCGTCCGCGGCCGGGCCCGACCTGCGACAGCTCGCGCTCGGCTCCGAAGGGGCCTTCGGGGTGATCACGCAGCTACGGCTGCGGGTCCGGCCGCTGCCCGCGGCGACCCACTACGAGGGCTGGCGGCTGGCTGGCTTTGCCGCGGGGACGGCGGCGCTGCGCGAACTGGCGCAGCGGGACCTGCTTCCCACGGTCGCGCGCCTGTCGGACGAGACCGAGACGGCCGCCGGGCTCGCCGGCGGTGGCATCGGCGCCGACGCGGGCGGCTGCCGCCTGATCGCCGGCTACGAGGGCGAGGCCGACTGGGTCGCCGCACGCCGGGCCGCGGTCGCCGAGGTGCTGGGCGCGGCCGGCGGGGTCCCGCTGGGAGCCGAGGCCGGCACGCAGTGGGTGCGCGGCCGCTTCCACGGCCCGTATCTGCGGGACGCCCTGCTGGACGCCGGCATGTTCGCCGAGACACTGGAGACGGCCGGGTTCTGGTCGGCCCTGCCGGGCCTTTACACCCGGGTACGCGACACCCTCGTCGCCGCCCTGACCGCGGAACAAGCCGTGGGCCAGGCTGCGGACCAGGCGGTGCGACAGGCCGCCGGCCCGCCCGCGGGGGCGACCGCCGGGCCGGCTGGCGAGGCAGCTGCCGGACCGGCCGGCGCGGGGGCGGGCGAGGCCGCCGCCGGGGGAGCGCCCGGCCTGATCATGTGCCATGTCTCACACGTCTACCCGACCGGTGCCTCGCTGTACTTCACCGTCGTGTGCCCAGGCCGTGACGACCCGGTGGCACGGTGGCGCAGGGTGAAGGCCGCCGCCTCGCGCGCGATCGTCGAGACCGGCGGGACGATCACCCACCATCACGCCGTCGGCGTCGACCACCAGCCCTGGCTCACCGCGGAGATCGGTGATCTCGGGGTGGCGGTGCTGCGCGCGGTGAAGCACACCCTCGACCCGGACGGCATCCTCAACCCTGGCGTCCTCGTCCCCCGGGCCACCTGAGCGGCCGGCCCGGCGGGGTCGCCACGGACCCGGTACGCGGCCCCTGGGCCGCTGCCGACCCGAGGGCGGGATCATCACCGGTCCGGCCCCGGTGGCCTGCGGCCCCTGGGCCGCTGCCGACCGCAAGCCCTCCGGGCCGCCGCAGGCACCGCTACGGACATGCGGCCCGCTGGGCCGTTATGAGCTCACGGCCCGCTGGGCCACTATGGGCGCATGCAGCAGGAGCGCGCCGACCCGCGCCGGGAGCGGGCGCTTGTCGTTGTCGGGCCGGGGCAGGCGTTCGGCGTCCAACTTCTGCGCCGGTTCGCCCGGGAGGGCTTCGGGCTCGGGGTGATCGCCCGGTCGGCCGACACGGTCCACCGGGTGACGGCCGACCTCGCCCGGGATCAGATCACCGTCAGTGGTGAGGTCGCGGACGTCACCGCGCCGGGGGCGGTGGCCACGGCGCTGGACAAGCTCGCCGACGAGCTCGGTGGCCTGACCGCCGTGGTCTACAACGCCAAGCTGAGCATCCGGGGCACCGCGCTGTCGGTGTCGGCGGACACGGTCAACCAGACCCTCGCGGTCAACGTCACCGGGGCGCTGACCGTCGTCCAGGCCGCGGTGGCGCTGCTGGCCGAGCGTCCCGGAGCGTGTGTGCTGCTGACCGCGGCCGGGCCGAGAACCGAGCCGGCCGCCGGCCGGTTCGCCCTCGCGATCGGCAAGGCCGGGCTGCTCGCGCTCGGGACGTCGTTGGCGCCGGTGCTGCGTACCCGCGGTATCCGGCTGCGGACCGTGGTGCTCGACGCCCGGGTGGCCCCCGACGGCCGGCTCTCCGCGGACGCGGTGGCCGAGCACTTCTGGAACGCCTACACCGCTGCCCGCGGATCGGTCTTCCGGCTGGGCCCGCCCAGCGTCACCGAGCGGGCGCCGCACCTGTTCGGGGACGGGCATTTCCCCGGATGATCTGACCCATGTCGTGCCAGGATCCGCCATCCATGCGACCATCCTGACCGTGAGCACTGGACACGACAACGACCCGGACGTGGGTAGCGACCCCGAGGAATCGACCCGGCGCCTCCCACCGTCCGCCGCCGCTGCCGGTGCCCAGACGCAGCGGGCCCGCGTCGGCCCGGTCGATCCGCCGCCGCCCGCCGACTCGTTCCGTCCGGCTCCCCAGCCCGGGTGGTCCGGGCCGGGCGCGCCACCCGGTTCGCCGGCGCAGCCGGGCCCGTCGGCGGCACCGGCACAGTCAGCCGCACCGATACCGCCGACCAGCGCGTTCCCGCCGCCCGAGGGCTCGCCGTATGGGAGCCCGCCGTACACGGGGGCGCAGTATGGAGGTCCACCGTATGGAGGCCAGCCCCCGCTCGCGCCCACCGATGTGACGCCGGGCCCGGTAGCCCGTCGCCGGCGGCGGAGATGGCCGATCGTCACGCTGGTCGTGTTGATCATCCTGCTGGTCGTGGCCGACCGCGCGGCGGTGCCGATCGCCGAGAGCCAGATGAAGGCGAAGGCGGAGGCGTCCGTGGCGCAGAGCAGCACCGACCCCGGGGTCAGACCGGCCAGGGTCACCGACGTCTCGATCGGCGGCTTCCCCTTCCTCACCCAGGTCCTCTTCGGCAAGTACGACGACCTGCGGGCGACGGTCACCGACATTCCCACGCCCGGCCCGCGGATCACCGAGGTGAAGGCCAGGCTGCAGGGCGTCCACGTGCCGTTCTGGGACGCCATTCGTGACCAGGTCAAGGACGTGCCGGTCGACAAGGTGACCGCGGACGTGCAGATCACCTATGATGATCTCAATGCCTATCTGGCAACGCAGAACGTGAAGATCACCCCGGTCGACGACGGCCGGGAGGTGCGCATATCCGGCGAGATCGACACCGGGCTCCTCGGTACCCAGGAGCTGAGCGGGACGACCCGTTTCGGGGTCCAGGACAACACGCTGACCCTGATACCCACCGAGATCCTCGGTTTCCGGCTGCCGGGTGTCGCGCTGCCGGGGATCCCGCTGCCGATCAGCAACCTGCCGTTCAACCTGCAGATCGAGAAGGCTGCCACCGGCAAGAACGGTATCTCGGTCACCGCGACGGCGACAAACGTGGTCCTTCCCGCGGAACCCACATCAGCGTCATAACGGACGGCATTTTCATAACGGATGTCGCCCGCGTAGCGGACCGAGTCCTCATAACGGATGGTATTCGCCGTGGCGGATCATGGCGTAACCCGCCGCCGGCCTGGTAGCGTCCCGCGCGGCG
This sequence comes from Protofrankia coriariae, assembly GCF_001017755.1. Taxonomy (GTDB): domain Bacteria; phylum Actinomycetota; class Actinomycetes; order Frankiales; family Frankiaceae; genus Protofrankia; species Protofrankia coriariae. The sequence continues at coordinate 15,946 of NZ_JWIO01000048.1, forward strand.
GCCGGCCCGGGGCCGGGTCCGTCGGACCGGCACAGCTGAAGGCGGCCGGAAGCTGGAAGAATCTGGTGGCCGATGTCCGTGCCCGGCTGCCGGATCCGCTGTCGGCCGCCGGCTGCGCTGGCTCGTCGTGATCCTTCGCTGTACGTTCGGTCACGGATTTTGGTCGCCATCCACCTACTCTCGGTAGCTAAGAGTATGTGACCCGCTGGTGGCACGCGAAAAGAAAGATCTTTTTCTTTGATCCTCTGTCGCGACGTCGAATCGACGACAGTTGACGGACGTGGGATAGCCCGCGCGTCATCCTCGGCCGGTACTGGATATCGTCACACCGGCAGCCGGCCGTCTACGGACATGACTGGCCACACGCAGTCTGCTCCTCTGCGTCCAGTCCGTGGTGATTGGCACACCCATCGTCGATCGAGGTAGGTGGGCGGCGCTACGATCCGACGACCAGCAAGATCGGAAGATTCATGTCGAAGTCAGTCCGGCGGGACATCCGGCCTGTGTCCCGCCCCAGAGAGCCGATGGCGACGCGAACACGCCTTTCGCGTGCTGCCGGAGGTCACCGTTCCTGGGTCGCCGAAGGGGGAAACACGTGCAGACGACCCTGAGAGTCGTCAGCGGTGCCAACGTGGCCACCGTGCCTGCCGGTCAGCCGTTCGTTGTCGGCCGCGCGCGCACGGCCGATTTCGTGATGCCGGACAGCCGGGTCTCCCGCCGGCACCTGCTGATCGAGCCGGTCGGCGCGGGCTGGGCTGTCCGGGACATCAGCTCGAACGGAACCTGGCTCGACGGTCAGCGGGTACAGAGCGTCGACGTCAACGGCGAGGTCCGGTTCCGGCTCGGTACCCCGACCGGGCCGGAGGTCGTCGTCCTGCTGGAGGCTCCCGTCGGCTACGCCGCCCCCCCGCGTTACCAGGACCCGCACTTCGAGATGCCGACGATGCTGCGTGACTCCGCCAGCTACGAGCCCGGCCCGCAGCTGCCCCGGCAGCCGTCGGGCAACCAGGCCGAGACGAGCAGTCACGATCTTGAGCGTGAGCACGAGCGGCAGACCTCCTACCGGCTGCGCCCGGGCCGGATGTCCATCGGCCGTTCCCGGGACAACGACATCGTCGTGGGCGACCTGCTGGCCTCCCGGCGGCACGCCGAGATCTACCTGGGCCCGGACGGGAACGTGGAGATCGCCGACCTCGAGTCGGCCAACGGGACGTTCGTCAACGGCAAGCGCATCATCCGCGAGCCGGTGCCGGAGGGCGCGGTCATCGCTGTCGGCCATCATGTCTTCCAGCTTGTCGAGAACGAGCTGGTCGAGTACATCGACTCCGGGGACGTCAGCTTCGAGGCCGACGGCCTGAACGTGTGGGCCGGCCAGAAGCAGCTCATGCACGACATGACCTTCCGGCTGCCCGGCCGGGCGCTGCTGGCGGTGGTCGGGCCCAGTAGGCGCGGGCAAGTCCACCCTGCTCAACGCCCTCACCGGTTTCCGCCCCGCGGACAAGGGCGCCGTGCGTTACGCCGGGCGGGACATGTACTCCGAGTACGACGAGCTGCGCCGCCGCATCGGTTACGTCCCCCAGGAGGACCTGCTCCACACCACGCTCAGCGTCCGCCGTGCCCTGGAGTACGGCGCCGAGCTGCGCTTCCCGCCGGACACCACCAAGCAGGAGCGCGGCGCCCGGGTGGACGAGGTCCTCGCCGAGCTCGGCCTGACCCAGCACGCCGACACCCAGGTGGCCAGGCTCTCCGGCGGCCAGCGCAAGCGCACCAGCGTCGCCCTGGAACTGCTGACCAAGCCCACCCTGCTCTACCTGGACGAGCCCACCTCCGGCCTCGACCCGGGCATGGACAAGAACGTCATGGAGTCGCTGCGCAAGCTGGCCGACGACGGGCGCACGGTCGTCGTGGTCACCCACAGCGTCGCCCAGCTGGATCTCTGCGACTACGTCCTGGTGCTGGCTCCCGGCGGGTACGTCGCCTATTTCGGCCCGCCGCGCGACGCCCTGTCCTTCTTCAACAAGAGGGACTACCCGGATGTCTTCCTGATGCTGGAGGCCACCCCCGGCGCGGAGTCGGCGGCCCGGTTCCGCCAGTCGCGCTACTACGTCCCCGCGTCGGTCACCGCACCGTCGGCCCGCCCGGCACCGGAGGACCTGCCGAGCATCCGCCAGCAGTCGGTGCTCTCCCAGCTCGTCACGTTAAGTCGGCGCACACTCTCCGTTGTCGCGTCCGACAGATCCTACCTCCGGCTGATCATCGCCTTCCCGTTCCTGCTCGGGCTCATCCCACGGGCCATCCCCGGCGGGTTCGGCCTGCCCGAGGACGGCTCACCGAACTCGGACGCCGGCACGATCCTGCTGGTGATGGTGTTGTGCGCCTGTTTCATGGGCATGGCGAACTCCGTCCGGGAGATCGTCAAGGAACGGGCCATCTACCGGCGGGAACGGGCGATCGGGCTGTCCCGGACCGCCTACATCGGCTCGAAGATCCTCGTACTGACCCTGATCACGACGCTGCAGGCGATCCCGTTCACCCTGATCGGCCTGCTCGGCCGGGAGCCCGACGAAGCGGTCGTGCTGGGCAACCCCCTGGTCGAGTGCCTGATCGCGGTGATCGTGGTGTCGCTGTCGTCGGCCATGCTCGGGCTGCTCATCTCCGCCCTGGTCGACAACGCGGACAAGACCATGCCGCTGCTCGTCCTGCTCACCATGGCGCAGCTGGTGTTCAGCGGCGGCATCCTGCCGGTGCACAGCAAGCCCGGTCTGGAGCAGGTCAGCCTGATCGCGCCGGCCCGCTGGGGCTACGCGGCGCTGTCCTCGGTCGGTGACCTCAACCGGATCAGCCTGGCCGGTGAGCTGCGTCCCGACGGCAAGCTGATCAACAGCAAGGTCGTCGACGACCCGTTCTTCGACCACACCGCGCAGGCGTATGCCATCGACATCGCCGGGGGCGTGGCGATCGGCGTGATCTGTGTCATCGTCACCGCCATCCTGATCCGCCGGATGGACCCGAAGACCGCCAAGCGCAAGCCGTCGTCGTCCTGACCGTCCGCCCGTCACCGTCCTGACCGAGGTCCGGGCAGCTTCCAGGCCGGAGCTGCTCGGACCTCGTGCTGTGTACGGGCCGGATCCGCTCCACGCGGCAGGCAGGCCGAAGGACGTGAGCTCGTGCCGGCCGAGCCGAGCTCACGTGCCACCCGGGCGCCGGGTGGGTGGCCCTTTGTGCCGTCCGCGTCCGGACGGGTGCGGCCGGTCCGGGCCGAAGCGGCCGGCCCGGACCGTACCCGCGCCGCCGAGATGCTTCCGTCCCGGCGCCGGGAGATCAGCCGGAGGTCCAGCGCGGGGTCGCGTCGTCCCCTGGGAACGAGGTCAGCTTGCGGGCGTTGGCGTCGTCAGGGGCGGTCGCGCTCGTCACATAGATCTCGCGGTTGGTGGGGCCGTCACGCTGGCTGGTGAAGGCGATCAGTTTGCCGTCCCCGGCCACGAACGTGGGGTCCTGGTCCCGGCCGGGGGCCTCGGTCAGCCGCAGCGGGGTGGCGCCCGGGCTCGCGTCCATGACGAAGACGTCCGTCTCGGCCAGATTCGGGTCGAAAGCGCGACGGAAGGCGACCTTCTTACCGTCCGGTGACCAGGTCGGATCCGCGTCGAAACCCTCCGTGCCCGGGGTGAGCTGGACGGGCTTCGCGCCGGCGGCGGCCGGGTCGGCGTCGATGGTGAACAGCGCGCCGCCGTCGACGCCGCCCGAGCCGACGAAGAACACGATCCGGTCGCCCGTCGGTGACCAGGACGGGTCGGTGGCGCTGGCCGGCACGTTCAGCCGGCGGACGCTGGAGCCGTCGACGGCGGCGACGTAGAGCCCGGTCAGGCCGTCGTTCGGGCCGCGTACGGCCCTGATGACGACGAACCTCCCGGTCGGGTCGACCGACGCCCGGGCGTCCGGCGCGATCACGAGATCCGCCGCCGGCCCGGAGGTGAACAGCGGCATCGGCGCGCCGCTGCCGTCCGCGGCGATCGCGACCAGGCTGGGGGAGGAGTCGATCACCGTGTAGAGGACGGTCTTGCGCTGCGGCCCGACGATCACCGGGAGCGCGGCCGGCTTCGTGTCGTCGACGGTCAGCCGCTGGGGCTGCCCCGGCCGGCCGTCCGGGCCGACCCGCAGGCTGTAGATCGCCCGCCTGCCCTCCTGCTCGCTGGAGTAGACCAGGGTGTCGTCGTCGAGGCCGACGTCGGACTTCGGCAGGATGTCGACGACCTTCACCCCTTCACCGTCCGCTCCCGAGCCGCCGGAGGCCAGAGCCAGCACCCCGCCGAGCGCCGCCAGCACCGCGACGGCGGCACCGGCGGCCACCAGCGCCATCCGCCGGGCGCTGCGTGGTGCCGGGCCGCTGCCGCGCACGGTGGCCGCCGGTCGCGGCTCCTGGCCGGCGGGCACCGTGGTGCCGTCGCCACCGGCATCGCCGGTGCCAGCGCCGCCGGTGCCGTCGGAGGTGGGTAACTTCCAGCCGTCCAGCACCTGGATGACCGTCGCCTCGGGGTCGATCTCCGCCACCGACGACGACGGTTCGCCGAGCAGGCGCAGCATGAGCTGCTGGGCGGTCGGCCGAGCCGAGGGGGACTTGGCCATCGCGTCCGCGACGATCTCGCGCAGCGGCGGGTCCAGCCCGTCCAGGCGGGGCGCCTCGTTGACCGCGCGGTAGAGCAGGACCTGCGCGGACGCGTCGCCGAAGGGGTAACGGCCGGTTGCGGCGAAGGTGACCAGCCCACCCCAGGAGAAGATGTCGACGGCCGGGGTGATCGTCTCGCCCTGGATCTGCTCGGGCGCCATGAACGCGGGGGTGCCGAGCTGCTGGAGGTTGCCGGTGAGGTTGCTCGCCGAGTCCAGCGCCCGCGCGATCCCGAAGTCGATCACGCGCGGCCCGAAGGGGGAGAGCACCACGTTGGACGGCTTGAGGTCGCGGTGCACGATGCCGGCGCTGTGGATCGCGGTCAGGGCCGCGGCCACGCCGACCGCGAGCTGCTCGAGGTTCGCCGCCGACAGCGGGCCGCTCTCGGTGACGAACCTCGCCAGCGTCCTGCCCTCGATGAACTCGGTGACCAGGTAGGGCCGCGCGGCGTCGGGCGCGGCGTCGAGCACCTCGGCGGTGCACACCCGGGCGACCCGGCGGGCCGTCTCGGCCTCCAGCCGGAACCGGGACCGGAACTCGGCGTCACCGGCCACGTCCGCGCGAATCACCTTGATGGCCACCAGCCGACCGGTCTCGGAGCGCCCGAGGTAGACGGTCCCCATCCCGCCCTCACCGAGCTTGCCCAGCAGGGTGTAGGAGCCGAGCTGGACGGGATCGTCCGGGCCCAGCGCGGTGGTCTGTACGTCCGTGGCCGCGTCCGGCGGCGCCATCGTCTGATCCACCCCCACAGCGGGTTGTATCCCGGGGCGTGCCCGGGGCGTTTCGTTCACGGCTCGTTCACAGCAGTCGGCGGCGCCGGCATCCGGACCGGCTTCCTCAGATGCCCGCGGGTATCCGGTGAAAGCCGTGGTCGTCCCCGGCCGGCCCATCTAAAACTACTCCGCCGGTCGTATCACTGACTCCCGGCTTTCCCCTTTCAGGGGGCATGGCATGCTGCCCGTATGCCGCAGCCGCGACGATTGTTTCCGCTGACCGTCCGTGTGTTGGTTGCCGTGATGGCCGTTGCCTCAATGGTAGCGGTGGGCTGCGGCAGTTCGGATTCACCGGGTGGTTCCGCCAGCAGCCGGCCCGCGTCCGTGCCTACCGCGGACCCCACCACGCCGGTGTGGGGTTTTCTGCGCTCGGACGAGGCCGCTCCCACCATCGGCGCCCCGTGGACGCCCGCGGCCGAGGTCCAGGCCGGTAGCTGGCAGTCGGCCGCGGACACCAGGCAGGCGAAGGCGACGGTGATCCGCCGTGGGACGGGTCGTTACAGCGCGATCTTCCCGGGTATCGGGGTGCCCGGCGGGCGGGGCGCGGCGGTGGTGACCGCGGTCGGTGACGCGCCGGTGCACTGCCATGCCGAGGACTGGGCGCCGTCCGGCCCGGACGAGCAGGTCACCCTGGCCTGCCGGTCGCTCACCGGGGTCTATGTCGACTCCCGGTTCACCGCGCTGTTCACGTTCGCGCCGGCGTCCCATCGCCCGACACCCAGCGAGCCGTACGCCTATTTCCGGGACGACGCGCCAAGCCAGCAGCAGGTCCGTCCGGACAACAGCTACAGTCTCGCCGGCCCCGGCACCATCGAGATCAACTGGCGTGGCATCGGCCACTACTCGATCGACCTGATCGGCAGGCTCTACGCCCGCACCGGCAACAACCTCCAGGTCAACTCGGTCGGTTCCACGACGGTGGGATGCAGCGCGCTCGGCCGGGAGGTGCACGAGGACCGCCAGACCATCTTCGTCGGGTGCGCGAACGGGCAGACGTGGACGGACTCGCCGTTCGTCGTCGTGTACGGCAACCAGCACACGGTGATCCCGGTGGAGAACGCGGCGTTCGGGCATTCCTTCACCGGGCTGGAGGAGGCCGGGACCGGGCGGATCCTGCAGCCGCCGCTGGGGCAGACCGTCGACGTGTGGCCCCGCTACTCCGCCAACAGCGCGAAGCGGACGAACACGATCCGTCACGTCGAGACCGGGGTCTACGAGATCGCCTATCCCGGCGTCGGCCGGGCGCCGGACCACGTCCAGGTCACGCCGTACGGCGAGCCGACCCGCCGCTGCGCGATCGCGGAATGGACGTCACCACCGACCGGGGCGGTCGGGGACGTGCGGACGAAGGTCGTCTGCTTCGACCCCGACGGCAGCCGCGCCGACTCCCAGTTCAGCCTCGCTTACGTCAGCGCCGCGGGTCTGACGCCCTGAAGCCGGGCTCCGACGTCCTTCAGGTGGGCCCTGGAGCCCTACGGGCCGGGGCCTGGCGTCCTGCGGGGCCGGGGCCTGACGTCCTGAAAGACGGCAGGGTCACGCGGACAGGGGCTCGCGCGGGGCGGGCAGGTCGGGCAGGCCGGCGAACTCGGCGATCAGCTCGTAGGAGCGGATCCGCGCGTCGTGCGGGTGGACGTTCGTCACAATCATGATCTCGTCTGCCTCCGTCGCGTCGATCAGGGCGTCCAGGCTGGCGCGAACCGTGTCCGGCGATCCCACGATGTGGGAGGAGGCCGCGCCGTCGGCGGCGGCCCGTTCGGCGGGCGTCCAGGAGTACGCCGCGGCCTGTTCGGGCGTGGGGAAGACGTCCGGGCGGCCCTGGCGCAGCCGCAGCATCGTCAGCCGGGTCGGCCCGGCGAGCCACTGCGCGGTCTCGTCGGTGTCCGCGCAGATGACGGCGACGGCGACCATGGCGTAGGGCCGCTCCCGCCCCGGGGCCGGCCGGAACGCCGAGCGGTACAGCGCCAGCGCCGGCAGGGTGTTCACCGCGCTGAAGTGGTGCGCGAAGGCGAACGGAAGGCCGAGGTAGCCGGCGAGCTGCGCGCTGTACCCGCTGGAGCCGAGCAGCCACACCGGCGGTGTCTCGCCGTGTGGGACGGCGGTCACCGTCCGTAGAGGATGGCTGGCGGGGAAGGAGTTGCCGAGGAAGGCGACGAGCTCGGCGAGCTGCGCGGGGAAGTCGTCGGCGGACACCGGCCCGCTCGAGCGCCGCAACGCCTGCGCGGTCGCGGAGTCGGTACCCGGCGCCCGTCCGATACCGAGGTCCACCCGGCCCGGGAACAGCGCCCCGAGCGTCCCGAACTGCTCGGCGATGATCAGCGGTGCGTGGTTGGGCAGCATGATCCCGCCCGAGCCGACCCGGATGCTCGTGGTGGCCGCGCCGACCTGCCCGATCAGAATGGACGTCGCCGAGCTGGCGATACCGGGCATGCCGTGGTGCTCGGCCAGCCAGTACCGGTGGTAGTTGAGCTCTTCGGCCCGGCGGGCGAGATCGAGGGTGTTGCGCACAGCCTGGGCCGGTGTCGAACCGGACACCACCGGCACCACGTCGAGGACGGACAGGGGCAGGGAGCGGGAGAGGGCCACACGGGAGGTAACTCCCCGGGCTCGTGAGGATCTTCCCGTACGCCGTCGGAAACACCGCCGGGCCGGTAAGGTATGTCTGCCGGCCGTGACATGGCCCCCGGGCTCAACCCTTTGTCGCTGCGAGCGACCGTGCGCCGAGAGGCGACCTGCACGGCCGGCACCTTCTCCCTCTCTGGCCCACTTGCTGGCCCCGCGCACCTCCGACCGGTGCGCGCGGCTGGACGCGTCCGGACGGCTGCGCGCGGCTCAGGCGAACCGCAGGATGTCGTCGACCGGCCTGCGGGGGGTCGCCTTCAACGGTTCGGCGCCGGGCAGCGGATAGCCGGCCCTGATGATCATCTGGATGTGTCCCAGGCCGCCGACCGAATGCCGCAGGAGCTCCCGGGTCACCTCGAGGTCGACGGCCTGGCCCAGCGGTGACGTCGCGATGCCGTCCGCGGTCGCGGTCAGCAGTACCCGTTCCATGGCCTGGCCGGCGCGCAGCCGGTCGGCCGGGGCGTCGGCGTCGGTGCCGACCAGCAGCACGACGGGACGCTCCACCCCGGTCTGTTCCAGATGCAGGCCGGGCTCGCCGACCACGTTGAAGTCACGGACGGCGAACTCGGACTGCCGCGGCTGATCCGAGCCGATCACCACGTTCCGGGGGATACCGTCCCTCGCCTCCGGGGCCGTCCGGCTCCACGACTCCAGCTCCGCCCGGTAGGCCGGGTCGTGGTTCTCCAGCCAGTCCGCGCGGGAGATCAGCACGCTGGTGTCGATACGCAGGTCGGTGTCGTCCACGGACACCAGCCAGGCGTCCTCCGCCTCGGCGGCCAGCCGCAGCGCCCGCAGGTGCTCCGGTTCCAGCGGGCGGGAGGCGAAGGGCCTGCGGTCGGTGCGCCGATGGTGCGCTGCCGCCAGCAGCGCCTCGTCCCGCGGGTCGGCCGGCGCGCTGCCGGTGATCCGGATCAGGGCCAGCGGCCCGGAGCCAAGGTCGTCGTCCCCGGCCGGGAAGAGCGTCACATCGGGGACGAGCCCGGCGGCGTGGACGGCGAGGCGGGCGTGCAGCAGGGCCGCGCCGCAACTGAGCAGAAGCTGCCGGCCGTCCGGGTCGGCGACACGCAGCTGGCGGGAGGTGTCGGCAAAGAGATAAAGATCACGGTCCGCCGCCTGCCAGCGCCACGGCTGGGTGTTGTGGATCGACGGAGCCAGGCCGGCCGCCTCGACGATCCCGCGGGCAAGGTCCCTGAGCAGGGTGTCGGTGCTAGTCACCGCTACGACGGTATGCCCTTGGATCGGTCATGTCCTGATGCCCTCGTTCCATGGTCGTCAGGACGTCGCCGCGCGTATCGTCGGTTCGGTGGAGCCTGTCCGCGTTTTCGTTCTCGATGATCACGAGATCGTCCGGCGCGGGATGCGCGAGCTGCTGGAAAGCCAGGGCGACATCAAGGTCGTGGGGGAGGCCGGTCTCGCGGCCGAGGCCCTGCGGCGCATCCCGGCGCTACGTCCAGACGTCGCCATCCTCGACGCCCGTCTGCCCGACGGCAGCGGCATCGACGTGTGCCGCGACATTCGTTCCGGCACACCGGAGGTGCCCTGCCTGATCCTGACATCCCACGACGACGACGAGGCCCTGTTCGCCGCCATCATGGCGGGCGCGGCCGGTTACGTACTCAAGCAGATCAGAGGCAATGATCTCATCGGCGCTGTCCGCACGGTCGCGTCCGGCCAGTCCATGCTCGATCCCGCTGTCACCCAGCGGGTGCTGACCCGGCTGCGTGACGGGGCGCCGGAGGACCGTCTGCTGTCCACGCTGAGCGAGCGGGAGCGGCAGATCCTCGGCCTCATCGCCGAGGGGCTGACCAACCGTCAGATCGCCAGCAGAATCCATCTGGCCGAGAAGACGGTCAAGAACAACGTCTCGTCCATCCTGGAGAAGCTCGGCCTGACCAGCAGAACCCAGGCCGCGGTCTTCGCCACCAAGCTCGCCGGCTAGCCCGCCCCAAGCCCCTCAGCAAGCCTGCTGCCAAGCCCGCTCAGGCCTGCTGGCGAGCCTGTCAGCAAGCCTGCCGGCCGGCTTGTCGTCACGTCCGCCGTGTTTGCCGGGTTTGCCGGTCGGCCGCACGGCCTGGCGGGGCCTGCGGTCCGGCTCGGCAGGCCGGCCCGGACGCACGGGACCTTCGGTCCCGTGGTCTACCCGAATCGCTCTCGTTCGCGTCGCCGGGCGCTGCGAGCGTGAACGGTGTGGAGACGACATCCGACATCGTGGTGGGGATCGACGCCTCCGCTGACGCGGAGTCGGCCCTGCGCTGGGCCTGCGCCCATGCCGGGCTGACCGGCAGGCGGATACGGGCGGTGCTCGCCTGGGGTCCGGGCGGGCGTCCCCGGGTGGTCGACGACATCTCGCCGTCGGTCGGGGTCGATGATCTGGAGCGTGCGGCATCGCAGGTGCTGCACGACGCGGTCCGGCGGGCGCGCCTCGACGGCCTCGCGGTCGACGTCGTCGAACGCACCGTCTACGACTCGCCGTCGGACGCCCTCGTGGAGGAGTCCCGGGACGCGTTGATGCTCGTCGTCGGTGCCCGGGGGCTTGCCCGGATGCGTCGGATGTTCGTCGGTTCGGTCACCGCGCGGTGCGCGCAGGAAGCAGCTGTTCCTGTGGTCGTCGTGCGTGGGCCGGCGCCGCCACGGCCGGACGACCGTCCGGTCCTGGTCGGTGTCGACGGCTCGGAGGGCTCGCTGGCCGCGTTGCGGTGGGCGGCGGTCCAGGCGGGGCTGCGTCGGGTCCCGCTGCGGGTCGCGCACTGCTGGCTGCCGGAGCCGCCGCTGGACCCCGCCTGCCTGCCCGCGTTCGACCTGGCCGCGTTCGACCTGCCCGCGTTCGACGATGCGGTGTTGGAAAAAGCCGCCCGTCTCACCCTCGACACGGCCCTCGAGCGGGGGCTGGCGGGCCGTACCGATGCGGCCGCCCCCGATATCGCCGTCGAAGCCGTGCTGGTGGCCGGCTCGGCGGCGCACGGTCTGATCATGGCTGCCCAGTCGGCCCAGCTGCTGGTGGTCGGTGCCCGTGGCCGTGGCGGGTTCGGCGGGCTGCTGCTCGGGTCGGTCGGCCACCAGGTCGTCACACACGCTCCGTGCGCGGTCGCCGTTGTCCGTTAGACACGGCTGTCCGTTGGACACGGCCCGGGCCGAGGGCCACGCGATCATTTTTCGCGTGGCCCTCGGCCCGCCCTGCCCAGCCTTCCCGGGCTGCCGGCGGCACGGTCACATGTTCGCGCCGCCGGCAGCCGGAGTTCCCCGGTCGCTGAAAGGAACACCGATGAACCAGGAACACAGATGAGTCAGGACACGATTGCCCGTTGGCAGTTCGCGATCACCACCGTCTACCACTTCCTGTTCGTCCCACTGACGATCGGGCTTTCGCTGCTGGTCGCCGGCATGCAGACCGCATGGGTCCGGACCGGCAGTGTCGAATGGCTCCGCCTGACCCGTTTCTGGGGCAAGCTGATGCTCATCAACTTTGCCATGGGAGTGGTCACAGGAATAGTTCAGGAATTCCAGTTCGGAATGAACTGGTCGGATTACTCGCGCTTTGTCGGGGACGTTTTCGGCCCGCCGCTGGCGATGGAGGCGCTGATCGCGTTCTTCCTGGAGTCGACCTTCCTCGGCCTGTGGATCTTCGGCTGGGACCGGCTGCCCAAGCGCGTCCACCTGGCCACCATCTGGCTGGCCTCGCTCGGCACCGTGATCAGCGCCTACTTCATCCTGGCCGCGAACTCGTGGATGCAGCACCCGGTCGGCTACCGGATCAACCCGGAGACCGGTCGGGCCGAGCTCACCTCGATCTGGAAGGCGCTGACGAACCCGACGCAGATCGTCACCTTCCCGCACGTGCTGTCCGCCTCGCTGCTCACCGCGGGCGCGGTGCTGGTCGGGCTGTCCTGTTGGCACCTGCGCAGGGGGCAGCAGGTCGACCTGCACCGCCGGGCCGTGCGGCTGGGCCTGGTGGTGTGTGCCGTGGCGTCGGTGGGGGTGCTGCTGTCCGGGCACTTCCAGGGCCAGGTCATGACCAGGCAGCAGCCGATGAAGATGGCCTCCGCCGAGGCGCTGTGGGACACCGAGAAGAGCGCGGGCTGGTCCCTGTTCGCCTACGGGGACGTCTCCCACGGCGAGAACAAGGTCGACATCAAGATCCCCTACATGCTGTCGTTCATGGCCACGAACTCCTTCACCGCGGAGGTGGAGGGGGTCAACGACCTGCAGGCCGCCGCGGTCGCCAAGTACGGCCCCGGCGACTACACGCCGGTCATGGGCGTCACGTTCTGGAGTTTCCGGATCATGATGGCGCTGGGTGGGGTCTACTTCGCCCTGGCGGCCTTCGGCCTGTGGCGGATGCGCCGCGGCGGGCTGCCCGGCGGACGCCATGTGCTGCTGGCGTTCGTGGGCGCCACCGTGCTGCCGTACGCGGCGAACACCGCCGGCTGGATCTTCACCGAGATGGGGCGCCAGCCGTGGTCGGTGTTCGGCCTGCTGCGCACCTCCGACGCGGTCTCCCCGAACGTCTCCACCACCGCGGTGGTCCTGACACTGGCCGGCTTCACCGTCCTCTACGGCGCGCTTGCCGCGGTCGCGCTGCGCCTGTTCCTGCGGCACGGCACGCACGAGATCCCGGAGCTGAGCCCGACCGTGACCATCGACGGCGAAGCGCGGCCCGGCGAGGCGTTGCCGTCACTGGCCTACTGACATCCCGGGATCAGGAGTAGGGCGATGCTTGAGGAGTTCTGGTTCGTGCTCGTCGCCGTCCTGTGGGTCGGCTTCTTCGTCCTGGAGGGCTTCGACTTCGGTGTCGCGGCCCTGCTACCGGTGATCGGCCGTAACAACGAGACCGACCGCCGGGCGGTGCTCGGTACCATCGGCCCGGTCTGGGACGCGAACGAGGTGTGGCTGCTCACCGCCGGCGGTGCGATGTTCGCCGCTTTTCCGGAATGGTACGCGAGTCTGTTCAGCGGAGCGTACCTGGCGCTTTTCCTCATCCTGGTCTCGCTGATTGTCCGCGGGGTTTCCCTGGAATATCGGGGGAAGGCCACCACGGCGGCCGGGCGGGCCTGGTGCGACCGCGGGATCGTGGTCGGCGGGGCGCTGCCGGCGCTGCTGTTCGGGGTTGCCTGCACCAACATGGTCCGTGGCCTGGAGATGACCCCCGACCATCAGGTGACCAGCGGGTTCTTCGACCTGCTGAACCCGTACGCCCTGCTGGGCGGGGTGACCACGGCGCTGCTGTGCGTCCTGCACGGGGCGGTGTTCCTGTCGCTGAAGACCCGGGGTGAGATCCGGGCCCGGTCCCGCCAGGTCACCCGGGCTCTGATCCCGCCCGCGCTGGCCGCCCTGGCCGGGCTGGCCGGGTGGACGGTCGCGCTGCGCGGTGGGGTGCTCGTGGCCGCGGTGTCGGCGCTGGCGCTGGCCGCGCTCGGCGGCGCGGCGGCGGCCTGGTCCAACGAGCGGGACGGCTGGGCGTTCGCCGGCACGGCCGGCGCCATCGCGCTGATGGTGGCGAGCTGGTTCGTCGCGCTCTACCCGAACGCGCTGCCGGCGCTCGGCGCGCCGGAGAACAGCCTGACCATCAGCGACGCCGCCTCCGGGCACTACACGCTAACGATCATGACGTGGGTGGCGGTGCTGTTCACTCCGGTTGTCCTCGGTTACCAGGCGTGGTCGTACTGGGTGTTCCGACGACGGCTGGTTGGATCTGATGAAGCCGGTTGATCCGCGGCTGCTGCGGGTCACCCCGGCCCTGCGCGGCTACCTGCTGCGGCTGGGGGCGCTCGCGGTCGCCTCGGCCGCCCTGGTGATCGTCCAGGGGACCCTGCTGACCGACGTCGTGGTGACCGGCCAGCGGGTGGCGGTCGGCGCGCTCACCGGGACGGGGGGCGCCGTCGCGCTGCTCGTCATGGTCGCCGCCGCCCGGGCAGTGGTGGTCTGGCTGTCCGAGCGCACCGCCGAGCGCACCTGCCCGGCGGTGTCGGCCGGGCTGCGCCAGGCCATGCTCGGCGCGGTCGTCGAGCGGACGGTCACCGGAGGTGCCGCCGGTACCGGCGGCGACCATCGTGATCGTGACGGGGGAGCGGGGGCGCTCGCGGTCACCGCGGGCGCCGGCCTGGACGGCATGGACGCCTACCTGACCCGTTTCCTGCCGGCGCTGGTCATGGTCGCGGTCGTCCCGCTGTTCGTGCTGGCCCGGATCGCCGGCGCGGATCTCGCCTCGGCGGCGGTCCTGGCCGTGGTGCTGCCGCTGGTACCGATCTTCATGGTGTTGGTGGGGCTGGCCACCCGCAACCGCACCGACCGGCAGCTGGCGGTGCTCAGCCGGCTGTCCGGGCACTTCCTCGACGTCGTCGAGGGCCTGCCGACACTGCGGATCTTCAACCGGGCGCGGCCCCAGGCGTCGGTGATCCGCCGGATCACCGACGCCTACCGGGAGCAGACGATGGCGGCGCTGCGCTGGGCGTTCCTGTCGTCGTTCGTGCTGGAGCTGCTCGCGACGCTGTCGGTCGCGCTGGTGGCGGTGTCGGTGGGGCTGCGGCTGGTCTCGGGCTCGCTCGACCTGCGCGCCGGGCTGCTGGTCCTGCTGCTCGCCCCGGAGGTGTACCTGCCGCTGCGGCAGGNGTACCTGCCGCTGCGGCAGGTGGGGGCGCAGTACCACGCGACCGTGTCCGGGCTGACCGCCGCCGCCGCCGCGCTCGACGTGCTCGACGCCACGCCGCCGCCGCGGCCGGGCTCGCGCCCGGCCCCCACCCGGTTCGACACCCTGCGGCTGGACGGCGTCGACCTGCGCGGCGCCGGGCGGGTCGACCTGACCATCCGCCAGGGTGAGATCGTCGCGCTGGTCGGCCCGAGTGGCGCGGGCAAGAGCACCGTGCTGGCGCTGCTGCGCGGGGCGCTGCGCCCCGCGCACGGCCGGGTGCTGGTGGACGGCGTCGACCTCGCCGGGGTCGACCCGGCCGGCTGGCAGGCCCGGGTCGGCTGGCTGCCGCAGCGGCCGCACGCCGTCTGCGGCGGCACGGTCGCCGACGAGGCGCGGCTGGGACGTCCCGGCGCGCCGGCCGCCGAGGTCGCCGCCGCGCTCGCCGCGGCCGGCGCGCCACCGGCGGAGCAGCGCGCCGGCGAGGACGGCGGTGAGCTGTCCGCGGGTGAGCTGCGCCGGGTCGGGCTCGCCAGGGTGCTCCTGCGGGACGCGCCGCTGGTGCTGCTCGACGAGCCCGGGGAGAGCCTGGACGCCGCCGCCGAGGAGCGGGTCGCCGCGGCCGTCGCGGCGCTGCGGGGCCGTGCGACGGTGGTGCTCGTCGCGCATTCGGCCGCTCTCGCCGACGTCGCCGACCGGGTCGTCACGATCGCGGCGGGCCGGGTGGCCGCCGACGGCCCGACCGCCGACTGGACAGCCACCGACGGTCTGGACAGCGACCACCCGGTGGCTGGCCGCACGGAGCCGCCGCCCAGCCCGGCGCACCCGCCGGCTCCGGCCGCCCTGACGCTTCCGCCCGCTCCCCGCCCGGCTGTGCCCGTCCCACCGCCGGCGGTGCCTCTCCGGCCGGCCGTCACATCCGTCCCACCGGTGAGCGCATCCGTCCGGCGGCCGGGAGACACACCGCTGGAAGACACACCGGAAGACATCTCCGTCTCGCTGGCGGGCGTGCGCTCCCGGTCCCGGCACCGGTCCCGCTCCCAGTCTCCGCCGGCCAGCGCCCACCGGCGGGCACTGGAGCTGTTCGTCTCGGCCCGGCGACGGTTCGCCCTCGGCATCCTCGCCGGGGCCGCCGCGCTGGGGTGCGGCATCGGGCTGACCGCCGCATCGGCATGGCTGATCGTCCGGGCGTCGCAGCAGCCGCCGGTGCTGACCCTGATGGTCGCGATCGTCGCCGTCCGGGCGTTCGGGCTCGGCCGGCCGGTCTTCCGCTATGTCGAACGTCTCGTCACTCATGACGCGGCCCTGCGCGGCCTGGCCAGGCTGCGCGCGGAGGTGTTCGCCCGGCTCGTGCCGCTGGCCCCCGCCGCCCTCGGGACCCACCGCCGCGGGGATCTGCTGCGCAGGTTCACCGCGGACGTGGACGGGGTCGGCGAGTCGCTGCTGCGCGGGGTGGCCCCCACCGCGTCCGCGGCGCTCGCCTGCGCCGGCGCCGTGATCGTGGTTGCCGTCGTGTCGCCGCCCGCGGGGGGCGTCCTGGCGGTCGGGCTCGCGGTGGCCGCGGTGCTGGCCGGGCCGGTGACCGGCCGCCGTACCCAGGAGATGGTCACGGCCACCGCCGCGGCGCGGGCCCGGCGGGACGTCGAGATCGTCGCCGTGCTGGACGGGCTGGACGAGATCGTGGCGTTCGGCGCGGCGCCCGCCCGGCTCGCCCGGGTACACCGCCGGGACGGCGAGATAGCCCGGCTGGCGGCGTCCTGGCGCGGGTCACCGGCGTGGGGGAGCGCGGCCGCGATGTTCGCCGCGGGCCTGACCCTCGCGGCGGTCAGCGCCGTCGGGGTGGCGGCGGTGGGACAGCAGGCGCTGTCCGGGGTGATGCTCGGGGTGGTCGTGCTGACCACGGTCGCCGCCTTCGAGCCGTTGGCGGGGCTCACCACCGCGTTCGCCGCCCTCGCCGAGGCCCGGGCGTCGGCGACCCGGGTGTTCGCCGTCCTCGACCGCGAGCCGCTGGTGGGCGAGCCGGCCCATCCGAGGCCGCTGCCCGACGGGCCGCTTGAGGTCCGGATGCGCGATGTCGTGCTGCGGTACGCCCCGGACGGTCCGCCGGTGCTCGACGGCTTCGACATCCACCTGCCCGCCGGCGCCCGGGTCGCGCTCGTCGGCGCCAGCGGCGCGGGCAAGAGCACCGTCGCCGACCTACTGCTGCGCCTGCGCGACCCGCAGGCGGGCCGGGTCCTCGTCGGCGGTGTCGATCTGCGCGACGTCGCCACCGACGAGCTGTACCGGCGCGTCACCGGCATGACCCAGGACGCGCACGTGTTCGACGCGACGCTGCGGGAGAACCTGCTGATCGCCCGTACCGACGCGACCGAGGCCGAGCTCACCGACGTCCTCGGGCGGGTCGGGCTCGGCGGCTGGGTCGCCGGCCTGCCGGACGGCCTGGCCACCCGGGTCGGCGCGGACGGGGAGCGGATGTCCGGCGGGCAGCGCCAGCGGCTGCTGCTCGCCCGCGCTCTGCTGGCCGACCCCGCGGTGCTCGTTCTGGACGAACCCACCGCCCATCTCGACCCGGTGACCGAGGCCGCGGTGATGCGCACGATCCTGGACGTCACCCGGGGCCGGACGGTGCTGCTGATCAGCCATCGCACGGTCGGCTTCGAGGAGTTGGACGCGGTGGTGGAGCTGGCGGGCAGCACACGGGTGCCCGCCCTGCGCTCAGCCGCCTGACGAGCGCGGACACCTGCTCTGCGTTCAGCCGCCCGACGGCTCAGCCGCCCGACGGCGGCTGAGCGCCATCCGACGGCTGCGTGCCGCTCGACGGTTCCGTGTCACTCGAACGGCCTGTGCCGCTCGGGCGACACGGGCCATCGGCGGGATGCGGCCCGTCCGGCCCATCCGGTGTGTCCGACTTATTCGCTGTATTCGCTGTATTCGCTGTGTCCAGCGCGCGGGTCCGGGCGGACCAGGACAGCCGGGTACCGGCGGCGGCGGGGGAGAACACGATGAACCTGCCACCGAGCTCCTCCGCCCGGCTGCGCATGTTGGCCAGCCCGCTGGAGCTGTCCCGGCCCTCCGGGTTCACCCCACCGACCCCGTTGTCGATGACGTCCAGCCGTACCTGGCCGTCGGTGGACCAGACGGTCACGTACACCTGGGTTGCCGACGCGTGCCGGGCGACGTTCGACAGGGCCTCGCGCAGCACCGCCACCAGATGCTCGCCGACGATGTTGCACACGCTGGAGTCCAGCGCGCCTTCGAAGCGCAGGTGCGGCGCGAACCCGAGGGAGACGGTCGCGTCGTCGACGATGTCGAGGATCTGCCCGCGCAGGCTCGGAACGTTGTCGCGCCCGCGGCGGCGCAGTTGGAAGATCGTCGTGCGGATCTGGCCGATGGTCTCGTCCAGGTCGTCGATGTAGGAGGTCAGCCGGTCCCCCTGCTGCGCCTCGCCGGTGCGCGAGACCAGGCCCTGCAGCCCGATCGCCGTAGCGAAGATCCGTTGGATGACGTGGTCGTGCAGGTCGCGGGCGATGCGGTCGCGCTCCTCCAGGAGGGCGATGCGGTCGCGGTCGGCGCGGGCCTGGGCCAGCTCGAGCGCCAGCGCTATGTGCCCGGCGAAACCCGACGCCATGTCGATGTCGGCGTCGGTGAAAAGCCGGCCCTCGGCCCGCCGGCCGAGCACGAGCGCCCCGACACTCTCCCCTGAGGCGATCAGCGGAATCACCATTGACGGGCCGTTCTGGCCGGCCAGCGGATCCGAGGCGGAAACGACCGCGCCGACCAGCCCGTCCGGATATTCGCCGGTGGCGACCTCCACGACGAGTTCCTCGGCCGACCCACGGGGGAGCAGCACAGCGGAGAAGTCGGCGACGGCGATTTCCTGGGTCCGGCGCGCAATGAGTTCCAGCGGGTTCGGCCCCTCGGCCAGCAGATACCGGGTGATGTCGGTGGACGCCTGCAACCAGCGTTGCCGGCGCTGCGCCTCCTCGAAAAGCCGCGCGTTCTCGATGGCGACGCCGGCGCTCGCGGCCAGCGCCTGGACGAGTTCCTCGTCCTCGGCGGTGAAACGGGACGCGTTCTGTTTGTCCGTCAGGTAGAGGTTGCCGAACACCTTGGTCCCGATCCGGATCGGGACGCCGAGGAAGCTGTGCATGGGCGGATGCCCGGCGGGGAAGCCGTCCGCCCGGTGGTCGGTGGTGATGTCGTCGAGCCGCAGCGGGTAGGGCTCCCGGATGAGCAGGCCGAGGATGCCCTTGCCCCGCGGCAGGTCACCGATCCGGCGGACCATGCTCTCGTCGAAGCCGACATGGATGAACTGTTCGAGGTTCTGGTCGCGTGCGATCACGCCGAGCGCGCCGTAACGGGCGTCCACAAGATCGCATGCGGCTTCCACGATGCGGGTCAGCACGACGGGCAGGCTCAGGTCCGAGGCAACCATGCGGCTCGCCCGCAACAGACCACGCAGGCGACTCTGGGTGACGATCAGATCCTTGGCCTGGTCGACCCGATGGGTAACGAAGTCATCACCATATGGTTGTACGGCATTCCCGCCGCCAGTCTCTGCATCCATGACGATCTCAACGTATTACGCCCGACGGCCCCGCAGATCTCCCCGTCGGGCAACATCGCGCGAATCATCCCGAGCGGCCCGATCGGCATCTTGTCGCGACCGGTACGACCTGCCGCTCCGCCAGCCCACCGTGATTCTTTTCACCGCCGAATGATTTCCCTGCGCCTGCTCCAGGACAGGAGCTATATGCGTCGGTCAGCCGGGTTCCAACAGGCCGCGGTTCCTTCCCGTGATTGTGCCAACAATCCCGTCCGCGACACCAGAAAGATCTTGTTCGTCTGTTATGCGCAGGTACTGGAAGTGCCTGAGCGGACTCGGGAGATTATCCGATTCGGTGTCGGAGATGAGCACGGGAAGGACCGCGCGGTCCGATTGGTCGTCCAGCGTCTGGCGCATGAACCGATTGATTTCGTGGTTCTGGGAACGGTCTACGTACCGGTCGACCAGTATGACGAGGTGTCGTGACCGGGCCAGCAGAGTGTCCAGCGCGCGTGACCGCTCCACACCGGTAGCGAGCTGTCGTGCCTGCTCCGACGGCCCGAGCACCCGCAGACCCCGGCGGGTCAGCAGAGCCTCCAGCGACCTCGCGAGCTGTCCGCTTTCAAAGATGTCATGACTGATGAAGACGTCGAAGTCGTAGTCGTCGCCGCGTGAGCGCAGCCCCTGCCGGGTGGCGGCGGCCACGAACGAGTCCCTGCTCTCCACGAGCAGGTCGCTGCGGTCCAGCCGGTGGGCGATCGTGGCCGCGAGGGTCTCCAGCGAGTATCCGATCTTCTCCGGGGTCGGGTCCTCCTCCTCGAGCGCCGGCAGGTCCTCGCCGAAGCTCCAGTAGGAGACGTAGGGGATCGTGAGCAGGCCGAGCAGCCGCTCGACCGGCACCCCCTCCAGCGGCACCTTCTCCACGGCCCAGTTCCGGAAGAGCGGGGCGAGATCCCGGCCGAACCGTTCCTGCCAGTCCCGGGCCCGGCGGTACTCCTCCCGGGAGTCGAAACGCGCGGGGACGGGGAGGGTCAGCAGCAGGGAACGGTCGTAGGGCAGGTCGTCGCGGGCCTTTTCGGCGCGTTCCACGACGTCCAGGACCCCGCGCAGGCTCTGCTCGTTGGCGGTGAAGAGCACGACCAGGATGTCGGGGAGCTGCGCCGTGCAGATCCCGCTGATGTCGGTGATCCCGGTCCGGCTGTCGATCAGGACGAAGTCGTAGTCCGCCACCCAGCGTTCCCGGCAGTCCTCCAGGAAGGCGCCGAGGTCCTTCCCGCCGTACAGCCCGGCCCAGTCGATCGTCTGCGCCCGGGGGACGTAGGAGGAGCGGTCGGCCGGGCCGGCGGGCAGCAGGTCCAGAGGTATGTCCCGCCCCGGCAGGGATATCCGGCTGACGTAGTCGGCGACCCGCGGGTCACGGCCCCGCGCGAAATCGTCGATGAAATCGACCAGGCCGGTCCCGGGCGGTTCAGGCAGCCAGCGGCTGAAATAGAACGGGATGCCCGGCGCGTCGATGTCCCAGTCGATGCACAGCGTCCGGTAGCCCCACGAGGTGAGCAGCGCCGCGGTGTTGGCCAGGGCGAAGGTGCGCCCGACACCGCCCTTGTAGGAGTAGAAGGTCACCACTGTGCCGCTCGTGCGCGCGCTGCTTCCCGTACGCTCACCGCGCACTGTTCTCACCACTCACCGCGTTCACAGTCTCGGGACGTCCGCGCGGTGGGCCGGTTCGGGCTCGGGGCGCAGGATCGGGAGGTTCGGGCGCCATTCCGGCACCACGTCCAGCCTGGCCGCCAGCTCCTCCGCGATCTCCGCCACCTTCCTCTCGAACCCGACGTAGGCGGGCGTCTGTTCGAAGGAGCTCGAGGAGACGTTCCACTCCTTCATGTCCCAGTGTTCGGACCGCTGCGCGTCCGCGGGGAAACGGTGACCGTCCTTGAGCCGTATGGGATATACCAGGCGACACCCGTTCAGCGGCTTGTCCAGCCCGAACACCACCTCACGTTGCCGCATGCTGCGCCATTCCGCGACGCACCAGTGCGAGCCGAAATAGGACGGGGTCCAGACCGCCACCAGCAGGCGTGACCGGCTGTGGGCCTCGGCGAGCACGTCCGGCCAGTAGTCCCCGACGGGGATCCGGTCGACATCGATGAAAATCTCGGGTTTGCGGTCCAACTCGTCGGTCAGGCACTTCACCAGCATCTGGTGGAAGTGGTTGCGCACCCATGGCAGGACCGTACCCGCCCGCCGATAGCTCAGGAACACATCGAACCGGTAGCCCGACATGCTTCAACGGCCTCCCCCAGGACCGGTCCCGCCACTGACCACGGTGTACGGACAGGGACGCGCCGGACAGCCGATGCGGAACGACAGACACGACATGTGAGACATAGCACATGTCGCCCTCAGCTTACCGGTCATGCCGACACAAGCCATCACCCGCACCGCAGGCCACCGATATCAGCTCACCGACACCGGAGCGTGCCCTGGAACGGCTGTGAGCCGATCGGCAGGTTCGGAATGAGTGGTTTGGGACGGTTCACATCAGTCCGCGAGTCGCCATCTGGCGTACCGGCGTGCCACCCGTGCCCGGGCAGCCGAGGCTCCCGGCCCGCCGGTCACCGTCCGGTAGGTCCACAGGCCGGCGACGAAGGCGGCGAAGGCGGTGAGCGCGTCGTCCGCTGCCGTCCAGCACGCTCGTGCTGCCGCCCACGTCTCGGCGTCCCGCGGAGAATGTCCCACCTCGACGAGCCGGACAATCATGAACGCGGAGTCGCGGGATGCGTCTGGCTGAGGGCAGGGCGCGGCCGACCGCGAACGAGGCCNCGATCACGTGAATCGACCCGTCGGCTCCGATCACGAACTGGCCGCCGTGTAGATCGGTGTGGACGAGCCGATCGCCCGCCACCGCCTCGGGCGCCAGCGCCGTCCATCGGTCCATGACGCCGACGTCCCAGCCGTTCACCACGTCCGGAGCGATCTCGCGCAGGCGGCTCCACCAGTCCCGCACGGTCCACCGCTGGTGCAGCCCGGGAACCCCGGGCGCGGGCAGACCGCCGAGCCGGTCCAGGGTGCGCCCGACCGTTGGAAGATCAGCCGAACCGGGTGTGAGGTCGGCGGACCGGCCAGGCAGGTACTCGAACCCGACGACCAGCCAGTCGTTGTCCGCGGTGACGTCCTCCGCGAAGGTCACGGCCGGCGCGATGCCAGCGGCAAGCGTCCCGGCCGTGACCTCGTTGCGCAGCCAGCGCATCCGCCTGCCGATCCCACGGACCGCCTTCACGAACACCGGCCCGTCCCGGCCGTACACGACGGCCGCCAGATCGTTGTTCCGCCCGCCGTCGACGGCGGTCACCGAGCCCACCGGGCCGAGGTGACGCCCGACCGCCTCGCGCACCGGATCGGGAAGCGAATCCCAGAGGTCCGCCATGCCGGTCCCTTCCTGGATCACCGCGGGATCCGCGATCCCTGATTCTCGTCACCGTCCTTACCGGACGCCGAGCAGTTCCCCTCATCGGCGCAGGAGCCGCACCTCCCCGTGCCCGTCGGAGGCCACAGGTCCATGTCGACGGCATAGCCGGCATCCGTGATCGCGGCCAGGGTACGGGCCCGGACATCCATCTGCCGGACCGGCTCGTTCGCCGCGTCGTTGGGGACGTGGTGGATGAACCGGCCCGCGACCTGGTCACAGAACGCGGCGTACTCGCGGGTGTCGAGCACGAACACGTGCCACCCGATGTCGACCAGCCGGCTCGGGGCCAGACCGACACCCGGGTTCCGCGCGCTGGCAGCCAGGAACGCCAGCGTCTGATCGACGATCCGGACGGCGAGGTCGCGGCCTCCCGCGACCTCGACCGCCACCCGGTCGACCAGCCGGTCGAACACGTCCGGGCGGACCAGGAACCGGGCCGTCATCGCTGCTTCCGGGGCAGCCACAGCAGCCATACCGTGAGCTCCTCACAGGAGAAGGGGTGGAACCCCTGCCCGGCGGTTCCGGACAGGGACGTCGCCACGGGACGATCTTGTCGACGTCGGGTGGGGATGGTGCACGCGCCGGCCCGCGGTTACACCCACGTCAGCATCGGGGGTGGGCGTGCCGCGGGCCGGCGCGCGATCAGACAGGCCCCCTGCCTCTGCTCACCAGACGGACGGCAGAGGGCCTGCGTCTTTAGGTCCCCATACGGGGAGAGCGGAACGGGAAGGTGATAGGGACCACGCGGCCGTCGAGCCCGCAGCTTGTCGCGTGGTGCTCCGCGGCGGCCACGGTCGGAAACGGCAGGCGGACCTCGACCGGCTGCTGATCAGTCCCGTAGACGACGACGGCGTACGGCACCGCGTCCGCCGGCACGTCGGCCCGGGGTCGGGTCCGGATCGTGCAGGTCCCGGTACGTGTCACGACATCCCCCAATCGCCTGTTAGTTGCGCGGCCGGCCGGATTATGGTGCCGTCGGGCTGGCGCGGTGGCAGGACGTGACGGAGGTCCGGGAGTATCACGACCAAGTCCGCGTGCTGTCCGCACGGCTCGCGCTTCCGGGAGGGTCGAGATGACGCTGGAGTTCGGCGAGCCCGCATCCATCGTCGTGCCGACGGTGGTCACGGACCGGCTGATCCTGCGCTGCTGGCGGCCGGCGGACATCGACCCGTACGCGGCGATGAACGCCGACGAAGAGACCATGCGCTACCTCAACGGCCCGTTCGACCGGGCAGGCACCGAGCGGCTGGTCACCCATCTGGCCGGCATGTGGGTGCTGCTCGGCTACGGCATGTGGGCGGTCGAGGACAAGGCCACTGGCGAGTTCCTCGGCCGGGCCGGGCTGTACTACGCCGACGGTTGGCCCGGGGTCGAGGTCGCCGTCTCCATCCGCCGGGACCGCTGGCGACAGGGCCTCGGCACCGAGGCGATCCGGACCGCGCTCGACTACGGTTTCGCCGCGCTCGGTGAAGACGAGCTGGTCACCGTCACTGACCAGGGCAACATCGGGGCGAACGGAATCGCCCGGAAACTCGGGATGAGCTTCCGGAAGATCGCCACGGTCGGCCCGTGGCGGGACAACAACGTCTACGCCATCAGTCGGGAGACGTGGGCGGCGCGTACCGTCTGATCAGGGCAGGGCTGGGACGCGTTCGAGGGTGCCCTGGATTGGCTGTGGGTTGATCAGCAGGTTCAGGATCGGGCAGGTGCGTTCCACCGCCTCGCGCAGCCCGCTGATCTCCTCGTCGGACGCGGGGGAGGACAGCCGTACGGCGTAGCGCAGATCGTGCGGGTAGACCGGCAGGTCCTCGTAGCCGGGCTCGCCGGCGCGCGGGTCGAAGGTGGCGGTGACGTCGATGTCGAGGGAGTCCAGGGGGACGCCGAGCGTGGCCGCCTGGATCAGGTAGGTGTGGGTCAGGCAGCTGCCCAGCACGCCGAGCTGGATCTCCGGCGAGGTCGGGCCCAGGTTGTGCCCGGCCAGATCCGGCCCGCTGTCACTGATGATCTGGAACTCGCGGGCCCGGATGCGGCGCACGCCGGTGCGCCCCTCCGCGGTGACGGTCGCCGAGACGGTCAGCGGTTTGACGTCGCCGGCGGCCACCCGCTCCCGATGGGCGAGGAGAGCGTCGCGTTTGCCGATCAGGTATTCGCTCAGACCGCTCACCGGGCCGTCCTCTCGTCGTCGCTCCGTCGTCGGCAAGTATGCCGGTCCGTGGCCTGCCGAACCCCGTGGCGCCCCGTGGCCGCACAGCTGTGTGGGTGACGCGGGACGGGAACCGCGTCACCCACACAGTGCGCCACCCGGCGCGCTCAGTCGAACAGGTCCGGCTGTTCGGCGGTGATGATGTCCCAGTAGGGGGCGAAACTGAGGCCACCGAAGGAACGGCTGCGGCCCAGCGGCGCGGCGACCTCGTGCCGGACAAGCTTCGGGCGGCCGGCGGCTTCGGCGAGAAGCTGCGCGTGCGCACTCTGGTCGGCGGTGACGAACAGCCACGCGGCCTCCTCCACGGACCGTCCGACGGTGAGGAAGCCGTGGTTCTGCAGGATCACGAGCTTGTTCGGCCCCAGCGCCTCGGCGATGTTGCGTCCTTCCGCCGTGTCGAGGACCACACCGTTGAAGTCGGCGTAGAGCGAGTGGCTGCCGTAGAACGTGAGGGCGTCCTGGGTGATCGGGTCGAGCAGCCGGCCGAGGGACGACCATGCCTTACCGGCCAACGCGTGCGCGTGCGCCGCGGCGACGACGTCCGGACGGGCGGCGTGTACCTGGGAGTGGATGGCGAACGCGGCCGTGTTGACGGGGCGGTCGCCGATGACGATGTCGCCGTTGTGGTTGACCAGCAGCAGGTCGGAGACCTTGATCTGGGCGAACGGCACGGCGAGCGGGTTGACCCAGAAGTGGTCGGGCAGCTCCGGGTCACGCGCCGTGATGTGGCCGGCGATGCCGTGGTCGTAGCCGAACCTCGCGAACAGCCGGAAGGCGGCGGCCAGCCGCTGCTTGCGGTGCAGCCGTATCTCCTCGACGGAGCCCTCGGGCTCGGGGTGCTTCGGGACGCTCTGGTCGGCCACGCGCAGCGGGGTCTGCCGGAACTGCTCGCGGATGCTGGGGGCGAGGCTGGTGCTTGTGGACATGCCCTGATCTCCTTGACGTGACCTCGGACCTTGACGTGACCCCGGAAAGGATCGCGGAAAGGATCGTTGTCGTGGCACGCGCACCGCCCGCCGCCGTTTCCGCGTGCCCCTTGCTCATCCGAGCGGCAGATCGTGTTGCAGGGACTCCAGGAACACCAGCGTGCTGGCGGCCACCGTCCGGTAGCCGGGCCCGGTGATCACATCGTGCTGGCCGGGCACCACGGTGAGCCGCGCCCGGGGGGCGGTACGGATGATCATCTGGGTGAGCGGCAGCGGGCTCACCTGGTCGTCCACCCCGTGGACGAGCAGGATGGGCAGATCGGGCAGGGCCCGCGGGACCGGGTACACCGGGGCGTAGGCACCGCCGACGCCGCTGGTGCCCGTGGCATCCTCGCCGCTCCTGGCGCCGCCGTCGGCGGTGAGGGGACGTTGGAGCAGCGGCAGCCCGAGCAGGACCACGCCGTCCGGGCGCAGCGCCGGGGAGCCCGCCAGGGTCAGCGCGCGCAGCCCGCCGATGTCCGAGCCCAGCAGGACGAAGGATGCGCCGGGAATACGTGCTTCGGCCAGCGTCGACACACTGCTGCCGGGCTCCTCCGAGACGGTGGTGGTGTAGCCGTCGAGGGCCAGCCGCAGCCGGAGCCCCTCGAAGGAGGCGACCGTCTCGTCCCGGCCGGTCAGGATGAGGACGGATCCCCGGCTGGGAGGCACACCGGGCGGCGCCTCGAGCGTGGTGGTCAGTGACGCGGCGTTACCGGCTGTATGTCCATGGATGCCGGTGGGCGGCCGTCTCGACGCGAATGTCGCGGGCGGCGCGGAGGTCATTGTGCATCTCCTGTCGTCGGATGGGAGCTGTCGCGATGGCCGGCGTGGATGCGTGCCGTTGTTTTTCTTCCGCGTCCCACAGGGGATGGAAACGAAACGTGCGGGAAACACGTGCTTTCGTCCTACGGAAGAAGAGCGACAGTCCGTGAGCGGGTCAGGCAGCGTGCGGGTGCACGCGGTTATCGACGGAAGGAAGGAAGACCCGGACAGGCTGCTGACGCGACCCGCAGCAGATCAATGTGACCGCGGGTCACAAGCCGGGACTCGGTATGCACGCCGTCCACAATGCGTGTGATGTGGGGTTGATGTCAATACTCGCCCCGGTCGGGCGGGGGACACCGATGGCACGCCGATGGCACACCGACGGCACACCGGGAGCGCCCGGGCATCAGGAACGTCGGACATCGGAAACATCGGACAGCAGGGACATCGCGTGTCGGCCGTCACCAGGGCGCTGGCCGCGTGCGACGGCCACCGACCGCCTGACGCGCCGGGCGGCCTGATGCGCTGGGCAGCCTGGTGCACCGGGCGGCCTGACGCGCCGATGGACCGTGGGTTCCCGGTGGGCCATGCTCCTACGTCGTGGCTACTTTCAGCGGTCGCTACTACCGGTGGTCATCACTCCGGTGAACGCCGCCGCTGGCCGCGCCCACCCGGATGGGCGCGGCCGCCACATGCGACGACCGCACGGGACGGAAGGACGGCGATGGGCGATTTCGTCGGGGCGATCGACCAGGGCACCACAAGCACCCGTTTCATGATTTTCGATCATGATGGCAACGAGGTCGCCCGCCGCCAGCTCGAACACGCCCAGATCCTGCCGCGCGCGGGCTGGGTCGAGCACGACCCGGTGGAGATCTGGGAGCGCACGGCCGCCGTCGTCGCGGCGGCCCTGACCGACGCCGGCCTCGGCGCCGCGGACCTGGCCGCGCTCGGCGTCACCAACCAGCGCGAGACCACGATCGTGTGGGACCCGCGCACCGGCCGGCCCTACCACAACGCGATCGTCTGGCAGGACACCCGCACCGACCGGATCGTGGCCGCGCTGGAGCGCGACGGCCGCGGCCAGGTGATCCGGCGCCGGTCCGGCCTGCCACCGGCGACCTACTTCTCCGCAGGCAAGATCGCGTGGATTCTCGACAACGTCGACGGGGTCCGCGCCGCGGCCGAACGGGGTGAGGCCGTCTTCGGCACCGTGGACAGCTGGCTGCTGTGGAACCTCACCGGCGGGCCGCGCGGCGGGCTGCACGTGACGGACGTCACCAATGCCAGCCGCACCATGCTGATGGACCTGCACACCCTCGACTGGGGCGACGAACTGTTGGAGTTCTTCGGCGTCCCGCGGGCGATACTCCCGGCGATCCGGCCGTCGTCCGACCCGACCGGCTACGGCTCGACCACCGTCTCCGGGCCGCTGCGCGGCGAGGTCGCGCTGACCGCCGACCTCGGCGACCAGCACGCCGCCACCGTCGGGCAGGTCTGCTTCGACCCCGGGCAGGCCAAGAACACCTACGGCACCGGCAACTTCCTCCTGCTGAACACCGGGTCGCGGGCGGTGCCCTCCCAGCACGGGCTGCTCACGACGGTCGGCTACCGCTTCGGTGACGACGACCCGGTGTACGCGCTGGAAGGCTCGATCGCCGTCACCGGGTCGGCCGTGCAGTGGCTGCGCGACCAGCTCGGCATCATCAGCAGCGCGGCCGAGAGCGAAACACTGGCCGCGACGGTTTCCGACAGCGGCGGGATCTACTTCGTCCCGGCCTTCTCCGGGCTGTTCGCGCCGTACTGGCGTTCCGACGCGCGGGGCGCCGTCGTCGGGCTGTCACGCTTCCACACCGGCGCCCATCTGGCCCGCGCCGCGCTCGAGGCGATCTGCTACCAGAGCCGGGACGTGGCCGAGGCGATGCGGCTGGACTCGGGCGTGGCCCTGGACGTCCTGCGGGTCGACGGCGGCGTGACCGCCAACGACCTGTGCATGCAGACGCAGGCGGACATCCTGGGCGTCCCCGTCAGCCGTCCGGTGGTCGCCGAGACGACGGCGCTCGGCGCCGCGTATGCCGCCGGCCTTGCCGTGGGTTTCTGGAAGGACACCGGTGAGCTGTCCACGCACTGGCGGGAGGAGCGCCGCTTCGAGCCCCGCTGGTCGGCGGACCGGCGCGAAAGCGGCTACGCGGGCTGGCGCAAGGCCGTCGAACGCACCCTGAACTGGGTGGACGTGGACCCCGACCCTGAGCCCGGCCACGGGTGAGCCGGGTGCGAACGGACATGCACCGGTGCGCACCGAGGTGAACGTGTGGCATGGGCCGGCATGAGCCGGTGTGGACGGCTCCTGGTTGCGCGTCGAACATTTTTCCAGCAGTCGGGAACAGCCTGTGATTTCACTGGTTCCGGCCACGACAGAATAGCCGGAACAATCGCGCCGGCGGCTTCGGTGTGCGGTGGGCGACATACGGGCTCGCGGTTGCTTTGCCGTTGTCTCGGACGGGTAGAGCATACCTCGCGGGAAACCGGCCGCCGTTGGGGGTACGGCGGGTAACGGATGGCGCCTGGGTGGGTGCCCTCCGTTCGAAACACGGCCGTTACCATGTTACCTCGCTGCCGTGCGTCGCTTGTTGTTTCCGTCACGCAGCGGCATCCTCGGGATCTGTCGCGGGCCGCATGCTAACGTCGATCATGCGTTACCGCCCGGTGCGGTCAACCGGCCGATAATACAAGGCCATCTCGCCGGCTATCTCTCGTGTACACCCATTTTTCTCCAAGTATTACTCGCGGAGGACCCGTGGCGAAGTCGAAATGGCAGAAGCAACTCAAGAAATACGACAGGCGGCTGCTTGAGGGTCAGTCCTTCGGCGAGGAACAGAAGACCGACTACCCGTTCGGCTGGTATTTCGCCAGGTACAGTGAGGATCTCGAACCGGGCCAGGTGCTGCCCGTCGAGTTCATGTCCCACCAGTTCGCGCTCTTCCGCGGGAAGAGCGGCCGGGTCGGCATGGTGGACAGCCAGTGCTGCCACATGGGTGCTGACCTCGGCCGCTGCGGCACCGTGGTCGATGACCGGATCAAGTGCGGCTACCACGCCTGGGAGTTCCGGACCGACGGCGGCTGCGAGGTCATCCCCGGGCTGGACCAGGCGAAGATCCCCCCGCGGGCCGGCCAGCGCGCGATCCCCGTCCGGGAGCACGCCGGGAACATCTGGTTCTGGTACGGCCCCGAACCGGTCGGTGAGTTCGTCGAGGTGCCCTACGCCGACTCCAAGAAGTACCTGAACCTCAAGGGCCAGATCTACACCGCCCGGGGCACGCTGCTGCCGGTCGCGGAACACGTTTCCGACATCTACCACTTCCCGGTCGCACACAAGGGCGTAGGAAAGCTGGAGTACGCCATCCTGGCGAACAAGGAAGACCGCCTGGAATACCAGTTGCGGCCTGCCGACGCGACCGGCATGAAGAAGGTCCAGCGCTGGTTCAAGCCGTACGCGTTCATCGAGATGATCGGGCCGTCCGCGTCACTCTACCGGACGCAGAAGGACGCCACGGTCGACCGCTCCGGCCCGCTGCTGACAATTGTTCTCGGCGGCACCCCCGTCCGGGACGACCTGATGTTCTTTGGCTACCGGGTCATTGTCCGCAAAATAGGCCCCGGCCCGCTGTTCGCGCCGCTCAACCACCTGATCGCGCGCATGATGTGGCTGACGGTCCGGCGGAACGTCTACGCCGACATCGACGTGCTGCGTTGGCTGCGGCATCCCGAGAAAACCCTCTGGGTGAAGCCGGACGGCCCGTCCGTCCGCGAGTTCCGTGCCTTCTTCCAGCGCCGTATCGCGCCGGGCTGGCGTTTCGGCGACCCAGCGCCGGAGGAATCCGCCGTCAGCGCGTAGCACCGTCGGCCGCGTGGACGGCGCCCGCGACGCCCGTGGGCCAGGCGGCCCGGTGGCCGGCACCGGTTGAACGTCGGGTCCCTGCTGGGAGCGACCGGACGTCCAACCGGTGCCGGCGAGGCCCGAGACGACTCGGGCCCGTGGCAGCGCGGGATCCCGGCAGGCCGCTACGCTCCGCGAGCACCGGCTACGAGCGCCATGTGTGCAGGTCCGGCAGCCTTTTTGCGGGACCACCCGGCGACCGAGCATGATCCACCTGCGCTGTAGAGTCGCTGGCCACGCACACATGGGGGGACCACGTGTTGGCCTTTTGTATATTACTGGCATTAATCATTATGATTGTCGGACTTGTCGGGCTGGTGCGCGGTCACCTGCACCAGGCACGAATCCGCAACCGCCGGAGCGCTGGAATCGTCACCGGGGCGAGCTTCCTGGGGCTTCTCGTCCTCACGGCGCTGGCTCCGAAAAGCGATCAGGCGGCGGTGTCGACGTCGGCCGCTCCGAGTGCGGTCGTGAGCCCATCGCCCACGTCCGCGCCGTCGGCTGTCGGCACTCCGCTGTCCGCGGCGGGCTGTGGGGCGGGCAGCGGGGCGGGCAGCGGGGCGNAGCCGACACAACCGCCCGTGCCCGTCGTGACGGCATCTGACGCTCCTGCCTCTCCTGGCATTCCCGTCGCCACGATCGCGACGTCACGATCCGTCCCACCGCCAGCCGCACCCGCGCGGACGCCCGCACGGGCCGCCGCAGCCCCGGCGCGACCGGCACCCACCACCGCACCGGCCGCGCCTCCCGCTGTCTGCAACCCGGCCTATCCGGACGTGTGCCTGAAGGACGGGATCGGCGACTACGACTGCGCGGGCGGCTCCGGGAACGGCCCTCACTACGTCACCGGGCCGATCCGGGTGCTCTCCCCGGACCCGTTCCGTCTCGACAGCGATCACGACGGCTTCGGTTGCGAGAAGCCCTGAGGCCGATGTGGCCAAGTTGGTCCGGTCGGGGCCTACCCGTGGGCCCCGACCCCGCCCGAGCCTGGTACATTCGGACCCGTCGCAGCGCACAGCACGCGACACGCGCCGCTAGCTCAATTGGCAGAGCAGCAGACTCTTAATCTGCGGGTTCGGGGTTCAAGTCCCTGGCGGCGCACCCATCCTGACCAGTGGTTATTACTCTCAGTGATAACCTTCTGAAGATCAATGTACCCAACGGTGTACCCATCTGGAATCGATCACTGTTGGTCGGTGTCGGTGGGGTCGGGGCTTCCGGCTTCGTCCGCGCTGTCGTCCTCGTCGTCCGTGGGCCTGCCGCCGGTGAGCAGGTGGTCCAGGCGGCCCACGGCGTCCCGTTGGGTCTCGGGCATGACATGGGTGTACGTGTTCATGGTCAGTTGGATGGTCGAATGTCCGAGTAGTTCCATGACCGTGCGCGCGGGCACCCCTTCGGAGAACAGCATCGACGCGAACGCATGGCGAAGATCATGCAGGCGGAGCCAGGGGAGCCCGGCCTTTTCCCGAAGCTGATCGAACCGGCGGTTGACGTTCCGTGGTTCCAACGGGGTACCGATCGACGAGGTGAACACGAGGCCCGTCTCAGTCCAGCCGTCTCCGCGTTCGAACCGCTCGCCTGCCTGCAGCACTCGGTGTTGGCGCAGGAGCTCCACCAGTCGAGCCGGAATCGGCAGCTTCCGGTGTGAGCGGACGGTCTTCGCCGGTACGAACGTCAGGGAGCCGTCGACCCGCTGGAGGCTCTGGCGGACGTGGAGGACGGCGCCGTCAAGGTCGACGTCGGTCCAGCGCAGGCCGAGGATCTCCCCGCGGCGCAGGCCGAGCATCAGGGCGCAGGCGAAGAGCGCTTCCAGACGGTCACCGCGCAGAACCTCGATCAGGCGCCGTGCCTCCTCGGGACGCAGCGCCCGGACGTCCTTGTGTGGGACGGATGGTGCACGTACCGCCTTCGCGACGTTGCGTGGCACGAGATCGAGCCGTTCGGCTTCGGCGAGCGCGTTACGGATCAGGCTATGCACGTGGCGGACGCTTACCGGGGACAGTCCGGCCGCCTTCGCCGCCGCGACAAGACGTCGGACGTCGAGGGGAGTGAGTTTGTCGAGCTGGATCCGGCCGATCGTCGGCACGATGTGCGTGTTGATGAGCCAGCGGTAGGTACGCAGCGTCGCGGGTCGTGTCCCGTCACCGCGCTTGATCTCCATCCATTCACCGAGCCACACCGTGACTGTTCGACGCTCCGCGGTGACGTTGACGCCCAGCTCCGCGGCCTTCTGAACTTCCTTGAGCTTGCTTCGGCATTCTTTTTCCGTCTTGCCGTAGACGGTCTTGCGGACCCGCTTCCCGTCGATCCAGCCGAGGTCGACGCGACCGACCCACAGGCCGTCACTGGCCCGCTGGAACAACGCCCCGTCCCCGTGGCTGCGCCGACGACCCCGGCGAGCGGGGGCATTTCGCGCCTGGCGCTCCGAGCTCTGGGCATCAGAGCAGGTCGGTTCGTCGTCGGCTGCTCCGGTCGGATCCTGCCGCTTGCCGGACATGATGAAGATCACTCCTTGCCGAAGAAATGATGCGAAAAACAGGAGAACGCCGGGAGGTTGCGTCCGGCGGTTCGCCGCTCCCGCTCCTCTGGGGCGAAGGAGGGTCCGTCGGGAGCCCGGCCGCGTCCAGGGCGCTACCGCGTCACTACGTGATCGGCTCCGCCGACCCTGGACCCGTCCGCGCTCCCGACGGGTGTAACGCCCAGCAGAGGAACGGGAAAGAAAGGGGGGAAGGACCGCGACTCCTGGTCAGCGGGGCTGAGGCTGCGCGGGAACCGTCCGATACGGGCGGAGGTCGGGCAGCCAGCCGCCGGCCGGACCAGGTCGGCGCGGCGGAAGCGTTGCCGGAAGCGTGCTGCCGGGGATCGCGCGGAACACCAGAACCACGTCGACGTCTCCGAGGGCTTCGACGAACACCGCGTCGGTGGGGATCGCGACCGCGATCCGGGCGATGTCGAACGGGTCGGCGCCCGGTTTGACGGTCATCTCGTAGAAGCCGTGGCCGGGGGCGTCGAGGCGGACGAAGGGCTGTCCGTCGGAGGGGTCGCGTGGCGGGTCGAGGTCAGGCGGAATGATGGGCACAGGTCTGCGCTCCTTGTATGAGAAGGGGTGCGGATCAAGGTCCCGGTGTGGTGTTCCCGCACCCGCCGGGACCGCCTTACAGATCTTTTGTGTCTGTACGGCCGGAGGCCCACGGGCCGCATCGCCGCGTGTGCTGCACTGCCGAAACTCGGCTGTCCGGTTCGGCGCGGACCGGCATGTGATCATGCGGCGGCCTCCGTGCCCGGGGCGCCGCGGAGCCGGTCGACGTAGGCGACGAGCGCCACCCGTGGGATCCGCCGCGACCGTCCGATGCGGACGGATTCGATCTGCCCCGCCGCCATCAGTTCGTAGACGGTGGACCGGCCGACACCGAGGACCGCGGCGGCTTCGGCCGCGGTCAGGAGGAGCTTGTTCATACGTCCTCGCCGGAATCGTCGTAAGACTTGGAGATCATGCGGCATCGCGGAGTAGAGGGTCGGTTGCCGACACCGGGTCGGGCTGTCCGCGGGCGGCACGGGCGGCATCCAGTTGGGCGCGCCACCGGTGCCGGTCCGCGACCGCACGCAGGAGGAGATGCTCACGCCGCGGGGTGGCCGGATCCCCGGGTCGGAGGAGCTGCCAGACCACCCGGTTGGCGCCGCCGTCCTGGCCGCCG
>NZ_JWIO01000004.1:0-58654 GCF_001017755.1 Protofrankia coriariae
ACCCGAGACTGACACAGAGGGGCGTGGCGGTCGACTCGGCCCCGAGCCACTGCGTCAGCAGGCTCAGGTCGGGATCACCGCCGGACCCCGGGGGGACAACCGCAAGGCGACCCTCGTGTACGACCCAGCACCTCCGTCGACGATCACTTCGCGCCCGACGAGATCCGCAAGGAATCCCGCCTCGCAGCCCACAACGCACAGCCGGTCCCGCTCCTGACTGACCACCGCGGCGTGCGAGGTGGAGCCAGCCAGCTCTGTGACGATCGCTCGGGCGACAACCATGCCGCGCACGTCGTTGGGTCGGTCGTGGGCGTAGCCAGCACGACATCCGCGCCAGCGTCCGCACAACCCTCAGCTTCGCAGTGTGGACGATCACGAAATTCCCCAGCTGTGAGGGGGAGGCGGGCCGCTGGTGGTCAGCCAGAGGGCGAGGGTGCGCTGGTCGAGATCGGCCAGGGCGGTGCCGTGTTCGTGCAGCCAGGCCAGGAAGTGGATCGCGGCGTGGACCCGGTTCTCGGCGTGGCTGGTCGGGGTGCTCGGGCCGCGGCGATGGTCGGCGCGTCGGTGTAGCCGGTGCAGGACCCGCCAGGTGGTGTAGGTGGTCAGAGCCGGCGGTGCTCGGGCGGGTTGACGTCGGCGATTTGGCGGGTCAGACGCTGCTCGGCGCGAGTGAGTGCCTCGTCGCGGGCCGGGAGTACCTGGTGGGTGACCAGGAGGGTGCGCAGGTAGTCGGCGGCGCGGCGGGGGTGGGCGTCGAGCGCCTCGTGGGTGGCCGGCAGCCGGCCGGTGGCCAGGTCGGCGAGCAGCGCGGCGCCGGCGCCGGTGCGCAGCCAGTTCAGCGCGCTGCGAGGGGTGGGGCTCGCGCAGATGGCCTGGTGGACCCCGGCCGTGGGGACCTCGCCGGTACCGGACCGGCGCTGAGCAGCGCGCCGGCTCGCCGGCTCAGGGTGCACGACGCGCAGCGGCCGCGCGCGAACAGCTTGTCCTCGATGCCGCAGTCGGCGCAGGTGTGGGTGACGGGTAGGCCGGCGCAGTCGGCGCAGGTGGTGGCGTCCGGGCCGGGTGGGTGCACGAGCCGGCGGGNGGCGGGTGGTCCCGCAGGACGCGCATGCCCCGCGGGGGCGTAGCGCCGCGGTGCAGCAAGGGTCGCAGACCGGGCCCTCGGGCCAGCGGGCCGCGGGTGGACGGTGGGCGCCGCAGTGCGCGCGGCGGGGGGCGCACGACGTGCAGATCGGCGCGTCGGTGGCGGCGAAGGCGCAGGGACGGCGCCGCCCGCATACCGCGCAGATCGCGGCCGGGAGCCGGAAGCAGTTCACGCAGGTGTCGGGCTGGCTGTCGCGGGCCTGCCGCGCGATCGCGCGGACGGCGCCGCAGACACCGCAGGGACGTCGTGGCCGGTCCGCGCAGCGCGCGCAGAACGGCTGCCCCCGCGTGTCGCGGGTAGCGACCGGTTTGACCACCCCGCAGCGCGCGCAGGCGGTGGCCAGCTGGCGGTGCCGGCAGCGGGGACACAACCCGGCCTGGCCGTCGCGGGTCAGCGGACGGTCGGCGCGGCCGCAGACCGAGCACGCCGGTGCCGGCAGGGCCGAGCCGAGGGCGATCAGCTCGGTCACCAGCCGTCCCACCGCCGGCGGCGCGCCGGTCGACAGTGCGGCCGGACCCGCGGCAAGTGCCTCGGCCAGGCTGCGCAGCGCCGCGCCGTTCATGGCCTGAACGGCGCCCTGAACCACGTCGGCGGGCAGCGACGGGTCGGCGGCGCGCGGCCGCGTCCATCCCCGCCACCGCGCCCATCACGTTCTCGGTGCGGGCGGGCCGGCGACCTGGGCCCGCCGTGGCCGGGGCGGCGTCGGGGAATCCGCCGTGGGCAGCGCCGCGGGCGCGCTCGCGCGCCGGGTCTGTTGTCGGTAGGGCTCGACGAGATCCCCGGGCGCGCAGCCCAAGATGTCGCACAACGCGGCGAGCGTGGCCGGCGACAGGCGCTCCGGGGTGCCGGTGACCAGCCGGTAGACCTGCTCGCGCGACAGCCGGACCCCCGCTCTGCCAGCAGCGGCACCAGCGCGGTCGTGGCGAACAGCCCGTGGTCGGCCATCAGCCGGCGCAGATGCCAGTGATAGCCGACCCGCGCGCTCACCGGCCCGGCCCGCCCGCGCCGTCGAGCACCCGGGCCAACCACGCCTCCAGTTGGGCCGCTGTCCACGACCACGGCCAGCCACCGGTGGCCTCCTGGAACCGGCGCACCACCCGTTCCCGCCCGTCGATAATCGACGATCCCAGCCGGCGGCTGACCTGCTGGCGACGCCAGCCCGCCAGCATCGCGTCGAACAACGCCGGCTCTGCCCGCGGCGGTGTCGCGCCGTCGACAAGCACCAGCGCCGCGCTCCCCGCAGTCCTCGACGCCACCGGCGCCTCCTTGCCCGTTGCACCAGCCGCCACATTGCGGCACCGAACGCAAGGAAACCGGACACAACACTGTGTTGCCAAACGCATCCTTCATGTCATATTGGCAGGTCAAATGACATGACGATCACGTGGTCATGGCGTGGCGAGAAGCCCAGCAGACACCGGAACTCCTGCCGCGCCGCGATCACAGAACCTGCCGAATGATGCATCCACTGCAACTCCGCGCACTTACAACCGGATAGCGGGGTCGTGTCGTGGACAGCGCTGCTGGAGACGGCTGTGATGTGGCGCCCGACGCACGAACACACGAAAGATCTAGCGAGCCAGGCGGACGGGCAGGCTGATGGGCCCGCGCGCGAAGGCCGGGCGGTACGAGGGCGTGAAATCGTCCTGGGACACCTCGAAGGTCGCCAGCTGAGAGATCGCCTTGATACTGGCCTTGATCTCTCGGCGCGCGAGATGGTTGCCGAGGCAGCGGTGAATGCCGGCACCGAAGGCCACGTGCGAAGAAACATTCTGGCGCTCGAAATCCAGAGCGTCCGGGTTCTTGAACTGCGCGGGGTCGCGGTTGGCCGCGGCCCAGTTGAGGAGGACGCGGTCGCTGCCATGCATGGGGCAGCCACTCATCTCAACATCCTCGGTGAGCGTCCGGCCCGCTGTCGGAACGGGTGATTCAAAGCGAAGGAACTCGTCGACAACGCGGCCGAGGCGCTTGTCGTCAGCGGTCGCGAGCTCGGCGCGCAGAGCCTGGTCGGTCGCGAGACGCACTGCAATGCTACCCAGAGCGCCCATCGTCGTCTCCATGCCGGCCATGATCATAAGGTTCAGCGTCTCGATGCGCTGCTTCTCACTCAGCTCCAGGCCGTCGTCGCTCCCCTCCAGCCCCATGTGCGCGATGACACCAGCGAGGTCGTCACGCCGGCCCTGCTCACGGCGCTTGACGAGCAGCTCTGCGCCCCAGCCCAGCAGCCGAGGAGCAACCTCCAGCGCCTTCTCGGGCTGGGTCAGGAGGGTGTTGAGAATCTCGAGCACCCAGCCGATCTCCGATTCCTGCTGCTCGAGATAGGTCTCGAAGAACACGAGAGGAGGCAGCGCCTGCGTGAACTCTGAGATGAAGTCGACCTCGCCCTTGGCGATGCAGCGGCCGAGCAGCGTGTCGACCTTCTCCTGGATACCCGCCTCACCGGCCTGCTGAGCCTCTGCCGTGAAGAACGGGTTGAGTAGACGTCGGATACCGCGGTGCAGTGGAGGGTCGGTCTCCAGCGGGATCATGCGCAGGATGTCAAGGTCGAACTGCACGGGGGCCGCACCCTGGGCGTTGCTGAAGGCCCTCCAGTTCACGCCGGCCGCCATGACGTCGGCGTAGTCGTTGACCACCCAGAATCCGGCGGCCTTGTCGCTCCAGGGCTGGTCGCTCCACACGACCGGGTAGCGGTCGCGTAAGTTGTTCATCCTCGGCCAGAAGTCGTCCGCCAGGGTCGGGTCCAACGGCGTGAAGTGGACGACTTCCTGAGGCTCGTTCTGCGAGGCCTCGGCGGAACTCGTCATGATCATCCTCCTGTGGGTGGCCGGCATGGCAGAGTCCCTTGGCGGTCGCCGAGCCGCTTGCGACCCGCTCCGACCTCTGCCCGAGCATGTGTATCGTACATCACATTCTAATCTCGTCAAGATTCTACACAGAATTCGCTGGCTAGCTCAACACCATGGACAAGACGCCAAATTACAATTAGAATCCGTTGAGCAGTACCATGTCGCCACGTCTACGCGGTGAGGAGACGACCCAGTGCCAAAGGTGACCTTCCTACGTCCCAACGGTGACGCGATCGCCGTTGATGTAGGTGATGGCACCAGCGTCATGCAGGCGGCTGTCGCGCATGGCGTCACGGAAATCGTTGCCGAATGTGGGGGGACGCTCGCCTGCGCGACCTGCCACGTCTACGTCGCCGAGGAGCACATCGACCGGCTGCCGCCCGTCAGCGACGACGAGCAGGAGATGCTCGACTTCACCGCCGCCCCGCGGGAAACCGGTAGCCGACTGTCGTGCCAACTGCCTCTGGGTCCCGACCTGGACGGCATCGTGGTCCGATGCCCGGAGACCCAGTACTGATGGGCTCTTCGACGGTCGTAGTGATCGGTGCCGGCCAGGCCGGCTGTCAGATTGCGTCGTCGCTGCGCGAGGAGGGCTTCACCGGCCGCATCGTCCTCGTCGGTGCGGAGGCCCACCTGCCCTACCAGCGACCTCCGCTGTCCAAGGGACACCTGACCGGCAAGGCCTCGCGTGACGCCCTGTGGCTGCGGCCGGCGTCGTGGTTCGAGGAACAGAGTATCGAGATGCGTACCAGTACACGCGTCACACATCTGGATACCGGTGATCGCAGGGTCCTGCTTCAGAACGGCGAAGCCCTGACCTACGATGATCTTGTGCTTGCGACCGGCGCAAGGAACCGGCGACTTCGGCTGGAGGGCGCCGATCTCGAGGGTGTGCTGTCCCTGCGCACCCTCGACGAAGCCGACGAGGTGAAAGCTCGCCTGGAACAGGCTGCGCGCGTGGTGGTCGTCGGAGGCGGCTTCATCGGGCTGGAAGTCGCCGCGACCGCGGTGCGGCTGGGGAAGCACGCGACGGTCGTCGAGGTCGCCGACCAGATCATGGGCCGTGTCCTGTCGGGCCACACCGCCGCCTTCCTTCTGCGGGCTCACCGGGCACGCGGTCTCGAGATCGAGCTGACGACCATGGTCAGCCGGATCGCAGGTGTGGCCGGCCGCGTGGCCGCTGTCGACACGACGGACGGTCGTCGTTTCCCCGCCGATCTCGTGCTGGTGGGGGTCGGTGCGAACCCCAACGTGGAGCTTGCCGAGCAGGCTGGTATCGAACTGGACGACGGTATCGTGGTCGACGAACTGTTGCGCACCTCGGCGCCGCATGTCTACGCGGTCGGAGACTGCGCCTGCGCCCCGAACCCGTTCGCAGGTGGAAGGCGTATGCGGCTCGAGTCCGTCCAGAACGCGACTGCGCAGGGACGACGTCTGGCAGCCACGTTGGCTGGCCGTCCTGAACCCTTCAGCTCCGTCCCGTGGTTCTGGAGCGACCAGGCCGACATCAAGCTGCAGATCGCCGGACTCACTACGGGCCATACGGAAGTAGTCGTAAAGGGAGACGCCAATAGCGAGCGCTTCTCAGCGTACTGCTTCTCGCAGAAGCGCCTGCTGGGCGTCGAGTCGGTCAACCGCCCAGCTGACCACATGGCTGCCCGTCGGCTGCTCAGCGGGTCGACGTCGCTCTCCCCGCAGGACGTGCGACGAGACAACTTCGACATCAAGCGTGCGTCCACCGGTTCAGCGCCGGTTGCCCCCTGATCCGCAGCTACAGGTCAGGGGGCAACCGATGGAGTCAGAACGGACTCACATGGCCCGTCGCTCGCTTCTCGTGATGACTAGACCCAGCGCCTCGAAGTCGATTGTCTCCGCCGTGATGCCGCGCTCGCGAAGCTTGAATTTCTGCACGCGGCCGTTGACGTTTGCCGGCAGAGCATCAAGAAATTCCACGTAGCGGGGGACCGCATAGTACGGCAGCGTGGTCCTGAAGAAGGTGAAGAGCTCCTCGGGCTCGACTGACTCATTCGGCTTGAGAACGATGCACACCTTGATGTCGTCCTCGGACAACTCTGACGGCACCGCGTGGACCGCGACCGCCGAGAAAGCAGGGTGCTTCATCAACGCCGCTTCGAGCTCAAGCGAGGACACGTTCTCCCCGCGGCGCCGCAGCGAATCCTTCTTGCGATCGACAAACCAGAAATATCCGTCCTCATCGAGGCGACCGCTGTCTCCGGTATGGTGCCAGAGGTTACGGAATGCCTCGACGGTGGCCGCATCGTCGCCCCAGTAGCCGGAGAACAGGCGATAGGGTCTGTCCGCACGGACGACGATCTCACCGGGCTCTCCCGCGGGTACCTCGATGTCATCTTCATCGACTATCTTGACCTGCAGGCCGGGCGTCAGCTTGCCCATGCTGCCGGGCCTGCGTATGCCACGAGGGTCGCCCAGCAGCGCTGGCCAGCATTCGGACTGCCCAAAGACCTCGGCGAAGGGCTCGATGCCGAAACGCTCCGCGAACCGCTCGATGAGTGCCGGGGTCGACGGCATGAAGGTGATGTGGCGCAATTTGTGCTGTTTGTCCTCCGGGCTCGGCGGTGTAGCCATGATCGCCATACCCATGGCGCCCATGCCCATAGCCGTCGTCGCACCCGTCTCCCGAATGCGGGACATGTAACCGGATGCGCTGAAGGAGGGCTCGACGATGGCGGATCCTCTGACGGCCAGGGCGGCGGCCACGAGCCAGGTCTGGCCACTGAAGTGGAACAGGGGATTCGCACCGAAGACAACGTCGCCCTCGGCGTACCAGCCGAAATCGATGAAGACGTTGACGAGGTTGCAGTAGTACCCGTGCGTAATCGTACAGCCCTTCGACGGACCTGTGGTCCCCGACGTGTAGATGACGGCACACACATCCGCGGGCGAGAGGTCCACCGGGTCGAGGGGCCGGGCCGAGCCCTCAAGCGACGCGAACGGTGTGAGATCGGGCAGCGACGTCGTCTCAGGGGCTTCCCCGACGACCACCAGGTGTTCGATGCTGTCGAACTCAGGCAGCACGGGCTCGAGTATCTGCAGAGCGGCGGCATCGCCGATGTAGACGCGCGGTGTGGTCTGTGCGAGTTGGTGCCGCAGGAAGTCGCCACGCAGGTAGGTGTTCAGCGGGACCTGGATCGCTCCGGTCTTGGCGATCGCGTAGATGAGAACGACGTACTCGATGCGGTTGGGAAGGTTGATCGCCACGCGGTCACCTTTACCGACGCCAAGACCCTGAAGGGCAGCCGCCACGGTGTCCGAGAGCCGGTCGAGTTCCCTGAGCGTCATCCAGGGGCTCGCGCACTGCACGAAATCCCGGTCGGGGTCGCGCACAGCCTCCTCCCGCAGCCAGTCGCCTAAAACCTTGTAGCCGGAGCCCTGCTCCGCCGCCAGCGGCGCGGGCTGCTCAGGCAGCGCTTCGGTCATGGTGGTCACGTCTGCTCCTCGGCTCTCAGTGTCTAACGGGACGCCGCTTTCGGCACGGCCGACGCCCCCGATTGAATTTATGTTGATTTCGAATCGGGTCAAGGAGCGCACGCCCGTACTTCAGTAACTCTTGGGCAGACCGAGGACGTGCTGCGAAATGTAGGCGAGCACGAGCTCCTGCGGAAGCGGTGCGATCTTCATCAGTCTGGCCTCACGCCAGTAGCGGGCCACGTGGTACTCCTCGGCGTACCCGAAGCCGCCGTGCACCTGCATGGCGACGTCGGCGGCCTGGAAGCCGGCATCCGTGGCGAGAAACTTCGCCATGTTGGCCTCAGCGCCTGCCGGCAGGCGCTGATCGAGCAGCCAACCGGCCCGACGGGTGACCAATTCTGCGGCCTGCAGCCGCGAGTACGCTTCGGCGAGCGGGAAGGCGATGCCCTGATTCTGCCCGATAGGCCGTCCGTAGACGACACGATCGCGCGCATAGCCGACCGCCCGGCGCAGCGCGGCACGCCCGATGCCGAGCGCCTCGCTGGCGATCAGGATGCGCTCGGCGTTGAGGCCGTCGAGCAGGTAGCGGAAGCCGGCCCCCTCTTCTCCGACCCTGTCGGACACGTGGACGAGCAGATCATCATAGACCGTCTCGCACGAGGCGACAGCGTTGCGACCCGCTTTTGGGATGGGCCGGATCGTCACGGCTGGGTCCCGGAGGTCGGCCATGAGCAGAGTCAGTCCCTCTGTGCGGGTGCGCACCTGCTCGACCGGGGTCGTGCGGACCAGCAGCAGTACCTTCTCCGACTCGAGCGCCTTGGAGGTCCAGACTTTCTGCCCGCGTACGCGGTAATGATCTCCCTCAAGCTTGG
The DNA here is from genome assembly GCF_001017755.1 of Protofrankia coriariae. Taxonomy (GTDB): domain Bacteria; phylum Actinomycetota; class Actinomycetes; order Frankiales; family Frankiaceae; genus Protofrankia; species Protofrankia coriariae. The sequence continues at coordinate 8,313 of NZ_JWIO01000004.1, forward strand.
CCGACGTCCGGATGGCGAGCGTCTCGGTACCGGCGTCCGGCTCGGTCACACCGAAGGCGACATGCAGGTCACCGTTCGCCACCCGCGGAAGGTACTTCCGCTTGAGCTCCTCACTGCCGTGCAGGGCGATCGGGTGCATCCCGAAGATGGACAGATGGATCGCGCTGCAGCCGTTCATCGCTGCTCCGGACGCAGCCACTTCCTCGAGGATCACCGACGCCTCAAGCAGCCCTCGCCCGCCGCCACCGTACTCCTCCGGGATGGCGATACCGATCCAGCCACCCTCGGCGAGGGCGGTGTAGAAGTCCCAGGGGAACTCGTGCCTCGCGTCACGCTCGGCCCAGTACTCGTCGTCGAACTTGCCGCAGATGCTGCGAATCGCATCGCGGATCAGCCGAAGGTCCTCAGCCTCGGTGAAGTCCACTGTGGTCCTGCTCCTCTTCCTCGGCGGTCACGCGTACTGCAGCGACTTGAGCTCGTAGAATTCGAGCAGCCCATGTATCCCCAGCTCCCGGCCGATACCCGACTGTTTGAAACCCCCGAACGGGGCCTGAGCGTTGAAGAACGAGCCGTTGATGTCGATCTGTCCGGCGCGGATACGGCGCGCCACCCGCCCCGCGCGCTCGGTGTCCTGCGACCACACACCGCCCGCGAGCCCGTAGATGGTGGAGTTGGCGATCCGGATGGCGTCATCGTCATCATCGAATGGCATAATCGCCAGAACGGGGCCGAAGACCTCTTCCTGGGCGATGGTCATCCCTGGCGTGACGTCAGAGAAGACCGTGGGCTTGACGAAATAGCCGGCGGCGGTCTCCTCGGGCTGCTCCGGCCCCCCGGCGACCAGCCGGGCGCCTTCATCAAGGGCGCCGCGGATGAAGCCACGGACCGCCTCCTGCTGCCTCTGGGAGACCAGCGGCCCCATGTTTGTCGCCGGGTCGAGAGGGTCGCCCAACCGGTAGCCAGCCACCCGCGCCTTCACCAGCTCCTCCACCTCGGCAAGCCGCCCGTGCGGCACAAGCATGCGCGTCCACGCGGTGCAGGTCTGCCCGCTGTTGGTGAAGCAGTTCGCGACACCGACCTTCACAGCCTGAGCAAGGTCGGCGTCGTCGAGGATCACGTTGGCGGACTTGCCGCCGAGCTCTAGGGCCAGCCGCTTTATCGTCCCTGCCGCGAGCGCTCCGATCCGACGGCCGGCCCGGGTACTACCCGTGACGTGGACCATGTCGACGTCCGGATGGACGACCAGCGGCTCCCCCACCGACTCCGCAGTACCGGTGACCAGGTTGAAGACACCCGCGGGGAAGCCCGCCTCGTCGACGGCCTCCGCCACTGTGAATGCGCTGAGCGGTGCCACCTCCGACGGCTTCACGACCGTCGTGCATCCCGTCGCCAGCGCGGCGCCGATCTTGCCAAGCAGCTGCTGCAGAGGGTAGTTCCATGCGGTGATGCACGCGACGACGCCGAGCGGTTCACGGACGACGACCGACGAGCCGATCTTCTCCTCGAGCGAGAGCTCCGGAAGCAGGGCTCTGTAGTGCGCGAGGGATCGACATGGTGCCTCCGCCTGCAGGAGCCGGGACACCCGCACCGGAGTACCAACCTCGGTGGTGATGGTTCTAGCCAGTTCGTCGATACGGGCGGTCAGCGCCTCCTCGAGATGTCTGATCAGCTCCAGGCGTTCGTGTAATGGCGTCGTGGACCAGGCCGGGAACGCCTGCTTCGCCGCCTCGACGGCGTCGTCGACGTCGACAGCATCCGCATCGGGGATGATTCCGATCACGGCCCCATTCGCCGCTCCATGAACCAGGAGTTCATCCTGCCCATGTGGTCGCCGCCACCTACCTGCGACATACAGCTCGTCACGTACGACGACCATGGGCACTCCTCCGTGTCAGCACCATGTCAGCGCGGAGTCCTAGCGTGCAGACGCCGCATCTTCACAAGCCAGGCGTCGTGGTCGGCAGCCTTGCCCTGGAAATACCTCGAAACGTTCGGATGGGTGAGGATCAGGAATTCCTCCTTACGCACCCCATCGACGATCGACTGCGCGGCGTCCTCTGGCGTCACGGCACCCGCGACAGCGAACCACTCGCCCTGGGCGCCGCGCAGCATGTCTGTCCGCACCCCCTCCGCCACGATGCAGGACACCTTGATACCGGCGTCCCCGTAGTGGATGGCGAGCCATTCCGTAAGACCCACCGCCGCATGCTTTACGGCCGTATACGGCGCGTTGCCGAGTGCGGTCAGCAGACCACCCGCGGACGCATTCTGGACAAGGTAGCCCTCACCTCGCGCGAGCATCTGGGGCAGCACCGCGCGCGCGGCATAAACCTGCTGCATCACGTTGACGTCCCAGACCTCCTGCCAGGCGGCGTTGGACGCCCAGGGATTGCCACGCTCCTGCAGCGGCGTGGTGCCGTCCCAGGGCTCTCCCCACAGCACGCCTGCGTTGGACACGAAGACATCGACACGCCCGTGCTCGCGGGTCGCGGCGTCGACCAGGTCGATGACCTGGTCCTCCACCCGCACGTCGCAGGGGTGGCCGAGGCAGCCGAGCTCGTCGGCCACCCTCATGGTCCCCAGCTGGTCGATATCGGACACCACGATGGTCGCCCCCTCTGTGGCGAAGCGGCGGCACATGGCCGCGCCCATCCCCCGCGCGCTGCCCGTGACGACGACGACTTTACCCTTCAGCTCCATGATCGAATCAGGGCTGCTCAGCCGATGCTGACAGACAAACCTGTCAGCATCGCGGTGTTGCTCCACAGGATCTTGCGTTCGGCAACCGGGTCGTTCAGCTCTGCGGTGATCTTTTCGTACTGCCTCGGCTCGGCAAGGCCCTCGGGATGCGGGTAGTCGGATCCGAAAAGCACATGGTCGGGTCCGAGATGCCTGACGACCTCGAGCAGGTTGTCCTCCCAGAAGGGCGCGACCCAGACATGCTGCTTGAACTGCTCGACTGGATCCGAGGAGAAATATCCAGGCTGTTGGAAACCCGCGCGGTTGAGCCCCGCCAGCAGGAGCGGGAGAAACTCTGCGCCGTTCTCCACGGACGCCACACGGAGGCTGGGGAAGCGCTCGAACAACTTGTCGCAGACGAGGGCACCCAGGTAGTTGCCGATCGCCCGGTCGTGACCGACCGCAACTTCAAGCGGCGGGGCCACCCCACCAATGATGTTGCCGTGGTGATCCACGTACTTGTCGAGGCCGACGCCCCCGACCTCGCCGACATGCGGGATGAGCGTGGCACCCGCTTCGGCGAGGCGGGCGAAGATGGGGTCGAACCGTTCGTTACCGGGACTGATCCACCCGTCTTCGGTGTACACGGCCTGCGGCCGGACGACGAAGATGCGCGCTCCGTTGTCGAGACCGTGCTCGACCTCCCCCACTGCGGCGTCGACGTCTCCGAAGGCCAGGTAGGGCGCGGTGAAGATACGGTCCTGGTAGTTGTAGCCCCAGTCGTCGAGGAGGAAGCGGTTGAACGCCTTGAAGGCGACGGCCGCCGCTGGCACGTCCTCCTGCAGGCTCTCCTCGATTCCCATGCCGAGGGACGGCAGCATCCAGACACGCTGGATCTCCTGCTCGTCCAGCTTGCGGATCCGGGCGTCCCGGTCGCGGTAGTAGGCCGGGAGCGGCTCGCGCTGCGCGAGGTACTCCGACAGCGGCTTGCCGGCCTTGTTGCCCCGGAAATAGTCGGCCATGACACCGGGCTTGACGATGGGGTCGAACGTCGGGTTCGTCACCGTCTTGTCGACCCTGCCGCCGACGATCAGTCGTTTACGCCCGTCGATCTCGGCTAGTTGCACCGTTCGCTCGGCCCATTCCCTGGGCCGGTGCCTCGTGAAGGCGTCGAGCGGCTCGTAGTAGTGCTGGTCGCAGTCGAAGACAGGCGCCCTGGCGTCATCGCTCATGTGACTCTCCGAGGAATCATGACCGCACGTTGCGCGCGCTCATCGCATCGATTTCTAATTCTAGACTGAATTTGAACAACGTCAACCAGAGATGTCAGGCACGAAGAGGGCGTCCACAACGACTCCGCCACCCCCACCGACGAGGGCAGGGTTGACCTCGATCTCACGCAGCCGCGCGGTGTGGAGGAGGTCGGCCATCCGGTGCAGCGTGTGATGCACCCATCCCAGGTCCACGGGGTCTGACCCCCTGAAGCCGAAGAACAGATCCGCCGTGCGCAGGCGACTCAGCGCACGGCGGAGGGTCTCCTCGTCACAGGGCAGGGGGACGGACTCGACGTCCCGTAGGACTTCGACGGCTGCCCCGCCGAGGCCGATACTCCCGAAGACGCCGAGACGGCCGGCGTTTCGGACGGTGAGGACGAGCTCGACACCGCCGGTGGCCATGGCCTGCAGCAGCCACTGCCGAGTGCCCTGAACCCCTTCCTTGCCGGCTCGCTCCCGCATCACGCCGAGCGCCGACACCACAGCGTCTTCGCTCCTGAGCCCGACGGCGACGAGCCCGAGCTCGGTGCGGTGCGCCACGTCCTCGTCGCCGATCTTCAGCACGACCGGGTAGCCGAGCTCGGCTGCGGCCTTGGCTACCGCCGCGGGATCGTCGCCGAGCACGCGCATGGCGACGACGTCGACGCCTTGCTCAGCCAACCGTTGCAGTGCGGCGGCTCCGCCTTTCGCCGATGGGGATCCGGCGGTGCGATGATCGGCAACGGCTGCCTCTCCTGCGGTCGTGCGCTCGGGTCCCAGCAGGGCGCGCACAAGCCTTCCGAGGTCGGACGGCTTCTCTGCGACCAGGACGCCTCGCGCGCGCAGCTGCTCGATGTACGGACGCAGCGCATAGCCGCCATACCACAGCACGACGAAGGGCTTGCCGCTCTCGTCCATCACCCTGAGCACGTCGTCGACGCTCTGCTGGTTCCAGCCCCGTGCGCCCATCGGGAAGGGGACGCATAATGCCTCGACGGCAGGATCCGCGGCCACGGCAGACAAGTAGCTGCGGAAGTCTCGCGGCATCGACCCGGGACCCACATCGAGGGGGTTGTGCGCCGCTACGAACTGCGGAGATCGCTCCTTGACCTTCTCGAACGTCTGCTGGGAGAGCGCCGGGAACACGACACCCGCCGACGCCAGCTGCTCGGTAGCAAGCACGGCCATCCCCCCGGAGTAGGCGACCATGCCCCAACGCCTGGGAAAAGATGTCGTCGTGGTGCGGACAGCACCGAGAACCCACAGGTCGTCCGGGTCGTCGACGACGGTGACACCGAGAGCGCGCAGGAGCCCGAGCTCGAGAGCGCCCCTGCCCACGATCTTGCCGGTATGGCTCGCCGCAGCCTGCTCACCGGCGTCCGTACGGCCGCCGAGATAGGCCACGAGACGCTTGCCGGCGGCGTGGAGCCTCTCGACGGCCTGGGAGAACAGCGCGCCATCGCGGATGGACTCGACGTAGAGGGCCACGGTGGCAACATCGGGATGCTCGGCGAAGAACGCCACGAAGTCGGGGATGTCCATGTCCCGCTGGTTGCCCGTACTCACGATGTGCGAGATGCCTACGCCTGCCAGCCGGGCCCGCTCGACAACGGTGCTGCCGATCGCACCGCTCTGCGCGATCACCGCGAGGCCGCCAGGGACGATCGGCTCCCCCTCCGTCAGCACCGACGTCATACTCATCGCCAGCCCGCTGCGCACGGTGACCAGACCCGTGCTGTTCGGCCCGACCATGGCGATGCCGTGCTCGCTCGCGAAGTCGAGGAGGGACTGTTCCAGGGCCAGGCCGTCGGGTCCCATGTCCGCGAAGCCAGCCGTCAACACGAGAGTCTGCGTTACCCCGATGTCGGCGCACTCCTGCAGGACAGCCAGGACGTGCCGGGCCGGCACCGCGACCACGACCACATCGGGTACATGGCCGATGTCGCGCAGCGATGGGACAGCGCGCCGGCCGTCGACTTCGGTCGCACTGGGATGGACCACAGTGACGTCACCCTGGTAGCCATAGACCCTGAGGTGGTCGAGCACCGCGCGGCCTCCTGCCTTGTAGGCCTGGGCCGAGCTGGTCGACACGCCGACGATGGCAACGGAGCGGGGTTCGAGGAACGTCCTGGCCACGTCCGGACGCAGCGTGTTCCGTCGTGCTGTTGTGGGAACTGCTTGGTCAACCGACATGGTCGCTGTCATGCCTTTTCTCGAGGGGCGGTCAGGCCGTGGTGGGGTCGCCGTCGCGCCAGGTGCGGAACGGCAGGTTCACGAGGCTGCGTGTCTGACCGCCGTAGGCGACCAGCTCGGCCTCCGGCGGCAAGGAGAACCGCGGGATACGCGAGAAGATCTCCTCGAAGGCGATGCCCATCTCGAGCCGGGCCAGGTGGCTGCCCAGACAACGGTGACTGCCGGCGCCAAAGATCATGCTGTGCTCGGGCTTGCGGTCGAGCACGATTTCGTCGGCGTCGACGAAGACGTCCTCGTCACGGTGCGCCGAGGCCATTGGCACGACCACACGGTCGCCGGGCTTCAGCTCGGTTCCCCGGATCGTGTGCGGCTTCACCACGGTTCGGCTCATGTGGACGATCGACTCGTAGCGCAGCAACTCCTCTACGGCGCTCGGGATGAGGTTCGGATCCGCGGCGATCCTGTCCTGCAGGTCCGGGCGTCGTGCCAGGTGCATGAAGCTGAAGCCGAGCGCCGTCGTCACCGTGTCGAGGCCCGCCAACACGAGCACGTAGGCGAAGTTGAGGATCTCTCGGTACTCCAGGGTTCGGCCGCCGGGCATCTGGGCCTTGACGAGGACCGAGATGATGTCGTCGCCCGGCTTCTCGAGACGCTCGTCCAGCAGCCCCTTCAGGAAGTTGTGCAAGGCCTTCCCTGCGTCGATGCGCGCCTTGGTCTGCGCGTCCGTGTCCCCGTGCTGCACCCCTGCCGTCGTGGTGTGCAGAATAGTTCCTGCCCAGTCGCAGAGCTGGTCACGCTGCTCGACGGAGAAGTCAAGGCCTACCTGCCGCAGGAACACCGCGCTGGGCAACGGCTTGGCGAACTCCTCCATGAAGTCGAACTCGCGCTTGGCAACCATGCCATCGACGAGCTCACGGGCGAACTGCCTGACCGCAGGCGCCACGTCAGCGACGGCATGGGGGCGGAACAGGGGGTCCACCACCATCCGATAACGACGGTGGTCCGGCGCGTCCACTTCCAGCGGAATGAGCGCGCGGCTGTGCCCGGGCGTCGGCGGTGTGTCCGCTGGCCACGACGAGAAGGTGGCCGCGTCGTGGAGGACCTCTGAGATGTCCTCGAACTTCGAGAGAATATAGAAGCCGCCGTAGTTCTCCGTGTGTGCGACCGGGCACTTCTCACGCAGCACCGCGTAGCTGGGGTGTGGGTCAAGCGCAAAGACAGGGTCGTAGTGGTCGTAGTCGTGTCCGAGCACCGCCTGGGCGGTGCACCGACTCGTCTCCTGCACCTGCTCGCTCATGCCGGCACGCCCCCTGTCATCAGCTCTGTCCTCGCGGCCGCCGGCCCGTCGAGCAGTCCCGCGACCGCGGCCGTGTCCTTGTAGAAGACGTCCACCCTGCGAATCAGCCCGTCCCTCACGTCGTACAGGTCCACGACATCGAGAGGGATCACGCGCCCCGTACTCCGCGCGGCGATGGTCCCACTGACCCGGACGAGCACACGATCTCCCGCAGCGCTCACCTGCGGAGCGTCGAGGCGTACCCGGTAGTCGCGCCCGACTGCGCGCAGCACTCCCACGAGCCCGTCCCTACCCTCCCAGTCACCGCCAAAGGGCAGACTCGACGCCTCGGAGAAGACCAGGTCGTCGGCCACGAGTGACAGGCAGGTCTCGATGTCCCCCACCGCCAGGCAGCTTGTGAAACGAGTGACGATCTCAACGTCGTCCGCGCCGGCTTCCATCGTCACGCTCCTCCAGACAGCGCTCCTCGGAGCGCCTTCGCTGGCCGTTGCGGCGTATACGGCAAGGCCGTATGTTTCAGGAACACTTTCTACTATGAATTCGATTAGACGTCAACGCGTCGCCGGAGGTCATCATGGAGGCCAGCACCCATGCCTTACGCGTTCGACTAACCGCCCTTGCGCTCCCGCCTGCCGCTGGCACAAGCTCCGATGACGGTGACAGGCACCTGGCTCCGGCGTCCTGGTGCGGGACCAAGAGCGGCTATAGCGCAGCAGAGCCCCATTAGATCCCCGCACGCAGCTAAGGCCTGGTTCACCGGTCAGGACCGCAGCTTCTACATCGTCCGGCTCGCAGGAGCCACTCTCAGCGCCATCAGGGAGACACTATGATCATTTTTACCGACGAGCAGGAGGAGCTTGCTCAGCTCGTGCGGCGCTTCGTCGTCGAACGCGCGCCGCTGTCGCATCTCCGGCAGTTCCTCGACGACGGCGGCCATGACACGACGATCTGGCAGCAAATGTCCAAAGAACTCGGACTCCCCGCGCTCGCCGTCCCCGAGGAGCATGGCGGTATGGGGTACGGGCCGGTAGAGCTCGCGGTGGTGCTGGAGCAGCTGGGTGCCGGTCTCTACAACGGCCCGTTCTTCTCGAGCGTCTGCCTCGCCACCGGCGCCCTGCTGCTGGCCAGGACACGGGACGAGCTGGACGATGTCCTGCCCCAGCTGGCTAGTGGTGAGCAGACGGCAGCTCTTGCGCACGCTGAGCCGGATGGGAACTGGGACGGCGCCACAGCGACGACCACGTGGCGTCCCGACGGTGAACGCGCCCGGGTGAGCGGCACCAAGACGCTGGTCGTCGACGGCGCGACCGCGGATCTGATCGTGGTGACCGCGGCACGGCCCGATGACCCGTCTGCCCTGTCGCTGTTCGTCGTCAGCGCTGACGTCGACGAGGTCCAGCGTCGTCGGCTGCCCACTCTCGACGCGACACGCGCTCTGGCCAACATCGAGTTAAGGGACGCCCCTGGGCGCCTGGTCGGCGAGGAGGGCAAGGCCGGACCGGTGCTGCGCCGTGCGTTGCAACAGGCTGCCGTCCTGCTCGCCGCGGAACAGCTTGGCGGTGCGCAACGGTGCCTCGACATGGCCGTCGCGTACGCCGGGACGCGAGAGCAGTTCGGGCGCGCCATCGGGAGCTTCCAGGCGGTGAAGCACCGGCTCGCGGACACCCTCCTCGATGTCGAGACCGCCCGCTCCGCGGTGCTCCTGGCACTCACCTCATGGGTGGCCGGCGAGGATCTCGGTGAGGTCTCGAGCCTGGCTCGAGCGCACTGCTCCGAGGTTTTCGCCCGCGCCGCGTCGACCAACGTGCAGGTACACGGAGGCATCGGCTTCACCTGGGAGCACGATGCGCACCTGTTCCTCAAGCGCGCCAAGGGGTCCGAAGCCCTTCTCGGAAGCCCGTCCGCACACCGCGAGCTGCTCGCGACGGCCCTCGGGTTGGGCACCTAAGCGCCGGTCAAGTAGTGCGGAGCCAGCTACGGCCACTCGCACAGCACATGATCCAAATGGCTTTGTTGGTGAGTATGCTCCCGGCCGGATCAGCGTACTCACCGGCAAGGTCACATCGATCTTCTCGATAGCTGACACTCGTCGGCGTATGCCACCGTTCGCCAAGCCACGCATGGTTACGTGACCAGCGCTCCGGTTGTCCCGTCTCGTAAGGCTGAGGGCACGGCTGGCGGCGGATGACCTCCGAGCGCGTGGACAGCGGTGGTGACTGAAGGTGTGCAGCCAGCCGGGCACTGCGGCACGGCCGTTCGGTCTCGCTGGTGTGGATGCGGGCGTAGGCCCATTCCCCGAGCAGAAATCCGGCCGAACCTTCCCATAGCGGGATCAGCGGGATCAGCGGGGCAGAATGATGCCCACCGCCTGACGATCCCACGTCGCCTCCGTGCTCGGCCTGTCACGCAGCTCGAACTTCCGCACCCGCAGCGTCTGGGTCTTCGGCAGCTCCGCGACCACCTCGACGAACCTTGGGATCATGAACCGCGGCAGCCGTGGAACGAGAAAGCCGATCAGCTCGGCCGGATCGACAACGCGACCTTCGACAGGGACAACGAAGACCTTGACCTCATGCTCGCCTAACTCCGCAGGCACACCGACACATGCGGCTTCAAGGACATTCGGGTGCGCCATCACCTCGGTCTCCACCTGGAAGCTGGAGATATTCTCACCCCGCCGCCGCAGGGTGTCGCGCATGCGGTCGACGTAGAAGTAGTTGCCTTCCTGATCGCACCGGAACGCATCGCCGGTGTGGAACCAGCCGTTGCGCCAGGCCGCCACCGTGGCCTCGGGCCGCCGGAAGTATCCGACGTTCATCTCCCATGGCCGGTCCGTGCGAATCACCAGTTCACCTACCTCACCGGTGGCCACCGGAAGATCGTGTTCATCGACGATACGCAGCTCAACGCCGGGCCGTGGCCGCCCGACGCTGCCCGGCACGATCTCGGCTCCGGGCAGCACCAGGAGTGGTGCGCTGATCTCCGTCTGACCATAAACGGAGCACAGCTGTGCGACACCGAACCGTGCGCGGAACGCGACGGGGTCGGCGACCATCGGGGCCAGCACGACTACCCGCAGTCGGTGCGCCCGCTCGGCCTCGCTCGACTCCCGAGACAGCAGGAAGGCCGCCATGGTGCCGACGAGCAACGCGTGGGTGCTCTCGGTCTCCGCGACGACATCCCAGTAGCGTGAACCGGCGAACTGCTTCCGCACGGCCATGCTCGCCCCTGCGGAAAGGCAGACCAGGGCGGTCATCTGTCCGCTCACGTGGAACAGCGGAGTGTCGACCAGCCAGCGATCGGCGGCGCTGAGACCACCAGCCTCGCCCATGGCGTTGACCCCGCCCATGTACGTGGCGAGATACGGGGTCAGGACGCCTTTCGCTGGACCGGTCGTGCCAGAGGTGAAGTTCACGGCGTGCACGTCCCAGGGTTCGAGGGGCGGGTCGAGCACGGGTTCCGTGGCCGTCCCGGTGCACAGCTCGGCAGGGGACACCATGACGAGGTCGAGCCCGAGCCCAGCCAGCCGCTCACCGAGGACGCTGTCGGTGACGATCACCGAAGCGCCCGACTCGGCACAGACGTGCCGGAGGCTCTCCCCGCGGTAGGCGACGTTCACGGTCACCATCACCGCGCCCAAAGCACTGACCCCCCACCAGGCGCGCAGCCAGTCGAGCCCGTTCGGAAGAAAGAGTAGAACGTGATCACCGCGGCCGACTCCACGTGCCGCCAGTGCCGTCGCCGACCGATAGGCTTCGTCAAGAGCCTGCGCCCAGGTCCATCGCTCGCCATCAGGGCCGAGCACGCAGAGCGCATCAGGCCGTTCGGCAGCGTGTCGTTCCAGGACAGCTCGGGTTACCACGCGGTCGCGGGCGGGAAGCGTCTGTTCTGCCGACGCTGCCGGATGCAACGACGCCGTCATGCCGTCTGACCGCGCCGTCTGTTCATCGCGACACCACCCCTCACGCCGGACGGCGCCAGAACGCGGCCAACTGGACGGCGGCAGCACCCAACCCGATCCCCGCGGTCAACAGCCCGCGACGCACGCTCGGGTGGTCGTCAGCATGCTTGAACAGACGGTCCACACTGAACCGGCCCGGGCCGAGTGTGCTCAGGGCCACGGCGGCGGCGGCCAGGTTGAGCACGTACTCGTAGCCCTCCGCGGTAATAAAGAAGCCGTTGCGGACGTGCACGGAACGGGCGGCCACCCCCATGGTCCCAACAACCGCCGAGGCGGCCAGGGGTGTGCCGGCCCCCACCAGCAGTGCGCCGCCGGCGCCAACCTCCACCACGGCGGACAGTCGTGCCTGCAGCTCCGGCTCGCGGAACCCGATCATCTGGAACCAGTCCGCGGTTCCCTGGATCGTCCTGCCATGCTTGACTCCGTGCGCGATCATTGTCGTACCGACTGCCGCACGCAGGATCAAGCTCGTCATCCCTATACCCACCGATGTGCCTCTTTCGGAGGTCGGACGGCCATTCACTGGATCGGAAACGGCCTGTGCACGTTGATGACTTCGGTGGAACCTGGATCCCACGGGATCTCGTAACGAACGAGATCATCCTCCGTCAAGGACTCGCGAATAGCCTGCTGCGCCTTCAGCGGCAGGGTATGCAGCATTTCCATGACCCGGTCCTTGCGCCGCTGAACGGCGCGCCGCTCGGGTAGGCCGGCACTTGGTTCGTACTGCGGGTCGACGAACGTGATGTCGTCCCGTGCCGCAGCTCCCTGCTCGCGCAGCTGCGCCATCTCAGCTTGCATCTGCGCCGAGTCCTTCTCCTCCGACATCCCGATGGGCCCGGCTCGGCGGCCCTGCAGGAACTGTTGGACCACGGGTTCCTCCGAAGTCAGCAACACCTCGCGGGGACCAAACATTACGAGATTACGGCGGAACAGCATCCCGATGTTGTCCGGCAGCTGCCGCGCCGTACCCAGGTGATGCGTGACGATCAGGAACGTCGAATCCATCTGAGCGTTCAGGTCGACCATGAGCTGGTTGAGATAGGCCGTACGAACCGGGTCGAGTCCCGAGTCCGGCTCGTCGACGAGCACGATCTCCGGATCGAGCACGAGCGCTCTGGCCAGACCGGCGCGCTTGCGCATACCGCCGGAGATCTCTCCGGGGAGCTTGTTCTCCGCGCCCGTGAGCCCGACCAGCTCGAGCTTCTCCATCACAATCCTGCGGATTTCGGTCTCGGACTTACGAGTATGCTCCCGTAACGGAAACGCGGTGTTGTCGTAGACGTCCATGGAACCGAACAGCGCGCCGTCCTGGAACAACACACCGAAAAGCTTACGCAGCTCATAAAGCCGATTCTCGGAGCATCGGATCAAGTCGGTGCCATGGATGATGATACTACCTTGTTCGGGTTTCAGCAGACCAATGATGGACTTGAGCAACACCGATTTTCCAGTGCCCGACGGCCCGAGCAGCACACTGATCTCGCCCGGGGGCAGGGTCAGCGTGACGTCGCTCCAGATGTTCGCCTTGCCGAACGACTTGCTTAGATTTTTGATCTCGACTTCAACACCGGTCATCGATCCCCCTATACGTGGCACTACACAATGAGCGTCGGCGTTCATACCGGGGTGAGCTCGGCGACCAGCCACTGCCCACTGACTCGTTGGAGGGTCATCCGGACCCGGCTACCGTTGAGCACGGGATCCTTGCTCGCCGCCGATTGCGTGGTCTGGTTGAGGAAGAACAGCAGGGTCACCTTGTCGGGACTGTCAGCGGAGATGACCGAGGACGCCGCGACGCTCGTCTGGGTCGTCACCTGTTGTTTGACCGCTGCTGGCATGACAGTGTCCCGCATGAGCACGGAATACTCGTCCTTGAAGTGCCCGGTCAGCAGATCGTCACGTTTTCCAAGATCGGACACTGGAGAACGGTAATCGTAGGACAGCAGGGTCACAGCCATCTTCTCGCCGGCCGTCCTGCCATCCGCCCTGGCCTGCTCGACCGTGTTGTGCCGATCGGTCGCCAGCACCAGGATGCCCAGCCCAACGGCGAGTACGACCGTGAGCGACCCGAGCCCGATGAGAACCGTTCGCGGATACCGATGCGCGGTTCGCCAGATCGCCCGGGGGTCTCCAATCGCCACCATTTTCCGTAAGGCCCTCACGGCACGAAATCCACTCGTGAGACCAGCCAGGATCCGTCGCCGTGACGTTCCATCTGTAGCGCCATTCGGTAGGTTCTGACCTCGCCGTTCGACACCGCCGTGTTCCGCACGGTGGACTGCACGGCCAGAATGATGTGTGCGATGTTCGCATTGATGTCCTGCACGCCGGCCTCGGTGACCTGGCCGGTCGTGACGACCTGGTTCTGCTTGACAATATCAACGTAGGAATCGAGGTTCTGGGTGAACAGATTGCGGAAGTCGCCGGTCGCGCCTGAGATGAGCCTGTTGACGTCCGCGTCCGCGGTGTTGAAGTTGATCGACGTCAGATTCAGCGCCACCTGACGGGCGGCGGCCACAGCATCGTTGCGGCGGGCATCGGCGGCGTGGCCGTTCTGCCAGCGCAGACTGAACACAACCGTGGTGGCCACAAGCACGACAACAAGCACCGACAATGCCACCAACGCTATCCGGAACGCCCGCCCCCGCCTGAGCGGACGCGATCCTTCGGCCGCGGATGCCGGCGTCACCGAGGCCGGATCGTCGCTGACCGGACCGTCCGGATTCGGGAGCTCGCCGCCGCCCTCATTGTCCACGAATGCCTCGTCCGGCTGTTCTTCGGCGAGTGTCCGGACCTCCTCTCCGGTCTTCGCGTCCCTGGTCGTGGACCTGGGATTGCTTTCCCTCGTATCTTCGGCGGGTTCCTCGGTATCGTGTTTCGGCAGGGCCTCCGGCACGTCGTGGGTCAACAACGTCACCGCTCGGCCGGAGCGATCAGTAGTCCTTGCCATGTCAACTCCCTCTGCTGAGGCGGTGGTGATCCGACGGCTCCGAGCACCGTAAGGGGACCCTCGAGGATAGTGATCCCGCCGAGACCGGTCTCGCCGGGAACGAACACGCCCTTCCCTGTAATCGGCTTTTCGCCATCGCCCCGGCACGCCTGGATCGTCCCTGCCCGCCGTCCAGGTGGAGAGCCCGGCTCGAAGCACTGCAGGTTACGCGCTCCCCGCGTCACTCGCGGGTCGTTCTGGGGCAGCTTGCAGTACGAGTTCGCAGGCAACTCTTCATCGCTGAGGACGTTCGAGGGACGCGGACCGCCCGGCTGACCCTCCGGTACCCATCCGTCCATACACGACGGCGGGTTGACGTCAGTCTCGAGGTTGAACTTGAAGACCCCGGGCGAGAGGTACTCGGGGGCCGTCGTGAGGTTCTCGACTGTCAGCAGCGGATACACGACGAGGATCTGCTCGATGGGAGCGTTGTAGGCTTTCGCCAGCTTGGCCAGCACGTCGGTGCTGCCGAGCAGGGTTGGCGTGGTCAGGCTCAGCTGCTGGAGAAGGTCGCCTGCCCGCCCAGCCGCTGGGGGCACATTCGCCAGCATCGCCCGGATCTGCGGGTCGTCCTTCGCGAGCGTGCCGGTGAATGACGACAGGTCATCCGCCCATTGCCGGATGGACGGGTCGCTCTGCCGGATGGCGTCCAGCAGAGCCGGGGCGTTCTGGATCAGCTGCCGGGTCGGCTCGTAGTTGGCGTCCGCGGCGTCCAGCAGTGCCCTGGTGTTGTCGGCCAGCCGCCCGAGATCCGGACCAAGTCCGTCAAAGGCCGCGGCGGCCTCGTCGAGCACGGTGGTGAGGCTGCGCGGATTCAGCGACGTGACGAGGTCGTCCACACTGTCGAGCACGGACGCGATCGGGGGCGGAGTGCTGGTCTGCTGCATGTCGATCCGATCTCCGTGCCGGATCGGAGGGCCGGGGTTCGCGGTCGGGACGAAGTCGACATACTGCTCGCCGATCGCCGAGACGCTGTGCACCTCGGCCCGGCTGTCGCGCGGCGGGGCCTTGCCCTTGTCGATGGACAGCGTTGCTCGGACTCCCGTCGGGATGAGGTCGATCTTCTTGACCTTGCCGACGGTATAGCCGCGGTAAGTAACGTTCGCGTTGGGGTAGAGGCCCCCGGTCGACGGGAAGTCGGCCGTCACCTGGATCTGACCGACGCCCAGGAGCGTCGGAACCCGGAGGTACACCAATATGATCATGAGTGTCGCGGCCAGGGTGAGAATCGCGAACGCCACAAGCTGGAAACGCACGAATCTGGTGATCATCGGCCTGTTCCCCCGCCCAGGAGCCCATTGAGGAGGTCTCCGAGACCGCTGTTCGGTTGCTGTGTCGGGGACGGCGTCGGCGAAGGCTGGGCTGGCGGCCTGGCCGGTTCCACCCCGCGTTGATCCGCTGGTACCGGCTTGGTGCCGCCTTCGAGTGCCGGTCCGGTGACGCCGGGGACGCCGTTCGGCAGGACCGGTGCCGTCAGCGGGTTCACCGCCTGGCCGGCCAGCCCCATCCCGGCCGCGAGCAATTTCTCTATGTTGCCCAGCTGGCCCGCGAACGGTGTGCCGGTCAGGAAGTTGCGGTCGAGTGTGCCGAGGGTGAGGTCGAGGGTCATGTAGAAGTTGATGAAGTCGCCCTTGATGACGTCGCCGAACGTCTTGAGTGGGAACAGGGCGGTCCCGATCATGTCCAGGGAATTGGTCAGGGACTGGCCCGCGTCGGCGAGCCCTTTCAACGAAGGCCCCAGGTTGTCGATGTTCTGGGCCAGTGCGTCACCGCCCCGGCTGACCACGTCGTGTGCGGCGTCGCCGAAGTTCGACAGCGACTGCAGGGTGTTGACCAGATTGATCCGCTCCCGGTTCAGCACGTCGAGTGCGGGGGGCAGGTTGTCGAGCGCGGACTGGATCTGCCCGTTGTAGGATGCCAGATTGCCGGCCATCCGGTCGAGCCCGTCGATCGCGCGGACGATGTCGCCCTTTTGCTTGTCGAGCCCGGTGACAAACGTGTTCAGCTGGGTGAGCAGATCACGGAACTGTGGTTCCCGTCCCCCGAGTGCCCGGTTCAACTCCGTGGTGATCGTCTTGAGGTTCGCAAGCCCGCCACCGTTGAGCAGCAACGCGACCGAGGCCAGGAGGTCCTCGGTGCCGGTGTACTTCCCGGTCTGTGCGAGCCCGAGCGTCGAACCCGGCGCGAGCCTGCCGGTCTCACCCTCCGCGGGACGGTCGAGCTCGATGTACTTCGCGCCCAGCAGGCTGGCCTGACCCACCCGAGCCGTCGCGTTCGCCGGCAGCACCACGTCGGGGTTGAGCCTGATCGTGACGAGGGCGTGCCATCCGTCGAGCTGGATGGACTTGATCGTCCCCACGTTGATGTCGTTCAGCCGGACCGGGTTGTTGGGCACCAGATCACCGACATCGGCCATCTCGAGCTTCACCTCGTAGGAGCCCGGCCGCGAGCCTTCCGAACCGGGCAGGGTGAAGTCGTTGAGCCCCTGATAATTACAACCAGTAAGCACCAGGCCCACGGTCATGGCAAGGATGGGCCAGCACAGCAGCCGCCTCATCATCTGCCTCCAGACGGCGGGACGAGCAGACCACCCAGGCCGGGCAGGCCCAGGTCGGGCAACAGCCCCTGGTTGTTCGCGGTGGCGTTCGGCGGTGGGTCGACGCCCGGCCGTTCGGCGGGGCCACCGCCGCCGGGCACTACGAGCGGGTTGACGCCGATGGGCGGCTGCTGGACGCGCAGGACCTGCAGCAGCGGGGCCAGGTAGTTGGCACAGGCCGCCGCGGCGTCGCCCGGGTTCTGGGTGAGGTTGGCCGCGTAGGCCGAGCACACCAGGTCGGCGGGGTTGTTGAGGTTGTCCACCACGAGGGCGCCGGTGTAGGCACCGCTACGTGGCGAGAAGATCTGCCAGAGGTTGGTCAGCGTGTTCGGCCCGACGTGCAGCACCTGGGCGATGTCATCACGAATGCCGGCCAGGCTCCGGGTCAGCTGACCCAGCTGATCGACCGAGGTCTCCAGGGGTTGGGCGTTCTCCGCGAGGAACTGGTCCACCTGTACCGCGGCGTCGTTGACCCCGGCGATCGCCTGAGTGAGCGCGTCCTTGTTCTCGTCCAGCACCCCGGCCACCGAGCCCAGCTGGTCGTTGAACTCGACGATCTGCTGATCGACCGCACCGAGGGCCGTGACGAAGGTTTGCAGGTTCCGCACGGTCGCGAACAGGTCGTCGCTGCCGGAGGCCAGAGTTTGCGCCGCCGCCGACGCTTCCCTGATCATTGCGTTGAACTTCGCGCCCTGACCATCTTGTGCGTTCTTGGCCATCGTGTCGAGAAATCGGCCCAATACGCCCTGGCTGCCGTCAGGAGCAGGCCCGAAGGCCGCCGATACCTTCTCCAATTCGGACTTGAGGTCGTCGAACTCCAGCGGTGACGCGGTCCGCTCCAGGGAAATGGTGCCCCCGTCGGGGAACCTGGGCCCGCCGTTATAGGCCGGGGTCAGCTGCAGGAACCGGGTCGCGACCAGTGTCGGTGAGACGACCGCGGCCTGCACGTCCGCCGGGAGCGTGTACTTGCTGTCGTAGCTGAAATCCACCCGGACCCGGCCGGGCTCGGGACTGATCGCGGTGATCTCGCCGACGTCGACGCCAAGGATCCGTACCCGGTCCTTCGGGTAGATGTTCTTCACGTTCGCGAAGTAGGCAGTACCGGATTTGTGCCCGCCGAGGACGAAAAAGGAGAGGACACCGGCGGCGATGGCGAGCACCGCCAGGATCGTGACGATCTTGCGCGCACCCTGGGTGGCGCCCATGAAGCGTCGCATGATCAGTTCACTCCTTGACCGATGATCTGACCGAGCGGCGGAACGGGCAGGGATGGCGCCGGCTGCTGAGGGAACGGCGACGGGATAGCCAGCCCCGGGATGAACTGTGCCGTCGGGAAGACCCCCAGTCCGCCCACATCGGCGACACCGGTGAAGAACGGTCCCGCGGCGATGCCTTCGCCGAGACCCGTGATGAAGGTCGAGACCCGCTGGATCGCGGAGATGATGTTACCCTCGTTGCTCCGCAGAATCCCGATGGTGTGGTTGAGCTTGTCGAGCGCCGGCTTCAGCTTGTCGCGCTGCTCGCCGGTGAAGCCCACGATTTCGTTGGTGAGCTGGGCAGTCCGGTTGAGCAGTTGCTGGATGGTGTTCCGCCGGGCGTTGAGCTCGGCCAGCAGGAGGTTACCGTCCTGTACGAGCGATGTGAGCTGCTTTGACGTGCCCGCCAGTACTCCGGTGACCTGCTGCGCGTGCTGGAGCAGCTCCCGCAGCGCCTGGTCTCGGGAGGCCACCGTACGGGACAGCCGCGTGATCCCCTCCATGGCCGGGCCGATGTCGCCGGAGGTCTGCGCGAAGGCCTGGCTGAGCGTGTCGAGTGCCTGACCGGCGTCATCGACATTGATCTCGCCTGTATGCCGGGTCAGATCCTCGAGGCCCTGCGTGAGGCTGTATGGCGCCTGTGTACGCGAGGACGGGATCGCATCGCCCGGAGACATCTTCCGGGTGCCGGTGGAGACGATTCCGAGTCGCCGCTCGCCGAGCAGGGTCTCGGTCTTGATCTGGGCGGTCGACTGGTCACGCAGTATCACGCCTTTCGCGGTGAACGTGACCTTGACCTGATTGCCCTTCAGTTCGACATCGGTGACCTTGCCGATCTTCGTGCCCGCCATCGTCACCGTGTCGCCGGCTCGGAGCCCGCCGGCCTCGGTGAACATCGCCGAGTAGCTGTCGCCGGCGATGATCGGCAACGCTGCCAACTGGAACGACCCGTACAGCAGACCAACCAGCGCCGCGATGCCGACCACCGCGATCGTTACCGGGTTGCGCTCCCGAAATTTGATCATCATCGCGCATCACCGCTCAGCTTCTGCTTCTGTTCACGCTGTGCCGGGGTTTCCAGTGGAGCGGTCCCGAACTTGCAGCGGTCCGCGTTGGGGGCCGGACCGATGTAGGGGGTGTAGAACGGTTGGCCGTTGGGACCGGTCAGTTTCAGTCGCAGCGAACACACGTAGAGGCCGTAAGTGCTGCCCCGCGCGCCGACCCGGCCGATGCGCAGGTAGGCCCCGGGCAGCATGCTCAGGGCCGCGTTGATGTCGGCTTCGCCCGCGTTCGCCTGCGATGCGGCCCGGTCGAGCTGGGTGACGGTGTCGCGCAGCGGCCCGCGGACCTTCACCAGCAGATCGCTGAGGGAGGTCACGAGCTGGTTCGAGCCGGCGAGCGAGTCACCGAGCCGGCCGCGATCGTTCGCCAGGCCGCTGACCAGCGTCTGGAGCCGGTCGATAGTGCCCTTCAGCTGCGGCCCGTGCTGGTCGAGCGTGCCGAGCACGGTGTTGAGATTGTCCACCAGCTGCCCGATCACCACGTCACGGTCCGCGAGGGTGTTCGTCAGCGACGCCGCTCGCTTCAGCAATGAGTCGATCGTCCCGCCCTGCCCCTGGAACACCGACACGATCTCGGTGGACAGGCTGTTGATCTGGTCGGGAGCAAGGCCTTCGAACAGTGGGTTGAATCCGGCCAGCAGCACATCGAGGTCCAGTGCGGGAGCGGTCTGCCCGATCGGGATCATGCCGTTCTTGGCTAGTGGCGCGGATGGCCCGTCCCCCTCCCGGATCTCGAGAAACCGGTCACCGGTGAGGTTGAGGTAGCGGATTGCCAGACGCGCGTTCCGCGGGATCTGCCGACTGGCGTCGACATCGAAGGTCACCACCGAGCGTGCGCTGTCCTGGACCTTGACGTCGTGCACCGTGCCGACCTTCACCCCGGCGATGCGGACCGTCTGGCCGGGCCGGAGGCCGGAGGAGTCGCTGAAGACTCCGGAGTAGCGGCGGGTGTCGTCGAGTCCGAAGCGCTGGCCGAGCTCGATCGAGATGAACCCAAGGACCAACAGGGTCGTGACGAGGAAGATAGCGCTCTTGATCAGCGGCCCGGTGATGGCCAGTGCGGATTTGCGCCCGGTCACCGCGTGCCTCCCTGCAGCTGCGCCGTCTCTTGGTCCGTCAATGGCGCGCCTGCCAGCGGACCGAACAGCTGCACAACCAGCGGCGGATCCCCTACACGCAGCCGGTTGTCACCGGGGTACGGATTCGCCTCGCCGCCCTTGTCGAAGTCCTTCGTGGCCTCCGTCGGCACCACGCGCCCGTCGTAATGCGGCAGCCCATAACACTTCGGACCGATGTCGGCGGACATGTTCGGGAGGTTCTGCGGGTTCTTGTACATGACATCTCCCGGCTCGAACTGGACGAGACCGGTGATGCCGGGGACCTTATCCTGCGTGGCGAGCATCTGTTTGTCCGCCTTGTCGATGCCTTGCAACAGGCAGGCGAACTCCGGCGAGTACCGCTTCAACAAAGCCGTCGTGGGTAACGCGTTCTGCACGACACTCACCAGGGCATCAGCGTTCTGCCCGAAGAAGACACCGCCCTGGTTTCCGGTCTTGCTCACCTGGAACAGGAAGGAGTCGAGCTGAGCCTGCTGCTCGACCAGCGTCCGGCTCGTCACCGTTACGCTCTCGAGGATGTGTGACAGGTCCGGAGCGATGTCAGCATAGAGGTTGGCGACATCAGCCGTCCTGGAAAAGTCACTTTGCAGCTGCGGCAAGTTCTCGTTGAACTTGTTCAGATAGGCGGCGAGGTCGGCGCCGGTCTGCCCGAGCTCGTCACCGCGCCCCTGCAGCGCGCCGGCCAGGTTTCCCAACACCGCGCTGACCTTCGCCGGCGAGGCGGTGTCCAGGATGCGCTGGAGATGATCGAACAGTGTGTTGACCTCGACGGCCACCCGGTCCCCGCCGACCTGGTCACCAGCCTGGAGAGTGCGTGTGGTGGGATGCTCGGGATAGGTCAGCTCGACCGACTTCGCGCCGAACGCCGTGAGCTGGTTGAGCTGGACTCCAACGTTAGCCGGGATGTCCTTCATCTTGTCGGGATCCATCTTGAGCGTGATCAGCACACTTCGGCCGTCCTCGGTGCGTGTCATCGACCCGACATGACCCACGTCGACACCGCGCAGCTGCACCCGATTACCTCGATACATCTGCAGTCCGGTGCGGTCGGCGCGCAGCGTGACATCCACAGTGCTGATGAATGCTTGCTGGTATGCGGCGATGCACAGCGCACCAAAGCCGCTCACGACCGCGATGAGTATCAACGCATAAAGCCGTAGCCGCACCCGGCCGAACATCGATGTCTGCACAGCGCTACCCCGAGATCCGAAACGCGTCGGAGTTCGCGTACAACGCCATCGCGATGCACAGCTCAATCGTCATGACCGCGATGAGCGAGGTCCGCACCGCGCGCCCGACCGCCTGGCCGACACCAGCCGGGCCGCCGGAGGCAGTGTAGCCATAGTAGGTGTGGATCAGAATGATGACTATCGCTATACCCACGGCCTGCGCGAACGCGAACATGACATCCTGCCACTGCATAAACGTGTTCATATAGTGGTTGAAGGTACCCTCGGAAAGCCCGAAGAAGTTGACCTGGGTCACCTTCCAACCGATCCATCCACCGACCATGGCCATCGCGAAAATCGGAATGATAGTGATCATTCCGGCAACCAGTCGGGTCGTGACCAGATAGGGCAGCGAACGCACAGCCATCACTTCGAGAGCGTCGATCTCCTCGGCGACTCGCATTGCACCGAGCTGCGCCGTGAAACCACTGCCAACCGTCGCGGCAAGCGCGGCACCGGCAACGATCGGAGTCAGCAGCCGCGGGGTGATGATGGCAGAGGCGAATCCACCGAGCGCCTCGAGCTGGAGGTTCTTCAACGCATCGAAGGTCTGCACCCCGCCGGTAACACCGGCGAATAGTGTAATGAAAAGGGTTATGATCGACGAACCACCGATCACCGCGAGGGCGCCAGTGCTCATCCCCACCTCGGCGATCAGTCTGACCTGCTCGGTCTTGTAATCCTTGACCGCCTTTGGTGTCCAGGCCAGTGCCTGGCCGTAAAATGAGGCTTGGCGGCCCAGGTCGTCCAGCAGCCGCAGTGGCACACCAAAGACGTGGACCAGACCACGCCGAAATCCTCCAGCCATCAGTGGTTCCCTCCAACGATCCCCAATGAGTACGGCACCTGGGTCAACAGGATGTTGAGCGGGAACAGCGCCAGGAAAGTGTAGACCACGGTCTCGTTCACCGCGTTGCCCACACCGCGTGGGCCGCCGGCACAGGTCATGCCGCGATAGCAGCCGACGAGGGCACCGACCACACCGAAGGCGACAGCCCGGAGCTCACCGTGCACCAGGTCTGCGAACCCGACCAGAAGCTTCATCGAGTCCACGTACTGCCCTGGACTGGCTTCCTGGAGGAAGACCGCGAAAAAGAACCCACCAGTCAGGCCGATCAGGATCATCACGCCGTTGAGCAGAAACGCGCACAGGGCGGTCGCGAGCATCCGGGGCACGACCAGCCGCTGTATGGGATCGATGCCCAGGACCATCATCGCGTCAAGTTCTTCACGGATCCGGCGGGCGCCTATGTCCGCGCAGATGGCCGTCGAACTGGCTCCGGCGATGATGAACGTCGTCGCAACCGGGCCGATCTGGGTGATCGTGGCGAGGCCCGAGCCGGAACCGCTCAGGTCGATCGCGCCAAGCTCCGACAGGATCAGGTTGAACTGGAAGGTGACCAGCGCGACGAACGGGATACCCAGCAGAATGGCCGGACCGAGTGAGACACTGGCGACGAACCAGGTCTGCTGGATGAACTCGCGCCATTGGAACGGCCGCCGGAAAACGGCGACGAACGTGTCGAGCGTGAACGCGAAGAAGTTGCCGATCGGTGTGGCGATTCTGGTAAGCGAGATCATGGCCATAAAGGGCACACCACCTGGGGCGCAACGCCGGCACAGAAACGATCACCAACCGGAACGCGCCTGCCGGAAGCCGAAGCGGCCGGCAGCGCGCATCGACGGTCCGTGGATCGGCTCAAGCAGGTCGGCACAGTTGCTCTCAGCACTGAGAATTTCCCTTCAGCTACAGCCCCGGTGGTCGCGAAGAGCGAGATCAGCGGACCGGTGGACCCTGACATCAGGCGTTGTTCGTCTTGCTGGGGATCGACCAGTCGGGATGCGGGTCGTGGATCCGCGACTAGGGCGTCCGACAGTATGAGCACTCGGGACCAGGGATGACATCCGCCGATCGCCTGTACGCCTCACAGGGCTAGCCGATGATCAACAAGAATCTAATGAAATTTTGATGGTTTCGATGCAGCATAGCGTGATTCGCGCCACTGTCAAACACCCGGACCACTCAATCGTGCGCACGTCCAGGCCTTCTAAATAGATCTTGAAACCGTTTTCAACATCAATAGTCCCCTGGAGGCAGAATATTGATTTTTTGTAGTTAATTTTATGTTCCGTAGATAAATGCCGTGCCGCAGCCCCGACACAGCGATCTGCTGACTGGCAACTACGACTGCTGGACAACACCCATCTGATGTGGATGGCCGGGGCGGTTCTCTCACCGGATACGCACCTGGGCCCCAGCCACCACGTCCCGGCCATCGACATCGCCGCACTCCCGGCCCTGCGGGACCAGGTCATCGGCCCCATCCGCGCCAGTGTCCGCAGCCCGCGGATCGACGCTGGACCCGTGTCGACCGCAACTACGAGGTCCCGCACGCCGGCAGGCAGGCTCTCGCCCCCGACTTCGGCATCGTCCACTCGCGTCAACACGGCACAGACGACATTTTGCCAACCAGCACACCCCAAACGCCCGGGCTGATCCGTCTCGCCCTAAATCTGAGTCGAATATTATGTGGAGTACCCACCGTCGACGTTGAGCGTCTGTCCGGTCACGTACGACGAGCGGGGCGAGGCAAGGAACGCCACCACCTCGGCGACCTCGTCCGCCGCACCGAACCGGCGGAGCGCGATCGCTCGCTGGGCGGCCTTCAGTGCGCGCTCGTCGTAGTCGCCCGTGCTCAGCAGGTCCTCCCAGATCCCGGCCTCGATCGTGCCGACCCCGACGCAGTTCGCGCGCACACCGTTCTTGCCCTCCTCGGCCGCGATGGCGCGGGCGATCTGCTCGACGGCGCCCTTCGGCGCCGCCGAGAGCAGGTCCCGGGCAGCCCACCGACGGAGGACCGTCGTGACGAGGCAGACCACGGATCCTCTCGTTGCGCGCAGCGGCACGATCGCGGGCCGCAGCAGGTTGAAGCAGGCCGCGGCGTCGCGCAACAGCTGCTCAGCGAACAGCGCCTGGTCGATGCTCCCGACATAACGCATGGGAATCTGCGGGCCTGCGGCGTACACGACGGTGTCCAGCCGAGCGAACGAGCCCACGAGCGCCCCGACGTCCGCTGCCTCGGTGAGGTCCGCAGGGTGCACCGTGGCGTTGCGGCCCAGCGCCCGCACAGCCTTGGCCGCCCTCTCAGCCGCGTCCGCATTGCTGCGATAGGTCAGCGCGACGTCGAAGCCCTCGCGCGCGAGAGCTTTGCAGGCAGCGGCGCCGATACCGCCGCTGCCTCCCGCGACGAGCGCCTGTGGCTGATCGCTCATCGGTCTTCCACAGCCCATGCCTCACGCAGCCGCGCGTACCCGCTCACGACCTCCACACCGTCCTGGTTGGTGGTCGAGAACGCGAGCTCAGCCTCCGGACCGTGGGGGCCCTTCGTCACTGACGTCACCGTGGCTGAGACCGTCAGGGTGTCTCCCGGCCAGACCTGGTTCTTGAAGCGGACCCCGAAGGCGCTGAGATCGGCTTCGTCAACCCAGCCGGTCACCACCTTGGCGGTCAGCCCCATGGTGAGCTGGCCGTGCGCTATGACCTTGTCGTATCCGGCGACCTGGGTGGCGTAGACCTCGTCTGTGTGCAGCGGGTTGAAGTCACCGGATGCGCCGGCATACATGACGAGCTGGGTGCGCGTCAGATCGTGCACGACCACCTGGGAGTGGCTGTCGCCCTCCGTGAGTTGTTCGAGTCTCACCTTGTCACCCTTCCACCGGTCGCTCGGTGACCACCCGCACGCGGATTGCTGTGACGACGAGCTCACCGCGCTGGTTGGTGAACCGGGTGATCTCCTCTTCGAAGCGAAGCGTCCCGGCGCGTGCGCTCTGCTTCTCCCAGCGTTTGCCGGGTTCCCGGTCCACCGTGAGCACATCCCCGGGCCGGATCGGGCGATGGTACTCGTAGTGCTGCTCCGCATGAAGGCTGGTGCCGCTGCCGCTGGCCGGCGGCGGGAAGCCCGGGCCGCGACCGGACCCGTGCCAGGGCGTGCCAGGGCGCGGACGGTACGGCCAGTCGGGGTCGAAGTGCGCCGCGCTCGCCACGAAGGTGGGTGGGGCCAGCACGCCGCCGTGCGCCTGTGCGGCAGGGGACTCCTCGTCGTACCAACGGGGGTCAAGGTCCCCCAGAGCGCGGGCGAACATGAGCACCGCGCCTGCTTCGACCGGGAACGAGAAGCTCACCGGGCACCTGCCGGCCTGGGCTCGCGAGGCAGCCTCAGGACACCCTCACCGAGGATGTTGCGCTGTACCTCGCTGGTCCCGGCGTAGACGGTGCCAGAGTGGGCCACGAGGAAGGCGTCCTGCCAGGGGTCGACCGGGTGGCCGGGTCCTTCTGGACGGAGTAGCGCGCCGGTTCCCGCGATATCCAGCGCCAAGGCCCCGAGTTTGAGGTGGTACTCGCTCCAGAACAGCTTCCATGTGGACAGCTGCGGACCCGGTTCCCGTCCAGCGGCAACCTCGGAGACGGTGCGCTCCCACGATGCGCGCAGCAGCCGAACCTGGGTATGTGCCCAGGCCAACTGCTGGCGCACTACCGGGTCGCGATCCCGGCCCCTGGCGCGCGCGAGCTCGACGAGCGCGGCCAGCTCTCGTTCACGAGACTGCACCAGCATGGTCGTTGCGCGCCCTGCGGCAGCTCGCTCGAAAGCCAGCGTCGACTGCACGACCCGCCAGCCCTCGCCCAGGCCCCCGATGACGTTGTCCAGCCGTGCGCGCGTCCCGTCGAAGAAGACCTCGGCAAACTCCTCCGCACCGGTCATCTGACGGATGGGGCGGGCGTCGATGCCATTCTCTCCCGGTGTGAAGGGGACGATGACGTAGGAGAGGCCCCTGTGCTTGGGCGCGTCGGTGTCGGTCCGGCAGAGAACAAAAATCATATTTGCCGTGGCGAAGCGGCTGGTCCAGACCTTCTGGCCGGTGATGACGACCTCATCCCCCTCGATCACACCGCGGGTCCGTGCCGAGGCCAGGTCAGACCCTGCACCGGGCTCGGAGAAACCCTGACAGTAACGGTGCTCACCCGACAGGATCGAAGGCAGCAGACGCCGTTTCTGGTCGTCGGTGCCGTGCAGGATGATCGACGGTCCGACCATCGACTCGCCTTGCACTCGGTCGACGCGCGGCAGGCCAGCGCGGAAGAACTCCTCGTCGAGCACCGTCATCTCCGGCGCCTCCCAGCCCCGGCCACCGTACTCCTCCGGCCAGGCTGGGCAGACCAGACGCGCCTGGAGGCAGCGTTCTTCCCACTCGCGGAAGAGCGGGTGCTGCTGAGCCTGAGCGTGCTGCTCCTCGCTGACAGCCCGCATCACCGAGCCCGGCAGGTCGACGCGGGCCCGCCAGTCCAGGATGTCGGAGAGCCCCTGGGGCGCGTTGGCCGTAATCCAACCGCGCAGCAGCTCACGCAGCTGCGCAGGCTGCGTACCCGGCGGTATCTGGAGATCTGCTGTGCTCATGCTGCCCCGACACTGGCTGCGAGGGCCTGTACAGTGCGCGACGGGCTCGGCCGGCCCAGTTCCTCCGCCATCCAGAGGCTGGTGCGCACGAGCGCGTGCAGGTCGACGCCGGTCTCGATGCCGAGCCCGTGCAGCTGCCAGAGCAGGTCCTCGGTGGCGAGGTTGCCCGTCGCGCTCTCGGCGTAGGGACAGCCACCCAGACCGCCCGCGGAGCTGTCGACCGTCGTGACGCCCTCCTGGAGCGCCGCCAGGACGTTGGCAAGCGCCTGTCCGTAGGTGTCGTGGAAATGCACACCGAGCTGGTCCCGTTCGATCCCCGCGGCGATGAGGGCGCGCACGAGGGCGCGCACGTGGCCGGGGGTCCCCACCCCGATCGTGTCGCCAAGGCAGAGTTCCGTACAGCCCAGCGCCACAAGGCGCGTCGCCACGTCGACGACCTGCGTCACAGGCACCTTCCCTTCCCACGGGTCGCCACAGACCATGGACACATATGCGCGCACCCCGACTCCAGCTGCGCGTGCCTGCTCCACAACCGGCGTGAACATCTCAATCGACTCAGCGACGCTGCGGTTGAGATTGCGCCGTGAGAACGTCTCGGTGACCGAAGCAAAGATCGCGATATCTCGCACACCTCGGTCGAGGGCCCGCTGCAGGCCCTTGGCGTTCGGCACGAGGACCACATAGCGCACCCCGTCCACCGGCTGTAGGCGGTCGATGAGGTCCTCAGCATCTGCCAGCTGTGGCACCCACTTCGGGTGCACGAAGCTCGTCGCTTCCACGGTCCGCAGGCCGGCAGCCACGAGCCGCTCGACGAACTCGGCCTTCACCACCGTGGAGATGACCTGTTTCTCGTTCTGAAGACCGTCACGCGCGCCCACCTCATAGATACGGACACGCTGCGGAAGGTTGTCGCGTGCGACAACCTGCGGCGCGATCATGACCACAGCGTGCTCCTTACAGCCCGAGAGAGCGGCCGATGATTTCCTTCATGATCTCGTTGGTACCACCGTAGATCTTCTGGACACGTGCGTCGACAAACGCTCGCGCAATGGGGTATTCGGTCATATAGCCGTAGCCACCGTGCAGCTGGAGGCAGTGGTCGACGACACGGTTCTGCATCTCGGAGCACCACCACTTCGCCATGGCAGCCTCCTCGGCCGTGAGCTCACCAGCGATGTGTGCCTCGAGACACCGATCGACGTAGGCCTGCGCCACACTCACCTCGGTCGCCGCTTCGGCGAGGGTGAAGCGGCTGTGCTGGAAGGAGCCGATGGGCTGCCCGAAAGCCGAGCGCTGGCGCGCGTACTCGAGTGTCCATCTGAGCGCCGCCTGTGCCGCGGCCACGCTGATCACGGCAATGGCCAGGCGTTCCTGAGGGAGATTCCTGCTGAGGTAGCCGAAGCCCTTTCCCTCTTGGCCAAGCAGGTTCGCGACAGGGACGCGCGCCTCGGCGAAGAACAGCTCTGCGGTGTCCTGTGCGTGCATGCCTATCTTGTCCAGGTTCTTCCCGCGCGCGAAGCCCGGGGTGTCGCGCTCCACCACCAGCAGGCTCAGGCCGCGCGCGCCAGCGGTGACATCGGTCTTCACGACGACAATGACGAGGTCGGCGTTGATGCCGTTGGTGACGAACGTCTTCGAGCCGTTGACGACGTAGTCGTCACCGTCTCGCACGGCCGACGTGCGCACCGCGCCCAGGTCCGAGCCGGTTCCTGGCTCCGTCATGGCGATAGCAGTGATCAACTCGCCCGTGACCAGCCTCGGAAACCAGCGCTCGGCCTGCTCGTCGTTGGCCAGCTGAAGTAGGTAAGGCACAGCTGTGTCGTTGTGCAGGGAGAGCCCCAGCCCTGACGCGTTGACGCCCGCGGCCTGCACCTCCTCGTGCATGACGACGTTGTAGCGGAAGTCCGTCACCCCTCCCCCGCCGAAACGCTCAGGGACATCAAGACCGAGGAAGCCGTTCGCCCCTGCGGCCAGGAAGAGTTCGCGTGGCACGATGCCGGCGTGCTCCCACTCCAGGTGGTGAGGCACAACCTCCTTTTCGAGGAAGCGCCGAAAGCTGTCGCGGAACAGATTGTGCTCCGTCTGGAAGACATTCCGCTTCATGTCGGGATACTCCTCAAACCACGCGTCGTTCGCGCAGGCGTGCGATCCGCTCGGCCGTGAGACCCAACTCGGCCAGGACCTCGTCGGTCTGCTCACCCAACGCTGGGGCATGACGGGCCACATCGAACGGCTGCCCCGAGACCGGAGCCGGCCATCCCGTGCCCGTGTAGGGGCCCGCGACCGGATGCGTCGTCTCGTGCACGATCTCGCGGGCACGCAGGTGCGGGTCGTCGAGCGTGTCCTGCTTGGAGTTCGCCGGGCACAGGGGGATGTCGTGTGCGCGCGCGATGTCCATCCACTCGGCGAGCGTGCGCTCCTTGAACACGGGGACAAGCTCGTCCAGCAGATCAGCCTTGCCGCCGTCGGCAAAGTCGACGGCGAACGACGTGTTCTTGATGTCGAGCAGATCTTCCCGGCCGACGGCTCTGCAGAAATTGTCCCAGAACTTGTGCTCGATGGCGGCGAGGAGCACGATCCGGTCATCTTTGGTCGCGTACCAGGTGTACTTGGGTCGCTTGTGCGGGTCCATGCCTACCGGCGGAGGCGGGTTGCGTCGATCCGTGATGCGCGTCGAGTTCCACGCCATCACAGCGTCCAGAGCCTGGTTGGCCAGCACCGCGTCCGCGCCCGCCGCGTCGATGTGGGCACCTTCGCCTGTCTGGTCTCGGCGCCGCAACGCCGCGATCGTCGTGAGGGCGGCGTACAGTGCGGTGGACAGCGGCCCGTCGATCGATCCGGAGAAGTACAGCCCCTCGGGGTTGAGGACTTGGTGCACCACGCCCCGCTCGTCGAGCTTGTACTGCTCCTGGCCGGCCACTGCTCCCATCATGTAGCCGTGCACAGGGATCTGGCTGTATGCTCCGCGGGCCCCGAAGCCGCTTGCCTGGCAGTACACGATGTCCGGCTTGGCCGCGCGCTGCGCCTCGTAGCCGATTCCGAGAGCCTCACACGCATCGCCGGCGAAGCCATCCACAAAGACGTCCGCTGTCTTCAGCAGGCTGAAGAACAGGTCGCGCCCCTCGTCCTGCCGCAGATCGATCGTGACGCTGCGCTTATTGCGGTTACAGAGCAGATGGAACACGCTGTTCTGCGGCGTGATCCGATCACCAAGCTCGCGCAGGTAGTCACCGTAACCCGGGCGCTCTACCTTGATCACATCGGCCCCGAGATCCCCGAGCAGGCGACTGGTCTGGTCACCGGTCGGCAGCATCGCGCACTCGATGACGCGCACGCCCTGCAGCAGCTCGATCATGACTGGCCCAACCCCCGCAGGAAGCGACGCGCCTGGATTCCGGGGAACCACTCGATCGCCTCGCCGTACTGCTTGCTCCCGTCGTCGAGTGTCCACTCGCAGAGCGACCAGTACTGCAGATAGCGGGCCCAGGGCACCCACTTGAGGACGTTCTTGCACTCACCCTCCGCATGGACGGTGCGCCCTATGTCGTCGGTGCCCTCGATGGCCAACTTCCACGGCACTCCGTCGGGGCGACGTTCGAGGACCTGCCGGGTGCCGGAGACGACATGGCTGATCTTGTCGTCCTTCTGGATCCATCCGGTGATCGCTGGCTCGATCGTGCCCTCGATCGGATCTGTCGCCAGCGGCTCGGTGCCTATGTTGTACATCTGGAAGGCGAAGCCCTTCCCGTCGTTAAACCACGGAAAGTCACCACGCGGATTGTCCTTGTAAAGGCGGGGACCCCAGCTATGGTCGCGGTTGGACCCGCAGTCGACGTCGATCTCCTCGCCGTTGATCCATACCTTCCCGCTGACCCGGCCGCCCTGCTCGTAGTGGTGCGGCCCCCACTCCTGTGAGCCGTCCGGGAAGCCCGAGTTGGCCACACCCATGGTGGCGTCGAAGCGTAGGTCGAGCTGGCAGCCGTCGCGGTCGTACCGCATCAGAAAGGTCTTCTGGGGTTCGACGCACTTCAGCGTGAGCCCGTTCGGCGTACTGTAGTCGAACATCTCCACCTCGTCCTTGCGGACGTCGAGCGGGGCAAGCTCCAGCCAGTCGTGGTACAGGCAGTCGTACATCTGCTCGCCCGACGGGTCCCAGAGAGCCACGCCCGTCATGGAGAAGTTCATGTTCGGCCGATGGTTCATGTAGACGAAGCCCGAGAGGTCCCGCTCTGCGACGTAGAACGGGAACCAAGCACTCTCGTTCCAGAAGGGGCTGTCCGTCATCGAGTCCTTGTGGAAGTAGTCGTCCTCGGGACGCACGAAGTCGACCATGGATCCTCCTGGCTGTCGTCGACGCCTCGGCCCGGTGCCGTTGCTGTCTAAATGAACGCAGATTTTGTATAGGAGTGCAAGCACCAACCGCCTGGCAGACCTACGACAGACGGTGTCACCGCGAGCCAGCCGCCGAGGAGGCGGCCACTGCCTCTCACATCACGTTTAGAATCGGAGGGTCAACCAGAGAGGAACGGCGATGACAACGGTGCGCACCCACCCGGGCAAGAAGGCCACGGCGACACGACAGCGCATCCTCGACGCCGCAGCCAAGATCTTCCGTCAGAACGGCTACACCGGCACCCGCCTCACGGACATCGCTGCGGCGGCACAGATGCAGGCTGGCAGCCTCTACTACCACTTCGCCTCGCGGGAAGACCTGGTCCAGGAAGTCCTGCGCGTCGGCCAGCAGCGCACGAACGACTTCGTCATAGGCAAGGTCTCCGCCGCGCCTCCCACCACGAGCAGCCTCGACCGGCTCCGCATCGCCGTACATGCCCATCTCGAGGCCGTCCTTGAGATCGGTGACTACACCGCGGCCACCCTGCGCATCTTGGGACAGGTCCCTGAAGAGATCCGCGCTCAGGCCCTCACGCTGCAGCGGGAGTACGGCCAGTGGTGGCGGGAACTGTTCGAGAACGCGCAGCGTGAGGGTGAGCTGCGTCAGGACCTCGACATCTCCGCGTGCCGCATGCTCGTCCTGGGAGCCATGAACGCATCCCCCGACTGGTTCCACCCCGACCAGCCGAAGGGACTCACGCTCAGTGGTCTCGAGGAGCAGTTCGCTGCGCTGTTCCTCGACGGGCTCGGGACCTCCAAGGGAAAGCGGCGCCGGTCACACAAGATCATATTTACCCTCACATCCGATACGCACGAGGAGCCCGCAGCAGAGACACGTGGCGCCGCGACGACCGCTCGGATCCTCGACGCGGCCGCGAAGATCTTTCGCGAGAACGGCTATGCCGGAGCCCGGCTTGTGGACGTCGCGACCGAGGCCGACATGCAGACCGGCAGCCTCTACTATCACTTCGCCTCGCGCGAGGACCTGGTGGTGCACCTGCTGCACAATGCCTGGGAACGCACCGACAGCGCGGTGAGGCGCAGCATCAGCGATCTACTCACACGCACCGCGCCTATCAACAAACTGGCGATGGCCATGACCGCGCACCTGCTGTCCGTCCTGGCCTGGGGCGACTACACCTCGGCCATGCTGCGAATCCTCGGACAGGTGCCGGACGACGTCCGAGCCGCCATCCTTCCATTGCAGCGGACCTACCTCGACCTGTGGCGGGGCTTGCTCAACGACGCTGCCGACGCTGGGGACATCCGCTCCGACCTCGACCTGTCAGTGGTCCTGATGATGCTGGCGGGTGCCCTGAACTGGACGGTCGAGTGGTACCACGCCGATCACCATCTGGCTCCGGAGCAGCTGGCGGAGCAGTTCTGCGTCCTTACCCTCGAGGGCATGTCGACACGACGCCGGAGTACGCGTCGACGGAGCACGTGACGTACACTGGACTCAAACCTAAATTAGAAAGTAGGCTGTCAACGGCTCCCCCACGGAAGGACGTCCATGACCGGCCTGCTGTCCTACGGCTCCTACATTCCATACCACCGGCTTCGTCGGAGCGACATGCAGGCGGCTCTCGGCGCTTCGGGGGGGAGAGGCTCACGCGCCGTGGCCTCGTACGACGAGGATGTCGTCTCCATGGGGGTGGAGGCTGGCTCGGCTGCCCTACAGGGACAGCGTGGTCTGCCTGAGAGGCTCTATTTCGCCACCTCCTTTCCCCCCTACTTGGACAAGACCAATGCGGCTGTGCTGCACGCCGCGCTCGGACTTGATCGGGCGGCGCTGGCGGTCGACATGGCTGGCTCACCGCGGTCGGCCATCGGCGCACTGCTGGCCGCGAGCGAGGCGCGAGTCCCGGCTCTCGCCGTAGTCGCCGACATACGCACCGGGCTACCCGGGAGCAGCGACGAGCGAGAGGGTGGCGACGCGGCCGCAGCGTTCTTGTTCGGACGCGGCACATCGGAGACACCCGAGCTCGCGACCGTACTGGCGTTCGCCTCGACCACGGAGGAGTTCCTGGAGCGGTGGCGGACACCCGGCGAAAAGGCTTCCCATACCTGGGAAGAGCGCTTCGCCGAACATGTCTACCGACCGCTGGCTGAGGATGCGTTCACCACCTCGCTGAAAGCAGCCGATCTCGCACCTGGCCAGATCGACCACCTTGTCGTGAGCGGTCTGGCCACCCGCGCGGTGCGGCAGTTCGCGCAGGCCAGTGGCGTGCGTCCCGAAGCGGTGGTCGACAACCTGGCAGACCGCATCGGCAACCCCGGTGCGGCTCAGCCCGGGATACTGCTCGCCGCAGCTCTGGACCGCGCTGGCGCTGGCGAAAACGTCGCGCTGGTCCACCTCGCCGACGGTGCGAGCGCTATGCTGATGCGAACCACGGAGCACCTGTTGTCCCGGCGTTCCTCGACAGGCGTTTCGGGGCAGGCGGATGGCCCACACGGTGAGCTCAGCTACATTACTTTCCTCACCTGGCGGGGAATGCTCGACCGCGAGCCACCCCGGCGACCGGAGCCGGACCCGCCCGCGGCACCGCCAACTCGCCGGTCCGCCGGTTACAAGCTCGCCTTTCAGGCGGCTCGGTGCGACGCGTGCGGAGCGGTCAATGTGCCACCGGGAAAGGTGTGCTTTGCATGTTCCGCGGTCGACCAGATGTCGCGGCTATCGCTGCGTGACACGCCTGCGACGGTGGCGACGTTCACTGTTGACCGCCTTGCGTTCACACCGAGTCCACCAATGGTGGCCGTCGTCGTCGACTTCGACGGGGGCGGTCGGTTTCGATGCGAACTCGCCGACGCGGCCCCGGCAGACGCACATATCGGTCTGCGTGTCGGCCTCACATTCCGACGCCTGCTGACGGCCGACGGCGTGCACAACTACTTCTGGAAGGCACGACCTCTTCGCACGGATGAGACGAGGCTCTGATGGCATCACGAGGTATCTGTGATCGGGTCGCAATCGTTGGCATGGGCTGTACGGTGTTCGGCGAGCACTGGGACCGCGGCACGGATGACCTTCTCGTCGAGGCGGTGGGGGCAGCCACGCAGAGTACATCTATCGCGATCGACGACATCGACGCTTTCTGGCTCGGCACCTACATGTCAGGCGTCTCAGGTCTGACGCTGAGCCGTCCGCTCCGGATCCGCGACAAACCCGTCAGTCGCGTCGAGAACATGTGCGTGACAGGATCCGAAGCGTTGCGTGGCGCCGCGTACGCCGTCGCCAGCGGCGCCTACGACATGGCCATGGCCGTCGGCGTCGAAAAATTGAAGGACTCCGGCTACTCCGGTCTGACTCGTCAGTCGATTCCGGGCGACGGGACGGGCGGCACGCTTGGCACCACAACGGCACCAGCCAACTTCAGCCTGCTGGCACCGGCCTACAGCCGGAAATACGGCGTGGACGAAGACCAGTTGAAAGAGGTCTTCACTCGGATCGCCTGGAAAAACCACAAGAACGGTTCCCGGAACCCACGGGCCCAGTTCCGAAAAGAAGTGGCCAGGACAACCATCGCCCGTTCCCCTCTGGTCGCCGGAAACCTCGGCGTATTCGACTGCTCCGGGGTATCGGATGGGGCAGCGGCAGCGATCGTAGTACGGGCCGAGGACGCGTACCGCTACACCAAGCGCCCCCTGTTCGTGAAGGCGTTGTCCTTCGTGTCCGGTGCGGCAGACGGTAACATCGACCCAAACTACGACTTCACGACCTTCCCGGAGGTCGAGGCATCCGCAAAGGAAGCCTACCGCCAGGCGGGCGTGTCCGATCCTCGGGCTCAGATCGCGATGGCCGAGGTGCACGACTGCTTCACCGTCACCGAACTCGTCCTCATGGAGGATCTCGGCTTCGCCCCCCGCGGAACCGCATGGAAGGACGTTCTGGCTGGGGCGTTCGACCTGGACGGCACACTACCGGTCAACCCCGACGGCGGACTGAAGGCATTCGGTCATCCTGTGGGGGCGTCAGGGCTTCGCATGCTCTATGAGTGCTGGCTGCAGCTTCGTGGTGAAGCTCCGGAGGAGCGGAGCATTCCCAGCACGGGAAAAACTATGGGCTTGACCCACAATCTCGGCGGAGGCCCCGGCGAGTGTGTATCGTTCGTATCCATCGTCGGGACGGAACGCCCATGAGCACCGTCTATACGACCATGCTCCAAGTCACGCCGAACAGAGCAGCAGACAGGCGCTAACACCGGATCTCCTATGACAGCGCGTGCCGCGACAGCCGAGGGCGGTCGCGGCACACCGCCAGTTACTCGTGTTCAGGTGGGTGTCTGGCCGATTTTAGTCGTTTGATAATCCGACCATTCTCACGCAGCATATAGTCGTCCAGGTTAACTGAGCGCGTCATCGTCCAGTAGTCGACAACACGCCAGGGCATTGCGGTCACCACGCGGCCTTTGGAGTTGCGGTACCACGTGTCCATACCCTGGTGCGTCCACACCATCCGCTCATGCGCCTCGTCAAGTTCCTGGTTGTACCGGTCACTGACCTCCTGCCTGCACTCAAGGGAGCTGATGCCCTCGCAGAGCATGTGTTGCAGGGCATCGATGATGTAGTTGATCTGGCTTTCCGCCAAGTAGATGAAGCTGCCGCCGTGGCCGAGGTTGGTGTTCGGCCCGTACATGAAGAACAGGTTCGGGAAACCTGGCGTTGTGATGCCCAGATACGCGCGAGCATCGTCTGCTCCCCACAGATCCTGAAGCACTTGTCCATTCACGCCGGTGGCCTGGTAGCGGATGGGGTTGTGGGCCTCGAAACCCGTGGCGAGGACCACGATGTCCGCGGGCCGCTTCTCCCCATGGACCGTGACAACTTCCGTCTCCGTCAGCGCCGCGACCCCAGCCGTGATGAGCTCGACCTGAGGCTTCTTCAGTGCGGCGAACCATCCGTTGTCCAGCAGCATCCGCTTTCCGAATGGCGGATAGTCCGGCAATGCCTTCTCCACAAGGTCGGGCCTACCTTCGAGCTCCCTCATCAGGTATGCCGTGAAGAACTTGCGGTGTGAGTCATTGACGGCGTTCAGGGACCGTTCCGGATGCGGCCACGTAGGGTCCTTCTGCAGTGACGCGTGGATCCGGTCGTTGTAGGCCCAGGCGAGCTTGGAGCGATACCAGGAGCGGTAAAACGGCACATTGTCCATGAGCCAGTGCATCCGCTCATCGACCGATCGGAAGTAGTTGCTGTTCGGCGACACCCACTGCGGCGAGCGCTGGTAGACGTCGAGAGCTCCCACCGTGTCGGCAATGGCGGGGATGATCTGCATGGCGCTCGCGCCAGTCCCGATGACGGCGACACGTTTGCCAGTCAGGTCCAGACCCTCAGGCCAGCGCGCCGAGTGAAACACCGGTCCCTTGAACCGCTTCGCCCCCTCGAGCTGTGGGATTTTCGGAATGTTCAGCTGACCGACAGCCGAGATGAGGACGTTTGCGGTCAGCTCCTCTTTCGTGCCAGCCGCGTCCTGGACGATGACTGTCCACAGTTCCGCGTCATCGTCCCAGGACGCTGCCACCACCATGGTCTCGAAGCGGATCTTCTTATGAAGATCGAAATGCGTGGCGAGTCCGTCCAGATATTCCTCAAGCTCCGAGCGCTTGCCGAAGTGCATACTCCACGCGCGCGGGAAAAACGAGAGAGAATAGAGGTAGCTCGGGGTGTCGACTCCGCAACCCGGGTAGCGGTTCTCGATCCACGTGCCGCCCACGTTGGCGTTCTTCTCGATAACCGTGTAGGCGATCCCGGTGTCCTGGAGATGCTTGGCGGCGGTCATGCCCGAGATGCCAGCACCGACGACGATCACGCGGAATTCGTTGCTGGCGACGAATGGCACCGGCGCAGGCCTGGGTCGGAATCCCATCTGCTCGGCTGTCATCGCCTCGAACTCCTCGGGAACCTCCTCGGCGACACACAGCTCGAGTAATTCCAGTAACTGCCGACCAGTGGGAGCGGGTATCGCGACCGGTGCTCCCGCAGCCCAGTCCAGCACTGCCCGTTCGACCTCTGAGCGGATTTCCTGTTGCACCGCGGGGGGAAGGCCGCCGTCATCGTGGTCGTCCGTACCACGGGCACGAGTCGGCCGGTAGGGTGGGCGTGTCCACTTGCGGTCGCCGGTGAGCTGCACCAGCAGCGGTACCAGCGTCGGAATGTTGGCCACGCCCAAAGCCTCGTGCAGCGCCACAGGATCGATGTGGGTGCG
Organism: Protofrankia coriariae; assembly: GCF_001017755.1. Taxonomy (GTDB): domain Bacteria; phylum Actinomycetota; class Actinomycetes; order Frankiales; family Frankiaceae; genus Protofrankia; species Protofrankia coriariae. The sequence continues at coordinate 45,998 of NZ_JWIO01000004.1, forward strand.
GGCCCCAGCGACCGACATCATCTCTCCTTCCATGGCAGCAGGCCACCTGCCGCCAGCGACGGTCCATGCGGGACTTCGTCTGTTCTAATTTAGTTTAGATACTATCTCAAGGCAAGCAACTCACACCCGGTCGTCAGATCGACCCCATCGGCAACCATGAGCAACCTTGCGGCAGGGCTTCAGCGCTGCCGCTCCCCTTCGAACACACCGTCTATTGATCTTTAGCCGGCGCACTTGGCCAGGCCGTGCTCTCGCAGGCCAGGACCCAGACGTTCTAGGCGCCCGCTACCGGCGCATCCGCGCCAACCGGGGGTCCCAGAAAGTCATCGTCGCGGTGTCCCGCTCGATCCTGATCACCATCTGGCACCTGGTCAACGACTCGGACTCCCGATATCACGACCTCGGCGCCGACCACCACGAGCGGCACAAGGACACCCGCAAGCAGATCGCCAGCCACATCCGGCGCCTCGAGCGCCTCGGCCTCCGAGTCACCCTCATCCCCAGGATGCGGCGACCACGGCCTGACACACCGTCCCGACCAACCGGACACCCCGCCCAACCCACGACGCCAGGCCACGGGTCAGGTCCGTCTGCCCAGCCTCACGTTGATTTTCGTTCTAGGACTGGCACACCGCGTTACCCCGGATCCACGCCGAGATCACCGAACGACTCAACCCGCCCCTGCCCCGCCCTCGCCCCTGCAAGATCAAATATGGCCGACGCAACGACTACAGAAGTCCGGCCAGCCCGCCCCCACCACCCCGGACCTGCCACCATCCACCACTACCCCGTGACAGCAGAATGATCAAAATAAGCCGAGCGACATCAGTCTATGAACCACTACCCTCAGTAGATGTTGATCTACGATATCTTCCATTTATTCTATTTTCGTTTTGATCCAATGATCCCGATACCCCTTCGCACCACAAGACACGCTTGCAAGGCGCTATTTTCTAACTAGAGTTAGGGGTCGAAGGGGGAGCAGTGGACAAGATCGTCAATAGCGCTGCCGAAGCAGTGGCAGATATCGTCAGGGGATCATCGCTGGCCGTCGGCGGGTTCGGGCTCTGTGGTATCCCACAGGCCCTCATCGAGGCACTGTTGGAGACCGGGGTCGACGACCTCAAGACGGTCTCCAACAACTGTGGCGTTGATGAGTGGGGACTGGGCTCGCTTCTGCGAGCCAAACGGATCAGCCGCACCACGGGCTCCTACGTCGGAGAGAACAAGGAGTTCGAGCGGCAGTTCCTGTCCGGCGAGCTCGAGGTCGAACTGGTCCCGCAGGGCACGCTCGCCGAGCGACTCCGCGCCGGTGGCGCGGGCATCCCCGCTTTCTTCACTCCCAGTGGCGTCGGGACACAGGTTGCACTCGGAGGGCTTCCTCTCCGCTACGACGGGTCGGGTGCTACGGCGAAGGCGTCGGAGCCCAAGGAAGTCCGCACCTTCGACGGCGTGGAGTACGCGCTGGAGCACGCGATTGTCTGCGACTACGCTCTCGTGCACGCTCGCTACGGCGATCGGCACGGCAACCTCGTCTATGAGAAGTCAGCGCAGAACTTCAACCCACTCTGCGCCGCTGCGGGTCGCGTGACGATCGCGGAGGTCGAGGAGATCGTGAAGCCCGGCGACCTAGACCCGGCCCTGGTGCACACTCCGGGGATCTTCGTGCAGCGCGTGGTACAGGTGTCTGTGGAGAAGCGGATCGAGCGGAGGACCGTCCGTGTTGTCTAGGAATGAGCTGGCAGCACGGGTCGCTCTCGAGCTCACGGATGGGCAGTATGTCAACCTCGGGATCGGTCTGCCTACCCTGGTACCCAATTACGTGCCGGACGGCATACACGTCGTGCTGCAGTCCGAGAACGGCATACTCGGCGTCGGGCCATATCCGACCGAGGACACCGTCGACCCCGACCTCATCAACGCCGGTAAGGAGACCGTCACCCTCAACAAAGGCGGCTCGTACTTCGACAGCGCGACGTCGTTCGGAATGATCCGCGGTGGTCACATCGACGTCGCCATCCTCGGCGCCATGCAGGTGTCGGAGAAGGGCGACCTGGCCAATTGGATGATCCCCGGAAAGATGGTCAAGGGGATGGGCGGCGCGATGGATCTTGTGCACGGGGCCAAGCGCTCGATCGTGATGATGGAGCATACCGCCAAAGACGGCTCACCCAAGATCGTATACGAGTGTTCGCTGCCCTACACAGGACGCGCGTGCATCCAGCGCGTCATCACCGACCTCGCCGTATTCGATATCGAGCCCTCAGGACTCGTCCTGCGCGAGCTCGCGCCAAGCGTGACCGTCGACGACGTCCGTGCCGCCACCGAACCCGACTTCGCCGTCGCGCTCTATTAGGACTGAGCTCAACGTCTGGACCGGCGCCTGCCACACCTGCCACCACCCCTACAACCCGTTACCAGAACGAAAGATTCACGCACCTTCAGTCACCTAACAAAGCCCTACATGTGCCGTGCCCACGAGTGTGAGGTCGAAGACCTCACGAAGGCCGATCATGTACGAATGGGGTGAGTCTCCCTCGGACACCAAAACGGTCACGTTTGAACCCCGGTCCCGGTTGGGTCCGGGGTTCGTCGGATCGGCGGGAAGTGGGCCGTTCGGGCGCTGTATGACGTCCCTGGGCCGCACCAGTTTCAGGTCAGCGCTCTGCGCGCCGGATGATCGTCTCCGGCCCCTACCGAGGCGGGGACGGATTTCGATCTTCGCGTCTTCGTCGTTCTTCGCCTCCGTCAGCCGTGCGGCAAGATCAGGGGCGAGGAGGTGAACGAAGCCTTCGGTGAGATCCGCGCCCTGCACCTGGTCATCCATGATCCAGAGGCGGGCGAAGACGGCTTGGTTGAGCTGTCGGCGTACGTCAGGCGGAGCGCTGAGGTACAGCCGATGCGCGTTGGCGCAGAGCAGCAGTCGAGTTTGGTCCGGTTGCTGTGCTGCCGCTTCACCGGCTCGGCCATGGCCTGTTCGCGGATGGCCGCGATGCGAGTTTCGGTGAGCTGGATGCGGGACCAGTAGTCCGCGACGGCCACCTCGACGTCAGCGATCAAGACTGTCGACTGTGTACAGTTCTCCTTCTTGGCCCGGCCGAGGCAGTAGAAGTACGGGATTGACCGATTATCGTTCGAGATGTCGGCTTCCGTTCTGCTCCGGAGAGTTCCTTTGGTACCGCCTCTCGGAACCGAAGAGAGCGAGAAGGAACAATGCCAGCACGAGGACAACGGCTGCGGCTGTTATCAGTCCAGACATCATGGCGCTCCGCTTGATGACGACACCGGCTGTGTGGGCTCGGGCCTCGTGACTGGCCGACCGACCGGAACCTACGCCGATCTCTGGACGGTGTGCGCGGACACCCGGTTGTCCGGCAGCGGTAGCACCCAGTGGGCGCGGGCGAGGGATTGGGCGGCATTGACGACTTGATCGGCGTACCGCTCGTAGTAGCGGGACAGCAGGGTGAGATCCACGGCCCTGTGCATGCCGTGGGACCAACCCGAGTCGGTCACCGTGGCCATCAGCTCCCGGTGGATCCGGTCGATGGGATCGTCGCCTGCGGTGAGCTGGCGGACAGCCGTGGCCGTGTCGTCGGCGTGAATCGCAGTGGCGAGGCCGCAGGCCTGTTCGGAGCATAGCCGGCCCATCCGGGTAAGGCTGGGACACAGGTCGGCGGGGAGCACCTGGGCGGGGGCCCGACGGTCGGCGGTGGTGGCAATGTGGTCGGCGAGTTCGGCCATCCGTTGCACGGCCAGGGTGATCCGCTGTCCGGCTATGACCAGCTGCAGGTCCCCGGCGACCGGGGCTTGGCGGGCCAACAGCGTGACCAGGTCGTTGTTCGCCTCCTGGCAGGTGCCGCGCAGACGGGCCACGGAGAGGTGCACGCAGACGGTGTCGGCCTGTTCGGTCACCGCGGCGGTCGCGCCAAGGATGATCTCGCAGGCCTGTGTGGCGAGCGAGCTCAGCATGAATCGGAGCCGGTGCAGTTCTGCGGTGTACTCCCACCGGCGCGGTCCGGGAACGTCCATGCCGGCATCGTCCACCATCCACCCGTCAATATTCCATGTAAAACTCGTTAATATGTCGTGTAAAATTTACCGGCACACCGTACGAGGCCGTGCGAGATGGACGACGGTCGGACCCTGGAGCCGGCCGTCGCTGCAGGTCCGGTAAGAAATAATCCCTGAGAACCACTTCAGAAATAGCCCCGCCCGGTATGGCAGCTCCCAAGCTGGACCGTCGACACGCCGAGTGCTGAAACCCGTGTTCGTCCAACATCAGAACAAGATCCAAAATGGGTTCCGCTGGCCGCCCCACCCAGAGGCGGGCTGACGGCTCTTCAGGATTCCCGAGAACTACTCTTCTCAGCCGGTCTTCTTGCGAGAACAGCGAAGACGGGGAGGTGTGGTCAACTGCAGCTTCGCATGACGTCATAGCGTCCGACAAAGTTTCCCGGCGACAGGCTTGGGAGGTCTCCACGGGACGTGGACACGAGATCCGTCCACCGCTGTGAACCAGCCAGCAGGGCGAGACACCCTGCCGCTGATCGCAAGCTGATTGCATGTAAATTTCGAGTATGCAGACAACCCGTGTCCGTGTGGCGCGGCGCACGGCAGGCTTCCTCCGACCGGCCCGCGCATCGCGCTCACACATACAGGGGTGGCGTCCCGAGCTGCCGCCCGGTCGTATGTTGCAAGTCCCCGGCCGCGGGGAGGTTTTCGTGCGGCAGACCCGGGCCGACCGGGACGGTGTACTGCCGGTGTTGCTGCTGCACGGGTGGACCTGGTCGCTGGACGTCAATTTCTTCGGGTTGATGCCACCGCTGTCCCAGCGGCATCCGATTGTCGGCCTGGACCAGCGTGGCCACGGACGCGGACTGCCGATCGCCGGGGAGTTCTCCATCGCCGACTGCGCCGAAGACGTCATAGCGGTGCTCGACGTCCTGAATATCGACCGTGTGATCGTGTGCGGATTCTCCCTCGGCGGCTTGGTGGGAACGCATATGGCGTTGGCTCATCCGCAGCGGGTCGCGGGCCTGGTCCTGGCAGCTTGCGCGCTGAACTACCGGCAGAACCGCCGCGACCGCCTGTTGTGGACCGCTCTTGCGACGGCAGCCCCGCTGGCTCGCCTCAACCGGGGAAACTCGCTGCCCGCGCGCTACTTCGGAGCCAATCGGCGCAGCGGGACTGATGTGGTCAACCGATGGCCGTGGCTGCACGCCGAACTAACCCGTACCCCACTGGCCGCCGTCCTGGCCATAGGCCGTGCCGTGCAACGCCACGATCTGCGCGGACGTGTTCAACCGCTCCGAAACGTGCCGTCAGTCGTGCTGCTGACCGACAACGACACGCTGTGCCGCCCCGCCTTGCAACGGCAACTGGCCGACCAGCTCGGGGCACATGTCATCCCGGTAGCAGCCGATCATGATTTTCCGGTGGTCCATCCCGACCTGTTCGCCGCCGCCGTGCTGGACGCAGTTGCCAGGGTGAACGCCCGCGTGAGCGGGGCGTAGCGCTGCTCGGTCGCGCTCATTTCCGCGCCGTGCCTTCCCCAGGACCTCGGCATGATGACTGATCCACAACTAGTAGGGCTTTGTTAGGTGACCAAAGGTGCGTGAATCCCTCGGCCCCGTGTCGGACCGGATCTGAGCGGCCGAATGACCTTCCTTCCGTTGGGCCTACCTGACCGCGTCGGCCAGAAGGTCGACCTGGCCGGGTTCCGGGTTGCACGGGAGCAGCACCAACTCGTCGCACCCCGCATCGGCGAAGGCGGCGACAGCGTCGCGGACCGCCCTGCCGTCGGTCAGCGCACCCGCCACCACCTGTTCGGCGTACGCTCCGGCGAACGCGTAATAGTGCCGGAGGTAGCTCTCAGCATGTGCGCGTGCCTCCGGCCCCAGGGAGAAGTAACCGAGTGCCGCCAGCCGTGGCCGGTCCTTGCGGCCGCGGGCTTCCCACGCAGCCTTCGCCTGCGCGGCGGCCGGCCCGAACGCCTCCGGCGGCGCCCCACCCGCGATCCATCCGTCCGCGTGCTCGGCGGCCCGCTGGAAGGACCTCGGTGACTGGCCTCCGATCAGCAACCCGGGACGAGCCGGTGGGGTGGGCCCGATCGCCCCCGCGTCGCCGCGCGGCTCACCGGACCAGATTTCAAGCGTGTCCACCAGCATCTTTTCGAATCGTCGTCCCCGGCCAGTAAAAGGAACGCCGCCGGCCTGGTAGTCGTCCTCCCGACCGCCCAGGCCGAGACCCAGCACCAACCGGTTGCCGGAAAGATGCTGGATACTTGCGGCCTGCTTGGCGAACAACGCCGCATTGACCCGGTACGGAAGAATCGCGATGGCGGTCAGGAGTTTGATCCGCTCAGTCACCGCCGCTGCGGCCGCAAGCGTGATCAGAGGCTCGTCATTGGGGTAGACGAGACGGTCGATGACGCCGAGTGACAAGAATACGGAGCGGTCCGCCCGTTTGGCCCACTCGAGGATCTGACTGCCTTCGACGCCGGGAATGGTGGAGGGCAACCCGATCGAGACGTCCATTTCCCGTGCTCCCACTCTGGCGATTTCGGGTACTTTCCGGCACCGGACATTTTGTGCGCGACCGGGCAATCATCCGTCATCCACAATATCCGTGGGGACGCTGGCGCCAGCGTAGCTGGCGGTGACCGCATGCACAACCGGTCTCCAGGTTCAACTCAGCAAGCAGCAAAAGGGGGGACTGGTGCATTCGCGTGCACCGGTAGATCTTGACTGCAAGTCTTCCGGCGCCGAGGCGTCCCCGACGCGGCTCCGGGCGGCTGGTAACCCATTGATCGGGGCGCATGGGCGCGTCCGGCGGGAAGATCTACGGTGCAGATCGGCTGTGATCGGCGAATGCAACAGTCAGTCCCCGCCGTGGCCACCACGAACTCGGCGTCGGCACCAGACTGCGACTGCTGGTATCGGCTGCCTTCACCGAGCTCATCCTGACGGTCTGAGCAACATTCAGACAGGGTCCGCCATGTCTTGCTTTCCCGCGACGTAACAGGCCACCGTGGGATACGGAGAAACGCTTGTCAGCTGGGGTTGTGGACGAAGCCGAGCGTGTGCTGAACGGCTCTTTCGATCGCGATCACGAAGCAGATACGGTCGGGGCCGCGGCTGGGGAAGGATAGATTGGTGTATTTGACGCTGATCGGATCCATGTACCGGCAGTCTTTGTCACGGCGTTTCTCGACGACCCGTCCCTTGAGCGTGGCCATACGATATGGGTCCGCCATGTCCACGACGGACAGGCCCACCCGAGGGTCGCGGCGCATATCCTTTGCCTTCCATGACCAGTCGGCGGTGCACACGAGCACGTGATCGCCTTCAAGCCCGACCCACACGACTTGGTTACGGGGGGAACCGTCTGCCCGCAGGGTGGAAAGGTGCACGTAGTTGGGCGCGTCCAGGAGCGCCCGGATGTCCGTGGGAATCGGGATCGTGGGGTGGTCGGTGGATGTCATAGGATTCCCGGCTGTGCCTGGATGGCGGAGGATGGCTATCTCGTCTCACGCAGGACGGTGAGGACCTCGTCGGGTCCGACGCGCCACCGGTAGTCGCTGGAGACCGCGGCGAAACGGACGGTCCCCTCGGTGTCGATCACGAACGTGGAGGCTGCCGGCAGTTCGTGGCTGTCGTCGCCGTTGACCTGTTCGAGGTCGATGCCGAGCTGTTTCTGCATCGCGGTCGGGGCGTCGGCCTGCCGGAAGACCAGGCCGTAGGCCCGGGCCACCGTGTTGTGGACGTCGCTGAGGACGGTGAAGCGCAGCTGCTGCTGTTCGGTGAACGTCAGTGAACTGTCGGGTGTCTGCGGGGAGATGGCCACGAGCGTCGCGCCGGCGGCCTCGATGTCGTCCAGCGCCGTCTGGAAGGCGTTGAGCTGCAGGTTGCAGTAGGGGCACCAGGCGCCGCGGTAGAACACGACCACGATCGGGCCCCTGGCCAGCAGGGTGCTCAGCGTGACGTCCGCGCCGTGGACGTCGGGCAGGGTGAAGTCGGGCGCGGGTGCGCCGACGGCGGGTGCGCCGGCAGCGATGCTACGGGTAGCCAGCATGTCGGCTTCCGCGTCGAACGGGTCGAGCGCGTCACCGAACTGGTCGCGAAGCTGGGCGCGTAGCCGCACGGCCGCATCGGTCAAGGACGTGGCGGGGGTGGAGGTGGTCGACATGCCTGTCACGCTAGACCGAGCGGATAAGCGGATGAATGCCCGATGGTGGCGGTTTCTTGTCCGATAGGCTCACGGTGTTCGCGCTATGGTTGATGTCGTGGACCCGCTGACCGACGTCCTCGATCTTGCGCGTGTCTCGGGTGCCGTGCTTGCCCAGCTCCTCGCCCATGCGCCGTGGGGGGTGGCGGTCGATCCGCAGCCCGGTGCCACTTTCCATAGCGTCCTGGCGGGATCGTGCTGGCTGCGCACCGCCGACACGCCGCCTCGGCAGCTGCTGCCCGGCGACGTGGTGCTGCTGCCGACCAACCTCCCGCACACGCTTTCCAGCGGCCCGGACACACCGGCGATATCACTGGAGCAGGTCACCAGGGCGGGGCCGCGCACACCCGAGGGGATGATCGAGCTGTCCGGTGACGGGGCTGCCACGCATATCCTGTGCGCCGCCTACGATTATGATCACGAGGTCGCCCAGCCGCTGTTGTCGCTGTTGCCCGGTGTCCTGCACCTGTCCACCGCCCTTCCCGGTGATGACGGGGCGGTCGCCGCGACGCTGCACCTGCTGCGCTTCGAGCTGGGCGGCAATCCACCCGGATCGCGTGCCGCCGTCGGCCGGCTGATCGATGTCCTGCTCGTGCATGTCGTGCGCGCCTGGCTGCGTACACAGCCCGACGGTGAGGCGTCGTGGTTGCGCGCACTGCGTGACCCCGTCGTCGCGCGGGTGCTCGCGTTGCTGCACGACCAGCCGCAGCGGCCGTGGAACCTCGAGGCGCTGGCCGCCGCGGTGCACGTCTCCCGCGCGACGCTGACCCGGCGTTTCGGTGAGCTTGTCGGCGAACCGCCGCTGACCTACCTGACCCGGTGGCGTATGGACCTGGCCGCGCAACGTCTGCGGGAAACCGACGACCCGATCGCCGCGATCGCCGCCGACATCGGATACACCAGCGAGTATGCGTTCTCCCGGGCTTTCAGCCGTGCCCGCGGCCAGCCGCCCGGGCGCTACCGGGCGAGGACCCGCGCGACGACGGCCCGGGCTCCCTCAGGGCGGCGGCTTCCCCTACAGGACCAGCATCCCGACCGTCACCAGGCCGTTCCCGCCGCCCTCTGACCGTCGTTGACCGGGGCGGACAGGCCCCGCCGCCGGCGCGCTCGTCCTGCTGTTCGGCCTGCCGGTCAGCCGCATCCTCGCCCCGACATCACCGAACGCACGGCCATCACCACCACGACAAGCCCCGCCGGCCGCACCATCACCCTTGTGCAGGCCTGATGCGGGGCGGGGCCACCTTCACCCTGAGGCCATTTTCGACTCAGGAACCGGGGTTCCGATCTCGGGCGGCAGGGCTACGGCGCTGGACGCCGGTAACCGGATTCGTCGCTCTTCCGGTAGCTACCTGACACTGTGGGTGGAGCCCCGAGTATGAGTACCATGAGCCCCTCCGCTGATGATCAGAATCAGGCGCGCCGCGCCGGTGGGGGTGGCAGTGGCCGCCCCCACGTACGGGTCCCCAATGAACGGGTCCTCTTCGCGCGGATGCGCACGTCGCAGGACCGCGCGGCCGATGCGATCACGTCGTTTGCGGGTTCCTTATCGGTACGGCTCTTGGTCTCGGCCCCGAGGAGATCGAGCGGCACGCTCAGGAGATCATCGCGCAGGCCAGGGCGGACATCGTTCAGCCGTCCGCACCCCCGCAGTTCTCGGCGATCACGAACGAGACCCGTCCCTGAAACGACCGTCGCAGGGACGACCACGTGAGTCAGGATGTCGACGAGGCCGCCTTCCTGGAGAGCAGTCTGATCCAGAGCGTCGTCCTCGGAAACTCCTGGTGATCAGCTAGGCGGTCGGCCGGTCCGGGATCGGCGGCGCGTACGACATCGTGTGACACGTCAGGTCCATCAGGTTGCCCCTTGTGGTCACCCTTCGAGGGGATCCGGGCGGCCGGGCAGCGTGAACGTCTCCGGTCCGGACCCGGTCCCGCGTCACGGGGACAGCGCGGTGACGAGACAGTAGATCCCGGCGGCGGCCCACATCCCGGCCCAGACGAACCGTCCCACATCGCGTCCGGTCGATCCGACGGAGAACACCGTCGGGTCGGCCTCGTGGTGGACGAGTACCCGCCGCCCTACCCGGTAGTTGCGTTCCGTCGCCGACCGGGCCCAACCGACGTGGCGGGTGCCGTCGCGGGTGACGTACTCCACCTTCGGCCGGTAGAAGGTCACGTCGTCACCGTGTTCCTTCCTGTCGACGTCGACGACGACGCCCTGGGCCACACGGCCGGTCAGCCGGCTCACGAGCCGGCGTTGCAGGCGCCAGAGCTGCTCGACGGCCCAGGCCAAGAGCAGAACACCCCCGATGCCCAACCCCCAGCGGCTCTCCGTCCCGCCTTCGGTGCCGCCGGCCAGCGACACGTGCGGCTCGGCGAGGCCGGTGACGGCCCATGCGGCCGACAGGAGCTCCACGCGATCGCCCGCCCCTCCACATCGCCTGTCCGGACCCGGCGTGAGCCGGTGTTTTTCCCCGCGGCTACGGAACGGCGCAAACACCCCCATGCAAGGTAACTGATCCGTTGCGGGTATGCCTTCCGTGGCGCTGCCGTGGGTGGTCTCGATGGTGCGGCGTGAGACGGGGAGCGGATCGCCCGGTCCGGTGAAGCTGTCGCGGCGGGGCCATGGCCGGGGTGTCACCGTCTCCCATGAGCGGACCCACGATGGCAGGTGTCCTCGCGCCCGGATTACGCTCGCGGTCGTCGCAGCAGTTCCTCGACGGTCGACGCGACACGGCGGCTCATCTCGTCGGGGGTCGTGCCGAGAGTGGTGCAGCGGGCCTCGACGGGGCCGTCGAGCCACAGCGTCACATAGCCGACCGCCAGCGACCAGAACATCTGCAGCACGGGCTCCGGGTCGCCGGGAGGAACAGCGCCTTCGTCCTGCGCGGCCAGGACGGTCGACCGTAGCAGCTCGATCGGACGTGCTCCTGCCGCCGTCACCTCCGGGTGCGCGGCTGGCTCGGCGAGTTCGGGGCGCAGCATCACGCGCATGTGCGCGGAATGGTCGGCGGCGAAGCCGGCGTAGGCCACGAGCAGGTCGCGTAACGCGGCGACGGCGTCGGAACCGCCGGCCCGAGCGGCGTCGAGCCGGGTGAACAGCAGGTCGTGTCCGTCGACGACAATCGCCGCGAACAGCGCCGCACGGTCGGTGAAGTGGTGGTACGGCGCGCCCGAGCTGACTCCGAGCTCCCGCGACGTGCCGACCACCATCATCGAAACCGCCGAGTCCCTCACCACGACCGGCGCCATCCCCGGCCACTGAACGCACCGGCAGCCGATCGAGCCGGCACGGCCAGCCGAGAGCAGCGACGACGCTCAGCCCTCCGAACCGAGGACTTAATGGGCGCATGTGACAGCAGGGGTCCCAATATCCTCGTCGGGTCTCTCGGTCAGCGTGAGCGGTACGCGTCGGACCGATGTTCGACGGCGGTTACGGTAACGGTACGGTTCTCCTCATCGATCTCGTACAACACCCGGTAGCTGCCGCGCCGGGCGGACCAGGTGCCCTCGTACGGTGGGAGCAGGAGGCGTTTGCCGAGCCGGTGGGGGTTGTTCAGGAGCGTGGTCGTGATGAACTCGTGGACGGCCGCCGCGATCTTCTCGGGCGGTCTGCCGGCGAGAGCGCGTGCCGCGGGGCCGGTGATCAGAAGTTTGAACGGCTCGCCGGTCTCACTCATGTCGCGCGAGGCCGCTCGGCGCTCCGCGCCCGTTTCACCATGAGCGCGGTGAGCTCCTCGGCATCGAGCACGTCGCCGGCTTCGACCGCGTCTCGGGACTCCGCGAGCTGCCGCATCGCCTCCCGGCTCGCCAGCACATCCAGTGTCTCCTCCAGCGCCGCGAGGTCATCGGGGGAGATGAGGACCGCCACGGCGTGCCCATGACGGGTGATCTCCACCCGCTCATGGGTCCGCTCCACCTCGTCGATGAGCTCCGACAGGCGGTTGCGCGCATCGGTGAACGGCATGACGGTCATAGCGTCGAGCGTACCAGGAACTGGCGCGAACTAAAGGCAGATTGCTGGCACGGCGTGCGTGTGGACCGCGCTCTCGCGCCTGTCCGCGAGCTCGTCGGCGTGCGGGTAGTCGAGGCGGCGGTCGTCACAGTCGAGGCCGGGGAATCTGGCGAAGCGGCCGGACCGGGCGTCGTCGCTTCGGGTGGGTACGGGCAGGATGGTTGCCGTGACCGAGGATGTCTGGGCTGGCCTGACGGACCGGTTCGTCGAGGGCGCGTACGCGACGGTGAAGGGCCGGGTGCGCACGTATGTCCTGCACCGCCACCTGATGGATCACCTGCCGCCGCCGCCGGCGGCCGTGCTCGACGTGGGCGGGGGCGCCGGGCACCAGTCGTTTCCGCTGGCCCGGCTGGGCTATGAGGTTGTCCTGCTCGACGCGTCCGAGGCGATGCTTGCCGCCGCGGAGCGGCGGCTGGC
>NZ_JWIO01000004.1:58666-90573 GCF_001017755.1 Protofrankia coriariae
GGCTGGCCGCCGAGCCAGCCGACGTCCGCGATCGTGTCCGGCTGATACTGGGAAGCGGCGAGGAGGCGCCCTCGCTGACCCGGGGCCGACGGTTTGCCGCCGTGCTGTGCCACGGCGTGTTGATGTACCTGCCCGACCCGACCCCGATGATCGAGGCCCTGTGCGCGTGCACCGACGTGGACGGCATCGTCTCGGTGATGGCACTCAACGCGGCGACCCTCGCCGTCCGCCCCGCGCTGGAGCGTCGGTGGGACGACGCACAGGCCGCCTTCCACGCCCGCGGGGAACGCGGCGTGCTGGGCCTGGACACGCGGGCCGACACCGTCGAGGAACTCTCCGTCCTGTTCGCTGATCACGGAGTCCGCCCGCTGGCCTGGTATGGCGTGTGGCTGTTCACCGACTGGACGACCCTCGACGAGGACGAGGACGAGGACGAGCTGACCAGGATCGCCGAGGTGGAACTCGAAGCCAGCCGGCGTGATCCCTACCGGCAGCTCAGCCGGGTGTTCCATCTCGTGGGACGCGGGTGACCTGACGCGGTTGCCCACTCCCCTGGCCGCCGTTGACAGTGATGGCGTCGAAGTCGGCCGCGTGCCTGACAGCGGAGGGCCGGGTCCGGGCGGTCGTGGGTGTCGTCTCGGCGGGCGCGCGGGACCGCGTCGTGGATCGTGATGTCGAGGCCGTCGTGGTCGGTGGCCGACCGGGGCCGGGCTTCGGCCACCTCGATGGTCCAGCCGTCCTGAGCGATCATCCAGAGGATATGGACTACCGGGTCATCGTCCGCCATGGTGATCCCGCCGCCCGCGCCCGTCACGAGGAACTCGGCTTCTTCGAAGGCTGAGGCTCGGTCACCAGGCAACTCGCCGGGGTCGCCGAAAGCCGCAGGCGCGATGAAGATCACCCTTACCGGGTTCTGACCCTCGACGGGGTCAGTCAGGGCCCGGCTCGCCGACCGAGGAGAGGGCTTTTCCCTCTAGGACGGCGGCCTGCGTGAGCCGTTCTCACCGGTCTCGCTGAACGCCCGGGAGCGCTCGGCCGCATCCGGACTGCCCCCGAACAGGCGGGCGTCGGGGTGAGCTTCCTCGGGATGCGCGGGGAGGTCCATCCCCGTACTGGTGGTGGCCGGATCGGCGGCCGCGACCCTGGCAGTGGTCGGGTCGGATTCGCGCCGCTGCGCCGGCCCGTACACCCCCTTCCCGTGGCCGTCATGCTCGCCGTCCCACGCCGGGCCGCTCCGCTCGTGTTCGAGCCGTGTCCTTGGCAGCGCCGCCGGGTGCCGTTGTCGCAGCCATCGCACGAGCAACTCCCGGACGTGGCAGCGCAGGTCGAACACGGTCGGTCCGTCGCTACCGCTGACCAGCACCCGGACCCGCACGCATCCGCCGACCGCGTCGGTTACCTGGAGCACCGAGACCCGGCCGTCCCACAGGGCGGTGGCGTCCAGGATCCGGTGCATCTCCGCCCGCATCTCCTCCACCGGCACCGACCAGTCCAGGTCCAGCTCGACCACGCCGAGCACGGCCGCCTCCCGACGCGTCCAGTTCTGGAACGGCACGGTGGTGAAGTATGTCGATGGCAGAATCATGCGTCGGTCGTCCCAGATGTGGACTACCACGTAGGTCAGTGTGATCTCCTCGATGCGTCCCCATTCCTTCTCCACGACGACCACGTCGTCCACCCGTATGGCGTCGGTGAAGGCGAGCTGCAGCCCGGCGAACACGTTCGCCAGCGAGGTCTGTGCGGCCAGCCCGGCGAGGATGCCGACGATTCCGGCGGACGCGACGATGCTGGCACCGGCAATGCGCACGCTGGGGAACGTCATCAGCATCGAGGCCACGGCTATGACGGTGATGACGACCACCGTGATGCGACGCAGCAGGGTCACCTGTGTACGCACCCGGCGGGCGTGCCGGTTGTCGGCGATGTCCATCCGGTAGCGAGCCAGGGCAAGATCCTCGAGGAGGAAGGTGAGCACCGCCACCAGCCAGGAGACGCCGCCGATAAAGGCCAGGCCGAGCAGCCGGACGATGGCCCCGGTCCAGTTCTGTTCGGGCATGGCGTTCAGCGCGACAAGCAGGGCGAGGATGACGAGGGTGAGGTGGGCCGGGCGTCGGCCGCGCTGGGCCAGGTCGGCGGCGGCTGCCGAACGGCGCCCGACCCGGCGGGCTGTCCGGTCGACGACCAGCGCAACCGTGTAGCCGAGCACGGCGGCCATGGCCAGCACGATCAGCACGGCGGGTGTCGAATCAGCCTCGGGTAGGGACATCTCGGCTGCGTGGCGAATGACCACACCGGACTCCTCGGATCAGTCTGGTAGCGGTAGCCCGGGCGGCGCCTTGCCCCGAGCGACGCGCCTGTGTCCAGGGATGCCTTCCCGCAGTGGGGCGTTATAACGTGAGAGATCCGTCACATTCGGAAGTATCATGAATTCCTTCTCGAGCGAGGTTGATCTGGCTCCGCGCTCTCGATCCCGAGCGCGGCAGGAGGGTCTGTCGGGCGCTGTCGCATTCGCCGATTATCGGTGATCTTAATGGCCGGTAACCGGCGGCTTCGGACGCCTCAGAACGACTTTGAAGGACGCCTCCACCGGAAGATTTACGGTCGAGATTCGACGGTGGCTTTCGGGCCGAGTTTCTCCAGCTATGCGACGAGCCGTTTCCGCTGCACGCCGGCGCCGGGACACCGGAGCGCGACGTCGGCGGGAGGCATGGAGGAATGAAGGAATGAAGGAATGAAGGAGAGTCCGCGATGACACGGGTTGAGCGGAGAGCGGTCGGTGCCGGTCCGGTAGCGCGGTTCCGGTGCCGCAGGCCACGGTGTTCGCCCCATCGGCCCTGCTCACGGTGACGATCGAGGAGCGGCGGAGGGGGCGAGCGACCTTCATCTCCCTGCCGGGACAGGGACGTCGATCGCCCGCATGCCAGCCGCTCTGGCCGTTGACGTACGCCTCGGCACTCCGGCCGGCGGGGAGTTGGGCGCCGTGCACGCGCGTCCCGGCGTTGGCGCCCGGTTAAGGCGGAGCCGGGCGGGTACTTGGCCGTGAGCGCACAGCGGCGGCGGTGCCTGCGGCCCTGTGGCCCGTTCCGCCCGGGCCGGCCCGCCTCCGGTCGACCTACGGCAGGAGCGACATGGCTTTCTACGACCCGGTGGAGTCGAGTTTCTATTCGTGGTGCGTCGAGCGCCTGTTGTCCTGCGCACAGCTGAGTCCCTACACCGCCGCCGGTGTGGCAGAGCTGGGGGCGGGTACCGGGATCCCGCTGCTGGAGGCCGTCGGCCGATCGGAGACGTTGGCACGGGTCCGTGGATTTGAGCGCGACCCCGACGCGTTCCGGTCAGCCCGCCGGCTGACGGAGCTGAAGGGGCCGGTGAACTACACCGTCCAGTTCGGGGACTTCTTCCGCTACGCCAGCGGGGCAACGGAGCGCTGCGTGGTCGCCAACCCCCCGTACCTGCCGGGGCAGCCGCGGCGGCCGGGTGCTCCCGACCTGTACGGCGGGGCGCGAGGAGCCGAAGTGACCTGCCGGATTCTGGGCTGCTCCTTCGACCTGGTGATGGTGATGGTCGCCTCGATCTCCGATCCGCTCGGCGTCCTGGCGGAGGCGACCCGCTGTGGGTACCGGGTGGTGGACTGGGTGACGCGCCCGATCAGGTTCGGCCCCTACTGCCGCGACCCCGAGGTGTGGCGGCGCATCCAGTCCCTTGCCGCCGCCGGGCAGGCATTCTTCCACCAGGAGGGCTACCTGCTCGCCGGTGTCACCTGGATCCGTGACCATAGCCGTGCGTACCCGCCCGGGAGGGACTCGGTGGTTCTGGCCCAGGTGCTGAGCGCGGGCGCCGCGGCGGTGCCGGCATGACCGCCTCCCGCTCCCGGCCCGTGACCACGACCTTCCGCGGGCCGAACGGTGCCGACTACGGCGACGTTCTCAGCCCGGCCGAGCTCGGGCCGAGCCCTCTGCCGCGCCCGCGGGGCACCCTCAGCGCCGTTCTGACCACCGCTCTGGCCGGGCCGGTCCATGCCGTGGACAGGGTGCCCGCGGCCGACGATGACGCCCTGTTCGGTGAGGACGCCGCCCTCGCCCTGTACTGCCTGTACGAGCTGCACTACCGCGGGTTTGCCGATGTGGCGGACGGCTGGGAGTGGGAGCCGTCGCTGCTGGGACTGCGCCGGCTCCTGGAGCGCGATCTCCTGGCCCGGCTGCGGGAGGACGTGGGCCTCGCCACCCCCGGCACCGAGCCGGGCGACCTCCTCACGGACGGGATCGCGGGCGCGCTGCGCCGCATCGTCGACGCTCCCAGCGGCCCGTCACTGTCGGGGTATCTCGCCGAACGCGGTTCGCTGGGCCAGTTCCGTGAGTTCGCCGTCCACCGTTCCCTGCTCCAGCTCAAGGAAGCAGATCCGCACTCGTGGGCGATTCCCCGGCTGGCCGGCGCGGCGAAGGCCGCGCTGGTCGAGATCCAGACCGACGAGTACGGTCACGGCGCCCAACGGGACATGCACCAGACCCTCTTCGGCCTCACCCTGCGCGCCCTGGGACTGGACCCTGCGTACGGGGCCTACCTCGACCGTGTCCCGGCCACCACGCTCGCCACCGTCAACGTGCCGTCCTTCTTCGGCCTGCACCGCGAACACCGGGCCGCGCTCGTCGGTCATCTCGCCGTGTTCGAGATGACCTCGGTCGGGCCGATGAGTGCCTACAGCGCCGCCCTGCGCCGCCACGGCCTGCCCCCGGCCGCCCGTCTGTTCTTCGACACGCACGTCGTGGCGGACGCCCACCACCAGACGGTCGCCGCCGACGCCCTCGCCACCGGCCTCGTGCGGGCCGAACCCGGCCTCGCTGCCGGCCTGCTCTTCGGCGCGCGGGCGGCGATGGCCGTCGAGGCCCGCGCCGCCGAGGCGATCATGACTGCCTGGGAGAGAGGGGAATCGTCCCTGATCTGATCCGCGGCGATGAACAGCGGTTGCTCGGCAGGTTCGTCTGGGGTCGTCTTCTTGGTCGTCTTCTTCTTGTGCCGTCCCGCGGCCGGATGTGTTCCGGATGTGTTTTGGTCCCGGCGGCCAAGGGAGAGCGGTGGGGACGGGTGGTGCCCGCGCGGGCGCGCCCGACGGCCGCCGTCAGCCCGTCGGCGCCGGGGCTGGCCGCACCCGGCTGGTCATCCTGAGTCCGCGGCGGGTGCCGAACTTCGTCCAGCCCAGGGAGCTCGACGTGACATCCTTTGATGGCCGCCTCGTCGACGACCGCGGCGTGGTGACTCTGAGCCTGGCGGGACACACGGCCACCGACTCCGAAACCGCCGAGTTCGCCTCGGCCTTCACCACGGCGGTGGCGGCCCACCGTCATTTCGACCGCCACGCCGAGCTCGTCCCAGCCTGAGACCCGTTCCGTCGCTGCCGGAGCATGCCGCCGCTGCCGAGGCTCATGGTGCCGAGCCCGTGCTGTCGGTGCCCGCGGTACCCGGGCCTCGGCCGCGCCCTCACGGCCCGGCTCACCCATGTCACCCGGGCGAGCCGACAACGGCCTGAACGACCTGCCGGTCCCCGGACCACGACGTGAGGAGGGCCTTCGGAGCCGGACCGGTTGGTGACCACGCCCGGGCCGGGCACGAGGGCGTCCAGCACGTACCCGAAGACGGCCCGGTCGGGGATGCGGCGGCGGTGGCAGCCTGGCGGGTGGGCGGGGCCGGACTCGGGCGGCGGTCCGCTGGTGTGCGGGTCAGCAGGGCCTCGAACCGGCTCCAGATCGGGCCGAGCAAGGATGATGGGACGGCGGGCATGAGATCCTCCAGTGCTCACGGACTGTGATGATCCGACGATCGCCAGGTTCCGCGCCTGCTCGCATGTCGATCTCCTGGACCCGCGCCTATTGCCGGTCACTCTTACTCGTCTAAGCGTTTCCCGTGGTAGCCGGCGGGTCATCCCTCGAGAACGAGTCCGGGCAGGCGGGGAATTTGACATCTCCTGTTTGCTGAGCCGTCGCTGCCGGTGCACTGACGATGATGCGGAACGTCACTACCCTGGCTTCGCTCCCCAGTCAGGCGCTGCTTTCCCCCTGGCCCATTCTGGAGGTCCGCCCGTGTCCCCTGCCGTTGCTGTCCGGCGTCCGCGCTGGCTGCTGAGCATGCTCGGTGCCGCCGTCGTTCTGGCCGTCGCGTCGATTGGTGTGTGGAGCGCAGAGCCCGCGCACGCCGCGGCGCTCCCCACACCCGACCACGTCGTCGTCGTGGTGCTCGAGAACCACGCCTACTCCCAGGTGATCGGCAGCTCCAGCGCTCCCTACATCAACTCACTGAAGACCGGCGGCGCGAACCTCACCGCGTCGTACGCCATCACCCACCCCAGCCAGCCCAACTACATGGCGCTCTTCTCCGGGGGAACCCAGGGCATCACCAGCGACAGCTGCTACACGCCGGGGTTCAGCAGCGCCGCCAACCTCGGCTCCGAGCTGATCGCGGCCGGTCTCGCCTGGGGCAGCTACAACGAGGGCCTGCCCTCCCAGGGTTCGACGGTCTGCAGCAACAGCAGCACGAAGTACGCGCGGAAGCACAACCCCTGGTTCGGGTTCAGCAACGTGCCGACGAACACCGCCTACACGTTCGCCCAGTTCCCGACCAACTACTCGACTCTGCCGAAGATATCGTTCGTCGTCCCGAACCTGTGCAACGACATGCACGACTGCTCCGTGAGTACCGGTGACACCTGGCTGCAGAACAACCTCGGCGCCTATGCCACCTGGGCCACGACCCACAACAGCCTGCTCATCGTGACCTTCGACGAGGACAACAGCCTCAACGGCAACCACATCCCCACGGTGCTCTACGGGCAGCACGTCACCGCGGGCAGCTCCTCGTCGACGACCTACAACCACTACAACCTGCTGCGCACCCTGGAGGACCTGGCCGGTCTGACGACACACGCGGGTAGCGCCGCCAGTGCGTCGGACATCACCGGCATCTGGAGCTAGCGTCCGTGTACCTCGCGGACGCGTACACCGTCCCCACTTCTGCTGGCCCGGGTACCGACCCGGGCCAGCAGGCCGCGGCGCCCGCCGCTCGCGTCACACCGCGGGCCGTCGCGCGGGCGCTGCCGCGCACGGTCCTCGTGCTGGGAACGGTGAGCCTCCTCACCGACGTCTCGGCCGAGATGGTCACCGCTGTCCTACCGCTCTACCTGGTGGCGGAGCTGGGCCTCTCACCGCTGGGTTTCGGCCTGCTGGACGGCATCTACAACGGCTTCAGCACGCTGGTCCGCCTTGTCGGCGGCCATCTCGCCGACCGCGGCGGACGGCACAAGGCTGTCGCCGCGGTCGGCTACGGGCTGTCCGCGCTGTGCAAGCCCGCGCTGCTCCTCGCGCACGGGGTGGCGTCAATCGGCGTGGTGCTCGCGGCCGACCGGACCGGCAAGGGGCTGCGGACCGCTCCGCGCGACGCGATGATCTCCCTGGCGTCGTCGGCCGAAACCCAGGGCCGCTCGTTCGGCATACACCGGGCGATGGACACCGCGGGCGCGCTGCTGGGCCCGATCATCGCCTTTTTCGTGATGCGGGCCGCGGTTGACGGATTCGACGCCCTGTTCATGGTGAGCTTCTGTATCGCCATGACGGGCGTGGCGGTCCTGCTGCTGTTCGCCCCGGGTCGTGGCCACACGACAGACGCCCCAGGTCGCGGCCACGCGACGGCCGGAGCCGACGCGGCCGGGAACGCCGCGTCCGCGCCGGTCGAGGACGCGCCGGCCTCCCGCGCGCGGGAGGAGGCGACCGTCTCCGCGCGCGCGGCGTTCGGCCTGCTGCGTCGCCCCGATCTGCGCTGGTTGGCGCTGTGCGCGTTGCTGCTCGGCCTGGCCACCGTCAGCGACTCCTTCCTCTATCTGATGCTGCAGCGCGACCTGGCCATGCCGCGGGAGTGGTTCCCGCTGTTGCCGGTCGCCACGGCCGGGACGTTCCTGCTGCTGGCGGTGCCGTTCGGGCAGGCCGCCGACCGGTTCGGTCGCTGGCGGGTCTTTCTCGCCGGGCACGTCGGCCTGCTGGTGGCGTACGGGCTGCTGCTCGTGCCGGTGAGCGACGCGGCGCTGTTGGCCGTCGTCCTCGTCCTGCACGGCGCCTTCTACGCCGCGACAGACGGGGTGCTGATGGCCGACGCCGCGGTCTCGGTGCCCGCGCAGCTGCGCTCCAGCGGCCTGGCCCTGGTGCAGACCGCGCAGGGAAGCGCCCGGTTCGCGTGCTCGCTGCTCTTCGGGGCCGCCTGGTCGGCCTGGGGGGACCGCGCGGCGTTGGCTTCCGCGACGGTCGCGCTGGCAGTCTGCGTCACGTTGGGCGCGGTTGCGCGGCCCCTGCGGGCACTGGGGACGGCGGCATCGCGGGGAGCCACGACATGACGGACCGCGCCCGGCTGGTCGTACTGTTCCTGACCGTCGTCCTGCTCGGCGGTGTCTCCGTCGGCTGGGTGCGGTACGCCTCCGAGCGCGGGGCGCTCAGGGACCGCCAACAGCAGGACGGCCCGCCGGTGGCCGCCGGCCGGGTCACGCTGGCCGGGACCGGCGCCGGCTCGCCCCGGCAACAACGGTTGGTCTTCCGCAACATGCTCTGGGGCCCGCAACGGGACGAACTGGTGTCGGTGGCCGCGTCGGCGCCGTCCGGCCCGCGCACCGCGTCGGATGTCCGCTGCCTGCGCTTCTACGCCGCCGCCGGTACCGGCATCTGCCTGCAGCGGCTGCCGGGCACGCTCGAGGAGAGATACCGGGCGGTGGTGCTGGACGCGGACCTGCGTGAACAGCGGCATTTCCCGCTGGACGGCATCCCCACCCGGGCTCGGGTCTCGCCCAGCGGCCGGATGGTGGCGTGGACGGTGTTCGTCAGCGGTGACTCCTACGCGGGTACCCAGTTCTCCACCCGCGCCTCGATCCTCGACACCCGCACCTGGACGCTTCAGCAGTCGCTGGAGGACTACCAGGTGATCATGGATGGTAAGGCGTACCGCGGCGCTGACGTCAACTTCTGGGGCGTCACGTTCGCCGACGACGACCACTTCTACGCCACCCTGGCCACCCGCGGGAAGACCTACCTGGTGCGCGGGGACGTCCGGGCCAGGACCGTGACCACCCTGCGCGAGAACGTCGAGTGCCCGTCGCTGTCGCCCGACGGCACCCGGCTGGCGTTCAAGAAACGGGTGCCGGAGGCCTCCGCGGACGCGCCGTGGCGGGAGTACGTCCTCGACCTGCGCGACATGCGGGAGACACCGCTCGGCGAACACCGAAGTGTTGACGACCAGGCCGTCTGGCTCGACAACAGCACCCTCGTCTACGCTCTCGCCGGTGACTACGGCTCGGATCTGTGGACCATCCCGGCCGACGGCACAGGTAGCCCGACCCGGCTGACGACCGCGGCGCTCGCGCCCGCCGTGATCGGCTGACCGCCCGCGCGTTCGCGGGGGAAGCAGACCCGCGGAGCGGCCGAGTAGCTGACGATCCACCTGATATACCGCACAGGGCCGAGAGCGTCGACAGCAGGCGTCGTCCAGCACGGTCAGCGTCGAAGCCCCGCAGAAGGCGTTCGACGACATCTTCGCGACGATGGACGCCATCAACACGTACAGGGCGGAGACGGTCGAGAGCATGGCGGCGACGGGCAGCGGCCCGGCCAGCGCGCCGAACTGGTCCATGGCCTCGTGGACGGTGAACCCGCGGCCCCGGCCGGTGGCGGCGGCCGCGCGGTGCCCACCTCGGCGATCAGGACCATCAGCACGCCGATCGCCGCGCAGCCGGCCGTGTTCACCGCGAACATGGTCCCGCCCCCGCGAGCCACGACCGCGCGCTCAGCCGACGGCAGCGCCGAACCACCTGGGCAGCTGGCCGAGCAGATCCCGCTGATCTTCACCGACCCACGCCACGTGGCCGTCCGGCCGCAGCAGCGCCGTACGCCCGCACCTGTCCGGTGACCAGGGAGCCAGCCACCCGCAGCAGGTCCGGCCAGTGCGTGACCACCTTGTTCAGGTTGACCTTGTTGCAGGCCAGCGGTTCCAGCGGGTGATACCCGCCGGCGTCCGTCCCGGGCATCTCCGCCCTCCGGAAGCGAATCCACCAGACATTCGACGGGAGGCATCCCAGTTACCTCTTGTCGAAGATTGATCCCTGTTCTGTCCGAGGGCGGGAAGCGGGCCGTTATGACAGCACCAGACTCACATCCTTGAGCCCTTCATGATCATCAAATGGCGATCATGCTGTTCTGGCCGGCGTCAGGGGCTTGTGAGGATGACGAGTTGCCGGGTCGTTCGGGTCATCGCGACGTAGCGGTCGACCGCTCCTTCGATACCGTTACCGAACGTTTCCGGGTCGACGAGGACGATCAGATCGAACTCGAGGCCTTCCGACAGCTCCGGGGTCAGCGACCGGACGCGGGGCGTCGCCCGGAACGCGGGATCGCCGACAACGCGGGCGATCCCATCGGTATGCGCGGCGAGCCAGGTGTCGAGGATCGAGCCCAGATCAAGCCCTTCGCGAAGCGACGGCGAGCCGCGTACCCCGGCCTCGGCATCGCCAGCACTGGCCTTCAGCAGCGCGCTGTGAGCCGGCATCTTGCCGCGAACACGGGTTCCTCGACCTTCCGCTTCACGCTCGTGTCCTACCTTCTGATCGAGGGGGCCTGACTCCGTCGAGCTCGTTCTGTGCCTGTGCCGGCCGGCGTTCGCGGGTCGGCGCTCGGCCGGCTGGTTCTTGCGGTGTGGCACGATTTCGCAGGTGACGAGCAGACCCGCCGCGGCACAGCGCCTGAGCGATCTCGCCCGGCTGCGCCGCGTCCGCGACCGGATCGACCGGGAGTACGCGCGGCCGCTGGACGTCGAGGTGCTCGCCCGCGGCGCGCACATGTCGGCCGGGCATCTCAGCCGCGAGTTCCGGCGCGCCTACGGCGAGTCGCCATACGCCTATCTCATGACGCGACGCATCGAGCGTGCGATGGCGCTGCTGCGTCGTGGCGACCTGAGCGTCACCGAGGTCTGTTTCGCGGTGGGCTGCTCGTCGCTGGGCACCTTCAGCAGTCGCTTCACCGAGCTGGTCGGTGTGCCGCCCAGCGTCTATCGGCGCCAGGCGGCGCACGTGACGGCGGGGATGCCGTCCTGTGTGGCGAGACAGGTGACCAGACCGGTCAGGAATCGAGAAGCGCCGGCCCGCGAGCCGCACCTAGCGTGACCGCCATGGGCATCACCATTCACGCGAGCTTCCTCCCGCACAACGACCCGGACGCCGCCCTGGCCTTCTACCGCGACGCCCTCGGCTTCGAGGTTCGCAACGACGTCGGATACGGCGGGCTGCGCTGGATCACGGTCGGCCCCGCCGACCAGCCCGGCACGTCCATCGTCCTGACACCGCCGGCCGCCGACCCCGGCGTCACCGACGACGAGCGCCACACCATCGTCGAGATGATGGCCAAGGGCACCTACGCCGGCATCCTGCTGGCCACCGCCGACCTCGACGGCACCTTCGCGCGGCTGCAGGCCGGCGACACCGAGGTCGTCCAGGAGCCGACCGAGCAGCCGTACGGCGTTCGCGACTGCGCCGTCCGTGATCCCGCGGGCAACCTGATCCGCATCCAGGAGCTGCGCTGAGCTGGCCGGCGATCGTGGCCACGACCCGCGCTCCCCGACCGACGGGTTCCGAATGGCAGGTCCGACCGACGAGTCCCGAATGACAGGTGCCGAATGACGAGTGCCGAACATGGAGACACGATGAGCACGGCCATAAGGACGGGCCCGCGGACGTCCGCACCGCACGTTGCCGACAGTCACGAGCTGATCCGGGTGCGAGGCGCGCGCGAGAACAACCTCAAGGACGTCAGCATCGAGATCCCGAAACGCCGGCTGACGGTGTTCACCGGCGTCTCCGGCTCGGGCAAGAGCTCACTGGTGTTCGGCACGATCGCCGCGGAGTCGCAGCGGCTGATCAACGAGACGTACAGCGCCTTCGTGCAGGGCTTCATGCCGACGCTGGCACGGCCCGAGGTCGACGTGCTCGAGGGGCTGACAACCGTGATCATCGTCGACCAGCAGCGGATGGGTGCCGATGTCCGTTCCACGGTCGGCACCGCCACCGACGCGGGCGTGCTGCTGCGCATCCTGTTCAGCCGGCTCGGACGGCCGCACATCGGCCCGCCCAACGCGTTCTCGTTCAACGTCCCCTCGGTCCGGGCGAGCGGTGCGATCACGGTCGAACGCGGTGCCGGTAGGACCGTGACACAGACCTTCACCCGCGCCGGCGGCATGTGTCCGCGCTGCGAGGGCCGGGGAACGGTCACCGACTTCGACCTGTCCGCGCTGTACGACGACAGCAAGTCGCTCAACGAGGGTGCGCTCACGATCCCCGGCTACAGCGTCGACGGCTGGTACGGCCGCATCTTCGGCGGCTGCGGCTTCCTCGACCCGGACAAGCCGATCCGCGGGTACACCAGGAAGGAGCTCCACGACCTCCTCCACAAGGAGCCGACCAAGATCAGGGTCGACGGTGTCAACCTGACGTACGAGGGCCTGATCCCGAAGATCCAGAAATCGTTCCTGTCCAAGGACGTCGACGCGCTGCAGCCGCACGTTCGCGCCTTCGTGGAGCGGGCGACGACGTTCACCACCTGCCCCGAGTGCGACGGTACCCGGCTGGGCGAGGCGGCCCGGTCGTCGCGGATCGGCGGGATCAACATCGCCGACGCGTGCGCGATGCAGATCAGCGACCTGGCCGGATGGGTCCGCGGCCTCGGCGAGCCGTCGGTGGCGCCGCTGCTCGCGGCGCTGCGACGGATCCTCGACTCGTTCGTGGAGATCGGGCTGGGCTACCTCTCGCTCGACCGGCCGTCGGGCACGCTGTCGGGCGGCGAGGCGCAGCGCGTCAAGATGATCCGTCACCTCGGCTCCTCGCTCACCGACGTCACCTACGTCTTCGACGAGCCCACCACCGGCCTGCACCCCCATGACATCCAGCGGATGAACGACCTGCTGCTGCGGCTGCGGGACAAGGGCAACACAGTGCTCGTCGTGGAGCACAAGCCGGAGACGATCGCGATCGCCGACCACGTCGTCGACCTCGGCCCCGGCGCCGGTACGGCGGGCGGCGCCGTCTGCTTCGAGGGCACCGTCGAGGGACTGCGGGCCAGCGGCACCCTCACCGGCCGCCATCTCGACGACCGGGCCACCCTCAGGGAGACGGTGCGGACGCCCACCGGCCGGCTCGCGATCCGCGGCGCGAGGACGCACAACCTGCGCGACGTCGACGTCGACATCCCGCTCGGGGTGCTTGTCGTCGTCACCGGTGTTGCCGGCTCCGGCAAGAGCTCGCTCGTGCACGGCTCGCTGCCCCGCCTGACGGCGCCAGCCGGCGCGGGTGTGGTGTCGATCGACCAGGGCGCGATCCGCGGCTCGCGACGGAGCAACCCGGCGACGTACACCGGGCTGCTCGACCCGATCCGCAGGGCGTTCGCGAAGGCCAACGGCGTGAAGCCGGCGCTGTTCAGCGCCAACTCCGAAGGCGCCTGCCCCACCTGCAACGGCGCCGGGGTCATCTACACCGACCTGGCGATGATGGCCGGCGTCGCCACCACCTGCGAGGAGTGCGAGGGGAAACGGTTCGAAGCGTCGGTGCTGGAACACCACCTCGGCGGCCGCGACATCAGCGAGGTGCTCGCGATGTCGGTGACCGAGGCCGCGGAGTTCTTCGGCGCCGGCGAGGCGCGCACGCCGGCCGCGCACACCATCCTCGGCCGGCTCGCCGACGTCGGGCTCGGCTACCTCAGCCTCGGCCAGCCGCTCACCACCCTGTCCGGCGGCGAGCGGCAGCGCCTGAAGCTGGCCACCCGCATGGCTGAGAAGGGTGGCATCTACGTCCTCGACGAGCCGACCTCGGGTCTGCACCTCGCCGACGTCGAGCAGCTGCTCGGCCTGCTCGACCGGCTCGTCGACGCCGGCAAGTCGGTCATCGTCGTCGAGCATCACCAGGCGGTCATGGCGCACGCCGACTGGATCATCGACCTTGGCCCCGGCGCCGGCCACGACGGCGGCCGGATCGTCTTCGAGGGCACCCCCGCCGACCTCGTCGCCGCCCGCCGCACCCTCACCGGCGAGCATCTCGCCGCCTACGTCGGCGCCTGACCGGAAAAACTCCCGCGGATCGCGGTGTCAGGCTCCCTTGGCAAGTTCGAGATGCGCGATGGTCGGTGCGACGGCCAGCTCTGCCGCCGGCTGCGCGAGCAGCCGGCGCAACGCCGCCGCGACGCGTTGCGAGACCTTCGCGGGCAGACCGTGCCGGGACCAGACGGCCAGCGGCAGCGGCGCCGGCCTGGGCAGGTCGTCGCGGGCGACGAGCCCTTCGGGGGTCTGGCCCAGAGTGGCCATCAGGGCGACCCCGAGGCCAGCCCCGACCGCCGCCTGCACGCCGGCGAGCTGAATGGCCTCCGCACTGATCACCGCGGGGATCGCGTGGAACGCCAGGGTTTCCAGCGCCCGGGTACGCAGCGCGCAGGGCTGGTCGAAGGCCACTACCGGTATCGGCTGCGCCTGCGCCGGCCGCCGCCAGGTGGGGGCGGAGTACCAGATCAGCTCCAGCTCGCCGACCGGCCATGCGCGCGGGTCGTCGGCCAGGTCGAGTAACAGCGCCAGGTCGACCCGGCCGGCCTCGAGCCCTTCGCGCAGCTTGGTGCCGCGGTCGATGCGGAAGCGGACCCGGTAGTGGGGCAGCGACTGCTCCAGCACCGCGGCGAGGAACGGCAGCAGTTGGGCCGCGCCGTGCTCGGTCGATCCGATGACCACCGTCTCCTCGGTTTCCAGGCCGAAGCGGTGCAGGGTCTCGTCGTGCAGGCTCAGGATCCGCCGCGCCTGGGTGAGCAGGTACTCACCGTCACGGGTGAGGCGAGAACCGCGCCCTTGGCGCTCGATCAGAACCTGTCCTGTCGCGGATTCGAGGCGGCGCACATGCTGACTCACCGCGGCCTGGCTGAGATGCAGAGACGACGCAGCCCGCTGGAAACCGCCACAATCCGCGACAGCTACGAAGCTGCGCAGCGGAGCGATGTCCAGCGTCTGTCTCATGCCAGTCAGGCTACTCGGCAAAACTATCATGTTCATCAAACTGGTGAAAAATCCATCGCGAGATGCGATAGATCGCCATCGCGAAGCATTGTTGGACATCTGGTCACCCACATCGCATGCTCATCGGCATGACCCAGTCGGCCACCGTGCTGCTCACGTGTTGTCGCTGGTTGGACCTTGCGCGCAGTCACTGTTGACCTGCATCGCTGTCCCCCGCGTCGCCGTTCTCATCGGCACGCGCTGTCACTGACCTGACCGGCCGCCGTGCGGCCGCCGCCCACCGGGCGGCGCAAGGCCCTCTCTCCCCCGCTTCATCGGTACCCGCTTCATCCGCGCGCCTGTCGTGCCGGAACCGGCGTCGGTCCGGCGGATCCGGCTGTCCCGGCGCGGCCCAACCACCAGGAAGGTCCCACCGAATGTCCGCTCGCACGCTCAAACTGGGCGCCGTCCTCCTCGGAGTCGGCGGCCCTGGGCAGCACAACACCTGGCTCAGCCCTGAGATCCCGGGCAACGCCAGTGTGGACGTCCGCTGGTACATCGCCCGGGCACGGCAGGCGGAGGCCGCGAAGTTCGATCACGTCTTCATCGTGGACAGCCAGTTCATCACCCCGGACTCGCCGAACCACTATCTCAGCCGGCTCGAGCCACTGACGCTGCTGTCCGCGATCGCCGTGCACACCAGCCACATCGGCCTGGTGGGTACGATCACCACCTCCTACAACGAGCCGTTCAACGTCGCCCGCCGGCTGGCCTCGCTCGACCACATCAGCGGCGGCCGGGCCGGCTGGAACGTCGTCACCAGCGGTGACGCCGGGACGGCGGGCAACTACAGCCGCGACGAGCACTACGACTATGCGACCCGGTACGGGCGGGCGCTCGAACACGTCCAGGTCGCCCAGGGGCTGTGGGACTCCTACGAGGCCGACGCCTTCCCGCGCGACCGGGAACGCGGCGTGTTCTTCGACCGCAGCCGCCAGCACGCGCTGCGGCACAGGGGCGAGTACTTCTCGGTGGTCGGGCCGCTCAACCTGGAGCGCACCCCCCAGGGCCAGCCGGTCATCTTCCAGGCAGGCGACTCCGAGGAAGGCCGTGACCTGGGCGCGAGCATCGCCGACGCGATCTTCACCCATGCTCGGACGCTCGAGCAGGCGCGGGCGTTCCGCAGCGAGCTGCGGGCGCGGGTGGCGACCAGGGGGCGCAACCCCGAGCACCTGCTCGTCGTCCCGGGGATCTTCCCGATCGTCGCCGACACCGACGAGGAGGCCCACGCCAAGGAGGATGCGATCCTCGGCGCGAAGAGCTTCGAGCGGGCGCTGGCCGAACTCGGCCGCCCCTTCGGCTGGCACGACTTCTCCCGGTACGACCTGGACGCGCCGTTCCCCGAGGTCGGCGACGTCGGCGCGCGCAGCTTCCGGACCCATGCGGAGAAGATCAAGAAGCTGGCCCAGGAAAGAAACCTCACGCTGCGTCAGGTGGTCGAACACCAGCTCCAGGAGCAGCGCTCGCCCTTCGTCGGTTCGCCGCGCACCGTCGCGGACGAGATCGAGCGCTGGTTCGACGGCGGCGGCTTCGACGGCATCAACATCGCCGTGACGGTGCCCAGCGAGTTCGCTCTGTTCATCGAGAAGGTGCTGCCGATCCTGCGCGAACGCGGCGTCGTCCGCAGCGAGTACGAGTCGACGACGCTGCGTGGCAACCTCGGCCTGCCCGCCCCGGAGAACCGGTACACCGCGGCCCGCCGCCAGCGGCAACAGCCTGCCGCCACCACCGCGGCCGCCGACACCGCCGACACCGCCGACACCCCCGACACCCCAGCCGCCGACACCGGCTCCGCGCCCGCCCCCGCCGGCTGCCTCCGACCCCGCGGGTGCGGCGTCGCTCCTCGTCTCCTGAGCCCGTCTCCGCAGGTCGCGGCCTGCGCCGCACACGACATCCCGCGCGGCACCGCCCCGTCAGGCACCGCCCGCCCGGCCCACGATCCGCTCTCACCGGAGCCCGACCAGAGAAAGAAGATTATGATCTCCGAGCGACACCTGTCGTCCGCCCGCCGCTTCAGGCGTGGGTCGGTCCTCGGGGCCCTGCTGGCGCTTGCGGCCCTGCTGCTCAGTGCCTGCGGCAGCCAGGGCACCGGCTCCACCGCGGGCAGCGGCGGCTCGGCCACCCTGAAGTGGGCCTCCTCCTACTTCCCGAGCCACTGGGACCCGGTGGTCTCCGGCAGCGGTGCCCAGTTCCGCGAGCTCGCCCTGGTCTACGCGTCCCTGACCAGGACGGACGACAAGGGCAACGCGGTCCCGGACCTGGCTCAGAGCTGGACCTACAACGATGCCGGTGACGAGGTCACCTTCCACCTGCGGCCGAACCTGACGTTCAGCGACGGCACCCCGGTCAACGCCGAGGCCGTCAAGAACGCGATCGAGCGGGCCAGGACGCAGAAGAACTCGGCCCTGTTCGGCGACCTCACCTCGATCAGGTCGGTCACCACCAGTGGTGACCTCGACGCCGTCGTCCACCTCACGCAGGTCGACCACCAGATCCCGCTCCTGCTCGGCGAGCGCGTGCTGCAGATCGCCAGTCCGCAGGCCGCGGCCGACCCGGCGAAGCTCGACCAGAACCCGGTCGGCGCCGGGCCGTTCGTCATCGATCAGTTGATTCCCGGCACGAAGGCCGTCCTGAAGAAGAATCCGAGCTACTGGGACGCGACGAACATCCACATCGACCGGGTCGAGCTCGTCTCGGCTCCGGACTCGGCCACCGTGGTCTCCGGCCTGCAGACGGGTGTCTACAACTTCGCCGATGTGGCGCCGAACCAGGCCAAGGCCGCCACGGCCGCCGGCCTCGACGTCTTCGTGCAGCCCGGCTTCAACGCCTCGAACATCAGTCTGAACATCAACAAGGCGCCGTTCAACAACCCGAAGGTCGTCGACGCCGTCCGGTATGCGATCAACCGCCAGGAGTACGTCGACAAGCTCACCTTCGGCTACGGCCAGGCGACCGACCAGCCGTTCCCGGGGGGCTACGTCGCCTACGACCCGAAGTCGAAGAACCTGTACCCCTACAACCCCGAGAAGTCCAGGCAGCTCCTCACCGAGGCCGGCTACCAGCCCGGCCAGATCAAGCTGGACCTGGTCATCTCCTCGGAGAACCCGCAGGCGGAGATCGTGCAGTCGCAGCTCGCGGCGATCGGGATCACCGTCAACATCAAGATTGACAAGAACTGGGCGACGCCGTTCTTCGCCAAGGACCTGACGTTCTCGCTGTACGGCACGACCGGCCGTGACTCCGCGGCCCAGACCCTCACCGCCCACTTCGGGCCGAGCGGGCCGCTGAACCTCAGTTCCCCATACGAGCCGGCGGGGTTCGAGGAGGCGATCGCGAAGGTCCGCGGGACGCCGCTGGACGCACCGGAGTATCCGCAGGTCCTCCAGGAGGCCACCCGCGCGGGGCTGCAGAGCCAGGCGCTGATCTTCACCCACTCCTCGCCGAACCTGTTCGCCAAGAACAAGGCGATCTCCGACCTGCCCCGCAACCCCGGCCACATCGACTGGACCGGCGTCACCGTCGGTGACTAGAGGCATGCCCGGCGGATTTCGGCCAGACACGCCCTGACCCCGCCGGCCGCCATGCCCCGCAATCCAGATCCCGGTATTCCGTATTCCGTAATCCGGATCCCGGTAATCCAGATACAGGCGTCCCAGCCCGACGACATCCGTTCCGGGCCGGAGAGATTCCGGCCCGGACATATCCCGGCTGATATCCCAGTTGATATCCCGAATGATATCCCGGCTGAAGAACAGCCCAGCCCGACGAGAATTCCGACCCGAAGAGAGGAGGCAACCCCATGGCGGTGAGCACGGCTGGCTACGCGGTCGTGTCTGACCGGCGTGGACAGGTCGCCGTGGCCAGGGCGCGACGGGCGGCCGGCCGCGGCCTGGTCACCCTCGCCCGCTCGGTTTTGATCTTCGTTCCCGTCTTCCTGGTGGCGACCTTCGCGACCTTCGCGCTGAGAGCGATCAGCGGGCTCAGCCCGGCGCAGATCCAGCTCGGGGAGAGCGCCACCCCGGAGGCCGTCGCCCGGATCGAGCAGGAGTGGGGTCTCGACCGCCCCTTCCTCGCCCAGTACTGGACGTGGTTCGAGAACATCCTGCATGGTGATCTCGGCGCCAGCTGGGCCAACGGCGCCGACATCGCCACGTTGATCGGCAACGGCCTGTCCATCAGCCTGTCGGTGGCGACAGCAGCTTTGATCATTGGCATCGTCGGCGGCTTCGCGCTGGGTGCGCTGGCCGCGCTGCGCCGCACCACCTGGATCGACCGGGCGATCACCGGCTTCACCACGATCATCTCGGTGACGCCGCCGTTCGTGGTCGGCATCGTCCTGGTCTCAATCTTCGCCGTCGGGCTGGGCTGGTTCCCCTCCGCCGGGTACGTCCCGGCAAGCGCGGGCGCCTGGCCGTGGCTCTCCCACGTCCTGCTGCCCGCGCTGGCTCTGAGCTTCGACACGGTCGCGGACGTCGCCCGGCAGCTGCGGGCCGGCCTCATCGCCGCCTACCAGGAGAACTACGTGATCGGCGCGGTGGTGCGGGGGCTGAGCCCGCGGCGGATCTTCTTCCGGCACGTGCTGCGCAACGGTACCGGGCCGGCCCTCGCGGTGCTCGGCCTGAAGTTCCCCATGCTCATCGGCAGCTCGGTCGTCACCGAGTGGATCTTCGGGCTGCAGGGGTTCGGGCGGTTCGCCAACGACGCGGCCCAGGCCGGTGACGTGCCGGCCGTCCAGGGCGTGCTGGTCATCTCGATCGTCCTGGTCGTCACCTTCAACCTGATCGTCAACATCATCCTGGCCCGGGTCACCCCGGCCTCGCAGCGGGGGCTGTGACATGGTCCGTCGCATCCTTGGCCTGAACGCGGGCCGCATCGCCGTCGGCGTCCTGTCCGTGATCATCCTGCTGGCGGCCCTCGGCCCGGTGCTGGCCCCGCACGACCCGCTCGAGACGAGCCCACAGACGCTCGCCGGCCCGTCCTGGTCGCACTGGCTCGGCACCGACTACCTGGGCCGGGACGTGTTCAGCCGGCTGCTCGACGGGTCCCGCACCAGTGTGCTCGGCGCCCTGCAGGTCGTGCTGATCGCGCTGGTGGTGGGAGTGATCCCCGGCATCCTGTCGGTGTACCTGGGCCGTCTGTTCGAGTGGTGCACGCTGCGGATCACCGACACCCTCGTCGCGCTGCCGTTCCTGGTGTACGCCGTGGCCGTTACCGCGCTGCTCGGCAACGGAATCCCGCAGGCGATGTTCGTCGTCGGCGTGCTCGTCTCGCCGCTGTTCTACCGGGTGTCGCGGGCGGCGACGCTGGCGGTCGCCCGGTCCCAGTACGTCGAGGCGGCGCTGATCGCCGGGGCGTCGGTCGGCCTGGTCGTGCGCCGGCACGTGTGGGGGAAGGTGCTGCCACCGATCACGGTGGCGCTGGCTTATACCATCGGCACCGGCTTCGTCGTCGTCTCCAGCCTGACCTTCCTCGGCATCGGCGTGCAGCCACCGGCACCGACCTGGGGTGGGCTGCTCGCCTCCGCCCTGGGCTACCTGGCGTACCAGCCGTGGGCCCCGATCGCGCCCGCCGTCATGATCATGGCGACGGTCTGGGGCAGCAACCTGCTGGCCGACGCGATCCGCGACGTCTCCGGCGAGGCCGGACGGGCGCTGCTGAACAGCCGCAGGGCACGCGCCCACCGCGCCGGCACTGTCGACAACCCCGAACCGCTCTCCGTCGGAGGTGCTGCCCGATGAGCACGGCCCTTCCCAACAGCACGGCTCTCCCCGACGGCACGGCCCCCGCCGCGGACGCCCCCGCGACACCCGCGGCGGAGACGGCCGCGGCGGACGCCGNCGCCGCCGTGCTGGTGGCCCGGGACATACGGATCCGGGACGGGGTCAACGACCGGGAGATCGTGCACGGCGTCTCGTTCGAGCTGCGGCCCGGCAGGGCGCTCGGCATCGTCGGCGAGTCCGGCAGCGGCAAGACGCTGACCTGCCGGGCGCTCCTCGGCATCCTGCCCGAGCACCTCACCGTGTCCGACGGGTCGATCGAGATCGTCGGCCGGGATATCGCCGGCCTGACCACCCGGGAGTGGACCGGCCTGCGCGGGTCGACGATCAGCGCGGTGTTCCAGGACCCCGCGTCCTACCTCAACCCGTCCGTCAAGGTCGGGACGCAGATCGCCGAGGTCATCCGGGTCAAGCTGGGCCTGGGCCGGCGGGCGGCACGGCACCGCACCTTCGAACTGCTGGCCGCGGTGCACCTGCGCAACCCCGAACTGGTCTACGACCAGTACGCCTTCGAACTGTCCGGCGGGATGCTCCAGCGGATCCTGATCGCCGCGGCGATCGCCGCCGGCCCACAGGTGCTCATCGCCGACGAGGTGACCACCGCGCTCGACGTCACCGTGCAGGCCGAGATCCTCGACCTGCTGGCCGACCTGCAGGAGCGGACCGGGCTCGCGCTCGTGGTCGTCTCGCACGACCTGGCCGTCGTCGCGCAGGTGTGCGACGAGGTCCTGGTGATGCGCCAGGGCGACGTCGTCGAGCACGGGGCGACCGCGGACGTGCTCTACCGCCCGCGGCACGAGTACACCAGGCTGCTGATCGCCGAGCACGAGCAGTACGGCCTGGAACGGTACCTGGACAGCCCGACCGGCCCCGACGAGCGGAAGGTGCTCGACGGTGTCCACTGACGTGCCGACCGACGACGACCGGCCGGTTCTCGACGTCGCCGGCCTCGAGGTGCACTACGGACGGGGGCGCAGGCGACGCCGGGCGCTGCACGGCGCCTCTCTGACGGTGCACAGCGGTGAGACCGTCGGTGTGATCGGAGAGACAGGCTCGGGCAAATCGACCTTCGCCCGAGCGGTGCTGGGCCTGGTGCGCTCCTCCGGCGGCCGGATCCGCATCGCCGGCGAGGAGGTCTCCGGATACTCCCACCAGCAGTGGCGGGCGCTGCGCCGACGCGGCGTCGTCCAGTACGTGTTCCAGGACCCGCTGCGCAGCCTCGACCCGGACCTCAGCGTCGGGGAGTCGCTGATCGAGCCGTTGCTGATCCAGGGCGTGCCCCGCCAGGAGGCGATCGCCCGCGGCCGCGCCTACCTCGCCCGGGTCCGCCTGGACGAGGAGCTGTTCGCCCTGCTGCCCGGGGAGCTCTCCGGCGGCCAGCGCCAGCGCGTCGCCGTGGCGCGGGCCCTGGTCGCCGAGCCCGCCCTGATCATCCTGGACGAGCCGGTCAGCGCGCTCGACTCCGCCAACCGGGTGGGCGTCCTGGAGATCCTCAAGGAGCTGCGGGACGCCGGCGTCGCACTGATCTTCATCTCGCACGACCTCGGGTCCGTCGCCGGCGTCGCCGACCGGATCGCAGTGCTCTACCAGGGCGAGCTTGTCGAGGTGGGCGACGCCCGCGCGATCATCAACACCCCGCGGCACCCTTACACCCGCCTGCTCGTCGGCTCNCCCGCCTGCTCGTCGGCTCGGCGCCCACGCTGCGCTCCGCCGCCACCCGCGCCGAACGCGAGGCGCTGCGCGCCCTGCTGCACGCCTGACCCCACGAGTTCCGCCGCGCTCCTGCTCCCCGCCGGTCTCCGCCTGCCGGCCTGATCTCCGTCGATCCGCCGGCCGCCCCGGTCCCACCGGTCCCGGCCGACTTTCGCCGAAGAGGAGAAGAGGAAACGACATGACCCGCAAGCTCCACCTTGCTCTGAGCGCCTACGGCGTCGGTGGCCCCGGCCAGCACGGCCTGTGGAAGGACCAGCGTGTCCCGAAGAACGCCAGTGTCGACATCAACTACTACATCCAGCAGGCGCAGACCGCCGAGCGGGCGCTGTTCGACGCGTTCTTCATCGTCGACAGCCAGTTCATCAACGCCAGCTACCCGGCGCACTATCTCAACCGGCTCGAGCCNCTGCTGTCGGCGGTCGCGACCCACACCAGCGCCCTCGGCCTGGTCGGCACGGCCAGCTCGACGTACAACTCGCCGTTCAACCTCGCCCGGCGGTTCGCCTCGCTGGACCACATCAGCGGCGGGCGCGCCGGCTGGAACGTCGTCACCAGCTTCGACACCCAGACGTCCCGCAACTACGGGCTGGACGAGCACCTCGACTACGGCACCCGGTACGGCCGTGCCCTGGAGGCGGTGCGGGTGGTGCGCGGGCTGTGGGACTCCTACGAGGACGACGCCTTCCCCGCCGACGTCGAGCGCGACGTCTTCCTCGACCCGACCAGACTGCACGCCCTCAACCACGTCGGCGGGCACTTCAGGGTGGCCGGGCCGCTGAACCTGTCGCGGTCGCCGCAGGGCCAGCCGGTGATCTTCCAGGCCGGGGTCTCCGAGGAGGGACGCAACCTGGCCGCCCACATCGCGGAGGGCATCTACGCCCCCGGCGAGTCGCTGCCGCGGGCACAGGAGTACTACCACGACGTCAAGACACGCGCCGCCGCGCTCGGCCGCGAACCCGGCCACGTGGTCATCTTCGTCGGCGCCAGCCCCGTCATCGGCGACACCGACGAGGAGGCGCACCGCGTCTCCCGCGAGATCTTCGAGGCCGACAACGACTTCGACCGCAAGCTCGCCTTCCTCGGCCGCGCTTTCGGCGCCTACGACTTCGGCCAGCACGACCTCGACGCCCCGTTCCCCGACATCGCGCACCTGGCCGAGAAGGGCGGCCGCACCCACGGCCTGGAGATCGTCCGGCGGGCCCGCGAGGCCGGTCAGACCCTGCGCCAGGTCGTC
Source organism: Protofrankia coriariae (assembly GCF_001017755.1). GTDB lineage: Bacteria > Actinomycetota > Actinomycetes > Frankiales > Frankiaceae > Protofrankia > Protofrankia coriariae. Next base: position 82,481 of record NZ_JWIO01000004.1, read on the forward strand.
GAGACCCTCACCGAGTACCGGCCGTCACCGTTCACCGGCGCCCCGGACACCGTCGCCGACACCATCGAGCACTGGTTCCGGACCGGCGCGGCAGACGGCCTGAACCTGCGCTTCCGCACCCACGACGACCTGGAGCGCTTCATCGGCGACGTGGTCCCGCTGCTGCAGAAGCGCGGCCTGTTCCGCACCGAGTACGAGGGCGGCACCCTGCGCGAGAACCTCGGCCTGCCGTTCCCCGTCAACCGCCACACCCTGGAGCGCGCGGCGGCCGCGGCCGGCACCGCCGTGGACGCCGGTGCCGGCACCGGGCTCGGGACCGTGGCCGCCGGCGTCGCGGGTGGTGCGGCATGACCGCGTCGGTGACGGCGTACTCGGTGACAGGTGGGCGCGACATCCACACCGTGCGGTTCCCGGCCGCCACCCCGCCGACCGAGGTCGACGTGCTGATCGTCGGCGCCGGCCCGGTGGGCCTGTCGGCCGCGGTCGAGCTCACCGCCCGCGGGGTCGAGGTCGCGGTCGTCGACCGGGCCCGTGCCGCGACGCTGGTCCGGGCCGGCGCGATGGGCCACAACTCGCGGACGGTGGAACACTTCCGCCGCTGGGGGCTGCTGCAGCGGATCCGGGACGAGTGGACCTTCCCACCGGAGTGGAACCGGGGCATCCGCCTGGTCACCTCCCTCGTCGGCCACGAGCTGGGCGAGCCCCGGCGCCCGTCCTTCACCGGGCCACTCGGCGGCGGGCCGTTCACCGGCCGCCACTCGTCGCAGGAGGCGCTGCGCCGTCCGCAGACCGCGCTGCAGCAGGTCTTCCTCACCCATCTGGGTGAACGCGGTGTCAGCGTCTCCGGCGGCTGGCGGCTGGACGCGCTGCGAGAGCGCACCGACCACGTCGAGGCCGTTCTCCTCGCGGCCGGCTCCCCCACAGCCAGCATCCCTGAAGCAGGATCTCCCGAGGGCGGCGCCGTGCGGCGGACCGTCCGGGCGCGGTACGTGATCGGCGCGGACGGCGGCAGCAGCACGGTCCGCGGGCTGGCCGGCATCGAGCGCGAGGGTGAGTACGCCACCGAGAAACGGCTGCGGCTCATCGTCCGCACCGGCGACATCGCGGACGTCGTCGGCGCGGCGCCCAGCGGCACCAACATCGTCTTCAACCAGCGGGCCTCGGGCTTCCTGGCGGCGGTGAGCACCCGTGAGTGGCGGGTGTACGCCGGGCCGTACCCACTCGGCTACGAGCCCCCCGAGGCCGAGCTGCTCGGCATCGCCCGGGCGGCGTTCGGCTTCGACCTGGACCTGGAACTGGTCTCGGCGACGACCTTCTACGACGCCACCCGGATCGCGCGGACGTTCCGCCGCGGGCGGGTGCTGCTGGCCGGTGACGCCGCCCATGTGCGCACTCCGGGCGGCAACCTGGGCGAGGGCTTCGGCGACGTCGCCAACCTCGGCTGGAAGCTCGCCGCCGTACTCGCCGGCCAGGCACCCGACACCCTGCTGGACTCCTACGACCAGGAGCGCCGCCGGCACAACTGGCGGGTCGCCGACCACGCGCTGGAGCGCGGCCGGCAGTCGCAGGCGCTGCTGGCGGAGCTGCGCGAGCTTGGCATCCCCGACGACGCCGACACCAGCGCGCAGGCGCGGCGGCGGCGCGCCGAGATCAGCGCCCGCATCGCCCGGAACCCGTTCGCCGCGGCCGGTGTGACCTTCGACGAGCGTTACGACGCATCCGCGGTGATCTGGTACGAGGACGGCCAGTCGGACACGGAGCCGCCGTGGCACGCGGACCACTACGAGGACGACCCGCGCCCGGGCCACCGCGCGCCGGACGGCTTCGTCGACCCCTACGGCGACACGTTCTACGACCGGATCGGCAACAACTTCGCGCTGCTGGTGCTGTCCGCGGACCGGGCCGTGGACAGCACCGCGGACCGGGCCGTGGAGCGGGCGTTCGTCGCCGAGGCGACGGCCCGCGCGCTGCCGTTCACGGTCGTCCACCTCACCGATCCGTCGGCCCGCGCGCTGTACGGCGCCGACAACGTGCTGGTCCGTCCCGACCAGCACGTGGCCTGGCGCGGCGGCGAGCTCCCCACCGGCGGCGCCGGGGCCGTCCTCGACCTCGTCCTCGGAGCGGACGTCCCCGCGGCGGTCCGCCCCGCGGCCCCCGCCCGCCCGGTGCCCGCGGACGCCGTCCCGGCTCCCGCCGTTCCCGCCGTTCCCGCCGGCGCCGCTCCCATCGGTGCCGTCCCGGCTCCGGCGGGCGCATCCGCATCCGCATCCGCCCAGTCGACCCTGAAAGGCGCCAGCGCATGACCGATCGGCCCGGCGGCCGGCCGCGTTTCCGGCTCGGCTTCCTCACCCACGTCCAGGGACGTGCCGACGACCGGGGACGTACCGACTTCACGGCGGCCTACCGCGACGCCCAGGAGCTGTTCGTCGTCGCCGACGAGCTCGGCTTCGACGTCGGCTGGGTGGCCCAGCACCACGTGTCGCTGGGCGGCGGTGGCCTGCCTTCACCGTGGACGTTCCTGGCCTACGCCGCCGCCCGCACCAGGCACATCCGGCTCGCCACCGCGATCACGGTCCTGCCGTTGGAGGACCCGGTGCGGCTGGCCGAGGACGTGGCGGTCGTCGACACCCTCAGCGGCGGCCGGGTCGAGATCGGCGTCGGCAGCGGCGGCAGCGAGCTTGAGTACGCCGCGTTCGGCCGGGACGTGGCCCACAAGCGCGAGCTGACCAGCGAAGGGCTGGCAGTACTGCGCAGGGCGCTCGCGAACGAGGAGGTCGGCGCGCCCGGGTTCACCATCCAGCCGGCCGCCCGCGATTTCACCGACCGGGTCTGGCAGGGCGTCTTCAGCCAGCCAGGCGCGGAGTACGCCGCGGCGGCGGGCTCGAACCTGCTGCTCAACCGGGCCACCTACGGCTATGACGAGCCCACCGACGAGGTGCAGCGGCCCTGGGCGGACGCCTACCTCGCCGCCTGGGAGCAGCCGCGGGCGCCGCGCATCGGGCTGTCGCGGTTCATCTTCCCAGCGGCCGACCGCCGCACCGCGCTGGCCCAGATCGGCCCGGACGTCCTCGCGGCCGCCCAGCGGTTCTCCGTGCGCGGTGCCTTCCCAGCGGGGATCGACACCGAGGAGGCGCTGCGCCGCTTCCACTCCTTCTACGGCCATCCCGACGAGCTGATCGAACAGTTGCGCCGGGAGCGGGTGCTGCCGGTCGCCACCGACCTGATCGCTCAGTTCAACCCGGCGGTGGTCGACCAGGACGCGGCGATCCGGGCGCTTGAGCTCATCGCCACCGAGGTCGCCCCCGCACTGGGCTGGCAGCCCGTGTCCACCGCCGAGCCCGAACTGGCAGGAGCCTGAAAGCCCATGACCGACTACCTCGACTTCACCGGCCCCGAAGGCCTGCGCACCCGCGGGACCGTCCTGGTCGTGCCGGGCCGGGGGAGAGTCCCGCCATCTACCGCCGCCTCGGCGGCCGTCTGGCGGCTAACGCCTACCGCGTGCGGGTGGTCGACGTGCCGGCCTTCGACGCGGCTGAGCGACCCGGCCGGCTCGCTCAGCCGCGTCGGCACACGGTTGATCTAGAGCGCCGGCCATGTAGCCATACGTATCCCCGCGAACGGTGGCACGCTTCGATGGACGCCGGCCACCGGAGAAGATCGGCACGATTTTGTCGTTGTGTACGCTGATGCGGCCAAAAAGCGCACACAACAACAAACTCGCTTGGATCATGGCTTGTACGGGTGGTCGTGGATGGGATCCGTGTATGCGGCGAGTATGGATTGGCCAGCCCAGCCGCCGTACGCACGCAGGTCGAGAACAACCTCAGGGAACGCTCAGAATGATGCGGTACGGTAGCAGTCGGAGCCCGTCCGGAGCGGCCAGAACACCGGCTTCGCGCAGGTGCTGCTCGAAGCGTTGCCACTCGTGCTGTTCGCCTGTTTCCTCGGCGTCGTCGGGCAGGACCACGTTACGGACGTTGCGCACGATATGGTTAAGTGAGATCTCGTCCAGCGGCGCGGATGTTGCCCACCCCCGGTCATCCAAGAGCGTCACTTCACGCCCGTCGGACAGCAGCGCGAACTCGCGTACCTCGCACCGCGTCCCACCATCCGGGCTTTCCTTGAGAATGCCCCAGGCGCCAAGACCTGTCACAGTTACCGGACCTGCGTTCATAATCGCATGATACGCGGCGCTCAGCCCGCACTGCCGGGCCGCGGACGTTCTTTTAGCGTCGCTGGAGCGTCCGGGCTGCGCAGATTCCCAATATGACGATCACGACCAGGAGTGCGCAGCCCTCGACAACGTCCCAGGTATACACCGCCACCGGGCTGGGCTGAAACCTTGCCTCCATTGCCAAACGCCGCGTCATCTCAGTCAGAGCCAGGATCGGTATCAGGAGTTTGCTGATTACCGCGCGAGTCCGCCAGCCTCGTCCCGACCTCCCGGCGATGCCGAGAACCGGGGCCACGACGACGGCGACCACGACCCAGAAGCCGGTCGTGGTGACAAAGCCTCGCCAATCCATGTACGTTGCCAACCGCGGGCCTGTTTCATCTACCGTGCGGTAGACCCCACGCGAAAGATCGCTGAGGCTGTATGCGACCACGGCCGCGACCAGACCGAGCAGCGCCGCCACCGACGCGCGCAGAGTTGACGTGGCACAGGACCGTCCTAAAAAAAATAGGCCAGACCGGCCCAGGCCCATCCCGCGCCGAGGAAGAGGCTGAAAGCTGTAAACGGTGGCCAGGAGGCGCCGTTCAACCGTGACACTACCAGCCCGAAAAGGCCTCCTCCCGCAACGGCGGAAGCCGCCCAGGTGAGCCGGAACAGACGAGGAATTCAGGCCCCACGGCACAGGAGGAGAAATTCAGCGCTACGCATCTCCCGAGTGTACTCTGGCCCGTGATCTATCGTAGTCGCCGCGTATCCCCGCAGTAGCCCGAAGCCGCGACGAACATGACCACCAGCACGAACGAAAGACCGTAGATCGGAATCCCTGTGCAGATGTTGCAGGTGACTCCGGGCGCCCATCGGTATTGCGAAGGAACAGGATTCCCGTGCTGCCGATGAGGTCGCGGAGTGTGTCAAGAGCGGGCGAACGGGTGGTCATCAGACGGTGATCTGGCTGAGAACCGCTTCCAGTTGGCTCGGACGTTCGGCAAGCTTTTCGACCACGGCTCTCACCTCGGCGATCGACGACGCGACGTAGACGTCGGGACGACCGACGAGTTCCCCGCCCCACTCGGTGCTGTCAACGACGAGATCGGTCAGGATCACCGACCGGCCGTGGTGCACCGCCATCCGGGCCTGAATGCGAGCGCCGCTGTGTTCCCCCGCCTCGACGACGATCGTGGTGATGCCGTAGCCGGACATCACCGCGTTACGCATCGGGAAGTTGTGCCGCTGAGGCGGCGTGTCCGGCCAGAACTGCGACAGCAGTGGCGAGCGCCGTCTTCCAGGCTGAGGCGCGTGGGCGCAGCCGCGGCGCCGGCCCGGACCGCGGCCGCGGCGGCCATGGCGTGCAGGTAGCCGACATCGACCCACAGCGGCACGTCGTCGTGCGGCCGTGCGCGCAGCCGGCGCAGCAGCCTGGCGGCCCACGCTCCGGCGAAGGGGCGGTCGAGTACCGTGCGGACCGCTGCGGGATCACGCCGTTCCACCTCGACGAGGAGATCCCAGGCCACTTCCGCCGAGGTCAGCGGGCCCGACTGCGCGGGCTGGTCCCGCAGGAAGTCGAGGAGAGCGCGGAACGCGATCCGGCGATAGCTGATCTCGGCGTCCACCAGCCGCCGGACGATGTCGGGATCGATCGCACCGAGCGAGAGGGCGTCGACATCGCGCGCCGACAACCGGTGGGTGCCGGGGCCGGAACGTGCGGCGGCCACCGGCGGCGCGGGCCGCATCAATAATCCTGCCGGCGTTTGGCGCCATTTGCATTGGAGGAGGTGGTCCCATTCACGGCCCAGGCGGTCATGCGGAGGGCAAGGGTGTCGAGCAGCCGCCGAACCTCGGTCTGAAGCGTCTCGTCCGTGCTGTCGGGGAGCTGGTCCAGCCCGATCCCGCGCACATCGGCGAGCTCCCATTCGATCACAGCGTCAGGCATGGTGCCCCATTCCCTTCTGACCGTTTCTCCCCACGGCGGCCGGAAGCGGTAGCCGCCGTTCCCCGCCGTGGAAAGAAGAGCGAAGCCGCGACAGAAGTCTTACACACCTGCCAGGTGGAGATGGCGCAAACGTGGCGCTGGTCCGGCGGAATTGGGCCGTCCAGGGCCGGGGCAGCCACGGAACGACCCGGGTGGCGGATACAGCCAGGTCGGGGACTGACGGCTGCCTTCCGTTACCGGAACCTGCCTTTCGCCCCGGGAACTCGGCCCGCGTGCTCGACAGGATGCGGACCTACACCGCACCCCGGCTCGCGATCTTCACAACGGACCGTCACAAACGCAGCCAGGCGTGGGCTCGGCGGGCGGCGGCCCACCACCCAGCCAACCGCTTCGGTCCGCTCGTCCCTGGCAGGACGGTACTTGCTCCCTGCCCAACCAGGCCCGCCGGGCCCGGGCGCGCCCCAACGGCACGTTCCGCTTCGCGCTCGCCGCGGACGCGGAGAGGGTTCGCGTACCTGGCCAGGTGGTCCGCGTATCGCGTCCGGCGGTGGGTACGGGGTATGGGATGCTGTCCGGGTGGTCGACGGTAGTCAGAACGGGGCGGGACAGCGTTTCTTTGTCTCGTACACGGGGGTGGACACCCAGTGGGCGGAGTGGATTGCGTGGACGTTGGAAGAGGCCGGTCATGACGTCCTGATTCAGGCGTGGGACTTCGCGCCTGGTTCTCATTTCGTCGCCGAAATGCAGCAGGCTCTGGACGGCAGCCGACGCACGATCGTCGTGCTCTCGCGTTCCTATCTGACGTCGGTGTTCGCGACGGAGGAGTGGCAGGCCGTCTGGGCGTCGAACCCGGCTGGTTCGACGAAGCTGCTGATGGTCATGCGGGTGGCGGACTGCGACCGGCCGGGGCTGCTGCGCCAGATCGTCTCGGTGGACCTGTTCGGGGTCACTCGGGAAGTTGCCCGGCAACGGCTTCTGGAGGCTGTTGGGACACGGCGCCGAAAGCCGACGAGTGAGCCGAGTTTTCCTGCCGGCGCACCGGTCTCCGAAACGGGCGGGCTGACGGCTGGTGAGACGTCGGTGGATTCGGTGCCGCAGTTCCCGCCGGCCGCCCGGCAGCCACGCGTCACACCATCGCCACCGGGGGTTCCAGCCGCACCACCAGGTCTGTCCGAGCCGGCGGTTCACGCATTGGCCGCGGCATTCCCAACGCCTGTCTCGGCGCGGCAGATACTGGAGACCGCCGGTCTGGACGCGGGGCGTCAGCCAGGGTGGAACGCCGGATCTTCGCTGGAGTTCTGGAGAGCGGTGAGCAGCCTGCTCGCGGCGGGAGTACTGCCCGCGGGGCGGGAGCGCCTGTTGGCCGCGGCGCGGCAGCTGTTTCCGGCAAATCCCGCTTTTGCCGCATACGTAAAAGAAGAAGCGAGCAGCACGGGTACCGATCTTTAGCCCGGATCCTCGGCCGGGTCCTGGTGGAGTCCGGCCCGCCAGGGCGCCGCCGGAGAACCAGCGCAAACTGGAGGTCACCAAGGCTTTCGCGGGGGTGGCGCAGCAGGCCGGGCTCGCCCTGATCGAACTGGCCCTGGGATTCGTCACGCGGCGCCCCGGCGGGATCGGGTAAAGTTGGAGGGGTGACCACGTTCCGGGTGGCTGGGAAGCTGCTCGCCATCAGTGATCTACATGTGGCGTACCCCGAGAACCGGCAGTTCATCGAGGAACTACGACCGGAGTCGGACGCGGACTGGCTGATCGTCGCCGGTGACGTCGGTGAGGTCGTCGCGGACGTCGAATGGGCGCTGGCACTGCTGCGTTCCCGGTTCTCCACCGTGATCTGGGTACCTGGTAATCACGAGCTGTGGACGCCGAAAAAGGATCCGGTGCGGCTGACCGGTGAGCGGCGTTACCAGCATCTGGTGGAGATATGCCGGCGCCTGGGCGTACTCACCCCGGAGGATCCTTATCCGGTGTGGGAGGGCGCCGGCGGGCCGG
>NZ_JWIO01000004.1:90586-92929 GCF_001017755.1 Protofrankia coriariae
CGGGCCGGTCACGGTGGCTCCGCTGTTCCTCCTCTACGACTACACCTTCCGGCCGGCCGGCACCAGCTCCAAGAAGGAGGCGCTCGCCGTGGCGCACCGCACGGGCGTGGTCTGCGCGGACGAGTACCTGCTGGTTCCCGACCCCTACCCGAGTGTGGACGCCTGGTCGCGGGCCCGGGTCGAGCACACCCGTGAACGGCTCGCGGCATGTGACCCGAAGCTGCCGACCGTTCTGGTGAACCATTTCCCGCTGGTGCGGGATCCGACTTATGTGCTGCGCTATCCGGAGTTCGCGCAGTGGTGCGGCACGGAGAACACCGCCGACTGGCACCGGCGGTTCCGGGCNGTTCCGGGCCGCCGCCGTGGTGTACGGCCATCTGCACATTCCCCGAACAACGTGGTATGACGGCGTCCGGTTCGAGGAGGTTTCGATCGGCTATCCTCGGGAGTGGCGCCGCTGGAACGGCCCGCGCAACATTCCCCGGCAGATACTGCCGGAGCCGGAGCGACATGACTGAGACCGGGATATCAGGGACCGGGATATCAGAGACCGGGACGGCTGGGGCCGTCGTGCCCGGAAGCCGCCTCCCCAAAGACGCGACCGACCTCAGCTCGTCCGGGCCCCCCACCCCGTCCGGCGCCGTCGCCTCGTCCGGCGGAGCCGTCGCCGGGGCCGAACTGCTCGCCACGCTGCTTCACCCCGCGGTGGTCGCGGTGGAGGCGTTCGCCGACGATCCGGACGCCGTGCTGTTCCCGGAGGAGGCCGCGACGCTCGCGCGGTCCGTGGACAAACGCCGCCGGGAGTTCACCACCGCCCGGGTGTGCGCCCACCGCGCGCTCGCAGGCCTGGGCATATCGCCGGTACCGATCCTGCGCGGGCCCAAGGGCGAGCCGCAGTGGCCCGCCGGGGTGATCGGCAGCATCACGCACTGTGCCGGCTACCGGGCCGCGGTGGCGGCCTGGTCCGCCGACATCCTCACGGTCGGTATCGACGCCGAGCCGAACAAGGCCCTGCCGGCGGGCGTGCTCGACCAGATCGCCCGCCCCGAGGAACGGGACTGGCTCGACCCGCTGCTGCGCGACGGCTCCGCCGCGCGCCCGGGCGGCCCGCCGCACGGCATCCCCGCCGCGCGCTCGGAGCCACTGCCGCCCGGGGATCCCGCCGGGCGGCCGGGCGCGCTGCCGCCCGGCGGTCCCGCCGTGGATCCCGTCGTGCACTGGGACAGGCTGTTGTTCAGCATGAAGGAATCGGTCTACAAGGCGTGGTTCCCGCTGGCCCGGCGCTGGCTGGGTTTCGAGGACGCGTCGATCACGATCGACCCGCTCGGAGGCACCTTCTCCGTCCACCTGCTGGTGGACGGGCCGGTGCTCCCCGGTGGCGTCCCACCGGGGAGGGACCAGCCCGACAGAGCCCTCCCCGCGGATCTCTCCGCGTCCCTGGAGCCTCAGGCCCCCGAACGGCTGACCGGCTTCACCGGACGCTGGCTGGCCCGCAACGGCCTGGTCATCACGGCGATCACCGTACCGGGACGCTGACCGCGGAGATCGTCTCGACCAGTTCGGCCCGGGTGGGCACCCCCGGGGAACGACTCGGACGCCAGCCCTGAGTGATCAGGTCCGTCACCCGCGGTTCCACCGCGTCCAGCGCCTCGGGCGGATCCGTCATCTGCATGTGGCGCAGCGCCGCCGTCGCGACCGTCGGGTCGACACCGGCGGCGGCGAGCAGCACGAACCGCGGCAGCGACGCCGGGCTCGGCGGGCTCATCGACGGGATGGCCTGCGCCCCGCCGTCGACGGCCGCCCACCAGGCCGCGGCACGCGCCCGGTCGAGCTGCCGGGCGTCGTCGAACCACGACCGCAGCTCGCCCCGGACCCAGGCGTCGACCCGGTCCCGCCAGGCGGCGGGATCGCCGGGGTCCTCAGCCACCGCCTGGACGAGCCGCAACGCGTGCGTGACAGCCAGCGAGGAGCCTCGGCCGAAGTGCGGGTTGGTGGTGCAGACCGTGTCACCGAGCGCGTGCAGGCCGACCGGCACCGCCGGATCCAGCGGCCGGAACATGTTGCGCAGCCCGCTCATGACCGTGACGCCGGAGATCGGCTCGGCGAAGTTCGGATCGGTCCAGGCCGCCCCGAGCGACATGATGCGCGCGGCCGACTCGAACACCGGCACCCGGCGCAGCCCCGCCAGCGCCCGGTCCCCCGGCAGGTGGACGAAGGCGACGGTGAAGGTGCCGGCGTCATGGGGGAAGACGAGCAGCGCGTAGCCGTCGGCCTCCTCGACTCCGACCACCCAGCGGTTGACCGCGGTGAACTGCCGTCCCGGCAGCAGCCGGTAGCGGCGGG
>NZ_JWIO01000004.1:92935-103082 GCF_001017755.1 Protofrankia coriariae
GGCAGCAGCCGGTAGCGGCGGGACACGTAGACCTCGTTGGCCGGCTCGTCGATGCCCTCCGCGTCCCGTGCCCCGGTGGTCAGCCGGCTGCGCCGGCCACCGGCGTCGATAACAAGATCGGCCGGTCGCAGCCCGCCCTCGGCCAGCTGCACGCCGACGGCCGTTCCCCGCCGGGTCTCCACCCGTTGGACGGTCCCGGCCCGCAGCTCTATCCCGGGCTGCGTCTCGAGGTCGCGCCGCAGCACCCACTCCAGGGTGCTGCGGCGGCACCGCAACGAGCGCGTCCCGTCCGGCAGGGGCACCTCGACCGCGCCGGCGGCCCGCAGGGCGTCGAGTGTGTCGGGCAGGCCCGCGCGCAGCTCGGCGTGGATGCGGGCGAGGAAGGCGTGCGGCTGGTGCAGGTGCGCGACCCCGGTCCGTCTCCAGCCACCGGCCTCGTCGAGCCGGGCGGGTCTCACCGCGGTGTCACGCTCGATCAGCGTCACCGCGTGCCCGAGGCGCGCCAGCGCGAGAGCGGCCGTCATCCCGGCCACTCCGGCACCGCACACCAGGACGTCCAGCCGCCTTCCGCTCGCCATTCAATTCCCCGTTCTGCATATCAGTTCATCACACTCCGTACATTTCGTCGCGGCCGTACGCCGAAGCGCAATCGGCTGTCGTCACCCGAAAACGGCACGTATGTGATCTTCAAGGGCGCCGGCAAGGACCGGCCTGCTGCGGAAGCCGATGTGCCCGTCCGGCCGGATCAGGTGGGCGCACGGCCCGGTGGTCGCGTAGACGGACCGGTAGTCACGCTCGGTGTCGCGGATGACGGGCAGGTCAAGGCCCGCGGGAGCGACGGCGTCCGGGTCCAGCACGGCGTAGACGTTGATCAGCCCCGCGGCCTGCCGCCGGATCGCCGCGGCGATCTTCTCGTAGCCGCGCAGGTCCTCCTCGGTCGAGGAGGCGTCCCCGTAGAACAGCAGCGTGTGCCCGCTGCCCTGGATCAGCTCGAACAGCCGCAGCCGGTGCCCGACCCCGCGGCGGGCCAGCCCGTGCACGTCCGGCGCGCGGTCGCCGGCCGCCGGCCCGCGGTCCGGGGCGTCCCAGCCCAGCGCCTCCCCGACCAGCGGGGTGCCGCGGTAGGTCAGGGTCATCTGCATCTCGTCGAGGAACTGCGCCTTCTCGTCCTCGTTGTCCATCTCGTCGGTGAACGCGACCCGCACGGCGCGGCCCATGACCGACTCCCCGGCCGGGCGGCGCTCGGCCTCGTAGCTGTCGAGCAGGCCCGGCCCCGCGTGCCCGCCCGCCGCGAGCGCGAGCTTCCAGCCGAGGTTGTAGGCGTCCTGGATGCCGGTGTTCATGCCCTGCCCGCCCGCCGGCGGGTGCAGGTGCGCGGCGTCACCGGCGACGAACACCCGGCCGACCCGGTAACGGTCGACGATCCCGTGGCTGATCCGGAAGATCGACGACCAGCGCAGGTTGCGCGCGGTCGTCCCGGGCGGCGCCAGCCCGTCGAGCGCGGCCTGGAACTCGGCCAGCGTCGGCGGTTCGTACTCCTTCGTGAAACCGGGCGGCACGTCCGTGCGGGCGGCCTCGGCCATGATCCGCGGCGGGGCCATGGTCGCGATGCGGTAACGGCCCTGGCCCCGCAACGGGACGCACACGAGCATCCCGTCCATCTTGCCGTCGGTCTCGTGCAGGAAGCGCAGCAGATAGCCCTCGGGCAGCGACCAGTCGACCTCGACGTCGGCGAGCATGAACAGCTGCGGGAACCGTCCGGCGCCCGCGTTGAACGCCAGGTTCAGCTCCTTGCGGACGGTGCTGTGCGCGCCGTCGGATCCCACCAGATACTTCGCGCGCACCGTCGTCTCACCGTCGGCGGCCGACAGCCGGGCGGTCACGCCGGCGGCGTCCTGGGTGAGGCCGCGCAGCTCGACGCCCCGCTCGATCGTCCCGCCGAGGGCTGCGAAACGGTTGGTGAGGATGCGTTCCGTCTCGTACTGCGGCAGCCCGAGGTGGGCGTACGGCAGCTCCGGCAGGTCCCACTCGACGCGGTGGGTCTGGTGCCCGTTGACGACGACGATCTGGCCGTTGAGCCAGATGCCGGCGTCCATCGCCTCCTGGACGATGCCCTGGTCCTCCCAGATCTCCATCGTCCGGCAGTGCACGCCGATGGCCTTGTCCGCCTGGCCCGGCGGCTCGGTGCTCCTGTCCACCAGCCGGCAGGCGACCCCGCGGCGGGCGAGCTCGATGGCGAGGGTCAGGCCGGTCGGTCCCGCGCCGACGACCAGCACGTCGGTTGCCGCGTCCGGCTCCGGCCGCCGGGCACCGGCGACCTGCGGCCGGACGGTCGCGGCCGCGGCCGTGCTCAGGGCCGCTGTCGGGCGCTGCTGCGGGGCCGCCCCCGGCCTGGGGCGGGCGTTCGCGCCGGCGGCGTCCGCGCCGATGGCCGCCTCGGGGCTCGCGCCGGCGTTCGCTTCGTCCTCCGGTGGGCGGGCGACGATCGAGAAGATGCGGCGGGAGAAACCACGGTCGAGGAAGGGGATGAGCTGCCTGGTGCGGTCGCTGTGGTTCGGATCCCCCACCCAGGCCAGGAAGGCCTGCTCGGAGGCCCATTCCGCCAGCAGGTGGAACGTGCCGGTGCCGGGTTCGTGCAGCAGCTCCTCCCGGACCCGGCCGGCCACCCCGCGCATGGCCTCGGCGACCTCGAGGAACGCCTGCTCGAACGCGTCCTCCTCGCCGGGGGGCACAGTGGTGGTGACCAGCACCCGCACCGCCGGCCCCCGCCCGTCCAGGGTGTGCAGCACGTCGTAGGTGCTGCGCTCGGCGTCGTCGCGCAGGTCGCGCAGGGCGGCGGTGAGGTGGTCCCGGCGCGCGCTGCGCCCGAAGGCGTCCAGCGCCGAGCGGTTCTCCCAGTCGGCCACGATCACGTACTCGCCGGGCCGGTCCGGGTTGCGCATCAGATCCTGGCGGATGTTCCCCGGCACCGTGCTGATGACCTCCGCCGCCTTCAGCCAGGCGCTTTCGAACTCCTGCTCACGGCCGGGACGGGCGCGCATGCGCAGCAGCGTGCGCACCGTGTCGGTGGCGGTGCCGAGCGCCGTGCGCACCACCGCCCCCACCCCGGGGCCGCCGGTCGCGTCCACGTTGGGCATCTATTTCTCCTCCTGCTGATAGCGATGTAGGACGACCGACGCGTTGAATCCGTCGAAACCACGGGCGTTGATCATTGCGGTGGTGACCGGCGTGGGGGTCACCTCGGCGACGAAGTTCAGGTCGCATCCGGGCGCGGGCGTACGGACACCCGCCGGCGGCAGCAGATCGTGCCGCATGGCCAGCAGGGCGGTGGCCGCGTCCAGGGCGGCTCCACCCTGGTAGAGCCGCCCCACCAGTGGCTTCTGCGTCGTCACCACCGGTGACGCCGAGCCGAATGCGGCCCGCAGCGCGGCGCTCTCGTCGCGGTCGGCGGCGGGCAGCCCGAGCGCGTCGGGGAAGACCACGTCGACATCCTCGGGACGCCGGCCCGCCCGGTGCAGCGCCGTGGTCATCGCCCGGGCGTACTGCTCCACGTCGAAGCCGCCGCGACGCCGGGAGGGGCGGCCGTCGAACGTGGCCGCCGCCCCGGCGATCTCCCCGTAGATCACGGGGGCGCCGCGGGCCAGGGCGTGGTCGAGGTCCTCCACGACGAAGACGGCACCCCCCTCCCCGGGGACGTAACCGTCCGCGTCGACGTCGAACGGGCAGTAGGCGTGGGCCGGGTCGGTGCGGGATGTCATGGCATGGTTGTGCTGCTGGCAGGTCAGCGCGTACGGGGACAGCGGTGCCTCGGTTCCGCCGGCGAGCACCACCGGGGTCCCGCGGCGGACCAGCCGCGCCGCGTGGGCGAAGCTGTCCAGGCCACCGGCGCTCTCCGACACCAGGACCACCGACGGCCCCTTCATGCCGTGCCGGATCGACAGCTGCCCCACCGTGGCCGCGTAGAACCAGGCGATCGACTGGTAGGCGCCGACCGTGCGGGACGAGGAGCTCCACAGGTGCTGCAGCTCGCGCTGGCCGAACGCGTTGCCCCCCGAGCCGCTGGCGAGCGCGACGGACATGTCGTACGGGTCGAGGGCCTCCGGGTCGATCCCCGCGTCCGCCAGGGCCTGGCCGGCGGCGCAGAAGGCCAGGTGCGTCCACCGGTCCGTCTGCACGACGAACCGGCTCGGCATGTGCTCGGCCGCCCCGAAACCCTCGACCTCACCGGCGAGGGTGGTGTCGTAGCGTGACGGGTCGAACTGGGTGATGCGCCCGATTCGGGTCTCCCCGGACAGCGCGGTCTTCCAGTACGTGTCCACGCCGATCCCGCTCGCGCAGACGATCCCGATCCCGGTGATCACAGCGCGCGGCGTCACCGTCCGACCCCCGCTTTCCTCTTCCCAGCGCCCTCCGCGGCCGGCAGGCCGTTGGGAGCCCGGAAGACCATGGCCGACTGGAAGCCCCCGAAACCGCTGCCGACCGACAGCGCGACGTCGACCTTGTGCTCACGTGCCGTGTTCGGCGTGTAGTCGAGGTCGCACTCCGGATCGCGGTTGGCCCAGTTCGCCGTCGGGGGGACCACCCCGTGCTCGATGGCCAGCGCGCAGGCCGCCATCTCGATCGCGCCGATCGCGCCGAGCGAATGGCCGACCATGGACTTGATCGAACTGACCGGCACCTGGTAGGCGTGCTCGCCCAGCGCCCGTTTGAAGGCCGCCGTCTCGTGCCGGTCGTTCTGCTTGGTCCCCGAACCGTGGGCGTTGATGTAGGAGACGGTGGTCGGCGCCAGCCGGCCCTGTGCCAGCGCGTCGGAGATGGCCCGAGCCATCTCCACCCCGTCGGGACGCAGCCCCGTCATGTGGAAGGCGTTGCTGCGGGTGGCGAACCCGGCGACCTCGCAGTAGATGTGCGCACCCCGACGCCGGGCGTGCTCCAGCTCCTCCAGGACGAGGACCGCGCCGCCCTCACCCAGGATGAAGCCCCTGCGGTCCCGGTCGAAGGGCCGGGAGGCGTGCTCGGGGTCGGAATCGTCCGGCGACGTCGCCTTGATCGCGTCGAAGGAGGCGAGCGTGACCGGGGAGATCGGGGAGTCCGACGCACCGGCGATCATCACCTCCACCTCCCCGTCGGCGACGAGTTGGTAGCCGTAGCCGATGGCGTCGATCCCGGACGTGCAGCCGGTGGAGACGACCTGCGCCGGGCCGTGGGCGCCGAACTGGCAGCCGACGTCGGCCGCCAGGCTGCTCGGCATCAGCGCCTGGTACAGGAACGGCGACGCGTAGTCGGGGTCGACCAGCCACTGCTGGCCGCTGTCGCTGGCCACGACGTACTCGGTCTCCAGCGCCGTGGTCCCCCCGACCGCCGTGCCCATCGTCACGCCGGTGGCGTTCGCGGTCGGCTCGTCGAAGACGAGCCCGCTGTCCGTGACGGCCTCGGCGGCGGCGGCCATGGCGAACTGGATGTAGCGGTCGGAGCGCCGCACCTGACGGGGGGTGAGCCCGGCGGCGGCCGGGTCGAAGTCGCACTCGGCGGCGACCCGGGACCGGAACGGCGACGCGTCGAAGAGGGTGATGCGCCGGGTGGCGGTCCGGCCCGCCGTCACAGCGGACCAGAACGCCTCCCGCGTCACCCCGCCCGGCGCGACCACGCCCACCCCGGTCACCACCACGCGGCGGTGGCCGCTCACGCCGAGGCCACCGGATCACCGTCGGCGCGTTCGCTGCCCACCTGGCCGGTACTCACCTGGTCAGACAGCTGCGGCTCGGAGCGCGCCTGGTCGGCGGTCACGGTCACGGCCTGCCGGGCAGCGCCCGCGTCCCGGGCGTCCCCGCTCCCCCGGGCCTCCCCGGCGTTCCCGGTGTCCCCGGCCTTCCCGGTGTCCTCGGCGTTCTCGGTGTCCACGTGCCCGAGCTCGGGACGGGGGGCGAGGGGACCGAGGTGGAAGACCACCGACGCCGGCTCGCCCGCGGTGTTGCGCAGCCGGTGGCGCGTCCCGATCGGGATGTAGAGCCCCTCGCCGGCCGCGACGGCCACCGGGACGTCGTCGCAGTCGACGACGATGCTCCCTGTTGCTACGTACAGAAACTCTTCGCTGTACGGATGGTAGTGTTCGGCGATCTTCTCGCCGGGCAGCAGGGTGGCCACGCCCATGAAGCCCGAGGTGCTACCGACCGTGCGCGGACCGAGCAGCACCCGTAGCTCTCCCCCGCGCCGCCGGTCCGGCGGAACATCACGGACAGCCACATGCCGACAGCAGGATGCGACAGCCATCTCCGGTACTCCCTCTCACTTGTCATGCGCCCGTGCTCACTCGTCATGCGCCCGCGTCGCGAGCCCCACCGGCCGCGCCGGCCACACCGGCCGTGCCGGCCACACCGGCCGCCAGCTTCTCGACCTTGTCCCGGATGATCTCCATCTGGATCACCGAGTTGGCGTTGATCCGGGCGGTCATCGCCTCGTCGTCGACCGGCGCGTCCGGGCGCATGGCGAAGTCCTGCAGCCACGTCATCCGGACGCCGCCGTCGAGCTCCTCGTACGACCAGTAGATGTTCATGTACTGGAACGGGCCGGGCTCGACCCGATGCGCGCGCACCTCACGCAGGCCACGGTCGACCGTTCGCTGGCTGACCCACGACCAGATCTGGCCGTTCTCGTCCGGATGCATGGTCAACCGGAAACGGACGGTGTTCCCCTCGCGTTCGAGAATGTCCACCGAGGCGTACTCCGTGAACAGGTCGGGCCAGTTCTCCAGGTCGTTCGTCGCGTCCCAGACGACGCCGAACGGAGCGGCGATGAACACCGAGTTCTGTGTGTGTCCCGGCATCTCCTACGAGACCTCCCTGAAATTGTCCCGGATTTTCTCCCGCAGGCCCTCGCCCACGGGACGCCACCCGGGTGCCTTCGTTCGCTGGCCTTTTCACAGGTCTTCGTTCATGGACCTTCTGTCACCGATCCTCGTTCGCGACGGCGGCGATCTCCCCCACGGTCATCGTGACGGCCTCGTCGGGAATCTCCACACCGAACCTCTCGACCAGCACCGCCTGCAGCTCGAGAACGGCCAGTGAGTCGATCTGCAGCTCCGCGAGAGAAAGCGACTCGTTTCCGGCGAAAACGTCCGGATCCACACCGGCCCGCTCGACGAGAATTTCGCGGATCGTGGCCGCTGTCACGACGGACCGGGTCTCCCCGGTAGCTTCAACACTCATCGCCGCACCTTTCCGGAGTCCGCTGTCAGGCGGTCGACCAGGCTGGTCGAATACCGTCCCTTGCGGAACTCGGTGTCGGCCAGCACACGTTTGATGAAAGGAATAGTGGTACGTACGCCGGGCCCGTCGACGTCGAACTCGCCGAGCGCGCGCTCGGCCCGGCTGAGCGCCTCGGCCCGGCTGGGCGCCCAGACCGACACCTTGGCCAGCAGCGAGTCGTAGTACGGGCTGACCCGGTATCCGGGGAAGCCATGGGTGTCCACCCGGACGAACGGGCCGGCCGGCGGGGCGAAGCGGTCCAGCCGGCCCGCGGCCGGGGTGAACCCGCGGTCCGGATCCTCGGTGTTGACCCGGCACTCGACGGCGACCCCGCGCAGGACGACGTCCTCCTGCCGCAGCCGCAACGGCGTGCCGGCCGCGACATGGAGCTGCTCGTGGACGAGATCGCAGCCCGTCACCATCTCGGTGACCGGATGTTCCACCTGGATACGGCTGTTGATCTCGATGAAATAGTGGTTCTGGTCCTCGTCCACCAGGAACTCGACCGTGCCCAGGCCGGTGAAACCGACCGACAGCGCGCCACGCACCGCGTCCCGGCACATCTCGGCCACCCGGTCGGGGTCGAGCTCGGGCGCGGGCGCCTCCTCCACCAGCTTCTGGTGGCGGCGCTGCACCGAACAGTCCCGGGTGCCCAGGTGGATGCCCACACCGTGCGCGTCACAGAGGATCTGCACCTCGACGTGGCGGGCCCGTTCGAGAAAACGCTCCACGTAGATCCGGTCGTCGCCGAAGACCGCCCGGGCCGCCGCCCGGGTGTCGGCGAACGCGGTCGCGAGCTGCGCGGCCGAGCGCACGACCGTCATACCGCGCCCACCGCCACCGGCCGCGGCCTTGATGATGACGGGATATCCGATGGCGTCGGCGATGTCGCGCGCGTCAGCTACGCTGCGCGCGACATCGGCGCTGCCGGTGAGCAGCGGCAGGCCCGCCCTGCGCATCAGGGCCCGGGCCACGCTCTTGTCCCCCAGCGAGGCCATCACCGCCGGCGGCGAGCCGATGAACACCAGGCCGGCGTCGGCGCATATCTCCGCGAAGTCGGGATCCTCGGAGAGAAACCCGTAGCCGGGATGGACGGCGTCCGCCTCTGTCATTCTCGCCGCCTCGACGATGGCCGCCGCGTTGGCGTAGCTGCGCCGTGGCGGTGGCGGCCCAATACACACCGCCTCGTCGGTATGGCGATGGACAAGCGAGTCCCGGTCCGCTGTCGAATAGACGCTGACGGTCCGGATACCGAGCTCACGGCACGCCCTGGCCACCCGTAGCGCGATCTCGCCGCGGTTCGCGATGAGAACTTTCTGGAACAAATCTTCACCCCCCGCGTGAAATGAGACTTCCGCTACGGTGCTATTTCGACGAGAACCTGGTCGAACTCGACCGCCTCCCCGTTCCCGACGCAGATCCGGGCCACCGTCCCGCCGATGTCGGCAGTCACCGGGTTCAGCAGTTTCATCGCCTCGATGATGCCGATCGTCGCGCCCGCGTCGATGACGTTCCCCACCGTGACGAAAGGCTCTGCCCCCGGTTCGGGCGCGTGATAGAAAGTCCCGACGATCGGGGCCGTGACAGCGGCCACGTCGGCGTCCGCGATATTCTCACCAGCCTCGTTCGCGGCGGCCCCGTTTGCCGTGGCGCCGGGTACGGCCGCGCCATTCACGGGGGCACCGCTGACGATGGTGCCGTTTCCGGCGGCCGGCGCCCCGGTGGCCGCCCGCGTGACAACCGTCCGCTCAACAGCCGTGTCGCCGGTGGACGGTGCCGGGATGAGCGCGCCGACGTTTTCCGGCGGCGCCGCCTGCTGCGCGCCGGGGGTCGCCCGCGACCACTCGACCTCGATGGCGACGTCCCCGGAACAGACGCGGATGCGGCCGAGCTGGCCGGGCAGTTCCCCGGCCAGCCGGGTCGCGTGCTCGTGCAGACGGCTCAGGACGTGCTGACGCTGGTCGCTGGTGTTGGCCGGCCTCATACGGCCTTCTCCTCATGTCGTTCGCGCGGCTGCGGCGGCGCGATGTCGGTGGGGGTGGTCACGGCCGCCTGACCGAAGCGGCGGAAGCGCGAGCGCCGGGCCCGGATCAGGTGGGCCGCCGGCAGCGCCAGCAGCGGGCGCAGGGCCTCGAGCACCGCCTGGCGCAGCAGGTTGCCGGCGGCAAGGTGATCCGTCTGGGAGCCGCCGAGCGGCTCGGGTACCACGGCGTCGACGATGCCCAGCCGCAGCAGCCACGGGGCGTTCAGGCCGAGCGCGCGGGCGGCCTCGGCCGCGGCCTGCGTGTCGTTCCAGAGGATCGACGAGCACGCCTCGGGGCTGATCACGGAGAACACGCCGTTCTCCGCGACCAGGACGCGGTCGGCGACGGCCAGCGCCAGCGCGCCGCCGCTGCCGCCCTCACCGGTGATCACCGCGATGACCGGTGTGGACAGCGCGGACATCCGCTGGATGGCGTGCGCGATCGCGGACGCCTGCCCCCGCTCCTCGGCCTCCCGGCCGGGGTAGGCGCCGGGGGTGTCGATCAGTGTCACCACGGGCAGGCCGAGCCGCGCCGCCAGCGACATCACCCGCATGGCCTTGCGGTAGCCCTCGGGCTGGGGCATGCCGAAGTTGTGCGCGACGAGCTCCGTGGTCGAGTGCCCCTTCTCGGTCCCGACCACGGCCACGGCAAGCCCGTCGATCTCCGCGATGCCCGCCACGACGGCGCTGCAGTCCCCGTACAGCCGGTCACCACGCAGCTCGATGAAGGAGTCGAACGACCGGGCGAGGTAGTCCCGGACGGTGGGGCGGCCGCTGTCCCGGGCCAGTCGGACGGTCTCCCACGGATCCCGCTGGACCAGCCGCTCCGGGTCGGTGATGAGCACGCCGGAGCCGGCCGGTACGGGCCGGCCGGCCGGCG
>NZ_JWIO01000004.1:103102-108455 GCF_001017755.1 Protofrankia coriariae
CCCGACAGGTTGCCGCGCCGGCTCGTCCGCCGGCTCGCCGGCCGGCAGGTCGGCCGGCAGGTCGGTCGACGGGTCGATGTCCCGCTGCTCCCGCCGGCCGACCGCGAGCAGCCTGCCCAGCACCGTCCGCAGGTCCGTCCGGTCGGCGACGATGTCGACCTGCCCCTTGCTGGCGAGAAAACCGCTGCTCTGGAACTCGGCGGGCAGCTCCTGCCCGATGGTCTGCCGGATGACCCGGGGCCCGGCGAAACCCATCCGGCTGCCGGACTCGGCGACGATCACGTCCGTGTTGGTCGCGAACGACGCCGCCACCCCGCCGTAGGTCGGGTCGGTCACCAGGCTGATGGACAGCAGGCCGTGTTCCCGGTGCCGTTCGACGGCGATACCGGTCTTGGCCATCTGCATCAGCGACAGGCAGCCCTCCTGCATCCGGGCGCCGCCGGAGGTGGAGACGACGAGCAGGGGAAGCGCCTCGTCCACGGCGAGTTCCACCGCGAGCGTTATCATTTCGCCGACCGCCGAGCCGAGGCTGCCGCCGAGGAAACGGAAGTCCATCACGGCCACGACAAGCCCGTGGCCGCCGATGGCTCCGGCGCCGCACAGCACCGCCTCGGCCAGCGCGGTCTCCCGCCGGGCCGCCTCCCAGCGCTGGGCGTACGGCCGGGTGTCGGTGAACCCGAGGATGTCGAAGTGGACGGGTTCGACCAGCAGCGGCCGGAAGCTGCCGGGATCGAGGAGCTGGTCGATCCGCTGGGCGGCGGTCAGCCGGTCGTGGTGGCCGCATTCCGGGCACACGTAGAGGTTGCGGGCCAGCCGTTTGCCGTAGACGAGCGCGGTGCAGGAGCCGCACCGGCTCCAGGCGGCCACGTCCGCCTCGGCGACCGTGGCCCTCACGCTGCCTCCCCGGCGGAGCTGGCCTCGTGGGTACCGCCGGCGGAGCCGGCCTCATAGGTGTAGAAACACCGCGCTATCGCGTCCTCGGGTGACCGCCAGGTCGGCAGATAGGGCTGAATGTAGTGGGACAGCCGCTCGCTGACGCGTTTGAACTCCTCGTGGCCGCGCGCGTTGTCCACCGCCCGCCGGCCGTCCCCGGCCGTTTCCAGCAGGTGGACGTAGAGATCCCCGAGCGAATAGAGCGAACGGCGGGTGACGCCGGCGATCCGCGGAAGTCCGGTCGCGTCCGATTCCGCGAAGATGCGTGCGACGTCCTTTTCCGCGCCGGGTGTGATCTTGGCAACAATCAAGGATCTGTGCATGTTGGTGTCCCCCTCCACCGAGCAGGCCGGGAAAACCCCGGGACCGGGGCCGGCGGGGTCACTGACCCATTCACGGCGACAACGTTCCGGTTCAGACCGACCCCCCTACCGAGAGTAAGGGTGATCACACAGCGCGTCCACCGGTGCCGTCTGCGTGACCTTTGCCAGAGAGCGACCGCCCCTCCCCGAAGCCACCCACACCGGCCCGCCGCCCCCACCGCACCGCCCCGCCGAGTCGGCCTGGCGGGCCAGCCACCGAGTCGGCCGCTGGGTCGGCTCACGACCGACGGCCGGCCACCCGCCCGCGGCGCGTCCTACCGGGTCGACCCACCGGGCCGGCCGGCCCGNGAGCGGGCCAGCAAACACAATCCACCAACAACACCGGCCAGCCGTCCGCCCCGCCCGGGAAGGCGAATACGGAGCGAGTATGGAACAAGTACGGAAATGGCTGCCACAGCAACCACTTGCCCCCTCGTTCCCGCGATTCGACCTCCGACCAACGATCAGAACGAACCCGGAGGAGGAGCCTGGGTCGAGAGGGCGGACCAGGGCGGCCCGAGATCCGAAACCCGAGATCTGAGATCTGAGACCAGGCGGTGTTACGAAGCGGACGTTTGTAGCCGGTGGTCGAGGGCGGTGTGGCGGCGGCCGCCGNGGCCGCCGCTGACCGTGCGCACGGCCTGGCCGATGGCTCGGTGTGACCCGACCAGCACCACCAGTTTACGAGCCCGCGTGACCGCCGTGTACAGCAGGTTACGCTGCAACATCATCCAGGCGCTGGTGGTGACCGGGATGACCACGGCCGGGTACTCGCTGCCCTGCGAACGGTGGATGGTCACGGCGTAGGCGTGGACGAGTTCGTCCAGCTCGGTGAAGTCGTAGTCGATATCCTCGTCCTCGTCCGTACGCACCGTGACCTTCTGCTCGTCGAGGTCGATACCGGTGACCACGCCCAGGGTGCCGTTGAAGACGCCGCTGGCTCCCTTGTCGTAGTTGTTGCGGATCTGGGTGACCTTGTCGCCGACCCGGAAGATCCGCCCGCCGGCGCGGCGTTCGGGCGTGTCGGGACGCGCCGGGGTGAGCGCCTCCTGCAACAGTGTGTTCAGCGCGCCGGCGCCGGCCGGGCCGCGGTGCATCGGCGCGAGCACCTGCACGTCGCGGCGCGGGTCCAGCCCGAACTTCGCGGGAATCCGCCGGGCCACCACGTCCACGGTCATCGCCGCGGCCTCCTCGGTCTCGTCCGCAGCGAAGAAGAAGAAATCCGGCAGGCCGCGCACCAGCGGGTGCTCGCCGCTGTTGATCCGGTGCGCGTTGGTGACCACCCCGGACTGCTGCGCCTGCCGGAAGACGTGCGTCAGCCGCACGTGCGGGACCGGTGTCCCCGCCGCCAGCAGATCGCGCAGGACCTCCCCGGCCCCGACGGACGGGAGCTGGTCGACGTCGCCGACCAGGAGCAGGTGCGCCCCGGGCGCGACCGCCTTGGCCAGCTTGTTGGCCAGCAGCAGATCGAGCATGGACGCCTCGTCGACCACGACGATGTCGGCGTCCAGCGGGTGGTCGCGGTCGTAGGCCGCGTCCCCGCCGGGACGCAGCTGCAGCAGCCGGTGCACGGTGGACGCGTCGTGCCCGGTCAGCTCGGTGAGCCGTTTCGCCGCCCGGCCGGTGGGCGCGGCCAGCACGATCTTCGCGCCCTTGGCCTGGGCAAGCGTGACTACGGAGCGTACGGTGAAGCTCTTGCCACATCCCGGCCCGCCGGTGAGGACGGCGACCCTCTCGGTCAGGGCCAGTTTCACCGCCGCCCGCTGGGCGGGGGCGAGCTCGGTGCGCGTCCGCCCGTGCAGCCAGAGCAGCGCCCTGTCCCAGTCGACGTCGGCGAACGCCGGCATCCGGTCGGCGGGCGCGCGCAGCAGCCGCAGGAGCTGACCGGCCAGGGAGATCTCCGCGCGGTGGAAGGGCACCAGGTAGACCGCGGCGACGGGGGCGTCCGGATCCTCCCCGGGGATCTCCTCACGGACGACGCCCTCCTCGGCGACGAGTTCGGCCAGACACTCGATCACCGCGCCGGTGTCGACCTGCAGGATCTTGATCGCCTCGGCGATCAGCCGCTGCTCGGGCAGGAAGCAGTTCCCGTCCCCGGTGGACTCCGACAGGGTGAACACCAGCCCGGCCTTTATCCGCTGCGGGCTGTCGTGCGGAATCCCGACGGCCCTGGCGATCGTGTCCGCGGTACGGAACCCGATGCCCCACACGTCGGTGGCCAGCTGGTACGGCTGGGTGCGCACCACCTCGATCGACCGGTCGCCATATTGTTTGTAAATTCGCACCGCCAGCGACGTGGACACCCCGACGCCCTGGAGAAAGACCATCACCTCCTTGATGGCCTTCTGTTCCTCCCAGGCAACCGCGATCGCCTTCGTCCGTTTGGGGCCGAGTTTCGGGACCTCGATCAGCCGTTCGGGATGCTGTTCGATGACGTCCAGGGCGTCAATACCGAAATGCTCGACAATGCGCTCGGCGAGCCTCGGCCCAATACCCTTGATCAGTCCGGAGCCGAGATACCGCCGAATACCCTGGATCGTCGCCGGCAGCACGGTGCTGTAGTCCTCGACGTGGAACTGCCGGCCGTACTGTGGGTGCGAGCCCCACCGCCCCCGCATCCGCAGCGACTCACCCGGCTGCGCGCCCAGCAGCGCGCCCACCACGGTGATCAGCTCACCGGACCGCCCCGCGTCCACCCGGGCGACGGTGTAGCCCGTCTCCTCGTTGGCGTAGGTGATCCGTTCCAGTACCGCGTCCAGCACCGATCCGTGGAACGGCTGCCCTGCTGCCATGCCAGTACCGATATCACGGCCGGCCGCCGGTCCTACGGCTGGCTCTTCCGGTCGTGCGGCAGACTGTCGCGCCACCGGTCGGCCGCGGCGGCGAGCTCCTGGGCCCAAGCGTCCAGGATGCGCGTTCCGGCGCGGGCGGAGGAACCGGTCGGATCGCCCAGCACGCCGTTGGGGCTGACCGCGCGCACCCCGGACTCCCGCAGCGCCGGCAGGAGCTCACCGATCGGACGGGTCACCCCGGGCTCGACATGGTCGAGCCGCACCGCCTGCCCGCGCAGCGCGAGCATCACCGAGGTCTCGGTACGGCCGGCGTGGGCGTCGTCCGCGGGCCCGCCGGGCAGCCAGGCAAGCACCCGCCGGCCCTCACCGCGCAGCCGGGCGACGGCGCGGCGCAGCGGCGCGGCGTTGCCGCCGTGCCCGCAGACCAGCAGCACCCCGGCGAACGCGTCCGCCGAGCGGACAAGCTCGACCAGCAGCAACTCGACGCCGTCCTGCCCGATCGACAGGGTGCCGGGAAAGCCCGCGTGCTCACCGCTTGCGCCATAGGGCAGCGCCGGCGCGACGAGCACCCAGGATCGGGCACGGGCGAGCCGCTCGCACAGCGTCGTGGCAAGTTCGGTGTCCACGGTGAGCGGCAGGTGCGGCCCGTGCTGCTCGGTCGCGCCGAGGGGGACGGCGAGCACGCTGGTGGCGGCCCGCTCGGCCACCTCGGGCCAGGCGAGCTCCGCCAACCGCCAGGGCCGCACGACGGTCACGGTACGTGATGCCTGCCCAGGATGCGACGCGCTCCCGAAACCAGCGCGTGGCGTGGTTTCAGGTGGGATGCACCGCGGACCTGAAGGACACGGCGAAGGTACGCGGTCGCCGCGGCGGGCCGGCCGGACAGCTCCGGGAGCAGCGGGGTGAGCGTGCCCGCGCGTGCGGCGCCCCACCAGACCCCGGCGCCGTAGGCGGCGTCGTCGAGTGCCCGCAGCAGCAGCCAGCGCGGCGGATCCACGTCCGGCCGCCGCTGATACCACTCGTGCAGGTGCCGCCCCAGCGCCAGGGCCAGCAGCCATCTGCCCCGCCTGGTGCCCGCCAGCAGCGGGACGGCCGCCGGCCACCAGGCGCGGGTCACCGCGTCGGCGAACAGCCGGCCCGCGCCGAGGTGCCCCAGCGCCGCCACCCGCAGCGCCCCGGTGGCGGGCACCCCGAGCGGCGCCAGCCTGCGCGGCAGCAACGCCGCCGTGCCGGCCGCGACCACAAGCCCGGCCCGCGGCCGGCCGG
>NZ_JWIO01000004.1:108473-123563 GCF_001017755.1 Protofrankia coriariae
CCACCGCCGCCCACGACAGCGCGCTCCACACCGACATCCGCACCGGCGCGACGGCACCACCGTGCCGGGTCGCCAGCGGCGCCGCCGACGTCCCGTAGTCGAAACGCTGCCGCAGCCACGCCGTCCACCGGCCGCGGGGAGCGTGCCCGACCCGCGACACGGGCTCGTAACGGACCTGCCAGCCGGCACGCACCAGCCGCCACACCAGGTCCACGTCCTCGCCGAAGCGCATCCGCTCGTCGAAACCGCGCAGCTCCCGCAGGGCGGCGGCACGCACCACGAGCGCGGCCGAGGGGACGTAGCTCACCCGGCTGGCCGGCCGCACCGGCGCCGCGACGCCGCCGAGGTCCAGCGACGAGCGCGCCCGCTCGTAGCGGGCCAGCAACGACCGCCCAGGCAGGCTGGTCACCCGGGGGGCCACCGCGGCGACGTCCGGGGCGTCGAAGTGCGCCAGCAGCGGCTCCAGCCAGCCCGGCTCGGGCCGCACGTCGGCGTCCAGGAAGGCCACCAGCTCGGTGCCCGCCCGCCGCCAGCCGGTGTTGCGCGCGGCGGCCGGGCCGCGGGGCCGCTGGTGGCG
The DNA here is from genome assembly GCF_001017755.1 of Protofrankia coriariae. Lineage (GTDB taxonomy): Bacteria > Actinomycetota > Actinomycetes > Frankiales > Frankiaceae > Protofrankia > Protofrankia coriariae. Next base: position 109,051 of record NZ_JWIO01000004.1, read on the forward strand.
GGCTGTCGCCCGCGGCAGCGGCGGCACGGATCCGTCGTCCACGACGATCACTTCCGCCAGCTCCCCCGCCTCCCCCGCCTTCCTTGTCTCCCTCGCATCCCCCTCGCCCGCATCGTTCTCCTCGCCAGCTTTGTTCGCCCCGCCCGCCTTGTTCGCCCCGCCCGCCGTACCCACCTCACCTGCCGCGCCCAGCGCGGCGAGCAGCCGTTCCAGGGCGGCGGCGTGGTCGCGCACGGGGACGACGAGCGTGACGTCGGACAGGCGCAGCCGGGGACGTTCGTAGACCGGGTGGGCGATTCCGGCCGCCACCAGCCGGTCCGCCAGCCGCCGCCGCGCCGGATCGGGCCCGACCGGCTGCCCGCGCATCCACTCCTCGACCAGCCGGGCGCCGGCGGCGGGCAGCCGCAGGACCCGCAGCGGGGAACCGCCAAGCAGCACCTGCCCGTCGGCCCACCGGCGCGTACCAGGGTCGAAGACCAGCCGCAGGACGCCGTCCGCCGGGCTTCCCGAGCCCGCGCGGCCCTCGTCCCGGGTGCCGCCGGCTCCCGCCGCGGGAGNCCGGCTCCCGCCGCGGGAGTGCCTGGGCTCTGGGAGCCCGCGGCATCCAAGGCGTCGTCCGCGCGCTTCGCGGGTCTCCCGGAGTCCGCGGGATTCCTGGGGCTCGCGGGATTTCCGGCGTTCGTCACAGCGGTGTCCGCGTCGCGGGAGCCCGCCGGGCCCACGGTGCCTGTCACGCGGTGAAGCCGCCGTCGGCGTGCACCACGGTGCCGGTGATCGCGGACGAGCCCTCGCCGCACAGCCAGCACACGGTGGCGGCGACCTCCTCCGGCCGCAGCAGGCGGTCGAGGAGCTGGTATCCGGCGAACCCGTCGACGTCCGGCAGGTCGTAGAGGGCGGCGGTCGCGTCCAGCATGGCCGTGCGGGTGGAGCCCGGGGACACCGCGGTGGCCGTGACACCGGTGCCCCGCAGGTCGGTCGCGAGCCCGCGCACCAGCCCCACGACGGCGTGCTTCGCGGCGTTGTAGGCGGCCAGATGCCACAGGCCGCGATGGGCCGCCGCCGACGCCAGCGCGACGAACCGGCCGGAGCGCGGCGGCGCGGCACGCAGCAGGGCGGGCACGGCCGCGCGGGCGAGGTTGAGCACTCCGCGGACACCGACCTCGAACAGGACGTCCCACTCGGCGTCCGTGGTCTCCCACAGCGGACGGCCGCCGGCCATCACCGCGGCGGCGGCCACCGCGGCGTGCACTCCCCCGAACTCGCGCTCGGCCAGCTCGACGGCCTCGGCCAGGGCCTGTGCCTCGCGCACGTCGGCGACCACGTCGCGGACCCGGCCGGGCCAGCGCCGGGCGAGCGCGCGCAGTTCCTCCGGCGTCCCCAGCGGGTAGGCGACGCCGGGCAGGTCGGCGCACACGTCCACCGCGACGACCCGCCACCCCTGCGCGGCCAGCTGGCCCGCCACGGCCGCGCCGATGCCGCGGGCCGCCCCCGTCACCACCGCCACCCGGCCGCTGCCCGCCTGCGGGTCCGTCGCCGTCCCCCCGGCCGCGGCCCGCGCGGTGCCTGCTGTTCCCTCGCCCGCTGTTCCCTCGCTTGCCGTACCTGCCGCTGTCCCTTCGGCCACCGCGTCCGTGGGCGCCGCTGGCCGGGTCACCGCCCTTCCCGCCGCTGGCGAGCGTGCCCGCGGTGGGCAGTCGGTCGGCCACTGCCGGCGTCCGGCGGCTTCCGGACGCGCGCCGGGCGTGGGCCGCCCGCCGCGCGCGTCCGGCACGACCCGGGCATCCGGTGCGGCATGGCATGCTCCCGTCCGACAACATGATTCGCTGTGACCGCAGGCACGCATAATATTGGCACTCAATGCCACCCGGAAGAGGCGATGCGGAACCAGCGCGAAGAGCGCGCACCCGGCACATCCGGCACATCCGGCGGCCGGGGTGGCCGCAACCCCGTCACCAGCCGCGCCGAGCTGGAGCATCTGGCGTTCGAGCTCTTCGCCGAACGCGGCTTCGAGCGGACAACCGTCGACGACATCGCCCGCGCCGCCGGTATCGGGCGGCGGACGTTCTTCCGCTACTTCCCGTCCAAGAACGACGTCGTCTGGGGCGCTTTCGACGAGGAACTGGCCCGGCTGCGCGCGGACCTGCGCACCTACCCGCCCGACGTCCCGCTGATGGACGCCGTCCGCCAGGCGCTGATCGAGTTCAACCGGGTCAACCCCGCCGAGATCCCCTGGCACCGCCGGCGGATGCGGCTCATTCTGGGCACCCCGGCCCTGCAGGCGCACTCGACCCTGCGCTATGTCGCGTGGCGGCAGGTCATCTCCGAGTTCATCGGTAACCGCATCGGCCAGGACGAGCACGCCCTGGCCCCGCAGGCGATCGCGTACGCCACTCTGGGCGTGGCGATCGCCGCCTACGAACAGTGGCTACGCCACGAGAACCTGGAACTCACCGAACTCCTGGACGCCGCCATGCGGAAGCTCGCCGCCGGCTTCGCCGGCACAGCCGAAAACCCCCCGACCGACCACGGCCCGGACCCGCGGTAATCACAGGTAACGCGGCCGGCCGAGCCCGAATCTGATCGTCAGGCAATTATGTGATCTTCTCAGGAGCCGGATTCCCGACAAGATCAACTTACCGGAACCATGGTTTGTGCGGTGGGCTCCGCTCCTGGTAGTGGACTCTTGCCCGCCGCGGACCGGGCTGGAGCCGGTTCGGCTCCCGGTACGGACAGATGTAGATTTTCTACTTCCTGTCACAATCCGATGGTGCCGCCAGCCCCCACAGGCGGGACGGGCAGCTGTGGATCCGTCACGGTGGCGGAGCCGGGAAGCCTTCTCCCTGCGTCAGCCGGAGGACGGCCTCGTGGGTGAGCCCGTCGTCGACGCGCCGGACATGCCAGATGCCGGACGTGACCCCCGGCTCTCTAGGCGAGGGCGGCGCGGACGGCGTCGGGTAGGTCAGCGGAGTCCGGGGCAAATATCACTCCAGGCACCGCACCCTCGATTTCGGCGATCTTGTTCTGCATGTGGGCCATCTGCGCGTCGGTCAACTCGCTGATCAACGTGGTCGTCGACACCCCCGCGGCGGCGGCGACCGCGGCCCCGTAGCTGTCAGGGTCGTTGCCGTCCTCGGCGGGCGCGTACCGGTGAAACGCCTCGGTGATGCCGAGGTCGCGGTAGCGGCCGGCCGGCCACTGCCGCACACCGGTGGTTTTCGCAGGGTAGCTGGCCTGGCGAAGGAAAGCGGCGATGGCGTCGTACCCTGCCTGACGAGTCGGGAAGATGATGAATCGGTGCCAGTTGAACTTGTCCCGATACTGGCCGTAGTCGGTGCCGCCGGGGACGCCGGTGATGTTGCCGGGGTTGTTGTTCAGCCAGGCATAGGTGCCCTCCCGGCCGCGCATGTGCGGGCGGCCGCGGTAGATGGCATCGGCGTGGATGACGAAGTTGAAGATCTCATCGCCGTGGCCGAGATAGTCCGTCGGGCTTTGCGAGCCGGGGAACCACACAGCTCGTGGGATGTCGCGGTCGGTGGATATCTGGCCGTTGTAGTACCAGACATGGTCACCGGGGACGAGGCCGACGCCGGACGGAGCCGGCCCCGGTCCGGGCGCGGGCGCCGAGGTGAGCTTCACCCAGATTGCGTCGAGGCCGTCGCTGAAACCCGCCTCGCCAAGCCCTGGCCAGTTCCCGGCGATCGGCCGCGGATACCCCTCGTCGGTTCCGACGCCGATCGAGTAGCGCAGGTAGGAATCGCCGCGGAAGAAATACGCCTTGCCGTTGCCCCAGTTGATGGCCGCGTCGACCCCGTCGGCGAAGCCCGCGTCGGCGAACCCGGGCCAGTCCTGCGCGATCGGCTGTGGGTAGCCGTCGTCGACCCGGTCGGCGCCGATGTCGTACTGCACGTAGGAGTCGCCGCGGAAGAAGTACGCCTTGCCGTTGCCCCAGTTGATGGCCGCGTCGACCCCGTCGGCGAAGCCTGCCTCGGCGAGCCCGGCCCATGCGCCCGCGATGGGTCTCGGCTCTTCGTCAACCTGGTTGCGCTGCTGGTCGATCCGCAGGTAGTTCGGGCCCCTGAACAGGTATACCTTGCCCGTGCCGAGGTCGAGCGCCGCGTCGATCCCGGTCTCGAAGCCCGTGCCGGACAGCCCGGACCAGCCGTCAGTGAGCGCCTTCGGATACCCGGCGTCCGCGGCGTCGCCGTCGACGTCGTAACGCAGGTACCGGCCGCCTCGGGTCACGTAGGCCTTGGACACTACATACCTCCGGATTGCTGGAAACGAAAAGTGGGGCGGGTGGGACCGCCTTCAGAACTTTGCTGGATGCTCGGGAACGCCGGTATGGCGCCGGTATGGCAGCGCTGCCGGTGTCTGGTTCTGCTGGACGCGGTGCGGCGTTTCACCCGGATCCGTGGAGAGTGGCCAGCGCCGTGTTCGCGGTGAGCACCACCGGGCGTTCAACGCTGATAATGATGCCGTCGACATCGATGTTGCGTACGGGATTTCCCTCGGAGTTCTTCACCGTGAACGAGGTTCGTACCGACCGGTCGACCGCGGCGCCGGCAGGGGCGTCCGGTGTCACACCCGCGGCCAGCAGGGAGCGTGTCGCTCCGGTGGCGTCGGTCACGGAGGTCAGCGTGACGACCACCGCCCGTGCCACGTCGGCGCGGGCGGCGGCGTCCGCCACGCAGTTGTCGAGCAGCTTCCCCATGTCGCGTATGGAGACCGATGCCGCCGCCCGGTCGTCCCCGTTGCGGAACACGAGCTCCGCGTCCACCAGGCTCAGCACCAGGATGTATTCCTGGGTGAGCTGGTACAACACGAAATTGATCGCGTCGGGATTCTGGGTGTTGTCGACCACCTGCTTGAACCCGGTCTCCGTCTCCACGTTGACCTGGTACGAGGAGTCCTGGGTGCTGACCTGCTGCGAGTGCCGCTCGTGCGAGTCCTGCCTCGCCTTGTTCACCTGGTCGCCGACGGCCCTGGCGAACGACGTACGGACGTCATGCGTGGCGCCCTTGACATGTAGATCGGCGTTGACCTCGCCGCCGGTAAGCCCGGTCGCCTGCGCCTCGCCGTGGAACGAGGCGTCCATGCCGTAGTCGTAGTTGTCGTGGCTTTCGGAGCTCGAGGTGTCCGTGCGCAGGCTGTCGGAAAAGTTGTTCACGACCTGTTGCGAGCTGCTTTCCAGGATGTTGGTCGACATCGATTCGTTGGTGGCCTGCGTCTTCTTCGTGACGACGTAGAATTCCGTCCTGGTGTGTCCGCCGACCTGGGTGGGCACGCCGACGACGCCGGCCCTTCCCATCTCACCGTGGAAGGTCGACAGCGTGTACTTTTCGCGCAGGAACAGTTGCGGCACCGGCATGAACCGGCCCAGTGCGGGCCACGCGTCCGTCGCGTTCAACGGACCGTCCTCGACGCGGTCGGCGGGCAGGTTGTAGCGGATGTACCTGTCGCCGCGGAAGAAGTAGATGTGCTCCTCGTGCGGCCCGGTTCCGTAGAACGCGAAGTCAACCCCGTCGGCGAAGGAGTCGGGCCAGTTGTGCCACATCGACGCGATGTCCACGGGCCCGAACTCGGTCGTGTCCGTATGGATGTTGTAGCGCACGTACTGGCTGCCCTTGAAGAACCAGGCGATGCCCAGGTAGTCGCCGACCCCGTGGATGGCCGCGTCGAAACCCTGCGCGAACCCGTCGGGCAGACCCCAGTGCCCGGCTATGGGCCGAGCTCCGACGACTACTGTGTCGTTGTTCGGGTCATAGCGAATGTACTGACTGCCGCTGAACAGCCACAGGTGGCCCTCATATGGCGCGACGTTGCCAGTGAGTACCGCGTCGATGCGCGTACTGATGTTTGCTGGAAGACCAGGCCAGTATGTGGCTGTCCGTAACCAATCGCTGGTGTCGTCCCTGCGCTCCGGGCGCTCGAAATAGCGGATGAAGTTGGCTCCCCGGAAGAACCAGATGCGGTCGGCGGTGGCACCGAAACCCCGGGCCGCGCTGTCGAACGCGCCCTTGCGCCGCGCGTACGGGGACTCGCTCGGCTCGGTGTAGCCGCCGAGCCTCGCGGGAAAGGCCGAGGGGGGAACGGCGAGCGCGGTCCACACGGGCTTGATATCGAATTCGAGGCTTTCCGGCAGCGCGGATGAAACCTCGAACAGCGGCCGGACCACAGGATTCGCCGGGTCCACGATCACAACATTCGAAGTGTCGCTCATCGCTGGAGACTCACCGTCCCGTCGCCGAGCCCGATCTCGAGAGTACCCGTGGCGAAGAATCGTAGCTGCGTCAGCGGGCCCAACGGATTCCAGTGGTATGTCGCCTTCGTGATCCTGGAGTCCCTGACGACGAACAACCCGATACCGGTCGCCTCGACGCGGCGTCCGGACGACGGAATCACCTCGTCGCCGCCCTCGACGCTGGCGTCGGCGGTGTTGTCGCCTGACATCGTCCATATCGCCACGACGGTGTCCCCGTCAGCGAGAACAGCCGTGACGTCCAGGCTGAGGTTCGGTATACCCGAGCGGTAGGCGATGATCTCGAGGCGCGGAATGACAGGACCCGTCCGACGCGAGGACCGGACCGGATGGGTCTCCTCGATATGACTACGGTATTCGGCGTCGATCAGATCCTCGATAAGATCGACCTTCCCGGCACCCCACACATCGGTGAGGAGTGCGCTCACTATGGTCCTGCTGTCCCCCGCCACGCGCTGCCCCCGGTTTGCCATTGCTCGATGCGGTCATCGGTCGCAGCTGATTTTATTGAGATCACGCCACGGTAACAAGGCCGCTTTGGAGAGGCGTAATGTCGGCCAGACGACGCTTCCCGTCCTCGCCTTTTGTCTTGTCGGGGTGAGCATGGCGAGGACACGGTGCGCACGTGGCCAGCGCGTGCGCCCAGGGCCAGGTTCCGGGAGGCCGTTTCGGGAAGCCGTAGCCGGCGGCGCCCGCAGCCGGGACCCAACCAAGCCATGATCGGATCAGCGAGGCAAAGCCCGGCCCACGCGCCCGCCACCCGGCGCACCGCGGCACCGATCTGATGACAGCAGAGCTCTCCGAGCGTCCGGACGAGCTTCCCCAGGCGCAGGTCGAATGCCTGTCGGGAGGGATATCCCAGGTCGACCACGGCCCTGGTCCATTCATCGGGGTACCGCAACGGCTGTGGAGACCAGCGAGTGGTCGGAGGATGGACTCCTCCGGCGCGTTCCGGTCCACATCGCGGTGCAGCCACTGTTCGATGTCGGTTCGATGTCGGTCAGGAAAGCATCACCGGCCACTCCGGTGCGGCGGTACTCGCTCACCGCCCACGGATACCCGCCGCAGGTGAGGTATGTCTGCCAGGCGAGGTTGAAATCCTCGGTGGTCGAGGTGAGCAGGCCGGCGATGTGCGCCACCTCCGCCGCCTGGAGATCCCGCAACGGCACGGACGGCGGCCGCGGCAGCTCCGGTCGGGACAGCACAATTGGATCACGGAACGACACCGGTACCAGGTGAAAAATATCGGTATCAGGTGGAAAACACTGCCATGACAATGTTTTCCGCCTACATCTTCGGCCAGCGTCGACGAGGTAGACGAGGTATAGGTGGTAACCATCGCCGGGATGATGGTGCCACCCGCGTTTCCGCCGCGGCCGCCGGTCAGGCGTGGGCGCGGGGGGTGGTGTGGGGGCGAGTGTGCAGGGAGCGGACGTGGGTGACGGCGGTGGCAACGTGGGTGGCCAGCGCGTGTACCTCGTCCTCGGTGGTGGGGCGGCCGAGGCTGAAGCGCAGGCTTTCCAACGCGGCGGTCGTGTCGAGCCCCATCGCCGTCAGCACGTGGGACGGCTCGGTGCTCGAACCCTTGCAGGCGCTGCCCGCCGACACCGCGACCTGCGGCATCGACGTCATCACCGCGTCGGCGTCCGCCCCGGCGAAACGCAGGTTCACCGTGTTCGGCAGCCGGGTGACGGTCGGGCCGTTGAGCTCCACGCCGGGGAGCTTCTCCGTCAGCAGGCCGTGCAGCAGCGCGGTGAGGTGGCGCAGCCGGTCGGCGTCGGCGGGCAGCCNGGGCAGCCGCTCGGCGGCGAGCTGCGCGGCCTGGCCGAACCCGACGATGCCGGCGCTGTTGATGGTGCCGCTGCGCAGCCCCCGCTCCTGGCCGCCGCCGACGATCAACGGTGTCAGCCGGTTCTGCAGCGGACGGCTGGCGACGAGCGCGCCGACCCCCTTGGGTCCGTATATCTTGTGCGCGCTGAGCACGGCGATGTCGATCCCGTGCGTCTCCATGGCGACGGGGATCTTGCCGGCGGCCTGGGTGACGTCGCACAGGTACAGTGCGCCGGCGCCGTGCGTGAGCCGGCAGGCCTGCCGGATGTCCGCGATCGCGCCGGTCTCGCTGTTCGCGGCCATCACCGCGACCAGCCCGACCTGCCCCGACAGCTTCGACAGCAGCGCGGCGAGATGATCGAGATCGGGGGTGCCGTCGCGCAGCACCCGGATCAGCTCGACCGAGCCACCGTGCAGCCGCGCGGCCTGCCCGGCCGCCGCGAGAACGGCCTTGTGCTCGGTGGCCGCCACCAGGACGCGCCGACGGCCGGGCTCGGCACCGGCGAGGACGCCGTGGATCGCGAGGTTGGCCGCCTCGGTGGCGCCGCCGGTGAACACGACGCTGCGCCGGCCGGCGCCGACCAGGGCCGCGACCTGCTCGCGGGCCCGCTCGACCAGGCGGGCGGCCGCGCGGCCGGCGGCATGCCCGCTGGAGGCGTTCGCGAAGTCCTCGGTGAACAGCGGCAGCATCGCGTCGAGCACCCGCGGGTCGACCGGGGTCNCCGGGGTCGTCGCGTTGTAGTCACAGTAGATCATCGGGGTCATGGGAGATCCGGTCACAGCGGATCGTCGTGACCGCACCGGACGCAGGAGCCGGCCCCTGCCCCCGCCAGCCCACCGGCCCCGGCTGTGCCGGCCGTGTCCGCCAGGCCTGGCACGCCTGCCGACACGTCCGACACATCTGACACATCTGACAGCGGGACGCGGCGCACCGTGTACGGCTGGGGGTGCGACGGCTGCCGCCGGACGGGCCCGCAGTCGACGCACTGCGGGTCGTGGGCCACCGGGAACGAGCGGAAGTCCATGTCCCACAGGTCGAAGGTGAGCAGTTTCCCGCTGGACGGCTCACCAAACCGAGAAACAATCTTGATGACCTCCATGGCGGCCAGGCAGCCCACCGTGCCGGCCACCGCGCCGAGCACCGAGAAGCCGAGCGGCTCCCACTCCGGGTCGCCGTCGGCGAACACGCAGCGCAGGCACGGGTCGCCGGGCAGCACCGTCAGCAGTTGGGCCTCGGTGTTGCTCATGGCCGCGAAGACCAGCGGCACCCCCAGGTCCAGGCACATCCGGTTGATCCGGAACCGTTCGGGGAAGTTGTGGCGGGCGTCGACGACCACGTCCGCGCCGGCGACGAGACCGGGCAGGAGCGGGTCGAACAGGTCCCGGTCCCACGCCTCGACCGTGACGTCCGGGTAGTGCTCCCGCAACGTGCCGGCGGCGCAGGCCACCCGTGACTCACCGACCCGGTCGGGTCGCATAAGCGTCTGTCGGTTGAGGTCGGGTGTCTCGAGGGCGCCGGGATGCACGAGGACCAGCCGCCCGACGCCAGCCGCGGCCAGGTAGGTGGCGACGGCGCCGCCTACCCCACCCACACCCGCCACAAGCACCGTCGCCTCGCACAGCCGCTCCTGTCCCGGTAGCCCGAAACCGCTCAGTGTCAGTTGACGCTCGAACCGCCGCATGTCCATGCCGTCCCCCTGCCTTCCGCTACCGGCCCACGGATGCGGGGACGACCCGTCGGACGGCGGGGACGGCGTCCTTGAGCTGCTGTTCGACCGTTTTCACCAGCTCGATGACGTCGGCCTCGCGTTCGAGGCCGATGCCGGTCAGTCGCACCGAGACCACGCCGTCGGCGACCCCGACCACGGACGCGTCCCGGCCCACCAGCTGCAGGTGCGGCCGGATGTGCTGGATCGCCACGTTCGCCTTCTGCAGCAGCGACGTCTCCACCCCGTCCGGCTGGACGGGCGGGACGAACGACGGGCCACACATACAGTGGCTACGCGCATGCGGGTTGTAGAAGGTGAAGCCGGACGACATCAGTGACTCGCTGTAGTCGATGCGCATGCCGTCGAACTGGTCGACCGCGTCGGCGGCGACGAACACGTCGAAGTCCGCCACCCGGGTGACGACGTCGCCGGCGCTCGGCGCGGGCTCGACGGCCAGCCGGTACCGGTGCCCGGCGCAGCCGCCGCTGCCGTCGACGCCGACCCGCAGGCCTGCGGTGGGCGTGCCGCCCTCCCGATCGAGCAGCGCACGTACCTGGCCGGCCGCCCGCTCGGTGAAACTGATCGTGATATCCACTGGTCCACCTCCAGATGCGTTCAGATGCGCTCGGACGGAGTTGTCAGTACGCGAGGACGACCCGCTCGACCGCTGGCACCGATTCCTTCAGCTGGCGCTCGATGACGCCCGTGAGCGTGTCCAGGGCAGCGGAACATCCCCCGCAGGCTCCGGTGAGGCGGACGGAGACGACGCCCGCGGTGATGTCGACGACCGTGACGTCCCCGCCGTCACGCTGCAGGAACGGCCTTACCTGCTGGATCGCCTCGTCGACCTGCCGCCACAGGGTATCTTCGTCACCCTCCTGACGCTCCGCGGAGTCCGCGGAGTCCGCGGAGAAGGACGACCCGCAGGAGCACGGATCCGCCGCCCGCGGGTTGGAGAAGACGAAACCCGACGACGTCAGCGACTCCGCATAGTCGATACGGACCCCGTGGACGAGCGAGGCGGACTCGGACGCGACGAACACGTCGAACCCGTCCTGGCGGACGGTGATGTCGCCCTTCTCGGCGGCGGGCGCGAGCGCGAGGCTGTACTTGTAGCCCGAGCAGCCGCCGGGCTCCGCGCCGACCCGAAGGCCGTAGCCGGTGGTCGTCTCGTCGCGGGCGAGCAGCGCCCGGACCTGCTCGCCAGCACGCTCGGTGAGCACGACCTGCAATTTTGTGATCATGATCCCACCTCCGCCGCGACCGGCCCGGCCGACCGCGGGCGCGGGGCGGACAGCTCGTCCGGGGTGTCCTCGAACAGGTCGTCCGCCGTCTGTTGGGCACCCTGCGCCGCAAGCCGCGCACCTTCGGTGGCAACCACGGAGTCGATGATGTCGTAGCACTCGACGGCTTCGATCCCGGCCGCGGCCAGCGTCTCCCGCGGGCCGTTACCGATCCTGCTGCACAGCACGGCGGCGCAGTCCGACAGCATGCTGGCGGTCCGGTCGAGCACCGATCCCTTGCCGCTCTCCCCCTTGCCGCTCTCCCCCTCGTCATCGCACTCGGAGGCGCCCTCGCAGTAGCGCGCGACGCTGCGGGTGCCCACCAGGCGCGCCCACCGCTCGCCCGCCTCGTAGATCCAGAACTCCTCGGCGTGGCCGAAGTGCTGGTTGACCACTCCCCCGCCCTTGGTGGCGACCGCGATCAGAACCGTGCGTTCCGGCTTTGCCGCGCCGGCGGAGATCCGCAGCTCCTCCCGGGTGGCACGGACGTCGGAACGCCAGCGTTCGATCGCCGCGTGCGCCTCCTGGCGGCCGGCCAGGTCGTAGGTGACCTCGCCCTCCAGGTAGGTCTCGGGGCCGAACTCGTCGCCGCGGTCCTCCCCGAGCAGGCCGACCGCGTCGGCCCGGCACTGCCGGCAGTGGCGCATCATGTTCATCTGCGCGCCGTCGTCGCCCTCGCAGCGGTCCTGCAACGCCTTGAGCTCCTGCGGGGTCGGCCCGCGCTGCCCGGTCAGGCCGTAGTGGGTGCCGTGCTCGGGGGCGGACACCAGCGGCATCACGTTGTGCAGGAAGGCCCCCATGCCGCGGACCGTGCGGGAGACCTCCACCAGGTGCTCGTCGTTGACCCCGGGGATCATCACCGAGTTGACCTTGCACAGGATCCCGCGTTCGGTGAGCGCCGCGAGCCCCTCCAGCTGCCGCTCGACAAGGATCTTCGACGCCTCCCGGCCGGTGTGGCGCTTACCGCGGAAGGCCACCCAGGGGTAGATCCGTTCGCCGACCTCGGGATCGATCATGTTGATCGTGATCGTCACATGGTCGATGCCGAGATCCGCGATGCGGTCGACGTGGTCGACGAGGGCGAGCCCGTTCGTGGACACGCACAGTTTGATGTCCGGGCACTCCCGGGCCACCAGCTCCATCGTGCGGAAGGTGCGCCCCGCGTTGGCCAGCGGCTCCCCGGGCCCGGCCACGCCGAGCACGCTCATCTGCTTGATCTCGCTGGCCACCCGCTTGACCTTGGCCAGTGCCTGCTCCGGGGTGAGCAGCTTGCTGGTGACGCCGGGGCGGCTCTCGTTCGCGCAGTCGAACTTGCGGTTGCAGTAGTTGCACTGGATGTTGCAGCCCGGCGCGACCGGGACGTGCATCCGGGCGTAGTACTGGTGCGCCTCCTGGCTGTAACAGGGATGGTTGGCGACCTTCTCCGCGATCGCGGGGTCCAGACCGGTCGTGCTGGTGCCGCATCCCTGAGTGGACGCGCACCCCGTCGCCGGCGACGACGCCGGCGACGGCGCAGCGGCCACCGGCGCCGACGCCGCGGCCGCCTCGGCCGGGGAGAGCACCGTCAGGGGGATCGAGCGCGCCGGTACCGGCGCCGGCCGCGCTGACTGGGGGGTCATGGCCGCTCACCCGCTTCCCGGCCCGGCGCGGCGGTCACCAGGTCCAGCTCGCGCTCCAGACAGCCCACGACCCGGCCGTTGCTGAACGCGACCGCGTAGACGATGTGCTCCTGCAGGTAGACGCCCACACCGTGGACGTGACCGACGGTCCCGGTCTCCACCAGCACGTCCCCGACGCTGATCCCCGGCTCGGGGAAGGTGCCGTCGTTACGCAGGTCCTTGACGGCCACGACGGTGTCGCCGACGTCGTAGGCGGCCTCGGACAGCGGCGGTTCCTCGAAACTGACGTCCATCAGGCCCTCTTCTCGGCTTCAACGGTGACGGTGTCCAGGGCGACGAACGCCTGGGGGGCGCGGTCGGCGAGGACCTTGAACAGGCGGTGGTCGAGCGCGCCGGCCGTGGTGAACGCCTCGTAGGAGGCGACCAGGGCGGCGCGGTAGGCGGCCAGCCGCTCCCCCGGCGCGGGATTCTCCGCGTCCGTCCGGGCCACGGCCCGGGAGAAGTGCCGCAGGATGTGCAGCCGGTTGACCGCGACCACCTTCGGGTCGAAGGGGACGTCCAGGGCCTGGAAGTAGTCCTCGGCGGTGGCGCACTGGCGGAAGCGCGCCAGCCGCTCGCCGGGTGGCAGCTGTTCGGCGGGTGGCAGCTGCTCGGCGGATGCCGCGGTCATGCCGCGTCCACCTTCGCCAGTTCGCGCTCGAGACGGTTGATCTCGACGTAGGTGTTGTAGGTCGCGGTGGCCGTCTCCAGGATCTGCTCCCAGCCGACCGGCAGGTCCTCGGCCAGATCGTGCAGGTCGAGCTTGAGACGGGTGGCGAGGCTGTTGAGCTTCTTCAGCTTCGTGCGCAGCTCGGGGATGTCGTCAGGAGTCGTCACGGGCCACCTCCGGGTGGGCACGCACGAGCGCGGCGGCGGCGCCGACCAGCGCCTCACCACGCCCGGCAAGATGGTCGATGGAGTCGAAGCCGAAACGGTGCGCGTCACGCAGCACCTCGGAGACGACCACGAGCCGGCCGGTGAACACCGTGACCCGGCCGAAGCCCTCATGGCTGAGATCGAGCAGATAGCCGGTGACCAGGCCGGTCGCCTTCTCGATGCCGGCGGCGACCGCCTGGTAGAAGGAGCGCAGCCGGCCCTCGGTGGCCGGGTCGACATCACAGGAGATCCCCAGCTCGCGGCGCCGCTGCGGGGTGAGCACGAACGGGCTGAGCAGCTTCTCCCAGCCGAGGCGGTCGAGCTGGCCGTAGGTGTCCCCGGCGCGCAGCTGGTCGATCAGGTCGCGCAGGAAGCCGGTGGCGACGTCCGCGCCCGCGCCGCCGGCACTGCTGGTGCTGGTGCTGGTGCTGTCGATGGTCATCGCGGGCTCCAGGTGGGGGTGGCGCCGGATCCGCTCGCGCGCAGCAGCTTGCGCAGCCACGGCGGCGGGTTGCCGGCGAGGACCCGCTGCAGCCGGACGATCTGGTCCGCGATCGAGGTGTCCTCGGTGACCTTCAGCGGATGGACGCGGGCCCGGACCACCTTCGCGGCGGCTGTCCCGCCGATCGCGGCGACGTGCAGGATCGCGCAGTCCCGGATGGCGTCCAACCGGCTTTCGATCTTCTCGGCCTCGTCGTCGACGGCCGGGTCGAGCACCCGGCTCTCATACAGCGAGGCGAGCTCCGCGGACACCTCGTAGACGTCGAACCGGCGGCACGAGCCGAAATGCTGGTCGACGACGATGCCGTCGCTGGTGGCGAAGGCGACCTTCAACATGCCAGTTCCTCCAGGTGCTCGTCCTGCTCCAGGCGCTCGGCGGCCGCCGCGCCCGTCGGCG
>NZ_JWIO01000004.1:123569-129056 GCF_001017755.1 Protofrankia coriariae
CGGCCGCCGCGCCCGTCGGCGCCGCGGCTGCCGGATGACGCGACGGACGGTGTGACTCGCGGTGTTCGAGCAGCCGGTTGGCCGCGTCCACGAGCAGGTGCAGGCTGCCCCGGTATCCGGACGTGGCGCGCAGCTGGGCGCCCATCCGGTCGTAGACGGGGAAGCCCATCGTCAGATGTGCCGCGCCGGCCCCGGCGGCCGCGTCGGCCCCGTGGCTGGAGGCGACGACCAGCTCGGCGCCGGCCGCCGCGGCCCGTTCGGCGAGGTCGACGAAGTCGCCGACGACAACCTCCTCCCACGGCGCCTGCCGCAGCACGTCGGCGTCCGTCGGCGACACCGCGGTGACGATCTCGGCGCCGACGTCGTAGAGCAGCGAACCGACCGCGACAAGCTGGTCGGGTTCGAGCGCGAGGGCCACCTTCGCCCCGCCGAGGACGAAGTGGCTGTCCATCAGCCCGTCGGCCAGCCGCCGGCGCCAGCGCCGAACCGCCTCGGGGGCGGTCGCGCCGGTGTGCCGGATCAGGTCGGTGACCAGCAGGTCGGTGACGGCCAGCCCGCTGAGGTGGTCGTGGGCGATCAGCGGGACGCCGGCCTTGCCCGCCAGCTCTCCGGCGGCGGTGGCCGCCGCGGACCCGACCGCGACGACAACCTCACAGCCGGCCAGGCCCAGCAGGGCGTCGAGGGTCGTCCCGCCGGTGGTCACCGGCGACCAGTTCGCGGCGAGGTGGCCGTCGAGCGACCCGGACAGGTCGGGGACGACCACCGGGTCGAGGCCGAAGGCCCGGACGAGGTCGGCGATCTCGTCGATGTCCACCGCGGTCAGCGTCGGGCCGACGAGCACGGCGGCCCGGCCGGGGACCGTCACCCCGGTGGCCGGGACCGCGGCGACGATCCCCCGCAGCGCCGCGGACCAGCCGTCCGACAGCCCGCCGTGGAAGTCCGGGGTGGACACCGCGACGACCAGCGGGCCACGGGAGCCCGGGGCGTACCTCGACGCGCCGAGGACACCGAACATGTCCTCCTCGGTGACCTCGGTGAGGCCGGTGGTCAGCACCCCGATGATGTCGGGACGCTGCCGCTCGTTGATGGTGTCCAGCGCGCTCAGCAGCGACTCGGACGAGCCGAGCACGGCGCTGACGTCGTTGATGGCGCTGCTCTGCAACGGGATGGGCTCGCGGAAGTGGCGGGTGAGCAGGGCCTTGGCGAACGCCGAGCAGCCCTGCGCACCGTGCAGCATCGGGATGCAGCGGGCCAGGCCGAGGAAGGCCAGCGCGCCGCCGAGGGGCTGGCTGTGCTTGAGCGGGTCGAAGGCGGCCCGGTGTCCGCCGGTGGTGACGCGGGCCATCAGAAGACCTCGGGATCGCTGTCGTCGTCGATGTCGTCGGTGCCGTCCTCGAAGCCGCCGCCCGCGGCCGCGCCGGCGGCCGTGACAGCGTCGGCGGCAGTGCCACCGGCGCTGGCGGCCGGGCCTCCCGGGCGGCCGGTGGGGCCGGTGGGATCCGGCTCGTCCTCCCAGGGCGCGTCCGCCCGGACCTGCTCCCAGACCGGGCTGGACAGCGCCAGATCCAGCCGCCGGGCAAGTTCGATCATTCCGGGGTAGCCGGCGAAGGCGTGGTGGCGTTCCTGGTTGACGTCGAGGAAGGGCAGCCTGCCCTTGAGCGCGGTGTACTGGTTGCGGCCACCGGCGATCAGGATGTCGGCCTGGGTGTCGGCGACCACCCGCAGCAGTTCGGCGGGCGTGCCGTTGCGGACGACGATCCCGTCCTCACCGAGCAGTTCGGTGATCTTGTCGACGTCGTCCTCGGTGCTCTTGGTGGCCCCGGAGGCGACGACCTCCACCCCGAGGTCCTGCAGCGCCGCCACCAGCGACCAGCTCTTGACCCCGCCGGTGTAGAGCACCGCCCGGGCACCGGCCAGCCGCTCCCGGTAGGGGGCGAGCGCCGTCGCCAGGGCGGCCTCCTCGGTGGCGATGAGCTCCTCCGCCCGCCAGGAGAGCTCCTTGTCGCCGAGGACGCGGGCAAATCCGCGCAGGGTGTCGCGCATCGCGCGGACGCCGTAGAAGCTGCCCTCGAACCAGGGGATGCCGTAGCGGTCCTCCAGGCCCCGGGCCAGCGAGAGCAGCGCCCGCGAGCAGACGACCATCGTCGCCTTCGCGCGGTGGGCGGCGGCGACGTCGGCGTAGCGGCCGTCACCGCTGACGCTCGCCAGCACCCGGATGCCGAGCTTCGCCAGCAGCGGGGTGACGTCCCACAGCTCGCCGGCGATGTTGTACTCGCCGACCAGGTTCACGTCGTACGGCGTGGTGAACGCCGGTTCCACCGTGCCGATGACGTGTTCGAGCAGGGCCTGGCCGGCGAGTCGGTTGCCGAAGTTCTTGCTGCCGGCGAATCCCGGCGAGTGCACCGGGACCACCGGGATGCCGGTCGCGGTGGCCGCCGCCGCGCACACCGCGTCGACGTCGTCGCCGATCATCGCGGTGACGCAGGTGGCGTACACGAAGACCGCGGGCGGGCGGTGGCGGCGCGCGGCCTCGACGATGGTGTCGTAGAGGCGCTGCTCGCCGCCGAAGACCACGTCCTGCTCGCCGAGGTCGGTGGCGAAGCCCCGGCGGTAGAGCGTCGGGCCTGAGGAGAGGCTGCCCCGGCCGTCCCACGAGTTGCCGGCACAGGCGATCGGGCCGTGCACCACGTGGGCGACGTCGGCTATCGGAACCAGAGTGATCATCGCGCCGTCGAACGCGCAGCCCCCGGCGGTGCCGCCCGGCTTCGGCCGGGAGCAGCCCGTCTTGCGGGTCTTGGGATCCTTGGCGCGGTTGTGGTCGCACGCCGGTTCGTCGAAGAGTACCGTGGCGTCGATCTTCGTCAGGGCAGCCATTTTCACCTCAGCGGACGGTGTCGGTCAGCGTGCGCTGCCGGTCAGCGGACGATGTCGAAGCTGTGGTCGGGCGCGTTGCGGTCCAGCTCGTCGAGGAACAGGTTGACCAGCTGGGTCAGCAGCGCCAGGCCACCCTCGTAGCCGTAGATCGGGAAGCGGTGCAGGTGGTGCCGGTCGAAGATCGGGAAACCGGCCCGGAACAGCGGCACGTTCGCCTCGCGGGCGAGGTGCTTGAGATGGGTCGAGCCGACGATGAGGTCGACCGGCTCGGTGTGCACGAGCGACCGCAGGTGCCAGCCGTCCTTGCCCGGCCAGACGGTCGCCTGCCGGCCGAACGGGCTGGCGGCGAGGATCTCCCGGGCCTGGTTGGCCCAGGTCTCGTCACCGTTGGTGGCCAGCACGTGGACCGGCTCCATACCCAGCTCCAGCAGGAAGCCGAGCATCCCGTTGACGAAGTCGGGGTCGCCGGCGATCGCGACCCGCTTGCCGTGCAGGTAGGCGTGCGAGTCGGTCAGCGCGTCGAGCAGCCGGCCGCGCTCCGCGGTGATCTCGTCCGGCACCTTGACCCCGGCCACCCGGGCGATCTCGGTGATGAAGGCGTCGGTGTTGCCGATGCCGATCGGCGCGTTGACCGTCACCGTCTCGCCGGCCCACCCGCCCACGATCTCCCTGGTCCGCTTGGAGCCGAAGGACTGCAGGAAGACGGTGGCGATGGCGTTGATCGAGTCGGCGGCGACGGCGAGCGGGGTCCCGCCCGGATACATGTGGTACTCGCCGGTCGCCGGGGAGTCGAGGCTGTCGCTGTGGTCGCCGAGCACGACGTGCTTGACGCCCAGCAGGGTCAACAGCCGCTTGAGCTCCCGGATGTTGCCGACGTAGGGGTCGAAGCCCGGCACGATGTTGACCGTGCCGTTGGACGCGCTCTTCTTGCCCTCGGTCAGGTACGACAGGATGCCGCGCAGCATGTTGTCGTAGCCCAGCACGTGCGAGCCGACGAAGCTCGGGGTGTGGGCGTACGGGACCGGGATGGTCTCGGAGATCGCGCCCTTGGTACGGGCGTTGGCGATGAAGTTCTGCAGGTCGTCGCCGATCACCTCGGCCATACAGGTGGTCGACACCGCCACCATGTCCGGCTTGTACACGTGCACGGCGGTACCGAGGGCCTCGATGAGGTTGTTCAGGCCGCCGAAGACCGCCGAGTCCTCGGTCATCGACGAGGACACCGTCGGCACCGGCTCCTTGAAGTGCCGCGAGAGGTGGCCGCGGAAGTACGAGGTGCACCCCTGCGAGCCGTGCACCAGCGGCAGGGTCCCGGCGAAGCCGAGGGCCGCGAGCACGGCGCCCAGCGGCTGGCACGCCTTCAGCGGGTTGACCGTGAGATTCTGCCGGGCGAAGTTCTTCTCCCGGTACTCCCACGACCGGGTCCATTCGGCGACCCGGTCGACCTCCGCCGGCGAGGACCCGGCCTCGAACTGCTTCTTGCGCTCGCGCTGCTCCTGGTACTCAGGGCCCTTGAACAGTGTGTTGTGGTCTCGCACCACAAGTGCGTCTGGGTTGGTGGACACCAGCGATCCTCCGGTTCACGGGCGAAAGAACACGTCTTCCGCGGGGAATTACGAGCGGAAGACGTGCCTTTCGCGGGAAGCCACGGGCGAAAGACACGTCTTCCGCGGGAAATCAGCTCTTCTTGGAATTCACCCACGGCGCGTCGAACAGGTCCCATGACGGGTTGTTGACGGCGCTGTCCATGTCCCGGGCGAAAATCGCGAAGCCCTCGACACCGTGGTACGGACCGGAGTAGTCCCAGGAGTGCATCTGACGGAACGGCGTCCGCATCTTGTGCGAGACGTACTTCTCCTTGATGCCGGCGCCGACCAGGTCCGGCTTGAGACGGCGGGTGAACTCCTCCATCTCGTAGGCGGTCGGGTCGTCGTAGACCACGATGCCCTGCTTGAGCTCGGGGTAGCTACGGGAGTAGTCGTCCTTGTGGGCGAACTCGTAGCCGGTCCCGATGACCTCCATGCCGAGGTCCTCGTAGGCGCCGACGGTGTGGCGCGGGCGCAGGCCGCCGACGGCGAGCATGACGGTCTTGCCCTCGAGCCGGTGCCGGTAGGTCTCCCGCACCTTGTCGAAGAAGGGCTGGTACCGCGCGATGGCGGCCTCGGTCTTCTCCTTGATGGTGTCGTCGAAGAACTCGGCGATCTTCCGCATCGACTCGACGATCTTCGTGGGGCCGAAGAAGTTGAACTCGGTCCACGGGGTGCCGTAGCGCTCCTCCATCGTGGTGGCGATGTAGTTCATGGAGCGGTAGCAGTGCAGCACGTTGAGCTTGGCCAGGTGGGCGGTGGCCATCTCGTTGACGGTGCCGTCGCCGGACCACTGGGCGATGACCCGCAGGCCCATGTCCTCGAGGATCTTCCGGGAGGCCCAGGCGTCACCGCCGATGTTGTAGTCACCGAGCAGCGTGATGTCGTACGGGGTCTGCTCGGCGATCTCCCGGGTGCCCAGCATGTGGTCACGGATCGCGTCGTTGGCGATGTGGTGGCCCAGCGACTGGCTGATCCCGCGGAAGCCCTCGCACTTGACCGGGACGACCGGCAGGTCCAGCCGCTT
>NZ_JWIO01000004.1:129069-151929 GCF_001017755.1 Protofrankia coriariae
GGTCCAGCCGCTTCGTCGCGGCGGTGGCGACCGCGTCGATGTCGTCACCGATCAGGCCGATCGGGCACTCGGACTGGATGGAGACGCCCTTGGCCAGCGGGAAGAGATCCACCAGCTCGTCCAGGATGGCGGCGAGCTTCTTGTCGCCACCGAAGACGATGTCCTTCTCCTGGAAGTCGCTGGTGATCTGCATGACGGTGAAGTTGTCGACGCCGAGCTGCCCGTTGGCGTAGTTGCGCCGGGTGCCCCAGGTGTACTGGCCGCAGCCGACCGGGCCGTGGCTGATGGAGATGAGGTCCTTGATGGGACCCCACACCACACCCTTGGAACCGGCGTAGGCGCAGCCACGCAGCGTCATGATCCCGGGGCGGGACTTGACGTTGCTCTTGACCTCGCATTCCTTCGCCCCGCCCGGGTCGTTGGGCTTGACGTGCTTCTGGCGGTCCTTCTCGACCTTGGGCGGGTAGGCCGAGAGGACGTCGTCGATCATCGCCTGCGTCTCGGCAGACGTCACGGGCGGAGTCATGACAGACCTTTCTGGGTGTGCGGGGACGAGCGGTCAGGCGCCGACGGCGGAGGCGGCCTTCTGACCGACGATCGACTCGTCCTCCTGCTCCATGATCCCGAAGTCGATCAGGAGCTCCTCGAGCTCGTCCATGCTGATCGGGGTGGGGATGGTCTTCATGTCGTTCTCTTCGATCTTGCGCGCGAGCTCGCGGTACTCGTTGGCCTGGTCGGCCTCGGGCGAGTACTCGATGACCGTCATCCGGCGCAGCTCGGCGTGCTGGACGATGTTGTCACGCGGGACGAAGTGGATCATCTGGGTGTTCAGCCGCCGGGCGAGCTCGGTGATCAGCTCGTCCTCACGGTCGGTCTTGCGGCTGTTGCAGATCAGCCCACCGAGGCGGACGCCACCGGTGTGGGCGTACTTGAGGATGCCTCGGGCGATGTTGTTCGCCGCGTACATGGCCATCATCTCACCGGAGGTGACGATGTAGATCTCCTGGGCCTTGCCCTGGCGGATCGGCATGGCGAACCCACCGCAGACGACGTCACCGAGGACGTCGTAGGTGACGAAGTCGAGGTCCTCGTAGGCGCCGTTCTCCTCCAGGAAGGTGATGGCGGTGATGACGCCTCGGCCGGCGCAGCCGACACCCGGCTCCGGGCCACCCGACTCGACACACCGGATGTTCCACGCGCCCTCGAGCAGGACCTCGTCGAGCTCGAGGTCCTCCACCGAGCCCTTCTCCGCGGCCTTCTCGATGACGGTGTGCTGAGCCTTGGAGTGCAGGATCAGACGGGTCGAGTCCGCCTTCGGGTCACAACCGACGATCATGACCCGGTTGCCCCGCTCAGCCAGTGCGGCCATCGTGTTCTGCTGAGTGGTGGACTTACCAATACCACCCTTGCCGTAGAACGCGAGCTGCCTCATGGGTGTGTGCTCCTCACCGCACGCTTGAGCGTGCGTCACTGTGGAAGAACCGGTGCTGGTTCGCCGAAGCGCTCCGCGCCCGGGAACCGGTACATGTCCTGGCGCCTGTCTGGTGCCTGCGGCGATGCCGCTGCCCGCGGGAACAGGTCCCGCGCCGCGATACCGCCGTCGTGCTTCTCATGCCGTTTTCGTGCTGCATTTTGTGCGGTATTTCGTGCTGTATTTCGTGCACTGTTCCGTGCCGTATTCGTTCAGGAACCGGCGCCGGCGCCGGTGGCCAGGCTGGCCGCCGTGAGCTCGTAGAGGTCGCGGACCTCACCGGAGCACAGCGGCCGCTTGAGCGTCGCGACGTGCGATCGCAGACCGTCCAGGACGGATCCGAGAACGCCCTCGTCGGCGTCGATCCCATACTCACGCAGGGCGTGGCGCAGCGACGCCCGTCCCGCGTGCTTGCCCACGATCAGCCGGCGCCGCGCGCCGACCTCCGCGGGGTCGAAGGGCTCGTAGATCCTCGGAGCCTTCAGCACGCCGTCCACGTGAATACCCGACTCGTGGACGAACGCCGACTCCCCGACGATCGCCTTCCCGGTGGGTACCGGCCGCCGCGCCGCGCCCGAGACCAGTTCGGCCAGCGCGCGCAACGCCGTGGTGTCCAGATCGATCCGGTACCCGAGAAGATGACGCAGCGCCATCGCCACCTCCTCGAAGGCGGCGTTGCCGGCCCGTTCCCCGAGCCCGGCGACCGTCGTGCTGACGAACCCGAAACCGGCGCTGACCGCCGCGAGCGTGTTGGCGGTGGCCAGCCCGAAGTCGTCATGGGCGTGGATCTCCCAGACGGCCGGAGCGGCCGAGGCGGCTACCACCAGGGCGGACAGCCGTTCGTACGCCCCGGCGGGCTCGAGGATCCCGACGGTGTCGGCCCAGCGCAGACGGTCGACACCGGCCCGGGACAGTTCGCCTGCGAGGTCGGCGACGAAGCCGTCGTCCGCCCGCGAGGCGTCCTCGAACCCGACCCCGACCACCAGTCCACGGTCGAGGGCGTGCGCGACACAGTCGAGGATCCGGCTGCGCGCCCACGCCCGGTCACGGCCGAGCTTGTACTGCAGGTGCAGGTCGGACACGGGAATGCTGACGTGGACCCGCCGCACCCCGCAGGCCGCCGCCGCGTCGACGTCGGACCGCACGGCCCGGCACCAGGCGATGACCTCCGCCCGCAGACCCGCCGCCGCGACACGGCGGATGATCTCGCGTTCGGACGGCCCCATGGCCGGCACGCCCGCCTCGATCTGCTGTACTCCCACCCGATCGAGAGCGGACGCGATGGCGAGCTTCTCCTCGGCGGTGAAGGCGACGCCCGGGGCCTGCTCACCGTCGCGCAGCGTGGTGTCACAGAACCCGATCACGATGTCGTGCTCCACATCATGCGTGCCCTCCGTCAGTCGCACCGAACAGGGAAGATGGCGCTGTGCCGAGCCGGTGCCGGCCAGTTACCTGATGCCGGACCCGCGATCCGCGATCCGCCGGTGGGCGGTCCCGCGATCCTCACCGTTGAGGTGTCGCGATTAGAAATGTCGCTGACCGTTGTTTCGGGCGCTTTAAGCGCCGTATCTTCCCAGTTACTTCTGCCCCCGATCCGCGATTCCGGGACGAATAGCAGAAGAAGCCTGGGCCAGGTGGCCGAAAGGCCTGGGACCAATGGTGTGGACGCTGGTCACCACCTGGGTTCCGGGCAGTCGGCAGCCTGCCCGTCAGCAATTTTCGGCGATCGACTCCGACAACGTGCCGTACCAGTTCTTTACAGCCCGGATCCGTTGCCGAATACGGCGTCCGGCGACTTCTGGGACGAACGTTCCGACGCCGGTGACCTATTACCCGGCGCATTGTTCGGATGGCCTGAAAATTCCGGCCCGTGGGTCCGGGCGACCGTTGTGGCACGGCCTGGCAGCGCTGGCCGGGAAGAACGTGCGAAGCCGTCCGCCAACGGTGGGCGGCCCCGCCCGCGCGAACGGTCCGGACACGGACGGCCCGCCGCGAACAGGCCGGAAACGACAAAGGCGTTCCCCGGTCGCCGCGTCCGTTGGACGCGGGCGACCGGGGAACGCCGGTGGGGCGGAAACCGGAACATGTCCGTGAGCACCGTCCGCCGGAAATCACATGGCTGGACGGCTCGGCCGGTCGGCGCGCCGGTGAGCCGGGGGCCCGGCCGATCACCGAATCACCAGATCACCGAATCGGTCAGGTGCCGGACCGGCGAAACGGCTGATCGGCGCGGCGGTGGATCGACGGCCCGGCGGATCAGGAGCTCAGCGGATCGTCCAGGTGTTGCCCGTGTGCAGCAGCTCGGCGAGCAGGTCGTCGGGCGTGCTGTCCGTGGCGCTCGTGCGGGCGGCGGTGTTCTGCTCCTGGACCATCGACTCGTAGGTGGGCCGGGCCACCCGACGGAACACCCCGATCGGGGTGTTGCTGAGATCCTGGTCGGACAGCCGGGACAGGGTGAACGCGTAGGCCGGCCCGGGCACCGCCTCGTCGTGCACGATGATCTCGCTGCGCGGGACGCTGGCGGTGTCGGCGACCTCCAGGCCGAAGCCGCGCGGCTCGCGCACCACGCACTTCTCCCCCGTGGCGCCGAAGGTGATCGGCTTGCCGTGCTCGAGGCGGATGAGGACCGAGTCGCGGCTGGCGGGATCCTTCAGCACGTCGAACGCGCCGTCGTTGAAGATGGCGCAGTTCTGGTAGATCTCGATGAACGCGCTGCCCTGGTGCGCGGCGGCGGCCCGCAGCACCGAGTGCAGGTGCTTGCGGTCGGAGTCGATCGTGCGAGCCACGAACGACGCCTCGGAGCCGAGCGCCACCGCGATCGGGTTGAACGGGGTGTCCCGGGAGCCGACCGGCGTCGACTTGGTGACCTTGCCGAACTCCGAGGTCGGCGAGCACTGGCCCTTGGTCAGCCCGTAGATCCGGTTGTTGAACATCAGGATCTTGATGTTGACGTTGCGGCGCAGCGCGTGGAGCAGGTGGTTGCCACCGATGGACAGCGCGTCGCCGTCACCGCTGACCACCCACACCGACAGGTCCGGGCGGCTGACCGCGAGACCGGTGGCGATCGCCGGCGCCCGGCCGTGGATCGAGTGCATCCCGTAGGTGTTGAGGTAGTACGGGAAACGGGAGGAACACCCGATCCCGGAGACGAAGGTGATCCGCTCCCGGGGGATGCCCAGCTCCGGCATGAACGACTGGATCGCCGACAGGATCGCGAAGTCACCGCATCCCGGGCACCAGCGGACCTCCTGGTCCGACCGGAAGTCCTTGGCGGTGAGCTTGAGTGGGACCTCAGTCATTGCGCACGACCTCCTCCAGGACCGTCTCCAGCTCCGCCGAGGTGAACGGCTGGCCGTTGACCTTGTTGTAGGACACGGCGTCGACCAGGTAGCGGTCGCGTATCACGTGGGCGAGCTGCCCGAGGTTCATCTCCGGGATGATGACGCGGTCGTAGCCGGCGAGCACCGTGCCGACGTTGCGCGGCAGCGGCGAGATGTGCCGCAGGTGCGCCTGGGCGATGGACACCCCGCGTTCCCGCAGCTTGCGACAGGCCGCGCCGATCGGCCCGTAGGTGGAGCCCCAGCCGAGCACCAGCACCCGGGCGTCCCCGGTGGGGTCCTCGACCTCCAGGTCGGGCACGTCGATGGCCTCGACCCGAGCGGCGCGCAGCCGCATCATCAGGTCGTGGTCGGCCGGGACGTAGGAGACCGCGCCGGTGTTGTTGGCCTTCTCCAGACCGCCGACGCGGTGCTCCAGGCCGGGCGTGCCCGGCACCGCCCACGGGCGGGCCAGCGTGTGCGGGTCGTGCAGGTAGGGCAGGAACTTACCGTCCGGCCCGTTGGGCTCGGTGGCGAACTCCACCCGCAGGTCGGGCAGGTCCGCCGGGTCCGGCAGCAGCCACGGCTCGGAGCCGTTGGCCAGGTAGCCGTCCGAGAGCAGGATGACCGGCATCCGGTAGGTCAGCGCGATACGCGCCGCCTCCAGCGCCGCGTAGAAACAGTCCGCCGGTGAGCGGGCCGCGATCACCGCCAGCGGCGCCTCACCGTGCCGGCCGAACAGGGCGATGTTCAGGTCGGACTGCTCGGTCTTGGTCGGCAGGCCGGTCGACGGGCCGGCGCGCTGCACGTCCACGATGACCAGCGGCAGCTCCAGCATCACCGCGAGCCCGAGGGTCTCGGTCTTCAGCGCGAGCCCCGGGCCGGACGTCGAGGTGACGCCGAGCGCGCCGCCGTAGGAGGCACCGAGCGCCGAGCCCACCGCGGCGATCTCGTCCTCGGCCTGGAAGGTGGTCACGCCGTAGCGCTTGTACGCGGACAGCTCGTGCAGGATCTCCGAGGCCGGGGTGATCGGGTAGGCGCCGAGGAAGACCGGCAGATGGGCACGCAGGCCGGCGGCGACCAGGCCGTAGGCGAGCGCGGAGTTGCCGTTGACACTGCGGTAGGTGCCGGGCAGCAGGTTCGCGGGCTTGACCTCGTAGCGGACGGCGAAGTCCTCGGTGGTCTCGCCGTAGTTCCAGCCGGCCTGGAAGGCGGCCACGTTCGCGGCGGCGATCTTCGGCTTCTTGGCGAACTTCTGCCTGAGGAACTCCACCGTGCCCTCGGTGGGCCGGCTGTACATCCAGGACAGCAGGCCGAGCGCGAACATGTTCTTCGCCCGCTCGGCGTCCTTCTTGGAGACCTCGAAGTCGGCGAGGGCGGCGATCGTCGCCGACGTCAGCGGCACCCGGTGGACGGTGAACCCGTCGAGCGAGTCGTTCTCCAGCGGGTTGCTTGTATAACCGACCTTCTCCAGGTTGCGGGTGGTGAACTCGTCGGTGTTGACGATGATCTCCGCATTGGGCGGCAGGTCGGCGAGATTGGCGCGCAGCGCGGCCGGGTTCATCGCCACCAGGACGTCCGGCGAGTCCCCGGGAGTGAGGACGTCGTGGGCGGCGAAATGTACCTGGAAACTGGACACACCGTGCAGCGAGCCCGATGGTGCCCTGATCTCGGCGGGGTAGTTGGGAAGGGTGGACAGGTCGTTCCCCAGGATGGCGGTCTCGGAGGCGAAACGGTCGCCGGTGAGCTGCATGCCGTCGCCGGAGTCACCGGCGAACCGGATTGCCACCCGGTCCAGATGCTGGATTTGCTTGGCCACGTACGTGGACCTCCTCAATGACCGACGGTCGGCGAGGGGCTTACCCACGGTCCGACCGTGGGTAGAGTAGGCCGTCAGGCCCGCCCGTCCTTCTTATACGGAGGCATTGCTTCCAACGTGTTTCGCGGTGTCAAATCGCCGTCTCGCGATCAGCGCGGCCTCGGTCACGGTATTTCGACAACAACGCCGTCAAATATATGGGCGGACGTGCGGAAAAACAATCGTGGCCCCCGCCCACGACCACCGGCCCGGGACTTTCGGGAAGTAATGACCGAAATACGTTTCCCCGGCACAGGGGACAGGCGGTCTGTTCCTTCACGGCGAAGGTTCACCTCATCCCGGCAACCGGCCTATCTGCCCGGGCCGGTTCGTCCCGCGGCGGTTTCCCGCATCTTCCACGCGGCTACCCCACAACCGGCCCACCCCAGCGCTACCCCCTGTAGAGCCATAGCGTAGAACGGCATGTTCTACACTGGACCCATGCGGCAGGTAGGAGTACGCGAGCTGAACCAGAACACCAGTCAGGTGATCGAACGGGTACGCCGCGGCGAGACAGTGGAGGTGACCGATCGCGGCCATCCGGTCGCACGCCTCGTCCCCGTCGAACGTGAGTTGTCGGTACTGGAGCGCCTTGTCGCCGAGGGCCAGGCTACTGCGCCCTCGGTCCAGGTAGGCGAACCACTCTCCATGCCACCCGTACTGGGCGACCCGGCCGTGGACACCGCCGCGGAGCTGGCCGCGGCCCGCGAGGACGAAAACTGGTGATCTATCTCGACTCTGCCGCCGTGGTCAAGCTGGTCCGCGCGGAGCCCTGCACCGTTGACCTGCTGGACTGGCTGGACGCCTACCGTGCCCTACCGCTGGTGTCGTCGGTCCTGGTCGAAGTCGAGGCGTCCCGCGCGCTGCGCCGCTGCGTCCCGCAGGCTCTGGGCAGGCTGCCGGTCACCCTTGCCCGGCTGTACCGGCTGGAGATCAACGCCACGGTCCGAGCCGTCGCGGCCGCCTACGATGACCCACAGCTCCGCTCCCTGGACGCCGTTCACCTCGCCACCGCCACGGTGCTGACCGACCAACCCGGCGCCAGGCTGGAGGCGTTCGTCACCTATGACAAACGCCTGCTCGCGATCGCGGCCAGGGCCGGACTTCCCACCGCCAGCCCCGGTGTCTGAAGGCTCGGCAACCCCGGTACGCCTGAAGGCGTAGGTGGTTTCGGTCGTCCCGACAGCCTTTTCTACCTACGCGTTCCGCTGACGTAGGTGGTTCTGGTTGCTCTGGTGACGGTTTCCACCTACAGCTCGGGGTTGGAGGGAGACTGAAGACGGCGGCGGGTGTCACCAGCGGTGTTCGCGGCGGACGCGGCGGACGATGACGAACAGGTCGACCACGGCGGTCAGGGCGACCAGGCCGAGCAGCACGGCGAGCGCTGGCTGGTCCCGGACCGCGAAGTAGGCGCACATGGCCGTGGCGAACAGCAGCCCAAACAGGGCGAGGGCGAAACGCAGGCCCAGCGCGCTGCGGGCGGGAGGATACCCACCCGGACCGCCGTTCATCCCGACCCGCCCGCCACCCCGGCCTCTCCGTCGTTCACGTGTGGTGATGTGCCCACAACGATCAGACCTGAACGTGCCTGGCCGTGCCAGTTCTGGCGGGGACGGTACGCCTTCCCCGCGAATCTGTCCGGCTGGGCCCGGCCGGCCTGGCTAGAGCAGTTCGCGGTCGCCGAGGTAGGGGCGCAGGACCTTGGGGATGCGGACATGGTGCTCCGCCGTCTGGAAGTTCTCCAGGATGGCGGCCAGCAGCCGCGGGGTGGCCACCGCCGTGTTGTTCAGGGTGTGGGCGAAACGGACACGCCCCTCGGCGTCCTTGTAGCGGATGTTCGCCCGCCGCGCCTGCCAGTCGTGCAGCGTCGAGCAGCTGTGGGTCTCCCGGTAGCGCTCCAGCGACGGGAACCAGGTGTTGATGTCGTTCATCCGGAACTTGCCCAGGCCCATGTCGCCGGTGGCGCACTCCACCACCTCGTAGGCCAGCCCCAGGGACTGCAGGACGGTCTCGGCCGTGTCCAACAGCTCGGCGTGCCAGTGGGCCGACTGCTTCTCGTCGGCCTCGCAGATGACGAACTGCTCGACCTTCTCGAACTGGTGGACCCGCAGCAGCCCGCGCACGTCCCGCCCGGCGCTGCCGACCTCGCGGCGGAAGCACGGCGAGATCCCGGCGTAGCGCAGCGGCAGGTCACGCAGGGGGAGCATCTCGCCGGCGTGCAGGCCGACCAGCGCGACCTCGGCGGTGCCGGCGAGGAACAGCTCGTCGGCGGGCAGCTCGTAGATCTCCTCACCGTGCCCGGGCAGGAAGCCGGTGCCGACCAGCGCCTCCCGTTTCACCAGCGACGGCGCCGAGACCAGCCGGAAGTCCCTGTGCGCGAGCAGGTCCAGCGCGTAGGAGTGGACCGCCCGCTCCAGCAGCACGAGCGGCCCGGCCAGCGCGTAGGCGCGCTCCCCCGAGACGTTGCGGGCCCGTTCGAACTCCGCCCAGCCGCGCTTCTCGGCCAGTTCGACATGGTCGAGCGGGGTGAAGTCGAACGCAGGCCGCTCCCCCCAGACCCGGATGACGGTGTTCGCGGACTCGTCCGGGCCGACCGGGGCGCCGTCCCACGGGATGTTCGGGGTGCGCAGCAGCAGGTCCCGCAGCCGTTCGCTGGCGGTCTCCAGCTCGTCACGGGTTTCGCGCAGTTGGACGTCGAGGGCGGCGGAGCGCTCCCGCAGCCGCTCGCGGCCGGCCNNNGCAGCCGCTCGCGGCCGGCCGCGTCGGCGCTCTTGAACGAACCCGCGAGCTCACGGCGCTCACGCTGCGCCGTGTCCAGGGTGTGCTGCAACGATCGCACGCTGCGGTCGAGAGCCAGGATGCCGTCGACGTCGAGGTCGACCCCCTTGACGCGAGCGGCCTCGCGCACGACATCGGGATTCTCCCGGATGAACCGCCTGTCCAGCATCTGGCTCCTGTGCCTTCTCCCGTTACGAACTCCAGTTACGGACGTCGCCGAAAAGCCTACAGCGCATCCCGAGGCCCACCGGCGATCACCGGCCGAAGGGCACCGGCCGTGGCCCGCCCAGGGACAGGGATCCCCGGTCATGCCGGAAGACACCTCACGCCAGGAGCCGCACGGAGCGTGATCGCCAACGGCGATCACACGGCGACAGATCCACCACTCAGAGAGCAGTGTCCCCAAATTGTGCCTGAAGGTACCTTTGGGGCTTATCGCTGGGTTGGGGTGACCGGTTCGGGGAGGTCGGTGCTGCCGCGCAGGTAGCGGTCGACCGCCGCGGCGGCGGACCGGCCCTCCGCGATCGCCCACACGATCAGCGACTGGCCGCGGCCCATGTCCCCGGCGACGAACACGCCCGGGACAGAGCTCGCCCAGCCGGCGTCCCGGGCGACGTTGCCACGGGCGTCGAGGGCCACCCCGAGCTGTTCGAGCAGGCCCGTCCGCTGCGGCCCGGTGAAGCCCATCGCCAGCAGCACCAGCTCGCAGGGCAGCTCGACGTCGGTGTCGGGCACCTTCTCGAAACGACCGTCGACCAGTCGGACCTCGTGCATGCGCAGCGAGCGGACCCGACCCGCGGCGTCACCGGAGAAACGCTCGGTGGAGACGGCGAAGACGCGCTCGCCGCCCTCCTCGTGCGCGCTGGACACCCGGTAGACCACCGGCCAGGTCGGCCACGGGTTGGCCGCCGGCCGCGACCGCGGCGGCCGCGGCATGATCTCAAGCTGGTGCACGGAGCGGGCACCCTGGCGCAGCGCGGTACCCAGGCAGTCCGCGCCGGTGTCGCCACCGCCGATGATGACCACCCGCCGGCCGGCCGCGTTGATCGGGGACGCGGCGAGGTCACCCTGCTGGACCCGGTTCGAGGGCACCAGGTACTCCATGGCGAGGTGGATGCCGTCGAGGTCGCGGCCGGGGATGTTCAGGTCCCGGCCGACCGTCGACCCGCCGGCGAGCACGACCGCGTCGTAGGAGGCGTGCAGCTCGTCCCCGGTGATGTCGACGCCGACGTCGCAGGAGGCCATGAACACCGTCCCCTCGGCCCGCATCTGGGCGAGGCGGCGGTCCAGGACGTGCTTTTCCATCTTGAATTCGGGGATGCCGTAGCGCAGCAGGCCACCGATGCGGTCGGCCCGCTCGTACACGACGACGTTGTGGCCGGCGCGGGTGAGCTGCTGGGCCGCGGCGAGCCCGGCCGGGCCCGACCCGACCACGGCGACCCGCTGGTCGGTGCGCGTCGACGGCAGCACGGGACGGACCGCACCGTCGCCCCACGCCCGGTCGATGATCGACACCTCGACCTGCTTGATGGCCACCGGGTCGTCGGAGATGCCCAGGACGCAGGCGGCCTCGCACGGCGCCGGGCAGAGCCGTCCGGTGAACTCCGGGAAGTTGTTGGTGGCGTGCAGCCGTTCGATCGCGTCGTGCCAGTCGCCGCGGCGCACCAGGTCGTTCCACTCCGGGATGATGTTCCCCAGGGGGCAGCCGTTGTGGCAGAACGGGATGCCGCAGTCCATGCACCGGGTGGCCTGGTCCCGCAGGGAGCTGGCCGGGAACGGCTCGTAGACCTCTTTCCAGTCGGTGATGCGCACGTCGACGGGCCGGCGCTTCGGCTGCTCCCGGTGGTGCCTGAGGAAGCCTGTCGGGTCAGCCATACCGCTCCTGTCGGGTGGTGGGGTCCTGTCGGGTGACCAGGTGCTGTCGGGTGGCGGGACGCTGTCGGGTGGTGGGGCGCCGCGCGCCGGGCGCCGCCTGCCGACGCGTCGGCCGCGAGGGGCGGGTCGCGGGGGCAGCGTCGCGGGGGCGATGCTCGACGCGGTTCGCGGGTGTGTGTCCCATCAGGCTTTTGCGGGGATGTTTTACAAGGATTTCACGGACATGTCGACGGCGCCGGGTTCATCGGACAACCGCCGAGAAGAGTGCGGGTATGTCGTCGGACACATCGGGAACATCGGATACGTCGGATACGTCGGATACGTACTGCGCGTGGACGGTGCCACCGGGGATCCTCCCCGTCCGGCAGGCGTCACCCGCCGCGACGCCGCCCGTCCGCGGATGAGCCGAGCGGCGTCCCGACCGGGCTCAGCCGCGGGCTGCCGTCATGATCAGATCATCGGCGGGCAGCCCGTCATCCTCCGCCTTCTTCATAGCCGCCAGCACGCGTTTGTAATCCCGTGGCATCACCTTGACGAACCGGGCCTGCTCGTCCTCCCACCGGCCGAGCAGACCGGCCGCGACCGTGGAGCCGGTCTCCCGCCGGTGCCGGGCGATCAGGGTGCGCAGCAGCTCGCGGTCGTCGTCGTCCAACGGCTCCACGTCGACCATCTCGGTGTTGATCCGCCGCCGCAGCGGTCTGTACAGGTAGGCGACGCCGCCGCTCATCCCGGCGGCGAAGTTGCGCCCGATGGGCCCGAGCACGACGACGGTACCGCCGGTCATGTACTCGCAGCCGTGGTCGCCGACGCCCTCGACGACGGCGGTCGCGCCCGAGTTGCGCACGCAGAACCGCTCGCCGACGATGCCGCGGAAGAACGCCTCGCCGGCGGTGGCGCCGTAGAGCAGCACGTTGCCCGCGACGGTGTTCTCCTCGGCGCGCAGCGGCGCCTCCTTCGGCGGGAAGACGATGATCCGGCCGCCGGAGAGGCCCTTGCCCGCGTAGTCGTTGGTGTCGCCCTCGAGGGTGAGCGTCACCCCGCGCGGCACGAACGCGCCGAAGCTCTGCCCGGCCGAGCCGGTGAACCGCAGCGAGATCGTGTCGTCGGGCAGGCCCCGCGCGCCGTACCGCCTGGTCACCTCGTAGCCGAGCATGGTGCCGACCGTCCGGTTGACGTTGCGGATCGGCATCTCCAGCCACACCGGCCGGCCGTCCTCAAGAGCGTCCTCGCAGAGCTGGATCAGGGAGTTGTCCAGCGCCTTGTCCAGCCCGTGGTCCTGGGCGGTCGTGCAGTGCAGGGCGCCACCGAACGGCCGCTCCGGGCTGTGCAGCAACGGGGTGAGGTCGAGGCCCGCCGCCTTCCAGTGGTCGACGGCGGCCCGGGCGTCGAGGAACTCGACGTGCCCGACGGCCTCCCGCAGGGTGCGGAAGCCCAGCGCCGCGAGGTACTCGCGCACCTCCTCGGCGATGAAGGTGAAGAACGCCTCGACGAACTCGGGCCTGCCGGTGAAGCGTTCGCGCAGCACCGGGTTCTGGGTCGCCACCCCCACCGGGCAGGTGTCGAGGTGGCAGACCCGCATCATCACGCAGCCGGCCACCACCAGCGGGGCGGTGGCGAACCCGAACTCCTCGGCGCCGAGCAGGGCGGCGACGACGACGTCCCGGCCGGTCTTCATCTGACCGTCGACCTGGACGACGATCCGGTCGCGCAGGCCGTTGAGCAGCAGGGTCTGCTGGGTCTCGGCCAGCCCCAGCTCCCAGGGGGCGCCGGCGTGCTTCAGCGACGTCAGCGGGGACGCGCCGGTGCCGCCGTCGTGCCCGGAGATCAGCACGACGTCGGCGTGGGCCTTGGACACCCCGGCGGCGACCGTGCCCACCCCGACCTCGGCGACGAGCTTGACGTGCACCCGCGCCCGGGTGTTGGCGTTCTTCAGGTCGTGGATGAGCTGGGCGAGGTCCTCGATGGAGTAGATGTCGTGGTGCGGCGGCGGGGAGATCAGGCCCACGCCCGCCGTCGAGTGCCGGGTCCGCGCGATCCACGGGTAGACCTTGTGCGCGGGCAGCTGGCCGCCCTCACCCGGCTTGGCGCCCTGCGCCATCTTGATCTGGATGTCGTCGGCGTTGGCGAGGTACTCGCTGGTCACCCCGAACCGTCCGCTGGCGACCTGTTTGATCGACGAGCGGCGCAGGTCGCCGTTGGCGTCGGGGAC
Organism: Protofrankia coriariae; assembly: GCF_001017755.1. Classification (GTDB taxonomy): domain Bacteria; phylum Actinomycetota; class Actinomycetes; order Frankiales; family Frankiaceae; genus Protofrankia; species Protofrankia coriariae. Next base: position 142,578 of record NZ_JWIO01000004.1, read on the forward strand.
GTAGCGCCTGGCGTCCTCCCCGCCCTCCCCGGTGTTCGACTTGCCGCCGATCCGGTTCATCGCGATCGCGAGGGTCTCGTGCGCCTCGGCGCTGATCGAGCCGTAGGACATCGCCCCGGTCGCGAACCGTCGGAGGATCTCCGAGACCGGTTCGACCTGCTCGATCGGCACCGGCGGGCGCAGCCCCTCGCGCAGCTCGAACAGGCCGCGCAGGGTGGCGTTGCGCCGGGAGAGATCGTCGACGGTGGCGGTGTACTTCTTGAAGACCTCGTACTGGCGGCTGCGGGTGGCGTGCTGGAGCAGGAAGACCGTCTCCGGGTTGAACAGGTGCACCTCGCCCTCGCGGCGCCACTGGTACTCCCCGCCAACGTCGAGGTCGCGGTGGGCGAGCTCGCTGGGCAGCGCCGCGTACGCCCGGTGATGGCGGGCCGCGACCTCGTCCGCGAGGACGTCGATGCCCACTCCGTCGAGCCGGGACGGCGTCCCGGTGAAGTAGGTCTCGACGAGCTGCTGGGACAGCCCGATCGCCTCGAACAGCTGCGCGCCGGTGTAACCGGCCACGGTGGACACGCCCATCTTGGACATGACCTTCAGCACGCCCTTGCCGAGCGCCTTGATGAGGTTCTTCTGGGCCTGCTCCCGGGTGATCCCGTCCAGCTCGCCGGCGTCGAGGATGTTGTCGATCGACTCGAAGGCCAGGTACGGGTTGACCGCGGCCGCGCCGTAGCCGAGCAGCAGCGCGATGTGGTGGACCTCACGGGCGTCGCCGCACTCGACGATCAGACCGACCTTGGTGCGGGTCTTCTCCCGGATCAGGTGGTGGTGGACGGCGGCGGTCAGCAGCAGGGAGGGGATCGGGGCCTTGTGCCGATCGCAGTCTCGGTCGGAGAGCACGACGATGCGGGCGCCGTCGGCGATCGCCTCGCTGACCCCGCGACAGATCTCCCGCAGCCGGCCGGTGAGCGCCGCCCCGCCGCCGTCGACGTCGTAGAGACCACGGACGGTCACCGCGGCGAACCCGGGCATGTCACCGTCGTCGTTGATACCGACGATCTTGGCGAGTTCGGCGTTGCTGATGACCGGGTACGGCAGGTGCACCAGCCGGCAGGACGCCGGTGACGGCGCGAGCAGGTTGCCCTCCGGGCCGAGCGTACGCGCCAGGCTGGTGACCATCTCCTCCCGGATCGCGTCCAGCGGCGGGTTGGTGACCTGCGCGAAGAGCTGGGTGAAGTAGTCGAACAGCAGCCGCGGGCGCTGCGAGAGCACCGCCATCGGGGTGTCGGTGCCCATCGACCCGATCGGCTCGGCGCCGGTGCGGGCCATCGGCGCGATGATGACCCGCAACTCCTCCTCGGTGTAGCCGAAGACCTGCTGACGGCGGCGCACCGACTCGTGCCCGTAGATGACGTGCTCACGCTCGGGCAGGTCGTCCAGGGAGATCAGGCCGGCGTGCAGCCACTCCTCGTAGGGGGCGGCGGCGGCCAGCTCGGACTTGATCTCCTCGTCGTCGACGATCCGGCCCTCGGCGGTGTCGATCAGGAACATCTTCCCCGGCTGCAGCCGGCCCTTCTGCACCACCTTGTGCGCGGGGATGTCGAGGACGCCGACCTCGGAGGCCATGACAACCAGACCGTCGTCGGTCACCCAGTAGCGGGACGGACGCAGCCCGTTGCGATCGAGCACCGCGCCGATGACCGTACCGTCGGTGAAGGCGATCGACGCCGGGCCGTCCCACGGCTCCATCAGCGTCGAGTGGAACTGGTAGAAGGCCCGCCGGGCCGGATCCATCTCGTCGTGGTTCTCCCACGCCTCCGGGATCATCATCAGGACCGCGTGCGGCAGGCTGCGCCCGGCCAGGTGGAGCAGTTCCAGGACCTCGTCGAAGCTGGCCGAGTCGCTGGCGCCGTCCGAGCAGATGGGGAACAGGCGGCTCAGCTCCCCCGGGATCAGGTCGCTGGCGAGCAGCGCCTCCCGGGCCTGCATCCAGTTGCGGTTGCCACGCACAGTGTTGATCTCACCATTGTGGGCCGCGAACCGGTACGGGTGCGCCAGCGGCCAGCTCGGGAAGGTGTTGGTGGAGAACCGGCTGTGCACCAGAGCGATGGCGCTGGCGAACCGGGGATCGTCAAGATCGGGGAAGTACGCGGAAAGCTGGTGGGTGGTGAGCATCCCCTTGTAGACGATGGTGCGCGCGGACAGGGAGGGGAAGTACACCCCCGCCTCCAGGCGGGCTCGCTTGCGCACGCGGAACGCCCGGCGCTCGAGGTCCATCAGGTCGGAGGACCCGTCGGCGGCGCCGTCACCAGCTGTGACACCGGTTGTGCCGCTGCCGCTGGCCGTGGGGGGCAGGCCGAGGAAGAGCTGGCGCATCCACGGTTCGACCTCGGCGGCGGCCCGGCCGACCATGTGGCTGACCACCGGCACCTCACGCCAGCCCAGGACCCGCAGGCCCTCCGCGCGCACGATCCGGCTGATCGCGCGGACCGCGTCGTCCCGGTCGCCGGCGATCTGCGGCAGGAACGCCGTCCCCGCCGCGTACTGGCCGGGCGGCGGCAGCGGGAAGTCGACGACGTCGCGCAGGAACGTGTCCGGGATCTGCAACAGGATGCCCGCGCCGTCCCCGGTGTCCGGGTCGGAGCCGGAGGCACCCCGGTGGTCAAGGTTGCGTAGCACGGTGAGGCCCTGTTCGACCAGCTCGTGACTGCGTCGCCCACGAACGTCGACGACGAAGCCGACCCCGCAGGCGTCGTGCTCGAACGTGGGGTCGTACAAACCTTGTGCGATCGACATCCGGCGGGTCCTGTCCGTCTTCAGGGGATCTCCAAGAGGCGGACGACGCTGTCCGGACGCGCCGCCGCGACAGGGAATGTCCCGGCCGGGCGCACTAACGAGTGTGCCACGTGCGCACTGGATCCGCCGTGATCACAAACGGGCTGGCGGCGGATGTGGCCAACCGGGCACTCGGTGGCGCCTCGGCCCCGAGGTGCGCCGGCCGGTCCCCGGGCATGCTGCACTGACCGTACACCGACGTCACGGACACCTTTCGTCGCTGTTTCCAGCGCTGCCTTCCAGCACTGTCCGCGACCGCTGTCAGCCGCCGACTGTCGGACGCCGGACACCTCGTTCCGCGTACTCTCCGTACTCTCCGCGTTCCCCGCGTTCCCCGCGTTGTTCCCCGGGTTCTCCCGTCCTCCTCGTTTTCCGCCGTCGCTGCCGGGCGCCGCCCCGGTCAGGGCCGGTCGGACGGCTCGCCGGTCGCGGGGACGGCGGACTCCACACCCGGCGGCACACCCGGCACACCCGGCGGCACACCCGGCACACCCGGCGGCACACCCGGCACACCCGGCGGCACACCCGGCACACCCGGCGGCACACCCGGCACACCCGGCGGCACACCCGGCACACCCGGCGGCACACCCGGCACACCCGGCGGCACACCCGGCACACCCGGCGGCACACCCGGCACACCCGGCGGCACACCCGGCACACCCGGCGGCACACCCGGCACACCCGGCGGCACACCCGGCACACCCGGCGGCACACCCGGCACACCCGGCGGCACACCCGGCACACCCGGCGGCACACCCGGCACACCCGGCGGCACACCCGGCACACCCGGCGGCACACCCGGCACACCCGGCGGCACACCCGGCACACCCGGCGGCACACCCGGCACACCCGGCGGCACACCCGGCACACCCGGCGGCACACCCGGCACACCCGGCGGCACACCCGGCACACCCGGCGGCACACCCGGCACACCCGGCGGCACACCCGGCACACCCGGCGGCACACCCGGCACACCCGGCGGCACACCCGGCACACCCGGCGGCACACCCGGCACACCCGGCGGCACACCCGGCACACCCGGCGGCACACCCGGCACACCCGGCGGCACACCCGGTACATCCGGCGGCACATCCGGCGGCGCGGCGTCGGGCCGAGCCGGGCCGGCTTCCCCGTCCGGGCCGCTGCCTTCGGCCGCCGCGCTCCCCGCGTCACTCTCCCCGTCCGGGCCGTTGGCCTGGGCGGCGGCGTCACCGGAGGCAGCGGAGGGCCGGCTGGGTGGTTCGCCCGAGACAGCCGCGGGCCCGGCGACGGGGCCGGGGCCGGGGCCGGGAGCGGCGCTGGGATCGTCGGCGGGTGTGTCGGCGGCCACCGGAGGGTCGACAGGAGCGTGCAGGAACACCAGGGCGAGCGCCGCGGCGGCGAACACGACCAGCGACGTCCAGTCGTTGAGCCGTACCCCGAGGAAGGTGTGGGCCTCGTCGATGCGCAGCGCCTCGATCCACGCCCGCCCGGCGGTATAGAGCAGCACGTAGAGCGCGAACAGCTTGCCCCGGCCGAGCCTGTGGTGGCGGTCCACACACAGCAGGATGCCGGCCACCCCGACGTTCCACAGTGCCTCGTACAGGAAGGTGGGATGGTAGAGCGACTCACCGGCGACACGCTGGTGCTCGGGATCTATCCGCAACGCCCAGGGCAGGTCGGTCGGGCGCCCGTAGAGCTCCTGGTTGAACCAGTTGCCGACCCGCCCGACGGCCTGGGCCAGGACCAGGCCCGGGGCCGCCGCGTCGGCGAATAGGCCGAAGCCGACCCCGCGGCGCCGGCAGGCGAGNGCCGGCAGGCGAGCCACACGCCCAGTGCCCCGCCGGCGACCGCGCCCCAGATCCCCAGCCCGCCGTGCCAGACCCGCAGTATGTCGACCGGGTCCCCGCCTGCGCCGAAGTAGGCGTCCGGGCTGGTGACGACGTGGTAGACCCGCGCTCCGACGATGCCGAACGGGACGGCCCACCCGGCCACGTCGGTGGCGAGATAGGCCGGCTGGCCGCGCGCGCGCAGCCGCCGCCCGGTGATCACAGTCGCGATCACGATACCGACGATGATCGCAAGGGTGTAGCCCCGCAGCGGGACGGGGCCTACGTACAGGATGCCCGTCGAGGGGCTGGGAATCGCGGCTAGGACCACATAGGTCAAGCTATACCGCCCGTAACCTGGCCCTCGCCATGCCCCACATCACCGACCATCACAAGAATCACCGTAAGTTACCAGCAGGCCATTACCAAACATCATCAAATACGACCGAATACCACCGAACGTCAGCAGCCATCAGCAGGCGTCACAATACGTTACAGCGCATGACAAAACATGACAAATTACTATAAAGCGTGCCTGTAATCGCGACACCGGGCCCTGTAATCGCGGCACCGGGCATGGACGGCGGGAGCGGTGCGGGCGGCGGAACCGCCGGGGATCACCCCCGTGGCACGGACGGCTCGGGGCGGCGCACCCCGGCGGCAAGCCCGGCCACGATCCCCCGCAGCGCCACCTCCGCCTCCCCCGGATCCGCCCCGGCGCGTTCGGCCTCCAGCAGCGCCTTGACCAGGGCCGATCCGACGATCACACCGTCGGCGAAGCCGGCGACCTCGGCCGCCTGCTCGGGCGTGCTCACACCGAGCCCGACGGCGACCGGCGTGTCGGTGACGGCCCGGACCCGGCGGGTCAGGTCGGCCGCCTGCGCGCCGACCCGCTCCCTGGTCCCGGTCACTCCCATCAGGGACGCCGCGTAGATGAAGCCCTTGCTGACCGCGGCGACCCGCGCCAGCCGGGCGTCGGTCGAGCTCGGCGCGACCAGGAAGACGGAGTCGAGCCCGGCGTCGGCGGTGGCCGCAAGCCACGGGCCGGCCTCCTCGGGCGGCAGGTCCGGGGTGATCGCGCCGGCCCCGCCCGCGGCCGCGAGATCACGCGCGAACGCGTCGACCCCGTAGCGCTCGATCGGGTTCCAGTAGGTCATCACCAGCGCCGGCACGCCGGTGACGGCCACCGCCTCCACCGTGCGCAGGACGTCGGCGGTGGTGACCCCGCGGCGCAGGGCCGCGTCCGACGCGGCCTGGATCACCGGGCCGTCCATGGTCGGATCCGAGTAGGGCAGGCCGACCTCGACGACGTCCGCCCCGGCCTCGGCAAGGGCCCGCACCGCCGCGATCCCGCCGGCCACCGAGGGGAAGCCCGCCGGCAGGTAGCCGACCAGTACCGCCCGCCCGTCAGCGCGCGCCCTGGCAAAGACCTGGCTCAGCCGACTCTGTCCGCCGGGCTCGTTCCGCTCGCTGGGCTCGCCGGCGAGACTCCGTTCATCCGAAAGACTTCGCACTCTGGTCCGTTCCGTGATCCGTTCCGGCGGCGGCGGCCAGGCCGTGCCTGACGCCCGCCGCGCGGAGCTGGTTCGGCATGCTTCCGGTCGCTGGCGGTGTTCTCTCCCGCCGATGATGGCGTTTTTCGTCGGTGACAGCGTTCCCGCCGGTGCTGGCCGTCAGAGGAGATCGAACCACTTCGCCGCGGTGTCGACGTCCTTGTCGCCCCGCCCCGAGCAGTTCACGACGACGACGGCGTCCGGGCCGAGATCCCGGGCGACGTCGAACGCGGCGGCGAACGCGTGCGCGCTCTCGATCGCGACCAGGATGCCCTCCAGCCGGGCCACCAGACGCAGCGCGTCCATGGCGGCCTGGTCGTCGACCACCCCGTAGGTCGCCCGGCCCGTCTCGTGCAGCCAGGCGTGCTCGGGGCCGATGCCCGGATAGTCCAGCCCGGCCGAGATCGAGTGCGACACCTGCGTCTGCCCGTCGGCGTCCTGAAGAAGAAAGGTGCGCATGCCGTGCAGAACGCCGGGAGCGCCACCGGCGATCGCGGCCGCGTGCCGGCCGGTGGCCAGCCCGTCGCCGCCGGCCTCGGCGCCGATCAGGCGGACCGAGGTGTCGTCGATGAACGGATGGAAGATCCCCATCGCATTCGAGCCGCCGCCGACGCAGGCCACCACCGCGTCGGGCAGCCGGCCGACGCGCTCGAGCACCTGCGCCCGCGCCTCCACCCCGATGACCCGCTGGAAGTCGCGGACCAGCATCGGGAACGGGTGCGGTCCCATCACCGAGCCGATGCAGTAGTGGGTCGTGTCCACCGTGGCCACCCAGTCCCGCATGGCCTCGTTGATCGCGTCCTTGAGGGTGCGGCTGCCCGCGGCGACGGGGACGACCTCGGCGCCGAGCAGCCGCATCCGGGCGACGTTGAGCGCCTGCCGGGAGGTGTCCTCCTCACCCATGTAGACCACGCAGTCCAGGCCGAGCAGCGCGCAGGCGGTGGCCGTGGCCACCCCGTGCTGGCCGGCGCCGGTCTCGGCGATCACCCGGGTCTTGCCCATCCGGCGGGTGAGCAGGCACTGGCCGAGCACGTTGTTGATCTTATGGGAGCCGGTGTGGGCCAGGTCCTCCCGCTTGAGCAGGATGCGGGCGCCGCCGACGTGCGCGGTCAGCCGGGCCGCGTCCGTGAGCGCGGTGGGCCGGCCGGCGTACGTCGCGAGCAGCCCGCCCAGTTCGGCGGTGAAACCGGGATCGGCCCGCGCGGCCGCGTAGGCCTCGGTCAACTGGTCCAGCGCGGCGAACAGCGCCTCGGGGACGAAACGGCCGCCGAAACGGCCGAAGTGCCCGGCGCTGTCGGGCACCGGGCTCACCGGCGCGGCATCCGCGTTGGCGAACCCGGCGGCGGAGGTCACGGCGGAGGTCACGGCGTGACCCTATCCTCCCGGAGACGCGCCAGGTGCGGTGTGGTCAGCGACTGGTCAGCAGCTGGTCAGCGACCGACCTTGGTGGCTGGATGCGCACCGGCGGTGACCAGATCCGCGACCGTCTGACGGGGATCCGTGCCGGTCACCGCGGCTTCCCCCACCAGGACCGCGTCGGCTCCGGCCGCGGCGTAGGCGAGCAGGTCGTGCGGCCCGCGCACACCGGACTCGGCGACCTTGAGCACCCCTGGCGGCAGCAGCGGCGCCAGCCGGGCGAAGGTGTCGCGGTCGACGTCCAGCGTCCGCAGGTCACGCGCGTTGACGCCGATCAGCCGGGCTCCCGCGTCGACCGCCCGCGTGACCTCCTGCTCGTCGTGCACCTCGACCAGGGCGGTCATACCCAGCGACTCGACCCGTTCGAGCAGGCCGATCAGCCGGGGCTGCTCCAACGCCGCCACGATCAGCAGGACGATGTCGGCGCCGTGCGCCCGCGCCTCGAAGACCTGGTAGGGGGAGATCACAAAATCCTTGCGCAGGAGGGGCACGTCCACCGCGACGCGCACGGCGTCCAGGTCGGCCAGCGACCCGCCGAACCGGTGCCGCTCGGTCAGGACGCTGATCGCCGCCGCGCCCGCCGTCTCGAACTGGGCCGCCAGCTCCGCCGGGTCGGCGATCGTGGCGAGCTCGCCCTTGGACGGGGAACGGCGCTTGACCTCGGCGATCACCGCGACTGCCCGGCTGCGCAGCGCCGCCAGCGCGTCCCTGGGATCGGGAACGCGCTCGACGCGTCGTTTCAGCGCTGCCAGGGGGGTCGCGACCTCCCGTTCGGCGAGGTCCGCACGGACCCCGTCAAGGATGTCGTCGAGAACGCTCATCGATCTGTGCCCGTGGCTGTCTCGGCCATGGCGCCGATGTTAGGCCAGGCGTGTGCGACAGGCATCCGCCCCCCGCCGAAGGGCTCGCATGCTCACATCCGCCGGTTGCTCACCGGTTGACACAGGCCCGGCGGCGGTGAAACGAGGGAGCCGAAAAACCTTTGCACATCGGATACGCGGACGCCATGCCCACGTACCGTGATTGTCTGTTTGTTGGCTACCTGGAGAGACTGCTGCCGACCGTAAAGTAGCCGACACTCGGCAGTCCGCCCACCGCCGACCGGTTGCCGGCCCACCAGCGATCCGCCGCGGCGCCCTCTACGGCGCACCCGGCCGGTCCGCCCCGGCACCGCACCGGCCCACCGGGCGGAGCCCGAGCCCAGCCCACCACGCGGCCGGATCGGGCCCGGATCGGGCCAGACCCGGGATCAGGCCGGGGCCGGGATCAGGTCGGGTCGTCGCCGCGGTCGATGGCCTCCCAGGCATCGACCGGCCGGGCCGCCGGGCTTCGGTAGCGGGCGGACAGCGCCGACCAGGTGCGCCCGCGCAGCGCGACGAGCAGCCCGCCGCCGGCGAGGAGCACGCCGCCGGTGGCGGCCAGCCATGGCGCGGCGGNNNNGGCCAGCCATGGCGCGGCGGTGCGCCGCAGGTCCCGCAGGTCGGCGGTGGCGCCGGGGGCAAGGTCACGCACCCGCGCGGTGGCCCGTGCCGCCGAGAGGGGATCGGCCGCGATCCGGCCGGCGACGACGGCGGCCGCCACTCCGGCGAGCAGGACGAGCACGCCGACGACCACCCGGCCGGCACGCCTGGTCGCGGCGATCGCCACCACCCCGGCGAGCCCCACCAGGCCCAGCCCGGCGAGGGCCGGGGCAAGTTCGGAGCCGCTCAGGCTGGCGGCAAGCGGCGCCGCGGCCGCCACCGGCTC
>NZ_JWIO01000004.1:151982-154295 GCF_001017755.1 Protofrankia coriariae
GGCCTGTCCACCCCCGGCCGCGGACGCGTCACGGTCCGCGGGAGCACCGGGAGCACCGGGAGCACCGGGAGCCGTGGTGTCGTGGGCCGCGCGGGTGCCGTCGTCGCGGTGCTCACCGGCGGTCGCGGACGGCGTCCGCGGTGGTGCTCCCCCGGTCATGTCGGCGGACGCAGCGACTCGGCGATCTCGATCGCCCGCAGCACCGCCGCCGCCTTGGTGCGGCTCTCGTCGTTCTCGGCCGCGGGGACGGAGTCGGCGACGATACCCGCGCCGGCCTGCACGTAGGCGACGCCGTCGCGCAACACGGCGGTGCGGATGGCGATCGCGGTGTCCAGGTCACCGCCGAAGTCCAGGTAGCCGACCACGCCCCCGTACAGGCCCCGGCGGGTGGGCTCGAGGCTCTCGATGATCTCCATCGCGCGCACCTTCGGCGCGCCGGTGAGGGTCCCGGCGGGGAAGGTCGCCGTGAGGACATCCACGGCCGAGCGGTCCGCGGCGACCTCGCCAGTCACCGTCGAGACGATGTGCATGATCTGCGAGAACCGTTCGACGGCGGCGAACTCGACCACCCGCACCGACCCCGGCTCGCAGACCCGGCCCAGGTCGTTGCGGACCAGGTCGACGAGCATCACGTGTTCGGACCGTTCCTTGGGGTCGGCGAGCAGTTGCGTGGCGAGCTCGGCGTCCGCCTCCGGGGTGGCACCGCGGGGCCGGCTGCCGGCGATCGGGTGCAGCAGGGCGCGGCGCCCGGTCACCGTCACGTGCGCCTCCGGCGAGGAGCCGATCACGTCATGGTCGTCAAAGCGCAGCAGGTACATGTACGGGCTCGGGTTGGACGCCCGCAGCACCCGGTAGATGTCCAGGGCGGCGGCCGTCGTCCGCCGCTCGAAGCGCTGGGAGACCACGATCTGGAAGCACTCGCCGGCCCGGATCTCCTCGATGGCGGTCTCGACGGACGCCTCGAAACGCTCCGGTGGGGTTGCCGAGACGAAGTCCGCGATCGACAGCTTCGCCGGCACCCCGGTGCTGGCCACGGTCGGCTCGGTCGACTTGCACAGGCCGGCCGTCATGACCTCGAGCCGGTGCAGGGCGTCGTCGTAGGCCGCGTCCAGATCGCCGCCGCCGCGGGTGAACACGTTGGCGATCAGCAGGCAGGAGCAGTCCCGGTGGTCGAAGACGGCCAGGTCGGCCGTGAGCATCATGCGCAGCTCGGCCATGCCCAGATCGTCCACGGCGGTCGAGGGCAGCCGTTCCACCCGTCGGATGATGTCGTACGACAGGTAGCCCACCAGTCCGCCGGTCAGCGGCGGGCCGTCGGGCAGCCGGGGTGCGCGCAACGTCGCCTGCGCCGCCCGCAGGATCTCCAGCGGGTCGCCGCCGGTGGGCAGCCCCGGCGGGGGGTCACCGGCCAGCCAGACCGCCGATCCGTCACGTTCGGTGAGGGTGGCCGCGGCCCGGACGCCCACGAACGAATACCGCGACCATGCCTCGCCGTTCTCGGCCGACTCCAGCAGAAACGTGCCGGGGCCGCCGGCGAGCTTGCGGTAGATCCCGACCGGGGTCTCGCCGTCGGCGAGCAGGCTGCGGGTCACCGCGACCACCGGGTACTCGGCGGCCAGCTCGTGGAACCGCGAGCGGCCGGGGCTGATCTCCCCTGTGGTCACGGCTGTGCTCCCCTCGCGGGTTCTTCGGCGACGCCCGCGCGCCGGGCGTCGCGCGCCTGCGCCGGATCGATGGGCGGATCGATGACGGTGGCCGGCAGCGTCCGGCCGTCGAAACAGCTCCGGCTGCCGGTGTGGCAGGCCGGTCCCATCTGGTCGACCTGGACCAGGACGGTGTCCCCGTCGCAGTCCAGCGACACCGAGCGGACCAGTTGCAGGTTGCCGCTGGTGTCCCCCTTGACCCAGTACTCCCGGCGGCTGCGGCTCCAGTAGGTGGCCCGTCCGGTGGTCAGCGTCCGGCGCAGGGCCTCGTCGTCCATCCAGCCAACCATCAGCACCTCGCCGGTGTCGTACTGCTGGGCGACCGCCGGGAACAGGCCGGCGGCGTCACGTTTGAGCCGGTCTGCGATCGCGGGGTCCAGCTGGGGGGATGGGGCGGGCACGAGCTCATTGTGCCGCGCCCGACGGCCCGGCATACCCGATGAGCGAAGCATGCCGATCTGTCCGGCAGCCATCTGCCCGGTAACCAGCCAGGCCAGCCAGGCCAGCGCCAAGGCAGCCAGGAGACGCCGGAGACGCAACGGGACGACACCAGCCGGACCCGCTGGTGGCCGCGCCCCACCGCACCGCCCCGGGCGTGGCCTGGCGGGCC
>NZ_JWIO01000004.1:154310-180402 GCF_001017755.1 Protofrankia coriariae
CGGGCCGCCGGTACCGGCGGCCCACGAGGCGTGCAGCCGCTGGTACACGCCGGGGAGTACGACCAGCTCCGCGTGGGTGCCCTGTTGGACGATCCGGCCGGCGTCGACGACGACGACGAGGTCCGCGGACTCGGCCGTGGACAGCCGGTGGGCGATCGTGACCGACGTCCGCCCACGGGTGATCTCGCGCAGCGCGCCGGCCAGCCGCACCTCGGTCGCCGGATCCACCGCCGACGTCGCCTCGTCGAGGACGAGCAGGTCCGGAGCGGCGACCTGGGCGCGGGCGAGCGCCACCAGCTGGCGCTCGCCCGCGGCCAGCAGGCCGCCGCGCTCACCGACGCGGGTCCGCACACCGTCGGTGAACCCGCTGATCCAGTCGGCGAGCCCCAGCGCATCGAACGCGTCCTTGACATCACTGTCAGTGGCATCCGGGCGTCCGTAGCGGACGTTGTCGGCGATGCTCGCGTCGAAGAGGAACCCCTCCTGCGGGAGCATCACGACCCGCCGGCGCAGCGCGGCGAACCGCACCCGCGCCAGCGGTACCCCGGCGACGAGCACCTGGCCGGCGGTCGGATCCGTCAGGCGGACGAGCAACCTGGCGAGCGTGGTCTTGCCCGACCCGGTCTCGCCGACCACCGCGACCCGGCTGCCGGCCGCGATCCACAGGTCGACGCCGCACAGCACGGGCGGGCCGCCCGGATAGGCGAACGAGACCCGCTCGAAGCACACCGACAGCGGGCCGGCGGGCAGCTGACGCCCGTCCGGGCCGGGGTCGGGCACGTCGCGGGGGGTGTCCAGCACGTCCAGGACGCGGCGCAGGCCGGCGAGGGCGCCCGCGCCCTCGTTGAGCATCTCGGTCAGCGTCTGCAACGGCACCACGAACAGCGTCACCAGGAAGAGGAAGGCCACCAGCCGCCCGGCGCTGAGATGGCCGCCCACCCCGAGCAGCACCCCGCCGACCACCACCGCGCCGGTGGCGCCCGCCGCCACCAGCTCCCCGGCGGAGAAGACCATGGCGACCAGGCGCTGCGCGGCCGTCTGCGCCGAGCGGTACCGGTCGACGGCGGTGTCCACCCGGGCCGCCGTGCGCGCCTGGACGCCGTAGGCGCGCACCACCGCCGCGCCGACCACCGACTCCGAGATCGCGCCCAGCATGTCCCCGACCCGTTCCCGCACGGTCAGGTACCGCCTGGCGACCCGCGACTGGAAGCGCCACACCACCACGGCCATCGGGACGAAACAGGCGTAGACGACGATGGTCAGCAGCCAGGAGTACACCGCCATCAGCGCGGTCGCGACCATCATCTGCCCGGCGGAGAGCAGCAGCACCATGCCGCCGAACTGCAGGAACTGCGACATCTGGTCGACGTCGCTGGTCACCCGGGAGGTCAGCGTCCCGCGCCGCTGCCGCGCCTGGGCCAGCACGGACATCTCGTGGATGTGCCGGAACGCCCGCACCCGCATGGTCGCCAGGGCCGCCTCCGACGCCCGGTACAGCCGGACGTTCATCCGGTAGGCCGCCAGCGCCGTCACCACGATCGCCACGGCCGCGGCCACCACCGCGTGGCGCACCACGGCAGGGTCCGGCCGGCCGGCCAGCAGGCCACGGTCGACGGTCTGCTGGACGGCGATCGGGATCACCACCCGTCCCACGGTCGCGACCGCGGCAAGGGCCAGTGTCACGGGCAGGCCGGCGGTGAGCTCCGGCGCGAGCCGGCGGATCCGGCCCACCGTGGCCCACAGCGACTCCCGGGACCGCGGGGGCGGGGCCGCTGTCCGCGCCTGCGCCGGGGCCTGCGCCGGATCACCGCCCGGCTCCCAGCCCGGATCACCGCCTGGATCACGAGGTGTGGGCACGACGGCGGCGCTCACCACGCCAGCCCGACGTCACCGACCGTGCCCTCCTGTGTCGCTGACCGGTGCGCGCTCATCCCGGCAGCCCCGCGTCCTCGGACCGGCCGCCGTCCACATCTGCCAGGTCATACGCGGACAGCAACGCCGCGTAACCAGGCGTGGTGACCATCAGTTCACGATGACTGCCGCGCCCGGCGATCCGTCCCCGTTCCAGGTAGACGACGTCGTCGGCGAGCTCGATCGTCGCCCGCCGGTGCGCGACGACAACCACCGTGGACGCGCCCGCCCGCGCCCGCAGACCCGCGACGATCGCCGACTCGACCCGCGGGNGACGCTGGACGTCGCGTCGTCGAGCACCAGCAGGCGGGGCCGGCGGACCAGCGCGCGGGCCAGCGCGATCCGCTGCCGCTGACCACCCGAGAGCGTCGTGCCCCGCTCGCCGACCTGCGTGTCCAGCCCGGCGGGCAGCGCGGCGACGAAACGGTCCGCCTGGGCCCGGGCGAGCGCATCCCGGACCGCGTCGTCGTCCACCGCGAGGCCGAGGGCGACGTTGGCGCGGACGGTGTCGTCGAACAGGAACGCCTGCTGAGGGACGAGGGCCGCCACCGCGGCGACCTCGTCGCGCGCGAGCTCCGCCAGGTCGACCCCGTCCACCCGGACCGTTCCGGTGTCGGGGTCGTACAGCCTGACCAGCAGGCCGGCCAGCGTCGACTTGCCCGCGCCGGTCCGCCCCACCAGCGCCACCACCCGGCCCGCCGGCACCTCGAAGCTCACCTTCTCCAGCGCCGGACGCTCCAGCGCCGGACGCCGCGCGAACGGCCGCGGATAGGCGTAGGAGACGGCGTCCACCGCCAGCGCCACCGGCGCGCGCCCCGGCACGGCCGTCGAGCCGAAACACTGGTCGTCGCGCGCCCGCAGCACCGTGCTCACCCGGCGGTGACCGACGACCGACCTGGGCAGCTCGCCGAACACCCAGCCGATCGCCCGCAGCGGGAAGGCCAGCAGCGTGAACAGGTAGGCGACCCGCACCAACTCCCCGACCTCCAGGCTGCCCGCGGAGATCCGGGCCGTCCCGACCAGCAGGACGACCAGCACGCCGATGTTGGGCAACGCGTCCATCACCGGGTCGAACAACCCCCGGACCTGCCCGGCGCGCACCATCGCCGCGCGCAGCTCGTCCGCCTTGCGGGCGAACCGGGCCGTCTCGTCGGCCTCCCGGCCCATCGTCTTGACCACCAGCGCGCCGTCGAAGGACTCGTGCGCGAGCCCGCTGACCTCCGCCCGCAGCTGCTGGACGCGGGCGAGCAGCGGGGAGATCTTCCGGCCATAGATGATGTTGACAACGCCGAAGGCCGGGAAGACGACACATCCCACACCGGCGAGCAACGGGTCGGTGACGATCAGCACCACCAGGGCGAAGACCAGCGTACCCAGCACCCCCACCGCGAACGGCAGCGGGATGACCGGCGCCCAGCTCGCCTCGACGTCGGCGTTCGCGTTCGACAGCAACAGACCGGTCGGATGGCGCTGGTGCCAGGACAGCGGCAGCCGCAGGTACTGCCGGATGACGCGGCGACGATAGGCGGCCTGCAACCGGTAGGTCATCACACCGCCGCCGAGCCGGCGTACGAACATCCCGACGGCCCGCCCCACCCCGACCGTGAACAGGACCGCCGCGGCCAGCACGAGGCCGCCGACACCGGCCCGGCCGGTCGCGAAGGACGGCAGCACGACCCTGTCGACGACCTCGCCGAGCACCACCGCGCTCGTCACCATCATGAAGCCGAACAGGCCGCTGCCGACGACCGCGACGACGAACGTACCCGGCTCGTCCCGGATCCCCGAACCGAGGATGGCCAGCCCCCGGCGGATGACGGCGGGCGAGCCCGCGGAAGGCGACGCCCCCACCACGTCCACGTCCGCTTCCGCCGTGTTCGTTGCCGGGGCGTCCGCTTCGGGGGCAACGCCCACATGCGCGGACGCAGACGCAGACGAGGGCGCGGACGAGGGAGCCGTGGGCGCGGAAGTCCTGGACGCCGGTGCTCTCGCGGCCGCCACCATGTCCGGTTCCGCGGCTGTCAGCGCCTTCGCGTGGCTCGGGGCTGCCTGCGCGTGGTTCGGGGCGTGTTCGGGCACGGTTCTCCCCTCCGCTGCTCACCACGGCCGCGCCGCTCACTGCTGGCCTGCTCACCGCTGACGCTGCGCTCACCACGGCCGCCGGCCCCGGTCGACACCGCCGGGACGCATTCACCTCGACAACGCCGCACACCGCAACGTCTTCTGACCGACGCCACACTCTCCCGAAGTCGTCACCCGCCGGAATCGTCACCCGACGCAATCATCGCCCGACGCAATCATCGCCCGGCGGGTGACGTCCGGTCCATGCGCGCACAGCGCACACGACGACTCGTACACGACATCTGGCGTACGTCAGCTCGCATACGCCAGCTACTGTGCGCAACGGCTACCGCGTGGTGGCTGACCCACATCGGCATCGTCCACCCGCGAGGTGTCCGGCAGACGGCCGTGAGCTGACGGGTGCCCAGCAAACATCCAGCAAACCGGTGCGCCCAGCGGGCTGGCCCGCTCAGCGAAACGCCGCGCCCGGAACCGCCGCCCCCAACGGCACGATCTGCCCGCTGACGGACCCGGTGCGTTCAGCGGCCGCCGCACCCGGCCGGACCGGCGCGTTCAGCGGACCGGCACCGCGGCGGCGCGCAGCGCGTCCTTGACCGCGCCGATACGCAGGTCTCCGAAATGAAAAACGCTCGCGGCGAGCACCGCGTCGGCGCCGGCGGCGACCGCCGGGGCGAAGTCCGCCAGCTGTCCCGCCCCGCCGCTGGCGATGACGGGCACGTCCACGACCGCGCGCACCGCGGCGATCATCTCCAGGTCGTAGCCGTCCCTGGTCCCGTCGGCGTCCATCGAGTTGAGCAGGATCTCCCCGGCTCCGAGCTCCACCGCCCGCGCCGCCCAGGCGACCGCGTCGATGCCCGTGCCGGTACGGCCGCCGTGGGTCGTCACCTCGAACCGGGGCGTGCCGCGGCCCGGTGAGCCCCCCGGGGAATCCACAGCCCGGGTCCGGCGGGCGTCCACCGACAGCACGATGCACTGGCTGCCGAACCGCAGCGCGCACTCGCGGACCAGCTCCGGACGGGCGACCGCGGCGGTGTTGATGCCGACCTTGTCGGCGCCGGCGCGCAGCAACCGGTCGACATCATCGACCGCGCGTACGCCGCCACCGACCGTCAGCGGGATGAAGACCTGTTCGGCGGTGCGCCGGACCACGTCATAGGTGGTCTCACGGTTCCCGCTGGACGCGGTGATGTCGAGGAAGGTCAGCTCGTCGGCGCCCTCGGCGTCGTAGAGCTTCGCCATCTCCACCGGGTCGCCGGCGTCCCGCAGGTCGGTGAAGTTCACGCCCTTGACCACCCGGCCGGCGTCGACGTCCAGACACGGGATCACCCGGACGGCGACAGTCACTGGACGCGCGCGGGCCCGCCGGCGGCCGCCAGCGCCTCCGGCAGGGTGAACGCCCCCGCGTAGAGCGCCTTGCCGACGATGGCGCCCTCGACGCCCGGCACACCCGCGATGGCCACCAGGTCGTCCAGCGACGACACCCCGCCGCTGGCGACCACCGGCCGGGACGTGGCGGCGGTGACGGTACGCAGCAGGTCGAGGTTGGGCCCGGTGAGGGTGCCGTCCCGGTGGACGTCGGTGACCACGTAGCGGGCGCAGCCGTCGGCGTCCAGCCGGGCGAGGACGTCGAACAGCTCGCCGCCGTCGCGGGTCCAGCCGCGGGCGGACAGGGTGGTGCCGCGGACGTCGAGGCCGACGGCGATCCGGTCGCCGACCCGGTCGATCGCCGCGCGCACCCAGTCGGGGTTCTCCAGCGCGGCCGTGCCGATGTTCACCCGGGCCGCGCCGGTCGCCAGCGCCGCGTCCAGGGAGTCGTCGTCGCGGATCCCGCCGGAGAGCTCCACGGCCACGTCGACCGACCGCACCACCTCGGCGATCAGGTCACGGTTCGAGCCCCGGCCGAAGGCCGCGTCGAGGTCGACAAGATGAATCCACTCGGCGCCGTCGCGCTGCCAGGCCAGCGCGGCCTCGCGGGGATCGCCGTAGGAGGTCTCGGAACCGGCCCTGCCCTGGACGAGCCGGACGGCACGGCCGTCGGCGACGTCCACGGCAGGAAGAAGGATCAGCGCCACACCGCACACCCTACGGGTCCCCCGGTCGGCGGGTGTCCGGCGGTGCCGCCGGTGCGGGCGTCGCCGGCGCGGGTGGTGCCCGGCCGGGCTCGCGACAGCGGTCTGGCCGGTTACCGCAGTCTCCGGTTACCGCAGCCCAGGTACCACAGCCCGGTTACTGCAGTACGGCCACGATGTCGAGGTCGATCGCCTGGTATCGGGCGACCGCGCCCTTGCCCTTGCTGATGCCGAACGCATGCCGGTCGGTTCGCGCGATGGCCTGGAAGCGCACCTCGCCGTTGGTCGGCTCGGCCGCCGTGATGGTCAGTTCCACCGGGCGGGAGACCCGCTGCACCGTCAGGGTGCCGGAAAGGGTCCAGCTGCCCGAGGATTCCACTAGCCGTTCGGAGACGAAGGTGATGTCCGGGTAGGTCTCAACGTCCAGGAAGCCCGGCTCCCGCAGATGCTTGTCCCGGGTGCTGCTGGCGGTGTCCAGGCTGGTCGCGTCGACCACGGCACGCACGGTGGACTTGTCCAGCGGGTCGGCGACGACGATCGAACCCTCCCGGACGGCCAGGGTCCCGACCACCTTGATCAGGCCGAACAGCCCACGCGTGGTGAAACGCACGGTGGACCGGGCCGGATCGACACGGTAGGTGCCCGCCCGGGGCGCGGTCACTCCCTGTGAGAATACTGTCCGTTCTGTCATGCTCTTCCTCCTTGACCAAGCTGGGCTCTGTGCCGGGCGGCGCCGGAGCGGCACGATCGCCGGTGGCGTGACGACATCGGTTTCGCCACGAACCGTTCGTACCTGGGTCCGAAACGGTCCACTGACATTCACGGAAAAATGACACTTATCGAAAAACGTCAGAAACACGGCGACAGCCCAGCCCCAGCGCTCGTCACTGGAAGTAGCATCCTGTGACCCGAACGGCACTCCTCCTCACCGGCACGATAAGCGACTGCCACTCCATCCGAAAGCTCCAGCCACGATCCGTGCCCACCGAGCGGCGCACCCACCACGGTCAGGTCGAAGAAGCACGGGCTTCTTGGGACGAACCGGACCAGTTGTGCCGCATGCTTCCGTGGCCGGCCCAGCTGGCACTGCCCCGTTCGGGGCCCAACTGGCACTGCCCCGTTCGGAGCCCAGATGGCACTGCCCCTGGTGGTGCGGCTGTTTCCGCACCGCGCCGGGCGCAATGTCCCGACCGGATCAGCCCTCGGCGAGAGATGCTTGTTGCGTCAGGCCAAGGGCCACCGGTCGGGCCGCGCGTCCCCGGGCAGAGGCGGGGATGCGTCGACCACCGGCGGATGAGGAGGACCGTGAACCCGTTCCGTTCCCTGTCCGTGCGCAACTTCCGGCTCTTCGCGTCCGGCCAGCTCCTGTCGGTCGCGGGGACGTGGATGATGGTCGTCGCCCAGGACTGGCTGGTGCTCGAGCTGACCGACGACTCCGCGAGCGCACTCGGTATCGTGACCGCGCTGCAGTTCACCCCGTCACTGCTGCTGACGCTGCTCGGCGGCCGGCTCGCCGACCGGTACGACAAACGGCTGCTGCTCACCGTCGCCAACCTCGTCTCCGGGATGCTGGCACTCGGGCTCGCCGTGCTGGTGCTCACCGATGGTGTCGCGCTGTGGCACATCCAGCTGTTCGCGCTGGCGCTGGGCGTGGTGAACGCCGTCGAGATGCCAACCCGGCTGGCGTTCGTCAGTGAGATGGTCGGCCCCGAGCTGCTGCCGAACGCCTCGGCGCTGAGCGCCGCGTACTTCAACGTCGCCCGGGTGGCCGGGCCGGCGCTCGCCGGCCTGCTGATCGCCGCGTTCGGCACCGGCCCGGTGATGGTGGTCAACGCGGTGAGCTACCTGGGCACCGTGGTGGGCCTGCGCATGATGCGGCCCGCGGAGCTGCACCGGGTCACCCGGCCGGCCACGGGCACGCGGATCGTGGACGGGCTGCGCTACCTCGCGTCCCGTCAGGATCTGCCGCTGCCGCTGCCGCTGGCGCTGGTCGCCGCCGTCGGCCTGTGCGCGATGAACTTCCAGCTCACGCTGCCGCTGCTGGCCAGGACGGTGTTCCACACCGACGCGGCGGCGTTCGGGCTGCTCACCACCGCGTTCGCCGCCGGTTCGCTGCTCTCGGCGCTGGTGACGACCGGGCGGCGCGGCCGGCCGGCGGCCGGGCTGGTGACCGGCGGAGCGTTCGGCCTCGGTCTGGTGATGACGCTGACCGGCTGGGCCCCGACGTTCGCGACCGCCGCGGTGGGCCTGTTCGCCACCGGGTTCGGGGCGATCTTCTTTGCCCAGGCCGCGAACCATCGCATCCAGCTGGGCAGCGATCCGGCCTTCCGGGGACGGGTGATGTCCGTCTACACGACCATCATGATCGGATCGACGCCGCTCGGCTCCCTGTGGGTCGGCTTCCTCTCGGACCGGCTCAACGCCCGCGCCGGGCTGTGGTTCGGCGGCATCGCAACGATGATCGCCGCCGCCACCGTCCACACCGTCTCCCAGCGCGCCCGAGCCCGCCAGGCACCCGAAGCGCTCCAAACCCCCCAGCCCACCCAGACCGCCCAGCCCGTCCCACGCTGACAGCCCCCTGCTCGATGGCATCGCGACACCTGGCCGGGCCGATCTCCGGACGATGCGTCACCGGCTCAGGCCCACTCACACCGCCGCGGCTGCACACCCCAACGCGGCCAGGACGTCAACGCGCTCAGGACAGGGGTGGTCCGCCAGGACCTCGTCGACGGTACGGCCCGCCGTGAGCTGCCCGACCACAGCACTGACCGTGACCCACATACCCCTGGTCCAGGGCAGGGCACCCATCCGCGCCGGGTCAACGGTGATCCGTTCGAACGCCATCCAGCCCCACGACCACTGTGGCCGCTCCAGATGGAAAGCCTCCTGCTCTTCCCAGGCGCTTCCTCGTCCACACAAAAATCGTTGACGACCAGTGAGGCAAGCCCCGCGGCTCACCCTCACCGGCGCACTCGACCACGCCCACACCCTCAACGCCGACCCCGGACATCCATCCGAGGGGCGTCATGACGCCGGAAACCACCCCGACCACGGCCGGCACCTGCCACTCGTAGGTAGAAAGCGCTGTCCTGACGACCCTTTCCACCTACAGGCGCGGAAGCGGTAGGTGGAAAACGTTGTTGTGATGACGTTTTCCACCTACGGGCCTCGCGTCAGTGCCGCGTTCAGGTGTCTCGCGTGGTGCTCTCAACGGGTTCCGCCCCCAGGGCACCGGTCAAGTACCGCGAATCCCGTCCATCATCACCCGCACAGGCCATGATCCAAACTACTTTGTTGTTGTATACATATCTCCGCGAACAGCGGCACGCGTCGATGGATGCTGGCCATCAGAGAAGATCGGCGCGACTTTGCCATTGCGTACGCCGATGCGGCCAAAAAGCGTACACAACGACAAACTCGCGCCGATCATGGCCTGTGCGGATGGCTGCGGACAGGATTCGCGTCATGCCGGACGCGGACAAGGTCATGTGTCGCGGCGCCGAGCCCGGAGCATTCTGAGGTCGACACTGGGACGGGCGTCACATATCGTGGTCGAGCATGCGTTCCGTAGATCTGGTGGGTAGCGAAGTCAACTGGTACGGAAGGGTAGGAAGCGCACCCGTATCCGGTCCCGCAGCAGCGTGACGACCGCGCCTGCCGTAAGATCGTCTTCCACCTGCGGGAGATTGGCGAGCAGCAGGTCAGCCTGCTGGTCAGGCGTCAGACCGTTCAGATGCCGCAACAGCACGAAGGATGGCGCTGCCCGGCGCTGCCGCGCAAGGATCGCGCTGAAGTCGCTGTCGCTGGAGATGATGATGTGGTCGTGCTCGGTCGCCCACGTGACGATGTCGACGTCGGTCGCTGTGCCAAGTTCAACGTCGACGACGTGGCTGGCTTCGTATCCGGCCTTCCGCAGGGCCGCGGCCACCCGGGGAGACAGGTTGGCGTCGACCAGAACCCTCATGCGGGTTTGGCAAGCGGCAGCTCACGTTCACTCACCGCCGCGGCGGCATACTCCAACGCGGCCAGGACGTCGGCGCGCTCGAGATAGGGGTAGTCCGCCAGGATCTCGTCGATGGTACGGCCCGCCGCGAGCTGCCCGACCACAGCGCTGACCGTGACCCGCATGCCCCTGATGCAGGGCAGACCGCCCATCCGCGCCGGGTCAACGGTGATCCGCTCGAAGGCCACGTAGCCATGCTAACGGCAGCCGGTCCAGACCGCCTGGCAACGACCACACGGAGTTGGCAGCAACGCAGGTTGAACCATGTCCAGGATATGGGCCTGGTAGCCGAGGGACGAATGTGCCCTGTGTCAGCCAGCGGCCACCAGTTGGCGGTGATCCATTCCGCCAGCGGATAAAGACGCCATGGACCAACCGTCGAAAGGCGCCACCGGGCTTCTCCGCCTGCGTCACGCATCTGCCGTCCACCCACAGCTCGTAGAGCGTCGAGCGGGAACAGTCGTCGGTACCCGGGCAGGAGGTGGTGTCGATGGCCAGGTCACAGGCGCGCCCTCTGGTCGGTCGGGAGGGGCGGGGCCTGGAGCGCAGTCCCAAGGGAGGCTCCACGGGCCCGCCGGCACCGCGCACGGCCAGCCGAGCAGCACACGATGCGGCTGCCCGTCAAACCACACAACCTTGATCGTCGCCCAGAACCTCCAACACGCCGCGGATCGGGGAAGGTTCTGGAAAACATCGACATCTCGCTGACCTGCACAAACGTTATCGATCATGGATTTTGGCCCGGTTATCCACGGCCCCTCCCGGAGGTTCTGAAACGATCTTGCATCGTCGCAGGTCAGCGGGGGTGAAAACTGTGGTAGGGTCCCCGCGCAGGCAAAATCCGAGTCGGATTGCAACAACCGCCATCCCCAATGTCCTCTTCCGGTACTTGCCGTCCCCGCGCGGGCAGAAGCCGAGTCGGATTGAAACGGGTGTTTCTTTCGTCTTGAAGCCCCAAGATGCTGTCTTCGTGTGGGAAAAAACGAATCGGACTGCAATCGCTCGAGCCATATAAGGGTGGCGCCGATCCGTATTTCCCGCGAACAGGAGAGAATCTGGTTGTGGGGCTCGGGCCAAACACGGTAGGCGGTGCCGCCCGTGATGGTGGCCGTTGCCGGGGGCGGCTGGGCGAGGCGGTATTATGATCAGTTGTGACTACCGTCTTTCCCTCGTCGGCAGCCGCGCCGGGTGGGTGGGGCGGCGGGGATGGCCTGGGTGATCTCGGTGTAGACGGGCGGGCGGTGGGCACGGGTGTGGGGGCTGCGGGCAGGGGTGTGGGGTCCGGGCCTGTTATTGAGGTGGACGGGGTTGGGAAGACCTTTGTGGTGCGGCGCAGGGCCGGGCGGGCGCGGCGGGAGCGGGTGGACGTTGCCGCCGTGAGTGACCTGACCTTTCAGGTCGACGCCGGGGAGATGGTCGGGTATCTGGGGCCGAACGGGGCCGGGAAATCCACGACGATCAAGATGCTGATCGGAATTCTGGTGCCCAGCGCCGGGCGCATTCGGGTCTGCGGTCTTGACCCGTCCCGACAGCGCACGGAACTGGCGCGTCGACTGGGAGTGGTTTTCGGGCAGCGTACGACGCTGTGGTGGGATCTGCCGTTACGGGACAGCTTCGATCTGCTCCGGCGTATCTACCGAATCCCGGCGGGGCGGTATCAGGAAAACCTTGACCACTTTGTCGAGCTGTTACAGCTCGCCTCTTTTCTTGACACACCCGTCCGGCAACTCTCGCTCGGTCAGCGTATGCGCGGTGATCTCACGGCCGCGCTGCTGCACGATCCGGAGATCGTGTATCTGGACGAGCCGACGATCGGTCTCGACGTCGTCTCCAAGGCCGCCGTACGCGGCTTCCTCACCGCGCTCAACCGGGAGCGCGGGACCACCATCATGCTCACCACCCACGACATGACCGACATCGAGCAGATGTGCCCGCGGGTGCTCGTCATCGACCACGGCCGGCTCGGTTTCGACGGGCGGCTGGCGGACCTGCGCGCCCAGATCGGCGGGGAGCGCGTCCTGGTCGTCGACCTGGCCGAGCCGCGGCCGCCGATCGACGTGGCCGGTACCCGGGTGGTCGAGGTGGACGGGCCCCGCCAGTGGCTGGNNNNCCCCGCCAGTGGCTGGCGTTCCCGGCGGGCGAGAGCGCGGCGCCGCTGGTCGCCGCCGTGGCCGACCGGTATCCGCTGGTCGACCTGTCCATCCGCGAACCGGCGATCGAGGAGATCATCGCCCGGCTGTACACCTCGGGCACCATGGACGCCGCAGGCACCGCAGGCACCATGAACACCTCAGGCATCGTGAGCACCTTGGACGCTGCGAGTTCCCCGGACATCGAGGAATCCTCGGGCGCGAGGAATCCGTGACCGTGGCATCACCGGCAGCGGCATTATCGACAGTGGCGTCGCGGTGAGAGGGGGCGTCGGTACCTACCTTGCGGTCGCCCGGTACAGCGCTCGGCGGTATGCCGGTTATCGGGCCGCCACGGCCGCGGGCGTGTTCACCAACACCGTGTTCGGGATCATCCGTGCCTACGTCCTGCTCCAGGTGTGGCACCAGCGGCCCGGTCTTGGCGGGTACGACACCAGCGGCGTCGTGACGTTCGTCTTCCTCGGGCAGGGGCTGATCACGTCGATGGCGCTGTTCGGCGGCGGCATCGACCTGCCCGAACGCATCCGTTCCGGCGCCGTGGCAATGGACATGGCCCGGCCGGTGGGCTTCCAGACCTGGTGGCTGGCGGACGACGCCGGGCGCGCCGCCATCCAGCTGCTCACCCGGGGGTTGCCGCCCATGCTGGTCGCGGCCCTCCTGTTCGATCTGCGCCTGCCGACACCCGCGAGCCCGGCCGCCGCCGCGGGCACGACCGCCGCCGGGGTGTGGGGTGCCGCCGCCGTGTGGGGGCTGTTCGCCGTGTCCGTGGTTCTGGGTTTCCTGGTCAGTTTCGGGCTGCGCTATCTGATCGCGCTCGCGACCTTCTGGCTGCTCGACCAGCGGGGGCTGGAAAGCGCCTACACCCTGTTCACGGTGTTCTTCTCCGGTATCTCCATGCCCCTGACGATCATGCCGGGGGTGCTGCGGGACCTTGCCGAGGCGCTGCCCTTCGCCGCGATGATGCAGGTGCCGGCGGACGTCCTGCTCGGCAACCGGACAGGTGCATCGCTGGTCGCGGCGATCGCGTTCCAGGTGGGCTGGGCCGTCGTGCTCCTCGCGGCCGGCCGCGCGCTCACCGCCCACGCCACCCGGAAGCTGGTCGTCCAGGGTGGCTGACAACAGCGCGACCCGCCCCGGCCACAAACGGCACAACCGGGGCCGCCGGTACGAAGCGGTGCGGCACTATCTGCTGTTCGCGGGGGCCTGGACGCGGGTCGCCTGGCAGTACCGCGCCTCGGTGCTGCTGCTGGCCGTCGGGCAGTTCCTGGCGACCGGGCTGGACATCGCGGTGATCGGCGTGCTGTTCACCCGCGTGCCGCACCTGGCCGGTTTCGGCCTTGCCGAGGTGGGTTTCCTCTTCGGGACGTCCTGCACCGCCTTTGCCGTGTCCAACATGCTGTTCGGGACGCTGGAACGGGTCGGCGAACGCATCCGGGACGGCAGCCTCGACGTGATGCTGGTCCGGCCGGTCGGGCTGCTCGTGCAGGTCGCCACGGACGGTTTCTCCCCCCGCCGCCTCGGCGGGATCGTCCAGGGCGTCGGTGTTCTCGGACTGTCCCTCGCGGGGCTGAATGTGCCCTGGACGGCCGGCCGCGTCCTGCTCGTCGCCACCATGGTCATCTGTGGGGTCGGTATCTTCAGCGCGGTCTGGATCGCCGGGGCGGCGTTCCAGTTCGTCGTCGAGCAGGCCGCGGAGGCGATGAACGCGGTCACCTATGGCGGGAGTTTCCTGACCCAGTACCCGATGTCGATCTACGGCCGGGACGGGATGCGGCTGCTGACCTTCCTCGTCCCACTGGCGTTCCTCAACTGGCAGCCCGCCCTGTACGTGCTCGACAAGCCCGACCCGCTGGGCCTGCCGTCCCTGTTCCGTTTCGCCTCCCCGCTGGTGGCCGCCGTTCTGCTGGCCCTCGCCGCCACGGCCTGGCGCGCCGGCCTGCGCCACTACCGCTCCACCGGCAGTTGATCTCCAGGCAGGCCGGGTGCGCCTTTCGTACCGGGCCGGGTGCGTCGCTCACACCGGGGCGGGCAGGCCCAGGAGCTTCCGGACCTCGGCGGCGGACTGGATCGACGCCGCCAGGTCCTCACCCTGGGTGATGAAGGTCAGGTCGGTGATCCCGGTGTCCAGGTACGGGGCGCAGAACTCGGCGACGGCCTCGGGCGTCCCGGCCGGCGACCACTTCTCGAAGGCCTCGCGGGGCAGCTTGTAGACGTTCTGCATGTTCTCGGCCAGCCGGCGCGCGGCGCGGTCGGGGTCCGGCCCGAACTCGCACCAGACGATGATGCCGTGACGCCAGGCGATGCCGGTGCGGCCGATGCGCGCCGCCTCCTCGTCGACCTGCTCGATGAAGGAGCGCACCCGCCGGGGGGAGGCCCAGATGGCCAGCCAGCCGTCGCCGAGGCTGGCGGTCCGGCGCAGGGCCGCGTCGCCGCGACCGCCGACGAGCAGCGGCACGGGCGGGTCGGTCGCCGGGTGCACCGCCGCGTCGACCAGGTTGAAGATCTCGCCGACGAACGTCACGGCCTCGCCGGTCATCTGACGGCGGATGATCTGCAGGCTCTCGTCCATCCGCTTGCCGCGCGTGCGCGGGTCGACGCCGCAGACCTCCATCTCCTTGCGGTCGTCGCCGCCGACGCCGACGCCGAGCACGAGCCGGCCCGGGTGCATCTCGCACAGGGTCGACAGCTGCCGGGTAACCGTGGTCGGGTGGCGCAGCGGCAACTGGTAGATGCCGACGTGTACGGGCAGCGTGTCCTGCAGGTTGAGCAGCATCGTGGCGTTGGTCAGACCGTCCCAGCCGTAGCCGCCGTGGAAGCTCACGTGGTCGCCGCAGTGCAGGTGCTGCAGTCCGACCTCGGCCGCCAGCCCCAGCAGCCGGCGGCGTTCGGGCGCCGGGTACCGCGCGAGGTCGTCGCTGAAGACCGACAGGCCGATGTTGACCGCTTCAGTCACGACTGCTCCTGTATGCGCCCGGCGAACGCGGCGGGGTGGCTGCCGGCGGCGGAGCGGCCGGTCATCGCGGGTCGCCTTCGGCGAGGAAGCGCTTGCGCTCGGCGTCGATCTCCGGATTATCCATGATCGAATAGCCGTAGAGCGCTTCGATGCGGAGCTGGTCCTCCAGCGGCCGCCCGATGACTTCGAGGATCGTGTCCTTCGCCGACTCCACGGCGCGCTGCGGGTTGCGCAGGATCTTTGCCGCGAGGTCCTCCGCGCAGGCCATCAGCTCGCCGGCGGGCACGACCCGGGAGACGAGGTTGCACTGCAACGCCCGCCGGGCGTCGATCGGCTCGCCGGTCAGCTCCAACTCGAGCGCGATCCCCGCGCCGCAGATGTTCACCAGGCGCACGATGCCGCCGTCGGCGGGGTGCATCCCGCGGCGTAGCTCGAACGAGCCGAACACGCAGTGCTCGGCGGCGACGCGGATGTCGCAGGCCAGCGCGAGCTCCAGGCCGCCGCCGATGACGTAGCCGTTCAGCGCGGCGATGACGGGCTTCTTCGTGCGGTGCAGCCCGCGGGTGATCCCGCCAGCGAAGCCCCTGGGCAGCGCCTCGCGGCCGAGGCTCGGCCCGGCGCCCGTCCAGTGCCCGACCATCGTCGACAGGTCCGCCCCGGCGCAGAACGCCTTGTCCCCGGCGCCGGTGAGGATCGCCAGGCGGATCTCCTCGTCGTCACGGAAGTCCGTCCAGATCTCCCGCAGGCGTTCGTTGGCATCGGGATCGATCGCGTTGTGCTTCTCGGGCCGGTTCAGTGTGACGTACGCGATCGGCCCCTTCTTCTCGTAGAGGACCTTGTCCGCCGCCTGGCTCATTTCACCGCCCAGGTCGCCGGCACCCCGCGCATCCCGTTGGTGACGTCCGAGACGTTGGTGAGGTTCGAAAGGCCGCGGCGCGGCCGGGTGAAGGCTTCGCGGCGCTCGGCGCGGCCGCGGCCCCGGCAGGCGAACGCCTCGATGCCGGTTCCGACGGGTAAGGCGATCACAGGTTCGCTCCTGTCGTGAGGGGCCGGGCCGCGGCGAGGAAGCCCTCGACGAGGCCGGGCCGGAAGTAGTAGGCGTCGCCGATCCCGTCGGCCACCCGGCGGCGTTGGTACTCGAACAGGACGGCGAGCTTCCACAGCGCCATCGCCGTGTACCAGTCGACGTTGGACACCTCGGTGCCGGTGGCGGCCGCGTAGCGGGCGGCCAGCTCGGCGTGGGAGGGGTAGCCGTCGGCGAGGGTCGCCGCGCTCATCTCGGTCAGCGCGTGCGGTGGCTCGCCGGGCACCGCGTAGGTGGCCAGCAGGTAGCCGACGTCGCGCAGCGGGTCGCCGATCGTCGCCAGCTCCCAGTCGAGCACGGCGACCAGCCGGGCGGGCGGGTCGGCTGCGAGCATGACGTTGCCCAGCCGGAAGTCGCCGTGGACGATCGTCGGCGCGGCCGGCGCCGGCGGGTCGTCCACCAGNCCGGCGGGTCGTCCACCAGCCAGTCCAGCAGCGCGCCGAGCTCCCCCGGCAGGCCGTGCCCGTCGGGGTCGACGATCCGCGCGAAGCGCCGCAGGTGACGCGTGACGTCGCCGGAGGGCCGCCCGAAATCCCCGAGGCCCGCGGCTGCGTGGTCGACGCGGTGCAGCGCGGCGAGCGTGTCGACGAGCGCCTCACCGACCGCGCGCCTGCCGGCCGGCGTGTCGAGCGCCGGTGGCGTGCGGGTGGTGGCGACGATCCCGGCGACATGTGCCATGACGTAGAACGGCGCGCCGATCACCGCGGTGGACTCCTCGACGGCGAGGATCCGCGGCACCGGGACCGGCTCGTCCCACAGCGCCCGCTGCACCCGCGCCTCGCGGACGACGTCGTGGCCGCCCGGCGGGATCGGCGGTGGCGGTGGCCGGCGCACCACCACCCGGCGCTCGCCGTCGGACACCAGGTAGGTCAGGTTGGAGTGGCCCTCACCGATGCGCCGCAGCGTGATCGGCCCGCTGACCAGCCCGCGGTCGCGCAGGTAGGCCTCGAGCCGCGCGGTGTCGAAGGGCGGCGCGCCCTCGACGGACGGGGCGGCCCCGGCGGGCAGAGCGGCCCCGATGGTCTCGGCGGGCGGGGCGGTCTCGGAGGATGCGCTCACTGCGCGTCGACCAGCCGCTTCAGGTAGCCGCGGGGCCACAGCGTCTCGAACTGCCCGGCGCCGGCCTCGCCGTCGATGGTCACCTGGCAGGCAGCCTCGGACATCAGCGTGTCGGAGCCGACGGGCAGGTGCAGGATAGCGTAGCGCCGCATCCACAGGTGCGTTGTCCCGCCGTGGGCGTCGGTCAGCTCAGCTTCCAGGCTCTCCTGGCCCATCTCCCTGTCGTAGGTGGCGTGGTGGCGGCTGTCGACGATCGCCACCGGTTCGCCGTCACGCAGCACGTAGCCGTTGACGCCCAGCTCGCCGCGGGCGATGTGAAACATCGCGTTGAGCTCCCTACCGGACGGGGTGCCGGCGGCGAGCCACTTCCAGTGCTGCACACCGCTCCAGTGCCGCCGTCCCCAGGAGTGGTCGCGGTGGGCCCACACGTCCGCGAACGGGATGACCCGCTCGCCGACCCGCAGGGTGCCCGACGCGCGCCCGGCCTGCTCGAAGCGGTTGGTCGCCATCCACGGCGGGCAGCCCGCCGGGTTCTCGCGGTAGCTGAAGGGCCGGTGACTGGCCTCGAAACGGTAGTCGATGTCCGCCTCGTCGCCGGCAAAAACGATCTCGGCGGTGCGCAGCGGGTCGGGCTGGCGCAGGTACAGGCCCGCGCAGTGCCAGTCGTCCAGCTCGCTGGCGTCGCCCAGTTCGACGTTAAAGGCGCCCAGGACGACGTTCCGCTCGCGGTCGGGGAAGTAGACGCAGACCTGCCGGCCGGCGACACCGCGCCCGTCGGTCCAGACGTACACCTGCGCGGCGATCCGCTCGTCGGGCAGGATCAGGGTCCAGAACAGGCTGTCGCGGGTCTTCACACCCGGCGCGACCCGGTGGCGCAGGTCGTCGCTCTCGACGACGTGACCGGTGGCGAACGTGACGCTCATGCGTAGAGCTCCTCGATGGTCTCGGCGTAGCGCTGTTCGATGGGCCTGCGCCTGAGCTTCGCCGTCGGGGTCAGCTCGTCGCCCCCGGGCGCCCAGTCGTGGTCGAGCACCTTCCAGCGTTTGATCTGCTCGATCCGCGCGAGCTTCTGGTTGCCCCGCTTTACCACGTCCTCGACGGCGGCGGCGACCTGCGGGTGGCGGGTGAGCGCCGCGAAGTCGGTCGGCGGGATACCGGCCCTGGCGCGGAACGCCTCCAGGCCGTCGCGGTCGAGCACGATCAGCGCGACGTTGTACGGGCGGCGGTCACCGATCGCGACGACCTGGGCGATCAGCGGCTGACCCCCCTTGATCGCCTGTTCGATCGCCGACGGCGACATGTTCTTGCCGCCGCTGTTGATGATCAGCGCCTTCTTGCGGTCGGTGATCGTCAGGTAGCCGTCGTCGTCGATGACGCCGATGTCGCCGGTGTGCATCCAGCCGTCCTCGAGGACCTCGGCGGTGCGCCGCGGGTCGTCGAAGTAGCCGGGCATGACCGTGACGCCGCCGACGAGGATCTCGCCATCCTCGGCGATCTTGACCTCCACGCCGGGCAGCGGCACACCACAGGTACCGATCCTGATCCGGTCCGGCGGGCTGGTGGAGATGATGATCGTCTCTGACATTCCGTAGAGCTCGTTGACGGGCAGTCCGATCGCGTGCAGCGCGACCAGCGTGTCCCGGCCGGCCGGCGCGCCGGCCACCCCCAGCCACTCGGTCGCGTCCAGCCCGAGCAGCGCCGGTAACGCGGCCAGCGCGGCCGCGTCCTGCTCCGACCGGGGCGTGCCCTCATCTCCGGCCTGTTCGGCCTCGACCCGCTCGATCGCGCGCTCCCACGCGGCGCGGATCGTCCGGGCCCGCTCGGGCTCGATCGACTCGGCCAGCGCCCGGTGCAGCCCGGCCAGCAGCTTCTCCCAGATCCGCGGCACGCCGAAGAACCGGGTCGGACGCACCTGGCGCAGCGCCGCACCCAACTGCGTGGGGTCGCCCAGGGAGGTGATGTGGCAGCCGAAGACGAAACCGGCGTAGTGGCCGAACATCCGCTCGGCGATGTGCGCCATCGGCAGATAGGAGATGACCCGCGCCCCGGGCGAGACGGGGACGTGGGCGTGGATGGAGGCCATCGTCCGCATCAGGCAGCGGTGCAGGTACGGCACGCCCTTGGGGGAGCCCGTCGTCCCCGAGGTGTAGACGAGGCTGCACAGGTCCCCGGGTGTGACGCGCGCCGCCGTCCGCGTGACGTCGAAGTCCGCCGGGCTGCGGCCCTGCAGCGACGCGAGGTCGTACTCGCCGTCCTGTGCGCCGTCGATGACGACGAGGTGCTCGATGACCGGGCAGGCCCGTTGCAGCGCGCGGGCCTTGTAGGCCAGGGCCGCTTCAGTGATTACAACTTTCGGTGCGCAGTTCTCGACGCACGGCGCCAACTGCTCGACCGGCGAGGTGGCGTACATCGAGTACGGCACCGCCCCGAGCAGCAGCGCCCCCATGTCGACCACGTGGAACTCAAGCCGCGTGCCCAGTAACAGCCCGACCCGGTCACCGTGTCCGATCCCCCACGCCGCCAGCCCACCGGCCACCCGCGCCGCCTGTTCGCGCCACTGGCCGAACGTCAGACTGCGGTCCGAACCGAAGTCGCTCAGCGCCACGTGGTCGGCGTTGGCGTCCGCCACCCGTAAGAACGCCTGGCACAGTGTGGGCTCGGATAAGATCGACTGGATCGTGGTGTTCAGTGGTCTGCTGGCTGGTGATGTGCTGTTTGGCGGTGTGCTGTTTGGCGGTGCGGTCGTCGGTGGTGTGGTTGCCACGCTCATGGGCCCGTGCCTCCTCCGGTAGCACCCCAGGACGCTGCCACCGTTGTTGATCGGGGGCTACTGCCCGGCGAGTGAACACCCTCCCCCGCTGGGCGTAGACAGCTCCGCCCTGTGATGCGCACGCTCTGTGTCGCGTAGCTGCGCTACGCTGCCAGGCAGTGGACGAGCTGCCGCAGCGCATCCGCAGCCAGCGCGCGCGGGCCCGGGCGGTCCGTGGCTACGTCGAGAAACAGCTCTGGACGGAGCTGGACCAGCGCATCGCGGCCGTGCGCGCCCAGGCCCCCTCCGCCGGCTCTGCCGGCCCCGCGGCCCCCGCCGGCTCTGCCGGCCTTGAGGAGCTGGAAATCCTCGTACGCACGGCGGACGAGCTGCGCGCGTGCGAGGAACAGAACCTCTGGATGGGCGACCGCGCGCGCGTCGGAATCCACCAGGCCCTCGGCCGGCTGCGCCGGTGCGCCTCCAGCGCCGAACTGCTCGAGCGCGTCCCGCCCGAACTCACCCGGGCGTGCGGGTTCGCCCGGGCGATGATCTCGCGCGTCCACCACTCCGAGTGGATCCCGATCCTGCCGCCACCGGGAGTCGACCCGGACACCGACGCGTTCCGACGCGCGTTCGGGGACGAGCCCACGCTGCCCCTCCGGCACATGCTGCTCGAGGCCGAGATGGTGCGCCGACGCATCGGCATCCTCGTGGCCGACGCGGCCAGCGACCCGCGCTGCCACGAAGCCTTCGTCACGGTCGCCGGTGCGCGCAGCTACGTCGGCGCGCCTCTCATGCCCAGCGGTCGTGTCATCGGCTTCCTGCACGCCGACCGCCGCGGACAGGACCATCCGGTCACCCAGGACGACCTCGACAACATCGTGCTCTTCGCCGAGCATGTCGGGCTGCTGTACGAACGCGCCGTCTTCGCGGAGGAGCTCCAGCACCGCCGCGCCCGCGTCCAGGCGGCCCAGCTCGCGCTCGCGCGTGACCTCGACGCGGTCAGCAACGCCGAGCTGCGCCTCCAGCTGCCGCCCACGCCCGAGGACGACCCGGATGACGATCACCGGGACAGCACCCCACCGCCAGGACGGATCGCGCTGCTGAGCACCCGCGAGCGCGAGGTGCTCGACCTCATCGTCGCCGGGGAGACCAACAGCGGCATCGCCCGTGAGCTCGTGCTCGGCGAACAGACCGTCAAGACACACGTCGCGCGCGTCCTGCGCAAGCTGGGCGCGACCAGCCGGGCCGAGGCCGCCGCCCGCTACCTGCGCATGCGGGGCCGGTGACGGCCCGTCCCCGGAAGAGCCTGTCCCCGTCAGAGGAGGATCATGCCCCCTACAGAGCCAGCAGCGTCAGCGGTGCCGACAGAGCTGGCAGAGCCGGCGGAGCCGATGCCTCCGGCGTGCCCGGCAGCGTCGACGCCCCCGGCCGGCGGGCGGCGCGATCCCAGCGAACGTCAGATCATCGCCGAGGCTGCCCGGCTCGCTCAGCGTGCCCACCACTCGTGGGGCCTCGCGCTGCCGCCACACCCGCGCGGTGCTGTCCAGAGCCAGCCCGTCCAGACGTTGCATCAGTTGCGCGCAACAGCCGACCAGGCCCTGGCCGAACTTCGCCGACGGGCGGGCCCCGTCGATCCGGAGATCCGCGACGATCTGCTGCGCGCCCTCGAGCTCGAACTCCACCTCAGCCGCCACATCCTGACCCGCAGATCCGCGCGCCGGGCGGCCCTGCGACGCGGGCTGGAGCGCCTGCGGCCGGTGGCGGATCCGGCACATCTGCTCGACCGCGCCTGCGTCGAGGCGCTGCGTAGCTGCGGTGTGCGGCGCGCGATGCTCAGCCGGGTCAGCGACGGTGTCTGGTCCCCCTGGCGATCGGCCGACACGACCGTCCCGGCCGGCGAAACCGGCTCGGCCGGCCGGGACGGTTCCGCCGGCCGGAGCAGTTCGGCCGGCACGGCGCTCTCGGCCGGCACGGGCACCACGGCGGCGTGGCAGGAGCTCGGCCCGATGCCCATCGAGCGCCTTCCGCTGGAGGCCGAGGTCGCGGCCGAGAGACGCCCGGTTCTCGTCGAACGTCCGGCGAGCGATCCTCGCGTCCACCCGGCGCTGCGCCGGCTGCTGACCAGCTCGTTCGTGGTCGCCCCGATCGCCCCGGCCGACACCGTGATCGGCCTGCTGCACCTCGACCGTTCGGGCGAGGCGCGCGAGGTCGACCGTGACGACCTCGAGGTGGCCTGGGCCTTCGCCGAGGGCTTCGGGCGTGTCTACGAACGCGCGGTCCACCGGCAGCGTCTCGACACGCAACGGCGTCTGGTCCAGCGGGCCGCCCAGCGCCAGGATCTCGACACCGCGCCGCCCGACCACGCCATCGACCTTCTCCCCATCGCGCCGCGCGCGCCCGGGCGCTATGAGCCCGACACCGCCAGCCCGCCGGTGGACGCCCCCGAGGAGTCACCGGGCATCCTCACGAGCCGCGAACGCGAGGTCGCCGACCTGATGTGCACCGGCCTGCCCAACGAACAGATCGGCGAACGCCTCGTCATCTCACCCGCGACCGTCAAGAGCCACGTCCGCGCCATCCTGCGCAAACTCGGGGCCGCAAACCGCTCCCACGCCATCGCCATCCACCTGCGCCATACACACAACCCGGCATGACCAGTGCCCGGAAGCCTCCCCGAGTCAGCAGACAGCACCACCCGCAATGCGCTCCGCGGGACAGCGGAACAGATGATCACAAGGTTCGTCGTGGGGGGCTAATGCGGCAGTGGGAAATCTCGGCGGGGTTTGCCTGCTGTCGCGAGTTGTTTGGGCAGGCGGGTGCCGCCGCGGAACGGGAGGCCGACCGAGGAGTTCGAGTACAGGCCCGGCGCCAGCGTGTGGACGACGCGCATGCCGGTCGGGCGGACGTCGTCGGTGGTGACGTCGACCGACACCACTGGATGGCCGGCCCGCGCCAGCGCGGCCGCGAGCACCGCGGGATCGGTCGTCGCGGCGAAGGGGGCGTCGGCGTCGAGGGCCTCCCAGGTGACCGTCCCGGTGACGGCGTCGGCGAGTTCGGTCGCCAGTTGGTCGTGCATCCGCGGGTCGAGGAAGAGTTGGAGGTGGGTGCAGTACTCGACGACGTCGGCGAGGTCGTCCCGGCAGTCGTCGAGGTAGCGCCGGTCGGCCCGCCACCGCTTGAGCGGGCTGTCCGGACGGTTCGCGGCACGCATGTACGGCCCGTCCGGGTCGTCGAGGTCACCGACGAACATCTGTAGCTGGAAGGCTTCGGCCAGCGCCTTGCGCATCGCCGGCTGCGCGGTGGCCCGGCAGGCCGCGCCCATGCTGAGGTAGCCGCTGGCCTCGTCGAACACCAGCGCGCCGATCACGACCATCCCGAACTCGTTCGGGAACTCCAGGAAACGGGTCGTCAGGCTCCCCCGCGCCCCGGTGCCCAGCCGCGCCAGCCAGGGCGGGGGGATCACCTCCCGCAGCGGCCGGCGGCCGNCATCTGGCACAGCGCCGACCACTGGGCGCCGGCCTCGTCGACACCGGCGGCCAGCCCGGAGCCGAGAACCGGGTTGAGGAACGGCACGCCGCGGGCGGGCGCCTGATGCGCGTACGACACCCAGACGAGGTTCGCCGGCACCCAGACGGCGGCGCCGTCCGGCAGCCGGGTGCCGAGCGCCCATTCCAGCTCGTGGTTCTCGCTGAACTCGACGAACGGGAAACGCGGCGAACGATACTGCTCCGGGGCGAACAGCACCACCGAACGCGGGTCGAGAACCTGGCGGCCGGACGCGGTGAGCTCGGCGAAGGTGGCCCGGCGCAGCCCGGCCGGCACCAGGTTGCCGCAGTACCGCTCGACGGCCTCCCCGACGGCCGGCCCGATCGCGGCGGCCTCGTCCAGCAGGGCGTATCCGGCCCCGGCGAAATCGCTGGCCCAGGGGGAGAACCTCGTGGTGTCGGAAAGCACCGCGGTGACCATGAAGAATTCCGCCGGCAGGGCGTGCGCGACGGTATTCCTTTCGAGTCGGCGAATGATGCCCGTACGCGAGTCGAGAATCGTGGAGATGTCCATCTGCCCGCCCTACACGTGGGGAATCGGATACGGGTACACCGTGTCCTCGGTCAGTTTCTCGCTGACCCAGCCCAGTTCGGTGGGCATGGTGTAGAGCCGGCTGCCACCGAGATATGGGAAGGCCGCCGGCGGATTGCAGTACAGCCCCGGCACGACCACGCGTACCACCGTCAGGCCGGCGGCGCGGACGTCGGAGGTGGTCACGTCCACCGAGACGGCCCGCAGGTCCCGCTCGGCCAGGATGTCCAGGTAGTGCTGGCGGGCCCGGGCCTCCTCGACGGCGGGTATGTCGGCGAGCCGGACGGGTCGGGCCCGTTCCCGCAGCCGGTCGAGCGGCCTGCCCTGCATCCGCGGGTCCAGGTAGAGCTGCGCCACGGCGGGCAGGTCGACGAGGTCGCGGAAGTCCGGCCGGAAGTCCTCGGCGTAACGCCGGTCGGCGCGGTAGGGCCGGTAGGCGTGCGCGGGTATTTCGCCACGGGCGACGGCCCGCCAGTGCGCGCTGTCGGGATCCGCCAGCTCGGCGGTCAGTTCCAGCATCGCGAAGGCTTCGACGAGCGCCTTCTTCGCCGCCTCCCGCGGCTTGGCCCGGCAGGCCGTGCCGTAGGAGATGAGGCCATTCCCGGGGTCGGTGAGGAATGCGGCGAGAACCGGGACGTCGAACTGCCCCGGTATACGGAAAAGACGGATTACGCATCCACTGTCGTGCCCTTTTTTATTTCCGTCACCGCGTTCGATATTGTATCCGTCGCGGCCGTCCGGAGAAAACGGGATGTTGTACTGTGCCAGTAGGTCGGCGGCGTCGGCGACGGTGTGCGGGCTCGTCCCGCTGGCCCACCAGATGGTGTTCGCGTCGCGTTCGAAGAGCTCTTCCAGGGCGAACCGTTCGGCGTGTTCGCGGTTCTCCCCGGTGGCTATTCCCGCGTACAGCATCGCGTGGGTGACGGGCTCCCCCGCGTGCCCGCCGCGGAAGTAGTTCAGGTAGGCCATCGACGCGGGCACGAGCACCGGCCGCCCGGTGTGCAGGTCGCGGCCGGGCACCCAGGCCACCGGCAGGTCGCGGGTGAAACGCTGGAAGGGGAAGCCGCGGGCGTCGTACTGGCGGTCGGAGTAGAGCGCGAAGGACGCCGGGTCCAGCGTGTCGCGTCCCGCCGCGGCCAGGGCGGCGTAGCTGGCGATCTCCAGCTTCTCGGGTACCGCGTTGCCGCAGTAGCGTTCCACGACCTCGCCGACGGCAGCTCGGCGCGCCCGGTCGTGATCTCCCAGGGACGCGCCGAAACCGTACCGTTCGCCCGCCCAGGCGGCGAACGCCCGGCTGTCGCCGGCCCGCGCGCTCCACCCGACCCAGGAACTCGGCATGCGGGGGCTCGGTTCGTACGGGAGGACCTGCGTGACGACGCCGAGCCGGGCGTCGACCAGCCGGCGTTCGGCCGGCGGGACATCCGCGATGATCTCCGTGAGAGTCAATGCCGCTCCATTGCCGGTAAGTCGACGAAACAGCCGTGGGCCGGCCCGCTGTGAACCGTCTGGGTGGCTGTTCTGGTGATACTTGAGGTGTACCGGTCGAAACCGGTGCCGAGATTACGTGCCAGCCGCGGGAAGTCGCTGCCGGTGATGTGCAGCTCAAGCCGGCTGCCGGGCCGCAGCACCAGGGCGGTGGCGCCGAGGACGACATCGAGGGTGCGCACGTCGCGCTCGGCGACGGCGGAACCGGAGGTGATCTCAAGGGCCCGGCCGTCGTCGAAACGCTGCACCAGGCGGACGATCCAGTCGGCACTCGGCGCGGTGGTGCCCACGGCCAGCCGAACCGTGGGCGTCCCGGTGACGGTAACGGGCACTGTCAGCGGGCCGCCGCGAAAGATCACGGCATCGCGACGGCTGTCGAGGACGGCCCGGTCGCGATAGGCCGGGATGCTGGGAAAGGGGTTGAGCGGGTCGTGGTCGAAACGATGCTCGGCGGCCCGCCGCGGGGG
>NZ_JWIO01000004.1:180408-189788 GCF_001017755.1 Protofrankia coriariae
CGGCGGCCCGCCGCGGGGGTGTCGGTGACAGCGCGCCGTCCGCGGTGGCGTGCAGCCGCAGAACGCCGGTCGACGCCGGCCAGCGATCCAGCCACCGGCCGTCCTCCATCAGGAAGATCTTCGTGATCGACGCGTCCTCGCCGGCCAGCACCCGGGAGATCCAGTCGACCTGAAGGGCGCCCAGCGGCAGCTGGGACTCGCGGCCGTGGTCGCGGCCGCCGGCGGAGTGGGAGTGCGGGGTGGACAGCTCGTGCCGCCACGGCCCGACCACCAGGCCACGTGCGGGCCGCGGGCCACGGCCGGCGCCGACGGTCGCCCACTGGTGGAGGGTCTGCGGCAGGAACAGGTCGTACCATCCGCCGATGTGCAGGGACGGCAACCCGCAGGCGGCAAGCTCCTGATCGTCCAGCGCTTCCGCGTGGGCCGGTGTTTGCCCGCAGCCGGGGCCGTCGGGGTCGATCGTGCTCCACCAGTGCGGTAGCCGCGCCCACAGACACCCGCCGATCCCGGCGACCGGAAGATGGCGCAGCAGCCGCGGGCGGGCTCGCAGCATCTGAGCGGACAGCCCGTCGCGGCTGGTCCGGCCGTCCGCGTGCTCGGCCCACCAGCCGACGTACTCGGCCAGCCGCAGGATGCCCGAGGGCTCGACGTTGGCCGGGCGCAGCCCGGCGGCCGGCACCTCGCTGATCACCGCGCGGACGAGGCCGGGCGCGGCGAGCGCGGCGGACCACGCCGTGAACGACCCGTAGGAGGCGCCCGCGAGGATCACGTTCCCGTCGCACCACGGCTGCGCGCGCACCCATTCGACGAGCGCCCGGCCGTCCGCGCGCCCGTGATGGTAGGGAGTCCAGCTTCCCTCCGAGCCGTAGCGACCCCGCACGTCCTGGACGACGTGGACGAAGCCGTTGCGGGCCCATCCGAGGCCGTTCGCCAGCAGCGCCGATCGGCCGTAGGGGGTACGGGTGACGACCACGGGGGCGGGCAGCCGGCCGGGGAAGTACACGTCGGTGGCCAGCGCGACCCCGTCCGCCGCGGGTACGAACTGGTTGGTGTCGGCCCCACCCGTCCTGGTGCCGGCCCCGCCCGTCCCGCCGCCAGCCCCGCCCGTCCTCGCGTGGGTGTCGGTGTCACCGCTGCCCACGGCTACGCCGGGTTGACCGCGAGGACGGGCAGGGGAAGCACCCGATGGCGGCTGATCGCGAGTGTGGTGGCGTCGACGACGAGCTGATGGCCCTCGCTGGGGATGTCGCCGCCCGCCGCCAGCGCCAGCAGGTCCGCGGCGAGCAGGCCGGCCAGCACCGACACGGCCGCGGGCATGAACCGCGCGGCCGGCTTGGGCGCGTCGGAGTCCAGGTACGCCCAGTGGGCGATCAGCTCGTCGGGCAGGGCCGCCGCGGCGAGCCGGCGCCCCCGGGTGTCCTGGTAGGAGGCGGTACGGCCGGGGATCGACAGCGGCCCGAGGACGAACGTGCCGCCCTCGGCACAGCAGCCGTGCCACGGTGTGCGGTGCCGCGCGCACCAGGCGTCCAGCTGGCGCCATCGGGCGTCCGGCAGCCACCGCGCGCAACTGACGACGACGTCCGAGTCCGCCACCGCGGCCTCGTCCACCGGGCCCACGCCGCACCTGACCTCGCAGAGAAGCTCGAGGAGTTTGTCGACGAGCGGGCCGTCGCCGTCCACGTGCACCTTCCAGCCGGACGGGACGGGCGCGTCCCGCTCCGCGCTCGCCAGCACGCCACGGCCGGCCAACGCGGCAGTGATCCGTTCGACGCCAGCCTGGTCGGCGGCGGGAACGCGCACGTCCGTGTCACCGGCTTCGAGCCGCTGGACCAGCGCGAGCAGCCGGTCGTCACCACCGACGCGAACGAAGACGTCTCCCGGGGTGCTGTAGCGCCAGCTGCCGTCGGCAGTCCGGTACAGGTGATGGCCGGGCGCGAGCACATGCATGCCTTTCTTTCTGCCGTGAAATGCCGTGGAACTCTGCCGCGAAACGTGGGCCCGGATGCCGTGGGGGAAGGGACGGCGGCCGGGAACCGTGGTCGTCGGGGCGGCGCGGGGAGGCGCAGACGTCTCCGACGACCACGGCCGGAAGCAGCTCACCGCCTTCGGTCAGCGAACTACTTCTCCTCGTCCCACGCGAACGGGTTCTGGACCAGTGCGTGGGTGGTCGGGTCCTGCGGGGCAGCGAGAACCGGCTCCTCGTTCAGCACCTCGAAAGAGATCTCCTCCATGGCTACCTCCCTTCAATAATGGAAATGGTTTTCATTACGTATAGAACGTTAACATGCTCCGGTGCGACGCGGAAGTGGTGCGGGGTGCTCTATTCCGGTGCCACCGCAGTGTGAGCATTTGCATGCGGTCGGTCATGACGTTCGCTGGGCGCCGCTGCCTCCAGCGCGTCCCGGGCCGCGACGAGATCCGCGAGCGTGCCGGTACGGCGCAGGCTCGTTCCGATACCGATCAGCAGCGCCACGCCGACACCCGAGGAGGTGACGAGCAGGGCGCCGCGGGTGCCCCAGACGTCGGCCAACGCGCCGGCGAGCATGGCGCCGAGCGGCGTCCCACCCCAGGCGATCATCCGTGCCGTGGTGTTGACCCGGCCCTGCAGCCGGTCCGGTGTGACAGCCTGCCGGACGACGATGCCGTTGAGGATGACCAGGGAGTTGGCGGCCTGCCACAGCACGAGAATCCCCAGCCCCAGCAGCCACATCGTGTTCCGCGACCAGCACAGCAGCGCGAGCCAGCTGCCCCCGAGCGCGCACAGCGTGATCAGTCCGATGGGCACCCGCCGGTGGATGCGGCCGAGGAAGGTACTGGTGATCAGCGTGCCGGCGGCCGTGGCTACGTAGAGCAGCCCGATCCGGACGTCGTCGTCGGCCAGGCCGAACTGCTCGACCGCGACGACGACCAGTAGGCCGCTGACCGCGCCCCCGGAGACGCTGGCGCCGGTCCCGAGCAGGGTCAGCGTCCGGATGACACGGTGATCCCAGATGTAGCGGAGCCCTTCGGCGATGTCGCGGCGGGTTCTGGCGACCCACCGCCGCCCGCCGCCCGGGCCGCCGGCGGCGCCGCGGTCGCCGGTGCCACCACCGGCGACGCTGCCAGTACCGACGTTGCCAGTACCGGCGCTGCCGGGTTGCGCGTCCCAGCGCACCCGGGTCAGCAGGAGCGCGGCGGCGACGTAACTGAGGGCATCCAGCGCGAGGACGGCCGGGGCGCCCAGGGTGGTCACGGCGACACCGCCGACAGCCGGGCCGGTCAGGTTCACCACGGTGCTCACCGACACCATCGCCGCGGTCGCCGCGGGCACCCCGTCGCGTCCGACGATGGCCGGCAGGACACCGAAACCGGCGGCGTCGAAGAACACGAACAGGGACGACACACCGACCGCGGCCACGAACAGGTGCGCTGTCGTCAGCGCCCCGGCCCAGGACGCGACGGGAACGCTCGCCATCACCAGGCCGCTGGCGACGCTGGTGAGCACCAGCGTGCGGCGCCGGTCCCAGCGGTCCACCAGCGCGCCCGCCGGCAGCCCGAGGACGAGATAGGGCACCGCTTCCAGGCCGGCCAGCACACCCGCGGCGGCCGCGCTCCCGGNCCCGCGGCGGCCGCGCTCCCGGTGCGCTGGTAGAGCAGCACCGGGAACGCCACCAGCGACATCGCGCTCCCGACCCACGAAACGGCCCGGCTGACCAGGAACAGCCGGAACGTCGATGCCGTGTTCATCGCGACACCGTCATCGTCGGGAGCTTCGCCGGGAGCTCGGGAATCTCACCGGGAACACAGGTTGGAACATCATCAGAAATGCTGCTGGAACTGCCATCAGGAATACCGTCATCACCGGTCAGGACGGTCCGGAGTGCAGGGACGTGGCCAGCCGGACGACCCCGTCGACACCACTGAGGTTGGTCGAGTACGACTGCGGCAGGAAGACCAGTCTGTTGTTCTTCACCGCGTCCAGGGTCGGGAAGGTCGTCGTCAGGTACTTACGGGCGCTCTCCTCGGACTCGCTGCCGCTGAGCAGATAGACGAGGGTGGCGGGATTCTTCTTGGTGATGTCCTCGACGGAGAGCTGGCCGTAGTACTTGCCGGCGGGCAGGATACCGGCGTAGATGTTCGTCGCCCCGGCGAGCCGCGCGATGTCGCTGTACACCCCTTCGTAGGTGTAGATCGTGCCGTTGAAAGAACTGATCAGCGCCACCGGGACGGGCGACCTGCCGGCGACCTGCGCGGAGACCTGCCGCAGGCGGTTGTCGATGTCGGTTTTCAGCTCGTCGGCCTTTGCGGTGACCCCGAGAATCCTGCCCAGCGCGGTCAGGTCCGCGTCGACGTCACGCACCCTGGCCTTACTGGCGTCGTCGGTGCAGAAACCGCTGAGGATCAGCACCTGGATGCCCTGGGCCTTCAGATCGTCGATGGTCGGCAGCTGCTGGCCGTCGAAAAGATAGGAACCGTCCGCCCAGATGAGGTCGGGGCGCGCCGCCAGCAGCGCCTCCCGGGTCGGGGCGGACACGCTCAGCGTCGGTATTTTCTTCTCCGCCTCGGCGTACTGCGGCAACGGGGTGCCGCTGCTGGTGTTGTACTGGCCGACGGTCTTCTCTGTCGCGCCGAGGGCGATCAGCAGCTCGGTGCTGGTGGTCCAGCCCGAGACGATGCGCGTCGGGGGCCTGTCGAAGTGCAGGGTGCGGCCGCAGTTCTGGATGTCGACCGGGTACCCGGCACCGGCCGTCGCCCGCGCCGGAGCGGCTCCCACCGTGCCGTTCCCCTCGGTGGTGGAGTCGGATCCGCAGGCCGTGAGGCCGACGGCGCACGCCACCAGCGCGACGAGCGCGCATTTTCGCGCGGCGGTGATTCTCATATGTTTCCTTCCGTGGCGAGTTCGCGTTCTTTCAGCGCCTTCTCGTCTCTGTCGGGGATCTCGGAAAAAGCAAGATGGAGGCGTCCGGTCACCGGATGGACGCCGCGATGGGCCCGCACCCCGAAAACCTCGGCGACGAGATCCGGGGTCAGTACCTCCCAGGGATCCCCCGTGCGGACGACGACACCGTCGCGCAGCACGTAAAGTCGGTCGCAGAACGCCGCCGCGAGGTTGAGGTCGTGCAGCGCGGCCAACACGGTGATCCCCAGCGAACGCACCAGCGCGAGCAGGCTGAGCTGGGTGGCGATGTCGAGATGGTTGGTCGGCTCGTCCAGGACGAGCACCGACGGCTCCTGCACCAGCGCCCGGGCGAGCAGCACCCGCTGCTTCTCCCCGCCGGACAGGGAGGTGAACGCCCGGTCTGCATACGCGGGCATACCGACCGTGTCGAGCGCGTCGGCGACGATGCGACGGTCGGCCGCGGACGTCAGCTCCCACCGGTTCTTGTGCGGCGTCCGCCCGGCCGCGACGATCTCGGCGACGGTGAAGTCGAAACCCTGGGAGTGCTCCTGGGCCAGCGCCGCCACCTGCCGCGCGGACCGCCGGGACGTGAGCTCCCGCAGCATGTTCCGCTCGTCGAGAAGAACAGCCCCGGACGTCGGCGCAACCGCCCGGTAGACGGTCTTCAGCACGGTGGACTTCCCGCTGCCGTTCGGGCCGACCAGGCCGACGAAGGTGCCGGGCGCGCAGTCGACGGTGACGTCGTGGACGATCAGCGCCTGATCGATCCGCACGCCCACGCCGTCCAGACGCAGCCGTGTCACGAGCCACCCCCGGCCCCGGCTCCGGTGGACAGCCGGCTGACCCGGCCCGAGCGGCGCAGCAGCAGCAGGAAGAAGGGCACGCCCGCGACGGCGGTGACGATGCTCAGCGGCACCTCCATCGGCCGGGCCACGACCCGGCCGACCAGATCGGCGAGGACGAGGAACACCCCGCCCAGCAGCGCCGCCACCGGCAGCAGCCGACGGTGGTCGGAGCCGATGAGCAGCCGCACGCAGTGCGGTGCCACCAGCCCGACGAAGGTGACACCGCCCGCGACGGAGATGACCGCGGCGGTGAGCGCGGCGCAGACCGCCAGCAGCTGGGCGCGCAGCCGGCTGACGGAGACCCCCAGCGAGGCGGCGGCCTCGTCCCCGAGCACCAGGGCGTTGAGCTGCCTGGCCTGCGCGAGCAGCCAGACGGTGGCGGCCAGGACGATGACCGTGGGTAGCCGCAGTTTCTGCCAGTCCGCCCCGGAGACCGTTCCGAGCAGCCAGAACAGCACCGCCGCCAGCTGGTTCGACCCGACCCGCAGCTGCAGGAAGCTCGTCCCCGCCTGCAGGAGGTAGCCGATCGCCACCCCCGCGAGCAGCAGGCGGTGCGGATCCAGCCGGCCCTGCCGGCGCCCCAGCGCGATGACCAGGACGAGCGTGGCGACCGCTCCGGCGAAGGCGGCGCCGGAGACTCCGATCGTCGGCAGCAACCCCGTCGTCGCGACCCCGCCCAGGGTGAGCACGGCGACCGCCGCGATCGACGCCCCCGAGGAGAC
The DNA here is from genome assembly GCF_001017755.1 of Protofrankia coriariae. Taxonomy (GTDB): domain Bacteria; phylum Actinomycetota; class Actinomycetes; order Frankiales; family Frankiaceae; genus Protofrankia; species Protofrankia coriariae. The sequence continues at coordinate 186,855 of NZ_JWIO01000004.1, forward strand.
CCCCAGCACGTATGGGTCGGCCAGTGGATTGCCCACCACCGCCTGCAGGACGGCGCCTGTCACGGCCAGGCCCGCGCCCACCACGAACGCCAGCAGCACCCGCGGCGTCCTGACCTGCCAGATGATCTGGTCGTCGATCGGCGGGGTGTGACCGCCGCCGACGAGGTGGCCGAGGATGCTCGACCACACGTCGGCGGGCGAGATCGCCGCCGCCCCGATGCTGACAGCGGCGACCAGCACGATCGGGGTCGCCACCAGCAGGACGACAACAGCGAGCAGAAATGTGTTCCGTGGACCGTGGGCCGCCCACGGCGCCACGGTGACGGCGGACGGGGTGCCACGCGCCGGGCCGAGTGTAGCGACAGTGCCCGCCCGTGGCGGTGGCACAGCGACCCTCCCCGGCGATCCGGACACGTCGTTCAGCCGCATGGGCCGGCTGACGGACAACAGAGCACCCCCGTCCTCCCCACCGGTACGCCGGCCGGTAGACAATGCGTAATGAAAACTGAAACGATTATCGTTATTTGTGGATCACCGTAGCAGGCGCGCCCTACCCCGTCAAACACGACCTCGACGCGAGCGACCAGGGCACTTGGGGCAGATGAGGCGCTCACGGACAGCGGGACCGATGATCGGTTTCGTCGCCGGTCGGGTACCGTCACCATGATCGGAACTGATACTCGGCGTTAGCCCATGCCTGGCGTCGTTCGCCTGATACGTCCCGGCGTATTCGTGAAGGAGAGCTTCACGAATCTCGTAGCGGCGCGGTGTTGCTCGTGGCACCGCGCCGGCGAAAAGTAGGGCCTGCATCTGTCGGTCACCGGCGACCCGACCCGCGTAGAACATCGTTTGCCCGGTAGGACCCGGCGGAGGAGACGACCCGGTGAGAAGCGCCGTATGCCGCACACCGAGCCCCTCCGTAACCGCTCGGCCGCCGTCGGTACGCCCGTCGGACCTCGACGTGAACGCACGCACGTCACCGATGTCGGCTACCGGCGGCGTGCCGTCCCCACGGGAGGGAGTGTGACGACGCCGGGCTCCGGCACCGCGTCGGCCACCGGCACCGGCACGGCCCCGCTGGTTCTCGTCGTCCTCGACCGGGCCGTACTGGCCGAACTACTCGGCCCGCGTGCCGCCAGCCGGTTGCCGCACTTCGGTGAACGCCTGGACGCGGCGGCTGACGCGGTCCTGCTCGGCGCGGACCCGCTACCGGCCCCAGGGCCCGCCGAGGCCGATGGCGGGGTGGGCGTCGATCCCAGCGTCGCCGCGACGGTGCTGTCGCACCACACCCGTCGCACCGGACTGGTGGTGGCGGCCACCGTGCGACGCGACCATCCCTACAACCTCGCGCGCCGCCTGACCAGCATCGACCACGCGTCCGGCGGCCGGATCGGCCTGCTGATCGACCCGGAGGATCCTCTCACCCCGGCCGGCTCGCCGTGGACCAGCGCCGAGCCGGTGGCCGCCGCGGCGGACGCGGTCGTCGCCATCCGCGAGCTGTGGCGCAGCTGGCCGGTCGAGTCCGTCACGCTGGACCGCACGGCCCGCGAGTTCACCCAGTCCCAGCGGATCGTCGCGGTGGACCACCGCGGCGCGTTCGACATCGCCGGCCCGTTTTTGCCATTCACAATATTTCTGCCGCTCCTGGGCCACCGCAATACCGGCAATCTCCCGAAAATGACTCGCCGGCGGTATCCAGCGTGTATCCTGTGGGGCCTGTTGACGAGTGTCCGGGGCCTGACGCATAAAACAGCGCACGAAGCACACGGGTTTTTTTCGGGCCAGCACGCCAGAAAAGCCGTCGCTGGTGAAGAACTTCGGGCCGGTACGAAACGCGCTTCTGCCGGGCCGGGCCCGCGCGAAGTTCCGGATTAAGTCAGACTGAAGGATTCCAACAGGTGATCATGCTTGTTCCGCGCGGCGCGCGGGCAGATGCTGGCCACAGCGTCACGGGATTTCTCTTCGCCCGTGCCCGAGCCTCGTGGGCCTCACGACAAGGGAGCCATTCCGCATGACCGAACTCAGGGATTCCGCGCTCGGCCTGGACGTCGTTCCGCTCGCCGGGTACATCGGCGCCGAGATCCACGGCGTCGACCTCCGTGGCCCGCTGGAGCCCAGCGTGGTCGAGGAGATCCGCGCCGCGCTGCACAGGCAAAGGTAATCTTCTTCCGCAACCAGGAAATCGGTCATGGTGAGCAGATCGCGTTCGCGCGCCTGTTCGGCAGGGTGACCCCCGCCCACCCGCACGAGGAGAACCCGCCCGAGGGCTTCCCGGAGATCCTGCCGATCGACAGCCGCCGCTACGAGACGAACCTCGGCCGCAAGCGCACCTCCTACGACAACAGCTGGCACACCGACGTCACCGCGCTGGTGAACCCGCCGGCCGCGTCGATCCTGCGCGCCCACATCCTGCCGGCGGAGCTGCGTGCATTCGTCGACAAGCTGGACATCAAACACCAGTTCAGCCTCTCGGCGGCCGCCGGCAGCCAGCGCGAACGGAAGATACGCGAAGCGAACCTGGTCGCCTATCACCCGGCCGTCCGGGTGCACGCGGTCACCGGTGAGCGCGCGCTGTTCGTCAGCCCGGGTTTCACCCGCGGGGCGCGCGAGATCCGCGGCTTCTCGCCCACACAGAGCGAGCGCATCCTCAATCTGCTCTGGGAGGAGGCCACCCGCACCGAGTACACGGTCCGTTTCCGCTGGGCCCCGGGCAGCGTCGCGTTCTGGGACAACCGCGCGACCTCACACCTGGCCATCTCCGACGCCGGGCACCTGGGATACGACCGCGTGCTCTACCGTGTCACGCTCGAGGGCGACATCCCGAAGGGTGCCGACGGGCGCGAGTCCGTACGCGTCTCGGGAGAACCGTTCTACGGCTCCTGACGGGATTTCTTCTTTTCGGTTTTCCGGCCGCCGGCGGGCCGGGGCGGGCGA
>NZ_JWIO01000004.1:189810-195148 GCF_001017755.1 Protofrankia coriariae
CGCGCCGCGGGCCGCCCGCGGGTCACGCAGTTGCAGCCGCTCGCGGATGGTCGAGCCGTCGTAGGCCGTCGGGAACGCGCCCGCCGTCTGCAACAGCGGGATGACCTCGCGGTTGAACTCGGCGATGCCCTCGGGCAGGACCGGGATGTGAATGTTGAATCCGTCCACGGCCCCTTCGCTCCACCATTCCAGGATGCTGTCCGCGACCTCTCGCGGCGTGCCGATCGCGAGGCGGTGGCCGCCCTCGACCCGCCGGACCAGCTGGCGTGGGGTGATCTCCTCAGCCGCGGTCAGCTCGGCGAACGACCTGACGAACCCGACCGGCCGGTTCTGGGTCTCGGTGTAGCCGAACAGCTCGGGGCGCAGCGGCCTGTCGGGGTCGAGCTTCTCGGTGATGTCGAACAGTGCCGTGCGCCTGGCGAAGTCGGCGATCAGCCCGTCCTCCCCGCGCACCCCGTGCAGCGCCTCGTGCTTGCGGTACGCCTCCTCGCGGGTGTCGCCGACGATGACGGTCAGACCGGGAAGGATTCGGATCGAGTCGGGATCCCGGCCGTAGCCCGCGGCGCGCTCGCGCACTGCCGCGCCGAAGCCGAGCGCCGCCGACCTGTGCAGGAGCGAAGCGTAGATGATCTCGGCGTGCCTTGCCACCAGGTCGACGCCCTGCGGGGAGGCACCGGCCTGGGCGATCACCGGGTGTCCCTGCGGGCCGATCGGGACGTTCAGCGGGCCGGCGACGTGAAAGAAGTCGCCGTGATGATCGATGCGACGCGCGGTCGTCTCATCCCACAGCGTGTCTGTTGGCGCGTCGGGGCCGGGGGCGTCCCAGCTCAGCCAGAGCCGCTTGACCACGTCGAGGAACTCGTGCGCGCGCCGGTAGCGTTCCGCCCGCCCCGGCAGGGGATCCGCGCTGAAGTTCGCCGCCACGTCCGGGTTGAACGTCGACACCGCGTTCCACGCGACGCGCCCGCCGGAGATCGCATCCAGCGTCGCGAGCCGGCGCGCCAGGTTGTACGGCGAGTTGTACGACGAGGTCGCGGTGAGCAGGAACCCGATGTCCGGGACCCGCGCCGCGAGAGCCGTGAACAGCACGATCGGGTCGAAGGAGTGGATGGGGCGGCTGCGGGGGTCGCGGCTGAGCGCGGGGTGGTCGGACACGAACACTGCGTCGAACACACCCGCGCGGGCGATCCGCGCCGACTGCACATAGTGGTCGAAGTCGTTGAACCGGTTCCACTTCGTGCCAGGCCAGGACCCCGAGTTGGTGGCCGTCCCGGTGCTGTTGATCCGCACGCTCAGGTGCAGGCGGCGCCCGGTCACGGCTGCTTCCAGACGTTGAGGAAGTCGGGGTTCTCCTGGGCGTGGAAGCTCAGCGCCACCTTCTGTGACTCTCCATAGATCTGGGTTTCTTCGAACGTGGGGATCGCGTACGCCTTCTCGAGGATCACGCGTTGCCCCTTCTCCTGGATCTCGCGGAATGCCTCGTCGTCCCTGGCGTGCAGTTCCTGGTCGTACAGGGCTGCCACCTCCGGGGGCGAGGCCAGCAACGAGGTGTTGTTCTTCGCCGCGTACTGCTGGCCGAGCGAGACGATGGACGTCCGGCTCAGCGTGATCGGCACGTTGACGTCGGTGTTGGAGGCGGCCGCGAACGAGGGGTCGTTGCGGACGTCGAGAACGACGCCGAGGTCCGTGCGCCACTGCTGGGCGATGTACTCCCAGGTCGGGCCGAGAGCGACCTGCTGGGCGCTCAGCGGCACGGTCAGGCGCAGCGGCCGTCCCTGGCGCGCACGCCGTCCGGCCCCTGGGCCCAGCCGGCCTCGTCGAGCAGGGCACGCGCCCTGGTCAGGTCGAAGGCGAACAGGCCCGACAGGTCCGAGTGGTTCGGGTTGGCCGTGTGGAGCAGCGACGTCGACACCAGGTACCTGGGCGTGAGCGCCGTCTCCTGCAGCCCTCGCAGGTTGGTGCCGATCCGGAGCGCCCTGCGTACCCTCTCGTCGGAGACGAGCGGGTTGGAGATCCGGAAGTTCGCCGCGTTGACCGCGCCGAGCGGCGGCTGCGGCGCGAGAATCCGGTAGCCCTCCGCCAGCAGCGCCTCCTCGTCGGACGGCTGGATGCTGCGGACGACGTCGACCTGGCCGGAACGCAGCGCGCCCGTCCGCAGCCCGACCTCCGGCAGCACCCTCCAGATGATCTTCTCCAGATAGGCCGCGCCCTTGTTCGGAGAGCTCGGCTGCCCCCACGTGAAGTCCTCGCGCCGGCGGAGCGTCACCTGCTGGTTGGGCACCTGGGACTCGAAGACGAACGGCCCGGCACTGATGACGTTCTTGGGGATGCCCGCCTCCTCGAACTCGAGGTCGAGGGTCCGGGCGGCGACCAGCCCTGAGTTGATCCGTGTCGTGTCCACCAGGAACTGCTGGTTGGGCGCGGACAACACGATCCTGACCTTGTCGCCGTCGACTTCGGCATGGTCGTATCCGCGGGAGAGCTGCGCGTGTACCGGGATGCGGCGCTTCTCGTCGCCGTGGCCGAACACGTCGAAGTTGCGGGCGACGGCCTCCGGGGTCAGCTGGGTGCCGTCACTGAAGGTGATACCAGGCCGGATGGTAAAGGTGAACTCGATGTTCTCGTCGTTCTTGGTCCAGGACGAGGCGACCCAGGGCTCGAGGCGCTTCGCGCCGGTGTCGTAGTGGAGCAGATAGATCTGCACCGGGAAGACCAGGTTGTCCGAGCTGAAACTGCCGAGCCGCTGGTTCTGCCAGCTCGGCACCGGCTCGTTGTCGGAGAAGACGGGCGTGCCGCCCCGGACCGGCGCGCCCGTCGGGCCGGCGGCGCTCGCGCTCGAGCCGCNCGCTCGAGCCGCTCGAGCCGCTCGGCCCGTCACCGTCCCCGGCACACGCCGCGAGCAGTCCCGATCCCAGCGCGGCGGCGCCCAGCCCCAGAAAACCACGGCGATCGAGTTGATAAGCCACCAGATCTGTTACCTCGTCTTTATCGGAGTCTTTCTTGGATGAGGCCGGGCGGCATCAGACCGCGCCGCCCGACTGGAGAACCGCCCGGCAGAAGGTAGCCAGCGAACAACACTGTCCGTCGCCACCCGGTGAAACAAGCGGCTTTGCCTACCGAATTGCCGGAGATTTGCTTAACTGTTCCGCGCCACGGGAGGCGGACGGAGACGATGGCGGAAGGAGGTGAAGGCCGCCACGACGCGGCGCCGAACGGGGCGCGGGAACGCGGGCGGCGCCTGGTGACCCGACGGGCGTATGCGATCCCCACCGTGATCATTGCCGCGATCCTCACCGCGGCTCTTACCGCGGCCCCCGCGGTGATTCCCACGATGATCGCCAGTGTGATCACTGATGTGATCCGCCGCTGGGATTCCCCCTTCGGGGAGGGACCGCTCTCTGGCGCGCCACCCCGCGCCGGCATCGAGTTCGCCTCGGCCGCCGGCCCGGTCCTACGCACCGGGGTGAACCGGTGGCCGCCCGTCAGGGCATTTCCCATCTGTCGACCGATAAAGTTGGGAATACTGGACGCACCGATCCCCTCGTGCGGCCGGCGTGCGGCCCCTCATCGAGTTGGAGCCAGGCGTGGCACCCGAACCAACGATCCACATTGAGAGCGTCGGCGCTGAGAGCGTCGACATTGAGAGCGTCAACGCTGAGAGCGTCAACGTTGAGAGCGTCAACTGGGACGACCCGACGGCGGCGGCAGTGCGCAACGCGATGGCCGCGGAGCTGCATCTGCGCTATGCCGACCGGCTGGCCACCCGGCCGCCGTCGGCCGGCCGGGCCGTCGTGACGGAGACGGTCGCCTACACCGGTGTCGCCTACACCGCCGACCGGCTACCGGTCGGGCATGCCGCGCTGCGCTGGCTGGGGGACGACCTGGAACTCAAGGGCATGTACGTCGCCCCCTCGCATCGCGGCCGGGGGGTGTCGACCAGGCTGCTGGCGGCGGTCGAACAGGCGGCGTGGGACCTGGGCGCGGGACGGATCGTGCTGCAGACCGGCGACCGGCAGCCGGACGCGGAGCGGCTGTACGCCAGAGCCGGCTACACCCGTATCCCGATCTTCCCACCATACGAGGCGCTGACCTATTCCCGCTGCTTCCAGAAGCTGCTCACCGGTGAGGACGTACGAGCCTCATGACCGTCTACGAGTCGGTCCTCAACGCGATCGGCGAGACCCCGCTGTTCCGGCTGCCGTGGCTCGGCCGCGGGATCGCGACGCCCATCTACGCGAAGGCGGAGTTCCTCAGCATCGGGGGCAGCGTGAAGGACCGGGCGGCGCTGTCCATGGTGCTGCAGGCCGAACACGACGGGCTGCTGCGGCCGGGCGGGACGATCGTCGAGGCCACGTCCGGCAACACCGGGATCGGCCTGGCGATCGTCGGCCGGCAGCGGGGCTACCGGGTGATCGCCGGGGTGTCCGACAGGTCGGCCCGGGAGAAGGTGGACATCCTGCGGGCCTACGGCGCCGAAGTCGTGATCGCCTCCACCAGGTTCCCCAAGCAGCACCCGGACCACCTGCTCAACGTGGTGCGCCGCCTGGCGGAGCGGATCCCGGGCGCGTGGCTGGCGGACCAGTACGACAACCCGGCGAACCCCGCGGCCCACCTGCGCACGACCGGGCCGGAGATCTGGCGGCAGACCGGCGGGCGGGTGACGCACTTCGTGGCCGGTGTCGGCACCGGAGGCAGCATCAGCGGCACGGGCGAGTTCCTCAAACGGGCCTCGGCGGGCCGGGTCACCGTCGTCGGCGCCGACCCCGAGACGTCGGTCTACTCCGGCGGTGACGGCAGCGCCTACTACGTCGAGAGCATCGGCCACTTCCTGCACCCCGAGACGGCGGAGGACATCTGGCCGCAGTCCTACCACCGCGACGTGGTCGACCGCTTCGAGCGGATACCGGACCGGGAGTCGCTCCTGACCGCGCGGCGGCTGGCCAGGCAGGAGGGGCTGCTCGCCGGCCCGTCCTCGGGCGCCGCCGTCGCCGCCGCGCTGCGGGTCGCCCGTACGCTCGGCCCGGACGATCTCGTCGTGGTCCTGCTGCCCGATTCGGGCCGCTCCTACCTGTCGACGGTGTTCAGCGACGACTGGCTGCGGCGACTGGGGTTCCTGGAGGAGCAGGACGACGACGCCGACTCCGAGCCGACGGTGCGCCAGGCGGTCAGCCGCGTCCCCGGCTGGGCGGACCGCCTGGTCACGGTCTCCTCACGGGTCACCGCCGGCGCGGCCGTGGACAGCCTGCCCGCGTCGACGACGGCCGTCGCGGTCGTCCTCCCCCGCGACGAGCGACGGCACGGCATCACCGCCACCGAGATACTCGGCTGGCTCGAGCCC
>NZ_JWIO01000004.1:195153-211389 GCF_001017755.1 Protofrankia coriariae
CTCGAGCCCGCCGCGCTTCGGGCGGCGATCGCCGCGGGGCGGATCCACCCGGACAGCCCGGTGCTGGAGCACCTCGCCGACCCGTTGCCGGCCGTCGGCGTCGGCCAGACGATCTCCGCGGCTCGGGCCGCCCTGGGCGCTCACCACGCCGCCGTGGTTCTGCGGGACGGTCGCGCGGTCTCCCTCGTCACCCGTGAGGATCTTGGTGCGACTTTGTTCGAGCCGACGATCCAGCCGACGCGGCCGCACCCCGCCTGACGGGCGCCCCGCCCGCCGGAATGGCGGAGATTCCGCTGCCCGGCCCTATCCGCGGTCAGATCGGATCGGTCCACAATCCGCTCCGTGTCTCTTCCGCTGCCCCGGCCGCGGCCCGTGGTAGAAATACTACAATCATTCTGAAACAAAACCGCAGCTCACCTTCTAATTCGCCGGAAGTGCGCTGTTGTGCAATAATGCCGTCTCGTGACCTCCATCGACCTCGTGGCGCGGCGCGACGTCGACCTTATGCGGGCGTGTAGCTCGATCTGTCCCCGCTGACGTCGCACACCCCACCACTCGTCAGCAGGCACCAGCTGCCGGTTCCGGCGCACTGTCACACCACCACTCGTCATCCCGTCCCCGGCGGGTGAACGAGTTCTCATCGTGCCGATCTGGGCTCACGTCCCCCTCCCCGGCCCTGGGCCACGGTCTGGCGGGCGACGGGAACCCACCCGAGCAATCACTCGCCAGCCTGTTCCGATCACATATCCGGACGGGCGCTCGCTGGAGCCCGATTCGCCAACACGAAGGTCCTCATGCCACGCCACACGACGTCCGCGTTCCACTTTTCTGCCGGGAGAACCACTCCTCTCGACCGGACGGGAGCCAGGTGATGCTGGACCTGCGAAGACTCATGCTGTTGTGCGAACTGGCCGATCTGGGCACCATGACCGCCGTCGCGAGGAACCGGCGCGTCACGAGTTCGGCGGTGTCACAGCAACTGCGTGTGCTCGAGGACGAGGTCGACGCGGTCCTGTTCCGGCGTGACGGCCGCACGCTGCGACTCACGCACAGTGGGGAAGTGCTCGCCGAGCACGCCCGGCGAGTCCTGCAGGCCGTCGACACCGCCATGAGCGCCGTCGCCGCCATCCAGGACAGGACGGCGGGCCGGGTCACCCTAGAGGCTGTTTCGTAACTCGGTTTGGGTGTGGCGCGGCTGGTCCGCGGGGCCGGTCAGCCGGCCCTGCTGATGTTGTAGAGATGAGCGATCCCGGCCGCGGTGACTCCGAGGGTGCGGGCCTGGCGGCGGTAGTCACGCAGGATCTTCCAGGTCTTCATTCCGGCGAGGGTGTGCTCGACGCGGGCCCGGACCTTGCGGTGCACCCGGTTGAGTTCTTCCTTCCACTCCGGCAGTGGCTGTCCGTCGAGGGGTTTCCGATACGGCATGATCATCTCTGGGTGGCCGTGGTAGCCGCCGTCGGCCATGGCGAGACGTCCGGCGAGGCGGTCGGCGATCCCGCTGGTCTGGTAGACGATCGTGTCGTTGCGGTTCCCGGGCTGGGGGTCGCCCAGGGCGATGACCAGGCGGGTGTCCGCGTCGATCGCGACCTGCAGGTTCGTCGAGTATCGGTAGTTCTTCGACGGGGCGGCCAGGGCGTGGTCGCGGGTCGGGATGAGCGTGCCGTCCACGATCGCGATCTGGTCGCGGGGACGTCGTTTCACCGGGGCCAGGGCCAGCAGCGGGCCGATCGTGTCGATCACCCGGTAGGCGGACGAGTAGGAGACCCCGAACAGCGGGCCGATCTGGCGCAGAGTCAGGTTCGTCCGCCAGTACGCCGCTACCAGCAGCACCCGGTCCGGCAGGGACAGCGCCCACGGCCGCCCCGGGCGGCCATCAGCGATCCGGTCCCCGCCGCGCTGGGCGACGAGGCGGACCAGCCGACGGAACTGGGTCGGCTTCAACCCGGTGAACGGGAAGATCCACTGAGGGTCAGCAACGGAGATGACCTGCACCCCAACATGATCCACCAAGCGGCTCCCGGGCTGCGTCACCGGGTACAGCCTTTAGTCGCAGTCGAGCGACTGGGCGTCGAACCGTGCGCACCCGCTACCAGCGTCGCGGACAGCATCAGCGGCCCGGTGCTCTACCAGGGTGAACGGGCATGGCTACGGGTCGCCCCCTTCCACGAGGACGGGATGGACCGGGAGGCGTGGACGGGCATCCGCGACGCCGCAGCCCTGCGCGGCATCCACAAACCGACGCTGTTGGACAGCGTGGAATGGACACACATCCAGCCGGTGAGCATCCCGGTGTGCGCCGAGCTGATGACCCTGGCCCCCGACCCGGTCGCAGCCCCCGGCAGCCAGTACCTGGCCACACCCGTCACCCTCTCCCCCCAATGGCTGAACGACCTGCGCGCCTCCCTGGACGCGCTGGCCACCCACCCCACCGACCGGACCTTCTGGGCGGACAGCGCCGAACGACACCGCTACCTGCTGCATGCCGTCTACGGCCGGCCGCTCCCGCCGGGGGNCCGGCCGCTCCCGCCGGGGGTCGCGCCGACCTGGGGCAGCAGTCGGTGTCGCGTTCGGCCAGCCGGTCCTCGGTGAACCTGAAGTGCACGCGCAGGGCCTGCACCAGGTTCGACTCGGCCGCGCCGAGCTCGACGAGCAACGCGAAGAGCTGGCGGAGGCTCGCGCCCAGACCGCCGGACTCGACGGGTACCCGCAGGGCGCCGAAACCGAGGTCACGCAGCCATCCCGCCTCCTCCAGCGCGTGCTCAGCAGGCCGTCCGGGCCGTAGGGGTAGCGTTCCTCCAGCGTCCGCAGGGCCGACTCCAGGTGCCGCGCGGCGTCCTGACCGGGCTGCCCGACAAGGTCGACCAGGAGCAGGACGTGGTACCGGGGCGGTACGGGGCGGCCGAGGTCGTCCTTGCCGACGGTCGCCTCCCACTCGTGCTGACCCGCCGGGAGGCTCATACCCCCGCCTTCGCGTACTCGAGGGCGGTGTACTCGAAGTCGGGGTCGAGAGCGGCGTACTGGGCGGCCAGATCGGTGTCGCCTCCGGCCGGGATACTCAGGTTGAAGATGCTCGCCGTGCGGCCGGCGGCCACCTCGGGATGCTCGATCGCCGTCACCGCGGCCGCCCCGATGCTCTCGGTGCTGACCAGCCCGTCGGCGTGCGGGTCCTGGGTCAGCCGCGTCTGGTAGGAGACGTCGTGCCGGGTCGACAGCCAGGTGGGACGCAGGATGGTCCACGGGTTCGGGCCGCCGCGCAGGTGCGCCTCGAACGCCCGCAGCGCCCAGGTACCGGGCTTGGCGTTACGGTGCGTGATGCCGTGCCCGACCAGGAAGTGCGAGACCAGAACGATGTGGGCCGCCGGCAGGGCCTCGCTCACCTGCGCCAGGAGGCGCTGGCCGAGCGCCCGGCCCGCGCTCTCGCTGGCCGGCTGGGGCACGCTGCCCGGCGCGAGGATCACCGCGTCGGCGGCGGCCAGCGCCTCGGCCACCGCCGCCCGGTCGTGCCCGCCGTCGGCCAGCCGCGTGTAGGTGTGGCCGCGGGCGAGCGCCTGCCGCTCCGCCTGCTCCCGCGCGTTCCACACACCGTTGACGATGTGGAACTCCGAGCTGCCGGCCTCGCTGAACAGCGGGCTCAGTTCCAGGATTCTCGCCATGACGACGCGCTCCTTTCTGGGGAAAGTTCTTTTATGAAGTTCTGCCGCGTTACCGGTTCTGCCGCGTTACCGGTTCTGCCGCGTTACCGCGTTACCGCGTTACCCGGGCGCCGCGGCGCCGTGCGTGGCCGTATGGTTCTCACCAGCGTGGAATCGGGATTCCCAGGTGTTCGCGCAGTGTGCGGCCCGGGTAGCGGCGCCGGTACAGGACCCGTTCCTGCAGAATCGGGACGACCTCGTCCACGAACAGCGGCAGACCCTCCTCGACGACATCGAACATCACGTTGAAACCGTCGACGGCACCGGTGGCGAACCATTCCTCGATGGTGTCCGCGACCGTCTTCGGGCCGCCCGTGACGGCAAGGTGCCCGATCCCGTCCCGGACGATCTCCCGTACCGGCCGGCCCGACTCGGCGAGCGTGAGCAGCGACCGCAGGAATCCCTCCGAGGTCAGGTGCCGCTGCCGCTCGAGGTCGACGCGGTCCAGCGGCAGCGGCGCGTCCAGGTCGATCTCGTCGGCCGGCAGGCCCAGCCGGGCCGCCAGCGTGCCCAGGGTCGACGCCCGTGCCTCGGCGTCGTCGAGCTCGTCGCGGCGGCGGGCCGCCTCCTCGTCGGTGGAGCCGAGGGTGCACACGAGGCCGGGCAGCGCGAGCACCGGCGGACGGCCCGCNGCCCGCCGCACGCACCGCCGACGCCGCGTCGAGCCGGCGACGGTAGCCACGCGCGACGACGAGAGTGGCGGCGGCGACGAACGTGGCGTCCGCGTGCCGGGCGGCGAGGTCGAGGCCCTCCGGTGATGCCCCCGCCTGGAAGACCACCGGCAGGCCCTGCTCCGACGGCGGCACGGTCGCTCCGCCGGTGACCGTGAAGTGCTCGCCGCGGTGCCTGATCGGGCGCACCCGGTCGGCGTGGGCGAACACGCCGGTGGCCTTGTCCGCGACGATCGCGTCCGGGGCCCAGGTGTGCCAGAGCGCGTCGACGACGTCGAGGAACTCCCGGGCTCGGGCGTAGCGCCGTGCCTTCGGCGGCAGCACGTCGAGCCCGTAGTTCGGCGAGACCAGCGGGTTGTAGCTGGTCACCGCGTTCCACCCGGCGCGGCCGTGCGAGATCCGGTCCAGGCTGGCGATCGAGCGGGCCAGGTCGTAGGGGTGGTGCCAGGTCGTCGACACGGTGGCCACCACGCCGACGTACTCGGTGTGCTGTGCCGCCACGGTCAGCGCCAGCACGGGGTCGAGGCTGTTGCGCTGCGGCTCGGTCTCCCAGGTCGGCGTCAGCGTCGGCACGTCGGCGGTGAAGACGGCGTCGAACAGCCCACGTTCCGTGGTCTGGGCGATCCGTACGTAGAACTCCGCGGTCGACGTGCCGACCGGGTCGATCCCGGCCCGGCGCCACGCCCCGCGGTAGGAGCCCAGCCCCGGGCAGTTCACGCCGAGGTGCAGGGTCGGTCGCTGTTCGGTCATCGTCCTCTCCTGGTCACCTTGCGCGACTGTGAGATCAGGCAGTGGCCAGCGCCGGGCGCGGCGGCACCCGTCGACGGGCCGCGCTGTCCTCTCCCAGCCACGGCGGCAGGTAGCCCTCGTCCACGCGGTTGAGCGTGACGCCCGGGGGCACGAGCTCGTCGATCGCGTCGAGCAGCGCCGGGTCGAGGACCACCTCCGGGGCGTCCAACAGCCCTTCGAGCTGCTCGAACGTGCGCGGGCCGATCAGCACGCTGGTCACCTGCGGGTGGTTGAGGACGAAGGCGACCGCCAGCTGCGGGAGGGTGATCCCGGCCTCCCGCGCCAGCTCGTCGAGCCGGATGGCGATGTCCCGCTTGGTCTGGTTGACCGGCAGGACGGGGTCGTGCCGCTGCGGCTGCCGCCGGGTCCGGCGGGAGGGGCCGCCTGCTGCCCGGCCTGGTGCCGGCCGAACAGCCAGCCGCCGGCCAGCGGGCTCCAGGTCAGCACGCCCAGGCCGTACCTGCCCGCGATCGGCAGCGTCGCCCGCTCGGCACCGCGGGCGAGGATCGAGTACGGCGGCTGCTCGGTGGCCGGCCGCCGCAGACCGTCGCGTTCGGCCACCCACTGCGCCTCCACCAGCAGGTACGGCTCATACGTGGTGGTCCCGTAGTAGCGGATCTTGCCCTGCCGTACAAGATCGTCCAGGGCGCTCAGCGTCTCCGACAGGTCCACCGTCGGGTCTGGCTTGTGCGCCTGGTAGAGATCGATGTGGTCGGTCTGCAGCCGCCGCAGCGAGCGCTCGACAGCCTGGAAGATCCAGCGGCGCGAGCTGCCGCGGGTGTTGATCCCGTCACCGAACTGGCCGTGGAACTTCGTCGCGAGGACGACGTTGTCGCGACGCCCCGCGAGGGCCTTTCCGACAATGGTTTCGCTCTCGCCCTGGGAATACACGTCCGCGGTGTCGATGATATTGATTCCCGCGTCGAGAGCGCGCTGGATGATTCTGATCGCGTCCTCGTGGTCGCTGTTTCCGTACGAACCGAAGTTCATCGCACCCAGGGTGAGCCGGCTTACTTTCACACCGGTTTTGCCGAGTGTGCGGTAACCCATTTTCCGTCCGATCCCTCGTCGCGCGCAGGCGGAACTCCGCAGGCGGAGTCCCACGAATCACGGCGTGCCCCATCAACTACTCCGGCCTGGTGCCGGCCTGGTGCCGGTTCTGTGCCGGCTGTTCCGGCGCGGCGCCGCCAGAAACAGCGTGCGAGAGACGCGGACACAGATCAACGCAGTTGAGCTACCACTTGTTCGTAGTAGAACTTCCACAGTGCCGTCCGGGCCCGGACGGGCTCCTGGCGGAACGGCTCGGCGACGCAGCAGCCACAGACGCTTCCGCTCCCGTTCGGTCCGTCGGATGTCGGCCAGCCACCCCGGCAAACGATCCTGCGATCGTCGTCACGTCCGAAGAGACACACCGAGGCATGCGACGGAACGCGCCCGACTCGCCGCCCTCGCCGTCACCCTCGGCAACAAGCGCGCGGGCCGGTGCCACGCCGACCCGGTCCGGCTGTGGACGGATGCCGCTCGCGCGGGCGCGGCCTAACATGTGTCGAATGGCTGATCTTACGGGTGGGGCGCGCCGGGATCCGCTGAGCGCGCTGCGACAGCCGGTGCCGCCGGACCTCGCCCGGCGGGCGGCCGCCTTCCAGGCGGGCCACAGCCAGCCGGTCGCGACCCGCGACGCCGCCACCGTCGCGCTGCTCCGGGACGCCGAGAACGGGACGGGCATCCAGGTCTGCCTGCTGCGCCGGGTGTCGACGATGGCCTTCGCCGCCGGCATGCACGTCTTCCCCGGCGGGACGGTGGACCCGGCCGACGTCACCGCCCAGCCGCGGTGGTTCGGTACCTCCGAAACGAACGTTGAGACAGACGTCGAGACGGACATCGAAGCGGACATCGTCACGGCCCTCGACGCCGAGCCGGCGCTGGCCCGCGCCCTGGTGAGCGCCGCCGTGCGGGAGACGTTCGAGGAGAGCGGCGTGCTGCTCGCCGGCCCCGACGCGGACAGCGTCGCCGACGTCACCGACCCCAGCTGGGAGGCCGACCGTCTCGCGCTGGAGAAACGGCAGCTCAGCATGGCCGCCCTGCTGGCCCGCCGGGGTCTGGGCCTGCGCGTCGACCTGCTGCGCCCGTGGGCACGCTGGGTGACCCCCGAGGTGGAGCCCCGTCGGTACGACACCCGTTTCTTCATCGCCGCCATGCCGGTCGAGCAGCGAACCCGCCCGATACCCGGCGAGTCCGACCGGCTGCTGTGGCTGTCGCCGGCCACGGCCCTCGCCGAGCATCTGGCGGGACAGCTGGCAATGCTGCCACCCACCGTGCACACGCTGCGGGAGCTGGCCGAGCACGCATCCGTCGCGTCCGTCCTGACGGCGGCGCGCATCCGGGACCTCAGCCCGGTGCGCCCGAAGATCCTCGTCCGGGACGGGGAGGCCCACCTGCTCCTCCCCCACGACGACGGCTACGACCACGCGCCCACTCCCCCGGCCTCGGCCCCGAAGAGGTAGGACGCCCTCGCCGGCGTTGGCCGCTGGGCGTGTCTGGCAGATGTTGGCCGATGCGGGCGGTGACCCAGGCTGTCTCCCGCAGGGCGGAGGACAGCGGGGTTCTCGTGCGGCGTGACCGGTGCTCGCCTTCCCGCTCGCCATGGGCCTTGCCGGCCCGCTCGGGGGCGGCCTCGCCGACCGCCTGGGGCCACGCCCCACCGCGGTGGCCGGCTGCTGCCTGACCGCGCTCGGGCTGCTGCTGCTCGTCCCGCTCGGCGGCACCTGGTCGCCAGCCGAGGTGGCCTGGCGGCTCGCCCTCGCCGGAGCCGGCATGGGGCTGTACGGCGGCCCGGTGCAGGCCCTGGTGATGACCGCCGCACCCGCCGACCGGATGGCCACCGGCCGGGTCGGCCGTACAGCTCGCCCGCGGTCTCGGTTTCGCGCTGGGCCCGGCCGTGGCCACCGCCGGGTGGGGCTGGCCGGTCGCGGCGAGGCGGGAGTGCGTGCCGGGCTGGGCCTGGCCGCCGCGGCCGCCTGTGCGGCCGTCGTCCTGCTCGCCGTCGTCCAGCGGGCCCCACGAACAGCCGGCGCGCCCGAGCTGATCGCCGCCGACTGTACCGAACCGGCTGGAAGCCACTGACCCGTGCCCCGCCCGGCGCCGCCGATCACATTCCGTTCCTCAGATCCCGTAGATCCCGTTTTCCATGCCTCATGCCCCATGCCCGGTCACTCGTCGTAAGGAGGGAGCAGACATGTGCGGAATCACCGGCTGGGTGTCGTTCCACGAGGACCCGCGTACCCAGGTGGCGGTCATCGAGGCGATGACCGCCACCCTCGCCCGCCGTGGCCCCGACGCCGGTGGGGTCTGGCTCGGCGAACACGCTGCGATCGGCCATCGCCGGCTGGCGGTCATCGACCTCGCGGGCGGCGCCCAGCCCATGATCGCCCACCAGGGCGACACCGAGATCGTCCTGACCTACAGCGGCGAGGTCTACAACCACCACGAGCTGCGGGCGCATCTGCGCCGCCACGGCCACGCCTTCCGCACCCGCAGCGACACCGAGGTGGTGCTGCGCGCCTACCAGCAGTGGGGCGAGCGTCTCGCCGACCGGTTGGAGGGCATGTACGCCTTCGCGGTGTGGGACGCCCGGCAGCGGCGGCTCCTGCTGGTACGCGACCGGCTCGGCGTCAAACCGTTGTTCCTCGCCGAGATCCCCGGCGGTGTCGTCTTCGGCTCGGAGCCCAAGGCGCTGTTCGCCCACCCGCTGCTGGCCCCGCGGGTCGACGCCGACGGCCTGCGGGAGGCGTACAGCCTGCTGTTCAACACCGGACCCACGGTGTGGGCCGGCGTGCGGGAACTGCCGCCCGGCGCCGTGGCCACCGTCGACCGCGCCGGCCTGGCCGAACGGACGTACTGGGCCCTGGAGCCCCGGCCGCACCACGACGACCACGACGACCACCGTGGAGCGGGTACGCGCCCACCTCGACCGCGCCGCCCGCGCCCATCTGGAGGCGGACGTACCGCGCTGCAGCCTGCTCTCCGGCGGCCTGGACTCCACCGTGCTCACCGCCGTCCTCGCGGACGAGCTGCGCCGCCGGGAGGGCCCCGACGCTCGCATCCGCTCCTACTCCGTGGACTACAGCGACCAGGCCGAACAGTTCACCGGGGACGCGCTGCGCACCGGCCACGACACCCCGTACGCGGCCGAGGCCGGGGCGTTCATCGGCACCGACCACAGCACGATCGTGCTCGACCCGCACACCCTGCTCGACCCCGAGCACCGCCGGGCCGTCGTCGTCGCCCGCGACTCGCCCGTCGGCGTCGGCGACATGGACACCTCCCTGTACCTGCTCTTCGGTGAGATCCGGCGCACCTCCACCGTCGCGGTGTCCGGGGAGGCCGCGGACGAGCTCTTCGGCGGCTACCCGTGGTTCCACACCCCCCGGGCGCTCGCCGCGCGGACCTTCCCCTGGCTGCTCGTCACCGGCGACGAGGCCGCCGTGCCGCTGCACCCCGATCTCGCCGCCACCCTGCGTGTCGGCGAGTTCCGGGACGACACCTACCGCGACGCGCTCGCGGCGGTCCCGCACCTCGACGGTGAGGACGCTGCCGAGCACCGTCAGCGGGAGATGCAGCACCTGTCCCTCACCCGCTGGCTGCGCCAGCTGCTGCACCGCAAGGACCGCCTCAGCATGGCGCAGGGCATCGAGGTACGGGTGCCGTACTGCGACCACCGGCTGGTCGAGTACGTCTTCAGCGTCCCCTGGTCGTGCAAGAGCTTCGACGGGCGGGAGAAGAGCCTGCTGCGCGCGGCCGGCGGCGGACTCGCGCCCGCGTCCGTGCTGACCAGGCTGAAGAACCACTACCCCGCCACCCACCACCCCGACTACAACCGCGGGCTGCAGGAGATGGCCCGCGACGCCCTGGACGCCCACGGCGGCCGGGTGCGCGACCTGGTCGACGAGAGCCGGCTCAAACCCCGCCTCGACGCCTCACCCGACCGGCTGGAGTGGGGCCACCGGCTGCGCTTCCCCAGCGGCGTGGTCGGCTGGCTGGTGACCGGCTACCACGCGGCCCACCAGAGCCTCAACGACAGCCGGCTGGGCAAGAGCCACGCGCTTGGCAACGACCGGTGGCGCCGGCTCGCCTCCATCATGCCCGAGCCCCAGCACTCCCAGCTTCAGGTCCACCTGCTGCACCAGGACCCGCCCCGGCACACCGCCATGCGCCGGCTGCTGCTCGACGCCTTCGCCCCGCGCCGGGTGGAGGCGATACGGCCCCGCTTCCAACGGCTCGCCGACGCCTTGGTGGACGCCATGCCACCGAGCGCTTCGCGGCCCACTTCCCCTTCCAGGTGCTCGCCGAGGTCATCGGCCTGCCCCCGGATCTCGCCCGCCGCTTCCGCCGGGAGTGGGGCAAGGTCGTCCAGCCCGTCGGCCCACAGGACCCGGGCCGGGCCGCCTACATCGGGCTGCTGCACGAGCTCCAGGGCTACATCGCCGCCATACAGGGCTACACGACTCAGGGTTACACGGCCGACCACCACCGGGAGCATCCCGACGACAGCCTGCTCAGCCGGCTCGTGCGGGCCCGGGATGCGGGCGAGCTCGGCCAGGAGGAGCTCGACTCGATGATCTTCCAGCTCCTGGTCGCCGGGCAGGAACCGGTCACCAACCAGATCAGTACGGCGCTGATGGCGCTGCTGCGCCATCCCTCCCACCTGGAACGGCTACGCGCACAGCCGGAGCTGCTGGAACGGGCCGTGGAGGAGCTGCTCCGCTACGACAGCGCCTTCGAGCTCACCACCTGGCGGTTCCTCGCCGAGGACGCGGAGCTGCACGGCACCCGCGTCCCGGCCGGCGACTCGACGATCGTCTCGCTCTGCGCGGCCAACCGCGACCCGCAACGCTTCCCCGACCCCGACACCCTGGACTTCGACCGCCCCGTCAACCCGCACCTCGCCTTCGGCCACGGCATCCACTTCTGCCCCGGCGCCGCGCTCGCCCGCGTCGAACTCCAGATCGCCCTGGGCACCCTGATCACCCGCCTGCCGGGCCTGCGCCTGGCCGTCCCCGACGATCAGATCGAGTGGATCCCCGCGGTACTCGCCCGCGGCGTCAACCAGCTACCCGTCACCTTCGCCGCGCGTATCTAGTGCTGTGGCCCGATACGTTCACCGATTTTTGCGATCATGCTGCGGTGGGCAGGGGTCGTCCGCCCCAGCGGATGTGTCTCTCGCTGCGGATACGGGCCCGTTCCCGGCGCTGGGCAGCCAGCACGTCGGGGTGACGGGCGTGAGCGTTGCGCCAGGCCAGGTAGTCGTGCAGCGCGCGGGTCTGGACGGTGTGGTTCGGATGCTCGCTGTTAGCGATCGTGAACTGGCGCAACGCGCCGAAGTGGGCCTCGATCGGGTTCGCCCAGGAGGCGTAGGTCGGCGTGAAGCACAACTCGGCCCTGTTCCGCCGCGCCCAGGACCGGATCCTCGTTCCGGTATGCGCGGAGAGGTTGTCCAGGACGATGCAGATCGGGGCGCCGTCCGGACGGGCCGCGCGGATCGACCGCAACGCGGCCAGGGTGTTCCCCGTTCCCTTACGACGCCGGTTGACTCCCCACAGCCGATCCTCACCAACCGAGTAGCAGCCGTGGAAGTAGGTCACCCCCTGGGTGCGGTGATAGCTCGCCGCCACCCGCTGCGGACGGCCCCGCTCGGCCCAGCAGACACCCCCGGTCGGGCGGATCCCCAACGGGCCGAACTCGTCGAAGGCGAACACCCGGTCAGGCGTCTGCGCGCAGACCCGCTCGATCCGGTCGAGCTTCACCTCCCGCGCGGGGTCGGGAGACTCCTTCCACGTCTTCGTCCGTTGGACGCTCACCCCCCGCCGGGCCAGCAGAGCACGCAACGTCTCCCGGCCGATCCGGATCACCCGGCCGGGAGCCCGGCGCAGGTAGGCGACGAGTTTCCGCAGCGACCAGTGGGTGAACGGCAGACCGAGCCGGGCCGGGCGGGCGGTGGCCGTCGCGACGACGAAATCCTCGTCGTCAGGACGGAGCAGGCGGGGACGGCCTCCCGCCCACCGAGGGTCCAGGCAGGCCAGACCCGTCTCGTTGAACCGGTGGATCACGTCGCGGACCGTGTCCTCGTCCGCGGCGACCAGCCGGGCGATCACCGGCACGCTGTTTCCGCCGGCCGAGGCCAGCAGCATCATCGCCCGCCGGTACCGCACCGTGCTGGTTGTCCCCCGGCGCACGATCCGTTGCAGCCGCTGCCCTTCCTGATCAGTCAACCTGCGGACCCTGACTGGTGCTGCCATCACACCCCCACACAGCTGGATCGGACACCGTCTCACCAGCCTGCCCCGCCAGCACGACCCACAACACGGTGAACCAACCCGGCCACAGCACTAGAGCGCCGGTCAGGCAGCGCGAATCCCATCCGCAACCATCCACACAGGCCATGATCCAGACGAGTTTGTTGCCGTATACGCTTTTTGGCCGCATCGGCGTCTACAGCGNCCGTCGGAGTCCGTTCGCGATGTGCGATGTGTGCACGCGCTCGCCGACGACGTGATCGCAGTAGCCGGCGGCGGCGGTGAGATACATCATGTCGACCAGATCATTTCCTTCCCAGCGGAGATTGCCGTCGGAGAGCTTTTCGTGGAGGATCTCGCGAAACAAGCCGAGGGCAGCCATGGACCTCAGGTCTTCCTCGCTGTGGTTAAGCGTCCAGTCGGTCATCTCGTCGGGTGTGACGCCGGCTCGGGCGGCTTCTTCCATCAGCTCCGGCATAATATCGGCGATGAACTTTGCGTGCGTCCGCCGTCGCTTCATCTCCCTTGCGGTTGGGTTGTCTCGCAGGAAAGATGCGAAGCGCTGGAAACCGGCTGCCCACCCGTCGGCAGAAATCATCGGCACGTGTCTCGCGTCAAGCATCACATCGACGATCCCGCCGATGTGCGCCATGGTACGGATGGCCCATTGGGCTTGGAGCGGCAAGTTGGCATCGGCGGGTGGGACGGTCTCGATTCGGCCAGACTGGATGGCGTTGGGCTCGAGAGTTACCACGGCGGGAAGGATAAGGCGGCGATCACGGTAGCGCATCGTCAGTGCTTGCCGTATCTCAAGCCGCCGAAGCTCCAACGGGTCGCGCAGTTGCCAGCCTGCTGACAGCCGGACGATGGTAAGCGCGCGTCGATAGCGCTGTTCGACATCGACCTGCTTACACGTTTCAGAAATGTGCGCCGATGACATTGGCAACACAATTCGGCGATTAATCGCAAGATTGATGATCCGCTCCGCTGCTAGACGCTCCCGTTCGTCGTCAACCCGGTCCGGCTGGTAAATCGCCTTGGTGAGAGTACTCCAATGATTTTGATCAAAGTAGATCGTTGGTCGGCCTTGTGTGGGTGCGAGATCGGTGGGTAGCGGGAGATCGACGAGAATGCCGTCTCCGCGCGTAGTTTGAAGGTGCATCCTAGATGACTGCGGAAGATAGGTGGACGAGGCAATAGTGCTGCTGGATTCAAACACTTCTCGCCCAAGCGTCGCCGTCGCGCACCGCCCGTTCGTGAACGCGACGGATATTGTTCCATCACGGGCGAGACGCATCGCTGCGATGTCGGAAAAAGGGGATAAAGTCATGGTATCTGCAATGTGTCCGATTGATCGACAAGGCGGGCTATATAGCTCAACACGGCCAGCATCTCCAGGGCCTGACGAGCATTCGGATCGGGCCACCCAGGATGTGACACCAGATTGCGCACACCCAAGAAGGCGCCACGTACCAGCGCCGCGGCGCCCTCATGGGCGGACTTCCATGTGTTGGACGCGGGATCTACATCACGAATCCGAAGACGAGGCGATCCGACCGTCGGATCCTTGCCGGAGAAGAGGCTGGCTAGATTCTCGCCTGACACATGAGGGCCGGCTTTGTGCTGGAGCAGCCCCTCGAACGCCGTCGCCGCGGTCTGCACTGCGGCACGGAGGTGACCGTCATCCCAGAGCTGGGCGGCGGCGCCCCAGATCGTCGGATGCAGCTCCGATGCTGAGAGCCGCGGCCCGACTGGGCCGACGATCTCGGCCAGTTCCGCTCGCTGAGCCAGGATGGCGATCGCCTCGACAAGCGCCACTCGAGCCTGGGTGAACGGATGACCTCCGTATAGCCCTTCTTCATGCTCGACAACCTTCTCCGCGAGGGCCTCTTCACCCATAGCGACGACCACGTCGTGGGCCAGCTTCGTCCGGGCTCGGACCTCATCGAGGAGCGAATCGACCTGCGGCGCGAGACCGGCGTCCTCTACGTAGCGGTCTCGCCTGCCCCAACGCCGGTCGTACAGCTCACCCCAACGGTCAATGAGTCCCAGGACTCCAACAAGGCGTTCATGGGCGAGAGCGTCGTTCATGGCGGCGACCGTACCGGGTAGGTGCGACAACCAGCCAGCCGCTCTCGCCTCGACCGATGCCCACCTTGGCACCCGCGGCGCGTACCGAGCAATCGCGAACAGCAGTGGGGCTGCCGCGCGATCGGTGGCTCCGGCCCTACGATCCGAGGCCCGGTCGTGACGGCGATCAATCGAGAGGCGTGCCGGCTGGCCATGATCAGCACCATCGTTGCGCCTGCCGTGCGAGTCCTCGCCGGAGCCGGGTGGCGAGCCTCTTCTGCCGCCTTTGGCGTTCGGCCCGGAGCAGCCGCTGGCGACGCTGGGAGATCTGTCTCGCGATCCCGACCTGCCCTCCCGCCCGACCCGACCCCGCCCGGGACCGTGCAAGCCGCTGGGGCATACCAGACGGCATGGATCTTGACGAGGAAGACCGCCTCGCTGCCGGCCTCGCCGGCCATCGCGGTCCTCACCCGCACCGCCCGCTAGAAAGCGGTTCAGTCTGTCTGGTTGCGTTGGCTGGTGGGGCTGCCGGCCTGTTCCCACTGGGCGATCAGCGTCGCCAATACGGAGACCGCTTCCTGCCGCTGCGCCGCGGTCATCGGCACGGTCTCGATCTCGGTGACCACCGGCCGACCCGCCGGATACCGACGGATCTTCACAGGCCGCCCAGCGGGAACGGCACCGTCGCGGTGTGCCTGATCAGCCGTGTTTCCAGGCTCGACGTCCTCGAGATCTTCCGCCACCTGGCGTCCTCCGCGACCCACCCAGACGACTGACCTCCGCCGTCGTTTGTCGGTCAGGATGACAGCCCGCCGGCCGCCCGGCGGCCGACCACCATGTGATCTGTCGGCCCGCCTGCCGCACACCGAGGTGGCAGACGGCGAGTGGTCGACCTGGACTGAGCCAGCCTCGCGCCCCTACGGTGCGGCTGGGTCGGCGTGTTCGTCGAGTGCGGTGTGGGTGTCGGTGCGGAGCTGGGTGACCAGGCCGCGGGCGGTGCCGGCGCCGACCTCCAGCCGCTTGCGCAGGGTTTCCGCGGAGATCGGGCGTTGGTGCTACTGCCAGTGCAGCACGTCCTCGGCGCGGGCCCGGTGCAGCAGGTCCTGCCTACGCGCCTGGCGCGCGACCTCGCGCGACAGCCGGCCCGTAACGGTAGTCCCCGGCTCGGGGGCGGGTGGTTGACGCTCGGCCACCGGGCGCAGGCGGGCCGCCTGCCCGCGGTCCGGCCACATCCCGGCTGGACGCCGTGACGTGCATGGCATGCAGCAGACCCGGCGCGACCTCCGCCCATCCGATCAGGAGCAATGGTCCGACGGCGTCGAAGGCGCCTTTGCCGTAGTGGCCGGCGATCAGGGGCTCGGCGATGTTCAAGGCCAGCGTGACCGTGCTGGAGAAGATGAGCAGCCGCCGCGCCGCACGCACCACCTCCACGGGACCGCTACCGGATTCCGCCCGGTGAACCGGCGCGGACGCCAACACGTCCGCCTCGACGACCGGCCCAGCTGGCCGATCAGCCGTCGGCACGGCGGCGTCGCGGTCGACGGTCGTGCCCTGCAGGCCCTGAAGGCCCTGAAGGAGGTCCGGCCCGGCTTCTGCCCATCCGATCAGGAGGAGTGGTCCGACGGCGTCGAAGGCGGCCTTGCCGTATTGGCCGGCGATCAGCGGTTCGGCGACGTTCAACGCGAGCGTCACCGTGCTCGAGAAGATGAGCAGCCGCCGCGC
>NZ_JWIO01000049.1:0-1027 GCF_001017755.1 Protofrankia coriariae
CTTATCTTAGCGGCATTGGTCCGGGAACAGGAAAAGGGAATGCGGATCTCCGCATTCTCCGTGGCGTAGAAGAGAGTTCCCGTGACCGCCGACACGTTCGCCGTCGACCAGGCCGACCGGATCACCGACGGCACCCTGTCCGCCCTGTGGGACCAGATCACCCGCATCAGCGGCTGCGCCCATCCGATCCGTCTTGCCGGCGGCATCGACCAGGCCGATAAAACCACCGGGGAAATCCGCCGGGTGATGGACTCCGCCGCGATGCCGGACGGCACCATTCTCGTGCCGTGCGGGAACCGGCGGGCCACCGTCTGCCCGTCCTGCTCCTACCTGTACGCCGGGGACGCCTGGCAGATCGTCCACGCCGGCCTCGCCGGTGGCCTGACCATTCCCGACACGGTCGCCGACCATCCCGGGCTGTTCGTCACCGTCACCGCCCCCTCGTTCGGCCCGGTGCACTCCCGGCGGGCCAACCACGGCCCCGCCCAGATCTGCAACGACCGGCACGGCCGCTGCCCCCACGGCCGGGCCCGCGGCTGCCGGCTCGTCCACCCCGACGACGACCCCCGGTTGGGCGCGCCGACCTGCCCGGACTGCCACG
Source organism: Protofrankia coriariae (assembly GCF_001017755.1). Lineage (GTDB taxonomy): Bacteria > Actinomycetota > Actinomycetes > Frankiales > Frankiaceae > Protofrankia > Protofrankia coriariae. The sequence goes on from NZ_JWIO01000049.1 coordinate 602, forward strand.
ACACCCCCGCCCTGGTCGTGTGGAACCGGTTCGCTCCCCGGCTGTGGAAACGCACCATCGACCTGACCTACCGGCGCCTCGCCCGGCTGACCGGCGTCAGCGAACACCACCTACGAGAACAGATCCGGATCAGCTACATCAAAGTGGCCGAGGCGCAGGCCCGCGGCGCGATCCACTTCCACGCCGTGCTCCGCCTCGACGCCGCCGGCACCGACCCCGGCATCTGGGCACCCCCGCCCGACTGGGCCACCGCCGACCTGCTCGCGGCCTGCTGGCGCTGGGCGGTCCGCCGCGCCGTCCAACCCTGCCCGAACCCCCACCGCCACACCCCCGACCGAGGCACCCCCGGACCGACAGCGGTGGTCCGCTGGGGCGAGCAGGCCGACACCAAACCGTTGACCGTCACCGGCGGGGAACTCACCCCCG
>NZ_JWIO01000049.1:1035-2582 GCF_001017755.1 Protofrankia coriariae
GGGGAACTCACCCCCGCCACCGTCGGGAACTACCTGGCCAAATACGTCACGAAGTCCGTCACCGCGTCCGGGGCGCTGGACTCCCGGATCCGCAACGCCGACGACCTGCACACCCGCCGGCTCCTGCTACCGGCGCATCAGGCCGCCATCGTCACCACCGCCTGGCGGCTCGCGGCCTGGCCGGTCTTCCACGCACTCGGCCTGCACCGGTGGGCCCACCAGTTCGGCTTCAACGGCCACTGGATCACCAAGTCGCGGACGTATTCCACGACGTTCGCCGCCTGCCGGGAACGCCGCCGCACCTGGGCCCGCACCCACACCCGCACCGGCGAGGAACGCACCCCGCTGGACGCCTGGGGCCGGCCCGAAGACGACGACCAGGTCATCACCCTTGCGTCCTGGCGGTATCAGGCGTCCGGCTACGCCCGCACCGGCGACCGGATGCTCGCCGAGATGGCCGCCGACCAAGCACGGTCGCACCGTGAATCCTCCCGGTCACGCCGTGAAGCCGCCCGGACGGACCGGCAGGCAGCATGATCTACCGCCTACCGGCCGGCCCGACGACATCTCCGCCGTCGCGCCCCGACGCACCCGCCAACCAAGCAACCGCGCCGGGAGCGCGCTCCCCGACAAGGAGCACACCCAGAATGCCTTTCCGCATCCCGCTCCGGGAGTCCGCCACCGGTGAGGCCACACCGGACCACATCGCCACGTTGCCCGCGGAGCTTCGGGCACTCGCCGACCGGCTGGACGCCTACCTGACGGAACAGGCCCGGCCACGCCTGGCCGCCGTCCCAGCCACCACGGCACCGGCGGGCCCCGACCCGCTCGACGGCCTGCCCGCGCTGATCTCGGTGGAGCGGGCGGCCGGACTCCTGGGCCTCTCTCGGGCCGGCGCCTACCGGCTGGCCTCGTCCGGGGAACTGCCCTCCCGCCGGCTCGGGGGCCGGGTCTTCATCGTCACCGCCGGTCTGCGCGCGATCCTGACCCCGGACGGAGCGGCCGCATGAAGGGCAGCGCCTACCGCAAGGGCGACGGCTGGGCGTACCGGTTCGACCTGGGACCGGACCCGCTGACCGGCAAGCGACGCCAGGCGAGCAAGAGCGGGTTCGCCACCCGCAAGGAAGCGGAAAAGGCGCTCCGGGCCGCGATCGCGGCAGCGGAGAAGGGCCGACACGTGACCCGGTCGCGGCGCACGGTCGCGGACTTCCTCAACGAGTGGTGCGACGCGGTCACGGCGTCGGTACGCCCGAAGACGCTGGAAAAGTACCGACTGTGCAAGGACGCCTACGTGATCCCGGTGATCGGGGCGACGCTGTTGCAGGAACTGACCCCGGTGCGGCTGAACCTGTTGTACGGGCACCTACTCACGCAGGGGCGGGTACACCGGCGAGGCACGCAGAGCGCGGGACTGTCCCGGGCGACGGTCGCCACGGTGCACCGGGTGATGCGCCGGGCGTTGGCGGACGCGGTGCGCTGGGGGTACGTGGCGCGCAACGTGGCGGAGGATGCCCGGCCGCCGTCGGTGGGACGCCGGCCGCCGACGG
>NZ_JWIO01000049.1:2594-7659 GCF_001017755.1 Protofrankia coriariae
CGCCGGCCGCCGACGGTGTGGACACCGGAACAGCTCCGGGCGTTCGTCGAGCACACCCGCGGGGATCGGTTGTTCGCGCTGTACCTGCTGCTGGTGACGACCGGGATGCGTCGCGGTGAGGCGGTCGGGCTGCGTCGGCAGGACGTCGACGTGGCGGCCGGCACGGTGGTCCCGGCCATCCCGCGCGTTGTCGTCGACGGCCTGGCCGCGGAGTCGGAGACGAAGACCGAGTCGGGGCAGCGTCCACGAACGCTGGACCGGACGACCCTCGCCGCGCTGCGTGTCCACATCCGCCGGTGGGAGCAGGAACGCGAGCTCACCGGGCACACCAACGACCTGCTGTTCTGCTGGCCGGACGGGGCGCACATCCACCCGGACTCGGTGACCGACTGGTTCCAAGGCCATGCCCGCGCGGCCGGTCTGCCGGTGATCCGCCTGCACGACGTCCGACACAGCTACGCCACGGCCGCGCTGAAGTCCGGCGTCCATCCGAAGATCGTGTCGGAGCGGCTCGGGCATGCCGACGTGGCGTTCACGCTGCGGGCATACAGCCACGTGATCCCCGGGATGGACGCGGCGGCGGCCGGCGCCGTGGCCGGGCTCATCCTCGGCACGACCGACGTGGAGCAGGACGAAGACACGACAGAAAGCCATGATCAGGAAGGCGATGTGCACCCGGATGTGCACCCGGAGGGCCCATCGCCCCTGACCGACGACTAACACCGGAGCAAAAAGCCCTGGTGGGACGGGGTGGAGGTGAGGGGACTCGAACCCCTGGCCTCCTCCGTGCGAGGGAGGCGCTCTACCAGGCTGAGCTACACCCCCTGGAGTTCTTGCAGCTTACAGCAGACCGGACGGATGTGGTGGACGGCCCCCGCTGAGCAGTTCCTGCCCCGCCGCGGCCGGTGTCGGGGATGCCTCACCCTTCCGCGCCCTGGGTACCAGCGGGGCCAGGGTAGGGCCGGCGGCCGGGTCCGCCTCGCACATCAGCCGGGCGAAGAACGTTGCCGCGGCAGCGGGCCGCAGGAGTCCTGCCTCGTGGCCGCGCCAGCCGTATTCTCGGTCGCCGTCGAGGACAACCCGGAAATCCGGTGCGTCCTCGCGGTCGAACACCATGCGGACGCTGTCGGGAATATGACTGTTGCCCGCCGGACCACCGGTATGTGTACCATTATCCGTGTTCGGAAGAGGGGGAGCCGAATGTCCGAAGGGCCAGCGCCCGGATGAGGGGCCGTCCAGCGGGTAGTTTACCCAGAGCGACAAGCCTTCTTCTGGGACCCACCGTGGATCCCAGAACGGCAGTTGCCACATCGCGCGGCCGGGGCGGAACAACAACAGTTCCACCCGCACTCCACGGCACCGTAGATGGAACCCGACCCCGTCCGGACGCAGTCCGCGTAGTTCCACCGGTACGGCGCAGCTACGAGGGCACAGCCGGAACCCGGCGGCCCGCAGGCTCGAGGTCCACTCCTCGAACGTCGGCTCCCGGGGGCCGGGGTCGCCCGGCGTCGTCCTGTACCGCTGACCGCGGTGGCCATTACTCACTGTGACGCCCCTTTGCGCTCACGTTGGTGATGACAGGCGGCGGAACAAGTAACGGAGAGACGTCCGTACTGCCGACAGGCCCGGCTTTCAGCAACCGCGTCGTATGCTGAAGCACATTGGGCAAGGACAGCCACAGCAATCGGATCGGGCAATTGCGACCGGCACGAACAGGATTTCCCGAAACGAACTGGACTTCTCCGACTAATGGACCCTCGCGTGCATGACCGGTGACGCAAAGGCGGTCATGGACGTCAGGAGAAGAAAGCGGACGTCAGCGCACGCGAGGGCGCGGACAACAGCATCCCGCGTTCGTGCACGTGGCAGCCCCGGCAGGCAGCTCGGGAAGCTGTGGCGCGCACATGGTCACGGAGCCATTATGCACAGCGCACCCCGACACGAGTCCATATGATCTAGGTCAGTTCGATCGCGGTTGACAACGCTCCATCGACCTACCGGGCCGCCGGCCGCGTGGCCGCCGGGGCCCGCGGCCTGCGGGTACGAGCCCGGCCGCGGGCGGCCTTACCCCCGGACGCAGGCCGGCCCGCCGCACAGGTCGTGGCACAGACCCCGGTAGGGGGCCTTCAGCCAAGGGTCGGCACCTCTACGACCCGCAGACCCGCGTGCCTGGCCTTGTCGACGAGGTCGTCGGTCACCGACGCCCGATGTGAGACGACCGGGCGCAGCACCAGTGCGACGATCTCCTCGTCAGCGGTCTGCCGCAACCGCGCCGCGCGCTCAAGCAGGCGTGTGTTCGTCCGGTGGTAGACGCCGGCGTCCCTGATCTCGTCGAGAATCTCCAGCTCGTCCGGTTTCAGCGAGCTGATCAGCTGGTCGTATCGGAGACACCACTGCGGTCCCCTGTCCTCGACCGACGTCTGCTTGAACGTGGGCACGTCGAAGGGCAGCACCACGCGTACGGGGAGCCCTTTCGAGCGCGCGGCCGCCAGCACCACCAGGTCGGCTCCGGACGCCGCCGCGCCGACCAGCAGCCGTGGACGCAGTGCGCCAAGCGCGTCAGCGGTCCGACGTTCGACGTCGGGAACGTCACGCTCACGAAACCGCGGCGGGTTGGTGGCACGGCTGTCGATCTGCACACCGCCGAAGACAACGATCATCGACGACCTGCCACGGTCCCGATCGGTCATGACTCTTCCATCTGCTCACCGGCTGCCCACTGCTCACCGGATACCCGCTGCTCACCGGATACCCGCTGCTCACCGGATACCCGGCACGAGGGTGTCCGGTGCTTGAGGGTATCCGCCGATCGCGCAACCATCAGTGGCCGCACCCTCACGGCCGTCTCAACGGCTACCCGGACAGCGGGGCCGCAGCGTTCGTGGGGATGCCGCGGTAGCCAGCCGGTCAGCTTCCGACCGCGTGCCTGCGCAACAGTTCGTCGGCCTCGCCCGGATCGTCGCTGCCCGACGCGGGCTGCTGCGAGCCGGGTACCGATGTCGCTGTCGGGCCAGCGGTCAGCCCGCCATGTGTCCCCGGTGGGTTGACCTGCACCCGGCCCGGCCTGGAGGTGTTCGGACGGCCAGCTGTCCGGGCAGCCGGCCGGGCAGCGCCCGCCGACCCGGGCGTCTGCCCGGGGTCCTGGGCGCCATCCGCCTCAGCGGCATCCGCGGAGCCGTCGGCATCGGCGTTCCCGGCGGCCTCCGCGGCGAACTCGACGTCGTCGGGGCCGGCGTGTGCGTACTCCGGATCGCTGGCGGCGTCAGCTGCGGCGACTTGCGCGGTGGCCGTCCGGCGCCGGGCGGGATCGTCCGCAGCCTGGCCGTGGGCCGTGCCACCAGCGGCCGGACCGTCGATCACGGACCTGTCGACAGTGAACCTGTCAACAGCCGTGCCGTCGATGACGGTGCCCTCAAGGACCTGTCCTCGTGGGAAGCCACCGGCCGCCATGGTCCGGGCGGCGGCAGCGGCGACCCGCGAAAGATCCACCGTCTGTGCGTTCGCCACCGCAAGATCGTCTTCGGAGACGCCGCGGCCGGCGGGCGCGCCATGGGGACCCGCGGCCGGGTCGGACAGCCGGAACGGTTCGCTATCAGACGCCCAGGGCCCGGCTGCGCTACCGCCCGCGTCACCACCAAGGCCGGTGCCAGCGGCACCCGGGCCGGGCATCCGGTAGCCGTACCGGACGGCGCGCTCGGCGGCGATGCGNCGCGCTCGGCGGCGATCCGCCGGTCCAGCGCGAAGCGGGAGGCGCGCAGCCGCCGCTCGGCCTGGGCCGTCCTGCGCAGGTGCGCGACATAGCCGACAACAGCCGCGTCCGCCAGGATCTGGATGGCGATCCACACGCCGCCCAGCAGCCCGGCGAGCAACGCGGTCACCGGAATCACGGCCAGCAGGACGAACAGCCGCCGCCTGCGCAGCCGAATCAGAGCCCGCCGGTCGGTGTTCGTGCCAGCGGCGGCATGCGGACGGGTCGGGGAAGCGGGCGGACGTGCCACGGGAACACCACGCCACTGCCCGCCGGGGCTCCCACCAGGCCCGTGCGTGACCCGCACCGATGTGGGGGGCCGCGCCGACGTGAGGGGTCGAGCCGACGTGGGGGGCCGAGCCTGCTCGGCCATCCGAATCGGCTCACCGTCGTCCGGATCATCGTCACCCGGACCAGAAGAAGCAGCCGGCCGCATCGCGAACTCCCTGTCCAGCCGCGACGCCCCTCGGCGTGACAGGACGCGCATCGCCGTAGTGAAACGTTCCGCCGATCGCTGTTCCAGCGTGCTGTCATGATGCCTCACCCACATCGGGATAAGCACGAAACCCCAGACCGCGACGATCGCGAGCCAGATCAGCGCGCTCATGACCGCGTGTCCGGAAGACGGCATCGGACCGCGAACCACGAAGCGTCCGTACGAGCCTCAGGCGGCGCGGACTGCCGTACAGGCGAGTTGACCATGGACGGTGGCCTTCCTGCCGACTCGGATATCGAAGATGACGTTGGCGGACCCGGACCCCGCATGTCGACCGCGCCGAAAACGAGGGGCTCCGGCGGCCCGATCATGGGCGTTCGCGCCGGGGAGGATAGGGACGCCCGGCGGCGCGACGCCTCTATCCTCAGGCGCTTCGAGGAACGCTAGTGAGCGAATACCGTCCGGTCACCGACCCGAAGAGCGCGTGTCGCGGCATCGCAGCCCACATCACGTTCACGCTTAGTAACTGAATTGAGGTCGAGAAAAGCCAACCGGGCCGACCAACATCACGAAACGGCGACTCACGCAGCACAAAAGGATCTTAACGGACAGACAAACCACGACAACCATCCCTACGTGTGGCCGACGTCACATCTGAAAGTAGATGTTTGACTACTCTCAGTTAATGTCGGGTAGGCGCTGTTGATCTCAGCTATCTGGCGTGCGGACGCTGTGCCAGCGGTTCAGCAGCCCTTCCGGAGCGTCCTCCATGGTGATGGCGTAGCTGATGTGGTCCCGGTAAGCCCCGCCGATCGCCAGATAGCGCCGGTGGAACCCCTCCTCGCGGAACCCGAGCTTTTCCACCACCCGCCGGCTCGCGG
>NZ_JWIO01000049.1:7678-9222 GCF_001017755.1 Protofrankia coriariae
CCCGCCGGCTCGCGGTGTTCTCCGGCCGGACGTGCGCCTCCACCCGGTGCAGCGCCACCGCGGTGAAAGAGTGATCCACCACCAGCGCCAATGCGGTCGGGGTTATCCCACGGCCGGCATACATACGGTCAACCCAGTAACCGACATGGCCGCTGTTCAACGCGCCACGAACGATCGTGGAAACGGTGATCTGCCCTACCAGCCGGCCCTCGAACGTCACGGCGAACGGCAGGGCCTGACCAAGACGTGCCTGCCGCCGCAACCGCCGCACCATCTGGAGGTAAACCCCGACGGTCTGGCGCTGCGCCCACGCGTCATCGGTGGCGGGCAGAGCCTTCGGTGTCGCCTCCCACGGCGCGAGCCAGTCGCCGTTCCGCAGCCGGATGTCGACCCAGGTCGCGGCCTCGCGCAGCCGCAGGGGACGCACACCCACCGGCCCGTCCGTGAGACTCACCGGCCACCCGGGCGCCCTCATCCCGTCTTCTTCCGCGGGCTCCGGCCGGCGTCCGCCGCGTCATCGGCGTAATCGTGACGGCCGTCGCGGGAGCCGGCGTGATGATGCTCCCCGCCGCCCCTGATCTGCGCAACGGCATGCCCGACCACGCCGGCGAGCACGGCCATCCCGTCGGCGACGCCACCGGTGGAGCCCGGCAGGTTCACCACCAGCGTTCCGTCCCGCACACCGGCGATCCCGCGGGAGAGGACCGCCGTCGGGACCGTCGCCCGGCCGGCCGCGCGCAGCGCCTCGGCGAGCCCGGGAACCTCACGGTCGATCACCAGCCGGGTCGCCTCCGGTGTGACGTCCCTGGGTGCGAGCCCGGTGCCGCCGGTGGTGACGACCAGATGGGCCCCGGCGCGCACCGCCGCCGTCAGCGCGGCCACGATCGCGTCGGACTCGTCCGGGACGACGACCACGTCGTCGACGGCGAACCCGATCCGGCCGAGCGCCCCGGCCGCCAGCGGCCCGGAGCGGTCGGCGTACCCGCCGGTGTGCGCGCGGTCCGAAACGGTGATCACCCGGGCGCGGGCCCCGGCCGGCACCCCCGACGACCCGGCCGGCGTTCCCGGGGCTGTCTGCTCTCCTGGCGGCTCTCCGGGCGGCCCGGCCGGCGTCCCCGCCTGGCTCACCGTGGCGCTCCCGCGTCCGGCGCGGCGGTGGCCGGGTGGCGCCGCCAGTCACCCGACCGCCCACCGGTCTTCACCAGCAGTTGGACGTCGGTGAGCGTCGCGGCCGGATCGACCGCCTTGACCATGTCGTGCAGCGTGAGCCCGGCCACCGCGACCGCGGTCAACGCCTCCATCTCCACACCGGTGCGGTCCGTCGTCCGGACGGTCGCGGTGATCTCAACACCGTGGTCGTGGACGTCGACGTCGACCCGGACCCCCGACAGCGCGATCGGATGGCACAGCGGGATGAGCTCGGACGTGCGCTTGGCGCCCATGATGCCCGCCACCCTGGCCACCCCGAGCGCGTCCCCCTTGGGCACGCCGGCCCCGCGGAGCAGGTCGACGACGGCGGGGGCCACCCGCAGGCAGCCGCGGGC
>NZ_JWIO01000049.1:9229-22271 GCF_001017755.1 Protofrankia coriariae
CCCGCAGGCAGCCGCGGGCCGTCGCCGTCCGCGCGGTCACCTCCTTGGCGGAGACGTCGACCATCCGGGCGGCACCGGTGGCGTCCACGTGGGTCAGCTTCGGCCCGTCCGGCTCGGTCACCCGCCCACCTCCACGCGCCGCCGGTCGGCCGGCAGCGCCCCGCCGAGGCGGCCGGCAGCCGTCACCTCGTCGTCAAGCAGCAGCGCGGTCAGCTCCCGCCCGGCCGGCACCTCACCGCCGTCCGCCGGAACGATCAACAGCGCGTCCGCGGCCGCCAGCGCCGACATCTGGTGGGCGCCCTGGCCACCGGTGAGATGCGCCACGGGCGGTCGGCCCTCGCCGCCATCGGCCAGCCGGACCCGCAGGTACGAGCGCCGGCCCGCGGCGGCCCGCACCGGCTGGGCCGTCGTGACCACCAGCGTCGGACGGTGCACGAACGCGAGCCCGCGCATCCGCCGCAACGCGGGCCTGACGAACAGCTCGAACGACACCAGCGCGCTGACCGGATTACCAGGCAGGGTGAACACGGGCACACCGTCGAGCACCCCGAATCCCTGCGGCATCCCGGGCCGCATGGCGAGCCGCTCGAAACGGACCGTCCCCGCGGCGGCGAGGACCTGTTTGACCACGTCGAAGGCGCCCACACTCACCCCGCCGGTAGTGATCACAGCGTCGGTGTCGGTGCGGACGTCGCCGAGCAGCGCGGCGAACGCGTCCGGGGAGTCGGGCACGCCGGCAAGCCGCCGGACCCGCGCGCCCGCCTCCCGCGCCGCCGCCGCCACCGCGTGGCTGTTGGAGTCGACGATCTGCCCGGGTCCGAGCGTCCCACCGACCTCGACCAGCTCGCTGCCGGTCGACAGGACCGCCACCCGGGGACGCGGGTGGACGGTGGGCGCCGCCACGTTCAGGGCCGCGAGCAGGCCGATCTGGGCCGCGCCGAGCAGCCGCCCGGCGGGCAGGACCAGGTCGCCGACGGCCACGTCCTCCCCGGCCCGCCGGATGTTCTGTCCGGGCACGGGCGCGCGCGCCACGGTGACCTGGTCCATCCTGCCGTCGGTCCACTCGATCTGGACGACGGTGTCGGCGCCGGGCGGCAACGGCGCCCCCGTCATGATCCGAACGGCGGTGCCGGGCGCCACCGGCGCCGGGGTGCCCGGCGCGGCCGGGATGTCCCCGGTGACCGGCAGGGTCACCGGGTGGTCGGGGCCGGCGCCGGCGACGTCCGCGGCGTGCAGGGCATAGCCGTCCATGGCCGAGTTGTCGAACCCGGGCAGGGCGGTGGCCGCGTGCAGGTCGGCGGCGAGCACGCAGCCGTGGGCGGAGCCCAGCGGTAACGGCCGTGGGGGTAACGGGCCGACCGCGGCGAGGATGTCGGCGAGGTGTGCGTCCACCGACTTCACGTCGATCGCCTCACGCCCATCGCCTCCACGCCGCCAGGCCCGCCGGCCACCACACCTGTCACCGGACCTGTCACCGGCCGGGCTCTCACGGACCGGGGTCCGCCTTGGGGCCGCCGGCGGAGACATACTCCTCCAGCCACGGGTAGAGCTCCCCGCCGATGTCCGGCCGCTCACAGGCGAGCCGGATCACGGCCTTGAGATAGTCCACCCGGTCACCGGTGTCGTACCGGCGCCCGGTGAAGACCACCCCGTGGACGGGCTCGCCCGCATCGTCGCCGAGGTGGGCCAGCGTCCGCAAGGCGTCGGTGAGCTGGATCTCGTTCCCACGGCCGGGCGGCGTCCGCCGCAACACGTCGAAGACCGCTGGTGACAGGACGTACCGGCCAATGATCGCGAGGTTGCTGGGCGCCTCGTCGACCGGGGGCTTCTCCACCAGGTCCCGGATGCGGACGGTCTGGTAGCGCTCCCCCGCCGGCCCGACGGCCGTCGGGTCGACCGTCGCCACCCCGTACAACGAGACAAGATCTTCTGGAACCTCCATGAGGCCGACGACGCTGCCGCCGAAACGCTCCCGCACCGCGAGCATCTCCACCAACAGCGGATCACGCTCGTCGATCAGGTCGTCGCCGAGCAGGACCGCGAAGGGCTCGTCGCCGACGTGCCCGGCCGCGCACAGCACGGCGTGGCCGAGCCCCCGCGGGGCCTGCTGGCGGACCGAGTGCACCTCGGCGAGCTCGGCCGACGCGCGGATGCGTCCCAGCCGGGTCGTGTCACCCTTGCGTTCCAGGGCCGCCTCGAGTTCGGCCTCCCGGTCGAAATGGTCCTCCACCGCCTTCTTGGTGCGGCTCGTGACAAGAAGCACATCCCGCAGACCGGCGCGGGAAGCCTCCTCCACCACATACTCGATGGCCGGCCGGTCGACGACCGGGAGCATCTCCTTGGGCAGGGACTTGGTCGCCGGCAGGAACCTGGTGCCGAGGCCCGCAGCCGGAATCACCGCCTTCTTTACTGACATGGGCGAAACCATAGCCGCTCGACGGAGGGGTCGGTGGTTTCCATCGCGGCCACAGTGGTTTCACCTACAGCTTCCCTACAGCTTCCGTAGCCGTAGGCGGAAACGGTCGCTGTCGTGACGGTTTCCGCCTACAGGACCACTGTCACCGCTGTCACCGCTGTCGTGCGTGTTCAGGGCAGGCTGGCCAGCTCGCGGCGCAGGCCGGCGAGTTCCCGGCGCAGGTTGGCCCGGGCCATCGGTTCCCAGTGCCGGGACGCCCAGGGCGTGGTGTAGACGCGCTGATCGAGCAGCGTGCGCAGCACGGCGGCCCGGCCGGAGACCCAGCGCTCCTGCGAGACCCAGGCATACTCCCGCCGCACCCTGCGGGCGTAGACGTCGTACGCGGGCGCCGGCCGGGCCAGCACCCGCAGATCCGCGTCGTTGACCACGGCTTCGTCCGGGCCCGTGGACAGGTGGGTCGCGGTCGCCCGCACCAGCCGGTCGACGTCGACGGCCACCGACCGTGGACAGCCCAGAGCGGTCAATGTGGCGGCCGCGAGTTCGCCCGATCGGGCCTCGTTGTCACTCGTCCGCGTGTCGTAGACCGCGTCGTGGAAGAAGACCGCGAGTCTGCAGGCGGGCAGCGCGGACGTCGGGTTGTCCGCTCCGCCCGGCCGAGCCCACCCGCCGTCCCGTTCTCGGCCGCCTGCCCAGTCCCGGTCCTGCTCCCGGCCGCGGTCCCGATCGGCCGTGACGAGCAGCCGCAGCGCGGCCAACGTCTCACTCACGTGACGCAGCGTGTGGTAAAAGCGGCCGGGCTCGCAGTAGCGGAGAGCGAGATTCTCGAATGCGGACGCCCGTTCGGCGGCATCCGCCCGCGCACCCGCCGACAGCAGGGCGGCGTCGAACGACCGCGCCAGCGACGACAGCACCACCGTGTCCACCGGACCTCCCCCGTGGCCACGGGCGCAGCCCCGTGGCCTCACAACCGTGACCCACCAACCGTGACTCACCGTGCCCATGAACGGACTTCGGTTCGACCATGAGTACGTTCCGTGCAGCTACACCCCAGAAATAACCAAGTCAACCAACAAAAGATTATAAAAATAACATTGTAACAACATCGTCACAGCATCGAACCAAAAACGGATCATAACGATGCCGCGTACGCGGCATCACCCCGACCAAAGATCGATATCGATTTGACCGGATATGCGGCCCAGATCCATATGTCGATCCGTACGTCCCCGGCAGCCGCCGTGGCCCTGGCGGGAGCCCTCAGCTCTCAGCCGTCGGACGGGCCCCAGCCGCCGCCGCCGGGAGTACGGATCGTGACGACCGACCCGGCCGCCAGTTCCAGACCTGCCTTGGGAGGCAGCCGCACACCGTCCACCTCGTTGCGCCCCACCGCGCCCGGCCCGCCGCCGGCAGCGCCCCGCGGGGCGTGCCGGCGGCGGTCGGTGAGCAACGACAGGGTGGCCTCCTGAAGCACCCGGATCGAGCGCACCAGCCCCGCGCCACCGGGATGCCGACCAGCCCCGGAGGTGGCCATGTCGAGCTCGTAGCGTTCGACCCGCATCGGGTACTCCAGCTCCAGGGCCTCGATCGGGGTGTTCAGGGTGTTGGTCATGCCCACGTGCACACCGGACGGCCCCGGCCCGCGCGCGGACGCGCCCTGGCCACCGGCGAGCGTCTCGTAGTACGTCCACCCCCGCCCGCCGATGATCAGATTGTTCATCGTGCCCTGTCCCTGCGCGGGCAGGACCGGGCCGTCGCCGGGCCCGCGCCGCCCGGCCCCGTCGCCCGCCGTGGGCCCACCAGCCCCGCGGGCCGTGCGGGCCGCGACGGCCTGGGACAGGGCCGCCAGCACCGTGTCGGCGATCCGCTGGGACGTCTCGACGTTGCCGGCGACCACGGCGGACGGCCGGCGCGCGTCCACCAGGGATCCGGGCTGCGTCAGTACCTCCAGTGGGGCGTAGGTGCCGTCGTTCGCCGGAACGTCCTCGGGCAGCAGCACCCGCAGCGCGAAACAGCAGGCCGACCGGGTGACCGCCCGCGGGCAGTTCACGTTGCCGGGCACCGCCGGCGAGGTGCCCGCGAAGTCGACCGTCAGCGCGTCGCCGTCGATCGTCACCGCCACCCGGATCGGGATGTCGTCGTCGGTCACGCCGTCGCCCTCGACCTCGCCGGCGGCAGTGTACCGGCCGTCTGGCAGCCCCGCGATCATCGCCCGGGACCGTCGCTCGCCGTAGGCCAGCACTTCGGTGAACGCCGTCAGCACGACGTCCAGGCCACGGCGTTCGATCAGTTCGGCCAGCCTGGTGCCGGCCAGCTGGTTCGCCGCGGCCTGGGCCCGCAGGTCGCCGCGGCGCAGCTGCGGGGTGCGCGAGTTCGCGCAGATCAGCTCGAGGATGTCGGTGCGCCACTCACCGTCCGCGATCAGCCGCACCGGCGGGATGATGAGCCCCTCCGCGTAGATCTCCCGCGAGTCGGCCGGCATCGACCCGGGGCGCATGCCACCCATGTCCGAGTGGTGCGCCCGGGTCGCGGCAAAGGCGATGATCTCGCCGTCCGCCGCCAGCGGTGACACGAGCGTGACGTCGGGCAGGTGGTTCCCGCCGGCGAACGGGTCGTTGAGCACCCACACCTCGCCGGGCAGGGCGCCGCGTGCGGCCACCGCCCGCACCGACTCGTACATGGCGCCGAGGTGCACGGGGACGTGCGCGGCCTGGGCGATCATCCGGCCGGCCCTGTCGAAGAGAGCGGCCGAGCAGTCGCGACGTTCCTTGATGTTGGACGAGTAGGCGCTGCGGACCAGCAGCGTCCCCATCTCCTCGGCGATCCCGGCGAGCCCGCTCGCCAGTACCGACAGCGTCACCGGGTCCACCCGGCCATCTTCGCCCGCTATCGGACGCCTGTCACGAATCGGCCGGCCATGCCGGCGGCCCGCCTGGCGCCAGCCCACACGACCGGGCGCACGGCCACGGCCACGGCCACCAGCATGGCCCGCCCACCGGTACCGCCGATACCAGTAATATTCGTCAAATATCCGAAAAAACGTCGTTCTTCGCCCGTTCCCGCCGCACCGGGGACATCGAAAAGGTCATTTTGCGCCGTTTCACCGGCGAGTACGAAGATTTCCCGGGTGCGTACCTCCCGGCCCGGACGGGCACTGGTACGGTCGGGCCTCGTTCCGGTCGGCGCGGGGCCGGCGGGCGGCGGCCGGGAACAAAGCGGCCAGAAACAAACGGCAGGGAACAGGAACGGCGCTTTGTCGAGCGAACCAGGACTGCGGGCGGCACGGCTTCCGACGCGGCTGGAACGCTCCCGCGCGCGTCCGCCGGTCGGCGTCCGAACCGGCCGCCTCATCACCGTGCCGCAGCCTGCCACCGGGCGGGCCGACCAGCGCCAGGGCGGGACGGCGCCGACCCGTGGACCGACGGGACGGCACCGCGCCGGCCCGCGGCCGGGCCGTGGGGAGAACATCGCACGTAACGGGGAATCCTTGGGGACCGGGGATTTCTGGTAGTCGGAGGTGGGTATGCGCAAGTTCGTCGTCATGGGCGTGCAGGGCAGCGGCAAGGGCACGCAGGCGAAAATGCTCGCCGACGACCTTGATCTCGTCCATATCAGCGTGGGCGACATTTTTCGCTGGAACGTGCAGAGCCATACCAAACTGGGCGCCCAGGTCAAACGCATCGTCGCCAGCGGCCATCTGGTCGGTGACGACCTGGTCGAGTCGGTGGTCCGGGACAGGCTCGCCAGTCACGACTGGAACTACGGTTTCGTCATCGACGGTTTCCCCCGTAACGCCCGGCAGGCCGAGTTCTTCCTGGAAAGCTACGATATCGACGGAGTGATCTACCTGGACCTGCCGGACGAGGAGGTCTACCGGCGGGTGCTGGCCAGACGCCTGTGCTCCCGATGCGGGCTGGACTACAACCTCATCGCCAGCCGCCCCCGGGTGGCGGACACCTGCGACGTCTGCGGCGGCCAGCTGCTGACCCGCTCGGACGACAACCCCGAGGCGCTCGAGGTCCGCCTGCGTGAATACCACGCCAGGACCAGACCGGTGATGGAGATCTTCCAACGCAAGGAGTATGTGGCGGTCATCGACGCCCGGCGGCCGGCCGTCGACGTCCAGACCGAGATCCGCGAGCACTTCGACCTGCCCAAGCTGCCGTAGCCCGGCGGCCACCGGCACAGCGCCGGAGCGGAACCGGCACCGGGCCGACGCGGAACCGACACCGGGCCAGCGCGCAGCCGTCGCCGCGTGGTGCGCCACGACGTCCGTCCCTACGTCGTGGCGCAAGGGATACGGTACGGCCGGCGGGTCATGCTGGATTCAGACGCATCCCGACCAGCTGGCCGGGACGTACATGCGGTGCCCCACCGTATCCGGTGCACGACGTCAGGTAGTCCTCGAGAGGAGAACGTTTCCGCTATGGGCAACGAGCAGCTCGTCCGGCCCGCGCCGGTCAGCGGATTCCCCGAGTGGCTGCCCGAGGTGCGGCTGATCGAGCTGCGCTGGCTCGACGAGATCCGCCGGGCCTTCGAGCGCTACGGTTTCTGTTCGGTCGAAACCCCGTCCGTCGAAGCCCTCGACGTGCTGCTCGCGAAGGGAGAGACCTCGCAGGAGGTCTACACCCTGCGCCGGCTGCAGGCCGATGACGGTGACGACGGCGACGCCCGGCTCGGCCTGCACTTCGACCTCACCGTGCCGTTCGCCCGGTACGTCGCACAGCACTTCAATGACCTGGTCTTCCCGTTCAAGCGCTACCAGGTGCAGCGGGTCTGGCGCGGCGAGCGCCCACAGGAAGGCCGCTACCGGGAATTCACCCAGTGTGATATCGACGTCATCAACGTCGACCGCGTCCCGCTGTACTTCGACGCCGAACTCCCCCGCATCGCCCACGAGATCCTCACCGGGCTCGGCGTCCCCGCCTGGTCGATCAACATCAACAACCGGAAGGTGCTGCAGGGCTTCTACGCCGGGCTCGGCATCGACGACCCGCTCGGCGTCATCCGGATCGCGGACAAGCTGGACAAGATAGGCACCGCCGGCGTCGAGAAACTGCTCGCCAGCACGCTCGGGCTCACCCCCGAGCAGATCACCGCCTGCCTGGACCTCGCCCACATCCGCGGCGGCGACGCCGGTGTGGCCGACGACATCCGCCGACTCGGCGTCACCTCCGACCTGCTGGACGAAGGTCTGGACGAACTGTCGTTCGTCCTCGACGAGCTCTCCGACCTGCCCGCCGGCAGCATCGTGGCGGACCTGTCCATCGCCCGCGGCCTGGACTACTACACCGGCACCGTCTACGAGGGGAAGTTCGTCGACTGGCCGGACTACGGCAGCATCTGCTCGGGCGGCCGCTACGCCGACCTCGCCGGGTCGTTCATCCGCCGTCACCTGCCCGGCGTCGGGATATCCATCGGGCTCACCCGGATCTTCGCCAAGCTCCTGGCCGAGGGACGCCTGGAAACCGCCGCCAGCTGCCCCAGCGACATCCTGGTGGTGCTCCCCAACGACGACCGCCGGGCCGAGGCGAGGGCTACGGCCGCACGTCTGCGCGCCCGCGGCTACAACGTCGAGACCTACCACGAGGCCGACAAGCTGGGAAAACAGATCCGCTACGCGTCACGCAAGGGCATCCCGTTCGTCTGGTTCCCACCGTTCGAGGACGGCAAGCCGCACGAGGTCAAGAACATGGCCAGCGGCGAACAGCTCACCGCCGACCCCCAGACCTGGCACCGCCCCTGACCCAGCGCTGTCCCGCGGTCAGGCAGCCGCGGTGAACGCCCGCAGCTCGCCTCGCAGCCGCTCGTGCTCGTCGACGAGCACGGCGTCCCAGGTGTCCGGCAGCCCCGCGCCGTCGACCGTCACCTGCCCGCTGAGCCCTTCGCGCAGGCCGCGCAGACACTCCCGCAGTTCCTTCGCGGACGGGGGAACGACAGCCCGTCCCGTCCGCGCGGCCTTTTCCTTCCCGTGCGAGGCCGGGCTGGCGTTACGGTATTCGGCGATCTTCCTGGCCTGGGGAATGTGCTGGTGAAGCGTGTACCAGCCGTTTCCGCCTTTCTTGCCCAGCGTTCCCTCGCACAGCACGGCCGCCCGCACTGCACAGCCCCAGGGATCGCTCTCCGCCAGCGGCTCCACCAGGTGGAGCCGGGCTCGCAGGAGGAGCAACGGCAGGCGCGCCGGGTCGTCCGGCAGACCGATGGATGCCAGCCACCGCGGGTCGGGCGCCGTGGACGGCCCGATGAAAGCCAGCCTTCGTGCTCTGTCGGCAAGAGGCCGCAACCACTGGGCGGAGCCCTGGCCGAGCAGTGCCACCGCGGCGCTGACGTCCAGGCACTCGAGCGCGGAAAGCGCGACCCGAGCCAGTTCGGCGTCACCGGCGACACGGTTGAGCACGGCGTCCTGGTCGATTTCGACGATCGACCTGTCCGAGCCCGCGGCGTCACGCCGTATCGCCACCAGCCGGGTCGGGCAGGCAGCCGACAGGCCCCATTCGATACCGGCGAGCAACACCCCGAGCCCCTGCGGTTTCGGGCCCGTGCCCACGACGGCCCAGACCTCCTTGACCGCGTCGAGATCGCCTTCCGCCTGGAGCGCGTCCCAGACGTCCCAGCGAATGTGGTCGAGATCGTCGAAATCCGTCCCGCATTTCTGGATGACACGGCAGTCGACGTCACTTCTGCGTGCCTTCGTCTCCCACAGCCGGCCGACGGGCTCACTCTGCTCGGAGACGAGAATCCGGATGAGCGGTTCGACGCCTTCGCGCTGCGCCTGCTGGATGAGGGCATCCAGACGGGGCGTCGGCGGGTCGGCGCCCTCAATCGGATCCGCGCCCAGCGCAAGCAGGATCAGAGCGCGCCGACTACCGAGATAACTCCACCGCGGATAACCGAGTTCCACGATCTTCTCGTCATACCCGGGCAGATAACTCTGGGTTTCGAGAAACCGGCGGATGATCCCCAGGTCTCGCGGGTTGGTCCGGTTCACGTGTACCAGATCCTTGGCCGCCATTTCGGCGTCCCGCGCCCGCGGCTCAAGCAGCAGATCGAGCGCGGACGTCGGCGCTCCCCGCGCGGCGCGCGCGGCACGTAGCTTCCTGATCTCAGGAGGAAACAGTTTGTCTCCCGCGGCGCGGGTTCGCCGGTCGGGAAAGCGACGCCTGATCAGATCGCCGAGCCACGCGTCGAGATCGGCGTCGACGCCGGCCGAACCGTCCCGGGCTGCGAGGTTACGGACGCGGGCTTTCAGCCACGCGTCGAAGAGCATGCCGTCGACCACCTCACGCCGGTCGATCCGTTCCAGGAGAACCCTGGCCAGCTCCTCCTCGCCGGTATCGTTCTCGTCGATGCCATCAACGCTCTCGGCCACCAGGATCTGACGGTCACGACGGCGTTGCCACAGTTCGGCATTGTCCGGGTCACGGGTGACCATAGACGAATAGAACCGGTGCCGGACGAGCCAGCGGTCGTCGTTCTCGTTCGCGCTCGGCACTTTCTCGCTCGGCAGGATGCGGTGGCCACCACGCTCGGCCAGGAGCACCAGATGCGGCTCCACCTCGCTTTCGAGCGCCCCGATCACCAACCCCATCGCCGCGTTGGTGGCGCCGCCGCCGAAAGTGATGTCGACGTGCAACAGCACACCAGCGTCACGAAGCTCTCGCAGCCGCCGGCGTATCACCGGCCGAGTCCCCGCGAGATATGGCCCGTCGGCTTCGAGAAGTTCGACGGCCCCCGGTGGAAAACCGACGCCGTACAGGCCGTCGAATTCCAGCCGATCCTTGATCACCTCGCCGAGCGAAAGCGTCTGGCCCGCATCAGCGGGCTGGCCGGCACGGGGCCTGGTAACAACGAGAACGACCCGGTCGTACTGTGGGGCGCCGGCCGCGAACACCGCGATCAGCGGTGTTTTTCGTGCCGGGTCGACGCTCGTCGTCAACAGGCGTCCGGCTTCGTCCGGGCCGGCCGCGACGAGCTCGGCGAGCCGTTCCCAGAACTGCTCCCCGGATGACGCACCGAGGTCGGCGGCACCGATGAGATGGACGAGGATACGGCAGGCGCTCATGGTCTGGCGGTCAGTGACCATCATGTCTCACCCTTCGTGGTCGCTGGTCGACCCGTCACCTTTTCCTGACGGACGGGTGGCCTATCGTCCTGTCCGTCTCCGCCGTCCGCGTCATCCGTCAGATACGGGTGGGGGACCGCCGGTCCCGATCCCGTTCCTTCAAGGGCGGGACCGGCGGTTACGGGGGAAGCAGAGATCCCTACCCGGAGTAGTCGCGATTGTCAGGGGCAGCCCGCGGTCCCATCCGTCAGGGACGGGTGGGTGGACATCCCTGGAGGGATTGAAACTCCGGTGGCCGCGGGCCTCGTCCGTCAGGAGTGAGTGGCCGGGCAACCGTCGTCCCGGTGGCGGGAGGACGGCACGCGGGGCACGGCAACACGGGAAGCGCACGGGAAGCGCACGGGAAGGACCAGCAGATGGGCGTCACCTGTCACGTCGTCCTCATCGAGACATCGGGGAACCAGAGCTTCATCTTCGAGACCACGAAGCGCCGGGAGAACGTCGGCGCCTCCGAGCTCATCTACCGGCTCGAACGCTGGACGCGTGACGCGCTGCGGGACGAGTTCCCCGGCTTCGACCCGGACTGGCGGATCATCGACGGCCGTGACGCGCAGCTGCTGGTGGCCGCGGCCGGCGGCGGCAAGGTGGTCGTCCGCGACCCGGGCAGGGGAAGAGCCCTGGTCAGCAGGGTGACGGCACGGGCGTTGCGGGAGGCTCCCGGCCTGGATGTGTGCGGCGTGGTCGGCGAACGCTTCGACTGGGAGGGCATCCACCGGGAGGCGGACCGGCCACCGGTCAGCCTGCTCGCCAGGCGGTGCCGCGAGGTCCACGAGGCGCTGCCGCGGGTCAGAGCTGACCGGCCCGGCCCGGCGAGCCGCTTCCCGCGCATCCCGATCGTGGACGAGTGCGCGGCCAGCGGCCTGCCCGCCCACGACGTGATCACGGAGGGTGAAGGCCCACGATCACGCCAGCCCCGGGCCCGCCCGTCCCTGGCCAAGCGGGAAGCCAGGGACGCCGGATTCCGCCGGCTGGCGGACAACGCCGAGATCTCGAAGGAGAAACTGGAGAGGATCGCCGATCATCTGGAGGGCGTGCCCGACTGGGTCGCCGTCGTCCACGCGGACGGCAACAGCCTCGGCCACCTGTTCACCGACCTGGGCACCGCGGGCGGTGGCGACACGCCGAGCGGCAGCGACACACCAGGCGGCAGCGACGCCGCGGTCCACAGCGACAGCTCGGAGCACAGCGACAGCCCGGCCAGCGACGGCAGCCCGACCAGCGACCGTTATGCCGACGCCCTCGGGCCGTTCTCGAAAGCCGTCGACGCGTGCACGGTCAGGGCGTTCCGTGTGGCACTGGCGCACTGCAAGCAGGTGCTCCCCCACGGTCACGACGTCGATGGCGAAGTGCCGGTGCTGCCGCTGGTACTCGGTGGCGACGACCTCACGGTGATCTGCACCGGCTCCGTCGCGCTGGCCTTCACCGAGGCGTATCTCGTCGCCTTCGAGGAGGCCACCCGCGATCATCCGGACATCCGGCAACAGGCACCGGACGGGCTCACCGCCTGCGCCGGGGTGGCCGTCGTCAAACCGCACTTCCCGTTCTCCGCCGCCTACGACCTGGCCGAGGAACTGACGAAGGAGGCGAAGAAAACCGTCAAACGGTATTCGGTGCCCCACGGGCCATCCGCGGACGGCTCCGTAGACGACCCCGTGGACGGCTCCGCGGCCCCGGACACACCGTCGGCGGCGCCGGGAGGAGCGCGGCAGTCCCGCAGCCGGACACGGATACGGCCGCGGGCGTCCGCGTTCTCCTTCCACGTCCTCTACGACAGCGGTGGCAGCGATCCCGCCCACCTGCGCGACCGGATGCGGGTCGCGCCCGGCGCGGCCGACATCGCGGCCGAGCCCGACCCGTCGCGGCGCCGGGAGCTGCGCGCCCTGCTGTACGCGCAGCCCTACGTGGTCACCCGTGACATGCGTGAGCCGTGGACGCTGGGACGGCACTGGGACGACCTCGCCCGGCGGGTGGCGGCGCTCACCGCCACCGTCGACCCGGCCGCCGGAACCGACACCAGCCGCACCGGGGCCAGCCGCACCGGGGCCAGCGGAACCGGTATCGACCCGACGGCCGGGGCGGACGACCGCAAGCTGCCGGCCAGCCAGATGCACGACCTGCGGGAGGCGTTGTTCTCCGGACGGGACGCCGCTGACGGCCGCTTCCGCCAACTGCTGGCGCGCTACCGCGACCGGGGGCTCGATCTCTTCGCCGGCCCTGGCTCCCCCAACGGCCTCGGCTCCCGCGGCAGCTCCGACGTCCCGGACAGCTCCGGTGCCCGCGACGGCTCCGCCGCCGGCACGGTCGCGGCCGGCGGCGACGAGTCGCTGTTCTGGCGGATCAGCGATCAGGGCCTGCTCGACGGACAGCCGGGCCAGGTCATCGAACCGCCGGTCACCGGGCTGCTCGACGCGATGAACGCGGTCCACCTCATGGGTGACCTCCCGGACCGGCACAACCACACCCGGCGACACGACCGTCACCACCTCCCGGCGGGAGCGGACGGCGAG
>NZ_JWIO01000049.1:22292-31413 GCF_001017755.1 Protofrankia coriariae
GGAGCGGACGGCGAGCCGACGACGACGGGGGCATCGGCATGACAGAGCCGCACGACACGACCACGCACCCGGCTGGCGACCTCACGTTCGAACTGGTCCTGCACATGGACAGCGACTGGCACTGCGGCACCGGCCTGGGCGTTCCCGGTGGGGTCAACAAACTGGTCAACACCGACCACGACGGCCTGCCGTTCGTGCCCGGCAAGACCCTGACCGGCGTGTGGCGGGACGCCTGCGAGCTCGCCGCCGCCGCGCTCGACGGCTCCCCGGCCCCGCTCCCGGACGCCACCGCACCGGCCGACGCGGCTGGAACCGCCGGCACGACCGGGGGGTGGCACGCCTGGGTCGAGTTCCTGTTCGGCAGCCAGCCCGCCCTGTCCGTGGGGGACGCGCCCGCCGGGGAACGCCCCCGTCCGGCGGCCCTGTCGGTGCGCCCGGCACGGTATCCGGCGGAACTCGCGGCAGCGCTGCGCCCGGACAGCCGGCGCGCGCTGCGTGACGCGACCACGTTCGTCCGCCCCGGGGTGAAGATCGACCCGGACACCGGGCGGGTGGCGGAGAAGTTCCTCCGCTTCGAGCAGATGGCGCGCTGCGGCGTCCAACTGACCGCGCGGGCGACGCTCGCGGGCTGGTCGGCCCCCCGCCCCGACGAGGCGGGCCATGGGGCGGGCCGGGCGGCAGGCCTGGACGACGACGGCCGGTGGGCGGCCACCGCGGTGCTGCTGCTCGGGGCACGGTTGGTGGAGTCCATCGGCGGCAAGCGCCGGCGGGGCTCGGGCCGCTGCCGCCTCGACGTCACCCAGGTCACCCGGGTCGAACCCGCCGCGGCCGAAGCATCTGCGCCGGCGCCGGTGCCGGCGCTGCCGACGCTGGAGGACGTCGCCGCCTGGCTGCGGGCACGCGGCGGCGTCGCCCCGCCCGTCCCCGCCGTGCCCGAGGAGACGGCGGCCTCACCCGCCCCGAGGCGTCCGGACCGCTCCGACTGGGAGAGCATCGCTCTGCGGATACATCTGGACACGCCGCTGATCGCGCAGGAGCGCACCATTGGCAACGCCGTGCGGTCGCTGGACTTCGTGCCCGGATCGGTGCTGTTGCCCGGCGTCCTGCGGCGGCTGGCCACGGCCGATGGAGCGGCCCGCGGGGCGGCCGGCGGATGGGATCCCGACGCGCTCGCCCGCGTCGGCGACCTCGTCGTGACCAACGCGACCGTCGACGTGGCCGGCGAGCGCGGCCGCCCGCTGCCCCGGACCTGGCTCCACCCGAAGGACGACGAGACCGCGGCAGTCAACCGGCTGGTCGAGACGCCGTCGGAAGCGGGCGCCGCGCCCAGGGCGTACAAGGGCACCTATGTCGGCGCGTCACCTGTCGACCATGTCGGCACGGCGCCTGTCAGTGCGGCACCGCCGGAACCTGGGACGGCGCCCGTGCCGGGACCCGCATCGGAGCCCACGGCAGCGCCCACGGCGGACGAACCGAACCCGCCCGCAATCACCATCCGTAAACGGCATCTGACGATCCATACCCACAACGTCATCGACGACCGGCGGCAGCGGCCCACAGCGGACGTGGTCGGCCTGTACACCTACGAAGCGCTCGCCGCCGGGTCGATGCTGCGGGCGGAGGTCCGGGTACGGGCCGGCCTGCTGCCCGCGGGGGCGCAGGCCGCGCTCGCCGGCGCGTGGGCGCTCGGACGCTCCGCCAAGGACGACTACGGGCAGGTCACCGTGGCCGTCGAGGGCCCGCCGGCGCCGTGGACGTCACCCCCGACAGCCACGACGTCCCCAGCAGCCACGACGTCCCCGACGGCCACGGCATCCCCGGTGACCGCGACGCCACCGGCATCCCCGGCGCCGGACGCGCGGGCCAGCGGAGCGGACACCGGCCAGGATGGGACGATCACCGTCTGGCTGCTGTCGGACGTCCTGATCCGGGACCGGCGGCTGCGCCCGTCGACCGACCCCCGCGAGTTCGCCGACCAGCTCGGCGCCGGGCTGGGGGTACGCCTGGAGCTCCAGGAGGCCGCCGCCTCCGAGTGGCTGATCAACCGGGCGACAGCGGTCCGACGGGCCGAGTCGTGGCAGCGGAGCTGGGGCCTGCCCCGCCCGACCCTGCTGGGGCTCACCGCCGGCAGCGTCCTGACCTTCACCGTGCGCGGGCGGCTCTCCCGCGAGAGGCTCGACCAGGTGCTGGCCGCCGGCATCGGCGAACGCACCGCCGAGGGCTTCGGCCAGATCGCCGTCGACGACCCACTGCTGCGGGCACGCCCAGGCCGGCTACGGACGTACCCGCCACCCGGTGGCGATCATGAGATGCCGCTCGTCACCGAACAGGACCAGGCCGCGTACGCGACGGCGCTGGTCATCGAACGGGAGGCGTG
This sequence comes from Protofrankia coriariae, assembly GCF_001017755.1. Classification (GTDB taxonomy): domain Bacteria; phylum Actinomycetota; class Actinomycetes; order Frankiales; family Frankiaceae; genus Protofrankia; species Protofrankia coriariae. The sequence goes on from NZ_JWIO01000049.1 coordinate 24,670, forward strand.
GCGGGCGCACATCCGGCGCGCCTCGGCCGCCATCGCCGCGACGCCCGAGGGACGTCAGGAGGCGCTCGGGCTCACCGCCACCGGCGGGGACGCCGCCGAGCGGGTGAACCCGACCCAGCTCGGCGGGCTGCGAGCCGTCCTGAGCCGGCTGGAGGAGGACGACGAGATCGACTACTGGCTGGACCGCCTGGCCGAAAACTGGTCAGGCCCGGCCTGTCAGCGGGCGTACCGGCGGATCAGGCCGCTGCTGCGGGACCGTTCCAGGGTCTGGGTGCTGCTCGGCCTCGGCCCGGGAGGCGACAGCGACACGGCCCACGAGGACGCGGCCCACGGGCTGACCATCACCGACAACGGAGCGCAGCGGCTGCGAGACGACACCGGGCTGTGGGCGGAAGCGGTTCGCACGCTCGTCACGAGCTGTCTGAGCGCCCACCACCGGGCGGTGGCCGGCGCCGACGCGCCAGGCAGCACGGACGACCAGGTCCACGACGACCGGATCCACGACGAGGTGAGGGTATGACCAGGTCGAACAGCGCGGCCGGACCGGTTCCCGCCGCGCCCGCCGGCCCACCGCCGGTCCCACCCGCGGCCCCGGCCGGCAGGCGGACCGAGCGCGCCGGGCGGGCGATGGTCCGCCGGCTGCGGGTCCGCGGCTGGCTGCGGCTGGAGACACCGCTGCACGTCGGAGGCGTCGGCGACGACCCGTCCATCGACCTGGCGCTGGCCGTGGACGGGCTGTCACGGCTGTACGTACCGGGTACCAGCCTCGCGGGCGCGCTGCGCGCCTTCGCCGGCCGCTCGATCGCCGACCGGCTGGTCCTCGACGGCATCTGGGGCAACGTTCCGCAGAACAGCATCCGGGCAAACGGTTCCCGGCAGAACTCCGACAACGGCTCCAGCGGTTCCGGCGGCTCCGACGACGGCTCGACGAGTCGGATCGTCGTGCACGACGGTCTGGTCACCACCGGCACCGATCTCGACTCCCCGTTCCCACCGTCCCGGGTCGAGGCCCGCACGGGCATCGGCATCGACCGGGTGCTGGGGACCGTCGCCGAGGGCTTCCTCTACGGCCGGGCCGTGCTCCCCCGCGGCGCCTACCTGCGGCTGGGCATCGACCTGGAGTCGCCCTACCCGGAGCGGGACGCCGACTCGGCCACGGCGATGCTCGGCACCCTGCTGCTCGCGCTCGCCGGGGGCCGGGTCCGGCTCGGCGCGGCCCGCACCCGCGGTCTCGGCTCCGTCGTCCTGGCCGGTGAACCGGAGATCGTGGAGCAACGCTTCGACAGCATGGACGGGCTGCTCAGCGCCCTCGGCCTGCCACCGGCCACCGAAACCACCGGGACCGCCGGGACTGCGGCCGGCACCGCGCTGACGCCGGCGGATCTCGGCGGCAGGGACCCGGACGCCGATCTACTCAGGGTGACCATCGCCTGGCGTCCGACGTCCCCGGTGATGGTGCGCTCCGCGGTGGACGGGCTCTCGATCGACGCGCTTCCCCTGGTCAGCGGGGTCGGCGGCGACGAGGTGGCGCTCGTCCTGCCCGGCAGCTCGATCAAGGGTGCGCTGCGGTCGCATGCGGAGCGTATCGAACGGACCGCCCGTGCCCGCGACGCCGCCCATCCGCTCAACGTACCGGCCGGGCCGCGGCGGTCGGCCCGGTTCCGGGAACAGCTCGACGACCTCGCGGCGGTGAACGCCCTGTTCGGTTCCGCCGGCACGGCCGCCAGCGGAACCGAATACGGATACGGCGGAGGAAACGGCAACGGGAACGATGGTGGCGACGGCCGCGCCGCGCGGGCGCCACGCGGCGTCGGGGCGCTCGGCGCGGACGACTGCTACTCGAAGCCAGCCATCCCCGCCGATCTCTGGCGCGCGCTGAACGGCGCGCACGTCACCGGCCTGAGCGAGCCGTCCGACAGCGGCCCGACCCGGTCGTGGGACAAGGCCCGGGCCCAGGTGCCGCCGGAGGTCCGTAAGCGCCTGCGGAAGCTCGGCATGGACCAGGCCGACCATGTCGCCATCGACCGCTGGACGGGCGGCGCCGCGGACAAGCGCCTGTACAGCACCCTCGAACCACACCATGTCGCCTGGCAGGACCTGCGCCTGACCGTCGACCTGCGACGGCTGAACCGCTTCGACACCGCATCGGCGGGCTTCGGCAACCAGGCGGACTCCGGCGACCCGGCGGACTCCGGCAACCAGGTGAGTACGGCCGGCGAAAGCGACGGAAGCGGTACGGAACGCGGGAACGACGCAGGCAGCGACGGGGACGGCGACGGCCTGGCACGGCCGGCGCTTGCGCTGCTGCTCCTCGTCCTGCGGGACCTGCGAGCCGGACGGCTCCGGCTCGGCCACGGCGTGAACCGCGGCCACGGCGACATCGCCGTGGAATCGGTCAGAATCAGCGGCTTCCCCGGGCTCCCCGACACGGAACGTGATTTCGACGATCTGCTCCGGGAGCCGGCGGTCGCCGCCTACACCCGGAGCTGGCAGGACTACCTCGATCGGGACCGTCTCGATCAGGAGCGCCCCGACAAGGACCGCGCGGACGGGAGGCCGCTGTGACAACCCACACCGCCGCCATCACCACCCTGCACACCGGCAGGTCGACGAAGATCTCGCTGCCGGACGCGATCCGCCAGGCCGACATCGGCGACGCCGTGGCACTGCTGGCGAGCGCGCGAAAGTACACGGTGGCCAGGCTGTCCGGCGGCCGGCTGACCGTGCCCGGCAGCCGCTCGTTCGCGGACGGGGCCGGCGTCGCCGACACGTCCACCGAACGGGAACTGCCGCTGCCGGCATCAGGCCCCGCCGCCGTCTTCGAAGCGCGGATCTTCAACCGGGACGCGGAGCTGCGCTGGCTGCACGAGCGTGACGGGCTCGGTACGGCCGTGCTCCTGTCGGAGTCGCCGGCGCTCTGCCAGCCCCCCGGCTGGCTGTTCGGCGAGCCCGATGAGCCCAGCGAGCCCGACAGGCCCGTCGCCCCGCTGACAGCCATCGACAGGATCGACAACAAATACCTGCTGTGGGGCCGACCGCTGCGTCCATATGGCTCGCAGAACCCGAACACCTCGCAGGCCCCGGACGTCCCGCAGAGCGCGGACGCTCCCAGCGGGCCGGTGTGGGTGCGTCTGGCCGAAGCCCGGATCGGCCTGCTCGACGTGCCGGTGCCGCGCGCCCCCCACGAGGACGAATGCGTCTTCCTGGAGACCGTCGAGTACGTGACGACCGAGCCCGAGCACGGCAACGCCTATGTCGCCGAGGAACGGCTCGTCGGCCTGTTTCCCGCGCTGCTGGAGCGCCCCGCAACCGCCGGCGGCCCCCGCCGGCCCGGCCCTCTCCCGGAGGTGACCCGATGAGCAGCCGCTCCGGCGTCGTGAGCTGGAAGACCACCCAGGACGGCACCCGCCGACTCGTCATCGTCGAGGCGAGCGGAGGCGAGCGACGCCTCGACCGCCGCTTCCTCGACCCGGCATTGGCCACGTTGGGTGATGAGGACCTGGCCGGCCGCCCCGTCGAATACGACTGGACGGGCGGCCGGGCCAAGCGCATCCGCGACAAGGGTGCCCCCGCCACAGCCACCCCCGAGAGCGCGGCGGCCGAATCCTCCTCGTCCCATTCGGCACCGGCCGGGCCAACGCAGGCCGGATCGGCGCAGGCCGGAGGCGCGCACGCCGGGTCGTCGGCGCAGGGCGGGACAGCGCAGGGCGGCACGCCCACCCAGCCGACACGGCCGCGGCCTCGGCCGGCTCCGGCATCCCAGCAGCGGGTCACCCGTCAGCCGCCGCGCCACATGGCGCCGGCCCGGCCGTCCCGCCGTGCGGGGTCAGGCGGGTGGCAGACGGGCGCCCCTGGTATCCCGGGCGAGACGCGGCAGCGCCCGCCCGAGCCGCTGAACGCGTTCGTCAACCCGTACGGGTTCGTCCCGGCGCCGCGCCGCGACGAACGGCACCAGGCCCTCGGCGACGTCGGCGACCCCACCGACCGCGACCGCCTACCCGGTCACGACCGACTCCGCGAGTACCGCTGGTCGGGCACGATCGGCGTCACCCTCACCGTGGGCACACCGCTCCTGCTGCTGGACACCCCCTTCCTCGAACGCTCCAAGGACACCGGACACGCCACATACCCGGTACTGGAACGGAAAGTGATCACACCTGACGGCCGCGAGGAGACCCGGCCGCACCTGCCCGCGACCGCGGTGAAGGGCATGCTGCGCACCGCCTACGAGGCGGTGACCAACTCCCGGTTCGGCGTGTTCACCGGTCACAACGGCCGACTCGGCTACCGGATGGCGGCCCGCGACGGGCTCGCCTCCATCCCGGCACGGGTGATCGGCAACGGCGGCGCCGCCAAGATCGAGCTGCTGCCCGGGACGACGCCCGCGGGCCATCAGGGCCGCCACGGTTCGCCCATGCACGCGGCCTGGCTGCCGAGCTACTGGACGGCGGACGGTGCGCGCAACGTCCGCGACCGCGCCGCCACCAAGGCCGACTTCAACATCATGATGCCGGACGGGTCACGGCCCAGGCATGGCCAGTTGGTCCGGGCGCGCATCCAGCTCGTCCAGCATCACAGGTGGGACCGTCGGTCGGAAAGCCACGAACCCGACTTCCAGCTCTGGTGGGTGCGCGCGCTCGCCGAGCCCGGCCAGGAGCCGGGGCACGCGCCGCTGCAGCCCTCGAAGCGGCCGCGGGCGTCCTGGTACGAGCCGCTCGGCCCGGAGAAGGTGGTCGACGGCTGGGTGTGCGTCACCAACCGGAACATCGACCGCAAGCACGACGAACGGGTCTTCTTCTTCGACCCGGACAACGACCTGCGGGAGACCTACGAGCTCGACAAGCGGCTGCGGGGCATCTGGCGCGACATCATCAACGGCTACGCGGCGGCGCACCGCCCCGGTGAGCTGAAGGAGCCTGACCCCAAAACCCCCGGGGCACTCGTATCGAGCCGCCACCTGGTTCCGCCGAAGAGCACGGAACCGGAGAAACTCACCAACGGTGATCTGATCTATGTCCGGCTGGACGCCCGCGGTGAGATCGACAGCCTGTATCCGGTGACGATCGCGCGCGAGCTGTTCAGCGTCCCGCCGAGCGAGCTGCTGCCCTCGTCGCTGCGACCCGCGGACACGATCAGCGAGCTGTCCCCCGCGGACCGGGTGTTCGGCTGGGTCCGCACCGAGGAGCGGCCCAGGGCCGGGGCTGGGGCTGAGGCCGGGGGCCGGCGCGAAAAGCGCTCCGGCTCCAACCGCGGCGGCTGGAGCGACCGCGGCGGCTGGAGCGACCGCGGCGGCTGGGATGAGCGGGACGGCGGGGACGGCCGGGGCGACCCGGCCGGCGCCTGGCTCGGCGCCGTGCGCATCGGCCCGGTGCGCTGCGACCATGCGTCGGACGCGCCCGCCGACAGAAAGCGCCTCCCGCCGTCGGCCGGCGGGCCCGCCNCGTGGAGCGTTTCCAGAATCCGGGCCTGCCGCTGGCGATTCTCGGCCAGCCGAAACCCGGCCAGGGCCGTTTCTACCTCGGCGCCGAACGCAACGGCCATCCCGCGCCGCTGCCGGCCGGGCTGCCCAAGGGAAGCTGGTTCGTCTCCGAAGGCCGGGTGCTGCGCGGACGCAAGGTCTACCCACATCACGCAGGCCTGCCCGACGGCTACTGGCAGGACCCGGCCACCGACCGCACCCAGATCCTGGACGGCGGGCGCTACCAGGAATACCGTCGACCACGAAAGTCCGCGATACCCGAGAACAATCCACGCGCGAACCCGCTGAACCGCGACGGAACCGCGTTCACCACCCTCACCAGGGGCGGGCCGCAGGACGAGAACCGTGACGACCAGAACCGGTCGATAAAAGGCTGGGTCCGGCCCGGCACGACGTTCACCTTCACCGTCGACGTCCGTAATCTGACCGGGGCCGAGCTGGGCGCGCTGCTGTGGCTGCTCGACCTGGGCACCGATGAGCCGAGCCGTTTCCACCGGCTGGGCCTGGGCAAGCCGCTGGGTTTCGGCAGCGTCCGGCTCACCGTCGACCCGGCCCGTACGGACCTGCGCACCGGCGAGTCATGGGCTGAGTACTATCGCTCGATCACTCCGGACGAGCCTGTTTCGAACGGTTTTCCCGCGGCGGCCCGGGAAACCGTCGAAGAGTTCCGGCAGGCGGTGGCCGGCGGCGATGCCGGGCAGTTCGAGAGGGTCCCACACATCCGGGCGTTCCTCGCCGCCGCCAGCGGCGATCCGTCCACTCCCGTGCACTATCCACGGGTCCGCCCGACTGGCCTGCGCGTCGACGTCCCGGTCCCGCCCGACCCCCGCGGCCGCTCGTTCGAGTGGTTCGTCCAGAACGAACGGCAGGGCCGCGACGTCCAGGGTAGCCGCGGCACCAGTCTCCCCGACCTCGGCGCTCTCCCCCTCCCCGTCTACCCCGGAAAGGACCGATAACAACAGGACCGACAACGGCAGCGGTCCCTTCCAAAACGTCACCCATACCGCACGCCCCCACTCCGCATCCAGCCGAAGTATCGGTGAACCATGAGATTGAGGGAACAAGTGGTCGCTACAGCAGCCACTTTCACCCTCAATCTCATGAGCACAGGGGAGCGGCAGAAAATCCTGATCCCTGTTCTCGGGGTGAGGATCGGGATGGCCTGCGGAAACACCTGGCCATCGTCCGCCTGGCACACCGCCGCTCGGACAGTCCCTGGATCTGTGGGTGGCGGGTCCGCACGAGGGACTGTTTCAAGATCGGTG
>NZ_JWIO01000051.1:0-22919 GCF_001017755.1 Protofrankia coriariae
CGGCTGAAAACCGTACACAGCGACAAAATCTTTTGGATCATGACCTGTGCTGCCGCGCCTGGCCGGGGTCCCTGCGCGGCGGACCGCGTGCGGGGGCGTCGTGCCGGGGCATCGTGCCGGGGCGACCCGGCCCGGGTAGCGTCGTACGGGTGAGCGCGACGGGTGAGCGGCGGCAGTTGGAACCGCTCCCGTACGACGGTGTGCTGTCGGTGCGGGTGGGCACGGTCCTGTGGCTCGTCGCGCTGATCGTGATGCTGCCGTTCTGGGATGATCTACGCGCTGACGGTCACCTGTGGTGGATCGCCACCGCGGCCGTCGGCACGCTGCTCGGCCTGGTCGGCGTCTGGTCCACGACCCGCCGCCGCAACCGCCTCCGCCACCAGCTCCCCACCGCCCGCACCGACGACCACCCCGCGTCATAGCCGCCCCGTCCACAGCCGCTCCCAGCCGCGGCGGCCGGCCGTCTGTTGCCGTCAGGGCCGGCGCGTATTGGAGGGGCTCTTTTCGCGGCCGGCCGGAAGTCGTATCTGGTGCTGACATTCCGTGAAACGACGGTAGGCGATTTCGTGTCTGGCGGTGTACATCATTACGGTGTACATCATTACGGGCACACACGCGGCCGAGGCTGCAGCGTGGGCTGTGTTGACCTGCGGGGATTTCTACGGGATCCGGATCTGTTCGGGGTCGACACGGTTACGGCGTCAGCCGGTTGGACGGGGAAGGGCCGGCACCGGCCGGGCCGGGGCGGCCTGACGGGTATCCCACCTGGTGCTGGCCAGGTGCCGTTCGGCGAGGGTCAGCAACTCGAAGACCTCCCGGGCGAGGTAGCCCGTCGTGTTTCGTCCAACCTGCCGTGGGGTGAGCACGCCAGCGCTGGCCAGCTCTTCGACAGCGGCCCGGGCCGCTGGGAACGACACGTCCAGCAGGCGTTCGACCGTCCGGGCCGTGACAAGGGGGACTTCGGGAAGCTGTTGGAGCAGCCGCACAACGGCTGAACTGGAACGCGCCTGGCGCCGCTTCCCCTGGGACTCACGGGAGCGGCCATGGCGATCCGTCCACTCCCGCTGGAGATCTGTGAGCTCCTGGGCGAAACGGCTGGCCTGTGCGACCGTCACCTCAACGGCTTCGAGAAACACCATCAGCCACCGTTTCACGCCGTCTCGGCCGTCCTCGCCGTACCGGTACGCGTTCAGCCCCTGGACGTAGGCGTCAGAACGGGTGAGCAGTACGAAGCTCACCGGGAGTACCGCGGCACGGGTGAGTCCCGCCGGGCCAGCACCGTGTGGATCAGTGCTCGTCCGACCCGTCCGTTCCCGTCCGTGTACGGGTGGATGGTCTCGAACTGGGCGTGCACGAGCCCGGCCTGCACGAGTGGTGAATGACCGGCTCCGGACATGTACAGGGCAAGATCATCCATGAGCGGCTCGACGCGTTCAGGTGGCGGCGGAACGAAATCGGCGTCGAGAGGATGCCAGTCATTGCCACCGATCCAGTTCTGTACGGTGCGCAGTCCCGGAGGATGATGATCGGGTAGCAGCGCGCGGTGCAGGTTGGTGATGTCTGCCACGGTGATACTCGGTGCCTCTGCCAGTTCCCCCGCGGCCTGCTTCAGTGCTCGGATGTTGTTGGCGACGAGACGGGCGTTGGCGGTGAAACCGCGGACGGGGATGCCCTCGGTGTCGGCCAGTTCGACGAGGGCGAGTTGCTGAGCGGACACCTGTAGCCCTTCGATCCGGGACGAGGCCAGTGCCTCGGAACGGAGCAGGAAGCGGGCAAGACCTTCCAACCCGCGGGCGCCCGGGCTGTGAGCCAGGCCCCGTACGACGGCCTCGACCTGGGCGCATCGGGCGTCGAGTTCCGCATCAACCATCAGCGGGCGGTTGACCAGGGGATCCGGAACATATGACCGATATGTTCCACCTTGGCGATCGCGGCGGACGGGCGCGCCACAGGAGGGCTCCCAGTGCCGGGCCCCGTAGTGGGCCATCCGTTCACCGTCTGACCTTTAACGCCGCGGGCTCGCATTAAAGTTTAGGGGTCCAACCTTTAATGGCGGCTCCTGCCCTGTGTGTCCGCTGTTGCCTGTCGAGTCGGTGGCCGGGCGCTGCTGGGTCAGGAGTCGTCGAGGTCGGCTTCGGCCTGGCGTTGGGCTTCGCCGGCGGGGTTGCGCAGCGCTTCGGCGATGGCGTGCCGGCGGTCCCAGGTGCCGGCGTGCCAGGCCAGGGCCCTGGCCAGCGCGTCCGTCCCGGCGCCGGCATCGACGTGGATCTCCCCGCCGATGCCGCCGAGCACCCGCCACGGGACCGGTGTGGGCCGGCCGTCGACGTCGGCCACGAGCAGGCGGGCATGGGAAAGGTACGGTGTCCCGTCCGGCGCCGTGAGCTCTTCCGGGGTTTCGGGGGTTTCCGGGGCCGGGGAGGCGTTCGCCGCGCTGGCCCTCCCGCCGGCTTCGACGGCGGTGTCGTGGGCGGTGCTGTCGTGGGCGGTGATGACGTCGCAGTCGCCCAGCGACGACAGCAGGGGAACGCCGAGCACGTAGGACGCTTCGGCCGCCCGGTCCAGTGGCAGCCGCAGCGCGCCGCGTCCCGCTCCGAGCAGCGGCAGGAGGTCCGGCGCGTCCACGATCACGGCGTCGGAGGTCCGTACCACGCCGTGCGGGGTGCGCACGGTCAGCGGTGGGTCGATGCCGGCCGGTCCCTCGCTGTCGGTCTCGCCGTCGGTGTCGGTGTCGGTCTCGCCGTCGGCGACGGTGTCGGTGTCGCGGTAGGCGTCGTCGCTGGTGATTCCGGCACGGGGGAGGGCCGCGACGGCGTCCACCGCAGCCATGTAGAGGGCGCGGGCCGCCGACCACGGTACGTCCCGGTCGGCGTCGCCGAGTCGGTCCAGCAGGTCGAGCACGGCGTCCGGATCGCCGAGGACGTCGGCGAGCGTGAGCCGGCAGCCGAGCCGGCGCAGCAGGTCGGCGTCGACCCCGGGTAGGGGGGCGGCCGGCGCGAACAGCCCGACCAGCAGCGGGTCGGCGCCGGGCAGCGCCAGTTCCGGTGGCGGCAGCACGGCCGTGGATCCGGCGACCGGAAGCAGCGCGTTGCGCGAGAGCCACCAGCGCGTGTACGACACGCCGACGTCCGCGGCCGACCAGGCATCGGGGTCGGCGTCGGCACCGGCCCGCCGGCTCCACCCAGGATGATCGGGCCACCGGAACCGGTCGAAACCCATGATCACGTCTCGCAGGGGTGGCCGGGCCAGTTCCGCGAGCGCGGCGGGCCACCGTGACGGGTCGACGAGCTCGAGATCGCGTATGGCGGTGAAGGTCCGCAGGGCGGGTGGCGCGCCCGGCTCGGCCGGAGCCGGGCCGGCCCCGGCCGAGCCGCCGGCGGTGACCTCCGCCACCCAGATGTCGCTGTCGTCCAGGTCGAGCAGGACTGGCTCGTCCGGATCGAGCCGGACGTCGGTGGCGCTGAGCACGGCAAAGGTCCGCAGCACCCCGACCGCTTCGAGGACCTCTGCCGGCCATGCCTGCGCGAAGTCGTCGGCCAGGGCGCGGAACGGCGCGTCCGCCGCGAGCACCTGGTCGAGCGGGCCGTCGGCGATCAGAAGTTCGGCGGCGGGGGTGAAGTCGCCGTCGCTGTCGGGAAGCAGCAGGTCAGCGAGCCAGGACAGCTCTCCGGAGGTTGGCTCGTCGCCAAAAGTGATGGTTCCGTCGTCGATAGTGCCGGTGTCGCCGCCATCGATGCCGCCGGCGACACCGAAGCCCGCGTCCCGGACCAGAGCGAGGACGGCGCCCGCCAGCGCGAGCGCGGCGTCGGGATCGGTGTCCGCGTCGACATCCATGATCGTGTCACGGACGGAGCCATCGCGCAGGACACCGGCGGGGGTGCCCTCGACCGCGCCCAGTGTGCGCAGGGCGTCGCGGGCGGCACCGGCGCAGGCGTCCGGATGCGCCACCCGCAGCGGGAGACCCGAGGCCACCAGCGCGACAACGTCCAGCTCGGGGGTGGGAAGCAGCACCCCGCGCGGGCCGGTGACCATCCGGACACCCAGCTCCTGGGGGCTGTCGGCGACGCCGGTCACGCTCGTGTTGGTGTCCGCGTCCGCGATGGCCGCGATGGCCGTGGCGGTCGCAGCGGCCGCGGGGACTACGGCCGCGGGGATCACGGCAGCGGTGGACGCGGCAGCGGCCAGCGGGACGGGCAGGGCGCCGAGGGCGTCCCGGTCGGGAGCGTTCGCCAGCGCCGCGTAGACCCGTGCCCACCAGGCCGGCGTCATGCGCAGCTCGGCGAGGATCTCGACGACCCCGGCGGTGTCGAGGCGGCGCACCCCCAGGGCGTCGAGGGCCGGCCGCCAGCGGCGGGCGGCGTAGGCTGCGGGCAACAGCCCGTCGACGGTGCCACCGGGGTCGTCGACGGGCCCGCCCGCGCGATCGTCGTCACCGACGGACAGGTCCGCGCCGGCGGGCGGGAGACCACCGGTGAGCACGGCGGTGCCCGTGGACGCCAGGGCCGGAGCGGGATCTTCCAGGGCCGGGGCGGGACCGTCGGGTGTGGCTGTGAGCAGCGCGGTGACCGGATCGGTCGCGGGGCCGAGGTCGCAGACGAGACAGTCGCCGCCACGGCGGCCGCCGGGCAGCATCGGCGCGTCCGGCAGCAGCCGGGCGAGGGTGTCCCGCAGTCTGGCGTCGACGTCGCCGACCGGCAGCCCGGTGGGGACGAGCTCGAGCGAGGCCGTCGGCGCCGAAGCCGACGGGGCGTCCAGCGCTGCCCGCCAGAGTGAGGCGTCCAACGCTGTCCGCGGCGACGAGGCGGCAGGTCCCGCCGGATCCGCCTGTGGCCGCTGCGTGTCCAGGGTCTCCTGCGCTCTCAGGACGTCCCAGAGCGACTGCGTCTGTGTCGATGCGGCATTCGCGATCGTCGGTGCTGACGCTGGTGCCGACGTGGGCTGGGCGTCCGGTGCCGGCAGACGGCCGTTGCCGAGGTCGACGGCGATGTCGACGACGGTCTCGGCGAGCCGGTCGACCAGCCAGTCCCGCAGCGGGCCGGCGACCGTGTGCCGACGGGACGGCTCCAGCGGCAGGCCCACGCTGGCCAGCACCGGCAACGACAGCCGCTCGTCGGTCGGCTGCGGCGCGCGGACGAGTTTCGGCACGTCCGCGGGCCAGCCGCCCTCGCGTACGAAGGCCCGTGTCTCGAACCCGGTGCGGGCCCGCTCCTCCACCGGCCGGTCGGCGAGCAGGGCGGGCGGGATCATCCCGCGCCGGACCCGGCCGAGCCAGCGCCTGCCGTCGAGCACCGCGATCTCCATGCCGTCCGGTGTCCGGTCCGCCCAGGTGCAGGACAGGGTCCGCGGGACGCCGTCGATCACAACGGTGACCTCGGTGAGCCCGGGCATGACCAGCGGGAGCGTCGGGTCGAGGCCCGCGAGCAGGGCGCGGGCCAGGGCGGTCGCGTCGGCGTCGCGCAGCGGCAGCCGGATGACGGTGTCATAGCCCGCTGGCGGCGGTGCCGCGTCGAGGATGGGCAGGGGCAGCCGGAGCACCGGGACGGCACCGCCGCGGCGGGCCAGTTCGGNCCGCGGCGGGCCAGTTCGGTGTCGAGGGCCGGCACCCCGAGCCTGCCCACCGCGTCGATCGTTTCCCGCTTCGACCAGCGGACGCCGCGGCTGCCGCCCGGCAGGCCGGCGGTGTCCCGGGCGTCCCGCGACACGATCGACGGGGTGTCGCTGACGGCCAGGACCGCGGCGAAGCCGACGCCGAAGCGTCCGAGGGCCGCGGTGTCACGTTTGGCCGAGGCACGCAGCGTCGAGAGCGATTCGACCCCCGGTACGGACAGCGCCGCCCCGGTGTTGGCGATCTCCAGTATGCTGCCGCCCCCGCTGCCGTGACCGTCACCGCCGCGCTCGCCGTCGCCGGGGCCGTGACCGTTGGGGGCATGGCTGCCAGGAGCATGGCTGCCGGGGGCGTCGCCGCTGGTCAGCGTTATGAGGACACGGCAGTCGGCCCCGGCGTCCTGGGCCGCGTCCACGGCGTTCTGGAGCAGTTCCACGACGAGGCGGTCGTGGTAGGCGCCGCGGGCGGCGTCCTCCTCGGCGTTCGCGTCCTCGCGGAAGCGGGCGGGGGATGCGGCCCAGGCGTCCAGCACCCGGCGGCGGATGGCGGCCGTCCCGAACGGGTCGTCCGGGGCTGTGCCGCCGGCGCTCGCGTCCACGATCACGTTCCCGTACGGCTGCGTGTCCATCGGCCCATCCTCCTCTTCGACGGCCCGGGCCAGCGTTCCAGGAGTAAAAGATCAATAATCGCGTCGCGGCCTGATCACCGACCGACGGCCGATGACCGGACCACCGGCTGCCGGCTGCCGGCTGACGGCTGACGACCGGCCGTTGGCGTGCGGTCGATAATCGGACGGTGGCGTCCGCGGCTCGTCGTGATGATCCGAAGCTGGTGCCGGCGCTGATCGGCCAGTGGGAGCGGATCGCGGACCAGGTGGACGCATCCGCCGACCTGGCGTTCACGCGGCCGAGCCGGCTGCCCGGCCGCAGTGTCGCGGACGTCGTCGGGCGTCTGGCCAGGTCCGTCGCCGCGCTCGCGGACGCGGCCGCGTCCGCACCGCCGCCCGCCACCGCGCCGACGCTGTCCGCGTCCGTCTACCTTGCCGGCCATCTCACCGCCCTCCCTGCCGGCCGGCAGCCGACGGCCGCCGGCCTCGACGCCCCCGCTCTGGGCGATCCCGCTGGTTTCGCGGCCGGCGCCCGCTCGCGGCTGCGGGAGCGCGTCGCCGCCGCGGTGGCCGCTGTCGACGGCGCTGACACCGGACGCCTGGTCGCTGTCACGGCCGCCGACGACGGGTTCCCGGCCGCCGGCACCGGCGGGACGGACGGCGGTGGTGGTAGTGATGGCGGTGCCGGGATACGCCTCGGGGATCTGCTGCTCGCCGAGGTGCTGGCGGGCGTCGTGTACGGCCTGGATCTCGGGGTCGAGCCGGCCCGGGACGCGCTGCGGCTCGCTGTGAAGGCGTGCACCGGTGAGCTCGTGACCCGTGCCCCGGGGCGCTCGGTGGAGGTCCGAGTACCCCCTTTCGCCGCGGTGCAGGCGGTCGAGGGCCCGCGGCACACCCGGGGCACCCCGCCGAACGTGGTCGAGGCCGGGGCGGTCGCCTTCGTCGAGCTCGCGGCAGGCCGGCTGAGCTGGGCGGATGCGACGGCGGACGGTCGGGTCCGAGCCAGCGGCGCCCGTGCCGATCTTCGTCCGTACCTCCCGCTGCTGCGGATCGCCTGACCGGAATCATCCGGTTGGGCTCACCCGGCCGCCGGCCCGACGGGCCCGCCGTCGCGGACCAGATGATCACGCTGGGACGCCTGATGCCCCCGACCGGCGTGATGATCATCGTCCCGCCGTCCCGACGGGAACGTCGCCGCGCTGGTTTTGCTGTCAGAAACGCTGAACATGCCTGTGATATCCGCTCCCGCCCGCATGAGTTGTAGATCGACGGGTGTCGCCCCGGGCCCGCGCTGCTAGCGTGGACACCGGACCAGTACCAATGACGTCCAAGGAGCTGTGTTGCGCGACGTCGGTGACTGTTCGACCTGTCCACCTGCCTGTTCGGCGGGAGGCCCCGGGTCTGCCCGCATTCCGCAGGCTGTGACGGCGCGTGGTCCCAGCGCATCGCACACGGGCGCTGGGAGCTTCGGCGCGGGATGCTGTGGTCCTGATCATGGCGTTTTCGACTACTCCGATGATCCCGGTCCGCGGGACGCCTGCGGGGTCTTCGGGGTGTGGGCGCCGGACGAGGACGTCGCGAAGCTCACCTACTACGGACTGTACGCGCTACAGCACCGGGGTCAGGAGGCGGCGGGCATCGCCGTCGCCGACGGCCGGACCGTCCTCGTCTTCAAGGAGCTGGGGCTGGTCGCCCAGGTCTTCGACGAGGTGACGCTGGCCAGCCTGTCCGGCCACGTGGCCATCGGGCACACCCGCTACTCGACGACCGGGTCGTCGACCTGGGAGAACGCCCAGCCGTCCTACCGCTCATCGCAGCGTGGGAACGTCGTCGCGCTCGGTCACAACGGCAACCTGACCAACACCGTCGAGCTCGCTGCCGATCTTGTCGACACCGGTGAGGACCGGATCCGGGCGACCACCGACTCCGATCTGATCACGGCCATGCTGGCCGCCCATCCGGGCCCGACGCTGCAGGACGCGGCCATGGCTGTGCTGCCACAGCTGGCCGGCGCGTTCTCGCTGGTCTTCTGCGACACCTCGACCCTGTACGCCGCCCGGGACACGCACGGGGTGCACCCGCTGGTCCTCGGCCGGCTCGGCGGGGACGTCCCGGCGGCCGGCTGGGTCGTGGCGAGCGAGACCGCCGCCCTCGACATCGTCGGCGCCGAGTTCGTCCGCGAGATCGAGCCCGGCGAACTGGTCGTCATCGACGCCGCCGGGCCACGCTCGCACAGATACGCGCCCGCGACGCCGCACGGCTGCCTGTTCGAGTACGTCTACCTGGCCCGCCCGGACACGACGATCGCGGGCCGTTCCGTGCACGCGGCCCGGGTCGATGTCGGCCGTGCCCTCGCCCGCGAGGCCCCGGCGGACGCCGATCTCGTCATCGGGGTGCCGCAGTCCGGCGTGCCGGCAGCGGTCGGCTTCGCCGAGGCCAGCCGGATTCCCTACGGCGAGGGCCTGGTGAAGAACTCCTATGTGGGACGCACCTTCATCCAGCCGTCGCAGACCATCCGCCAGCGTGGCATCCGCCTGAAGCTCAACCCGCTGCGCGATGTGATCGACGGCCGTCGGCTCGTCGTCGTCGACGACTCGATCGTGCGTGGCAACACCCAGCGAGCCCTGGTACGGATGCTGCGGGAGGCCGGCGCGGCCGAGGTGCACGTGCGGATCTCCTCGCCCCCGGTGCGCTGGCCGTGCTTCTACGGCATCGACTTCGCCACCCGGGCGGAGCTGATCGCGAGCAGTGCCTGCGTCGAGGAGATCCGTGAGTCGCTCGGTGCCGACTCGCTCGCCTACGTCTCGCTGGACGGCCTGGTCGCGGCCTCCCGGCAGCCGGCCGAGACGCTGTGCCGGGCCTGTTTCGACGGGGTGTATCCGGTGCCGCTCCCGCACACCGACCATCTCGGCAAGTACCTGCTGGAGGACGTCGTGAGCGAGATCACGGCCGGGATGAACGGCGCCGACCCCTCCCCGGACGTGGACTCCGTGGTGCAGCCGGGGTGAGCGTGCCACCGCCTGTTCCGCCTGGCCCACCGGCCGCGAGGACGGTGACGCCTCCCCCGGCACCGGCCCCGCCCCCAGCCGCGGTGTCCTATCGGGACGCCGGCGTCGACATCGATGCCGGTGACCGTGCCGTCGCGCTCATGCGCGAGCATGTCGCCCGGGCCACGCGGCCCGAGGTGGTCGGTTCCCTCGGCGGTTTCGCCGGGCTGTTCGAACTCGATGTCACCCGCTACCGGCGTCCGCTGCTCGCCTCGTCGACCGACGGCGTAGGCACGAAGATCGCCATTGCGCGGGCGGTCGGACGACACGACACCGTCGGTGTCGACCTGGTCGCGATGGTCGTGGACGACCTGGTGGTCTGCGGCGCCGAACCGCTGTTCCTGCTGGACTACATCGCCTGCGGGACGGTCGTCCCGGAGCGGATCGCGGCGATCGTCGCCGGGATCGCGCAGGGCTGCCAGCAGGCCGGCGCCGCGCTGGTCGGCGGTGAGACCGCGGAGCATCCCGGTCTGATGGGCGCCGACGACTACGATCTCGCCGCCACCGGCGTCGGTGTGGTGGAGGCGGACGCGCTGCTGGGGCCGGATCGGGTGCGGCCCGGGGACGCGGTGGTCGCGATGGCCTCGTCCGGCCTGCACTCCAACGGGTACTCCCTGGTGCGCCACGCGCTGCTCGGCCCGCCGGATCCGGACGGCCCCGGCGGGGTGTCCGCGGAAGGCCGGGCCGCCCTGGCCCGCCACGAGGACGACCTGGGTACCACTCTCGGTGAGGCACTGCTCGTCCCCACCCGGATCTACGCTCGTGACTGCCTCGCTCTGGCCGAGGCTCTGGACGTCCACGCCTTCGCGCATGTCACCGGCGGTGGGCTCGCGGCCAACCTGGCGCGGGTGCTGCCCGCCGACCTGACCGCCCGGCTGGACCGCTCCACCTGGGCCCCGCCGCCCCTGTTCGCCCTGCTGGCCGGGCGTGGCGGCATATCGCGGGCCGAGATGGAACGCACGTTCAACCTCGGGGTGGGGATGGTCGCCCTGCTCGGCGCGGACGACGCGCCCGCCGCCGTGGACCTGCTCGCCGCCCGCGGGGTCCCCGCCTGGATCGTCGGGGAGGTCACCGCCCACCCCGGTGAGGGCACTGCCGGGGGCGCTGCCGGCTCCGTCAACGGTGCGGGTGCCGCCGAGGAGGGCCGGGTCGAGCTTGTCGGGGAACACCCTCCCACCGGGTAGCCGATTCCGGTCCCGGTCGGCCAGCGTCCCTGGGCTGGGTGCCCGGGCTGGTCAGTCCCCGGCGGGTCTGGGGCCGCGGGGCCGCCTGCGGTACAGCGGCAGGATCCGGGCGTTCGTGCCGACCGCCCGGCGGGGCGCGGACTCCGACGCCCGCAGATAGGCGGTGAGCTCCGGCAGCGGCATGGCCGCGCCGGTGTGCAGGCCCTGGACGAAGTCGCACCGCAGCGCCGCCAACGCGGCCATGAGCTCGGCGGTCTCCACCCCCTCCGCGACCACCTGGAGGTTGTGGGTGTGCGCCAGGTGGATCGTGGCGGAGACGATCGCGGCGTCACCCTGCTCGACCAGCAGTTTGCGGACGAAGCTCTGATCCACCTTGACCTCGTCGAGGATCCGCTCCTGCAGCATGGTCAGGGAGGAGAACCCGGTGCCGAAGTCGTCGACGGCGATCCGGACGCCGATCTCCCGCAGCTTGCCCAGCAGCCGGTGGGCCGTCCGCTTGTCCGACATCATCGCGGTCTCGGTGATCTCCAGGGTGAGTGCCGCCGCCGGAACGTCGTGCTTGACCAGCAACTTCGCCACGTCCCCGGGAAGTTCGATGTTCAGGAGGTTACGGGCGGAGAGGTTGACCGACACCGTGATGTCGAACCCGCTGGCCCGCCAGCCGGCGCACGCGACGAGGGCCTGCTCGAGGATCGCCTTGGTGAAGTCCTGCACCAGCCCGGACTGCTCGATCGCGGGGACGAACATCTCGGGGGTGAGCATCCCGCGTCGTGGATGCTTCCAGCGCACCAGCGCCTCGACGCCGCTGATTCGCCCGGTCCGCAGCTCCACCTGGGGCTGGTAGTTCAGCACCAGCTCGTTCCCGCTGATCGCGGAGCGCAGCTCGGCGACCAGGGCGAGCCGTTCCAGGGACGGGTCGTGGCTGCCGGCGTCGAAGCGCCGCCACCGGGGGTGGGAGTGTTTCGCCTGGTACATGGCGATGTCGGCGTGTTTCAGCAGCTCCTCGATGGTGCTGCCGTCCTGTGGGTGGCAGGCGACCCCGAGGGACGCCTCCACCGCCAGCGGGATGCCGTCCATGACGACGTCCCGGCACAGCACGTCGGCGAGTTCGGCGGCGGTCGCCTCGGCCTGGGCGGGGTCGTCGATGCCGGTGACGAGGACGGCGAACTCGTCCCCGCCCAGGCGGGCGACGACGTCGTCCGCCCGGACGCCGCGCCGCAGCCGCTCGGCGACCGCCTGTAGCACCCGGTCCCCGGCGCTGTGCCCGAGGGTGTCATTGATGATTTTGAAGCGGTCCAGGTCGATCATCACGAGGGCGACGGACCGCCCGGTCTCGGCCTGCCGCCGCAGCTCGGCCGCTGCTCTGGCCATCAGCAGCCGGCGGTTGCCCAGGCCGGTCAGCCAGTCGTGCCCGGCGTCGTGGGCCTGCTCCTCGGCCACCTGGCGGGCGTGGGCCTCCAGCCGGGCATGCGCGAGGGCGCGGGAGACCGTCTGGGTGAAGGCCGCCAGGACCTGCTCCTCGTGGCGACGCCAGGCCGTCGGCCGGCGGAAGCCCAGGGTGAGCACACCGATCTGCTCCTCGCCCGCGAGCAGGGGGGTGCTGACCTCCCGAATCCGGGATGGCAGCCATCTGCGACGCCCGGGCGGAGCTGGCTGGCGCTCTTCCTGCCGGCGGGTGTTCCGCCCCGGAAGAGGATCTTCCTGGCGGACGTCTTCCGGCGGCGTGTCAGGGGACGGATGCCGCTCGGCCGTTGCCGGCGCGTGCTGGTCGGTCGTTGTCGACGTGGTGTCGGTGGATGTGCTTTCGGTGGGTGCCGTGTCGGTGGGGATCGGGGGCCAGATGGTCAACATCGTGCTGTCCGCGTGGAAGAGGGTCTCGGCCTTGCGCTGTGCGATCATGACGACGGTTGGCTCGTCGGCGTCGGCGAGTTCCCGGGCGGCGGCGTTGACCTCGTCCCAGTGGCCGGGTTCCTCCAGGGAGCGCAGCCTGCGGTAGTGGCCGATGCCGGGGCCGGCCGCGGCGAGTGGAAGCGCCAGCGCGACGACCGGATTCCAGCTCACGGCCGCGAGTACCAGCAGGCCCAGCGCGGTGTTCGCGACGATCGACTGCATCCGCAGGATGGCGAGGCTGTCATGCGGCATGCGGTGGGCAGGCCATCTCGACCGCGTTGCCGCGAACGTGCCGGGAAGCGTGAGAAGCCAGGTGAGGATGCCGCACACCATGGCGGCCACGGCCATGGCGGCGAACGCGCGGGTGTCCGGCAGCGCCGCCGGCAGGTCGCGGCCACCCATGGCCGCGGCCGCGGCCAGGACGGCCGCTCCGGTACTCGTGGTGACGACAGCGGTGCGCAGCAGCGCTGGGAGCGGCCGGTGCCCGGCGACCAGGTGTGCTCCCAGCGTTGTCGGCAGGCTGAGCAGGACGACCCACGGGCCCGGGACCAGCGCGAGGGCGATGATCAGCGAGATCTCTCCGAGGTTGAGATCGTCGAGGTTCCGGCCGATTCGGCGAATGACTATCGGTAGCTGGCCGAGTACGCATACCAGTAGGGCCGGGGCGAGCGCGTCCCACGCGGGCCGGCCATCCCGGACGGCGTACAGTGCCGCGACGACGACGGCCGCGGCGGACGTGAGCGAGAGCACACCGTACAGAGCACGGAACGAGCGAGGAGAACGTGACCGTTCATTACCCTGGGTAGCATGATCTGAGGAGGCAGACGGCGGCTTCGTGGACATGTAGCCGGCCTCCGTCTCGACCTTGCGGGCAACGCGCCGATGCCTGCCAGCAGCCTTCTCGTAGGCTCACGTCCAGGCCGAGACCCGCTCGGACGGAACGGCCGTCATCGCCGCCAGCCGGTGTGGTCCGATGGCGATGCGACCCCGTCAGTTTGCCACGTGTATCGGTCGAGTCCGTACTGACCGGGATGCTCAGCTCGAATGTTGCCCATAGTGGCATAGATCATGTGGCGGCCTGTTACGGTATGTCTCATATAAATAACTAAATGCAACAAAATTCGGATGGCTCACACGCGTCCGACTCAGCCCGATCACACCCCTGCCCATCCGCTGGACCCGCGACGGCGGTATGACGGCGGTGTACGGGCGGGCCGTACCTGTGACAGCCCACCCGGCGAACCCGTGGAGCGACCACGTAACCAGCCCCCTGGACCCCGATCCGTGGACCCCGCCCGTGCGAACCCCGGAGACGCGCGGCCGACGGGCCGCCGATGGGTCTACGGCCCATGCGGACTCCCGCGACCGGCCGTTCACGGGACGCCGACGGCTCCCGCCGGCCCGGGACGGCTGTCTCCGGTGGATCGTCGGTCGCGCGATGGCTGCCCAGGAGGCACTCGGAGCGCTTGAGGACGGGTGCGCATCCCACATGTGGAGCGGGAGTGGGACGCGCACCCCTGGCGCACCTTGCGCTGGCGAGGAGCACTGCCCGACGGTGGTACCCAGTGACGCGGACCCGGCGGCCCGCACCCCGTGCTCGTACCGCTACCGTCGACCGGTGTCCTCATCCTCATCGAGGTAGTCGTACTCGTAGGAATCATCCGAGTACGGATCGTCCGCGGTGTCGTCTCGCGTACTGCTCGCGCCCAGATCGGCTTTTAGCCGATCCAGATCCATATTCGGCGAGTTGTACTTGAGCTCGCGGGCGACTTTCGTCTGCTTGGCCTTCGCTCGGCCGCGCCCCATGGCTCGACCCCCTCGAACATGACGACGGGGACCCGCCCCGGTGCTCTCATTGTCTCGTGCCTCCCGAGACTACAGGGATCGCGGGCCGCCCGGCACGCCAACCCCACAGTTGTCCGGTTGGGAGGCGATCGCAGCGGCATATACGTGACATGAATCACAGATCGAAATCTGACGATCGGCTGCTCTGACTACTCCGCACGTCCGGGAACGAGAATCTGGCGTAGCCGTCCGACCTCGCTGATGCGGCGCTCCGCCAACTGGGTGGCGGCAACGGTGGAGGTGACCCCGGTCCGCTCGGCGAGAGCCAGCACCTCCAGGGTCGAGGCGAAGATGCCGCTGGCCTTCGCCCGCGCCCGCTCCGGGGAGTAGCCCTGGATCTCGTCGGCGACCTGGATGAGCCCGCCGGCGTTGACCACGAAGTCCGGCGCGTAGAGCACGCCCGCGCCGGCCAGCAGCTTGTCCGCGTCCGCGTCCGCGAGCTGGTTGTTGGCTGCGCCACACACGACGCGCGCCCGCAGCGCCCCGACCACGTCCGCGGTGAGAACACCACCGAGCGCGCACGGGGAGTACACGTCCGCGTCGGCTCCGATGAGCACGTCGGGGTCGGCGTGCGTCTCGACGTCGGGATACTCCGCCCGCAGCCGTCGCAGGGCCACCGGGCTGACGTCCGCGGCGACCACCCGGGCGCCGTCGGCGAGCAGATGGCCCACCAGCCGTCGGCCGACCTTGCCGACGCCGCTGACGGCCACCCGGCGGCCCGCCAGCGACGGCGTGCCCCACAGGTGCCGGGCGCAGGCGCGCATCCCCTCGAACACGCCGTAGGCGGTCAGGATGCCGGAGTCGCCCGAGCCGCCGTGTGCGGGGGAGCGTCCGGTGACCCACCGGCACTCCCGCGCGATCACGTCCATGTCCTCGACGTACGTGCCGACGTCACAGGCGGTGATATAGCGGCCGCCGAGTGACGCCACGAAACGTCCGTACGCGCGCAGCAGCGGCTCGGACTTGTCCCGCTCGGGGTCGCCGAGGATGACCGCCTTGCCGCCGCCGAGGTCCAGGCCGGCGCAGGCGGCCTTGTAGGCCATGGCCCTGGACAGGGCAAGGGCGTCGCCCAGGGCCGCGTCCTCGTCGACGTAGGGGTGGAATCTGGTCCCTCCGAGGGCGGGGCCGAGAGCGGTCGAGTAGATCGCGATGATCGCGCGCAGCCCGCTGGCGGGGTCGATGCAGAAAACCACCTGTTCGTGCTGCGAACCGGCGGTGAAGACGGACGGCACCGGTGAGGCTCCCTTCGTCGGGAACGTGGGGTTCGTCGAGGGATGTGCTCTTCATGGTCGACGCCTGACCGGGTGGAACCTCCCGAACGGGCGCGGTCGACGTCCGCAACGTATCCGCGGCTGCCGCCATGAGCTGGTGTGGTGGTGATTGTTCGTCGTTGCTGCCATGGGCTCCCGTCGTCGAGCGGGGGGCGCGTGTCGACGACGGGCCTACGGCGACTCGCTGATGTTCCCGGCATGCCAGGATCTCTTCTGTGGCGCCTGTCGTGAGTCCGGCCGCCTACCTGCGGGTGTACGAGCCGCTGGCGGCCTTCCCCCCGGCCGAACGGCTCCGTTGGGAGCGGTACGCGGCCGAGGGAGGCGTGCCCAGCCGCCGGGCCGGTGCCCGGCGGGAACGAACCGTCGCGCTGGCCGCGACCATCCGTCCCTCGCTGGACGTGGCAGACGAGT
Source organism: Protofrankia coriariae (assembly GCF_001017755.1). Taxonomy (GTDB): domain Bacteria; phylum Actinomycetota; class Actinomycetes; order Frankiales; family Frankiaceae; genus Protofrankia; species Protofrankia coriariae. Next base: position 15,858 of record NZ_JWIO01000051.1, read on the forward strand.
CCGCCTTCGTCCAGATGGCGGACGGCCTGATGTTCGTCTGCCCCTGGTACACCCAGCTGCGGGTGTGGCAGGCCGCGATGGAGTTCCGCGGCCGGCTGCCCGAGCGGGTGGCCGAGGCGTTCATCCCGCGCCGGCTGGCCGAGCCGGCCGAGACCGAGCTGGACCGTTGGCGCAGCCGCCGGCCCGATCTCAAGGTCTACGTCCAGACCTGCACCTGGATGGTGCCGCCGCCGTGGTTCGTCCTGTTCGATCCCGCGGAGCGGGTCCTGGTCACGGGTGACACCGTCGACAGGTCGCTGCTCTACCGGACGTCGATGGGCCTTGCCCGGCGCCGGGTGACCCGGGCCCTGGAGGCGCTCGATGTGCTGCGCCGGGTCGCGCCGGACTCGCCGGGCGTCGACGGCGTGGCCGAGCTCGGGGACTGGCTGGAGGACTTCCACCCGCACAGCCGGATCGAGCTCGACTACGGAGGCATCGTCGATCTGCTCGATGACGATGCGCTGCGCAACGACACGTCGGTCGCGGACCTGGGCGAGGCGATCAGCGCGTTACGCCGAGGGCGAACAGACGCGGCGGTTGCGGCGTATGGGCGTGTCCTGAACCGGTGGAGACCGCTTCAGACCAGGGAGTCCGCAAGCTGATAGTTCATAACTGCTAACTGAGCGTGATTGCTCGCTTCGGACGTCGTGTGACTAGTCAGCAGATGGTCCTGACGTGCCATGTCCGAAATGCCCCCGAAGGATGCACGATCTGTATGGGACGGAGCGACGCTCTGTGACGGGAGGCCAACGCAATGACGACGAGAACACCGGACGCTGAGCCGCTGCTGACGCCCGCTGAAGTGGCAACGATGTTTCGAGTTGACCCGAAGACGGTGACCAGGTGGGCGAAGGCGGGCAAGCTCACGTCGATCCGCACTCTCGGCGGCCATCGCCGCTACCGAGAGGCGGAGGTCCGGGCTCTCCTCAAGGGGATCCCATCCGTGGGAAGTGAGGTATAGCCCCACGCCAACGCGATCAGACGCATCGGATCCTCCTTCCTGTTTCGACATGGCCCGCAGGCTTCGGAGTCCAGGCGGTTCCGGCTGCTTGAGATGCGGTCAGGTTAAGGCCAAGGGGGTCGCCGGTACGACGGTTGTTCCAACCAGGGGCAATGGTTGTGCTTTTGATGTGTCGAGGTTGCCGAAAATGAGGACGTCTCGGTACATCCAGGCGTTTTCGGGTTTTTCGGCCAGGATCCGGGAGTCTTCGACCAGGAAACTGGGGTCCCTGGCCAGGATCCGGGGGTCTTCGACCAGAGGCTGAGGGCGGCGTGCCGTAGTTTTTCGCCCGCCGCCTCAGGCCCGGCTTCCCGGACCGCTGGCAGGTCAGCGTTCCGGGTCGAAGCCCCCGGACCCGGGCATCCCGAGGGGGTCGTGGCGCACGGTTTCCTCCGTGGGCCAGGGCCCGGCCGGTGGCCGGTGGATCGATCCAGGCCGCCGGGCACCCCCGGGGCCGGAACACGCCAGGATGGCCGCCCGCGGCCGCGGCTGGGGGATGCCGCAACCCGCTGGGCGGGTGACGGCCGGTCCTGCCGCGAAAGCCCCGGCCGCGATCCGGCCGGGGCAGTTCATGGGAAAGCCCTGACGCGGATGGTGATCGGTCCGCCAGGGTGGCACCGTCGCCCGCCGCTGTAGATCATCCGTCTGCCACGGATCACCGCATCGTGGCTGGCGGAGATCTCGTTCTTACGGCGGCGCGACGGCCGTGGTGGCACCGTGACGGCGAACTGCGGATGGCTGTCCACCGGCCGCGCGCCACCGGTGGCCGCGTCTGTCACGTGGTCAGGCCGCACGTTCACACGTCATACGTTCAGTTCATGCGTCCCATGTGACATGTCACATGTTCATATGTCACTCGTGGTCACGTCACTCGTGGTCACGTCATGCATGGTCACGAATCCCCTGCCGCCCTGCCGCCCGGGCGCAGTGGGCGCCGCAGAAGAACTGTCCGTCGGTCTGTGCTCCGTGACCGGAGATCTTCACCCCGCAGTGTTCACAGACCGGGGCCATCGCGTGGATCGCGCATTCAAAGCTGTCAAATATGTGTACATTTCCCTGGGCGTGCACCTCGAAGCTCATCTCGTAGTCGTTGCCGCAAACCTCACAACTGCCCATTGTGACTCCCCGTCGGCGCTCTTGTGGTCGCTTTGTCGCTGCTCGGTGGGCCCGGGGGCCGGGACGCGACCGACATGGCACCGGGATTCTCCGGAGCAGACCGGAACGTCTGGCCCCCGGGCCGTTCACCGGTAATCCGCTGTGCCGCTCGTGCCCGGCCGTGCCGTGGCCAAACCGACGCCGGCGAATTCCCTTTCGGTGGTCGGGCGAGTGGGCTCGTTCGTTGGTTCTTCCGGTTCGGCCCGCCTTCTCACGGCCGTTCCGGTATACCGGAGCCCACCAGCCACACCGGGCCGGCGACACACCGTATCCCAGGTACATCCCAGGCCGGCCGTATCCGTACTGGCCGCATCCATATACGTCGTATCCCGGTTACGGAGCATGCGTCTCCCAGGTATGGACGCACGATCCTGCCCGGGGCCGTCCATGAGGAGCCGGGAGCAAGGGGGCGCCGAGGGAACCGGGCGGCCCCGCGGTGGACGCGGCCCTCGCTGGTGGACCTGACCCGGTCGGCGATGAGCGTCGGCGGGGCGGAGCGCGGACCAGCCCGCGTTGCGACCGGGCGCACCAGCGGCCGGGCTGCCGCCGCACCGGCAGGNTCGGGAGGACCGCTTCCGGACGCACCGGAGTGCCGGCGGGCGGAGAAGGCCCCGCGGGGCCGAGGGTCCCCCGCGCCCGGCCTCGGCCGGACCCTGGCCGGGCCGCCTTTCCTCCTGGTCGTCAGGGTATTCTCTGCCCGGCTGGCCGGGTATTTCTCCCTATTTACCGCGATGCTTTGTCGGGCGGCCGTCAAATCGACTGGAAGTCGTTCGTGGACGGCAGGTTAGAAGCGTGTAAAAATTCCATTTCGCAAACGCCGCCAGGCCCGCCCCGGTGATTCATTCGTAGTGACGTACTCCCAGCTCACGGGGCATCCGGGAGTTCACGGTGCCGGCTGCCGTCCCATAGCAGACGACAGGTCCGACGCCGGTGCGCTCTTTCCGTCCCGTGATTCACGACTCACCGCTCCAATCATACGTGCGTATATGCGGACCGTACGATGGAATTGTGTCAGGTGCGAGAATCGTGAAAGAAGGCAGTGAGCCACATGAATCCGCAGTCGCCCGACACGAACAGGGCCCGTGAGTCCGCCGACGTCGTCCTCATCGGCGCGGGAATCATGAGTGCCACCCTCGGTACTCTGCTGCGCAGACTCCAGCCGGACTGGTCGATCGACGTGTACGAGCGATTGCCCAGGGTCGCCGAGGAGAGTTCGGACCCGTGGAACAACGCGGGTACCGGTCACGCCGCCCTGTGCGAACTGAACTACACCAGCGAGCTCCCGGACGGCACCATCGACGTGCGGAAGGCCGTCGGGATCAACGAACAGTTCCAGGTGAGCCGGCAGTTCTGGTCGTATCTGGTGGAGGACGGAACATTTTCCGAGCCGGAGACCTTCATCAACTCGACGCCGCACATGACCTTCGTGCAGGGGGCGACCGATGTCGACTTCCTGCGCAGGAGATACGAGGCGCTGCGTACCGAGCCGCTGTTCTCCGCCATGGAGTTCAGCGACGATCCCGCCGTGATCCAGCGATGGGCTCCGCTGCTGATCGAGCAGCGCAAACCCGGCGAGCAGATAGCCGCGACCCGTGACATCTCCGGAACCGACGTGGACTTCGGTTCCCTGAGCCGGCAGCTCTTCCGGACGCTTGAGGCCTCCGGCGTCGGTATCCACCTCAACCAGGAGATCAGGGCGCTGACGCGGAAGCCGGACGGCCGGTGGCGGCTGCGCATCCACAACAACACGACCGGGAAGACCAAGGAGGTCTCCGCGCGGTTCGTGTTCGTCGGCGCGGGTGGGTGGGCGCTGAAGATCCTGCAGAAATCACGGATACCCGAGGCCTACGGTTTCGCCCTGCTGCCCATCAGCGGGCAGTTTCTCCGTACCGACAATCCGGCCGTCGTCGCCCGGCACCACGCGAAGGTGTACGGCAAGGCGCCGATCGGCGCGCCGCCGATGTCCATGCCGCACCTGGACACCAGGATCGTCGACGGCAAGAAGTCGATCCTGTTCGGTCCGTATGCCGGCTCGAGCCCGAAGTTCCTCAAGCACGGCTCCGTCCTTGATATGCCGTCGTCCATCCGTTGGCACAACGTCCTCCCGCTGCTTGCCATGGCGAGGGACAACATCGCCCTTGTCGCCCTGCTGGTGAACGCGCTGCGAGCGACGCGGAAGAAGAAGATTGCCGAGCTCGCGAAGTTCGTTCCCGGCGCACTGGCCAAGGACTGGCGGATCATCACGGCCGGGCAGCGGGCACAGATCGTGAAGAAGGATCCCGAGAAGGGAGGGATCCTCCAGTTCGGCACCGAGGTCGTCGCGTCCGCCGACGGCTCCATCGCCGGAGTTCTCGGGGCTTCCCCCGGCGCGTCCACCGCCGTACCGATCATGCTCGATCTTCTCGAGCGGTGCTTCCCCGAGCGTTATGACGCCTGGCGGCCCAGGCTGAACGAAATGATCCCCACGTTCGGTCAGCGGCTCTCGGACAATACCGAGCTCGCGGCCCAGACGATGGCCGCGACCGCGAAGACCCTGCACCTCACCGAAATTTCTCGGCCCCTTTCGCGGCGATCCGCCGATCCGGTGGACTGACCGGCCGCCGGATGAACCGGATGCCGCCGGACAGCCGCCGGACGACGATGCTCGCTCGGTGGGTGCGGTCCGCTCGCGGGGGTGGGCGCGGCCGTCCGCACCCGGCCTGGCCAGACCCTGACAAGGCCCGGGCAGCACCACTCTGTCCGGGCCGGCGGGTCATGGCCGTGACGCAGGACCGGACCGCGGGGAAGCGCGTGGGATTGCCGACGCGGGAGGCCCCGGCGCGGTGCGGGCCGGCTGTTGTAAAGCTGCGGCTGTTGTAAAGCCGCGAAGAAAATCAACGGCCATGATGGTTGATTTTTCCGGCAGCCGGAGCGGTGTCCGATGTGCCGGCACGGTACAGGCGATCCTGAGGGAGCCGGTCACCGTCCGGTGGTGACTCGGCGTGTTTCATCCTTCCCGGGAACGGCCGTACCGGCGCCTTTGAGATCGTCCGGTCGCTTCCGTCAAAAGCATCCCGACGTCCCGCTGAGTCCCCGGCCCTGTCAGGTCCTAGACTTACGGCATGGCGTTGGGTGATGCGAAATATGTTGCTGTGACAACTTTCCGTAAGACCGGTTCCGCCGTGTCCACACCCACGTGGATCGTTCCGCTTGACGGGGACCGGATCGGATTTAGCACGTCGTCGGCGTCGGGCAAGTACAAGCGGCTCCGGAACAACCCCAAGATTGTGCTACAGCCGTCGGACGCGCGCGGGCGCGTCCGGGACGGCTCGTCACCTGTCGAGGGGACCGCCGAGCTGGCGGCCTCCGGCGACGTCTTCGACGAAGTCCGGCGCAAGGTCCGCGCGAAATACGGGGTCATGGTCCCGGCGTCGAAGCTGTTCAACACGCTCAGCCGTCTCGGCCGGGCGAAGTCCCCGTATGCCGATGTCGCCGTCATCATCACTCCGGCCAGCTCGTCATAGGGCCACAGGGGTTACGGCGCTCCGCCGTCACAGCCTGCCCGGGCCTTCGGCTCACAGTTTCCTTACGTTGTCGACCGTGCCGTTGTCCCCGTTACCGTCGGCCTGACTGGATCTGTGTATCAGCCCGCCCCGCGCCACGCGCGCACCACGATGGCACCGCCGCGTCGACAGGCGGGAAGGCGCACCATGACCCGCTGTTCCCCGGCGGGCGCCTCGTGCGGCGGGTGAGAAGACGTCCGGCGAGCCGCACCGCGGTACTGGTCTGCCAGGGCCGCGCCGTCGCGGACGGACGGCTTGCGCCGGGTCGGTTCCATGACCCGACGGCGATCGCGCTGCTGCGTGACGAGGAGCGGGTTCCGGTCGACCAGGTGCGCGCGGGCGCGCCGCCCCAGGGCTGGGGCCCACGGGTGGAGTTCGAGATGGTGCGGGCAGCCAGCGAGGTCATGGTGGCGCGCACCGTCGCGATCGACGAGGCGGTGCGTTCCCGGCTGTCCCCGCAACTGGTGATCCTGGGCGCCGGTCTGGACGACCGTGCCTGGCGCATGCCCGAGCTGGCCGAGGTCGACGTCTTCGAAGTCGACCATCAGGCTTCCCAGCGGGACAAGCGTGACCGGGTCGGTGTTCTTGCGCCGTGTGCGCGGTCACTGAGGTTCGTGACCGTCGACTTCTCCGGCGACCGGCTCGAGGACGTGCTCGCCTCGGCCGGCCATCACCGCGCCGTGCCGACGACGTGGGTCTGGGAGGGTGTCGTGCCCTACCTGACCCGGGCCCAGGTCGCCGCCACGATGGCGGCCGTCGATCACTGCTCCACTCCCGGCAGTCGCCTGATTGTGACCTACCAGTCACCCTCCCTGTCAACGGCCGTCGGCCGCGTGGCCGCCGGCGCCATGACCCTGGTCGCGCGTCAGCCGCGCCCGTGGGCGGCCGAGCCACGCCGCTCGTCCTGGACGGCCGCTGCCATGCGCGCACTGCTCACCAGCCATCGTTTCCCGGTCGCCGCCGACAACGACCTGTTCACCGTCGCGGCCGGCCTGCCCGTCGAGGTGAAGCAGCACCGATCGCTACGAAGCGGCCGGATCGCCGTCGCCGACCGCCCGCGTTGACGCCGCGTGAACGCCGGCGTGAACCACACCACGGATCAAGGTGAGGTCCCGCCGGCGGCTCGTGTTTCGATTGTCGGAAGGCCCATCTACGATCGACGGCATCATGTCACCGGTGTCACGCGGACGTAAGACCAAGAAGAGCGGGAAGCGTCCCTCCGCTCGTCCGGTCGGTGCGTCGTCGAGTGCCGGCAGCCGGCAGACCGGGCGACGGAACACGCCGGCCACGGCGTCGCGGCTGCTGGCGGGGCGCCGGCAGCCGCCC
>NZ_JWIO01000051.1:22929-30462 GCF_001017755.1 Protofrankia coriariae
CAGCCGCCCGCCTGGTTCGGCCGGTCGACCACGGCGGTCATCGACGGGGCCGAGGTGGTCATGGCGGCCGACGGGCCCCGCCGCCTGGAGGAGGCGGCCGCGCAACTGCTGGGCGGCCAGCTACGCCGTGCCCTGCGCGAGGATTGCGCCGGGCTGTGGTTCGACTGGTGGTTCGCCGAGCTCACCGACGCGCTGGCGACCCGCGTCCGGGACGAGCTGGGCCGCGGCGGCGGTGCGTGGGAGGCACCGTGGCGGCTGCTGCACGGCCTTACCTCGATCGCGTCGCCCGCGCTCGCCTCGAATACCCAGGACGCGCTACGGAGCGTGGCGTCGGATGTCGGGAAGGCGGTCCGGGCCGGCACGGCCGCGCGACCCCAGCCGCGGTGGCTGAAAACGCTGCCGCGTATCGCCGCCACCGGCGAGGTGTGGCGGATGCGCGATGCCTACGGCACCCGGCTGGCGGTGATCGCTGGCTGTGAGTATCCCGGTGGTGCGGACCCGTCGGTCTTCCTGTTCGACATCGACGCCTGCGGCTTCGTGGAAGTGGCCAACGCAGGTGTCTTCGACGATGTGGCGCAGGCTGCCGCGGCGTGGCGCAGCATGGTCGGTGACACGGCTGACGACGCCCTGCCGGTACCGTCCGAGACCGCGGAATCCCTGCGCTGCCTTCTTTACTGCGGTATCGGGGAGGAGACGATACAAGGAACCGAGTCCGATTCCGCACTGGACAACTGGTTCCGTGTCCGGCGCCGTATCCATGATCTCGCGGACGCGTTGAACGGGCGTGGGATGCCGCTACCCGATACGCCGTCGCTGTACCGTGACATCGACGAGACCCCGACGGCCGAGGCGTTCACCATCTGGTACGTCACCCGGCACGGTGCGCAGCCGGACTCTGACGCGGTCGCCGCGCTGGCGTACGAGTGGATCGAAGGGGTCCTGCCGGAGGCCCGGCATACGGTGTCCCCGCACCGCGTCCGGTTCCACCGGGCTCTGATGAGCGACTGGATCGATGATCCGGTCACGGCGGCGGCGAAGGCGCTTCTGCCCGACTGGGTGCGCTGGCATGGCGAACAGGCGGGGCTGCCCGAACACCTCGTCAGCCGAGCCGTCGCCGCTGTCACAGACGGTCCTGACGATCCTGAACCGTCGTCGGAGTGCGGGGCGGCATCGCTGTGATCCCGTTCGTCCGGCTGACCGGATCCTGGCCGTCCGGTCGATTCCGATTTGAGATCTGATCTCAATCTATGATTTTCGGGGCGCGCGTGTGCGTGCCCGGACGGTACGTCTCAACGGTGGGGCACCGGCCAGGCCATGTCCGGTGGATCTTCGATCGCGCGGACACGACCTCAGTCGGGGAGGCCCTGGTCGCGGATGATGCGGTCGATGCGGCGGTCGGGGATCAGCCACAGGATGGCGACGACGACGAAGAAGCCGAGCGCGATCCGGATGCCGATGTGCCCGTGGCCGGTGAGCAGCGCGCTCACGATACCGGCGAGGTAGAGGATCACGGATGCCTTGCCCTTGAGGTCCCGCCCGACAGCCTGCCGCAGCGGGGAGCCCGCGCCCTCGTTCCGAATGATCACAGTTTGTAGCACGAAGTAGGCGATCGCGGCCGCGAGCAGGTTCACCCCGTAGACGACCACGGGAGTGCGGGCGAAGTCGCTGTCGTCCATCCACGCGGTGGTGAATGGAAACAGGGAAAGGAAGAACAGCAGGCCCAGGTTCGCCCAGAGCACGCCGCCGGTGCTGCGCTGGACCAGTTGGAAGGTGTGGTGGTGGTTGTTCCAGTAGATGCCGACATAGACGAAGCTGAGCAGGTAGGTGAGCAACGAGGTCCCGGTGGTGTGCCGCAGCGCCGCCAGGTCGTGCCCCTCCGGAACCTTCAGTTCCAGCACCATGATCGTTATGATGATGGCCAGGACGGCGTCACTGAACGCCTCCAGCCGGCTCGTCCTCACGCGACGGCCGCCCGATCGCGGCCGTGACCGGCAGGCCGACGCCCTCGCGGGCGTACATCGCAAACATCCTTCCGCACATCGCACATCGTTCCATCTCGGCTGCCGCCTCCGGCGCAGGCGCGGTGGGACCGAGGGATCGGGGACGCGTAACCTGATTCGATCCGTCCCGTTGACGGCCTTCCTCTTCGGCCTGGCCGAGCAGGGAGGCCACGGGGCCACGGGTGGCGGCGTAGCTTGAGAGGCGTCATGTCAGCGTGGCTGTGTTCTCGTCCTGGTCTGGTCCGTATGCCTGTTCCGGGTTCCCTCTCGCTGATGCGGTTGGTCGACTGAGAGGAACAACCATAACCGCAGACCTCGTGGCCGGTTCGCCTACGGCAGAACCGACCCTTTCCGCGGTGGCAGGAGCTGAGAAGCGGTTGATCACAGCCAGGGGTGTCGTCGGTGTCGCACCGCGCCTGCGTGGCAGCCAAGGAGCGCGTGAGTGACCCCGGCCGGCTTCGCCGCGAGTTGCGTGCCCTGCTGGCAGACCGGTCCAGGGACGCTTCGGTGCTGGAGCGGCTGTGCACCGGCGCCGTGTCAGCCCTACCGGTGGACGGGGCTGCGATCTCGGTGACGGCCGACACTGCCGGCCAGGGTTACTCCGGCGCGAGCGATCCGGCCTCCGCCCATCTTAACGATCTTCAGTTCGCCCTCGGTGAGGGACCCTGCTGGGACGCCACCCGCCACGGACACCCGGTGCTCGTCGGGGATCTGACCGGGCCGGCGGGGCGCCGCTGGCCGATGTTCACCCCCGCGGTCCTGGCTGCCGGCTTCCAGGGGATCTTCGCGTTTCCGCTGCAGATCGGCGCGATCCGGCTGGGCGCCCTCGACCTCGTACGCGCGCGGCCAGGCTCGCTGGAGGGCGATGCGCTGGCGGACGCGTTGATCGTCGTGGACGTCGCGGCCCTCACGGTCATCGACGCGGCGGCCGGCGACCTGCGGGGCCCGGCCGGCCTGCCGCTCGGAGTGGGCCCGGACGCCTTCGGGATGTACCGGGCCGAGATCCACCAGGCGACCGGGATGGTGATGGCCCAGCTCGGGGTGAGCGCGCAGGAGGCCCTTGTCCGGCTGCGCGCGTACGCCTACGCCGCCGGGCGGACCCCCGACGAGGTCGCCCGCGACATCGTCGGCCGCCGGCTGCGACTCGACGGTGACCTGCCCGGATGATGGCGGACAAAACTCCTCATGGGACGCGTGACGGGTGCGTGGAGGCGACGGTGGATCAGGAACAGCAACTGAGCGAGGCGTTCGTCGCCCTGGCCGACAGTCTGGTGGCCGACTACGACGTCGCGGACCTGCTGCGCCGGCTGGCCGACCACTGCGTGACCCTGCTCGACGTAGCCGCCGCCGGCCTGTTGCTGGCCGACCAGCGCGGCAGCCTGCAGGTCGTGGCAGCATCCTCGGAGACCAGCCGGCTACTCGAGTTGTTCCAGCTCCAACACGACCAGGGGCCGTGCCTGGACTGCTACCACACCGGCACGGCGGTCACCGTTCCCGACGTCGATCTGGCCGCACGCCGGTGGCCGATCTTCACGGCCGAGACGCGTGCCGCGGGCTACCGCTCGGTCCATGCGCTACCGATGCGGCTACGCGACGAGGTGATCGGCACGTTGAACCTGTTCGGTACCCGCCCCGGCCGTCTCGACGACGCCGACGCCCGCATCGGCCAGGCGCTGGCCGACGTGGCGACGATCGCGATCCTGCAGGAACGTGCGATCCGCCACCAGGAGATGCTCGCCGAGCAGCTACAACACGCGCTGACCAGCAGGGTCGTGATCGAACAGGCCAAAGGAGTCCTCGCCGAACGCGGCAGCCTCGACATGGACCAGGCGTTCAACCGGCTCCGCCGCCACGCCCGCAACACCAACACCCGCCTCACCGACCTGGCCCGCGGCATCGTCGACGGAACGGTCGACAGCACCGCTGTGCTGACCTCCCACCGACGCCGCCAGCCGCCACCCCCGTCCATCCGAGGTTCGGCGAGATAGCCGACAATCGTGTCCCGGCGCCGCGGGACCGCCCGCAACGTGGAAAAAGTTTCCCGGTCGGAGACGGATCGCGCTATGGTGAGAGCCGGGTCTGAGTAGCCAGCCGAAGTGTCCGGATGCCATGCGCTCCCGTCGACTGCTTACACCTTCCGGTGGCAACTCATTTGGCCGAAAGCCTGGTGATCGTGATGGAGGGTTTCCTCCACCTGTCCGGCCCGTTGTCTCAGCGCACTTCCAGGTCCGTCATCCGCTTTCATACCGACACCTACGCGCCGCCCAGTATGACGATCGTGCGTGTCCACGGTGAGATCGACATGGCCACCGGCGCCGCGTTCCGCGCGGCGCTGATGGCAGGCCTCGACCAGCTACCACCGCTGCTGGTGGTCGACCTCGACGGTGTGTCCTTCCTCGACGCCTGCGGCCTGGGAATCCTGGTCGGCGTCGCGAACCGGGCGGCCCTCGCCGGCATCCCCGTCAAGGTCGTCGGAGTCCGCCCCCACATCTACCGCCTGTTCGCCCTGACCCGCATGGTCGACCGGCTGAATGTGCACGCCACACCGACGGCCGCCGCCCTGATCCCCGATCTGGCCCCACCAGGTGCGGCAACCGCGCCGACCGCCCTCACGGCTGTGTGATCCGGGACATGTCAGGCAAGAAGGGGATGTCGCGGACAGCAGCGCTCGACAGACCCACAGGTGCACTACCCGGCCGAGGCCAGAACAGGAAGCCGTCATGACGATCACCGACCCGTCGCCGGACCCACGGACACCCGAGACGGGCGGCACACAGCCCGCGGTCCGCCAGCACGTCGTGCGCTCCACGCGCACCAGCCGAACCTGGACAGCGGCAATTCTGTTCGCCCTCGTCCTCATCCTGCTGTTGATCTTCATTCTGCAGAACGGCCAGCAGGTCGAAGTGTCGTTCCTGAGCTTTGACGGCCACCTGCCGCTCGCGGTAGCGATGCTGTTCGCCACGGTCGCGGGAGCACTACTGATCGCGATCCCCGGAACGGGCCGCATGTTCCAACTCCGCCGGCTCGCGCGTCGTCACCGCAATGCCGAGGCCCGCAACCCCGGTCGCGGTGACCTCCACGTCACCCGGTAGCCAGAAACCCCTCTCCCGTGCGCACCGTGACGAGCCATCCCATCGTGCGGTAATCCAATTCCCGGCCCCCTCTCCCGTGCGCGCCGTGACGAGCCGGCGGGTGCTCATCGGCCCGCAGGCAGGCGGAAACGGGCCTGCGGGTCCGACCCTGTTGGCCGGACCCGCAGGCCCGCTCGATTGTGGCTGTTCCGGTCCGGTCTAGCTGAAGGCGTCCCTGACGTTCTCACCAGCCTGCTTGAGGTCCCCGCGGGTCTTCTCGGCCCCGCCTCTCGCTTCCATTTCTCGGTCGCCGGTTACCCTGCCGGCGCTCCGCCGGCCCTTTCCCCGGAGCCGATGCAGCGTGTTTCTGACCTTGTCAGTCATACTCATGTGGATTCCTTTTCCTGTGGAAGTGCCGGCAGCGGTGCGCGTGCCGTGGCCAGGCTGTTCGTCGCGCTGAGCGCCGTGCTGACGAAGGCGACGGCCCGTGGAGTGACGGTTCGCCACATTCGGGCGCTGTCCCGGACGAGGTGGCGATACCGCCGGCAGCCCCTGTAGCGGACCGGTTCGGCCGCGCATCGGCGCGAACGGCCGTACCGCGACGCCGGCCCGATACCCTCTCGCCCAGGCGTCGCGAGGCCCTCCCCGCTCCTACCGTCGCGCGTACCGACGGCTGCCGGTGCGGCCACCGACACTCCGCCACACCAGCAGTACCAGGATGGAGCCGATGACGGCACCGATGATTCCGGATGGCTGCAGGGCGCCCTCACCGACGTCCCGGTCGAACAGAATATAGCCGAGGAAGCCGCCCACGAAGGAGCCGATGGCACCGACAACGATGGTGCCGAAAATACCGATCTGATCGGGGCCGGGCAGCACAATACGAGCGATCGCGCCAGCGACCAGACCCAGCAGCAGCATAACGAGGACAAAAGTAACCATGGTGGTCTCTCCTTGCGACAGAGGTTTCTTGTGATATCCCCTGTGGCCACCCCGTTAAACTATTTTTCTTGATTATGGCCAGTTATTTCTGTGCAAACGATGCAGGCTGCGCGAGTGCGCAGGCCGTGTAGCGGTCGCCCTGCTGCCGGGGACACCTCTGTCCGGGTGGTGTCATCCGATTTCGTCACCGGCGTCTGGCACGCGGGTTGGCATGGTCGAAGCGGGTGTCCGCCGAACACGGACGCGGCACGACTCCAGCGTGGTTGCGGACAGTGACATTTCGATTTCGCCCGAACGCCGTCGACAGTCGCCTCCTTGTTCATCTTGGTCTCGATGAGCCAGCAGGTCCGCTCGCCGTCGACTTCTTCGATCGCGACGAGGTCAGGGTTGTACTCGCGGCCTTCTCGGGTCCAGGTAGTCGGGAGATCGTCGATGTGTAGACGGGCCCGGACAACGACGTTGCTGCGCACGTCGTCGAGCGCATGGGCAACCTTGCACTCGGGTGAGGTGTCGAACCAGGCGTACTTGTAGAGGCACTTGTCCCAGCCACCGTATGCGAGCGACTGGGAGCGGGGCTCGGAGTGACCGACGCGCAGAAACGGGACAAGGTCACCGGTGAGTTGGTGTGGGCGGTGCGGATGATGGACGCCGACCCGAACGCGCGGGCCGGGTCGGCGGAGGTGAAGGTGAAGATCGCCGCCGCGGTGCGGCCGGTGCCGCCGGAGTCGTTGGCGGGTACGCCGTTTCGGCCGGTGGAGTTCGACGGGCTGACGCTCNGCGCGCGGGTGCGGGGCGGGCGGCGGCATGACCGGGGCAACAGCTATCCCGGACGCCGGTGCCGGGGCGCGTGCCGGTGGCATCGCACGAGCATGTCAGCGTGCACGTCGGTCGGACAGCTCGGCCCGTTGCTACATAACGATCTTGAAGAGGCTGTGAGGGGCTCAGTTGAGGAGCAAAACCCCTGGTCAGAGGTGGTGGGCAGGGGCGGGGTCGAACCGCCGACCTTCCGCTTTTCAGGCCGGTCCATACCGTTCAGGAACGTCCGCACACGTGCTTTGACGTCCACTTCTGGTCGCCGGAGTGCCCCTCTGGCGGCCCGCGTTGCCACACGCATTGCCACACATCCGCCGCCTCCGAGAGGGCCAGCGACACCCCCGTCGCGCCTTCGCCGCACCCCTGTGTGGCAACCGGTGCGGCAGCGGGCAGGGCGGAGCGGACAGCCCCGCCCGAGCGATCAGCCGGCGCCTGGCAGCCGACCAAGGTCATGCGGAGTCTTCGATGAGCGCCGAAGCGGCAACAGCCGCAGCATCGTCAGGCGGCCGTGGCGGCGACCGGGCAGGAAGCTCCGCCGTCCGCGGCGTCACCGTGATCATGGTGCTGGTGATGGGGCTCAGTTTCCTTTTCGGCTTCGGCAACTCCTGGGCATTGGGACTCCACCTCGGGGTGCCGCCGTACGTCGCGCCGTTGGTCGCTCCCGCGGTGGATCTGTCGGTCGTTGGGACCGTTGACCGGACTACCGG
>NZ_JWIO01000052.1:0-10853 GCF_001017755.1 Protofrankia coriariae
GGGCGAGGGCCGCGACCTCACCCCGGGCGTCCACGGTGATCTGGCGGGTGAGATCGCCGCGGGCGACCCCGGCCGCGACCTCGGCGATGCTGCGCACCTGCGTGGTGAGGTTGCCGGCCATGACGTTCACCGAGTCGGTCAGATCCCGCCACACCCCGGACACGCCCTTGACCTGGGCCTGCCCGCCGAGCCTGCCCTCGGTACCAACCTCCTTGGCCACCCGGGTAACCTCGTCGGCGAACGCCGAGAGCTGGTCGACCATCGTGTTCACGGTCGACTTGAGCTCGTAGATCTCACCTCGTGCGTCCACAGTGATCTTCTGGGACAGATCGCCCTGCGCCACCGCCGTCGTGACCTGGGCGATGTTGCGGACCTGGCTGGTGAGGTTGCCCGCCATCGAGTTCACCGACTCGGTCAGATCCCGCCACACCCCGGACACACCCCGCACATGGGCCTGACCACCCAGATTGCCCTCGGTACCCACCTCCCAGGCGACCCGCGTCACCTCCGCCGCAAACGACGACAACTGCTCCACCATCGTGTTCACGGTGTCCTTCAGCTCGGCGATCTCACCCTGCGCCGGCACCGTGATCTTCTGCGACAGGTCACCCCGGGCCACCGCCGTCGTCACCAACGCGATGTTGCGCACCTGGCTGGTCAGGTTGCCCGCCATCGAGTTCAACCGCCACACCCCGGAGACGCCCTTGACCCGCGCCTGGCCACCCAGGTTGCCCTCGGTACCCACTTCCCGCGCCACCCGGGTAACCTCGTCCGCGAACGAGGAGAGCTGGTCCACCATGGTGTTCACGGTCGTACCGATCGTGAGGAACTCACCTCGCACCGGCTGCCCGGCGATCTCCAGCGCCATGTGCTGCGAGAGATCACCCTCCGCGACAGCCGCGATCACACGCGCGACCTCGTGCGTCGGGCGCGCAAGGTCGTCGATGAGCGAGTTGACCGCCTGGCTCGACAGCGACCAGCCGCCCTCGAAACCGAGGTCGGCCATCCGCTCGGTCAGCCGGCCGTCCCGCCGGATCACCTTGCTGACCCGTTCCAGCTCCCCGGAGTGCCGCTGCTGCAGGGCCGCCAGCTCGTCGAAGCGCTGGGCGATCAGCGCGTCGCGGCCGGACCGCTCCCCGAGACGGGCGGAGAAGTCACCCGCGCACAACGCCGTCAGCGCACCGAGCAAATCGTCGATGAAGTGGTCGTCCACGGGCGCGGATTCCGACACCATCGTCATGGTGGAGCCCTCCAAACCGGCGTGCGCGGGAATCTCTCACGTCTGGCAGACCATCGGAACGGACCGGCGTCCGTTCATCAGGCATCCAGCAGTGCTCGGCGACAGTATCCGTCAGGGCTTGCTGTGCGGATATAGCGGATCCATCCGGCCGTGTGCCGCGCGTGCCGGCCCGGACCAGCCCGGAAGATCCGTCGGCCGCGCTCCACGCGACGGCCAATCCCTCATGACCGGACAACACAGGAGAGACTGACCGGCATGCTTCACATGCTCGGCGAAGAGGGGTTCCGCCGCACCCTCACACTTCCACCGGTCATCGATTCACCGGGATCGGCCCGCCGGTTCATTATCGACACGTTGCACGGCCGTCTCCACGCCGATGCCGTTGATATAGTGCTACTATTAGTAACCGAGCTTGTAACTAACGTAATCGTACACGCCGGCACCGACGCGACAATCGACATTCGACACCGCGATGGACGCCTCGTCGTCACGGTCAGCGATCGACATCCCCTGGCGTTGGGCACGGTACCGATCACCGGCCAACCCGGCCACGCTCCCGCCGCCGCCCGCTCGGCGGCCATCGACGGCCCGGGGAGCTCACCGGTACCCGTAGCCACGGCGGCCGGTGCGCTCCCGCCNTCCCGCCGGCGGCGCCCGGGAGCGTCACCGGCGAGTCCATCGCGGACAGCGGCATCGACAACCTGCGTGAGGACGGCCGCGGCCTGTCGCTGGTGGACGCGCTGAGCACGGCGTGGGGCACCGAACACGACCGGACGGGCAAGAAGGTGTGGTTCCGCCTCGACGCCCCCGACGGTTCGCCCACCGACGCCGAAGCCGCGGGCGGGCCCGGCCCGGCCGCCNCCCGGCCGCCGCGGCTGCTGAGACGGCCCGCGCCGGCGCCCGGACAGTGTCCCCTGGTCTGTCCCCCGGCTTGCCCTCCAGCTTGCCCTCCAGCTTGCCCCCCGGCTTGCCCCCCGGCTTGGCGGCCCATGGGAGCGGATCCGCCGCCGGGCCCCCGGCCGCGGTGGGCGCGNCGGCCACGGTGGTGGGCCCACGCAGGCCGGCGCGGTTGCTCTCGTCCACCCTCACCCGTGTCCTGTCGGTCGAGGAGGAGGTCGGTGAACTGCTGGCGCAGCTCGTCGACGCGCTGCCGTCGTCCGGGGCGGGCCTCGTGCGGCGCAGCCATAACCGGGCGGGAGCGGCGGAGGTGGTGGCAGCCTTCGGATCGACCGGTTCGGAGCGGGACGCTCGCCGCATCCCGCTGGACTCCCGTGACGGGACCGTCGGAGAACTGTTGCTGTGGTCACCGGGCCTCCCGGCGTCCACCGGCAGGGCACCCACCGGTGCGGCCCGCGTGTGCCAGCTCGACGACGACGCGGGCGGCATCCACGACGACGCCATCCATGGCGATGTTCATCGCGATATCCATGGTGCCGTCCGTGACGACATGGATGGCGCTGTCCACGGCGACCTCGAGGAACGGATCCAGCTGGTCGCCCGTTGGATGGCGCTGGCGCTCGGCGGTGCCCATCTGCGACGTGTCGAGGAACGCCGGATCGGCATGCTGTCCTTCCTGGCCGAGGCGTCCGACCTGCTCGCGGGCAGCCTCGACACCGACCGGAGCCTGGCCCTGCTCGCACGCCTGCCAGTGCCCCGGCTGGCCCGCTGGTGCACGGTCCACCTGTTGCGCGACGACGGTGCGATCAAGCTGGCCGCCGTCGGCCACGTGGACGAGGCCGCGGCCGGTGCCCTGTCCGCCTGGGCGGACGACCCGGCCGGGACGCTGGTCGCCCACCTGCAGGCGGCGCTCACCGACACCGTGCGGGTCGCCACCGTCGACGGCGCGCCCACCGTCATCGCCGCGATGCGCGCCCGTCGCCGGGTGCTGGGCGTGCTGACCCTCGGCCGCGCCGCCGGGAACAACTTCGAGGCCGACGAGATCGAACTGCTCACCGACCTGGCCCGCCGCGCGGCCTTCACGGTCGACAACGCCCGCCTGTTCCGCCAGCAGGTGGAGGTGGCCGGCGAGTTACAGGCCGGACTGCTGCCGCCCGAACTGCCCCACATCGACGGGATCGAGCTCGGCTCGTCCTACCGCTCGGCACGGGCCGGTCTGGAGGTCGGCGGTGACTTCTTCGACCTCGTCCCGGATCCGGACGGCGGCTGGACGATCATCATCGGGGATGTCTGCGGCAAGGGCGCGGAAGCCGCCAACGTCACCGGGGTCGCGCGGGCCGTGCTACGGCTGCTGGCCGGCCAGCGCCACAACCTGCCCGACATCATGATGGATCTCAACCGGGCGTTGCGGGACACCGCCAGCTACCCGAACCCCGCTGGTCAGGGACGTTTCTGCACGCTCGCGGCGGCCCAGCTGCGGCCCGCTGGCGAGCTCGGCCCCCCGAGCGAACCGGGCCCGCCGGCGGACGAGCCGGGCCCGCCAGACGAGCCGGAGCGGTCAGGCGGTCCCCGGCCGTCGGGGGCACGCGGTCCCACCGGCCTGGCGCGGCCGGCTGCCCGGTCCGAAGCGCGGTCGGTCGAACGGGTGGTCTCGATCTGCATGGCCGGGCATCCGCTGCCGGTTCTCGTCCGGGCGGACGGGACGGCCGTGTTCGTCGCGCAACCGGGAACGCTGTTGGGGGTCCTCAACGACGAGGATGCGATCTTTCCCGAGGTGCGGGTGTCGCTGCGGGCCGGGGACGCGCTCGTCCTGTACACCGACGGAGTCGTCGAGGCACGCCGCGGCCGGGAACTCTTCGGCGAGGAGCGGCTGCTGGCCACCCTGCGCGGCTGCGCCGGGATGTCCGCCCAGGGGATCGCGGAGCGGCTGCGGGCGGCTGCCGAGCGGTTTGCCGGCGGCCGGCTGCGCGACGACGTCGCGGTGCTCGCGGCCCGCATACCAACATGACACTCCGCGATCCAGTGAAACCTTTCCACGGGAGATCGTGACGGAAGCAAGCGATACCGTTACCGTACGTTATAAAGACTACCCGGCATCCGCCCGTTGACCGTGAAAGACCGGAAGTGCTTGGAATAGCCGGCCTGTGGGTAGACGTACAGGGATGTCGTCACATCGGATTCGGTGATCAATGAATACACAGACGGGGTGGAAAAGGACATGATGACCCGCGCGTCGTCGTTGCGCCCCTCGGCCACGCACATGCTGGTCGAGCTGCCCTACGTGCCCGCGGCCGTCCCGCAGGCACGCCGTGCGCTCAGGGAGCAGCTCGCCCGCACGAATCTGTCCGAGGAAGCCGTCGGGACAGCGGAACTCCTGGTCAGCGAACTGGTCACGAACGCGGTCAAATACGGCAAGCCACCCGTCTGGCTGCTGCTCGAACTACGGCCAGGCCTCGTACACGCCTCTGTCTCGGACACGTCTGTCGTGCTACCGCAGCGGCAGCAGGTGGATCTCGGCAGCGAGGGCGGCCGTGGCCTGCTCGTCCTGGACGCTCTCGCCGGTAGCTGGGGCGCGGTGGCGGTGGACTCGGGGAAGTACCTCTGGTTCGACCTACCCGTCCAGTCGCCCGTCCAGTCGTGAGCTGAACGCGCGTGCAGTTGCCACCGTCGGCCGGCCGGCTGCACGCCCTACCCGTCAGCCGGCTGCCCGCAGCCACGCTGCACTGGCTGCGCGGCGCCCTCGGAGCACGCGGCGGCGCCCCCGGCCGATTCGCTCATCCCCCGAATGCTCCCACCGCCTCAGCGGCCTTCGCCGGAACGTTCACCGAGGCCTTCACCGGGGCACAGCCTTTCACCGGCGCACAGCCTTTCGCCGGCGCGTACGCCGATCCGATCAGTGCGTACATCTACGATCTTGACGTCGCGGCCGGTAACGCCGCCCGGCTGAAAGCCGCGTTACCGCCATGGGCCGCGATCTTCTATGCGGTGAAGGCAAACGGCTACCCGCCGGTCCTCGACGCCCTCGCCACTGGCCACGGCCACGGCCACGGAGCCCAGCAGGCCCACAGCGCCCAGCACACCGGCACCACCGGCCACAACCTCCCCACCGGCCAGGGGGTGGACGGTTTCGAGGTCGCCTCCAGCCATGAGATCCAGCTCGCGCTGGACAGCACCCAGCGGATCGGGCGGCCTGCCCGCATCGTCGTCTCCGGCCCGGGGAAGTCCGTCCCGCTGCTGGCCACGCTCGTCGAGGCCGCCAGGGCCGGCGCCGAGGTGACCGTCAACGTCGAAAGCCCCGGTGAGCTGCGCCGGCTGAACCACGTCGCGGGCCGGGCGGGCCGCCGGATACCGGTCACGCTGCGGGTCAACCCGTCCCGGGTGGCCCTCGCCGGCTCGCTGCGGATGGGCGGGGTGGCCAGCGCCTTCGGGATACCCGAGGCGGACGTCCCCGACGTCCTGGCCGTCGCCCGGTCACTGCCCTGGGTCGACGTGGCCGGCTTCCACGTCCACGCCGTGTCCGGGAACCTCGACGCCGCCGCGCACCTGGACTACGTCCGCTGGTGTCTGGGGTACGCGGCCGCCACGGCCGCCGCGCACGGCGTCGACCTGCGGGTCGTCGACGTCGGCGGCGGGCTGGGGGTGCCCTTCGAGCCGGACCGGCGCGGCGAACGCCCCTTCGACCTGGACGCCTTCGCCGCCGGCCTGCGGGCGACACCGGTCCCGGCCGGGGTACGGGTGCTGTTCGAGCCGGGACGCTGGCTGGTCGCCGACTGCGGCGCGTACGCGGCCGAGGTCACCGACGTCAAACACGCCCACGGCACCGACTTCGTGGTGCTGCGGGGCGGCATCCACCACTTCCAGCTGCCGACGTCCTGGGAGATCGTGCACAACTTCGGGGTCGTCGCGGTGGACGACTGGCCGTACGACTTCCCGCGCCCCGGCGTCGCCGGACGGCCGGTGACCGTGGTCGGCGAGCTGTGCACGCCCGAGGACACCCTCGCCCGCGACATCACCGTGGACGCGGTGCGCGCGGGCGACATAGTGGTCTTCCCGATGGCCGGCGCCTACGGATACGAGTTCGCCATGCAGGGGTTCCTGGGGCATCCGCCACCGGTACGGGTCGCGGTGTCGCGGGACTCGGGCGGCGGCTTCACCCACGTCCACACAGGTTCGACGCACCACACAGGTTCGACGCGGCACGGCCCGGCACACGGCGGCTCGACCTACACCGTCTCTTCGACCCATACCAGCTCGACGTCCACCGGCTCGGCCCACACGAGCTCGACGCACACCAGCTCGACGCACACCGGGGGCTCCCACAGCACCTGGACCACCCGACGTGACGAGCGGACGTGACTTTCGTGGCCTCCGCAGCTCACACGGCCCGCGCAACCCGCGCAACCTCTGTGATCATCTGTGATTTCCGCGGCCTCCGCGACACTGTGCGGCTTGGCCTGCGGCGGGCGCTTCGGCTGCGTACGCTGGGAGCCCAGCGGCGGCTCAGGACCTCGGCGGCGAAGGTGAGGGCGGCGCATGCGTGTCTACGAGAACCTGGCCGCGGTGGTCGGCGGAACTCCACTGATCAGGCTGAACGCGGTCACCGCGGGTATTGCCGCACCCGTGTTCGCCAAGCTGGAGTACGTCAATCCGGGCGGATCGGTGAAGGACCGGATCGCCCTGGCAATGATCGACGCCGCGGAGGCCACCGGGCAGCTGCGGCCGGGCGGGACGATCGTCGAACCGACCAGCGGCAACACCGGAGTGGGGCTGGCGATCGTGGCCGCGGCCCGCGGCTACCGCTGCGTGTTCACCATGCCCGACAAGATCAGTGAAGAGAAACAGGCAGTGCTGCGGGCCTACGGCGCCGAGGTGCTGGTCTGCCCGACCGCGGTCGCCCCGGACGACCCCCGCTCCTACTACTCGGTCGCCCGCCGCGTCGTCGCCGAGACGCCCGGCGCGTGGAGCCCGGACCAGTACTCCAACCCGCACAACCCCGCCGCGCACCACGCCAGCACCGGCCCGGAGATCTGGGCGGACACCGACGGATGCGTCACCCACTTCGTCGCCGGTATCGGCACCGGCGGGACGATCAGTGGCACCGGCCGCTACCTCAAGGAGGTCAGCGGCCGGCGGGTACAGGTCGTCGGCGCCGACCCGGAGGGGTCGGTGTACTCCGGCGGCAGCGGGCGGCCCTACCTCGTGGAGGGGGTCGGCGAGGACATCTGGCCGACCACCTACGACAAGGCCGTCGTCGACCGGGTCGAGGCGGTCAGCGACCGCGACTCGTTCCTGATGACCCGGGAGCTGGCCCGCCGCGAGGGCATGCTGGTCGGCGGCTCCTGCGGGCTCGCGGTGGTCGCCGCGCTGCGGGTGGCCCGGGAGCTGGACGCCGACGGCTGCGTCGTGGTGCTGCTCCCGGACTCCGGCCGCGGCTACCTGTCGAAGATCTTCAACGACGAGTGGATGTACGACTACGGTTTTCTCGACCGTCCCTCGGACGAGCCGACGGTCGCCGAGGTGCTCGCCCGCAAGGCCGCCGACGCGACCAGCCCGCCCGACCTGGTACACGTGCATCCCGACGAGACCGTCGGCGCGGCCATCTCCTATCTGCGCGAGTACAACGTCTCCCAGATGCCGGTGGTCCGCCAGGAGCCGCCGCTGCGTTCGGCCGAGGTGGCCGGCGCCGTCATCGAACTGGAGCTGCTCGGGGCCGTGTTCGCCGACCGGGCCGCCGTCGACGCCCCGGTGGCCGCGTACATGTCGCCGCCGCTGCCCACGGTCGGCGCCGGCGAGCCGCTGTCAGTGCTGGTTGCCGCCCTCGGCGCCGCGCCGGCCGTGCTCGTGCTGGAGGACGGCAACCCCGTGGGCATCCTCACCCGGTCCGACCTGCTCAGCTTCCTGGCCACCCCGTAACCCCACCGAGGAGCCCATGACCAGCGCCGACGACCCTGTGACCAGCGATCCTGCGGCCGACGATCCTGTGGCCGACAACGCGGTAACCGGTGTGGACGGCTCCGCGGCCCGTGCCGACGGCCCGCGCCGCCCGGCGCCCGTCGGCGCGTGGCCGGCCGGCGCCGAGGCCTGGGCCGGTACCGGCTTCGAGACGGTGGCGATCCACGCGGGGCAGGACCCCGACCCCGTCACCGGCGCGGTGGTCGTCCCCATCCACCCGTCGTCGACGTTCGCGCAGGACGCCGTCGGGGTCCCGCGCGGTGCGTACGAGTACGCCCGCTCGTCCAACCCGACCCGCACCGCGCTGGAGACCTCCCTGGCCGCGCTGGAGGTGGGTGCGCTGGGGCTCGCCTTCGCCTCCGGGATGGCCGCCGTGGACGCGGTGCTGCGCACGGTGTGCCGGCCCGGCGACCACGCGGTGATCCCGTTGGACGCCTACGGCGGCACCTACCGGCTGTTCGCGCGGGTGCTCGCCGAGTGGGGCGTGGAGTACACCCCGGCGCCGCTGAACGATCTCGACGCGGTGCGGGCGGCGATCCGCCCGGGCCGTACCCGACTGCTGTGGTCCGAGACGCCGACGAACCCGACGCTGGGTGTCTCCGACATCGCCGCGCTGGCCGACATCGCCCACTCCGCCGGCGCGCTGCTGGCCGTCGACAACACCTTCGCCACCCCGTACCTGCAGCAGCCGCTGGCCCTTGGTGCCGACGTGACGGTCCACTCGACCACGAAGTACCTCGGCGGACACAGTGACGTCGTCGGTGGCGCCGCGGTGGTGGCCGACCCGGGGCTGGGGGAACGGCTGCGGTTCATCCAGAACGCCACCGGGGCGGTTCCCAGCCCGTTCGACGCCTGGCTGGTGCTGCGGGGGGCGAAGACCCTGGCGGTCCGGATGGACCGGCACTGCGCGAACGCCCGCCGCGTCGCGGAGCTGCTGGCGGGGCATCCCGCGGTGGCGGCCGTGCACTACCCGGGCCTGCCGGACGACCCGGGCCACCAGGTGGCGGCGAAGCAGATGCGTGACTTCGGCGGGATGGTGTCGTTCGCCCTGCGCGGGGGCGAGGAGGCGGCGGTCGAGGTGTGCCGGCGGACCAGGGTGTTCACCCTCGCCGAGTCCCTGGGCGGGGTCGAGTCGCTCATCGAGCATCCCGGGCGGATGACGCACGTCTCGGTGGCCGGTTCTCCGCTGGAGGTGCCCGCGAACCTCATCCGGCTGTCGGTCGGCATCGAGTCGATCGACGACCTGCTCGAGGACCTCACCGAAGCCCTCCCCGACCGCCGGGATCCGTAGGTGGTTTCCGTCACCCCGACAGCGTTTTCCACCTACGCCTCGTTCGGTCGTAGGTGGCTGCCGTTGGAGGGGTGACGGTTTTCACCTACGACTTCCGCTGTGCCGTCGGGCCGTGCTGTCGGGCCGTGGCCAGCCCCGCGGGTGCCGCGTGGGCTCGGCGTTGCCGCACCGGCAGGGTTCGTCGTCGGATTGCGGCGAGCGAGAGGATGATTACAGTCACGGCTCGCGTCCCCCCTGCCAACAGCTGCTTAGGTTAGGCTTCCTTGAATCCAACGGAAGCTCACAGGTGGCATGATCGAGCGGGAACGCCCTTGCCCGCGCCCGAGGTACCGCGCCGGATCGGCTCCGCCGACCGGAAAGGTCCGCAGGACCCGGGCCCTCGGACCCGGCCATCCGCCCAGGCCCCACAGCTGAGCCCTCGGACCGGATCACTCAAGGAGCCCAGGCCACCGGACGGGAGTCGCTTTCTTGACGATATCCGCCATCAGTTCCGGATCCGCCGGCCCTTCGGGACCCAGCGCCCATGCTGACCCCACTACCAGCCCCACCGGCGGCCCCACTGGCGACCCCGCTGACGGCCATGGCGTACCGAACGCCGACGGCCGGGTACGCGCCGAGGGAATCCTCGCCCGGCAGCGCCGGCGCGAGTCGTCCGCGCGGACATACGCCCGGAACCTGCCGATCGTCCCCGTCCACGCCGAGGGCATGACGGTGATCGGCGCGGACGGCCGTCGCTACCTGGACTGCCTGTCCGGCGCCGGCACCCTCGCGCTCGGCCACAACCATCCCGTCGTCCACGAGGCGATCCGCGGGCTGCTCCACTCCGGCGCACCGTTGCACGTGCTCGACCTGGCCACCCCCGAGAAGGACGCGTTCACCGCCGAGCTGCTGTCCTGCCTGCCGGGTGACCTCGCGACCTCGGCGAAGCTGCACTTCTGTGGGCCCAGCGGCGCGGACGCGGTCGAGGCCGCGCTCAAGCTGACCCAGACGGTCACCGGGCACGAGACGCTGCTGGCGTTCACCGGTGGCTACCACGGCATGACGGCCGGTGCGCTCGCCGTCACCGGCAACGTTACGATCAAGGAACGTCTCCGGCCGGTGGGCACGGTCGTGCGGCTGCCCTACCCGTACCCCTACCGCTGCCCGTTCGGCGTGGGCGCCACCGACGGGGACTGCCCGGACGGCGCGCGGCTGTCCACCCAGTACATCGAACGGCTCCTGGACGACCCGTGCGGCGGAGTGACCCAGCCCGCCGCGATGATCGTCGAAGCCGTGCAGGGCGAGGGCGGGGTGGTGCCCGCGCCCGACGACTGGCTGCGGGCGATCCGCCGGATCACCGCCGAGCGGGGCATCCCCCTGATCCTCGACGAGGTCCAGACCGGGGTGGGGCGCACGGGCGCGTTCTGGGCCGTCGAGCACAGCGGCATCACCCCGGACGTCATCGTCATGTCGAAGGCGATCGGCGGCGGCCTG
>NZ_JWIO01000052.1:10858-30079 GCF_001017755.1 Protofrankia coriariae
CGGCGGCGGCCTGCCGCTGGCCGTCATCGCCTACCGGGAGGAGCTGGACGGCTGGGCCCCCGGCGCGCACACCGGCACGTTCCGCGGCAACCAGCTCGCGATGGCCGCCGGTGCCGCCACCCTGCGTTTCGTCCACTCCGAAGCCCTGGATCTGCGCGCCGCCGAGGTCGGCGCCCGGATGCTGGCCGACCTGCGGACGATCGCCGCGGGCCGGCCCTGCGTGGGAGACGTCCGCGGACTCGGGCTCATGATCGGCCTGGAGGTGGTCGATCCCGACGCCGGCCCGGACGCCCTCGGTGCCCGGCCGGCAGACCCCCACCTGGCCGCCCGTGTCCGGGCCGAGTGCCTGGCCCGAGGCCTGATCGTCGAGCTTGGCGGGCGCCACGACGCGGTGGTGCGGCTGCTCCCGCCGCTGACCATCACTGACGCCGAGGCCGACCGGGTACTGGCCATCCTCGCCGACGCCCTCACCGCGGCAGCCTCCCCGCCCCGGTGAAGCCCGTCCCCGTACCACCGGCCCTGGGCGGCGCGCCCACGGGGACGCCGGACAGGCCGGCACCTGATCGGTCTGATCGGTCTGACCTGCCGGGTCTGCCGGGCCAGGCCGCGGCAACCGCCGCGGACGCCCGGGTCATCGAGACGCTGCTGCGCTGCTGGGTTCGGGAGAACGGGATCGCGGTGGACCGCCACGGCGGCCCGCTGCGGATCGGTCTGCCCGCCTCCGGACTGGCGTTGGAGGTGCCCGTCCGCTACCGCTCGCCCTGCGGCTGGCATCGCTTCGGCCCGCCGACCATCAGCGGCTCGACCACGGAAGCCGCGGCCCCGGGGAACCCGATCGGGGAAGCTCCAGCCACGGGCGGCCGGGCCACGCGGCGTCCGAGCACAGGAGGCCCGGCCGTGGGAGGTCCACCGGTGGACGCCGGGCTGCTGGCTGCCCTGCTCGTCCGCGAGATCGCCAGCCGGCAGGGGCTGCCGCCGTCGGCGGGCGCGGACTGCCTCGGCCGCGTCATCGACTCGCTGCGGCGGATCGCCGTGCACATCGAAGCCCGCGCCACCACCCGCCGAGGGCCCGCCAGGCCGACCACACCGGCCACGCCATCTGGTCCGGTCGTGCCACCGGATGGACCGGGCACACCAGCCGAAGTGGCCATGCCGGCCGGGGCGGGCGCGTCCACCGTGCCGGACGCGGCGGGCGACGCGGCTGGCACGGCGCTGTTCCTTGTCGCCGAACAGGCGTTGATAACCGGGCATCCGTTCCATCCGACGGCGAAGAGCCGCGAAGGTGCGTCAGCGGAGGAGCTGGCCACATACTCTCCAGAGTTGTATGGCTCCTTTGCCCTGCACTGGTTCGCTGCCCACCCGTCGGTGGCGGCCTCGGGCGGGACGATCGCCGGCCGCGGCCCGGCGGAGCTCCTACGCCGCCTGCTGCCCGACCGCGACCTGCCTGTCGCCCCCGCCGGCTACCTGCTCCTGCCGGCACACCCCTGGCAGGCCCGCTACCTACGTACCCGGCCGGACGCCACCGCCATGATCGCCGATGGTCTGCTGGTGGCTCTCGGCCCGGCCGGGCCACCGTGGTATCCGACGGCGTCGCTGCGCACTGTGTGGCGGCCGGACGCACCAGTCATGATCAAACTTTCCCTGGGTATGCGGATCACCAACTCCCGCCGGATCAACCTGCGCGACGAACTGGAGCTGGGCGTCCAGATCAGCGCGCTGCTCGACACGGGCCTGCGGGACTGGCTGGCCGGCGCCCATCCCGACTTCCACCTGCTCGAGGATCCGGCATGGGTCGGCCTCGACCCTCCGAGCGCAGGGAGTCCGGCCCCGGGGGCCGCGAGCGTGTCCAGCCTGGGGCTGGACAGCGCGATCCGGGTGAACCCGTTCGGTGTGGACGACCGGGTGGTGTGCGTGGCCGGGCTGGTCGCCGACCGCCCGGACCGGACCGTGCGCGCCGACCCCGCCAACCCCACCGACCCCGGCCCGTCCATGCTCGTCAGGATCGTCGACGGGCTCGCGGCACGGGCCGGGCGGCCCGCCGCCGAGGTCGCCGCCGACTGGTTCGCCCGCTACCTGCGGGTCGTCGCCGCGCCGGCGCTCGACCTGTACGCGCGCCACGGGGTCGGCCTGGAGGCGCACCAGCAGAACTGCCTGGTCACCTTGGACGACCACGGCCGGCCCACGGCCGGCTGGTACCGCGACAGCCAGGGCTACTATGTCGCCGCGTCCCACGCGGATGCCGTCCGCCGGGCCGTGCCCGGGTTCGGCGACGGGCTAGCCGCGATCTTCGACAACGCCCTCGTGGACGAACGGGTGCTCTACTATCTTATGATCAACAACGTGTTCGGGGTGATCGGCGCTCTGGGCGCCGCCAACCGGGCGGACGAGACCCACCTGCTGGCCGCCGTGCGCGTCATGCTGGTGCGCATGCGCGCCGACCTGGCCGCCGACGGCGTGGCCGTGCCGGACCTGTTCGGCCTGCTGCTGGACTCCCCCGTCCTGCGCTGCAAGGCGAACTTCGCGACAGCGGTCGACGGGCGCGACGAACTGGCCGGCCCGGTCGCCACCCAGTCGCTGTACGTCGACATCCCCAACCCGCTCGTCACGGAGCTCGGATCGTGAGCACCCACCCGTCCGACCAGGACCGCCCGGACGAACAGCGCAGGCGGGACGAGTCGAACGAACGGGACGAGCCGTTCGACCTGGTGGGCGTCGGGTTGGGGCCGTTCAACCTCTCGCTGGCCGCGCTCGCCGACGGGCTGCCCGGGCTGCGCACCCGGTTCTTCGAGGCCAGGCCGGGGTTCTCCTGGCATCCCGGCCTGCTGCTGCCGGGCACCCGGCTGCAGGTGCCCTTCCTCGCCGACCTGGTCACCCTCGCCGACCCGACCAGCCGCTGGTCGTTCCTGTCCTATCTGCACGCGCACGACCGGTTGTTCCGGTTCTACTTCCACGAACGCTTCCACCTGCTGCGGCAGGAGTACGACGACTACTGCCGCTGGGTGGCCACCGGCCTGGCCGCCACCCGTTTCGGCTCCCGGGTGGACGCGCTGCGCTGGCGTCCGGACACCGGGCTGTTCGAGGTCGAGGTGAGTGCCCAGGCCGACGGCCACACCCTCGCTGCCCGGACCACCCGGACGGCGCTGGCCCGCAACATCGTGCTGGGGGTGGGGACCGAACCGTCGGTGCCGGCGGCGTTCGCCGGGCTGCTCGGGCCGGAGGTGTTCCACTCCGCCGAGTACCGGACGCGGCGGGCCGCCCTGGCCGGCGCCGGGCACGTGACCGTCGTCGGCTCGGGGCAGTCCGGCGCGGAGGTCTTCCTCGACCTGCTGCGCGCCCAGCCGGAAACCGGCCAGGCCCTGCACTGGATCACACGGACGCCGGCCTTCGCCCCGATGGAGTACTCCAAGCTGGGCCTGGAACAGTTCACACCCGACTACGTCCGGTACTTCCACGGTCTGGACCAGTCGGCCAAGGACGCGCTCCTGCCCAGCCAGTGGCAGCTGTACAAGGGCATCGACGCCGAGACGATCGCGGAGATCTACGATCTGCTGTACGAACGGACCGTCGCCGGCGCGGCCGTGGACGCGGCCCTGCTGCCCCACGTCACGATCGAGTCGGGGACGCGGACAGCGGCCGGGCGGATCAGGCTGATCTGCCGGCACGTCCCGCAGGACCGAGTGTTCACGGTCGAGACCGACCGGGTCGTGCTCGCGACCGGGTACGCCGCCCGCCGGCCCACGCTGCTCGGCCCGGTCGCGGACCTGCTCGACCTCGACGCCGCCGGCCGGTACCAGGTGGACGCGGCCTACCGGCTCGCGACCGCGCCGCGGGTCAGCGGACGGATCTACGTCCAGAACGCCGAACTGCACACCCACGGGGTCGGCACGCCAGACCTCGGCCTGGGCGCCTGGCGGGCGGCGGTGATCCTCGACGACCTGACCGGCGGCGCGGCCTACCGCGTCCCGCCACGATCGGCTTTCACGACCTTCGGCGCGCCCACCGACACGCCGGCGCCCGGCCCCGGTCCTGCTTCTGGCATGTCCCGGCCGACCACCGGTCCGGCGGCCGGATCGACGGACACGGGAGCTGGGCCGGCTGCCGGCCCGGCCGTGCGCCCGCGGCGCGGTGACGTGCCCGCGCCAACCGGCGGAGGTGGGCAGTGGACGGACAGGAACGGGCCGTGAGCCGGCCGCATCTGTGGCGGGCGGCCGGGCAGGCCCTGCTGGCAAAGCTGATCGCGGAGTTCTCCTACGAGGAACTGCTGCACCCGCAGCCCGTCGCCAGCACCGCGAGCACCGCGAACCCGACGGACGCGACGAATCCCGCGAGCCCGGCGGGTACCGCGAACCTCGCGGGCGTGACCGAGTCGGCGGACCTGTCCACAGCTACGCCCCCGGTGGCGCGCGTCGGGCGCGGTGAACCGGCCGGTTACCGGCTGACCTGCGGTGATGTCAGCTACACGTTCACCGCCCGCCGCGGCACGTTCGGCACCTGGTGGTTGGACGCCGCCTCGCTGCGTCGCGCGGGCCCATCCGGCCGGCCGGACCGGCCGGGCTGGCCGGATGGCCGGCCGGGTAGCCGGCCTGGTGGCCGGTCGGCCTCCGCGGACGATCCGGCGCCAACGGATCCCGGCGGGTACGCCACGTCGCGCGGCCCGGTCCCAGCGGACGACCCGGTGCGTTTCGTCCTGGACGCCGCGGGTCTGCTGGACTGGCCGGACGACGTCACCGCGGACGTCGTCCGTGAGCTGACCGCGACGCACGCCGCCGATGTGCGGCTGCTCGCCGCCGCACGCCCCGCTGCCGAGCTCGCGGACGCGACCTACACCGAGATCGAGGGCTTCGCCACCGGGCATCCGTGCATGGTCGCGAACAAGGGACGGCTGGGCTTCGGTCTCACCGACGCGGGCCGTTACACCCCGGAGGCGGCCACCCCCCTGCGGCTGCTGTGGGTAGCCGCGCATCCGGAGCTGGCCACCTTCGCGTCCGCCGGTTTTACGACCGCCAGCTTCCCGACCGCCGGATCCGGCGGTGCCGGACCGGCCGGTGCGGACGACCCGGACGCCCGTGGCGGCGTTCTCACCCAGCGGCGGCTGTTGGCGGCCGAGCTCGACCCGTCCACCCGGGCCGCGTTCGCAACGACGCTGGCAACCTGGCTCGCGACCGCGGGCAGTGGCGCGGAGGCTGGGACGGACCGTGACGACGGCCGGCCCGCGGAGCCGGGCACCGCTCCGGCACGGCCGGCTCCGCCCCGGGGAGAACCGGTGGCTGATCCACCGGATGGCCGGGGCCGAGAGGAACAGGCTCCGTCCCAGGGGGAGCCGGCCGCCACCCATGAGGAGTACGTCTGGCTGCCGGTGCATCCCTGGCAGTGGGAACACGTGATCGCGCCGCTGTTCGCCGCCGAGATCGCGACCGGCCGGTTGGTGCTGCTCGGCAAGGCACCAGATCGCTACCTTCCGCTACAATCTGTGCGTACTTTGGTGAATATCGACCGTCCAGCACGGTTCAATGTCAAACTTGCGCTAATGATTCGTAACACACTGGTGTGGCGAGGGATGTCAGCCGACGACGCCCACGCCGGCCCGGACACCTCCGCCTGGCTGGTCGGCATCCGGGACGCCGACGCGTTCCTGCGGGACGTCACACGGGTGCTGCCGCTGCCGGAGATCGCCGGGGCCACCGTCACCCACAGCGCGTACGGGGAGCTGGCGCGTGCGCCGTACCGCTTCCACGAGCTGCTGGGCGTCCTGTGGCGGCAGCCGGTCGAGAGCCTGCTCGCCCCCGGCGAACGGGCCCGGACGTTCGCGTCGTTGCTGCTCGTCGGCTCCGACGGCCGGGCGCTGGTCGGCGAGCTGGTGGCCCGCTCGGGCCGCGGGGCGCGGGAGTGGCTGCGGGCGCTGCTGTCCTGCCTGCTGCCGCCGCTGCTGCACTACCTGTACGTCTACGGCGTCGCCTTCACCCCGCACGGCGAGAACGTCGTCCTCGTCTTCGACGGTGACGACGCCCCGACCCGAATAGCGATCAAGGACTTCGGAGCCGACATAGAACTGGTCGACGCCGCCCACACCGGTGATGACCGGCGTGGCTGGCCCGAGCAGGCGGACCTGCCGGCGTCCGCCGCGCGGTACCTGCGGCGCTGGCCCGCGTCCGACCTCGCCCACTCGATCCTGTCAGCGCTGTGCGCGGGACACTTCCGGTTCTTCGCGGTCATCCTCGAGGACCATCTCGGCGTCGACGAGCGGGAGTTCTGGACGCTGGTCCGCGCCGAGATCGAGAACTATCACCGCGCCTTTCCCGAACATGCCGACCGGTTCGCCCTGTTCGGCCTGCTGGCGCCCACCTTCGACCGGGTCTGCCTCAACCGGGAGCAGCTCGCCGGAACCGGCTTCCACGACCGGCCCGACCGGGACGGCGGATTCGATGTCAGCCACGGCCAGGTCGCCAGTCCCCTGCATCTGGTGACGATCGACACCGTGACTCCGAAGAGCAGGCCCCCGAAGACCGAGAGAGCCCGGCGATGAACCTCGACAACGAGACGACGAACATCCGGATGACGGCCGGCCGGACGACGGGCGTGGGAGCGTCGGCCCGGCTGCCGCGCGCAACCACCCGGCCGGCTTGAACCGGCCCGCGCGGCGGCATCCCGGCCTCCTCGACGTCGACGAGCTGCGGCGGCTCGCGGCGTCCACGCGTTCCCCGGACAGCATCGACGAAGTGCTCGTGGGCCTTCCCGACCTGCAGGGGCGTCTTCAGGGCAGCGGGGCGTCGGTGGATCACTTCATCGAGGACGTGCTCGCACGCGGCCTGCCCGCCTGCGCCTATCTGCTCGCCGTGGACGTCGAGATGGACACCGACGCCGGCTACGCCTTCGCGCCCTGGGACACCGGCTTCGGGGACTTCCGGCTCGTACCGGACCTCGCGACTCTGCGCCGCGCTCCGTGGCATCCCCGCTCGGCCGTGGTGTTCGCGGATGCCTGGTGGCCGGCTGGCGGCATGGTCCGCGTCGCGCCCCGGGCCGTCCTGCGCGCGCAGCTCGACCGGCTCTACACCCGGGGGCTGGCCGCGCTCGCCGGTACCGAGCTGGAGTTCCTGGTGTTCACCGAGTCCTACCAGCAGGCGGCCGACCGCTCGTACGGCGGCCTGACCTCGGCGTCCCGGTACAACGTCGACTACTCCCTGATCGGGACGTCCGAGATGGACGGGCTGGTCCGGACGATCAGGCGGGCCATGGCGGACGCGGGGGTGCGGGTCGAGTCGGCCCGGGCGGAGGTCCATCCGGGCCAGTACGAGATCGTCTTCCGCTACGACGACGCGATGAGTACCTGCGACAACCACGTCCTCTACAAGACGACGGCGAAAAACCTTGCCGCGCAGGCCGGTCAGGCAGTGACCTTTATGGCAAAATATGATCAAGGAGAGGGAAACTCCTGCCATGTTCACCTGTCCCTGCGGGGGCGGGACGGCGCGACGCTGTTCGCCGCCGAGCCGTTGGAAGACGGGCGGGCAGCACCCGACGAGGAGTCGGCCGAGCGGGCGGATCTCGCCGGGATGTCGAAGCTGATGCGGTCGTTCGTGGCCGGGCAGCTCGCCTGCATGGCCGAGTTCGCCCTGCTGTTCGCGCCGACCGTCAACTCCTACAAGCGGCTCGCCGCTCCGGGCTCGTTCGCGCCGACCGGTATCGCCTGGGGACGGGACAACCGCACCTGCCCGGTGCGGGTCGTCGGCTCCGGCCGCTCGCTGCGGATCGAGCATCGGGTGCCCGGTGGTGACGCCAACCCGTACCTGGCGGTCGCCGGGATCATCGCGGCCGGCCTGTACGGGATCGACAACGACCTTGCGCTGCCACCGGCGACGGCCGGGAACGCGTTCACCGCGCCCGGGGTGGCGCGTCTGCCCAGGACGTTACGGCAGGCGCAACGGCTGTGGCGTTCCAGCGAGATCGCGCGGGCGGCGTTCGGCGACGACGTTGTCGACCATCTCGCGCACGCCGCCGATGCCGAGCTCGCCTCCTACGAGACGACCGTCACCGACTGGGAACGCCGCCGCGCCTTCGAGCGCCTGTGAGTCACCGGCACGTCGGTGGGACGAGCGCCGGACGGTTACTCCGGGTCCCGTACAGCGCGCTGGGCCCCGTACGGCGCGCTGGTGTCCCGTACGGTTCCGACGAGCCGGATCGTCCATGGCACCGGTGTCGACGAAGCCGCACCGGACGCCGGCCCGGGTCCCATGCTGTTCCGACGCCGTCCGCGGCGCCCACGGCGGTCGTCCCCTTCCGGGCGCCGCTCCAGTGCCCGTGTTGTTCCAAATTTTGCGCCGATCCGGATTTCGCGCTGTTCCGGTCCTGCGCCGTCTCGACCTCGCGCCGTTCCGGCCCTGCGCTATTCCGGGTCAGCGCACGGTGTTTCGGGCCGAAAAACCGTGTTCCGGGCCGGAGACTGCCCGCGAAAACGGTTTTGTCCTGACCGTCCATCCGTCATGTGCATGGTCCGGCAGATATCCGGGCACGGATTGCCGGCCGGCTTCGGCAACGGCCGGGCATGGCTGGGCACAGTCGTACAGAGGCGTCGGACAGGGGCGTCGGACAGGGGCGTCGGACAGGGACCGCACACCCCACCTGCGCGGCGTCCTGGAAAGCCAGGCTCCCGGGTCGCTCGCGGGGGCGGCCGATCCGTCCACGGCCGCCCCCGCGAGCCGTGCGGCAGCAGCTCCACCACCTCTGCCGCAAGATTCAGTTGGATACCGGCCACGCCGCCGCACCCGGCGTCCCGGTACAAGCGGGCGGTCACCGACGGGTGCGGACGACCGCATCCGGGAGAACTGGTCACGATCGTCGCCAATCGTGCGTCCGGTTACGGTCCAGCGGGTCTCCTACGGTATTGAGGCTAGAACGTGAAACGAGGTCGTGACAAGGGCCGGCGATGCCGTCTCGATGGTTTTTTCCACATTGTGACCGGTAACAGAAAATACCATGACGAGCATACCGCTTTATTTTTCGGATTGTCTTACCAGCTCATATCCGATGCTTCCCACATTTTCGACAGGTGCGTTATGGGCGACTTCCGCCCGGGGCGCCTCCACCAGGCCGATTCGGGCGTGCAGGGCGCTCAGCGGCCGTGGTGCCCACCAGTTGACGTTGCCGGCCAGGCGCATGAACGCCGGTACCAGCACCCCGCGGATCAGGGTGGCGTCCAGGACTATCGCCAGGGCCGTGCCGATGCCGAACATCTGCATGAACGTCACCGACGACGTGGCGAAGGCCACGAAGGTCACCGCGAGCAGCGCCGCGGCGGTGGTCACAATCCGCCCGGTGCGGGCGAGGCCGGTGGCGACGGCCTCGGTGTTCGGGACGCCCCGGTCGTACTCCTCCTTGATCCGAGACAGCAGGAACACCTCGTAGTCCATGGACAGGCCGAACGCGATGCAGAACAGCAGCACCGGCATGGAGGTGTCCAGCGGCCCGGGCAGGAAGCCCAGCGCCCCGGACAGGTGGCCGTCCTGGAAGATCCAGACCGCGGCGCCGAGCACGGCGCTCAGCGACAGCGCGTTGAGCACCAGGGCCTTCAGCGGCATGACGACGCTGCCGGTGAACAGGAAGAGCAGCACGAACGTGGTCAGCGCGATCAGCCCGACGGCCAGTGGCAGATGGTCGGAGATGGTCGCCTTGCCGTCGACGAGCACCGCGGACGGACCGCCGACGAGCACGGACGTCCCGGCCGGAACGGGTCGCTCGCGCACGGCCCTGGCGAGATCCTGCCCGGCGTCCGACGCCGGGTCGACCGAGGGGACCACCTCGAGATAGGTCGAGGTACCGGCGGAGAACCGGGAGTCCGCGGGGGCGGGGGGCGTCACCTGGCGGCCGGCGGCGTAGGTGCCGGCCGCGCTGTTCACCCGAGCCACGTTCGGTAACGAGGACAGGTCGCGCGCGTATCCGTCCAGTGCGGGCCCGCCAGCCGGAGCGCCCCCGCCGGGGCCGCCAGCCGCCCCCTCCAGCACGACGGTCGTGGCGGCGGCGGTGTCGGCGGCGAAGTCCGTCCGGATGACGTCGCCGACCTGCCGGCTGGATGCGGTGTCGCGCAGCACCCGGTCGTCCGGGGTGCCGAAGGAGACGTGCAGAAAGGGGATGCCCAGCACCAGCAGCACGGCGACGGCGGGCACGCCGGCGAGCAGCGGCCGGCGCATGACAGTGGAGGCGACGGCGCGCCAGACGGGTGATTCGGAGGCCTCCCGGGGGCCGGCTGCCGCTCCAGCGGCCCGCCGGNCGCTCCAGCGGCCCGCCGGCGGCGGATCAGCCCGATCAGCCCGCCGACCCGCAGCGCGTTGACCCGCGGTCCGAGCAGCACAAGTATGGCCGGCAGGGCCACGGTCGCGCTGAGGACCGCGAAGACCGTCACGGCGATACCGGCATAGGCCATCGACTTCAGGAAGTAGGGCGGGAAGACGAGCATCACGGCGAGTGCCGCCACGACGGTGGCGCCGCTGAAGACGATCGTCCGGCCGGCGGTCCGCAGGGTGGTGGCGACCGCGTCGGCGCGGTCCCGCCCGCTGGCGAGTTCCTCACGGAACCGGCTCACCATCAGCAGGGCGTAGTCGATACCCAGGCCCAGACCCAGGGCCGTGGTGAGGTTGACCGCGAAGATCGAGACGTCGGTGAGGCTGCCGAGGACGGAGAGGATCGCAAGCCCGCCGAAGATGCCGGCCACGCCGACGGCCAGCGGCAGCAGCGCGGCCACCACGCCGCCGAAGGCCACGATGAGCAGCACCATCGTGATCGGGATGGCCACCGACTCGGCCAGGGCAAGGTCGGTGGTGACCTGGTCGTTGATGTTCTCGCCGATGGTGGCGGCACCGCCGGGGGTCACCGTCACCGGGCCGGGGACGTCCCTGGCCTGCTCGTACCGGGCGACGAGTTCCTCCGCCACGTCGTCGGAGGTGTAGGCGAGCACGAGCGCGTGCCTGCCGCTTTCGGAACGCAGGGGCGGCCCACCGCCGTCCCAGTACGAGACCGCCCTGTTCACGCCCGGCTCGGCCGCGAGGGCCCGGGTGAGCTCCCTGCCGGCGGCCGTGGCGTCGGGAGCGTCCACCGTCCCGGCGCGGGCCGTGACCAGCAGGACCAGGCTGGGCTGACCGCCGAAGCGCTCCTCCACCGCCTGGTCGGCGTGGGTGGAGCCCGACCGGGGATCGTCGAACCCACCGGTCTGGAGCTTGCCGAAGGCGGTGACGCCGAGCACGGCCGTCGCGCCCACGAGCAGCAGGGTTGCCAGCAGGACAAGCCCGGGACGGCGTGTGACCAGGCGCGCGAGGCGTGCGAACACCGGAACCTCCGGAGAGTTGTCATCGTTCTAGAGAACAGTGTTCGCGTACACCGGGCGCAGTCAAGACATCCAGTCGAAAAAGTTGACAGTGTTCACCGGACGAACCAGCATGGCCAGCGTGACCCAGCCGGTCTCCAGACGCGAGCGCCTCCGTCTCGCCACCATAGACGAGATCAAACAGACTGCCCGTGACCAGCTCGACGAGCACGGCGCGGCCGGGGTGTCCCTGCGTGCGGTGGCCCGGGCGATGGGGCTCACGCCATCCGCCCTCTACCGATACTTCACCAGCCGGGACGAGCTGATCGCCGCGCTGGCGGCCGACGGGTTCGCCTCACTGGCCGACACGCTGGAGGAGGCCTTCGACCTCGCGCCCAGGGACAACCATGCCAGGCGCTGGCTCGAGGTCACCCGCGCCTACCGCCGCTGGTCACACGAGCACGTGACCGAGTACATGCTCATCTTCGGGACGCTGGGACTGGGCTACACCCCGCCGGCAAGCCAGCCGTGTGACGGCACGGAACGCTCGGTCGCGGTGCTGTTCCGCTGCATGGCCGAGGCGATCGACGCCGGGTTGATCGACCCCTCCCGGTTCGCCGCCGAACTCACGCCGGCACTGCGCGCCGAACTTGAGGAATGGCGGGCCGACACCCGCAACACGATCCCGCCGGAAGGGCTCGCCGCCTGCCTGATCGTCTGGACGCAGCTCCACGGGTTCCTGTCCCTGGAGCTGTTCGGCCATCTCCCACCCGCGATCCGGGACGTGGGCGCGCTGTTCGACCAGCAGATGCTCGACGTCCTGCTCCGGTGCGGCTACCAGGGCCCGGTCGACTTCGTGCCCGGGCGGCAGGAACACGGCCGGCCGGAGTAACAGCGAACTGACGGCTGGCCGGCCCCGGCGGCGTGGCCCGGGGCCGGCCAGCCCGCTTACGCGGACGCCCGCATCCGGCGTTCGAGCGCCTTCAGCGCCGCGTGGCGCGCGCTCTTGATCTCGGGCATCCGCGCCTGGTAGGCCCGCGAATTCGCCAGCGGCTGGTAGAAACCAAGCCGGGGAACGAACGCCGCGTCGTCGTAACCGGGCGGACGGTGCAGCGCGTACGTACGCCCGGGATACAGCAGGTCGTAATTGTCGGCGATCTCCCAGATCGCCACCTGTGAATCGATCCGACGGCGGGAGAAATATGCCTCCAGCACGTCGACCGTAAAGCTTATCTCATGGAACTGCTTGACGAGGTCGCGGTATTCCTGACCGACCTGGTATTTGACCGGCAATGTGACCTGAACGCATTCCGTACCGCCCAGGAAATCCAGGGCGAGCACCTTCAGGGAGGTCTCCACGCCGTACCCGCGGGAAAAGGCCAGCGAGCCGAAGAGATCCGCGTCGACCACGAACTCACCGATGAGCGGCTGCTGGATGGTCGTGACGGCGGGGACGTAGTGGGCCAGCTGTTTGGAGAGCAGGGAGCGCAGCATCTCGGTGGTACGCCCGCCGGGCCGGCCGTCGCCGGTCACCCGCTGGGAACTGCCGTTGACGAACAGCGGCGCGCTGCTGGTCGTCGCGGCCGCCGCCAGCAGACCCACGGTGAGCGGGTCATAGTGCTCCAGGTCGGCGTCATGAAATACAAACCGGTCACCGAATGCCAGGTAGGCAAGGCTGCGCATCGCGCCGGCCTTGCCGCCGTAGGAGGGTGACTCGTGTTTCATGTGACGTTCGATCACCGACCGCCCCCGAACGACCCAGCTCGCCCCGGCTTCCGTCGCGATACGTATCAGGTCGTGCTCGTCGCCGTCGGACGACGGATCGACAACGACACCGATCTCGTCCAGCACCGGGCGTTCCAGCATCCAGTGCTGGCGATTCAGGGCGACGATGTTACCCAGCGTCCGGGCCGCTTCCGGGCCACGCGCGGGAATGAGCAGGCTCAGGGTGATGCCGCTGGCGAGCTTACCGGCCTCGATGGCGTCGAGGTCGAGGGTGATGGGGTCGAGCGTACGCACGGACGCCCCTCTCTCGTGAGCTTTCCATGAGAACTACCCCCCTTTATTCGAATGGGCCGGAGACGACGCGAAACGGTGTTCGGCGCGTCGTCGCAGGCCCTGAATGAGCCGGACCACCCCCACGGCCACCGAGCCAGCCCTCCCCCGTCGCGCCACCCGTCCGGCACAGGCAGCAGGTCGTGACCCGGCGTTGGCTAGGACCTCTTCCGCGCCCCCTTGCCTCCGGACCACGGATACCGGCCGGGTGACACCTCCCGGCCCATCTGTTCCGCCGCAGCCCTCAACGTGAGATGTAACAACGAGTTACAGTAGTACCCTAACGTACGCTTACCAAACTCGGTCAGTAAAAGTTACGACTATGGATACTATATGCATTCATATTGATACTTAACGTGCTGAAGCAGTATGAAAACGACCTGACGCCCGCCTCCCGCGACCGCGGGAGCCCACGCGGCGGCCCCACCGCCAGGCAGCAGAACAAGATCACCTGTCGGCGGGTCCGGAGAGTTCGGTCTCACGGACAGGAACGGGTACATACGCCATTCTGACAACGTGTCGACACAGCGATGGTGGCCACGGGCTCAGCCGAGAGGATCTCGGCACGAGGCCGTCACGCCACGCCGCACACTCCCGACAGGCGACGCACTGACACGCACAGTCAGAGTTCCGAGGACCGAGGCATCGGCAACCGGCACATCAGCAACCGGAGCATCAGCGGCCGGAGCATCGATGGTCGGCACAGCCGTGACCAGGGCACGTGGCGCGTCGGCGCTGCCGCCGCTCATGGCTCTCCTCGTCCTGCTCGGTGCCGCCGGCGGCACCGGTTGCGCGTCGAGTGACGGCTTCGTCTCGGCACCGGGCGCGCCCGACGCCTCGGGGCCGGCCGCACCCACCCGCACGGTCGCGACCGGCACGTTGCCGAACCTGATCGGCAAGGGCCTGCAGTACGCCCAGGACACCGCGCAGACGGCCGGCTTCACGAACCTGACCTCCCACGACGCGCTCGGGCGCGGCCGCGAGCAGATTCTCGACCGCCAGTGGCAGGTCTGCGACCAGTCCCCGGCGGCGGGGCCGCATCCGGTCACCGTCAGGGTCGACTTCGGGGTGGTCCATCTCGACGAGACCTGCCCGCGGGCGGGCGAGGCGGACACCGCCCTGCCGCGCATCGGCCCGACCATGCCGGATCTCGCCGGCCGCTCGCTGAAGGTCGTACGGGCGGCGTTCGGCGACAACGCCAGCGTCACGGTGCACGACGCCACCGGCGCCGACCGGATCGCGATCGTCGAGAGCAACTGGAAGATCTGCTCGACCGTACCGGCCACCGGCCGGCCCTACTCGCGGGGCACCCCCGTCACCCTCAACATCGCCAAATTCGAGGAATCCTGCCCCTGACGCCCCACCCCAGCGCGGTCAGCTACTACGGCAACAACCGCGACGAGACCGATACAGAGATCGTCGCCGCGGACGAGACGTCGGCGCGTGCCGGGCAGGCGTGGCGCGCGCAGCGGCTCATCGCGTGAACGCACCTTCTTGGGCGAGTCCCGGTCCAAGGCGGGGTTGTCGTTGTGATTTCGCGGAAACGCGGACAGGGTGGCGTGAGGGTCCTTACGCTGTGAGTGATGTTGCGAGCGGGTTGACCATGCCGACGCGTCGGCCAGGCGGGCGAGGTGGGGACAGTGCGTGACGAAACTCCAGCGGACGCGGTGCCGGATGCCGACGGGGCGACCCGGCAGCACCTGACGACCTTCTGCGGAAAGTGCAGTTGTGGCTGTCCGCAGCTGTTCGTCGACCACGACGCCCCGGCCGAACGCCGGATCGTGCTCATGGACG
Organism: Protofrankia coriariae; assembly: GCF_001017755.1. Classification (GTDB taxonomy): domain Bacteria; phylum Actinomycetota; class Actinomycetes; order Frankiales; family Frankiaceae; genus Protofrankia; species Protofrankia coriariae. The sequence goes on from NZ_JWIO01000052.1 coordinate 25,998, forward strand.
ACTTCGGCCAGCAGGTACAGATGAGCGTCGACCAGCTCTACGAAATAATCGATCAGGCGAAGTCCGGGGCGCTGGAAAGCGTCCTCGACTCGGCGCTGGCTGTCACCTCCGGCATCCAGGATGCGGCCGGGCAGTAATCGCCGGGCAGTAGTCGCCGATCAGTAGCTGGTACCGAAAAACACGGGCAGGGACAAAGCAAGGATATATGGTCACACGGCTCCGGCCGGCCCGGTTCCAGGTCCGGCCGGAGCCTATCCAGCCGTCCCCGGAACAGGATTTTCCGGAACTTTCCAGGATTTTCCGTGTGAACGTGGACCTTGGCATGACCAGGCGGTGCCGCAATGCACCATGTACCGGGGGTCGCGGACACAACCAGCACGGCCGATGGCCCGCTCTGGTCTGTCGCGGCTCTGGTGTTCGCCGTTCTCGCGGTATTTCACGCCTGGCACGCCTGGAGGTCGGTGCGAACGGCACGCGTTGACGGGAACCGGATCGTCGTGCTGACCGAAACCGGCCATTTTCTCGTAGCGGCCGGCATGGCGTACATGTTCAGCCCGCCGGCCTGGCAGGCCCGCACCGACCGAATTCTCGCCGGAGCTACGCTGGCCTGGGGTTATCTGCTCCTTTCATCGGTCTTCCTGACCGTCAACGTGATCCGAAGAGATGATCCGGAACGCTTTCGGCAACCGGGCCCGGGCGGCCATCACGACGCTGGCGTGACCGGGACCTGCTGCTGCGCGCTGCTCGCCGTCGAGGGCCTGGCGATGGCGTACATGAACGCGCTGCGGTGGTGGTCGGCGGACGACCTCACCATCGGTTTCTTCCTGCTTTTCACGGCGCTGACCGTCCTCACGGCGGTCACCCTGGTGCTGCGCCTGACGGCACGCCCGTACCCGGCGGAGACACGCCCGTACCCGGCGGGCGGGCCGGCTGGCCAGCTGACCGCCCAACTGGCCGACCCGTTCGTGAGCAGGGCGCGGGGCGCGTCCGTCCGCGTCCACGGCTGCCGCCTGATCATGAGTGCCGGCATGGTCGCCATGTTCGCGACGATCCCGACCCCCTGACAGGGCGCGACGATCCGGCCGGCCTACGCGCCGCGTCGATCCGCTTCGGGGCGGGTCTCGTCGGGTCAGCCGCGGGCATCGGCCGGTACCCCCACGATGTGGGGGGCGGCCGGCGCGCCGTCGGCAAACGCGATGTCCTCGTCCTGGTCGGTGAACGTCGTCACGGGCGGGCAGGTGCAGACCGGGTTGCGGTCGCCGTAGGCGCCGTCGATCCGGCGTACCGGCGGCCAGTACTTCGACTCCCGCAGGGAGGCGACCGGGTAGGCCGCCACCGTCCGGGAGTACGGGTGCTCCCACTCGTCCGCCACCAGCATGGACGCCGTGTGCGGGGCGTTGCGCAGTGGGTTGTCGGTCGCCGGCCAGGTGCCCGCGCCGACCAGGTCGGCCTCCCGCCGGATCGAGATCATCGCCCGGCAGAACCGTTCGATCTCGGTCAGGTCCTCGCTCTCGGTCGGCTCGACCATCAACGTCCCGGGTACCGGGAACGACATCGTCGGCGCGTGGAAACCGTAGTCGATCAGCCGCTTGGCCACGTCGTCCACGGTCACCCCGGTGCGTTTCGTCAGCGGGCGCAGGTCGAGGATGCACTCGTGCGCGACCAGTCCGTCACGTCCGGTGTAGAGCACCGGGTAGTGGGACGACACCCGCCAGGCGATGTAGTTGGCGTTGAGGACCGCCACCGAGGTGGCCCGGCGCAGCCCGGCGGCGCCCATCAGCCGGATGTACGCCCAGGGGATCATCAGGATGCCCGCCGACCCCCACGGCGCCCCGGCGATCGGCCCGATACCGGTGGCCGGCCCCGCCTCGGGCCGCAGCGGATGGTTGGGCAGGTAGGGCGCGAGCCGTTCGACCACCGCGACCGGGCCGACGCCCGGGCCGCCGCCGCCGTGCGGGATGCAGAACGTCTTGTGCAGGTTCAGGTGGCTCACGTCCGCCCCGAACGTCCCCGGCCTGGCCAGCCCCACCAGGGCGTTGAGGTTCGCGCCGTCGACGTAGACCAGGCCGCCGCAGGAGTGCACCAGGTCGCACGCCCGCCCGATGCCCTCCTCGTAGACACCGTGCGTCGACGGGTAGGTCACCATCAGCGCCGCCAGCCGGTCGGAGTAGGCGGACGCCTTCGCGGCCAGATCTTCCAGGTCCACGTTGCCGTCGCTGTCGCAGGCGACCACCACGACCCGCATCCCGGCCATGACCGCGCTCGCCGCGTTCGTCCCGTGCGCCGACGACGGGATCAGGCAGACGTCCCGGACCGGCCGGCCCTCCACGGCGTGGTCGCGGTGGTAGGCGCGGATGGCCAGCAGCCCGGCGAGCTCCCCCTGGCTGCCCGCGTTCGGCTGCAACGACACGGCCGCGTAGCCGGTGATCGCCACCAGCCACTTCTCGAGGTCGCGGATGAGCTCCAGGTAGCCGGCGGCCTGGTCCAGCGGCGCGAACGGGTGGATGTCGGCGAAGTCCGGCCAGGTCACCGCGGCCATCTCGGTCGTGGCGTTCAGCTTCATCGTGCAGGAGCCGAGCGGGATCATGCCGCGGTCGAGCGCCAGGTCCTTGTCGGCGAGGCGGCGCAGGTAACGCAGCATCGCCGTCTCGGACCGGTACAGGTGGAACACCGGATGTTCCAGGTAGGGACTCGCCCGTACCAGCTCCGCCGGGATCGCAGGGCCGCCACCACCGGCGTCAGATCGAGCACCGATGGTAGCTATACCTGGGATGGCGCCGCCCGCGGTAGCGGCGCCGGCGGCTGTCGCCTTCCGCGCCGGCAGCGCGACCATCGACGGGGAGGGCAGCGGCGGCACCCCGAACGCCGCCCACACCGCGTGCAGGTCGGCGTCCAGCGTCGTCTCGTTACAGGAGATGCCGACGTGGTCGGCGTCGACCAGACGCAGGTTCAGCCCGCCGGCGAGCGCCGCGGCGACCGTTTCGGCCGCCCGGGACGGCACCTGCGCGAGCACCGTGTCGAAGAAGTGGTCGTGGACGACCCGCACCCCGCCGGCGCGCAGCCCCGCGGCGAGGCGTACCGCGTGGCCGTGCACCCGCTCGGCGATCCCCGCCAGCCCCCGCGGGCCGTGGTAGACGGTGTACATCGAGGCCAGCACGGCCGGCAGCACCTGTGCCGTGCAGATGTTGCTGGTGGCCTTCTCCCGGCGGATGTGCTGCTCCCGGGTCTGCAGGGCCAGCCGGTAGGCGGGCTCGCCGTCGGCGTCCACCGACACCCCGACCAGCCGGCCGGGCAGCGACCGTTCCAGGCCGGCGCGCACCGCGATGAAGCCCGCGTGCGGGCCGCCGAAGCCCAGGCCCAGCCCGAACCGCTGTGCGCTGCCGACCGCGATGTCCGCCCCGAACTCACCCGGTGCGGCCAGCAGCGTCAGCGCCAGCGGGTCGACCGCCACCGCCACGACGATCCCGTGGCTGTGGGCCTGTTCGATCACCGCGCGCGGGTCCCGCAGCGCGCCGTCGGCGGCCGGATACGCCAGCAGGACGCCGAACGCCGACTCGGCCAGGTGTTCCGGTATGCCAGCCGAGAGGTCCATGACCACCACGTCGATCCCCAGCGCCCTGGCGCGGGTGCGCAGCACCGCGATCGTCTGCGGCAGCGTCCCGACGTCCACGACGAACCGTGTGTCGGGCTTCTTCGCGGCCCGCCGGGCGAGCTGCATGGCCTCGGCCGCGGCGGTCGACTCGTCCAGCAGCGAGGCCCCGGCCGTCGCGAGACCGGTCAGATCGGCGATCATGGTCTGGAAGTTGAGCAGCGCCTCCAGACGTCCCTGGGAGATCTCCGGCTGGTATGGGGTGTACGCCGTGTACCAGGCCGGGTTCTCCAGGACGTTGCGCTGGATCACCCCGGGCAGCACCGCCGGGTGGTAGCCGAGGCCGATCATCGAGGGCACCGGGCGGTTCCGGCTGCCCAGCCGGCGCAGCTCGGCGAGCACCTCCGGCTCGCTCGCCGCCGAAGGCAGCTCGAGGGTGTCGTCGCGGATCACCTCCGGCACCGCGGTCGTGACCAGCGCGTCCAGGCTGGCA
>NZ_JWIO01000054.1:0-14580 GCF_001017755.1 Protofrankia coriariae
CGGCGGCCAGGACGGCGGCGCCGACCGGGCGGTCTGGCAGCTTCTACGCCCTGGGGATCCGGCCACACCCCGGCGGGAACACCTGCTGCTGCGTGCGGTCGCGGACCGCCATCGGTGGCGCGCTCAACTGGACGCGGCGCGGGCAGCGCGCGGACACCCCGACCCGGTGTCGGCAACCGACCCTCTACTCCGCGATGCCGCATGATCTCCAAGTCTTACGACGATTCCGGCGAGGACGTATGAACAAGCTCCTCCTGACCGCGGCCGAAGCCGCCGCGGTCCTCGGTGTCGGCCGGTCCACCGTCTACGAACTGATGGCGGCGGGGCAGATCGAATCCGTCCGCATCGGACGGTCACGGCGGATCCCACGGGCGGCACTCGTCGCCTACGTCGATCGGCTCCGCGGCGCCCCGGACACGGAGGCTGCGGCATGACCGCGGTCGGATTCGCGCCGAACCGGACAGCCGGATTTCGGCAGTGCAGCACGCGCGGCGATGCGGCCCGTGGACCTCCGGTCACGTAGGAACAAAAGATCTGTAAGGCGGTCCCGGCGGGTGCGGGAACACCACACCGGGACCTTGATCAGCACCCCTTAACAGCCAAGGGAGTACCGACCCGTGCCCATCATTCCGCCTGGCTTCGACCCGCCGCGCGACCCCTCCGACGGACGGCCCTTCGTCCGCCTCGACGCCCCCGGCCACGGCTTCTACGAGATGACCGTCAAACCGGGCGCCGACCCGTTCGACATCGCCCGGATCGCGGTCGCGATCCCCACCGACGCGGTGTTCGTCGAAGCCCTCGGAGACGTCGACGTGGTTCTGGTGTTCCGCGCGATCCCCGGCAGCGCACTTCCGGCAACGGCAACGCCCCCGCCGCGCCAACCTGGTCCGGCTGGCGGCTGGCTGCCTGACGTCCGCCTGTATCGGATGGTTCCCGCCCTGCCTCAGCCGCGCTGACCAGGACTCGCGGTCCTTCCCCCATTTCTTTCCCGTTCCTCTGCTGGGCGTTACGCCCGTCGGGAGCGCGGACGGGTCCAGGGTCGGCGAAGCCGATCACGTAGTGACGCGGTAGCGCCCTGGACGCGGCCGGGCTCCCGGCGGACCCTCCTTCGCCCCAGAGGAGCGGGTCATCCATGCGCGACGAACTCGAAAGTGAGGCTCGCTCAGATGGCGAAGCGGATCAACGGTGAAGGCACTTACTACCAGCGCAAGGATGGGCGTTGGGAAGGTGCGGCCTACGTGCTGATGCCCGAAGGAACGTACAAGCGACGCCGAGTCTACGGGAAGACGGACGAAGAGGTTCGGCAGAAGCTGACCGACCTCAAAGCAAATTCCGACCAGGGCATTCCGGCAGAGGCCACGGGCTGGACGGTCGGGCGGTTCCTGACGTACTGGCTTGAGCAGATCGTGAAGCCGGCGTGCAAGCCGAGGACGTACCAGGGGTACGAAGTGGTGGTCCGGGTGCACCTTGTGCCTGTGCTCGGGAAGAAGAAGCTGAACAGGCTCACCGGGGCGGACGTACGGCTGTTCCTCCGGCGTCTGGAGAACACGTGCCTGTGCTGCCTTCACAAGACGGATCACAAGCGGGCCGAGGACGAGCGACGGTGCTGCGCGGCCGGCCGGTGCTGCAAGTCGTTGCCGTCCGTCCGCCTGCGGCAGCAGGTCCATGCGGTGCTGCGCAACGCGCTGGAGGCGGCGCTCCGGGAGGAGCTGATCCGTCGAAACGTGGCGAAGCTGGTCAAGGTTTCAGGCCCGAAGTACAAGGTTAACCGGGGGCTGACTGTCGATCAGGCCCGCAAACTGCTGGTGGCGGCCGAGGGCGACCGGTTGCACGCGCTCTACGTCTTGGCGCTGTTCCTCGGGCTGCGGCGCGGTGAGCTCCTCGGGCTGCACTGGCCAGACGTCGACCTTGACGCCAAAACGCTCACCGTGCGCCGCAACCTACAACGGGTCGATGGTGAACTGCGGACGGTCACGCCGAAGACGGAGCGGTCGGAACGGACGATCCCGCTTCTCGGTGCCACGGCGGACGCGCTGCGTCGCCACGCCGACCGGCAGCGGGAAGAACGCTCCCACGCCGGGACGGACTGGGTGGAGACGGGCCATGTGTTCACAAGCTTGATCGGTACGCCGATCGAGCCGGACAACCTCCGGCGGAGCTGGTATCCGCTACGCGAGAAGATCGGGGCCGAAGGGGTCCGTTTTCATGATCTTCGGCATACCTGTGTGACCTTGCTCCTGCATCTGGGTGTGCCGCCGCACACGGTCCGAGACATCGCCGGACACGCGGCGATCGAAGTTACGATGACGATCTACGCACATACGTCGCTCGATCAGATGCGAGAGGCGTTGACCAAACTGGACGATCAGCTTCGCTGACGTTGCCGTCAGGGTTGCCGTCAACGACGGTCAGGGATCATGGCCCAGAAGGCAGAGCCGCAGGTCAAAGGTGGTGGGCAGGGGCGGGGTCGAACCGCCGACCTTCCGCTTTTCAGGCGGACGCTCGTACCGACTGAGCTACCTGCCCCGGTGCGACCATCCTGTCATACGCGGGCCTAGCAGGTCACATCGATGGAGATTGCCAACGTGGTGCTGCTGGCATCCGATGATGTGAGCGCGGTCCCGACGGGATTCGAACCCGCGACCTCCGCCTTGACAGGGCGGCGTGAACTCCAGACTTCACCACGGGACCATGCTGTGCTGTTCAGTTGTACCACAAGCGTTGCCGGTTGCCGCTGTGCCTGTTCTTCGGCGAGAAGAGCCTGCCCGGACCGTCTGATCGTATTCATCTGATCATGTTCCTGGAAGGCTTCCTCCGGAGCCCCTGAGATCGACCGGGGCTCCGTCTGATGCTGGACAACAGCCTACAGCACGGTGGGAGGGTCCGGGGACGGAGGTTGGCGTGCCTGCGTGCACACCGCAAAATCGTGCCCAACAGGCCCGAACGGGCTGGTGGTGCGCCTGTCCGGGCCTGCGTGGGCCTGCGTGGAGCTGTCAGCCATGCCGACGGACGCTCGCGCGGATCAGTCCGACAGCTCGACGAGATGCTCGGCGGTGCGGGTGTCACCGTCGACGGCCGCGGCCACCACCACGGTGGTTCCGGTCTTGAAGTCGCCGATGCCGGCGTCGTCACCGTCGATCCAGAGGTCCGTGTCGCCTGTCACGGCGTAGGTGGCTTCGTACCCGTCCTTGCTCTTGATCGTGGCCGAGCTCTGGGACACGTTGGTCAGCTCACCACGCTGGTAGGTGATGACCTGGTAGCCGTCGTCCGTCCGGACCGTGGCGTCGCCGTGCAGCGGGCGGGACGCGGCCCAGTCGTCGACGTCGTCGTCGTCGTAGCCCCACCAGCCCGGGCCGCCGTGCCAGTGGTGATGCCTGTGTCGCGGCCGATCGGAGTCCAGCGTGGCCGTGTCCTTGCTTGAGTCGTCACTCGGTGACAGGCTGGTCGTCGCCCCGGCCGGAGAGATCAGGCTGGTGGTGCTGTCAGGTGAGGCGAGTGCCACCGCGGTGATGCCCGCGATGCTCAGAGTTCCGACTGTCGCGATCGTCGTGATCATGGTGCCAAGTCGAGGTCGCATCGTCGTCTACCCCCTTCGACGTACCCCAGCGGCACGTCTGATTCACTCCTAGCGTGGGCTGATCACCTGAGCCCTGCGTTCAGGAAGTGTTCAGAGTTTATGAGAACGCTCCGCTGTCGGATTGTAGCGTTCGGTATTATCTGTCTGTCTGAAGGGATTGCGACAATGAATCCCGCTGCCCTGAACGATCCCGCCTTTGGTCAGATGGGTGACGGGTCGGATTCATGACGGTCATGGCTGCTTGCGGAGGTGTGCCCGACCGGCGTACGCGGGCCGGGCACACCCCGGGCGTGTTCCCGTTCCGGCCGGCGAGAGCTGGCCGGAAAGCCGCCGGCCAGGAGGAAGTCGCCGGCCGGGAAGTCACTGCTTGGTGAGGAAGCCGAGGAGGAGTGGGTTGACGACCTCGGCGTGGGTCCAGCCGATGTTGTGCGGGCCGCCGTCGACCTCGTGGTACTGCACGTTCCTGACCAGGGTCCGCAACCGGCGTCCGGTGTTGTCGATGGGCAGGATGCGGTCCTCGGTGCCCTGCACGACCAGCAGCGGAACGTTCGACAGCGCGGGCACGTCACCGCGGAAGTCGGTGCACCACGCGTCGACGCACCGCAACGTGCCGAGTGCCGAGGCGCCGACGGCCACGGCCCAGCCGTGCTGCCAGACCTGTTCGCTGGCGCGGGCGGTACCGCCGAAGACGTCCATGTTGTAGAAGTTGTCGAGAAAATCCTTCTGGTAGGCGAACCGGTCGTCGCGAATGGCCTGTTTGATCTCCTCGAACACCGCTGCCGGCACGCCTTCGGGATTGTCGTCGGTTTTCAGCAGGTATGGCGCGAGCGGCGCGAACAGGGCTGCGGCGGCGACGCGGTCGGTGCCGTACGCCCCGAGATAGCGGGTGATCTCGCCGGTGCCCATCGAGAAGCCGGCCAGGACGATGTCACGCAGGTCGAGTGTTTCGATCAGCGCGTTCAGGTCGGCGGTGAACGTGTCGTAGTCGTAGCCGGTCACTGGCTGGCTGGACCGGCCGAATCCCCGCCGATCGTAGTGGATCACCCGATAGCCGGCGTCCAGCAGCATCGGGATCTGCTTCTCCCACGATGCCCCGTCGAGCGGGAAACCATGGATCAGTACGACCGGCTGGCCGGATCCGTGGTCCTCGTAATAGATATCGATATCGCCAGAATTCTCCTGGTCGACGGTTATGTAAGGCATTTTCTCCCCCTTGCGCGGATGTACACGGCCGCTGGCAGCGGTCGTACCCGGCCGGGTCGTGCGGCATCCGTCCGGGGCGCACGTTGCTCCCGTCGTGCGGAATGCCCGATTTGCCCCGGGCGATCGGCCCCGTTGACGGGCGGGGATGCTATCCGGCGATCGCGGCGGTGGACGGGGGCGGGGCGGCTTCGGTGGCCGGCTTTGTCAGCGCGGTCAGGCTGGCCAGCGCCATGTCCGTGAGTAGAGCCCGCAGCTGTGGCACACGTCTGCCGCCGGGGGGACGGGTCGCGTCGGACATGAGCAGCGCCTGCACGGCCTGGACGGCGGAAACGAGTTCGTCGCGCGAATGGCCGGGGAAGCAGGCGTCCAGACAGGCGATCCACCGGTCGAGGTAGCGGTGCTGGCGCCGTAGGAAGTTGCGCTGGTCGGCGTGTGCCAGCGCCCGCTGCTCCCGTGCCCAGATCCCCGCCAGACGCTGGTGGCTCACCGCGAACTCGACGTGCGCCCGGATGAGTCGGGTCAGTTCCTCCCACGGGTCGTGCATGGGTTCCCCGACCTTGGCCAGCAGCGCGTCGGCCGCCTGGTCGAACAGCACGGAAAGGATTTCGTCCTTGCTGTTGAAATGTCGATAGATGGCCGACCCGGTGACCCCGGCCTCCTTCCCGATCGCATCGACTCCGACGCCGTCGAAACTACGTTCGTAGAAGAGCTTTTCCGCCGCCTGGAGGATCTGTTGCTCGCGCTTCATCGGCCCAGTGTACGGAACGGTCGTTTTCGCTGGCCGGTGATGTGTCCGATGTCGTAGGCGGCTTCGGCGAGCGCACGAGTGCTTCCTTTAAAAAGGATGCGGACGACTGTTGTCAGATTGGCGACAGTTGACGCTGTCGCCGCGAGCCCGTGCCGTTCGGGAAACGACCGTTCACCTCGAGCCGGTGGGCCCGTCCAGCCTGTCCAGGACCGTCCGGACCTGGGCGCGGCTTGACCGTGGATTTACCGGTCGCGGTTGCGCAGACGTTCCAGGGCGCGTCGGTCGCGTTTGGTCGGGCGCCCCGCGCCGCGGTCGCGGACACCTGCCGCCGCGGCGCCCTCCCGTGCCGGCGGCGGGCTGCGGTCGATGAAGCATTCTCCGGCGACGGTCGCGCTGACCCGTTTGCTGAGAAGACGGGTGACGACGATGGTCCGCTCGCGCCCGGCGTGCCGCACCCGTATCTCGTCCCCGGCGCGCACCGCGTGGGCCGGCTTGACCCGCTCGCCGTTGAGATGAACATGTCCGGCGCGGCAGGCCTCGGTCGCCTGCGACCGTGTACTGACCAGGCGTACGGACCAGATCCAGGCGTCGACCCGTACGCTTCCCTCCTGCGCCGCCATGACACGACTCTACGAATCCGACAGCCGCCTGGTCATCAACCGGGCGGAGGACAAGGCAGGAGACAAAGACCGGTACCCACGCCCTGCCCGCGTGGCCTCGGTACACGGCGGTGGGCGATGATCACGGATCCCCGTCGGGATCTCCTGTTCGTCCACGCGGTCTGTTCACCGTCCGTCCGCCTGGGAGTTCACCGTCACGCCTGCGCCGACCGACATGTGCGGTGGCTGAATGCCGCGTCGCCGTCGGCGCAGCAGGGCGGCGACGAGCACGACGAGCGCGGCGACGGTGTAGGAGAGGACTCGCAGCGTCCGGGCGTCGCCGGGCAGATCCGTGAACAGGGACACGTACACGGGATGGCCGGCGGCCGCGACAGCGAGCCACTCCAGCTGACCGGCGAGAACGGCGAGCGCCACCAGCAGGATTCCGTACCAGGGCTGGACCGGAGTGGCGATGAGAAAAGCGGCCCCGACGAGCCACAGCGCGGCCCGTTCGAGGGGAACCCGGTATGGGTCGCTGCGTAGAACGATCACGGTGACCGCGGCCAGCGCCGACACGGCGGCGGCCCTGGCGGCGGCCCCGTCGATGCCGAGGGCCGTGAGCAGCAGGAAACGGCTGCCTCGGCCGTATCCCTCGACGTTGAGGTATTCCGGAAGAAAGCCGAGGGCCGCTGGTCCGACGGCCAGGACGTGGGGCAGGTAGAAGAGTCCGACGATCGTGACGGTCGCTCCGATCAGGGTGACCGGGCGGCGTCGGGCGGCTGCCGGCAGGAGTAGCGCCGGGTACAGCTTGACCGCCACCGCCACCGCCACCGCCACCGCCGCCGCGAGCAGGCTCCCGGCGAGCCAGGTCCGGCGGCGGCTGGGCGCCTCCTCGGCCATGCCGGTTTCCCTCGTCATACCGGTTGTTTCACCGGCCGCGCGGATCCCGTTGGCTCCACCTGCCCGTGTGGCCACAGCGGGCCGGGGACGACGGCGCCGCGAGGTGAGAAGCGCGATGCCACCGAGCGCGAGCAGCGCGGCGAGGACGTCCACATGCGCGTCGGATCCGATCTCGAGACCGGCGAGCGGTGAAAGGGCGTAGAAGCCGGCGTGCCGGGGATCCCGGCCCCGCGCCGTCAGCATTGTCATCATCAGCCCGACCAGGGCCAGTGACGCCAGCGACGCGTACAACTGCGTCTTGTGTTCACGCGGCGGGCCGGGCAGGAAATGCAGCACGGCGAAGTAGGCCTGCGCCACTGGAGGGTAGACGGTGTGCGCCCGGGGATAGTTCAACCGGATACATTCCGGGCCGCGTCCGATGGCGGCGCATCCGGCCGGGTCCGGGAACAGCCAGCGGTCGCGCAGGTGGGCGAGCGCGGGGTCGAGCGGGCCGTAACGGTACGGGTCGATACCGGCTGCCTGCACCCGACCGTCCCAGACGTAACGGTAGAGGTCGTCGGACAGCTGCGGGCCGTGGGTGAACGCCACGGCATGGATGCTGACAGTGCCTGCGAGCAGCAGCCCGACGGCGAGCCGGCGGGGGGTGGCGCGCAGCAGCAGGGCCGCGGTGGCCACGCCGAGCACCCACCAGAGCATGGTCGGGTACAGCACGTCCGCCCGGTCGGGCAGGTAGCCGGGTTGGCGCAGGATCGCAGCCTGCACCGCGAGCAGGCCCAACAGCCCGACAGCGGCGGCGATTGATCATGCTGACCGCTCGGGGTGAGGAGGCGGACCGTATCGCGGGCCTCGAAACGGGTGCCGACGACTACGTGACCAAACCGTTCTCACCGCGCGAGCTGACGTTGCGGGTGCGGTCCGTACTGCGGCGGGCGACCGAGCCNCATCCGGTGTGCTGCGTGCCGGCACACCGGTCGTGGACGTGGCCGCCCGTACCGCCATCCGGCACGGGGTGGTTCTCTCTCACGGTGCGTGAGTTTGATCTGCTGGCCTTTCTGCTGCGCCATCCCGGCCGCGCCTTCACTCGCGCCGAGTTGCTGGAACAGGTGTGGGGATGGAGCTACGGCTACCCCTCGACGGTCACCGTCCACATCCGCCGGCTGCGGGAGAAGATCGAGGACGATCCGACCGCCCCTCGGATGCTCGTCACCGTGTGGGGCGTCGGCTACCGGTACGACCAGAAGTCACCGCGGCCCACCGACGACACGTCTGTCGCCCATGGAACATGACGGATCACGAGTGGAGAGTGCGGTAGAGCGGAGAAGCGATGAGCGCAGAACTACAGGTCGTGATGATTGCGCTCGCCTGTTCGGCCGTGGCCGCGCTGACGGGGTGCCGTTGCTGCGCCTGCTGTGGAGGCGGCCACTGTGGGCCACAGTGGCGGCGCTCTCGGTCGTGCCGGTGGTGGCGGTGGCGGTGGGGGTCGCCGGTACCGCGCGGGCGATGTTCCTTTCCGAGCACGACCTGCGGGTCGTGCTGATCGTGGTCGCTGTCTCGGCGGTGGTCGCCACCGCCGCCGCGGTGCGGCTGGGGCGGCCGGTCGTCACCGCCACCACCATGCTGACCGGCGCCGCGGCCACTCTCGGTGAGGCCGGCTATCACGGAGCGGCCCGCGTCCCAACGGCCGAACTTGCCACACTGGCACGTACGCTGGATGCCACCCACGTCCGACTGGTGGCGGCGCGTGACCGTGAGCGGGCGCTGGAAGCCAGCCGGCGCGAGCTGGTGGCCTGGACAAGCCATGACCTGCGGACCCCGCTGGCAGGAATCCGAGCGACGGCGGAGGCCCTGCGGGACGGCCTGGTGACCGACAGTGAGACAATATATCGTTACCATCAGTTGATACTTGCCGATGCCGAGCGACTGACCGGCATGGTCGACGACCTGTTCGAACTGGCCCGGCTGCAGGCCGGGGCCTTCCGGCTGACCCTTGAGAAGGTGTGCCTCGCCGACCTCGTGTCGGACGCGATCGCCGTCGTGGACCCGATCGCGCGGGCCAAGGGCATCACCCTCACCGGCACCGCCGATCATGCGGTGTTCGTCATCGCTGACGCGACCGAAGTCGGACGGGCGCTGACTAACCTGCTCGTCAACGCCGTCCGGCACACCCCGGATGACGGGACGGTGGAGGTCACCGCCGAAGCGGACACCGCTCGTGACCGGGCGCTGCTCGCCGTGGCCGACCGCTGTGGCGGTATCCCCGCCGACGATCTTCCCCGCCTGTTCGAACTCGGCTTCCGAGGCGAGGCGGCGCGGACTCCCGGCGGCGGCGATCATCCCCACCAGCTCCGGGTACGCTCGGGGATCGGGCTGGCGATCGTCCGTGGGATCGTCGAAGCCCATGGCGGCGACGTCACCGTGCACAACCATCGGGCTGGCTGCCGCTTCGTCGTCGCGCTCCCGGCCGCCTGAACAACGTTCCCCGGCCGTCTGGACGGACGCACGCTGTTTTCCGGATTTCCCGGTCTCCGCGGGCTTCCTCGGTTCCGGCTTCCTTGGTTCGTAAGATCCGGAGCGCTCCGGAGTCGTTAGCGTCCGTGGGTATGCGCATCCTGGTTACCGGCGGCGCCGGGTTCATCGGCTCCCACGTGGTCGACATGCTTGTGGCGGCTGGCGACAGCGTCCGGATCCTCGACGCGTTGCTGCCGGCGGTGCATCGGAGCAGACCCGAGGTGAACGCCGCCGCCGAGCTGATTGTCGCAGACGTGACCGACCGGCCCCAGGTCGAAGCCGCGCTCGACGGCGTGGACGCCGTCTGCCACCAGGCCGCCATGGTCGGGCTGGGAGTCGATCTCGACGATCTGCCGGCCTATGCCGCGCACAACGACCTCGGCACCGCGGTGCTGCTGGCTGCCATGGCCCGTCGCGGAGTACGGCGCCTGGTGCTGGCGAGTTCGATGGTGGTCTACGGCGAAGGTGGCTACCGCTGCCCGGCCGACGGGCCGGTGCGCCCGGGCCCGCGGCTGCCGGCCGAGTTGGCTGCCGGCCGGTTCGAGCCGCCGTGCCCGAGCTGCGGCCGTCCGCTGGAGCCGACGCTTGTCGCCGAGGACGCGCCGCTGGAGCCGAAGAGCGTCTACGCGGCCACGAAGGTCGCCCAGGAGCACCTTGCCGCCGCGTGGGCCACCGCCACCGGCGGCAGCGTCCTGGCGTTGCGCTACCACAACGTCTATGGCCCCCGGATGCCCCGGGACACCCCATACGCCGGTGTCGCGTCGATCTTCCGCAGCGCGCTGGAACGGGGAGAGCCACCACGCGTGTTCGAGGACGGTGGACAACTACGTGACTTCGTCCACGTCCACGATGTCGCGCAGGCGAACCTGCACGCGTTGCGACACCCGGGCGTACTCGGCGAGCTCGTACCGCTCAACATCGGCTCGGGCGAGCCGCACAGCGTCGGCGACATGGCCTCGGTACTGGCGCGGGTTTTCGGTGGGACAGCGCCCGTCCGGCATATCACCGCTTCGTCCGCCCTGGCCCGGGACTTCCTCGGCTATCAGCCCCGGGTCACCTTCGACGAAGGAGTGAATGCCTTCGCCCGCGATCCGCTGCGCGGATGACGATCCACGGCGTTTTCGTTCCCGGCTCCTCGGTGACCGTGGACCTCGTGCTTCGGGATGCCGTTCCTTCCGGCATGCCGTTCCTTCCGGCATGTGGTCCTTCTGGCACACGGCCTGCCATCACGGTCGAACGACGGTCAGGTGATGGTGCGGCTGACCCGGACGAACAGGTGGTGGAAACCGGCGAAGCCGCCGAACAGGCCACCGATCTCGAGTACCTGGACGCGGGCCAGCGCGTCGGCGAGGATGGCGTCCGACGGCGGCAGGTTGGCCACGGCGTTGGCGAACGCCTCGTCGAAGCTGAGTTTGGAGGACAGGCCGATGGCCTCCTCGGCCTCCGCTGGCAGGGCGGGCCGGTCGGCGCCGCCGCGGACAGCCGCGACGAAGCTGGCCAGCTCCTTGCCGGTGGGCTCGATGTCGACGCGGTCGGTGCCGTCGGCGTGATGAACCGTGATCGTGTCCTGGTCCTCGGGGTAGCGGACCGTCTCGGCGTAGCGATACGGCGTGACATACTGCGGGAAGATGCCCGGCTTCGCGCGACGCAGGAGATTGAACTGCTGCGGGAAGATGCGTAGCAGGCTCTTGGCGATGTCGACCTCATAGCCGGGGTTGGGCAGTTCGCCTTCGGCGACGATCAGCACGAACGGACCTTCACGGAAGGCGCGTATCCGGCTCCGGCTCGCCAGTTCCCAACGGCTCATGACTCCTCCTGGTGGTTGTCGATCACATCCTGGACGTGATTTCTCCGCCAAGAGCATCTTCTTACTTTGAGCGACCGATTAGCTACTATTGGCATATAGGCGACAGTTTTACGTCTGCTGCTGGAACGCGGTGTAGGCGGAAGTTGTCTGTCAGCAGATCATAAAGATGCAAATAGGTCACTCAGGGTGATGGTGAGGCGGGTGGTGTCACAGCCATAGCCCGGCGGCGATGGTGATGGCGTCGATCATGGACGGCGCGGCGACGCCGCGGAGAACAGCCGGGCCGGCCGGCCGCGCCACCATCCACCGCTCACCGGAGGGGCCGGGGGCCGTCAGGTTTCGAGCGGCAGCAGCTCGGTGGCGAACTGGTCGATGAAATCGCCCCAGGACGACGGGGACGTCACCGGCCGGACCACGAACTTGCTCATCCCGACCGCGATGTAGTCCCCGATACGGCGCCGCAGCGCGTCCCAACCCTCGGGGACGAGGGCGGCGGGGTCGGCGTCCGGCCGCCGACGCCGGAGCGTAGCGGCGAGCTCAGGCGAGATTCCGTCACCCAACGCGACAGGAATACTCAACCCATAGTGCTCGGGATCAACGGTCCGCCCGGCCGCGTCGGCCGCCGCCGCGACAGCCGCGATCCCTCTGGCGGCATCGGACGGCGTGATCAGAGACGCCAGCCAGCCGTCGCCAAGCCGGCCGACACGGCGCAGCGCGGCGGGCGCGGCTCCGCCNNGCGGGCGCGGCTCCGCCGAGCCAGATGTCGAGGGGCTTCGCGGGCAGGGTACCGATGCCGACGTCGTCCAGGGTGAAGTACCGACCGTGAAACGTCACCGATGGTTCCGTCAGCAGGCGGCGCAGCAGGACAAGCGCCTCGTCGAACACCGCTCCGCGCTGCCCGGGACCACCAGGCCCTCTTTCCTTCTCCTTCGCCGGCGCAGGAGAAGGAGAAGGCGGCAGGGGCGAGGGAAGCGGAAAGGCATCGCGGTCGGCCGCCCGCGCCGGGCCGAGGCCCACGGCGGGCAGGATCCGGCCAGGGGCGAGGCGCGCGAGAGTGGCGAGCTGCTTGGCGAACAGCACGGGGTTGCGCCCCGGCAGGACGGACACCCCGGTGCCCAGCTTGAGTCGACGGGTCCGCGCGGCGGCGTAGGCCAGGCCGACCATCGGGTCCGGTGCCGGCGAGGACACGATCTCCGACAGCCACAGGGAGTCGATCCCGATTTCGTCGAGCCGGCCGACGATTTCCTCCAGATTCTCCGGATTCTCGTTGCGGCCTGCTCCCGGCGCGATCCCGATCCGTACCTTCACATCCCGTCCAAGCCGGTCCCCGGCCGGCGCATTCCTTGCCGGGCAGCGGCGTGCGGGAAAACCGTCCACCGACGGGTCGGCGTTTCACCCGCCGTTGAAGTAAACGGCCTGGCCGGAGTCTGAAGGCGAGTATCAGCTACACGTGCGATACCGGGTGTCGCGTCGGGGCGGACCGGCCAGGCGCTGCCGCGGCCAGACCGGGCGCTCCGGCGGTGACCGCCAGCCGTCTGTCCTCGATCAGTCCCGCGATGGCCCGGTCGGCAAGATCCATGGGAGGCGGCCACCCGTGGGCGAACCCGTCCCGCTCGGCTGGTGAGTCCGTCCTCACGGCGGGTAGATCCGTCATCTCGACAGAGACGACCGGCCTCTCATGGGAGTAGGAAAAGCTCTCTTAAGGGTGATGCGGGATTCGTGACTGAGCTCACATGATGAGGTGCATCACCGGTAGGGCCGTTCAAACCGCCCGGACGGCTACTCGCCCTGACGCAGGAGCGTCGTATGACTGTCACGCACACGGAATCCACCTCAGCCACCGGCGTCCCGGACGAGATCGCGCGACGTGTGGTGCTGCCCGAGGGACACCGGGACGACGAGCCGCTCTTCGCGGCGTACCGATGGCTGCGGGAGAACGCGCCGCTGGCAAAGGTGCGCGTCGAAGGCTACGACCCGATCTGGCTCGTCACCAGGCACGCGGACATCATGGAGATCGAGAAGCAGCCGGCCGTCTTCACCAGCGGTGGCGGTGCGGAGCCGGGCTCACACAACCCGATCCTGCAGAACCAGGCGGGTGACGCGTTCACCAGGTCCCTGACCGGTGGAAGCCTGCGGATCCTCGAAACGGTGACCTATCTCGATCCGCCCGAGCACACGATGGTCAAGGACATCGCGAACGAGTGGTTCCGGCCCGCGTCGCTGAAGAAATGGGAGGGCCGCATTCGCGAACTCGCCACGCAGGCGATCGCCGACCGGCTGCGCCCAGGTGTCAACAATCTCGATTTCGTCGGGGATTTCGCGCTTTACTACCCGCTGCACGTCGTCATGTCGCTGTTCGGGGTCCCCGCCGAGGACGAGCCCCGGATGATGGCCCTCACCCAGGACTTCTTCGGCACCGCGGATCCCGAGACCCAGCGTGACGATGTCGCCGCACTGACCCCCGAGGCGGCGGCGCAGCAGTGGTCGGCCGCGATCCGGGACTTCTACGCCTACTTCGACGCTCTCGTCGAGGCCCGGCGTGCCGAGCCGCAGGACGATCTGGCTTCCATCATCGCGAACGCCCGCCACCCGGACGACGGAGAGTTCTTCGCGAAGGAGGTCGCCTACGGCTGGTTTGTCGCGATCTCCACCGCCGGGCACGACACCACGTCGAGCACGCTGGCCGGCATCATCGAGGTGCTGGCTCACCACCCGGACGAACTCGCCCGGGTCAGAGCCGACCTGTCGCTCGTGCCCGACCTCGTCAACGAGGGGCTGCGGTGGGTGTCGCCGGTCAAGCACTTCGTCCGGCAGGCGACCCAGGACTACGTCCTGCGAGGACAGCAGATCACCAAGGGTGACCGGTTCATGCTGCTCTACCAGTCGGCGAACCGCGACACCGACATCTTCGAGGCGCCCGACGAGTTCCGCATCAACCGCCGGCCGAACAAGCACATTGCCTTCGGGTACGGCCCGCACATGTGCATCGGCATGCACCTGGCCAGGCAGGAACTGCGCATCATGCTGGAAGAGCTGCTCCCTCGGGTGGAGTCGCTCGAGGTGACCGGCGACCGGAAGGTCGTCCAGACGAACTTTGTCGGTGGGCTGCGCCGGCTCCCGGTACGCCTGGAACTGAGGTGACCAGGTCTGTCGATCATGTCGATCGATATCCCATCGGGCACAGTCGATCTTTTCCGCTTCGCGGAGCTGGCCGAGCCGGGCTCGGCGGGGCTCCAGC
>NZ_JWIO01000054.1:14586-16647 GCF_001017755.1 Protofrankia coriariae
GCTCGGCGGGGCTCCAGCCGCCGCATCCGCTCAAGAGCGTCCACCTGGACGAGGTCGACGACATGGCCGGCCAGTGCGCTTCCCGTCCCGCTCCGGCCAGGGCAAGGCCTGCGGTGTCAGGTCCCTACTCTCTGAGGAGATCTGTTGACACTCACTGTGAACCCATCGACGCCCACGGAGTCACCGGCGCGTCTCACGGCCAGCGACCGAATCGAACGTGTCTCCTCGGCAATTGTGCCGGTCGGCGTGGTCTTCATGTTTCTGGGCCTGTTGATTGCCGGCTACATTCCGGCGGTGCCCGCCAACTGGTCCGCTGAGGAGGTCGCCGAGTTCTACCGGGACGACACGAATCTCATCCGTTTCGGGATCATTCTGACGTTGATCGGATTCATGGTCTGGGGTCCACTGATCACGGTGATCCTGCGCCAGATGTTACGTATTCGTCCTGAGCAGAAGAGCCTGGCCTACCTGCAGTTCGGTTCCGGACTGGCGGCCTGGCAGTTCCTGTGGGTGCCGATGCTCGTCCTGGCGGCCGCCTCGTTCCGCCCGGAGCGCAGCCCCGAGACGACGCAGACACTGCACGACCTGGGCTGGATCCTGCTGTTCATGCCGTTCATGCCGTTCGTCCTGCAGAGCGGCGCCATTGCGCTGGCGGTGCTGCTGGACACCGGGCCGAAACCGGTCTTCCCGCGCTGGGTGGCCTACTTCAACGTGCTGGAGTGCTTCCTCTTCCTGGCAGTGATCCTGATGCTGTTCTTCAAGACGGGGCCGTTCGCCTACCACGGCGTGCTGGTGTTCTGGATTCCGCTGTTCATATTCGGTGTGTGGCTGCTCGTGATGGCCTGGGCCACCTATCGCGGGACGGTCGAGGAGCAGACGCGGCGGCTTGAGAACGCCTCGGGCGCGCATGCGGGTTGAACGGTCGACGTCGGTGTACTCGCCGTCGTCGGGCACCCGGGTCGAGGCTCCCGAACCGCGGGGCCACGCCCCGCGTGCGCCTGGTGAGGACGGCCATGTTCCACCTGTACCCGGTGAGGGCAGCCATGCCCCACACGTGCCCGGTGAGGTTGGCGTCTGGGTTCTCGTCCTCGGCGAGATGTCGATGTTCGGAGTGTTCTTTGCGATCTTCATGGACGCCCGTGCTGGTGACCGGGAGCTGTTCGCCCGGTCACAGCAGCATCTGAACATCACGATCGGGCTCGTCAACACGATAATTCTCCTGGCGAGCTCGTTGTTCGTCGTGCAGGCCGTCCAGGCGGTCCGGGCCAGCGGGTTCGGCCGGGCGTCGAAGTTCTTCACGCTGGGGCTGCTCTGCGGCCTTGGATTCATGGGCGGAAAGGTCCTGGAATACAGCGAGAAGCTGCACGCCGGTATTTCCCCCGCGACGGACGCGTTCTACATGTACTACTACGTACTGACCGGAATACACGCTCTCCACGTCGCCGTCGGTATGTGTGTGCTCGCATTTCTGCGGAAGATGACGAGAAACCCGGCACGCCATCCGAAGACCACGACGGTCGAGGCGTGCGCGTCCTACTGGCACATGGTGGACATACTATGGATCGTCCTGTTCCCGCTGCTCTATCTCATCTGAGTTCGCGCCTGCGCGCGGTGACCCCGGGCCAGTTGGTCCGGCTGGTGTTCGTCGGGCTCCTGCTGCTGACGGCCGGCTCGTCGTGGTTCGCCGAGTCCGAAAGCGCCCGCGGCGTAGCCACGACAGCATTCATCATGACTGTCGTCGCGGCGAAGCTCCACCTCGTCGGCATGCACTTCATGGAGCTCAGGCACGCTCCGTTCGCGCTGAAACTCGCCTTCCACGGCTGGATCGTCGTGGTGTGGGGACTCATAGTCGGCTTCAGCTGATCCGTTCGGCTGGTTCATGAATGCGCGGCGCACGCCGGCCAACTGCCCGGGATCCGGAAGTCGAGCTGGTGAGGCCGGCCCCGAGCGCTCCGCCACTCGTCGCGGGCCGTCCGTCGTCCACCGGAGGGGAATGCTGATGGCCGTTCCGAAACGGCGGACCTCACGGTCCAACACCCGTACCCGCCGAGCCCGGTGGGG
>NZ_JWIO01000054.1:16655-19129 GCF_001017755.1 Protofrankia coriariae
ACCCGCCGAGCCCGGTGGGGTATGAATGGCTCGGTGTTGTGTTCGTTGTGGGCCCGACGTCGGGTAGGTGGGGCGACCGGCTGGGTGGGAGTGCCAGCCGCCCCGACACTCAGTTGTTCCTGTCGCCGAGTTTTCTGACGAAGTCCTGGGCCTTGTCGACGCCGGTGTCGATTTTCTCGCCGTGCTTGCCGCCGGTTTTCTCGTCGATGAGGTCGCCGGCCTTCTCCAGCCCTTCGGCGATCTTGTTGCCGTGAGTTTCGGCGATTTTTTCGGCCTTTTCCCGAATATCCTGCAGATTGTCCTGGTTGGTCGGCTTGTCGGACATGAGCCGCCCCCTCTTCTTTTTCAGTCACATCCTCAGGACCAGGAGTATCGTCCCACACGACCAGGTACCCGGCCCGCGCAGAGCGCCCGGTAGCCCGGGCCCGTGGCCGCCCGCGGTGTCGGATGGACAAGAGAAGCTACTGGAGCCACGTTGACCCGAACGGTCCGGCCGGCAGGCCGTTTCACCACAGCCGGGCGAGGCCGCTTCCTACGGGAAACGGGCCGATGCCCCAACCGCACCGGTACGGGCATCGCCGACTCGGTGGGTTCGCGCGGCTGATCGAGCACGGTTGCCCGTGCGCGGGGCGATCAGCGTGGGTGGTGGTCAACGCGCGGGCTCGTCGTCATCCGGTCAGCGGGAGGGCAGGCCGAGGCGCTCCAGCGCCGCGCGCAGCCGGTCCCGGCCGGAGAGCGACCGCGGGCCCGCCAGCCGTTCCAGCACACGATCGCTCCAGGCACCGGGCAGCCCGTACCGGGCGTTGTACTCGCCCAGCCGCCTGTCGTAGACGGGGATGTGCAGGTCGGAGGCTGCGGCATCGTACCGCTCGTGGTGCAGGACGGCGGCCCGCGGCAGCCGCGGTTTGATCCCGGCATGCTCGGCCGGGTCGGGTGTGCCGACCGCGAGCCCGAACGCCGCCACCGCGTGCGGCGGCAGGCCCAGTTCGGCCGCGACGTCCTCGGGATGGTTACGGATCGCCCCGACGAACACCGTGCCCAGGCCGAGCGACTCGGCCGCGACAACGGCGTTCTGCGCCGCGAAGGCGACGTCGACAAAGCCGACGATCGTCGACTCCAGGTAGTCGGTGGCGTCCAGTGTCGTGCCCGCGCGGTCGGCAAGCCTACGGGCCCGGCTCAGGTCGACGATCCAGACCAGGAACAGCGGCGCCTCGTTGATGAACCGCTGATTTCTCGCCAGTGCCGCGAGCCGGGCCCTGCGCTGCGGGTCCCGTACGGCGACCACACTCCATGCCTGCAGGTTGGACGAGGTCGACGCGGACTGGGCGGCCGCGACCAGCGCGGCCAGTTCGTCCTCGGTGACCGGCCGGGGCGTGAAGCTGCGCACCGACCGGTGCGCGAGCTGTAGCGCGATCACCTCGTTGGCGACGCCCAGTGTCGCCTCCGGATCCGCGTAGCGAGCGGTGACGGTCATTCCTGTCCTCCCACGGTGGCTTGAGGGCTCACGGCATGCCGGGCGCCGCGGAGCTGGAACAGTCGCCGGGCGTTGCCGATCCGGATCAGCTCCTGCTCCCGGGCGTCGAACCCGGCCGCGGCCAGCGTGTCGTCGATGCGCGGCTGCGCCGCGTCGCGGTGGATCGGCCAGTCGCTGCCGATGATGATCCGTTCGGCGCCGAGGACCGCGCCGAAATAGGCCAGCAGCGGGGCGCTGAACCGCATCGTGTCGAAGTAGATGTTCGCCCCGGCACTGCCGTCGCCGAGCCGCCGACAGTGCTCGGCCAGCTCGTCGACGGCGTACAACAGCGCGCCGTGCCCGAGCGCGGTGAACACCAGGTGCAGGTCGGGAAGCCGGGTGGGCAGATCCGCGTGCAGCGCGGACAGGAAGGCCACCCCGTTCTCCAGACCGCGTCCGGCCGAGTTGCCGGGCCATCCCGCGGCCTGGCGCAGCACCTCGGCCCGCGGGGACTGGACGGGATGCACGAACACCGGCACGCCAAGCCGCGCGGCCAGCTCCAGGGCCGGGAACGCCTCGGGAGAGCCAGGGAACTTCCCGTAGCGGGAGGAGTCCAGCACCAGGCCGTGCAGCCCCAGCTCCTCGATCGCGTACCGCGCCTGCTCGGCTCCGGCCTCGCCGGCGTAGGCGTCGACAGTGGCCAGCCCGAGGAACCGGTCATGCGGATCCAGACGCTCGGCGAGGTACTCGTTCACCGCGTTCACGCGCGCCGGTTCGACGTCCCCGTCCGGGCCGAACAGCGACTCGAGCGGCGCGCTGAGCGCGCGCAGGTCGACCCCGGCATCTCTGCTCTCGGCCGCGAGACCGGCGAGGTCCTCGCGGGGGTCGGGTTCCCCCGGGGCCAGCCAGGTCGCGTTGCTCCAGCCCGTCCAGCCGGTCGGTTGCCAGTGGGTGTGGATGTCGAGGACCGTGGCCTCGTCCAGGGACGTCATCGCGTCCAGCCCGCCGCCGTGCCGGCGGC
>NZ_JWIO01000054.1:19155-22486 GCF_001017755.1 Protofrankia coriariae
GGCGGCCCGGCGAGCTGGGCCGCCAGCGAGACGACGTGCGCGCTCGGGATGCGCTCGGTGACGCCGGTGGAAGCGTCGCGGTGCACCTCAAGCAGCACGACATCACGTCCGAGCGAAAGCTTCTTCCGTGGTTTCTCGGCGGTGATGACATGTTGCGCATCGACGGCAGCGGTGGTCATCGGCCCTCTCTTTCATCGGGTCGGGCGAATTCTTACCGGCTGGCCGGCCGATGTCAAACAATCCTGCCGATTAAGCAGAACTGAACGAAATACGTAGTGAAATCCTCTTGTTCGCGGGTCGGTGATGCCGGTAGCCGGCCCCGGATTCACGTCGCTCTTCCGGCCGCGGGGCTCCACCAGGTGAGAACCGACGCTTCGCCCGGTGGGGACGCGTCCCGCATTCTGGGACCCGCGGCCTGACCCGGCTTCGCGTCCGGCCTCGCGCTCGGCATCGGAGGGCCGGTCGGCCACGGCAAGCCGGCCGGGTACGCGGCCGGCGGCGACACCCCGGTACCCGTCGCCGTCACGCGAACGACGACCCAGCTACCGGGCCTGCCCAGCTGCAACCCGGCTCGGCTCCTGACCGCCTGGTAGCCATCAACAGAACAATCTGGTGAATTTTTCAGCCATACCGGTAGGCGGCATGTTAATGCTGGATGGCGGCTACCCGGTGAACCCGCTGAACCCGCTGAACGGGACGGCGTCCTCAACCGGCCGCGCGGATCGCGCGAGACCGGATACGACGGAGGTCTTCAGACGGAAGGTCTTCAGATGGGAGGTCTTCAGATGGGCACGGAGTTTCTCTGGTACGTCCCCAACACCATTGAGCCCGGGCACCGCGGCGACGACACCCGCGACGGATGGGGAACCCTCGACTTCTCCACCGACCTCGCCCGCGCCGCGGAGGACCACGGCTGGGGCGGTGCCCTCATCGGGACGGGCTGGGGCCGCCCGGACACGTTCACCGTGGCCACCGCGCTGGCCGCCCGTACCACCACCTTTCAGCCGCTGGCGGCGATCCGGCCCGGATACTGGCAACCGGCGCACTTCGCCAGCGCCGCCGCCACTCTCGACCAGCTCAGCGGCGGCCGCCTGCTTGTCAACATCGTCAGCGGTCTGGACAACCTTGGCGCCTACGGTGACGCGCAGAACGACCCGGCCCGCCGGTACGGCCGCACCAGGGAGTTCCTCCAGCTCGTGCGGCGGTTGTGGTCCGAGGAGAACGTCACGTTCCGTGGTGAGTACTTCGCCGTCGAGAACTCGACGGTGTGCCCGTGGCCCTACCTCGCCGAGCGGGGCCGACATCCGCGGCTCTATTTCGGTGGCGCTTCGGCTGTCGCGGAGCGGGTGTCGGCTGCCGAGGCCGACGTCCAGCTCTTCTGGGGCGAGCCGCTGGAAGGCATCGCCGAGCGGATCGACCGGCTGAAGACGCTGAGCTCCTCCATCGGCCGCGCCCACGCCCCGCTGGAGTTCGGGCTGCGGATCACGACCCTGGTCCGGGACACCACCGAGGCGGCCTGGCGGGACGCCGAGGCGAAGGTGGCGCTGATGGCGCGCGAGGTCGACCAGCACAACGATCCCAGACGGCGCCGGGCCGTCGGCCAGCAGCGGCTGCTCGACCTCGCCGAACACGGCGAAGTGCTCGACTCCTGCCTCTACACCACCCCCGGCCGGTATGGCGGNNNNCCCCCGGCCGGTATGGCGGTGGCGGCGCGGGCACCACCTGGCTGGTCGGCTCCCCGGACGACGTGGCCACCGCCCTGCACCGGTACGCCGACCTTGGCATCACCCACTTCGTCCTCTCCGACACCCCCTACAAGCGAGAGGCCGCCCGCATCGGCGACCAGCTCCTCCCGCTGCTGCGCACCCCGGAACTGGTCCGAGCGGATATTTGACTTGATTTCACCGGATTCCGTCGGGGTTCGGCCCGCTGTCCTTCCGCATATTGTCGATCATGCTGGCGCGGTATACGACCACGTCGGGACGACGGTTGGTGAGTGGCACGTCCTGAAGCTGGACGTCGAAGTCCGTGTCGGCGTTCCACTCCACCCCACCGGCCGAGTCCAGGACATTCGCGACGATCCGGGCCAGTCGGTTGTGCCGGGGGGAGGCGCCGGGGGTCATGACGACCATCCCGTCCACGATCTCGATGCCTGAACACTGCTCCTCGGACCAGGAGTCATACTGCTCGGCAGTGATCTGCTGGTGCATCCAGGCGGGGGCGACCATCTCCGTGGTCATGGCACATCTCCCGGAAATGGCCTGGGAATCCAGCCCTTTCGAGCAAGCATAGCGAGACCGTCCCGGGCCAGGCGGCATGACAGGTCCGGATACGGGGCCGGCCGTTACCTGCTACGGCAGGCGGAGTCGTTCGGTGGGCTGTCCGGTGACCGCGGCGATCAGCTCGAAGTCCTTGTCGACGTGCAGCAGCACGATTCCGGCGAGTTCGGCTGTCGCGGCGATGATCAGGTCGGGGACGGACGGTGCGCGGTGGTGCCCGGTACCGGCGAGCAGTTCCTGGACCTCGACGGCCCTGGCTTCGATACGGGGCGTGGTGTTCTCGACGGGCGTCGCCGAGATCGGTGGCCGGCGTAACCTGACATGAAGATCCTGAGCGGATCTCGCGGAGAAGCCGACTTCCAGGATCGTGACCGTCGTGATCCGGATCAGGCCCTGCTGGATACGGGACAACCACTGGTCGGCATCGGGGCTCTCACTCAGTCGGACGAGCGCGGACTTGTCGATGAGCCAGCGCCGCGTCGTCTCGGCTGCGGCGGTCACGCCCAGGCCTGCCGCATGGCCTCCGGGTCGGCGAGATCACGGAACGTGGTGCTGAACCAGCGCAGGTCGTCCAGGGTCACTGGAGTGACCGAGCGCGCCGCGTCCTGGGCGAGCTGCCGGCGAAGGTACTCGTTGCGGGACAGGCCGAGCCTGGCGGCATGCGCCTCGACGGCGGCCAGCACGTCGTCGGGTACGTCACGAATGAGCACGTCGGACATCGGCCACACCTCCAGGCGGAAGACCGCAGTTCCCAATGATATCTGATGCTATCAGAGACAGGGCCCGTGGCTTGGGCAAGCGGCGGGGACTTCCCTAGTGCTGCGTTCCTCAAAGGCAGTAGACAAAGCGGCGGCGGAGTTTCCGGGTCGGTGGGGCGGGGCGTCCCAGATCCAGGGTTTCGCGTGGGCGTTGAACCGGTGCAGCCAGCACCGGACGGTCTTGGGGTGGCGATGCACCGCGGCGGCGATCTGGCCGGTGCGGTGACCGTCCCAGCTGGCCGTGATGATCCGGGCTCGCAGGATCCAGTCGGCCGGGGCGTGGCGGGCACCCGC
>NZ_JWIO01000054.1:22492-28886 GCF_001017755.1 Protofrankia coriariae
GGGGCGTGGCGGGCACCCGCCAGCTGACGGATCTTCTTCTCCTCGACCAGGTCCTGCGGCGCCCGTGCAGACAGAACGATAGGCATGACGTGCCCCTTGTCAAAGCACGGTGATATCCCGGTTCGTCCGATCTACCCTAGCCTTGAGGAACGCAGCACTAGCTGGCCCTTCTGTCTGATACCCGCCCAGACCTGTGGTCAGGCTGTGGACGGCATCGGGCTGTGAGGGCCGGCCGCCTTGGTTGGCGCGTCGTCGCTGTGGTGGGCCGGGCCAAGTACCTCGTCGGCGCTGCGCGGTTCTTTGCGCGGCTGCTGGTTGAGCTTGTGGCGCTCGATGGAGGAGCGCCGGTAGACCTCCTTGCGGGCCCGCATGATGTTGCCCAGGGGTGCGTGCTCGGCGGTGACCCGCCAGGGCGTGAAGGACAGCGCGTCCATCTTCTCCAGATTTTCCGGGTCGGAGATGTCCTGCTGTGGCAGCCGCAGCTTGGCCACGGTGACGGACGGCGAAAGCTGCTCGGGCCACTCCACGGTGGTGTCCTCCACCGGCATGCGCTCCAGGTCGGTGCAGAGTTGGACCTGGATGTCGAAGGCGTAGGGCCGCTCCTGCAACTCGGCTTGCAGGGCCGGTCGGAAGACCTCCGACGCGGAGGCCGGGTCGATGGCACGCCGGACCACCGCAGCGGCGGAGAGCGGGTCGGGGGCGATGCGCACCTTGGCGATGTAGTCCCCGTGCCTGACCGCGCCCATCGTCCAGTAGCTTGACAGCAGTACGTTGACCGGGGGGATCTTTGACAGGCGAAGGAAGGCCAGGAACTCGTCCCAGGCCCAGTCGTCCTGGTCCAGTGTTCCCTTTCCGGTCACGAACTCGGTAAAGAAACGGTGCGCGCCGGGTCGCCCCTGGGAGAAATAGGTCGGCGCGTTCAGAAACAATTCCTGGATGAACAGGTAGTGCTCGACCGTGTTGCAGAAGAAGATCGGTGCGTTGATGTTGGCGTAGTCGAATGTGCCTGTGTCCGGTTCGTCTTCCAGCAGGGTCGGGCCGTTGATGTCGAAAATTTTCAGTGCCAATCCGGTGGCGCTGCCCAGTCGCGCGTCGGCTCCGGCGTGAGGCGAGCCGTTGGAAAAGCGGATGAGCGCATCGTGGGTTCCCGGAGTCGCGTAGATGCCTTGGGCGTACTCGGGGGTAAGCCCGGCCAGGATCTCCACCTGCCCTCGGACCAGCCCGTAGCCCTTGGCATGGGCGTCGCGGAGGGCCCGTCCGGTGCTACCGGCCTTGAGCGACTCGATGATGTAGTTCTCGGTCTTTTCGATCACCGTCTGCAGGTTTTGGTCGAAGTGCGGGTCATCGTCTTCGACGTCGGGCGTGTAGGGGACGAACTGTGCTGCCATGACTTCGACCTCTCCTCGGAGAGCGTGGTGGGGCCTTAAGGGGCAGGAACTGCTCTCAGTCCTCCAGTTCGGCGAGCCAGCGCAGGGCGCGCAGACTCGGCAGGAAGCAGTACTCGCCGCCTCGGGTGACCACGAAGCTGGGCAGGTTCCGCAGGCGGCGCCGGACCGGCTTCTCCGGGATGGTGGCGCTGCCGGTTCCGTCGTGATGCCCGGCTACCGGGTCCTTCTCGCCGGGGTAGCCGATGAAGTTGCCGTCGTTGACCCACTCGGCCTTGATGAACTCGAACTGCCGTTCCAGATGGGCTCCGATGAAGACTCCGACCAGGCCTCGGTCGGCGCCGTCGTCCTCCAGCACGCCCTCTGGCAGCGGCGGGCCGTAGGTGGTGCCGCGCCGGATGAGGCGGTGCATCCGTGCGTCGCCGATGATGGTGGCATCGCGGGGGTTGTTACGCCGGATGTGCGCACCGGCGGGGCACCGGAAGCCGCGATCGTCGTTCTCCCGGTACAGGAAGTTGTTGTTCCGGTGCGGATCTGCCCCCAGCTCTGGATCATCGTGTTCCGGCGTCAGTGTCAGTGGCGCTCCGCTGGGCCAGCGCCCGACCATCCTGGCCGCCAGGAGTGCCTCCTCCTCGGCGCTGGAGGTGTTCGCGCGCAGGTATCGGCGCCAGGCCGCCACGTTGGTGTGGATCTTGCGTATGGCCGCATAGGTCCCGTTGCGCCCCAGCGCATCAGGGCTGGGCATGGGCGGCAGGCTGCCGGTTTCGTCGGGGTAGCCGAGGATGAATTCGCCGGCCTTGATGGGGGTTTCCTGCGGGTTGGAGCCGGGCAGTCCGACGCCCTCGATGTTCGGATGGCTGATGCCGTCGCGGAAGCCGAAGGTGGTGCGCCCGGTCGGGAGCTGGTGGACCTCCTGCTGCCAGATCACCTGGACACCGGGCGTGTCCTGGTAGGCGACGCGGGCCCGCTCCAGCTCCTTGTCCAGCTGCGCCGCATCGGAAGAGAGGGCGCTCAACGCGATGTGAACATCGCCTGTTCCGAACGGTGCCTCCCAGCGGGCCGGGGCGCTCTCGCCCACGTCGCCGATCCGCTCCGCCCGAGCGGCCATGCCCTCACGAAACGCCTGCGGAAAGCTGTCCAGCGACTCCTGAGGTACCCCCAGGGCCTCCAGCCCCTGGTAGGTGAACGCCACAGCTACCCAGGCGTCCTGGCTCCGGTCCACGCTGGGCAGACCACCCGCGGTCACCGGGAGCAGCCGCCGCAGCAGGGCGCGCCCGGCGTGGCGGTCATCGACGCGCAGGAAGATGAACTTTCCCTCGTACGGCACCGGCCGTGGACGCAGTGCCCCGCTTTGCACGTCGTCGATCTCGACGCCCACGCCGGCCGCGCTGCCGCTGTCTGCCGTGTTCATGATCGGTCGTGCCTCCACATCGGACTCAGCCTGGGCAGCCCTGCGGCGGCCGGCCGACGCCCNNGGCGGCCGGCCGACGCCCGCCTACGCGGTCCACCGATGTTGGGTCGGCTCTGAGGGTTGGTTATGTCCTGGTTCTTAGCGCGCGGCTTCCTCCATCAGCTTCTGGAAGGCAGGCGTGGTCAGCAACTCCGCGTTGGCCGGGTTCTCCAGCGCCGCCCGGAACTCGGGGGTGTCCAGCACCTTCTGGAATGCCTCGTTCACTCGCTGGTCCTTCCAGATCTGCTGAACGGTCAGATCGGGATAGGAGCTGACGAATACCCCCGCGGGCTCCTGGTGGGCGACGAACCAGTCCTTCACCCCTGGATCGCTGACACCAGGGAACCCTTCGCTGTGTGAGAAGACCCTGTCGAAGTTCGCCCCGACTGCCGTCTTGCCGAAGTCGTCGATGTACGTGTCCCAGGAGCCGTCGAAGACGCTGGCGAACATAAACCGGGTCTCGTTGTCGAATATCACATGGCGTGCGTCGTGCAGGGTGCCGATCTGACGCATCGCCGCACGGTTCCCCTCGTCAGCCGACGCGCTGGCGATCTTGGCGAGATCCTTACGCAGCGCATCCGCGTGGCCCGTCTTGATCTTGGTAAAGACGGTGAACTCGCCACAGACCCCATCCTTCATGCCCGGGCGTTCGGGCTGAGCTGACTGGCCTGTACCTGTCGTTGCAGTCATCGTGAGGTTCTCCCGCCACGGATCGGTCCGAGAGGCCACCAAGCGCTCGAATATGGGCGCCATCGCCCTCACTACTAATCCTGACCGCGCACGCGCCGCCTCGCATCTCCCGCCATGGGTGATGTGGTTGCCCGGGGCGGATCCTCGAGAGGCTCCGGCACTGCGGGGTCCAGCCTGATCAGTTCACGATTCCCCGACACCGGCCGGCTACGGTCCGTGCCCCACGGGCCGTAGAGGCGTGCCTCGTCCGTCACGGTGCGGAGAAAGAGAGTGTTCTTGAGTGCCGGCTTGCTGTCGAGTTCGGGGAAGGCGCCACGGCGGGCTACGAGCAGGCCAGTGACCATGCCGACTTGCGCCGGCACCCTGTCCCGATGAGGATGTTGGTGCCGTCCGGTCCGACGTCGTCGCTACTGTGGTGCTGTGAGCCCGTAGGCCAGTGTGACGCGGAGATCCTGATGAATCCTGTCCTGCTGCCGTGAGCGCGTACCTCAGAATCTTTGGTAGGACCTCCCCGGGCGGTGCGTTGGTGTGTCGCAAGCCGAGGGGGGGAGATCTTTCCGTGGTTCTGGACCGGTTGGCTGGCCTGCGCCGAGTAGACCCGGTGGCGGCCGTAGCAGAGGATGCCTGACGGGCTGAACGCGTCCGATATCATGATTATTTTTGCCGTGCTGGCGTTCCTGGGATCCCAGCATGGTTCCGCATGCCCTCACCACTCCAGGAATCGTCGGAAATCCTCACCTCAGGGTCAAGGTCCTCGCGTTCCGAGAAGCTCCCGAGGACAGATCCGGAAAGGCGCAGGAAGATGGAATGCGGACCTCTGCCGAGTACATCGTCGTCAGTTCTCGGTCAGCCCTTTCCGCGTGGCCGAGAAGACAGCCGCGCAGCCGACCGCGTAACAACCCGCCGCTCCGCCCAGGCGCCGTCCCGACTGCACCGTCAGCCGGTTTGAGCGATGAGGCGCTCAGCAGTCCGGAACGTCTGGTCAAGCTGCGGGACGGGTGCCGACCGCCGAGGAGCTCGCTGTTCAGAAGGACCGCTTTCGGGAAGGCTGCGGCCCACGTCCGGGGTCTTTCTGCAGGCCCGGGGCACGTCCAACGACAGTCCCACGGCTGCCCGCCCGGGCGGTCGGGTCACCCGCTTCCGCCAAGCCCTGCTCAACTGGACCGTTACCCTGACTCCCTCTGGAGGTAACCATGGGCAAAGTTCTCGGTGACGTGCTGGGTCTTGCGGCCGGCGTCGCGATCAGCCCGCTCCCGATTATCGCGATCATCCTCATACTCGCCACGCCTCGGGGACGCCTCAACGGACTGCTGTTCGCCGCCGGCTGGATTCTGGGACTCTCGGCACTGGGCGCGGTGATGCTGGCGATCGCCTCCCCTGGAGGCGCCTCCGCCCACAATCACCCGGCCACCTGGGTGGGAGCTCTCAAGCTCGCTCTGGGCGTGCTCCTCGTCCTCTTCGGCGCCCGGCAATGGCACCGGCGCCCGGCGGATCCCTCGCAAGCCCAGCTGCCGAAGTGGATGGACGCGATCGACCGCCTCACACCGGTCAAGGTATTCGGACTCGGAACGGCCTTGGCCGCGCTCAACGCCAAGAACGCCCCGTTGACCATCGCCGCGGGCGCCGCGATTGGCTCAGCCGGGCTGCCGGTCGGGCAGCAGATAGCATCGCTGGCAATCTTCGTCTTGATCGCCACCCTCGGCCTGCTGGCCCCACTGGGAGTCTTCCTCCTCGGGGGAGAGCGAGCCAAAACCACGCTCGGCAATTGGAAAGACTGGGCAGCCCAGCATAATGTCGCCGTGATGGCAGTCCTGTTCTTCGTTCTCGGACTGAAACTGCTCGGAGACGGTATCTCCATCCTCACCTCCTGACAGGCTTGCCCACACGTGGCGGTGTGGTCCGATCACAGACGTGTGGAGCGTGCGTTCTCCTTACTCATCACCCAGAAGGGCCGTGGTCTGCGTCCACCAGTTGGTGAGCGCCCGCCAAGACAGTCCCATCTCCCCGAGCGGCCGGTCGTAGACAAGGCAGTGCTCAGCGTTCTCTACGATCTCGATCACGTTGTTGATGGCGTCACGAAGAACGAGGCGGGGTTTCGGGCCGTTGGCCGCGAAGATGAGATTCTTGGGTTCACCGGAGACGCCAGTGGGTCCAAGCTGACTGAGGATAGTCTCCAACTCGTCGCTTCCGTATTCCTTGATGATCCTGCGGGCGAGTTCAGTCAGCTCCGGAAGTGTCCTGAAAAGCCGACTTCTGACATGGATATGCTTACTGGAGTAGGGGCTGTCGTGGTCGTCCCGAGCAGGGTCGAGCCCGAGAAGTGCGACGCATACCTCCTCGACGTCATAAGTAGGAGAGATCAGAAAAATGATCATTTTGACGGTGGGGCTGGCGTAGCTGGGCGCCCGCTTCACCGCTCGCTCCGCTGGGCCGGCAGATCGAACTCGCCTGCGATGACAAGCTGACCTGTAGTAACGGAGGAAGATAATCATGCACGGGTCTGCGTGGTGCCCCCAACGGGATTCGATACACAATAGTGCGGATCTGACCAGGCATGCCCGCTCCGGCCGACTCGTCATCGAGGGCAACTTCCGAGTCGGAACCTCGGGCGGTGCGGTCTGATGCCACGCCCGGTCAGCCTCCCGAACCTGGTAGCGCCCTCGACGAACCCGGCGAGCCGCAGCAGAACCATCGCACGCACGATCACCGCATCCATGATCACCGTCGTCGCACTGAGCTTCCTGTTCTCCTTCGGCAACGTCTGGGCACTCGGTATCACGCTCGGCGTACCGCCCTACATCGCCCCCCTCAATCGCCCCCGCTGTCGACCTCACCGTCATCGGCTGCCTTATCCGGACTAAGATTTGCC
>NZ_JWIO01000053.1:0-6782 GCF_001017755.1 Protofrankia coriariae
CCGGCGGGCCGGGCCGGGGGGATGGCCACGGTGGCGCCGCGCAGGGCGGTGGTGAGCGCGACGCACCGCTCCACGGGAACGAGCCCGATCCCGCGCCCGGCGTCCAGGACGAGCGAGGCCAGGTCGACCCGTCCGGCGCCGCGGAGGTCGGGCGGGAGGACGACGACAAGCCGGCCGCCGGGGCGTGTCACCGCCGGGAGACCGGACAGCGCGGCGCGCACCTGGTCCGACCCGGCGCGGTCCGGGCCGCCCTTGGAGAAGTCCGGACCGTCCCCGGACGGGCAGGCGGTCCCGTGCCCGGGACCGGGTGGGCGGATCGTGGTCAGGACCAGGTCCACCGGGCGGACGAGTCCGGTCCAGGACCGGGCCGACGGCGACTGGTCGAGGACCATGCCGTCTCCGGGGGCACCGCGTGTCTTGGCGGCGGTGAGGTTGCCGCGGGCCAGGTCCCACCAGCCGGGATCGCCGGTCAGCCCGACGGCGTGCCGACCGGCGCGCAGCGCCTCGACGCAGACGGTGCCGGCGCCGCAGTCGGGGTCGTAGACGGTGTCCCCCGGCCGGGTGTAGGCGGCGATCGCGTGGGCGGCCACGGCCGGTGGGATCGCCGCCGTGTCCGCAGTGGTGGCGGGCAGGTAGCCCCCTGCGGTGAGCTGGTGTGCCAGGTCGTGCTGGCCGGTCGGCCATACCGACAGCCACCTGCGGCCGGTCGGCCCGCCGGCCGGTTCGGGGATCACCGCTCTGGCCCCGTCCCGGCCACGGAAATTAGTACGACATCACCGGGGTTCGCTTGTGGTCTGTGGTCGGTGTTGCCCCTGACCAGGCGGTTCCGACTCGCCATGACCCGGCGCGCCTCGTTGACATGGCTTCGGTTTTCCTGAAGGTTCCTCACGTCGGATGCTCTCTCGATGGTTCGGGTGAAGGTGAGGGGCTGGGGTTGGCGCTCGCTGTGGTTCGCGACCTGCGGGACCAGCGGCCATCGGCGGCGTCTGCCGACGAGTTGGCGATGTTCGAGACAGACGTGCTCGCGGGGTTCGTGCTCGCCCGCTCGTCGGCCGGGCTGACGGACGGGACGATCCGCAGCGACGTCGGGAACCTGGAACAGATCCGGTCGTGGTTCGGCCGGGCGCTGTGGGAGATGGAGCCGGCCGACGCAGACGCCTATTTCGGTCGGGTGCTGCGGGGTTCGCCGAGTGGAACACGGCTGGCCAGGGCGGCGGCGCTGGGCACGTACTTCGAGTTTGTGGAGTTGCGCCACAAGGTTGAGCTCCACCGGATGACCGGACGCGTTGTTCAGTGTCCGCTGGACGAGATGAACCGGCCGCGTGGAAGCAAAGACGCCAGACTGCGGATTCCTCCTGTCGACCGCGAGATAGCCGAGTTGTTCTCCGGCTGGTCGCGAGAATTGGCGACGTGCCGGAAGTTCGCTCCGAGCGCTCGCAACTACACCGCGGCGCGGCTGATGGCGGAGGTGGGGCTGCGGGTGAACGAGGCCCGCTCGCTGGATCTCGCGGACGTCCGATGGGAGCTGGGCCGCTTCGGCAAGCTCCATGTCCGTCACGGCAAGGGCGCGTACGGTTCGGGGCCGCGGGAACGAATGGTGCCGCTGATCAATCGCGCGGGCCGGACGTTGCGCTGGTACATCGAGGACGTGTGGGGCCACTTCGACGCGGACCACACCCGTCACGGCGCTCCGCTGTTCCCCTCCGAGCGGCGTAATGTCGACGGGTCGCCCGCACGTGTCGGCTATGACGCGCTGCGTTCCGGGCTGGCCGCCGCTGCGGCCGAGCACCTGCCAACATGGAAAAATAGACTTACTCCACACGTCCTGCGTCACTACTGCGCTTCCCAGCTGTATCTGAATGGCGTCGATCTCATCTCGATCCAAGAAATGCTCGGGCATTCCTGGGTAGCCACGACGATGCGCTATGTTCATGTGCACCGTACTCGCATCGAAGACGCCTGGGTAGCCGGGCAGGAACGAGCCGCCGAGCGACTGGAAGGGCTGATCCGGTGAAATGGAATCTGCGGCTTGCCGCCGCGAAACGCGACATCTGGAAGGCGTCCGAGTTGCAGCGGGCGCTGGCCGAACACGGCCTGGTTATTTCGGCGGGAAAGATGTCGGGCCTGTGGTCGGGACAGCCCGTGTCCCTCAAACTCGACGATCTTGACGTGATCTGCGTCGTGCTGAACTGCGAGATCGGTGAACTGCTGACACCCGAGCCAGCGAAGGTGACGCGACCGGGTCAGGTCGAGCCGCCACGGACCGCCGCCGCCAGTTCCGTCGCCACGGTGGTACCCCGTCGCCGTGACGGCCGCTCGCTCCCGCCGACCTGAGCGGGTATGACGCCACCCGACAGGCAGCACGCCAGTATCGCCAGGACGGCGACCAGCTGTGCCTCCTGCCTGGCCTGGGGCCTGCCCTACCGGCGAGGGCTGTGCCGGGCCTGCTACGACTTCATTGCACCCCGCTATGACCATCCTGTCGGCGAATGCGGTGCCTGCCGCCGCCGCGAGCCACTGAAGAAGGGGTTCTGCCGGTTGTGCTGGTGTCAGGCACGGCTGGAACGCACGACGGGCACCTACAAAATGCTGATCCCCCACGTCCGTCTGGTTCGCCATCATCAGCTGTTCTTCGCGGATATGGCCGGCTACCGAGATACCCACACGGCCCCGCGGCGTTTCGACGAGACCGGTCGAAAACCCCCGCCACCACCCACGTGCCGGCCCACGATCCGCTACATCCAGCCGGCGTTTTCCGACCACGTGATCCGTCGGCGCTACCGGTACGGACAGTTCGACCTGCGCCGAGGACCGGCGCCCGACAACCCATGGTTGGCCTGGGGTCTGTATATCGCCCACAACCTCGCCGAAAGAAGGGGCTGGGGGCCATTCGTCCGAGGCGGAATGCAACGGACCCTGGTCATGCTGCTGGCCGGGCACACCGACGGAGAACTGATCCGCGTCAGCGACTTCTACGAGACCGTGGCCGAGCACTCCACGAACATCGACGACACCATCGAAATCCTCACCGTCATGGGTGTCGTCCTCGACGATCGGCAACAGGCTTTTGACCGGTGGCTGCGAGCCGAACTCGACGGGCTCGCCCCAGCGATCCGCAGGGACACGCATACCTGGGCCACGACGCTGCGGAACGGCGGCCCGCGAAACCGGGCCCGAACCCCGAGCACCGTCAGCAACTACCTGCACGCCATCCGGCCCGCGCTGACGACCTGGTCGACCCGCTACGACCACCTGCGTGAAATCACCCGCGACGACGTCATCGCCTACCTCGACACGCTGACCGGCTCCCCACGCGACAAGGCCACCACAGCCCTGCGGTCGCTGTTCGCGTGGGCGAAACGCACGAACATCATCTTCCGCAATCCCGCTGTCCACCTGCACGTCCCACAGCGGGACGACCCGGTCTGGCAGCCCTTGCGCCCAGACGAACTCGCCCGCACCCTCGCAGCGACCACCACCGTGCACGGCCGCCTGTTCGTCGCCCTGGCCGCCATCCACGCCGCCCGCGTCGGACAGATCCGCGCCCTGCAACTCGACGACGTCGACCTCGGCAACCGCCGCATCACCATCGCCGGCCACGCCCGGCCCCTCGACGACCTCACCCACCAGACCCTGCTGGCCTGGCTGGAACACCGCCGAACCCGCTGGCCGAACACCGCCAACCGGCACCTGATCATCAGCCCGTGCACCGCCGGAGGACTCGGACCCGTCAGCTACCCCTTCCTCGCCCGACCCCTGCGCGGACTGCCCGCCACCCTCGAACGGCTGCGCATCGACCGGCAGCTCGAGGAAGCACTCACCTCCGGCGCCGACCCCCTGCACGTCGCGGCAGTCTTCGGCGTCAGCGACACCACCGCGATCCGCTACGCAGACAACGCACGCCACCTCCTGGCGCGCCCTCACGAGACCGACCCGCTCGAGTCACCGCGAACCCAAGCGTCCAGACCGGACGGCGAGCCACACCGACACTTGGGTTCGGGCTGAGAACACCTCAATTTCTCTGAACTCGCGCAGGTTTCCGCTGGCGTGAACAGCAGGAGATCGGAGTGCACCCGGCGGGTGGCCCCACATCCAGTCAGCGGAGGCGGCAGCAGCCCATGAGAAAGATCGACGGTTGGGTGGTCGCTGTCCAGTGGGATCTCCACGAGCACGATCCGGTCGGCCAGGACCAGCCCGGCCCGCCAGGCCGTGTCCACGAGCAGCGGGGTCGGGTCGACAAACCGCCCGCCTCTGCGGTCACCGTGGGTGATGACGGCGAGGATGCCGGTCGGGGTGAGCAGCGCGTCCCAGGCCACCTGGTGGACCCAGCCGCTGGCCGTCGGAATGACCGCGGTGACGAGCAGGTCGGCGCGGTCCGGTCCGCGGTCGGCCGGTCCCGGTCCGGTTCGCCCGCCGGCGGCATGGTGGCGGTCGAGTCCGGGTCCGGACGGGGACGTCGGGTTTTCCTCGTGTCCGGGTGGTCGGCGGATCGGGCTGGCGGTCCGGGTGCGTACCCGCCGTCCAAGGCGGAGGAGCGCCTCCGCGGCCTGCGGCAGATCATCGAAGGGATGCCGGCCCGCGGCGTCCTCCCCGGCGCGGGAACCAGGCATCGGCACCGGGTTCCCGGCGGGTGGAGCCAGCAGGAGGACCGTCTGGCCCGGCTGGGTGTAGAGGGCAGCGGTCCGGGTGACGGCCGCACCCAGCCAGGACGGCGCGGGCCCGTGTTCTTGCTGCCGGGCGGGTGGGCACGGCCACACCGTGACCGGCGTGTCCGGGTCGTGGCCGTGGTGGGGAGGCGGTGGCATCGGTGGGTCTCCTTGTCGACGTGTGCATGCCGTCGTAAGAAGAGACCGGTTTTCCGGGGCCGTTCGGCGCGTCACCCGCCAACTTTTTTCAAGATTTTCCTTGCTGGTATTCGGGTACGGTGCCAGCGTCCGCGTACAAAGCGGTGCCAGCATGATGCTGGCAGCCGGCCGTGATCCGGAGCCGAAACTTTTTCCGAGATTTTTCCGGAGCGGGTGCTGGCAGCGCGGGACGGATGCGACCGGTGTCCGCGCCGATGCCAGCATGCTGCCAGCGTTCGCTGAAAACCGCAGGCCAGTGGCACTCTTCCGCCAGGGCTGACGGGGTTCGCGGGACGGGGCGTCGCAGCATGCCAGCGATCATCCTGTGCGCCCTCATCCGTCAACCGTAAAGATCATACCGGTGTTTCTGGAAGATTTTTCTGGCTTTTCGCTGGCGACGGTACGGCTTCCTTGTGTGTGTCGATTCCGACGACATAAGGACGGCGAACGTGAATGACGACACGCATGCACCCCGACCGCTGAATCTCGATGCAGCGGCGGTCTGGCCGTTGGATACGGTGCGGGACTGCTTCGCCCTGCTGGTCGCCGGTCCGGCCCCGCTCGCGGTGGACGGGTGTGCCTTTCCCGGTCTGCCGGACCGGCCGGTGCCGTTGGACGAGCTGCGCGACCGGCTGCTGGCCGCCCGCTGCCCGCAGGCCCTGCGGGACGCGGCCTGGGCGGAGGTGGTCCGCCGGTCCCGCGCGCATGGTGGGGCGTGGACGGTGGGCTGCGCCGGGATGGCGCTGCCCGCGCTGGCGGCGGTCGCCGGACGGCTGTCCGCCCACGCCCCCGGTGACCCGGCCGACATCCACGCCGAGGTGGTGGCCGGGTTCGTCGCCGCGCTGGCCACCGTCCGCCTGGACCTGCCGCGGATCATGGTGCGGTTGCGGTGGGCGGCGTACCGGGCCGGCCTCGCCGCCGTGTCCCAGACGCTGGCCGCACCGCATCCGGACCCGGACCTGTTCGACTCCCGCGGCGGGGCGCACCGGTCCACCACCGGACATCCCGATCTTGTGCTGGTGGGCGCGGTCGCCCGCGGGGTCCTGACCCCGACCGAGGCGGACCTGATCGCCGCGACCCGGCTGGACAGCACACCGGTCAGCGCCTGGGCGGCCGGTCACGGCATGCCGCCCCGGGCCGCCTCCCGGCTGCGCGCCCACGCCGAACGCCGCCTGGCCGCCGACCTCACCGACCCCGCCA
Source organism: Protofrankia coriariae (assembly GCF_001017755.1). Lineage (GTDB taxonomy): Bacteria > Actinomycetota > Actinomycetes > Frankiales > Frankiaceae > Protofrankia > Protofrankia coriariae. The sequence goes on from NZ_JWIO01000053.1 coordinate 6,045, forward strand.
CCCCCACCGACCCGGACGATCCGGTCCCCGCCCGCCCGGTCACCACCGCCACCACCCCCACCGGACAGTCACAGCCCGTCACCGATCGGGGGGTGCGGCAGAGCGCTCCCAACGCTGCCGCCCGTCGCCGTGTGGGGGTGCCCGCATGCGTCTGACCCTCCCGCGCCACCCCCGCGCGCGCAGGCGCGACGTCCCGACGACGGCCCGCACCGGCCGGGACGCGCGTGCCGCGGCACGGCGGGCCGGCCCCCGGCAGCACGGGCTGCCGGGGAGCGCGTGCCGCCGGCGCCGGCTCCGACGCTACGGCGGCGGCGCGGTCGCCGTCGCGCTGCTCGTCGTGCTGATCCTTGTGCTCGCCGCGGTGGTGGCGTTCGCCCAGCAGGTGCCGCCGCAGCAGATCCCGCCCCCGCCGCCGGTCGCGCCCAACCCGGCCACCGTCCTGACCAACATCCGCAACTGGATCATGGGGATTCTCGCCGGGTTGGCGACGGTGTTCCTCACCGTCGGTGGTGTCCGCTACATCCTTTCCGGCGGCGAGCCCGGTGAGGTCGGCAAGGCCAAGGACGCGTTCAAACATGCCGGCTGGGGCTACGGCCTGGCCGCTCTCGCCCCGCTGGCCGTGGAGATCCTCAAAGCGCTCGTTGGGACGGCGTAGACGATGACCACCCCCACTCTCCGCTCCTGCCGGGGGATGCCCGGCGTGCCACTGGCCGGCCGGACCGAGGCTCCCCGCCGGCT
>NZ_JWIO01000053.1:6813-8343 GCF_001017755.1 Protofrankia coriariae
CGGCGCGCCGGGGCGGGCGGGCCCGCCGGCGGGGTGGGCGGCGGGCGGTGGGGGTGCTGGCCGTCGGCCTGTTCCTGTTCCTTGTCGTGGGTGGGCAGGCGGTGGCCGTCGCCCAACCGGCCCCGCAACCCAACCCCCAGCCGGCCCCGGCGCCGACCGTGCAACCACAGCACCGACCGAATCCCCAACCCGGCCCGACACCGCTCCCACCCGGCACCGCCGTCGACCCCTGCACGCCGGCGTCGGGGCAGCCGGCGCCGACGGCCTGCGCCTCCCCGCCGGCGCCAGTCACCCCGACGCCCCCGCGCACGCAGCCCCTCCCGACCGCCCCTGGCAGCGACGGCGGCGGGTCCGGTGGGGTGGTCGGCTGGATCGTCGACGGCATCACCGGCGCGATCAACAGCTTCTTCAGCGGTCTGGTGGTCGCCGCGCTCAACCCGCTGCTGGACCTGCTCGGCCGCACCCTGCTGGCCACTCCCACCCCCGACCAGCTCCCCGCGATCGGCCAGCTGTGGACGACCTCCTGGCAGATCACCGTCGCCGGCTACAGCACCCTGATCATGATCGGTGGGGTGGTGGTCATGTCCTACCAGTCCGTGCAGACCCGCACCACGCTCAAACAGATCGCCCCCCGCATCCCGGTCGCGTTCCTTGCCGCCGCGTTCTCCCAGACGCTGGCCGGGCAGGCCATCGACGTCGCCAACGGGCTGGCCCGGCTCATGCTCGCCGACGGCCTCGACCCGACCAGCACCGCGGTGACGCTCCGTGACCTCATCCTGGGATCGATCATCCCCGGCCCCGGGCGGACGGTCAGCGCCGGGATCTTCGCGGTGTTCCTCGGGGTGTTCATCGCCGGGACCTTGGTCGCGCTGCTGTGCACCTACATCGCCCGGGTCGTCCTGACCGTCGTGCTCATCGGCGCGGCCCCGCTGCTGCTGGCCGGCCACGCCCTGCCCGCGACCGACGGGCTGGCCCGCTGGTGGTGGCGCGCGTTCGGCGCGGTGCTGGCGATCCAGATCGCCCAGTCCATGCTGCTGATCGCCACCATGCGGGTGTTCCTCACCCCGGGCGGGTTCAGCCTGCTCGGCCCCACCCCTGACGGGATCGTCAACCTGCTGGCAGCCCTCACCCTGGTCTACATCCTGTTCAAGATCCCGTTCTGGTTCCTCGCCTCCGCCCGGATCAGCAACCGCCGGTCGGTCGTCGGTTCGATGGCCCGCGCCTACGTCCTGGGATGGGCGTTCGGCCTGCTCGGCGGACGCGGCGGCGGGCGTGCCGGTGGGCGGGGTGGCCGCGGCCCGCGCGGGGGTGGCCGCCGCGGGGGGCGTGGCGGAGGACCGGGTGGGGGCGGCCCGGCCGATCCCTATGCCCGGGTCGAGGCCGACGCGAACGGGCAGCTGTTGTTGCCGTTGACCCGGGTGCCGCGGGTCCGTCGGCCCGGCCCGGCCCGGGGCGTGCCCCGCCAGCCCCGCCCGGCCGGCGGCCCGGCCCGGCAGGCAGCGGGTTACCGGCAGCTCAGCCTGCCGTTCG
>NZ_JWIO01000053.1:8401-9517 GCF_001017755.1 Protofrankia coriariae
CGGCCGTCCGGTAGGGCCGCGGGCCCGACAGTTGGAGCTGTCGTTCGACCCGTATACGGGTCTGCGGCCGGATCGCACCGGCCAGTACGCCCTGCCGCTCGACGGGCTGCGCCGTACCCCGCGCCCCTCCCGGCCGGCTGCCTCCCCACCCGTGCCGGCGTCCCGGCCGGCCACCGGCCGTTCAGCGGGGCTGCGGGCACGGCAGCTGGAGCTGCCATTCGACCCCTACCAGAACCTCCGCCCCGACCGGTTCGGCCAGTACACGCTCCCGCTCGAGGGGCTGCGCCGCACCCCCCGCCCGGCCACGCCCGCCCCGCCGCGTCCCTCCCCACCGGCCGCGTCGGCTCGGCCCGCGCCGCCACGGCACCGGCAGCTGCTCCTGCCGGGGATGCCACGCCGGCCCCGTCCATCCCAGCCTGGAGAGTGAGCCGCCCGCATGACCCATCCCGTCCGGATTCCCGCGGACGTCGACCGCGAAGACCGCCTCGTCGCGTCCCTGACCGCCCGGCAGGTACTGATCCTCGCCCTGACCGCAGGCGGGCTCTACCTCACCTGGACCGCCACCCACACCCGCGTGCCGCCGCCGCTGTTCGCCCTCGCCGCCCTGCCGGTCGCGGTCACCGCCACCGTCCTGGCCCTCGGCCAACGCGACGGGCTGCCCCTCGACCGGCTGCTGCTGGCCGCCCTGCGCCAGCGCACCAGCCCCCACCAGCGGATCAACGCCCCGGAAGGCGTCGTCCCCCCGCCACCCTGGCTGGCCGCCCGCGCCCGGACCCACGGCTCCGGCCGTCACCGCACACGACCAGGCGGCGACGCCCTGGCGGCGCTGCGGCTGCCCGCCCGCACCGTCACCGCGACCACCGGTGTCGGGGTCATCGACCTCGCCGCCGACGGCCTCGCGGTGATCGCTGTCTGCTCGACAGTGAACTTCGCCCTGCGCACCCCCGGCGAGCAGGAGGCGCTCGTCGGAGTGTTCGCCCGCTACCTGCACTCCCTGACCGCCCCGGTGCAGATCCTCGTCCGGGCGATGCCGGCGGACCTGTCCGGGCAGATCCACGACCTGCACGCCCACGCCGGGCAGCTCGCGCACCCGGCGCTGGCGGACGCGGCCCGCCA
>NZ_JWIO01000053.1:9629-14338 GCF_001017755.1 Protofrankia coriariae
GGCCCGCCGGCTCGCCGAGGCCACCGACCTGCTCGCCCCCGCCGGTATCGTGCTCACCCCGCTGGACGCCGGCGCGGCGACCAGCGTGCTCGCCGCCGCCTGCAACCCCGCCGGCCTGCTCCCACCCGCGGCACTGGCAGCCCCCGACGAGGTGATCACCTCCGACGTCGGCGACGGCGACCCGGATGCCGCCGACGGCTGGGACGAGCCGTCGGACGGCCCCGCCGGCTGGGAGAACGCCCCCGGCTGGTGGCACACCCCCGACACCGCCAGCCCGCCGGCGGATCGGACCGGCGCAGACAGCCACGCCTGGGACGAGCTGTAGAAGAAAACGGAGGCAGCCACCGATGCGACGCGCGCGGCACACACCGACGACGACGGCACCAGCCCGGGCCCGCCGCCGGCCCGCGGCCAACCCGGGCGACAGCGCGGCGGCGGCGTTCGTCCCGGACGCGCTGACCGTCCACCCCCGCCACCTCGACGTCGGCGGCGACCACGTCGCCACCATGGCGATCACCGGCTATCCCCGCGAGGTCCACGCCGGCTGGCTCCAGCCCCTGGCGACCTACCCCGGCCGGGTCGACGTCGCCGTCCACGTCGAGCCGATCGACCCGGTGACCGCCGCCCACCGGCTGAAAAAACAGCTCGCCCGGCTGGAGTCCGGCCGCCGGCTCGGGGAGGAGAAAGGCCGGCTGGCCGACCCGCAGGTCGACGCCGCCACCGAGGACGCCTACGACCTGTCCGCCCGCGTCGCCCGCGGCGAAGGCAAGCTGTACCGGCTCGGCCTCTACCTGACCGTGCACGCCGCCAGCGAAGAAGACCTCGCCGACGAGGTCGCCGCGGTCCGCGCGCTGGCCGCCAGCCTGCTGCTGGACGCGAAACCGACGAGCTACCGGTCCCTGCAAGGCTGGGTGAGCACCCTGCCGCTGGGCCTGGACCAGGTGCGGATGCGCCGCACCTTCGACACCGCCGCCCTCTCGGCGGCGTTCCCGTTCACCTCCCCGGACCTGCCGCCCGCCGACCCGATCTCGCTGGCCCCGACCGGCGTGCTCTACGGGCTCAACATCGGCAGCCAGGGGCTGGTGCACTGGGACCGGTTCGGCGACATCGACAACCACAACGCGGTCATCCTCGGCCGCAGCGGCGCCGGCAAGTCCTACCTGGTCAAGCTCGAGCTGCTACGCAGCCTGTACCGGGGCATCGAAGCCCACGTCGTCGACCCCGAGGACGAGTACGCCCGGCTCGCCACCGCTGTCGGCGCCACCTACCTGCACCTCGGCGCCGACAACGTGCGGATCAACCCGTTCGACCTGCCCATCCAGACCACCCCCGACGGCCGGCGCACCGCCCCCCGCGACGCGCTGGTGCGCCGCAGCCTGTTCCTGCACACCGTGATCACGGTGCTGGTCGGGCAGCCGTCGGCGGCCGAACGGGCAGCCCTCGACGCCGCGATCACCACCACCTACCAGGCGGCGGGGATCAGCTCCGACCCACGTAGCTGGAGCCGGCCGGCGCCGCTGCTGGCCGATCTCGCCACCACCCTGACCGGCTCCGGCGACCCGGCCGCGGTCACACTCGGCGCCCGGCTGCACCCCTACACGACAGGGGCGTTCTCCGGCCTGTTCACCGGCCCGTCCACCGGCCGCGGCGACGGGCACCTCGTCGTCTACTCGCTGCGCGATCTTGCCGAGGAACTCAAACCGATCGGCACGCTGCTGGTCCTCGACGCGATCTGGCGGCGGGTGTCCAACCCCGCCNNNGTCCAACCCCGCCGACCGCCGGCCCCGGCTGGTCGTGGTCGACGAGGCGTGGCTGCTGATGCGCCAGCCCGCCGGCGCCGACTTCCTGTTCCGGATGGCCAAGAGCGCCAGGAAGTACTGGGCCGGGCTGACCGTGGCCACCCAGGACACCGCCGACGTGCTCGCGACCGATCTCGGCAAGGCGATCGTCACCAACGCCGCCACCCAGATCCTGCTGAAACAGGCACCGCAGGCCATCGACGAGATCACCGCCGTGTTCGACCTGTCCCAGGGCGAACGGCAGTTCCTGCTCTCCGCCGACCGGGGACAGGGACTGCTGGCCGCCGGCGCCCAGCGGGTCGCCTTCCAGGCCCTGGCCTCCCCGACCGAGCACCACCTGGTCACCACCGATCCGGCCGAACTCGCCGCCGACGCCCGCGACACCGACGACGGCTTCGTCGACCTCGCCATGCCGGCCGGTCCCGACGATCCGGCCGAGCCCGACGGCCAGATCTACCTCGACACCCTGTGACGACCCCGCCGTAGCCGCCAGGAGATCACAGCCATGGACGTACTCGCCGCGGCGACGTCCACGCCCTCGTCGCCGATCGCCACCTACCTGACCGACCCCTGGAGCTCCGTGCACCACCTGGCGGAGCAGGCCCAGGCGTGGGTGCTGACCTGGGGGCCCGTCGCCGGCCCGCTGCTCGCCGTCACCGCCACCGGCCTGCTCACCCTGCGCCGGCGGATGCGACGGCACTACCAGCAGCGGTTGCGCACCAACGCCCGCTGCGTCACCGTGCTCGCCCCGCCCACGGTCGACCCGGCCGGCGCCACCGCTTTGTGGGCAAATCTCCTTGGTTTGCTCCGCCCGACCTGGAAACGACGCCTGCTCGGAGGACCGCACCTCGCCTGGGAATACCTGTTCACTTCCGAGGGTGTGCGCATCCAGATCTGGGTTCCCGGTGTCGTCCCATCCGGCATGGTCGAACGCGCCCTCGAAGCCGCCTGGCCCGGCGCCCACACCCGCACCCGCCCCGCCCGGCCGCCGCTCCCGCTCACCACCCGGACTGGCCGGCGCATCCTCACGGCGGGTGGAGAGTGCCGGCTGGCTCGGCCAGAAGCGCTACCGATCCGCGCCGACCACCCGGCTGACCCGATCCGCGCCCTGCTCGGCGCCCCCGTCGGCCTGGCCCGCACCGAACGCGCCGCCGTGCAGATCCTCGCCCGGCCCGTCACCGGCCACCGGGTCGCGCAAGCCCGCCGCGCCGCCCGGCGGCTGCGCACCGGCCGTTCCCCCCGGCCGGCCGGCCGGCTCCTCGACCTGCTCACCCCCGGCCGCCCAGCCAGTAGCAGCCGGAACACCCCGAAGGTCGACCACCAGACGTCGCTGGAACTGTCCGCCCAGGATCGCGCCATCGTCACCAAACAGCGAGGCGCCCAGTACGAAACCCGCATCCGCTACGCCGTCGCCACCACCGTCGACGCGACAGCCGATGAGGACCACGCCGACGCTGTCCGCGACCATCTTCGCGGCCGGGCACACGCCATCGCCGCCGCGTTCGCTGCCTTCACCGAGCACAACTACTACACCCGCGCCCGGCTACGCCGTCCGCTGCCGGCCCTGGCCGACCGGCGCCTCGGCAGCGGTGACCTGCTGTCCGTCGGCGAACTCGCCGCGCTGGCGCACCTGCCGGTCGACGACGCGGTCCCCGGCCTGCAACGCGCCGGCGCGAAAGCCGTCGCCCCACCGCCGGGGACCGCCGCCACCGGCGCGGACGTCAAACCGATCGGCATCAGCGACTCCGGACACCCCCGCCCGGTCGGACTGACCGTGGCGGACGCCCGGCACCACATCCACATCCTCGGCGCCACCGGCTCGGGCAAGTCCGAGCTGATGGCCCGGATGACCCTGGCCGACGTCGACGCCGGCCGCGGGCTGGTCAACGTCGACCCCAAAGGCGACCAGATCGCCGACATCCTCGCCCGACTCCCGCTCGCCGCCGCCGACCGCGTCATCCTGTTCGACGCCCAGGCCAATAGCCGGCCCCCATGCCTGAACCCGCTCGACCAGCCCGACCGGCACCGCGCCGTCGACAACCTCGTCTCCATCTTCTCCCGCGTCTACGCCGACGCGTGGGGGCCACGCACCGACGACATCCTGCGCGCCGGACTGCTCACCCTGGCCGCCCAACCCGGCACCCCGCTGCTCACCGACCTACCGAAGCTGCTCGCCACCCCGGCGTTTCGCCGCCGCGCCCTGGACGCCGTCCACGACGACATCCTGCAAGGGTTCTGGGACTGGTACGAAGCGCTCTCCGACGGCGCCCGCGCCGCCGCCGTCGCCCCCCTGATGAACAAGCTCCGCGGATTCCTGCTCCGCCCGTTCGTCCGCACGGCCATCGCCGCCGGCCCCTCCACCGTCGACATGGGCACCGTCCTCGACAGTGGTGGGATCTGCCTGGTCCGCATCGCGCAGGACGCCCTCGGCGTCGAAACCGCCGCGTTGATGGGCTCGGTGGTCGTCTCCGCGGTCTGGCAGGCCGCCACCCGCCGCGCCCGCGTCCCCCAGCCGAAACGCCTCGACGCCAGCCTGTATCTGGACGAGGCGCACCACTTCCTCAGCTTGCCGTACGCGCTGGAAGACATGCTCGCCGCCGCCCGCGGCTACCGGCTGTCCATCGTGCTGGCCCACCAGAACCTCCTCCAACTCCCCAAACATCTCGAAGAAGGCATCGCCGCCAACGCCCGCAACAAGATCTACTTCAACGTGTCACCGGCCGACGCCCGACGCCTCGCCCGCCACGTCGAACCCCGCCTGACCGAGCACGACCTGGCCCATCTCGGCGCGTTCCACGCCGCCACCCGGCTCGTCGTCGCCGGGGAGGAAGCCCCCGCCTTCACCCTGCGCACGGAGAAGCTGCCCCCCGCCATCCGCGGCCGGGCCCGGCAGATCCGCGCCGCCGCCCG
>NZ_JWIO01000053.1:14352-20803 GCF_001017755.1 Protofrankia coriariae
CCCACCGCCCCCGCCACCTACCCGCCCCGGCACCCCCGCACCGGGCCTACCCCTGACCGACCCCGGAGAGGGCAGCACTCCATGGCTACCGCCACCGCCCGGCACGGGCTAGCACTCACCCGCACTCGTCCCGGCGTCCGCACCGTCACCGCGGGCGACCATCAGGCGTTCCTCGCTGGCCGGCTCACTCCCCGCGACCGGTGGCTCGCCCGCCTCCTCGCCGACCACAAGGTCCTCACCACCGACCAGATCATCCAGCTCGGCTGGCCGACCCGCCGCGCCGCCAACCACCGGCTACGCCGCCTCTACCTGTGGCGGGTCCTCGACCGCTTCCAACCCCTCGTCCCCACCGGCGCCGCCCCCGCCCACTACGTCCTCGACGTCGCCGGCGCCGGCGTCCTCGCCCACGAAGACGGCCTCGACCCCGACCAGACCGGCTACCGCCACGACCGCGCCCTCGGTATCGCCCACTCCCCACGCCTCGCCCACACCCTCGCCGTCAACAACGTTTTCGTCAGCCTGATCGCCCACGCTCGCCAGCCCGGCGCCACCGGCACCCTGACCGCCTGGTGGTCCGAGACCCGCTGCCTGCACGCCGTCGGCGACCTCGCCCGCCCCGACGCCTACGGCGCCTGGCGCGAACACGGCACCGACATCGGCTGGTACCTCGAACTCGACCGCGGCACCGAACCCCTGCGCCGCCTCGCGGCCAAGCTCACCGACTACCACGCCCTGGCCACCACCACCGGCACCGTCACGCCCGTCCTGGTCTGGCTGCCCTCGGCCCAGCGCGAAACCGGCGCCCGCCGCGCCCTTACCGAGGCCCTGGCAGACCTCGACCGGCCCGCCACCGTGCCGGTCGCCACCACCGCCACCGACCTGGTACCGCCCGGGGCCCGCCACGACCCGGCCGCCGCCCGCTGGCTGCCCCTCACCCCCCGAGCCACACCAGGCCGGCTCCGCCTCACCGACCTGGCCCACGCCTGGCCGCATCTGCGCCCAGCCAGCCAGACCGACCCACCAGCACGCCCCGGAAAGCTCGCCCCCGCCCCACCCATGCCACCCGACCCCGCCAGCTACCCGCCCGAAAGCCGGTGAACCCCCACGGCCAAAAGCGCAGCAGCGGCCGTCGCCGCCCTCATCCTGATCATCGTTCTGATCGGCGCCGCCGTCGGCGACATCCTCACCCGCATCCCGTTCCTCGGCTGGCTCCTCGGCGCTGGCGGCGGCAGCCAGCCCAGCCAGACCGCTCTCAGCGACATCCCGCCCGACTACCTCACCCTCTACACCCAGGCCGCCGCCGCCTGCCCCGGCCTCGACTGGAGCGTCCTCGCCGCCATCGGCAAAATCGAAAGTGACCATGGTCGCAGCACCCTGCCCGGCGTCCACAGCGGAAGCAACTACGCCGGAGCGGCAGGCCCCATGCAGTTCCTACCTACGACTTTTACCGCCGTCATCATCCGGCATCCCCTCCCTCCGGGCGGGGCAGTACCACTCTCCCTCTACAACCCCCATGACGCCATCTACGCCGCCGCGTTCGAGCTCTGCGACAATGGCGCCCGCGACGGACATGACCTGCGGAGCGCGATCTTCGCCTACAACCATGCCGACTGGTACGTCGACCAGGTACTGAAGCAGGCGGTCCAATACTCTGAACCGACACCGAACACTTCAGCGGAGTGCTCGACTGTTCAGTCGACAGTTCAGCCCGGAACCGAGGATTTCAGCAGCGCAGCGCTGACAGCCGTCGCGTTCGCCTGCGCACAGATCGGTAAGCCGTATATGTGGGGCGGCAACGGTGATCCCGGATTCGACTGCTCCGGATTGACGCACGCGGCGTATGCCGCGGCCGGCATACAGATCCCGCGGACCGCCCAGACGCAGTACGACGCCGGTCCGCTGCTCCCAGCCACAGCACCGCTGCAACCAGGTGATCTGGTGTTCTTCGGTACCCCGAACAACGTTCACCACGTCGGTATCTCTTTGGGTGGAACGGTCATGGTCGATGCGCCTGATGTCGGAAGGTCGGTCACGGTCCGGGACTTCCGGGGTTTCCCTGACTACGCAGGCGCATCCAGACCGGCGTATTAGTTAGCTAACGGTGGATGGCGACCAGCAGGTTCGGTGCGCTCGCGATCTGACGGATCGGTCTTCGGCTGGTATGGGGCGGTGATGTGCCTGCCTTGCCTGGGAGAACGAGCAGATCCCGGTCATCCTGCGCGATCGGGTCGGCTACGCCGAGAAAGTCCTCGACTGTGCCGCTGATGTCGCGGGCCGGCAGGCTGGCTACCACCGTTTCGGCGACGGCCGGCAGGAACGGGTAGGCATCCACTTATGAACTGACCTGCGCCGGTTGAAGCCGACGGAGTCGCCGCGACCAGCCGGGGGACATCCGTGTGTGCCCGTGCCCGGCCGACGGTCCGAACAAGGTTTACTGGTCCCCGCTGACGTTATGTTCATGCAGGCGCCGAGACACTTTCGGGTACGTGGATACCCGACGGCGGGCAGGGGTTGCGGGACCTGTCCTGTGCGAGCCCTGCCTTGTCTACGGCCGGCGGGGGCGCAGATCCTCGTCGAGCAGATGCCGCAGCAGGGTGTTGCCCGGCAGGCCGGGAGCGGGGTGCAGCGGGATGGACACCATCTCGTCGGGGTCGGTGAAGACAGGTGCTCCGCTACGGCGGGTGTAGGGGATGACGCCGTGCTCGACCTCGACACCGTCCTCGACGTCGTAGGCCATCCAGACGATGGCTTCCCGCTCCTCGCCGTCGTGGACGGGGCCAGCGAGCGGGGAGCGGAACCGGACCGTGTCATCGTCATATGTGATCATTATTTGCGGGACTGCTAAGGCCAGCCGATTGGCGGCGACCCGGTGGGCCTCGGCGGCGACGCGCCGCTCGTAGGCGTCGGCTCCGGACCGGCCGAAGATGTAGGTCGAGTCGACCAGGACGAGCTCGTGGTCGGCTTCGATCACGGTGATGGCGGGCTGGTCGTGGGCGCGGATCGCCTGTTGGACGCGTCCGACGACGTCGTCGACCAGGAAGTGCGTCTCGATGTTCATCGCGGGCATCCTTCCGCTGGTGCGGCCGGGACGTGCGTGGGCGGGGGGCAGGCCGCCGGTGGCCGTGTGGTTCCAGTCTGGTCGGATGGGTGGCGGCCTGTCCTCGACGGTTCCCCGGACAGGGTTGGAGCTGTGGTGTCGTCGGCTCACAGCCGCTGGATCTTGTCGCGGGTCGTGGTCACCGTGCCGTCGCGGCCGAGGTCAACGACGACCTTCGTTCCGTCGATCTCGGTGATCCATCCGAATCTCCAGATCGCTCCGTCGCCGACCGGTACTCGCACGGCGGTACCGACGGTCAGTTCGTCCTGGTTGCCGTTCATGGCTGCTTTTCCTTTCTGGGTGGGAAGCGGATATGGGGTCGCCGCCGGCTGCTGTGGGGCGGGCCGTCGCGTAGGGCCAGGTCGGCGAAGTTGAGCTGGCCGACGATTTCCCTGGTCGGCCAGTGGATCAGCCGTCCGCTCAGCGCAGGCAGCAGTAATGGCCTCGCCAGTGCGGCGAGGCAGACTCTGCCTCGCGGTGGCCGGAGACGGGAAGGAATCCGTCGTGCTCGGGGGTGTTGTCGCACCGGCACAGCCAGGCGTCGTTGATCCCTCGGCGAGCGATGTAGTCGCGCATACGAGCACCCCTTTCGCGAAGGGGTTCGGGTACTGGAAGGGGGTGGAGAACCCGTGCGGGCAGCAGCCCCTCGGTGCCTCAGTCGGGTGTGGTCGGCGCGGGCGGGCGCAGGATGTCTCGGTTGTGGCGGCTGGCTGGGAGGCCGGCGGTGGTGCGGACTGGGTGCTCGGCGGCGCCGGAGTCGGGCCGGGTGCCGTTCGACGTCGACGGGGTCCAGCCGGCCGGCGGAGCCAGGAGCGCTGACGGAGGTGGCACCGGCGGGATCCGGAAGATCAGGAGCAGGTAGGTCGGGTCGCCGTCGTGGTCGACGTAGAAGGCGTCAGTGGGCAGGGCGGTGAGGGCGGCACTGATGCTGGTGGCGTCCGCGCCCGGCCGGACGGTCAGGTGGATGGTGTCCGGTCGGGGACGCCGGACCAGCACGAGCGGGTCGGAGGGCATGGGCTGGGGTCCAATCGCGGTGTGTCGGGGGGTGCCGGTATCCGCGCCGGCCAGGCGTCGGAACAGTTCGAGGCCGATGTGGGCATGCTGGATGCGGCGGACAAGGGCGACGGCGACGGTTTCGACGCACTTGGCGAGGGTGTGGTCGTGCCAGTCGTCGGTGGCGACATCGCCGTGGGCGGACGGCGGGTGGGGGCCAAGGTCCCAGATGACGGACGTTGACGGCGAGCGCGGCGAGCCCGAGTGCGGCGAGTCCGAGTGCGGCGATGTCGACCGCGACCCAGTGGATGGTGCGTGGGTCGCCGCCGGCGTCGCGGATCTGTCGAACGCCTGGTAGACCTCGGCGGTGGGTTCGAGGTTGAGCAGGCTGGCCGGGTCGAGGTGGGAGTCGAGGTCGAGCAGGACGTGGGCGTGCAGCCGGCGCGGCCAGCCGGACCGGTCGAAGTACGGCTGGAAAGGGCCGTCGTCGGTGCGGTGGGTGACGGTGTCCTCGCCGTTGACGGTCAGGACGTGGCGGAGCCGTCCGAGGAGTTCGGCGTAGCCGATGAGGTGCGGGGGCTATGGCATGGTGTCCCAGGCCGGTCGCGGGGTGCGGTTGCCGGCCGGTCTCCCGCGCCGGTCCGTCAGGTCGGGGGTTCGGGATCGGCGCGCTCGATGCCGGCCATGTCGACCAGGCGGGTCACGGTGCCGATGAGTTCGGCGGCGAACGCGGCGGCGCGCAGGTGCTCGACGATCTGGAGGATCTCGTGTCGCTGGGCGAGCGCGGCGTCCTGCCAGTTGTCGGTGAGGCTGTCGCCGACAGCGAGCACGACGTGCCGTCCGAGTTCCCACAGCACGGCGTTCACCGCGGCGCAGGCGATGGCGAGCTCGTCCACGTCGCCGCCGAACCACAGCAGGCTGGCGGGATCGGTGCCGTGGGCGCGCAGCATCTGGGCGGCGGCGCGGAACAGCCCGCCCGTGCCGACCGCCGGGTCCATCACGGAGTTGCCGGGAGCCGCGCTGTGCATCACGACGGCGGCGAGGGTGTCGGCGATGTCGGCGGGCGTGTAGAACTGGCCGGAGGCGAGGCGGGCGCCGTCGGCGCGTAGCTCGACGAGCAGCGGGCCGAACAGGTCGATGTCGCGGCGGCGCGCCGTGCCGGTCAGCTGGAGCTGGCCGGCGTCGAGCGCGGCGTGCGCCACCTGCCGGGCGGCGTCCACGGTGGCGGTATCGAGCGGCTCGGCGCCGAGCCAGGGGCGGACCAGGGGCCAGGCAGCGGCGAGCAGGTCGGGCCGTACCCGCACGAAGATGCTCCATTGGGAGCGGAGGAACCGGCGGAACCGCTCGCTGTCCAGCCCGCGGATCAGGTCGGCGGTCTCGGTGAGCTGGCCGGGTGGCGGCGCGAGGAGCGCGAGGGCGGCGACGGTGGACAGGGGGATCTCGGGCGGGGCGGAGCGGTGGGCGCGGTGCCAGGCACGGGCGATGGCCTCCACGAGCGTCATCAGGTCGGGGGGCGCGGTCTCGGGCGGCGGGTGGGATCGACGTTTCGCGGGCATGCGGCAGCGCTCCCTTCACGGGACGGGACAGGGGAAGGACCGGGGTCGGCGCTTGACGGCGCTTGACGGCGGTGGGGCCGGGTAGGGCCCGGCCTCGGTCCGGTCAGGAGATGGCGGGCCGCCCGTCGATGGGGCGGATGCGTAGGGGGATGTGGCCGGTGTAGGAGGCGGCGAGGGTGCCGTGGTCGGTGATGACCTTGTAGGAGTGCAGCCAGACGGCGAACCAGGGCTCGGCGGGTGCGCCCCGGCGGGCCGGTGAGTCCGCCGGGGGGATCATGGCCGGGTCGAGTGCCTGTGGCGTGGTGCGGTAGTGGGCGAGACGGCCGCCGACCATCGGGCAGGCAGCGGCGGTGTAGGCGGCGCACACGCTGTGCAGCGCGGGTTCCGCGGTGCGCTGCCGGGGCAGGTCGGACAGCCGCATCAGCAGCACCAGCCGCTCGTCCAGGCGCCGGCCGCACACGCCGCACAGCCGCAGTAGCAGCGCCTGGTCCTTCCGGTCGCTGTCGACGGCGCCGAACAGGTGGCGCCCGTCGCCGGTGCGGGAGGTGATCCACGGGACGGCGAGGCCGCCGACGGTCGGCAGGTGGGCCAGGGACAGCGGTATCGCGGGTGGTGTCGGATTGGTCATGGCGGGTTTCCTGTTCGCGGGGATGTCTTTCGCGCGCAGGGGCCCGGCGGTCAGCCGGCGCGGTGGCGATGAAGGAAAGCGCGGGGGCGTGCGCCGTCCGCGCGAAGGGGGGCGTATGCACCGATTCGCCGCCGCCGGACCGCGCGGAATGAACGCCGTCGGGTCCGGCGGGGAACC
>NZ_JWIO01000053.1:20808-28217 GCF_001017755.1 Protofrankia coriariae
CCGGCGGGGAACCGCCGTCAGGTCGGCGGGAGCGCCTGCGGCGGGGAGTTGTCGGTCGCTGCTGTCGGGGTGTCCGGGTTTTCGGTGCGGCGACGCCAGGCTCGCTGGCCGCCGACACGTTCGTAGCCGAGGGCGTCGGCGAGGGTGTGGCAGGTGTGGCAGCGAAGCGCGCAGGCGCGGCAGTGATCACTGAACAGGAAGGATTTCCACATCTGTCGTGCGGTGGACGGGGAGATTTTGTTCTCCCAGAATGCGATCTGTTCGGGGATCAGCGTCTGGAGGGCGGTAAGGATGCGGATGATGCGGTCCGGGTCGTATCCCGGGCTGTGGTGGTCCCAGGGCGCCGCATCCCGGAAGGCGTCGCTGAGGTTGGCGGCCTCGCCGTGCAGGGCTTGCAGGAGTGCGCGGGCGTCGGCGACGTCGTGTTCGGTCGGGGGTCCGCCGGTGTTCGTCCTGCGGTCGTTCCGGTCGCGTCGTGGGCGGCCGGCGGTCTGTGTACGCGGCCGAGGTGGCATCGGTCATCTGCCCTTCTGCGTCAAGCCGGTCAGGTGGCCGTCCCGGGCCGGCGGGCGCTGGTGTGTCCCGGCCGTGCCCGCCGAGCCGGGCGACGGCCCGGACCGGGGCGGGCGGGCGGTGGCAGTGCCACGGTGCCGGCGAGGTGGGAGGTGGTGCCGGCCGCGTCGGCTCCGGCCCGCGGCCAGGTCGACGGTGATCGCGATGAGGGTGATCGCCGCGTAGGCGACGAGCAGGGTGACGTCGTGCGCGGCGGCGACCCCCAAGAGCCACACCGCCAGCAGCACGAACCCCCAGAAGCGCATCCGCCGACGGCGACGGCGACTCAGGTAGATCATCGGAAATGGCGTTCCTTTCCGTGTTCGGCCGGGAGGAAACGCGCCCGGCGCAGGGGTATGGGATGTCAGCTCAGAACGCGTGGGTGCGTCAGGGAATGGGATGGAATGGCCGTGATCGGGGCCGGCGCAGTGGCCGTCAGACGCGCGGGGAGACGGGCGGTTGGTTGATACGGATGGGCATGAGCAGGTGCCGATACGGCGAAGCGCCCGCCGTCTGCCCGGTGAGAGAGGTCAGCAGGACGGCTTGGGCGACGTCCGGCTGCCCGGAGAACACGACGGTGTCGCCCGGGAGCGCGGCGAGGGCGTCCCGGAGATAGGCGGCCTTGAACGCCCAGCGGACGGTTCCGTCCGTGACCGATGTCGTCGCGGGCAGTGTTGGGGCGCTGACTCTCGCGTCGTGCTCGGGAAGCAACGGCGCCACCCGCACCCCGGCGGGGGTGAGCGTCAGCGTCATGATCGAGCCAGTGGCCGTCGGGTGGGCGGCGAGGATGGCGAGGACCCGTTCTACGTGGGCCTGCACCGTCGCCCGGTCGAACGCGGCGGTGTGCTGGACGTCGAGCGTGAGCAGCCTGTGCCAGGGCGGGTAGCTGCCGTCGATCTCGACCAGGCTCACGGTGGTCTGCCCGCAGGTGAAGGTGACCCGGGCGACGTCGGACTCGGCGCGATGGCGACCGATGGCCACACGCTGGTCGGTCCATGCCTCGGCACACGCGGCGAGGATCTTCCCGGGGACGAGGAGTTCCTGCCGCCCGGTCGGGCTGGTGCCGGTCGCGGGTAGGGAATCGACGGCCAGGCGGTACCGGTCGGTCGCGGCCAGGGTCGCCAGACCGGATGAGAAGGACAGCTGCACGCCGGTGAGGGCCCGCAGAGTGTCGTCCCGCCCGACCGCGGGCAGGACACGGTCCAACGCGGCCCGCAACGCCTGCTGGTCGACGGTGGCGATCGTCGGCGCGGGCCGGCAGTCGCCGGGATGGTCTTCCGGGGGCAGGCCGGTCAGCGGGATGGTGTAGTCGCCGATGGTGACGGTGGGGGCGGCCGGGAGGGAGCCGTCGAGCAGGACGGGCAGGTCGTCGGTGTCGCGGCGGCGCTCGCCGCGGACCAGCGCCTTGCACATCTGTGTCAGCGCCCAGCCCTCGACCAGGAACCGGCCCGGGGACCGGGCGACGCCGGGCAGGCGGACCGAGACGGTCGCGGTGTAGCCGGCACCGGTGATGGTGAGATTCCCGTCCGGGCTGGCGGTGACCAGGGCCGCGTTCCACGGCGGCCGGCTCTTGCGGTCAATGACGGCCGCGACCGTGGCCAGGGCCGCGAGCAGGTCCCGGTACGTGACGACAGCGGTCACACCAGCGGCGGTGGTGACGGCGGGCAGTGCGGTGACGGTCATGGTGTCGGATGGCATGCGGCACCTCCATCTCTTGCGGACACGGGGATCGCGGCAGGAGGCCAGAGCCGGCGGGACGCCCGGGACCCGCGCGTCGGTAGCCGATCGGTCAGTGAGGGCGGCCCGCGCGGCGCGACTCCCCGCCGGCGCCGGCCGGGAGGGGTCTGGCCAACGCCGGTCGGTTGGGGAGCGATCAGCGCCGGTCCCAATTCCTCCGGAGCCTCGTGATCTGCTCGTCGGTGGAGCCAAACCGCCGGAGCTGGTCGTCGGTCAGCCACGCCATCGGAATAGTGATCTTGATGGTGATGGTGGTGCCTGCGGGCAACTCGTCCGTGTTGATCGCGTGGCCCCGCCACCCGGGTAGCTTCCAGCCCTCCGACGTCTTGATCCAGAACTCGTCGCCGCACCGAGCCCACGTGTCCACCGACGCCTCGTGCAGGGCCACCCGGTGCATCGGGTCATACGGGTCAAACTCCATGATCATTTCTCCTTTCTCGCTGGCGCATGGGCGTGCCACCGATGGCGGCGTGACGGGCATGCTTCTTTCGCCTTCGCGGGCGACGTGATCGTGATGCGGATGACGCCACTTCGCTCACGTGCCGGCGATCTCCCAGGCCCACTCGTAGGCGCCGATGTAGTACAGGCCGTCCGGGGCGGGGTCGACGACGGTCGTAGAGCCCCACTGGCCGCTGTGGACCGAGACGGTGGCGTCGTCACCGATGGTGATCGTGTCGATCTCGTCGGCGGGCACGGTCGCGGCCAGCGCGGCGGTCTCGGCCGCCAAACGGCGGACCTGCTCCAGGGTGAAGCCGGGCACGGCGAAGCCGTTCCACCGGTCGTCGTTGGCCGGTACCTCGTACTCCGAGGAGACGCCGCTGATGGTGACGCGCATGGTGCGGGCAGCAGTCATGGTCGTGTCCCTCCCAGGAGGGAAAAGGGAGCCGGGTACGGTCACGGGTCCCGCGTCCGGGCGGGGCACGCCAGCGCCGCCCGTGCCCCGCCCGGTGTGCTGTGGGCCGGTCAGGTGGGCAGGCAGCAGCGCAGCGGCACGCCGTGCAGGTCGACGCTGATCGCGCCGGTGGGGACGAGAAAGCGGAGATTGGTGGGGGTGACGCGCAGCCGGTCCGTGGACGCGGCGTCGAGGATGATCGTGGCGTGCTTGCCGTCGATCTGGCCGATGGTGCCGGTCAGGCCGTCGAGGGAGCGGGGCTTGACGGTGGTGATCCGCACGGGGGTGCCGGTGGTCAGGGACGCGGTCCGGATCGCGGCGAGGGCGGCCCGCCGCTGCTTGACCGTTGCGCTGATGCGGGTCAGGTCCTGCTCTGTTGCGTGCGACGCGATGAAGTCGGTGGCGACCGCGAGCGTCGGTGTCATGGGCATGCGGGTGCCTTCCTGGTCGTGAGGGGGTACGGGCGAAACACCCGCTCAGCCATAGGCCGGCGGGTGTGTCCGAGCGGGCGTGCCCGTCCCGCCGTTACGGACGGGCAACCGGGCCGGTGCGGCGCTGGCTGTCGGGCGGGTGTTCAGGCGGCGGTCAGGTGGCCCCGCCGGGTGGGGGCGGGCCGGCCGATGACGAACGTTCCGGGGTGCAGCGGGTGGAGCGGTTCGTGTGGCGTCGGCTCGCCCGGGTGGGGCAGGTGCAGCAGCAGCCGTCCCGCGAGCGGGCTGTCGGCGTCGTCGGGAACCCGCCGGATGGTGATCGTGAACGCGCCGCGTGGGTCGCCGGTGGACAGGCTCAGGGTGATCGCGTCGTCGGTTTCGTCGGTGCGGATGCCGGCGCTGTTGCACCACGCCAGCGCCACCCGCTCGGGCGTGTGCGGTCCGGTGTCGTCCGCGTCGGGTCCGTCCGGGAGGTAGGCGGGGCAGTCGGACTCGCCGGTGTCGTCGTCGAAGCCGCCGGGGGTCTCGACGAGGTCCGCCCCGCAGGCGGTGCAGCGGAACTCGGTGTCGGTGGCGAAGGTCAGCTCGATGGTGCTGTCCTCGTCCAGGCTGTTCACGGTCGTGCCGTCGACGGCCAGTCCGGCGAACATCGCTACCCGCTCCTTTCCGGTCAGCTGTGCGGGCAGGGCATCACCCCGCCTGCGACGAGCGGGCTGTCGGGGGCAGGGCGATGCCAGGCTGGGGGTCGGGTCAGGCGGGTAGCAGGGTGCGCAGCGTGGCGAGGGTGGAGCCGTCGAGGTTGTCCGCTCCGCCGGTCACGGCGCGCAGCATGTTGCGTTCGGCGCGGGTCGCGCCGCGGACGGTCTGTTCGTGGTGGGTGTAGGTGTTGACCGCTTGCAGCACGCCCCAGCCGGTGTTGCGCCACGGGGAGACCCGCTCGTCGTGGTTCCACAGCCGGGTCAGGGTGTCGCGGTGTTTCTCGGCGCCGGTCCGCGCCCGCCCCGGGTTCGCGGGCATCGGGACGTGGGCGTCCAGGAACGCCGCCCACTGCCGGTCGGACACGTCCAGCGCGCACAGTTCGGCGACCTCGGCGGCGAAGTCGTCGGCGATCGTGTGCACGATCGCGAGCGCCTCCCGGGCCTCGGCGAGCCGGAGGTGTGACTTGGCGGAGTGCTTGACCTTGGTCTGCTGGCCCTGTTCCCGCAGGCCGGCCGCCATCGTGTTGTCGCACACGACGTTCGTCACGATCCGCTTGTAGGTCGTGGACAGCGACCCGTCGAACGACGTCGTGGCCAGCAGGTTCGGGCGGAACGCGACACCCTCCGGGGTCGTGATCGTGTCGGGGACCTCCACCGACACCCACGCCACCGCCCCGCCGCGCAGCAGGCCGGCCGACCCGATCGCGAGAGCGTCGTCGAGGAGCTGCCCGACGTTGTCGACCAGCCACTCCTGGTAGGCGTGGGGTAGGTAGCCGTCGCTGAACACGCCCATCACGGTCCCGGTGTCGGAGCGCACGATGGCCTTGCGGTCCGGGACGACGTCGAGTCCGCCAGTGACGGGCGACTCGACGTAGATCGGCTGTTCGAGGGCCTGCCAGCCGAACAGCCGGCGCTCGACGTCCTCGACCGGGATCGGCCCCGGGTAGTGGTTGGTCTCGCCCTGCTGGTCGGCGCGGTAGTGCCAGGCGTGACCGCGCTTGGTCGTGAAACCGATCAGCGTGTTGCTGTTCAGCCAGGCCAGGGTTTCCTTCGACATCTGGGGTTCCTTCCCTCGGGACCGGGGTTTGGGCGGCGATGCGAGGCATGCCGGCGGGCCGCCGGGCACCGTCCGGCGGCAGGCAGGCTGCGGGGGATTACGGAGCGGATGTGCGGGCGGGGCGCAGCGCCGCGCGGGCCTCGGCCAGCGACGCCCAGGGGCGGACCTGCCGGTGGCCCGGGTAGGTGTGCGCGCGGGCGATCGCGACCGCGCGGGCCGGGTCGAGCGCGGACGCGTCGACCAGGCTGATGATCGTCCAGGCGATGGTGGCGACGCGGACGGGCCGCCCGCCCGGCCACATCTCCTCGTAGGCGCGTACCCGCCCGTCGCGGGTGACCGAGCGGATCACGACCAGCTCGACGTGGACGGCGTCCGGGCCGCCACCGGTCAGCGGCTCCCGGTGCGGGGACACCAGCAGCGCGACGTTCCCCCGGCGGGCCCGTGCGCCGTTCGCCAGCGCCACCGCCTCGACCCGGCTCACGGCACCTCCCCGGGCAGGGGCCACCAGGCCGTGGCCGGGGACGGATCCTCCCGCTCGGCAGCGATCAGGTCCCGGATCTGTAGCGCCAGGTAGCCGGCGGGGTTCTCCCGCAGGAACACGTCGTCAGCCCAGACGATCGACCCGGCCAGCGCGGTCGTCTCCACCACCACGCCGCCGAGCACGTCCGTGGCGTACCGGCGGTCGCAGTGCGGGCACTGGACCACCGTCGTCAACTGATAGGCCGCCCACGTCCCGGCCACGAAGTGCGCCCGCTCCTCGACGATCACATCAAGGTCGCCGGCCGGGGACAGGTAGTAGTCGTGGTCATCGTCGATGTAGACCCCGATCCGAACCACGGGATCCGCGAGCACGCCGAGCATGGCACCACCTCGAAAAAAGATCAGCAGAGAGAAGAGAAAGGCGCGCGGTGCACGCTGGCTATGCGCTGGTCAGTCGCGCCCAGATTGCGCGGCACTCGGCATCGCTGAACCCACGCGGATGCGCGGAGGTCTCCCGCGTCTCACCCGTGTAGTAGTCCAGCGTGACCGTTCCGCCCCACCAACAGTGCGACCCGGGAAACGGCCAGCCCGATGGCTCCGTGGCCTCGAGCTTGCTCAACGCGGCCACTGCCAGATCCACGGCGTCGAGCCCGTCTTCCCGGTAGTAGTCGTCGGGCTCGCAGGCGAGATCCTCGGACCGTTCGCCGTGCGCGAGGATGTCCCCGTCGTGGACTTCGTGGTCGTAGTAGTCGCGATGGTGGACGCGCAGATGCCGGCCGTTCACAGGACCCGCACCACCCAACTGTCGGGGTTGTCCTCGAGCCCGGAGACCTCCAAGAGGATGTCTCCATAGACGATCGCCTCTGCGTGCAGCCGGTCCCCTTCCGGGCCGTAGCCGCAGTCCCACAGTCCCGCACCTGCCCGCTGCCGCGACAGGACCCAGTCCCGGCCCAGTTCCTCGGGTGCGGGAGCCCGTGAGCCCAGACGCTCCGCCAACGACATCAGGTCATCGGCGGCGCCATCCAGGAAGTCGCGGATGTCGTCGGCAGGCTCCCCGCACAGAAACTCGGTCTCCGTACCATCGAAGCCGGAGCCATACAGGTTTGTCGTCTGGTCTGGGTTCCACTCGACGACGGCTGATGTGATCAGCTCACGCCACACGCCGAGCTTGAAACGTGTCACATAGTCCGGTGACATCGTGTTACTGATAGTCATTGTCGTTGTCCTCGGCACTCGAGAGACTCGTACGGTGGTGACGGCAAGCGGGCAGGCTGTCCGCTCAGCGCGCCACGGTGTCCGCGTCGCGCGCAGGAAGCAGAACCAGCCGGTCGCACTGCACCCACTGCTCCCCGGATCCCGCGACGGGCGTCACCTGCGCCCGCTGCTGGCCGTAGGACCACTTGACGTCGATGATCCGAACCTCGATGACGATCCCGCCGACCGTGCCCGGCCGCCATGTCGCCGTCCGGCCGATGGCCCAGGAAACGTCCTTCACGGTGCCCATGTCTTGAACTCCCTTCACCGACCACAATTCCAACGGTTACCCGAATACGGGCACCGGA
>NZ_JWIO01000057.1:0-6739 GCF_001017755.1 Protofrankia coriariae
CATTTGACTTGACATCTACCGTGGCGCCTGCTCGTGTTCGCAGGCTTCGTCACGCTGGCGCTGAATGTCGCCGAACCACTCATCGAACAGAACTACGGCCGGGCAGCCTTCGACGCCGTTGGACCGCTTCTCCTGATCGGCTGGGCCGAGGTCGGGCCGGGCCTGCTCCAAGCAATGAAGGCCACCGAGCCCAAGACGGCCCAGCCTACATCCGGAAATGGCCTACCCGCAGCAGACGAGGTATTCGTGCAGCCGGAAGCCCCCAGGGCTACGTCCCCTGTGCCGGAGCAACCCCACACGAGACAGTCCAAGGATGAGCTCGAATCCGTCCAGCACATTCAGGAAGAAAAACCGAGCAGTACACTGTCGCCAGTATCGCCTATGGACGAGGACATCGGACCCACCGGAGACTTCATCCCCGAGAATCAGAGCCGGCGCCGGCGATGACGGAGGCCAGCGTCGGATTGACAAAAAAGCGCGCGAGCAAGACCTGCTCCACCGGGCACGCGCTGAAGATGTGCTCCATTGGCAGAATAGCCAGCGTCCAATCTCGGCGGAAACGTTGCGGAAACGTCTCCACGTCGGTGCGCCCACCGCTCGCAGGCTCGTCGCAGAACTGCGCAGCGACACCCACACCAGGATCGAAGGCATCACCGGGCCCGTGGATGGCGAGTCTCCCCGAGGCCGGTGATCGACGAGGACACGGGAATCCCGCGGCGGCCGAATTCAACATCCAGGAGCGGGGCAGTAGTGTCCTATGAGGGCTCGAGTGAGATGTTCACCTCTCGCCGCCAGCGCTTCAAGATCCCGTTCTGTCATGGAGGCGAAGTACATCGTCCGTGCCGGTGCCGAGCGGTCGCGAGCCTCCGGATGATCGCCTACTCCCGATCTCTACGGATCGGGAGTAGGCGGAGCAGCTCCGCTGGCTGTGGCCGACCGGGATTCATGGGTGCTCTAGGCTGTCGGCGCTGTGGATGGCGGGCGCTGGAGCTCGCCCGCGGGACGCGGCGGGCGAGACCCGCGGCAAACACGATCGCCGCGGCGATGGCGTAGGAGCCGACCCGCAGTGTCCAGGCGTCGCCGGGCAGATCAGTGAACAGGGAGATATAGAGGGGATGCGCGGCCGCGGCCACGGCCAGCCATTCCGGTCGGCCGGCGAGGACCGCGAGAGCCGCCACCAGTACCCCGTACCAGGGTTGCGCGGGAGTGGCAGTCAGGAACGCGGCGCCGACAAGCCACAGTGCGCCCCTCTCCACGGGAACCCGGTCGGGATCGGTCCGTAGCACTGCGGCCGTGACTGCGGCGAGCAGCGCTGCCGCGACGGCCTTCGCGGCAGTGCCGTGCACGCCTAGACCCGCGAGCAGAAGGAATCGGCTGCCCTGGTCGTAGCCTTCGACGCGCAGATACTCCGGAAGGAAACCGAGCACACCTGTCCCCACCGCCAGCACGTGCGGGAGATAGGCCAGTACGACCACCGCAGCGGCCGCGCCCGCCAAGGCGACGGGCCGGCAGGCGCGGCGTCGCCCCACCATCGCCGCGAGTACCAGCACCGGATAGAGCTTGACCGCCACGGCCGCCCCGAGCAGGCCGCCGGCCAGCCACGCCCGCCGCACCGACAGGACGGGGGACGATGCCCCCCGGGCCACGGACGGGGACACGCACGGGGACAGGGAGGGCGACTCGCCCGCAGGGGGCCGGCGGCCATGAGTAAGCAGTGCCAGGGCGCCGAGCACGAGCAGAGCGCCGAGGACGTCCACATGTGCGTCGGAGCCGACGTCCAGGCCTGCCAGCGGCGTCAAAGCGTAGAAGGCCGCGTGGCGCGGATCCCGCCCGCGCCGGACCAGCATCCGCATGAGGAGGCCGACCAGGGCCAGCGAGAGGAGCGACGCCCAGAGCTGGAGCCGGTGCTCGCGTGGCGGCCCGGGCAGGAGCTGCACCGCCGTGAAGTAGGCCTGCGCGACCGGCGGGTAGATGGTGTGTGCCCGAGGGTAGTTCAGCCGGGTGCAGTGTGGCTGCGGGTCGTCGGCGGTGCACCCGGCCGAGTTGGGGAACAGCCAGTCGTCCCGGACGGCGGTGAGCTCTGGCGCTAGCGGCCCGTAGCGGTAGGGGTCGATGCCGGTGGCCTGCACCCGGCCGTCCCAGGCGTAGCGGTACAGGTCGTCGGAGAGCCGCGGGCCGCTCGTGAGAGCCACCGCGTGGATCAGGATGACGGCGACGAGCAGCAGGGCCATGGCCAGCCGGCGGGGAGCGGCGAGCACCAGCAGGGTGGCCGTCGCCAGCCCGAGCGCCCACCACAGCATGACCAGGTACAGCAGCGCCGGGGTGCTGACCAGGTAGCCGGGCTGGCGCAGCACCGCCCGCTGGGTGGCGAGCAGGCCCGCGAGCCCGATGGCGGCGCCGGCGAGCGCCGCCGTCCGCCACCCGGGGAGCCGCGCAGCCGGGCTGTCCGGCTCGGTGGAGGCGGCCCGGGCGTCGGTTACGGCGGAGGTGCTCGGCATGCGGTCAGCCTGGCGGCTGTTCCGGCTGGCAGGACAGCGCCGGGGCCGGGCTTCTCCGTTTCGTAAGGCTTCGCGCCGCCCGCGGGCCGGCCGGCGGCACCTACGGTGCGGACATGCGCGTGCTGACGCGGCGACTCCCGTCTCCCCCCGAGGTCCTGCGGCGTGGCCCACTGCGTGCGGGTGCCTTCCCCAGCCGGCTGCACGAACCGCGTCTCGCCGCGCTGCTCGGCAGCTGGCTCGGGATCGCGTTCGCCGTGTGCTTCCTGACGGGGCTGGTCTCGCACTTCATGCAGCACCCGCCGGGCTGGCTGGTCTGGCCCGCCCGCCCGGTCTGGCTCTACCGGCTCACCCAGGGCCTGCACGTCGCCACCGGGCTGGCGTCCATTCCGCTGCTGCTGGCGAAGCTGTGGACGGTGTACCCCCGGCTGTGGCAGTGGCCGCCGGTGCGTTCGGCGGCCCACGCGCTGGAGCGGCTCACGATCGTGCCGCTCGTCGCGGGATCCCTCTTCCAGCTGGCCACCGGCGTCGCGAACATCGCCCAGTGGTACCGGTTCCGGTTCTTCTTCACCGTCACCCACTACTGGGTCGCCTGGATCACGGTCGGCGCGCTGCTGGTGCACCTCGCCGCGAAGGCCACGGTGGTGCGGGCGAACCTGGGCACCGGCCGGGTCGGGGGCGCGGACCCGACCGGCCGGCGGGACGNNNNGGCGGGACGCGCCGCGGCCGCCGGACGGTGGGCTGTCCCGGCGCGGCCTGGGGATCGCCGTCGGGACCGCGGCCGGGGTCATCACGCTGACCAGCGCCGGCCAGTCCGTGCCCTGGCTCGCGCGGCTCGATCTGCTCGCACCCCGGCGGCCGGATGTCGGCCCGCAGCGGCTGCCGGTCAACCGGACCGCGGTCGCGGCGGGGGTCGTCGCGCTCGCTCGTGATCTGGGCTACCGGCTCGAGATCGTCGGGCCGCGCCCGTTCGCCCTCGGCCTCGACGAGCTGCGGGCCCTCGAGGAGCACACGGCGCGACTGCCGATCACGTGCGTGGAGGGGTGGGCCGCCGACGCCACCTGGCGCGGCCCGCGCCTGCGGGATCTGCTCGACGCGGCGGGCATACCGCCTGGCGCGACGGTGCGCGTCGAGTCGCTCGAGACCCGTGGCGGCTACCGGTCGAGCGAGGTCGCCCCGCCGCACGCCCGGGATCCACTGACACTGCTGGCCACCGGGCTGAACGGGGCCGACCTGGACATCGACCACGGGTATCCGGCACGGCTCATCGCACCCAACCGGCCGGGTGTCCTGCAGACGAAGTGGGTGCACCGGGTGGTGATGCTGTGAGACCGACCCCGCTGCGCGTCCTGCGCGGCGCGCTCGCGGCCGCCGGGCTCGCGGCGCTCGGCTACGGCGTGGCAGGGCTGTTCACGACCAGCCGCGCCACGCACCCGCCGCAGGCCGCCCGCTGGCTGATCGGTGCGCTGCTGGTGCATGACCTCGTCGCCGTCCCGGTCACGGCCCTGGTGGGGATCGCGCTGACCCGGTTCGTACGCCCCCCCTACCGGGCGGTGGTCCAGGGTGCGTTCCTGGTCAGCGGGGCCGTCGCCCTCGCCAGCCTGCCGCTGTGGCGCGGCTACGGCGGTTCGCCGGGCAACCCGACGGTCAACCCGCTGCCCTACGGGCGGAACCTGGCGATCGTTCTCGGCGCCGTGTGGGCCGGCGCCGGAGTCGTACTCGCCGTCCGGGCGGTCCAGGCGCGGCGGCGCCAGGGACCCACGCAGGGCCCGACCTAACGGCAGGGCCCACCCCGGAGGCATGTCGGCAGAGCTCCTCCCTGTGACAGAACCGACCCCGGTGGCACCCCGGTGACGCGGGCTGCGGAGAGGGATGCCTGGCGGGGAACGGGCGGACGACCGGGTGTTCACCGCCAGGCCAGTTCACCGCCAGGCCAGGGCCGCGAAGCGACGGCGCTCGCTGTCCCAGGTCGCCACGACCTCCAGGCCGGCGGCCGCGGCGTGCCGGGTGATCTCCCCGGGCCCGACGAACGCCCAGGGAAACGGCCGCGACACCCGGCCGTCCGGCCCCTCCAGGCGGACGGGCCCGCGGCCCGGCTCCGGGTCGGTGCCGAGCTCGACCAGGACCCGGCCCTCCCGGGCGAGCAGCTCGGCGGCGCGGCCGAGCAGCAGGCCCGGGTCACCCCCGATGCCGATGTTGCCGTCGGCCAGCAACAGTGTCGACCAGCGTCCCTCTCCCGGCAGCGGGCCGAAGACGTCACGGCACAGCGCGGGCGCGCCCGCCCGGCGGGCGAGGCGGACGGCGAAAGGCGCCACGTCTATGCCGAGCACGGGCACACCGCGCCGCGCGAGAAAGGCCGCCAGCCGGCCGGGACCGCAGCCGACGTCGAGGGTGGGGCCGGCACACCGCCGCAGCAGGGAGGCGTCACCCGGGGCCAGCCCACCGCGCCAGGTGAGCACCGGCAACGGCGCCCGCCGACCGTCGGCGTGGCGTACCCACAACCGGCCGTCCGTGGAGCGCAGCGCCGCCTCATACAGGGCGGTCGGCGGACTGCCAGCGCCGCCCTCGGCAGCGGCAGCGGCTGGGGCCCGGACTGGGGCAGCGGCCGGGGGACGCGCCTGCGTGGGTCCGTCGTCGCCCACGGTGTTCCGCGCGGAGCGCGCCGCCGCCGTCATCTCGCGACCCGCGAACAGTCCTCGCCGGCCTCGCTGGCCCGGATCGCCTGGAGAGCACCGGCGAAGCGGCCGTGCGGGGCAAGGCGTGCCGCAGCCTCCGCATCGGCCGCGGTGTCGACGTCCCTCAGCACGGGCAGCGGCGCGACCCGCAGGCCGGCCCGGACCAGCCGGTCAAGCTGGCGGGCCCCGGTGTCAGGCCGCGAGGTCGCGATCCCGTGCAGCAGGCGGCCGTCGGCGCGACGCAGGCCCAGCGCCCACCATCCGCCGTCGGCGGCGGGGCCGAACACCGCGTCCGCGCTGGCCAGCTGCCGGCAGGCGTCCGCGAGCAGGTTTGAGGTCAGCTGTGGGGTGTCCATCCCGATCAGGAGCGCGGGGCTGCCGGCAGCGGTGTCGAAGGCGGCGGCCAGGCGGACGTCGAACGGGCCCGAAGCCTGCGGGACCGTCTCGACCGGCACCCGCAGCCAGGGGCCGGGGGCACCGTCGAGCACGAGCACGGGCCGGACCATGCCGGCGCCGGTGCGCCCGGCGAGACGGCTGACCGCGTCCAGGGTGTCCGCGAGGGCCGCCTCGGCCAGCGCGGCGGCCTGCTCGGGAGTGAACGGTGGTGTCAGCCGGGTCTTGACCCGTCCGGGAACCGGCTCCTTCGCCACCACCAGCAGCGTCACCGCGGGGACCGGCCCCACCGGGACCGGCGCCACGGGTGTCCGCTCCCCGGGGACCTGCGCCGGGGGCCGCTGCGCGGTCATCGCAGCCTCGCCAGGGCTGCGGTCATGTCCCGCACCGCCCGTGCCGTGCCCAGCGGCGTCCCGGTCACCTTCGACCGCCCGACCCGCGGCCGGTAGTCGACATCCGTCTCGATGATGCGCCAGCCGGCCTGTCCGGCACGCAGCAGCAGCTCCAGGGGGTAACCGAAGCGCCCGTCGGCGATCGGAAGGCCCAGCAGCGCCTCGCGCCGCGCGGCCCGCATCGGGCCGAGGTCGTGGACCGGGACGCCACGGCGGCGCAGCCGCTGGGCGACGACCGCGTTGCCCAGCCGCGCATGCGGCGGCCAGGCTCGCGGGGAGGTCGGCCGCCGCCGGCCCAGAACGAGGTCGGCGCGCCCGGCCGTCAGCTCGGCGACGAGGCCGGGGAGCTGCGCGGGGTCCAGCGACCCGTCGGCGTCGCAGACGCAGACCACCTCGGCGCCCGCCGCCAGCAGACCGCCCCGGACCGCCGCACCGTAGCCACGCCGCGGCACGTCGACGACCACGGCGCCCCGCTCGCGGGCAACGCGGGCCGACCCGTCGCGGGAGCCGTTGTCCGCGACCACGGCACGGTAGCCGGGCGGCAGTCGGTCCAGGACCCAGGGCAGTGCCTCGGCTTCGTCGAGGCAGGGCAGGACGACATCCACCGACGCCTGCGTCGGGTCACATTGCGTGATCATGATCGGCACTCTAGTGACGACCTGTACGCACCGACCCTTACCAAACAAGGAAATCCGCTGCCCGGCGGCCGACTCGCCGCGGTCTGCGCGGAGCTTCTTACGAATCGGTGACGGCCGGTTCCAGCGCCGCCCGCGGCGGCTGCCGG
>NZ_JWIO01000057.1:6755-14826 GCF_001017755.1 Protofrankia coriariae
GGCTGCCGGCGCTCTATGGTGGCCCGGTGGCCCGTGTCCTCGTGGTCGACGACGACGCCACCGTCGCCGAGATCGTCGACCGCTACCTGCGCAGTGCCGGCTTCGACGTCGACCGGGCCGAGGACGGGCCGACCGCGCTGCGGATGGTCGAGGCCGCCACCCCGGATCTGGTCGTGCTCGACCGGATGCTGCCCGGCCTCGACGGCCTGGAGGTCTGCCGCCGGCTGCGGGAGCTGGCCCCCGTCCCGGTCATCATGCTGTCGGCGCGGGGCGAGGAGGCCGATCGCGTCGCCGGGCTGGAGTGCGGCGTGGACGATTACGTGACCAAACCGTTCTCCCCGCGGGAGATCACGCTGCGGGTGCGGTCGGTGCTGCGCCGGGCCGGTGAGGCGGCACGCCCCGCGCCGGGCGTCCTGCGGGCGGGAGCCGTGGCCGTCGACGTGGCCGCGCGCACCGCCTCCCGCCACGGTGCCCCGCTCGGCCTCACCGTGCGCGAGTTCGACCTGCTGGCGTTCCTGCTGCGCCATCCCGGCCGCGCCTTCACCCGGGCCGAGCTGCTGGAACAGGTGTGGGGGTGGACCTACGGCGACCCCTCGACCGTCACGGTGCACATCCGTCGGCTGCGCGAGAAGGTCGAAGACGACCCGAGAGCACCCCGGCTGCTGGTCACCGTGTGGGGAGTCGGCTACCGGTTCGACCCACCGGCCGCACCCATCCCCGACACGGCCGACCCCGTCGGGCCGACCGGGCCGACCGGGCCGTCGCCCACGGACGACGCCCGGGGCCGGCCGGCCTGGGACGAGGCGACTGCGTGAGCGCGGACCTGCAGATCGTCGGTATCGCCCTGGCCTGCTCGGCGGCCGTCGCTCTCAGCGGCGTCCCGCTGCTGCGCCGACATCGCGCCCGGCCGCTGTGGACCACCGCGCTCGTGCTCTGCGTCGTGCCGGTCGTCGCGGTCGCGGCCGGCGTGGTCGGCACCGCCCGCGCGATGTTCCTCTCCGA
This sequence comes from Protofrankia coriariae, assembly GCF_001017755.1. Classification (GTDB taxonomy): domain Bacteria; phylum Actinomycetota; class Actinomycetes; order Frankiales; family Frankiaceae; genus Protofrankia; species Protofrankia coriariae. Next base: position 7,758 of record NZ_JWIO01000057.1, read on the forward strand.
CCACGACCTGCGGGTGGTGCTGATCGTCGTCGCCGTCTCGGCGCTGGTCGCGGCCCTGAGCGCGGTACGCCTCGGCCGGCCGGTCGTCCGGGCCACCGGTTCGCTGACCCGGGCAGCCGACACCCTCGGGGACCTGTCGTACCAGCCTGCCGGCGACGTCCCGTCCGAGGAACTGGCGGCTCTGGCCCGCACGCTCGACGCCACCCATGTCCGGCTCGTCGAGGCGCGGGACCGGGAACGCGCGCTCGAGGCCAGCCGGCGCGAGCTGGTGGCCTGGATCAGCCACGACCTGCGCACCCCGCTGGCCGGTATCCGGGCCACCGCGGAGGCACTGGCGGACGGCATGGCCGTGGACGCGGCGACGACCGAGCGGTACCACCGGCAGATGCTCGCCGACGCCGAGCGGCTGACCGGCATGGTCGACGACCTGTTCGAACTCGCCCGGCTCCAGGCCGGGGCCCTCCATCTGACGCTGGAGAAGGTCAGCCTCGACGACATCGTGTCGGACGCGGTCGCCGCCGTCGGACCGATCGCCCGCGCCAAACGGGTCACCGTCACCGGCAGCACCGAGGACGCCGTCTACGTGGACGCAGACACCGCCCAGGTCAGCCGGGTGCTGACGAATCTGCTGGTCAACGCCATCCGTCACACCCCCCAGGACGGCACGGTCGAGGTCCGGGTCGCGCGGGGCGGCGGCACGGGGCAGGGCGACGGGACACTCCCCTCCGGGGACGCCCAGGCGATCGTCGCGGTCGCCGACCGGTGCGGGGGGATCCCCGCCGAGGACCTGCCTCGGGTGTTCGACCTCGGCTTCCGTGGGGAGACCGCCCGCACCCCCGGCGACGGTAGCGATCACCCCCACCAGCCGCGGGTGCGGNCACCCCCACCAGCCGCGGGTGCGGTCCGGCATCGGGCTGGCGATCGTCCGGGGCATCGTGGAGGCGCACGGTGGCGACGTCACCGTCCACAACCAGCACGGTGGCTGCCGTTTCGTCATCGCGCTGCCGGCTGCCTGAGCCCCTGCCAGCCAGCACCCTCCCTGTTCTTCCTACCTCTCTTCCTCCCTTCGACCGGCACCGGAGCGAGGCTTCGGGCTTCCCCGGTTCGTAAGATCCGGCTGGCGCCCGCGGCACTAGCGTCGCGGGCATGCGGGTTCTCGTCACCGGCGGCGCCGGTTTCATCGGTTCCCACGTCGTCGACGCGCTCATCGGCGCGGGCCACACCGTTCGGGTACTCGACGCCCTGCTCCCGGCCGTGCACCGGACGAAACCGGAGATCAACGACGCCGCGGAGTTCCTCGTCGGCGACGTCACCGACCGGGCCACGGTGGAGGCGGCGCTCGGCGGGGTGGAGGCCGTCTGCCATCAGGCGGCCATGGTCGGACTGGGCGTCGACCTCGACGACCTGCCGGTCTACGCCACCCACAACGACCTCGGCACAGCGGTCCTGCTGGCCGCGATGGCCCGCCGCGGCACAGGGCGTCTCGTCCTGGCCAGCTCGATGGTCGTCTACGGCGAGGGCGGCTACCGCTGCCCGGCCGACGGGGTGGTGCGCCCCGGACCCCGCCGGCCCGCCGACCTGGACAGCGGCGCCTACGAACCGCCCTGCCCCCGGTGCGAACGTCCGCTGCACAGCATCCCCGTCACCGAGAGCGCCCCACTGGACCCCAGGAACGTCTACGCGGCCACCAAGGTCGCGCAGGAGCACCTCGCGGCCGCGTGGGCCGCGGGCACCGGCGGCACAGCGGTGGCCCTGCGCTACCACAACGTCTACGGCCCGAGGATGCCGCGCGACACCCCTTACGCCGGCGTCGCGTCCATCTTCAGGAGCGCGCTGGAGCGGGGTGAGCCGCCCCTGGTGCATGAGGACGGCGGCCAGCTGCGCGACTTCGTCCACGTCCACGACGTCGCCCGCGCCAACCTGGCGGCGCTACGCCGCCGCCCGGACGCCGGCCACCTCGTCCCGGTCAACGTCGGTTCAGGGCAGGCACACACCGTCGGGGAGATGGCGCGTGTCCTGGCGCACGCGTTCGGCGGGCCCGCGCCCGTCATCACCGGCCAGTACCGGACGGGCGACGTCCGGCACATCGTCGCCTCCTCCGACCGTGCCCGCGACCTTCTCGGCCACCGGGCGACGGTCACCTTCTCCGAAGGGATGGTCGCCTTCGCCCTCGACCCACTCCGCGGCTGAGCGACGACGGCCAGGCCCCCTCAGATCACCTTGGGCGGGAGATGTCGGACGTGTCCCCGGCGGCGGATTCTTGAAACACGTCTGGGACGCCATCCCCGTCCCGGTCGACCGCGTCTTCCTCCTCGATCTTGCGATACACCCGGTTACGCGTGCGCAGTACCACCGCCGCGAGCACGGCGGAGGTCAGGGAGCCCACGAGGATCGCCGCCTTGGCATGCTCATCACGCTCAGTGCCGTCACCGAACGCCAGCTCACCGATCAACAGCGACACAGTGAAGCCCACACCGGCAAGGAGCGCGACGCCGAGAACGTCCCACCAGGACAGGTTCTCGTCCAGCTCGGCACGCGTGAAGCGGGCCAGCAGAAACGTCGAGCCCAGCACCCCGACCAGCTTGCCCACCACCAGCCCCAGCGCCACACCCAGGCCCACCGGATCACGCAGGGCCGCGCCGATCCCCCCGCCCCCTAGCGACACACCGGCCGACATCAGCGCGAAGACCGGGACAGCGACGCCGGCGGACACCGGCCGCCAGAGATGCTCGAACCGCTCAGACATCCCGTGCTGCTCCCCCGAAGCGGGCCGGGTCGGCACCGCGAACCCGAGCAGCACCCCGGCGATGGTGGCGTGCACGCCGGACGCGTGCATGAGCGCCCACGCAACGACCGCGAGCGGCACCAACAGATACCAGCGGGTGATACCCCGGTTGACGACCAGCATGAACACGGCGATCGTCGCGAGCGAGCCGGCCAGCGAGACCAGGCTGAGTGAATCCGTGAAGAACACCACGATGATCACGATGGCGAGGAGGTCGTCGACGACGGCCAGCGTCAGGAGGAACGAGCGGAGCGCCACCGGCAGATGTGTGCTGATCACCGCCAGCACGGCGACCGCGAACGCGATGTCCGTCGCCGTCGGCACAGCCCACCCCTCCAGCGCCCCTCCCGCGGAGACCATGTTGACCAGGGTGTAGATCAGGGCGGGCAGTGCCATCCCGCCGACGGCCGCGATGACGGGCAGGGCCGCTCGGCTCGGCGATCTGAGCTCACCGAGGACGAACTCGCGCTTGAGCTCGAGGCCCACCACAAAGAAGAAGATCGCCAGCAGGCCGTCCGACGCCCAGTGTGCCAGGGACAGGTGCAGGTGCAGTGCTTCCGGACCGAGGTGGGCGTCGGTCAGGGTCTCGTAACCAGCTCGCCAGGGCGAGTTGGCCCAGAGCAGCGCCACCACCGCGCCTGCCAGGAGTAGAAGGCCGCCAACCGTCTCGCTACGCAGTACGTCCGTGACCTGCTGAGCGCGCGACCAAGTCGGCCGCGCCAGCAGCCTACGTGGGGACGATCCGGACCGCTGCGGGCGCTTCCGCCCCTGGATGCCGCGTGAAGCCGCAGCCATATAACCCCTTCCGGGAAGACCAGTCGCATGTGCCGTCTGCGTGTCCGTCACGACCACGTAGAACAGGTCACGTGATGTAGACGGGACAGACGCGTCCCTCATGCCGACCAGACTTCCCGGCGCACCGCCGTTCACAATAGTGCCCGACAGCCCCAGCCGCGACGCATTTCACCCCACTACGGCCGGAAGCCGTACACCGCCGGCCCCGCGACCCCACGAAGATCAGCGTTCGCTCACCAGTGACCGAGCCGCTCACCGACGGAAGCTGGTTGCGAGAACCGCCGGGCGACAGCAAGCGCCGCCGTCTCACGTCCGAGCATTCTGAGAGGACGTGGAGATCGCATGGCGGATCAGGTCAGCCAGGGCTTCGCGATCGTCGAGGACCTCGTCGGGAACGCTGTAGTACGCGCGGACCGTCACGGTCCTTCCAGCCGCCTGGTAGGCGAAAGGCCGCCGGCCCGCCGCCTCCCATGACAGCCGTTCGTCGTCGGCGACTTTGACGAAGAGGGTGTCCATGACCATCCCGACCTGGCGGCCACGGTGGCACAACGCCCAGCCGCCGAAGAACCGTCTGAGCGTCATCCCGTCCGCTGCGTCCTCCACCTGGTCGAGGACGTGCTGGGCGAGCTCCCGGTTTCCGCTCACGGCCGGGTCGACGTGGTGGGGGCCTGCCGCATCGACTCGATGACGAGGGCGGCGACCTGCGCCGAGGAAGCCGGGTTCTGCCCGGTGACGAGCTGACCGTCCCGAATGACGTGAGGGGCGAAGGGCTGGCCCGCGGAGTACCTGGCGCCGAGGGCGCGCAGCCGCTGTTCGAGGGAGAACGGGACGAGACTGGTCGCGGCGACCAGTTCCTCCTCGGCGTCGCTGAAAGCGGTCAGCTGCCGGCCCCGAACGGCCGGGTGTTCCGCGACCTGGGTGTTCAGGAGCCCGGCGGCTCCGTGGCAGACCGCGCCGACGGTCCCGTTCCGAGCGAGTACGGCCGTCAACAGCTCGGCCAGCGGCGGGCTGTCAGGAAAGTCCCACATTGTTCCGTGGCCGCCCACCAGGATGATGCCGTCGAGGCCGATCGCGGCCAGGCCGGCCACGGGTTCGGTCGCGGCCAGGCGGGCAAGCGCGTCGGAGTCGGTACGGAACCGGTCCACCGCGTCGGTGACCGCGGGCGGCGCGAGGCTGGCGGGATCGGCCGGAGGTTGCCCGCCGGCGATCGAGGCCATGGTGACCCCGACGCCGGCGTCGGTCAGCGCGTAGTACGGGGCGGCGAGTTCCTCGTACCAGAAGCCGGTCGGACGATCGGACTCGCCGAAGCGAGCAGTCGAGGTGAGAACGACTGCCACTCTGGGACAGGCCACAGCGAACCTCCAGTTGAACGTGAGCATGCTGAAACAGAGGTCGACGGAATCAACGACCGGCGAGGATGTGGCGGTCGTTGCCATGGGTTGAGCGGATGCGGCTACCGCGCCGCTCTGCGGCGAACCGCTCCGGGTGCATCGATTGCTCTGGGGGCGTCGATCGCTCCGGGCGTGTGGGGTGCGTCGGTCAGCCGGGCGCTTCCCGCAGCGAGGCCACGATGTCCTCGGTGACCTGCCGTAGCCGCGGCCGCTCGGCGCCGGACCGCACCAGGACCAGCACACCCTGGTAGTCGACCAGCAGTCGCAGCCCGAGACGGTCCGCAGGCAGGCCCGTGGGAACCTGGCCGGCCGCGCGGGCACGTGCCACCGCGCCCGCGAAGCCCCGTTCGATCTCCTCCAGCCCTCGCCGCACACCGCGGGTGGTCAGCTCGTCGAGCGCGTAGGACTCCACCGCGCTGTTCGTCACCAGACAGCCCGGATCATGGTCCAGCCCGGTCTCGAACGTCGAGGTGAAGTAACTTCGGATGCCGGACAGCGGGTCGTCGACCCGCTGGAGATGCTCGGCTACCCGCCGGCGGACCACCCGCTCGACGTAGGCGTCCAAAGCCGAACGGAAGATTTCGTCCTTGTTCCCGAACGAGCGGTGCAGACTGCCCGGATGCAGCCCGGTCGCAGCCTCCAGATCCCGTAACGACGTGGCGTGAAACCCCTGGCAGCGGAACAGCTGCATCATCGTCAGCAGAACCTCGTCCGAGTCGAACAGCTGCCGCCGCCCCACCGACACCCCCAGTAGTTGGTCGATCGACCACAAATCTAGCGGGCAGATCGGATCTGTCAACCCGCCGCCGTGGCGGCCTCGTGGACAAGGCGCGGGTGGCCCGGGGGCCAAGTGCAAGGCGGGCCAGCCGCCGTCCGTAGGCATCGCCTACGACAAGGTCGGAAGTTCTTACGAGCCGCGGAAGCCTCCCCCCGTGCCCGTCAGCCGGCGGCCACGCCGGCATACGTTCTCGCACAGTGCATTCACGGCCGAGAGGCCGGTCGGTCCCGGCCGGTCTGTTCCGCGCCCGCCGGGATGGCCGGCATTCCGGCTGGCACCTGGCACCGGGCGGCAGACCGGGCTTTCGAGAGTCGTCAGGCATGGAGGCGGGGAATGACGCGAGCGGAGATCTCGGTCATCGGGGGAACGGGCCTGTACTCGTTCCTCGAGGATGCGACCGACATCCAGGTGACCACGCCGTACGGAGAACCCAGTGACCCGATCGCCGTCGGCAGCCTGGACGGGCGCCCGGTCGCGTTCCTCGCCCGCCACGGCCGTGACCACCGGTTTCCGGCCCACCGGGTGAACTACCGCGCGAACCTCTGGGCGCTTCGCAGCCTCGGCGTCCGGCAGGTGATCGCACCCGCGGCCGTGGGTTCGCTGCGGCCGGAACTCGGCCCGGGCACGTTCGTGCTGCCCGACCAGCTCGTCGACCGCACCTCCGGCCGTGCGACGACCTTCTACGACGAGGGTGCCGTCCACGTGTCCTTCGCCGATCCCTACTGCCCGGCCGCACGGACGTCGGTACTCAAGGCCGGGACCGAGCTCGGTGTCGGCGTCGTCGACGGCGGGACGATGGTGGTCGTACCGGGACCGCGGTTCTCCACCCGGGCGGAGTCCCGCTTCTTCGCAGGCCAGGGATGGTCACTGGTCAACATGACCGGCCATCCGGAGGCGGTTCTCGCCCGCGAGCTCGCGCTCTGCTACGTGTCGATCGCCCTCGTGACAGACCACGACGCCGGTGTCGACGGCGGGACGTCGGTCGCCCAGGCCGACGTCTTCGAGGTCTTCGCGCGTTCCGTCGATACTCTGCGCGAGCTCGTCCGCCTCACGGTGGCCGCCCTCCCGAGCACACGGGAATGCGCCTGCCCCACCGCGCTGGACGGTATGACGCTCCCGCTCACGCTTCCCTGAGGACTGCCCTCACCAGCCCCGGTAACCGCTGGCGGTCCTCATGAGGATGCGACTCGCGGATCGAGGCCGGCATCAGTCCGTCCCCGCCTCGGGCACCACGATGGCCTCCGTTCGTGAGGGCGAGGGTTGATCGCCGACCTGCGGCCCACCTCCCGGGAGGGTCGCGGCCGCCTGCCGAGAGGCGGG
>NZ_JWIO01000057.1:14833-24471 GCF_001017755.1 Protofrankia coriariae
CCGCCTGCCGAGAGGCGGGCGGCGGGTGCATCGCGGCGAGGATCGACTGGTGAGTGATCCAGCCGACGATGTGACCCTGCCGGGGGTCGAGGACGACGATGCCCCCACTGGACGCGCCTTCGAAGGCGTCGAGGGCATCGGCGAGGCTGGAGGCAGTGGTGACACTCGGACGCTGAACGGCGAGGTGGCCTGCGCTCCGAGTGGCACGGCTAGGAACGTCGAGAGCGTCGGCGACTGCCTGCGCGGTGACCACTCCCTGGTAGCGGCCGGCGTCGTCGACGAGCGGCAGGCAACCGTGTGGGGCACGGGCGAGCGCCACCGCCGCGCTCCTGAGCGGCACCGCGGCCGGCAGGGCCTCTGGTGGCGGACCCAGCGCGGCGGTGATCGGCTGGTTGCGCAACCGACGGGACTGGTGGGACGCGCCAAGGTCGACGCCTCGTCGAGTGAGCTTGAGCGTGTAGATCGTTTCATGGGACAGCAGGGCGCTGGTCAGGGTCGCGATCACGACCGCGGCCATCAGCGGCAGGATGATCGTGTACTCACCGGTGAGTTCGAACAGGATCAGCACGGCGGTGACGGGCGCACGGGCCGCACCGGCGAAGACCGCGCCCATGCCGACCAGCGCGTAGGCCCCGACCGGCGCGACCAGATGACCTGCGGCGTCGTGCGCGACCAGACCGAACGCGGCCCCGGTGGCCGCGCCGACGAACAGGGAGGGGGCGAAGACCCCACCGGACCCCCCGATGCCGATGGTCAGACTCGTGGCGACGATCTTGCCGACCAGGAGCAGCGCGAGCAGCCCCAGCCCGTACCGCCCACCGACCGCCCGTTCGAGTGTCCCGCGTCAAGATCTTGGCTCAGAAATCTTGACCTGAAGGTTGGGTATTTCCGATCTTGGTGGGGGGTTTGAGGGTGGGATTGTGGTGGATCTCGATCGGCCGGTGGAAACCGAGGGCCTCGTGCGGCCGGACACGATTGAAGATCTCCCGGTAGGCGTTCGCCTCGCGGACGAGGTCGTCGAGGGTGTCGATCTCGTGTCGGTAGAGGTGCTCGTACTTCAACGAGCCGAACGCGCGCTCACGGACGCCGTTCTGGCCGGGGCTCTTGCGCCGGGTGCGGATGTGGAGGAGCTCGGACCGGGAGGCGACGAACCGGGCGAAGACCGCGCCCTTGAACGCCGCCCCGTTGTCGGTGACCAGCTTGATCTTCCTGATGTCGCCGGTGGCCGGGTCGGCCAAGTGCTCGGCCAGCGGGACGCCGGCGAGCCGTTCCGCTTCGGCCAGGGCGAGCTGGACGGCGGCGACCGCGTCGGCGCCGGTGCACGTCGGGGCGATGTGCCAGCCGAACTCGACCTTCGAGTAGTAGTCACAGACGCCGGCCAGCCGCCAGATCCCCCCGGCGAGGGTCTCGTACTCGGAGAAGTCCAGCTGCCACACCTGGCACGGGCCGGTCGGCGGCGCGGTGAACGCGGCCCGGCGGGCCTTCGCCAACTCGCGGCGTTCGCCCTGGTAGTCGACGGGCTGGAGCAGGTCCCGGCGGCGTAACGCCCGCTCGACCGACGAGGGCGAGGCGGTGTGGCCGTCGACGGCCATCATCGCGTGGATCTTCCGATGGCCCCAGGCCGGCCAGTCGCCGGCGTACTTCGCCGCCAGCGGCTCGAGCGGGTCGACGACCGGCGCCGGCCACGGCCCCTTCCCGACCGGGCCGTCGGCCCGCGCCGTGGCCTGCCAGCGGGCATACGTCCGGCGCGGGATGCCGATCAGCTGGCAGAACCTCGCGGTCGGCATCGCCGCGTCTTCGCGGATCACCTAATGGTCCTCATAGGGGCCAGCCGGCCCTCCGCCGACTTCTTCCACACCCGCAACTCGACGTGCGCCTCACCGAGCGCGGTCTTGAGCTCCTCGACCTCGGCCGCCAGCGACTCCTCCCGGCTCGACGGACGGGACGACCCGCCCGCGGCCAGACCGGCCCGGCCAGCCTCCAGGAACTGCTGCTTCCACTTGCCGACCGACGTCTCCGACACCTTGTTCCGCCGGGCGGCCTCCGCGATCGTCACCTCGCCGGCGAGCACCGACAGCACGATCCGGATCTTGTCCTCGGCGGGGAACACCGGGGGCCGACTCATCTGATCTCCTTGGGCTCAGGGCCAACAAACCCCTGTGCCAAGAATTCTGACGCGCGACACTCGAACAGGACTGCCCTGAACAAAAGCCTGAACAACTGCAGAGACGGTCGCCGTGGTGCGCGCCGCGATACGCAACGGGCCGTCCGCTCCGGGTGGAGGGGACGGCCCGTGCCGTCGGCGGAAGCCGCCAGCGCCCCTGCCGCTGCCTCCGTGCCTCCCCCCGCGCCTGCCCCTGCCCCTGCCAGCGCTGCTGGCAGGGGCGCTGACGGCGCCGCTGTCAGGCGGTGGGCACCGCGGGCTGGGGCTCCCCGGCGCGGTCCGCTGTCAGCTCGGCGTGCAGGAGGCGGGCCAGCCCCGCGGCCGTGGGATGGTCGAACACGGCGGTCGGTGGCAGGCGCACCCCGGTCTGCGCGTGCAGCCGGCTGGTCAGCTCCAGGGACGTGAACGAGGACAGCCCGGCGTCGATGAGGCTGGCCTCGGGGTCGACCAGGTCCGCCGAGGCATGCCCGAGTATGTCGGCGATGTGCCCGCGCAGCAGTTCCACCAGCAGGTGCTCCCGTTCGGCCTCGGACGCCGCGGCCAGGTCCTGCCACCACTGGCCGGTCCATGCCGCCGGCTGCGCGGCGCCGTCGGCGGCCTGGCCGTCGACCGCGCCGTGACCGGCTGCCGCGTGATCGGCCGTGGTGTTGTCGGTGCCCGGGTCGTCGACGGGTTCCGCCGGCCGGAGCGGGCGGGTGGTGACCCAGTAGCGGGTGTGCTGGAAGGCGTAGGTGGGCAGCCGGACCCGGCGGGCGCCGGCGGGGATGGCCGGCGCCCAGTCCACGGCGGCGCCGTCGGCGTGCAGCCGGCCGAGGGCGGTGAGCAGCGCGCGTGGTTCCGGCCACCGGTCGCGTAGCAGCGGTACCTGGATCCCGGCGGCCGGGTCGCGCAGCGAGGCGGTTGCCAGGGCGCTGAGGGTGCCGTCCGGGCCCAGCTCGACGAACCGGGTGACGCCCAGATCCTCCAGGGCGCGGATGCCGTCCTGGAACCGGACGGTTCCCCGCAGGTGCCGCGTCCAGTAGTCGGCGGAGAGGAGATCGTCGCCGGTGGCCAGCGCGCCGGTCACGTTGGACACGACGGGGATGGCCGGTGGGGTGAACGTCAGCCGGCCGGCCTGCCGCCGGAACTCGTCGAGGACGCCGTCCAGGTGAGGTGAGTGGAAGGCGTGGCTGACCCGCAGCCGGCGGGCCTTCACCCCGCGGGCGCGGAACCGTTTGGCCAGGTCCGCCACCACCTCCTCGTCGCCGGAGACGACGGTCGACGTCGGGCCGTTGACCGCGGCGATCGACACCCGGCCGGTCAGCTCCGCCAGTTCCGCGGCGACCTCGTCCTCGGTGGCGTGCAGCGACACCATCGCGCCGCCCTCGGGAACGCTCTGCATCAGCCGTCCGCGCAGGATGACGAGAGCGGCGGCGTCGGCCAGGCTCAGCACCCCGGCCAGGTGGGCCGCGACCAGCTCGCCGACGGAGTGGCCGATCAGGTAGTCGGGCGTCAGCCCGAACGACGTGACCAGCCGGTACAGCGCGACCTCGTGGACGAACAGCGCGGCCTGCGCGAGGGCCGTCCGGTTCAGGATCGTCGTGCTCTCGGGGCGGGGCGGGGCGAGGACGAGGTCGCGCAGGGGACGGCCGAGGTGGGGGTCAAGGTGGGGATCGAGGTGGGCGGCGGCTTCGTCCCAGGCGGCGGCGAAGACGGGGTGGTGGTCGTGGAGTTCGCGGCCCATGCCGGGGCGTTGGCTGCCCTGGCCGGTGAACAGGAAGGCGATGCGCCCCGGCCCCGCCGCCGGGCGCGGCGCGCCGCGGGTCCCGCCGCCGGTGGCGACGGCGCGCAGCCCGGCGAGTGCCTCGGAGCGGTCGGCGGCGACGACGACCGCGCGGTGGGCGAACAGCGACCGGGTCGTGCGCAGCGAGTGCCCGACGTCGTTCAGGTCGAGGTCGAGGTCGGGGTGTGCGGTGAGGTGGGTGTGCAGGCGGGTGGCCTGGGCGTTCAGGGCGGTGGAGGTGCGGGCGGACAGCAGGAGGGGAACGGGGCGGGGCAGGGCGGTGCCGGCGGCATCGGTGCCGGTGGTGCCGGCGGCACCGATGGCGTCCGCGGTGCTGGCGTGGTTCTCGCTGCCGCTGGCCGTCGGAGCGGTGCCGTTCGCGCTGGTGCCGTCCGGAGCACTCGGCGTGTCCGGGGTGTCCTGGGTGCTGGCGCTGTCTTCTGGCGTGGGGGGTGCTTCGAGGATGAGGTGGGCATTGGTGCCGCTGATCCCGAAGGAGGAGACGGCGGCGCGGTGCGGGTGGGCGCTGGTGGGCCAGGGGGTAGGGGTGGTGGCCAGGGCGAGGGGAGTGGTGTCCCAGTCGAGATGGGGGGTGGGCGTGGTGGTGGAAGGAATGGTGGCGGGGATGTGGCTGTGGCGCAGGGTGTGGGTGGTGGTGATGATGCTGGCGATACCGGCGGCGGCTTGAGCATGACCGAGGGTGGCCTTGATGGCGGAGAGGAACAGGGGCTGGTCGGTGGGCCGCTGCTGGCCGTAGGTGTTGTGGAGGGCGTGGGCTTCGATGGGGTCGCCGAGGGTGGTGCCGGTGCCGTGGGTTTCGACGAGGTGGATGTCGGCGGGGGTGAGGCCGGCGTCGGTGAGGGCGGTGGTGATGACGCGTTGTTGGGCGGGGCCGTTGGGGGCGGTCAGGCCGTTGGAGGCGCCGTCGGAGTTGACGGCGCTGCCGCGGATGACGGCGAGGACGGGGTGGTTGTTGCGCTGGGCGTCGGAGAGCCGCTCAAGCAGGATCATCCCGGCGCCCTCGGAGAACGCGGTGCCGTTGGCGTCCGCGGAGAAGGGTTTGCAGCGGCCGTCGGGGGCGAGGCCGCGTTGGCGGGAGAACTCGATGAAGGTGGCGGGGCTGGCCATGACGGTGGCGCCGCCGGCCAGAGCGAGGGTGATCTCGCCGCGGCGCAGGGCCTGGACGGCGAGGTGGACGGCGACGAGTGAGGAGGAGCAGGCGGTGTCGATGGTCAGAGCCGGGCCGTGCAGGCCGAGGGTGTAGGAGATCCGCCCCGAGGCGACGCTGCCGGCGTTGCCCGTCATCAGGTGGCCGTCGAGGCCGGCGGGCGGCGGGGCGGCGAACGACACGTACTCCTGGGCGATCAGCCCGACGTACACCCCGGTCCCGCTGCCCCGCAGGGACAGCGGGTCGATGCCGGCGTTCTCTATCGCCTCCCATGACGTCTCCAGCAGCAGCCGGTGCTGCGGATCCATCGCCCGCGCCTCCCGCGGGCTGACCCCGAAGAACTCGGCGTCGAAGTCGCCGGCGTCGTCCAGGAAGCCGCCGTGGCGGGTGTAGGTGGTGCCGGAGCGGTCGGGGTCCTCGGCGAAGAGCGTGTCCAGATCCCAGCCGCGGTCGCGCGGGAACGTGTCGATGATCTCCCGTCCGTCGGCGAACAGCTGCCACAGCTGCTCGGAGGTGGCCACACCGCCGGGGAACCGGCAACCCGCCCCGATGATCGCCACCGGTTCGCGCTGGGCGTTCTCCAACGCGGCGAGCCGTTCCCGGGTCCGGGTGAGGTCGGCGGTGACCCAGCGCAGGTAGTCGACGAGTTTGCGGTCTTCTGACCGGTCTTCTGACATGGGGCGGTTCCTCTTCCGGCGGTCCTGGTCCTCTTCCGACGGCTCTTTCCGGCAGCTCGGCCGGTGGCTCTTCCGGCGGCTCAGCGGTCGGAGAGCCGGCCGAGCTCGTTGTCGATGAAATTCATGATCTCTTCGGCGCTGGCCACCGCCACTGTGGAGCTGTCGGAGCTGCCGGAGCCGTCGACGCCGGTCGCGCCACCGCTGCCGCCAGCCAGGTCGTCGAGGACCCGCCACAGCCGGGCGCCGAGATCCAGCTGGGCCGCGCCGTCGCGGCCGAGCGCGGCCAGCGCCTCCTCCAGCCGCTGCAGCCCGGCCAGCGCCTCGGCGGCGGGGTCCGGCGGTGGGACGAGCTCGGCCAACAGGTGGTCGGCGAGCGCGGCCGGGGTCGGATAGTCGAAGACGAGGGTCGGTGGCAGCCGCCGGCCGGTCGCCGCACCCAGCCGGTTACGCAGCTCGACGGCGGTCAGCGAGTCGAACCCCAGCTCCTTGAAGGCCCGTTCCGCGTCGACGGCGGCCACGTCGGCGTGGCCGAGCACGGCGGCGGCCTGGGTACGGACCAGCTCCCGCACCACGTCCACCCGGGCGGGTTCGGACAGGCCGGCCAGCCGGGTGGCCAGGTCGTCGCCGGCCACCGGCTGTGCCGCCGCGGCGGCGACGGGCAGCCGACGGGTGCCGACCAACCGGCGCAGCAGGGGCGGTACCGGTCCGCCGGAGCGGTCGAGCGTCGACAGATCCAGCCGGGTGGCGAGGAACGTGGCGGACGTCGACGTCAGGGCCTCGTCGAAGAGAGCCAGGCCGTCGGCGGTGGGCAACGCGATCAGGCCGCCGCGGGCCAGCCGGGCGAGATCGGCGCTGCCGAGGCCGCCGGTCATCGTGCTGGCCTGCGCCCACAGCCCCCAGGCGACCGAGGTCGCGGGCAGCCCGCGGGCACGGCGGTGGACGGCGAGCGCGTCCAGGGCCGCGTTCGCCGCCGCGTACGCCGCCTGACCGGCCCCGCCGAACACCCCGGCCGCCGAGGAGAACAGCACGAAGGCGGCCAGGTCCAGGTGCGCGGTCAGCTCGTGCAGGTGCCAGGCGGCGTCGACCTTCGGCCGCAGGACCGCCGCGAGACGCTGCGGGGTCACCGAGGCCAGCACCCCGTCGTCGAGCACCCCGGCGGCGTGGACCACCGCGGTCAGCGGATGCTCGGCGGGCACCGTGCCGAGCAGCGCCGCCGCGGCGTCGCGGTCGGCGACGTCAACCGCGACCTGCCGGACCTCGGCGCCCAGCTCGGTGAGCTCGGCGGCAAGCTCGGTGGCGCCGTCGGCCGCCGGCCCCCGCCGGCTGGCCAGCAGCAGGTGACGTATGCCGTGCCGGGTCACCAGATGACGGGCGACGAGCCCGCCGAGGGTGCCGGTACCCCCGGTGATCAGAACCGTCCCGGCGGGGTCGAGCCCGGTCGGCAGCCGCAGCTCCAGCTTGCCGATGTTGCGGGCCTCCCGCAGGTGGCGCAGGGCGGCCGGCGCGTGGCGGACGTCCCAGGCGATGGCCGGGGGCGCCGTCACCACGCCCCGCGTGAGCAGCCCGACCACCTCGCGCAGCTCGCGCTGGATGTCGTCGTAGTCGAGCTCCACCAGGTCGAACGGCAGGTAGCGCACCCGCGGGTGGTCGGCGGCGACCGCCTGCGGCGCGCGCAGGTCGGCCTTGCCGAGCTCGACGAACCGGCCGCCGGGGCGCAGCAGCCCCAGCGAGGCGTCGATGAACGTCCCGGTCAGCGAGTTGACGACCACGTCGACACCGGCGGCGAAGCGGGTGGCGAAGTCCAGGTCGCGGGAGGAGGCGATGTGCTCGTCGTCGAGCCCCAGGGCGCGCAGCGCCGGCCACTTGCCCGGGCTGGCGGTCGCGAACACCTCCGCGCCGAGATGGCGGGCCAGCCGGACGGCGGTGACACCGACCCCGCCGGCCGCCGCGTGGACGAGCACCCGCTCGCCCGGCCGCACCTGGGCGAGCTCGACCAGGCAGTGGTAGACCGTCAGCCAGGCCGCCGGTACCACCGCCGCCCGCGCGAAGGTCCAGGTGTCCGGGACCGGGACGAGCAGCCGGTGGTCGGTCACCGCGTGGCTGCCGACCGCCCCCGACAGCAGGCCGAGCACCCGGTCGCCGACCGCCAGGCCGGTCACCGCGGAGCCGACCTCCACCACGACGCCCGCCGCCTCGGTGCCGATCAGCGCCTTCCCTGGATACACACCGAGGGCGATGAGCACGTCACGGAAGTTCAGCCCGGCCACCCGGACGGCGACCCGCACCTCCTCGGCGGCCAACGGCCGGTCCCCCTCCTCGGTCGGGAGCAGGGCCAGGTTCGCCAGGGTGCCGCGGGCGGTGATGTCCAGCCGCCAGGAGCCCTCGGCCGGCACGGCCAGCGCCGCGGCCGGGTCGGGCCGCTCGAGCGCCGGGGCGAGCGTGGCGCCGTCCCGCAGGGCCAGCAACGGCTGCCCGCCCGTCAGCGTGGCAGGCAGGTCCGAGACGCTGGCCGAGCCCGGCCGGTCGGGGACGCCGAGGTCGACGAGGGTGATCCGGTCGGGATGCTCGGCCTGGGCGCTGCGGACCAGCCCCCACACGGCTGCGGCGGCCAGATCCGGCGCGCCGTCGCCCTCGGCGACACTCACCGCACCCCGGGTGACGACGACGATCCGGCTGCTGGCCAGCCGCCCGTCGGCGAGCCAGGACGTCAGCGTGGCCAGCACGGCGGCGGTGGTGTCGTGCACGTCGCGCACGCCGGCGCCGCCGTCGACCGCGAGGACGGCCACCGCCGGCGCGGCGTCCCCGGCGTCTCCGGTGCTGTCCGTGCCGGGCCAGGGTGACACCTCGATGCCCGTCTCCGCCAGCGCCGCGGCCAGACCGGCCGTCCATGCCGGGCCGGCCGAGGAGACCAGGCCGTCCGAAGCCAGGCCATCCGAGGAAGCCGGACCGTTCGAGGCGACAGGGGTCTTCGAGGAGACGGGGGCCTTCGAGGAGATGGTGGCCTTCGAGGAGATGGTGGCCAACACCCAGCGGGGGTGCCGCGCCGCCGGGGCCGTCCCGACCGCGTCGGTGGAGCGCCGGGGTGCCGGCACCCCGGCGGAGACCGGCGCCTCGGCGGGGAGCGGCGCCCAGACCAGGTCGTAGCGGGCGTCGCGCACGTCGACGCCGCCAAGGCTGGCAAGGCCTGCGAGCTGGCCGGCGTCGACCGGGCGGACGGTGAGGGCGTCGGCGGTCAGCACGGGCGCCCCGGACGGGTCGGTGACGACCAGTTCGACGGTGTCCGCTGCCAGCGGCCGTAGCCGCACCCGCACGAAACCCGCCCCCTGGGCGTACGCGGTGACCCCGGACCAGGAGAACGGCAGCCCGGCCTGGTCGAGGACGCCGAGCCCGAGCCCGTGCAGGGCGGCGTCGAGCAGCGCCGGGTGCAGGCCGTGCCAGCCGGCGGTGCCGCCGGCGGCGTCGGGCAGCCGCACCTCGGCGAGGATCTCGTCCCCGAGCCGCCAGGCTGCGGTCAGCCCACGCAGCGCCGGGCCGTAGTCGTAGCCGCGGGCCGCGAGGCCGTCGTACAGGTCGGTGACGTCCAGCGGTTCACCGCCCGGCGGTGGCCATTCGGCCGTGGCCGTGGCCGGGGGTGGGCCGGCGTCCGGCGACGGCGACAGGGTGCCGCTGGCCACGGCACTCCACGGCCGCGGTGGCGTGGTGGCGGTGGGTGTGGCGGCGTCCGCGTCGTACGGCCGGGTGTGGATCTCGAGCGCGCGCCGGCCGTCGTCGTCGGGCTCGGCCACGCTGACCTGCAGGTCCAGCCGGCCGGACGCCGGTATCACCACCGGCGCGGTCAGCAGGAGCTCGTCGAGCCGGCCGGCGCCG
>NZ_JWIO01000057.1:24583-34004 GCF_001017755.1 Protofrankia coriariae
GGCGGTGCGCCGGCTCGAGCCAGTAGCGTGACCGCTCGAACGGGTAGGTCGGCAGGTCCACCTGCTTCGGGCGCGGCCCGGCAGCCCCGGCGAACACGGTCGGGAGGTCGACCGGCACGCCGTGGGCGTGCAGCGCGCCGAGAGAGGTCAGGAACCGGCGCGGCCCCTCCTCGTCCCGTCGCAGCGACCCGACGGCCAGCGTCGGCAGCGGCCCGGCAACGGCGTCGAGCGTCTCCTGGACACCGATGGTGACCACCGGGTGCGGGCTGGACTCGACGAACACCCGGTGCCCTTCCGTCACCAGCTGGCGGATGACCGGTTCGAACCGGACGGTGCCGCGCAGGTTGCGGTACCAGTACTCGGCGTCGAGGCCGGCGGTGTCGATCAGTTCCCCGGTGAGCGTCGAATGGAACGGCACCGACGACGAACGGGGACGGATCTCGGCGAGCGCCGTCACGATCTCGTCGCGGATCGCCTCCACCTGCACGGAGTGCGACGCGTAGTCCACCGGGACGATCCGGGCCCGCACCCCGGCGGCGACCTGCGCGTCGACGAAGGCGTGCAGGGCGCCGACCGCGCCGGAGATGACGGTGGACGCCGGGCCGTTGATCGCGGCGACGTCGAGCTCGTCACCCCACGGGGCGATCAGCTCGGCGACCTGTGCCGCGGGCAGCGGCACGGAGGCCATCCCGCCGGCGCCCACGATCCGCCGCAGCACCGCCGCCCGCCGGGCGACGACCGCCGCCGCGTCGGACAGGCTCAGCGCACCGGCGACGTACGCGGCGGCGATCTCCCCCTGGGAGTGGCCGACGACCGCGGCCGGCTCGACACCGAAGGAGCGCCACAGCGCGGCGAGCGAGACCATCACGGCGAACAGGGCGGGCTGCACCACGTCCACCCTGCTCAGCCAGGCGTCGTCGGGATCGCGCAGCACGTCGCCCAACGTCCAGTCGACATGCTCGGCCAGCGCGCGCTCGCAGGCGCGCAGCTCGTCGGCGAACACCGGGAACGCCGCCGCCAGGTCGGCGGCCATGCCGAGCCACTGCGAGCCCTGCCCGGGAAAGACGAGGACGACCCGTCCCGGGTCGGCCGCCGCCGTGCCGGTGACCAGGTCGGGGCTGGGCGTCCCGGTGATCAGCGCGGCCAGGCCGCGGCGCAGCTCGTCGCGGTCCGCGGCGACGACGACCGCCCGCTCCTCGAACGTGGAGCGCCCGATGGCCAGCGCGTGCCCGACGTCGACCGGGCCGAGCTGTGGGTCGGCGTCGAGCAGCGCGTCGAGCCGCTCGGCGCTGGTGCGCAGCGCACTGGCGGTGCGCGCCGACAGCGTTACCGGTACCACCGCTGGCCCGGCGGTGGCCGCCTCGGCCGCCGTCCCGTCGCCATCTTCAATGTTGTTACTGTCGGTGACAGAAGGCTCCGGTGTGGTGTCCCCGCTGTCCTCGCTGTCCCCGGGTGGGCTTTCCAGGATGACGTGCGCGTTGGTGCCGCTGATCCCGAAGGCCGACACCNGACGTCCGGCCACGGCGTCGCCTCAAGCAGCGGCTCGACCGCGCCGGCGCTCCAGTCCACCTTGGGGGTGGGGGCGTCGACGTGCAGCGTCGGCGGCAGCACGCCGTGCTGGAGCGCCATGACCATCTTGATGACCCCGCCGACGGCCGCCGCCGCCTGGGCGTGGCCGATGTTGGACTTCAGCGACCCGAGCAGCAGCGGACGCCCCTCGGGCCGCTGCGCGCCGTAGGTCGCCAGCAGCGCCTGCGCCTCGATCGGGTCGCCGAGGACGGTGCCGGTGCCGTGCGCCTCCACCGCGTCGACGTCGGCGGGCCCCAGCCGGGCCGCGGCCAGCGCGGCGCGGATGACCCGCTGCTGCGCCGGGCCGTTCGGCGCGGTCAGCCCGTTGCTCGCGCACGTCGGAGTTGACGGCCGAGCCGCGGACCACGGCGAGCACGCGGTGGCCGTTGCGGCGGGCGTCGGAGAGCCGTTCGACGAGCAGCATGCCCGCCCCTTCGGCGAAACCGGTCCCGTCGGCGGTGGCGGCGAACGCCCGGCAGCGCCCGTCGGGCGACAGGCCGCGCTGCCGGCTGAAGTCGAGCAGCAGATGCGTGGTGGCCATCACCGTCACGCCGCCGACGAGCGCCAGGTCCGCCTCGCCGCGGCCCAGCGCCGCCCCGGCCAGGTGCAGGGCGACCAGGGACGACGAGCAGGCGGTGTCGATGGTCAGCGACGGGCCGTGCAGGCCGAACACGTAGGACACCCGGCCGGAGGCGACGGAGGCGGCGTTGCCGGTGCCCAGGTAGCCCTCGAACCCGTCCGGCGGGTCCGCCATCAGCCGGGAGACGTAGTCGTTGACGTTCAGCCCGGCGAACACGCCGGTGCGGGTGCCGCGCAGCGTCGTCGGATCGATGCCGGCCCGTTCCACCGCCTCCCACGCCGTCTCCAGCAGCAGCCGCTGCTGCGGGTCGGTGGCCAGCGCCTCCCGGGGGCTGATGCCGAAGAACGCCGGGTCGAACTGGTCGGCGTCGTGGAGGAAGCCGCCCTGGCGGGTGTAGACCTTCCCGGCCCGGTCCGGGTCGGGGTCGTAGAGGTCGTCCAGGGGCCAGCCCCGGTTGGTGGGGAAGTCGCCGACCGCGTCGGTGCCGGTGACGACCAGGCGCCACAGGTCCTCGGGGGAGCGGACGTCGCCGGGGAACCGGCAGGCCATGCCGATGATCGCAAGCGGTTCGGCGCTGTCCCCGCCGGAGCCGCCGGCGCGGACGGCGGTGACCACCGGCGCGCCCGCGGCGGGCCCGCTGCCGGCGAGCACCTCCAGGAGATGGTCGGTGAGCGCCCGCGGCGACGGATGGTCGAAGACGAGCGTCGCCGGCAGGGTCAGCCCGGTGACACGCCCGAGGCGGTTGCGTAGTTCGACCGCGGTCAGCGAGTCGAAGCCCAGGTCCTTGAACGACNCGGTCGGCCTCGACGGTCTCCCCGGCCGCGTAGCCGAGCACCGCCGCGACGCCGCGGTGCACCAGGGCGGCCACGGCGTCGGCCCGCTCCTGTGGGGGCAGCGCCAGCAGCCGGTCGCGCGGCGTCTGCCCGGCCGGGTCGCCGCCGGCGTCGGTGCCGGCACCGACGCCGGCGGGGNACCAGGCTGCGCAGCGGGGGCGGCACGACCGAGCCCGGCGCGCTCAGCGGCGTCGGATCCAGCCGGGCCGGAACGAGCACCGGATCCCGCGCGCCGAGCGTCGCGTCGAACAGTTCCAGCCCCTCGTCCAGGTCGAGGGGTACGACCCCGGTGCGGGTCAGGCGGGCGAGGTCGGCCCGGCTCAGGTCGGCGCCGAGCCCGGCCTCGCCGCCCCACAGCCCCCAGGCCAGGGAGGTGCCCGGCAGCCCGCGGGCCACCCGGTGGGTGGCGAGGGCGTCGAGGACGGCGTTGGCCGCGGCGTAGTTGGCCTGGCCGGCGGTACCGAGAATCCCGGTCACCGAGGAGAACAGCGAGAAGATCCGCAGGTCCAGCTCCCGGGTGAGCTCGTGCAGGTTCCACGCCGCGTCCACCTTCGGCCGCAGCACCGCGTCCAGCCGCTCGGGGGTGAGCGCCTCGACGATCGCGTCGTCGAGCACCCCGGCGGCGTGCACGACCGCGATCAGGGGATGCTCCGCCGGTATGGCGGCGAGCAGTTCGCGCAGCGCGTCGCGGTCGGCGACGTCGCCGGCGGTGACGGTGACGGCGGCGCCCAGCTCGGTCAGTTCCGTGGCCAGCTCGTCGGCGCCGGCCGCGGCGCGGCCACGCCGGCTGACCAGGAGCAGGTGACGGGCACCGTGCACGGTCACCAGCCGGCGGGCGATCAGCCCGCCGAGCAGGCCGGTGGCACCGGTGACGAGCACCGTGCCGTCGTCGAGCCGGGGTGTCTCGCCCCCCGGCGCCGCCGCCGCCAGCCGGGGGACGTACGCCGTCGTGCCGCGCAGCGCGAGCTGGGGCTCGTCGAGCGGCAGATCGGTGGGTACCGGGCTGACAGCGCCATGCGCTCCGTCCGTGCCAGCCGTGCCAGCCGTGTCAGCCGTGTCAGCCGCGCGGTCCACGTCGAGCAGGACGAACTGGTCGGGATGCTCGGTGGCGGCTGTGCGGACCAGCCCCCAGGCGGCGGCCGCCGCCGGATCGGTCACTTCGTCACCGTCGGAGACGGAGACTGCTCCTTGGGTGACCACGATCAGTCGGGCGTCGGCCGGTCGGCTCTCGGCGTCGGCCAGCCACCGCTGGACGGCGTGCAGCGTCTCGTGGGCGGTGCGCCGGGCCGCGGCGTCCACCTCCACCGGGCCGTCGGGTCCCGTCCCGGCCGGGTCGTGCCGCAGGTCCAGGACGGTCCAGCCGGGAGGCACCTGTGTCGATGCCGGCGCGGTGCCGGGCCACCAGGTCAGCGGCTGCCAGGCCAGCGTGTGCAGCGAGCCGTTGCGACCGCCGCCGGCGGCGGCGATCCGGGCCCGGTCGACTGTCGCGAGGGTCAGCGCCGCCACGGTCAGCAGCGGGTTGTCCGCACTGTCGGTGAGGGTCAGCGTGACCGTGCCGGTGCCGGCCGGGACGATCCGGACCCGCACCGTGCGCGGGAAGGCGCTGGTGTGCAGGCGGACGTCGGACCAGGCGAACGGCACCCGCGTACCGGCGCTGGCACCCTCCGCCGGGAGAGCGGCGTCGAAGGCGAGCGGGTGCAGGGCGGCGTCCAGCAGCGCCGGGTGCGGCAGGAAGCCGGGCGCGGACGTGTCGCCGTCCGGACCCGCGGCCGCCTCGGCGGCCACGTCGGCCACGTCGGCGGCCACGTCGACGGTCACCTCGGCGTAGGCCGCCTCCCCGTCGCGCCACAGCCGGCGCAGCCCCCGGAACGCCGGGCCGTAGCCGTACCCGTGCTCGGCGAGCCGGTCGTACCCGTCGCCGATCGGGATCTCGGTGGCGGTGGCCGGCGGCCAGGGCAGCGGGCCGTCGCCGGCACCCGGCACCGGTGCCGGCGGCACGGGGGTGTCCGCGGCGGCGAGCACCCCGGCGGCATGCCGGGTCCACTGCGGGCGGCCCGTCCGCGGCGGGCTGGAGTGGATCGCCACCGGCCGGTCACCGGCGTCGTTCGGGGCACCCACCGTCACCTGGACGCGCACCGCCTCCCGGTCCGGCAGCACCAGCGGGCTGTGCAGGGTGAGCTCGCGCAGCGCGCCGGAGCCCACCAGCCGGGCGGCGTGCAGGGCCAGTTCGACCACGGCGGCGCCCGGCAGCACCGGGGTGCCGAACAGGGCGTGGTCGGCCAGCCACGGCGTGCTGGCCAGCGACACCGTCCCGGTGAGCACCACGCCGGCGTCATCCGGCAGCTCGACCGCGCCTCCCAGCAGCGGATGCTCGGTGTTCCACAGGCCCAGCCCGTCCGCGTCCGGCCGGGTCGGGGCCGGGTCGAGCCAGTACCGGGCGTGCTGGAAGGCGTATGTCGGCAGCGCGGTCCGGCGGGCGCCGGGCAGCGCCCGCGCCCAGTCCAGGGCGCTGCCGTGCGCGTACAGGCGGGCCAGCGCCACGGTCAGCGTCTCGGCCTCCGGCCGGCCGGAGCGCAGCGACGGCACCAGGGCCGCGGTGGCGGCCCGCTCGCCGTCAAGGCCGTCACGCGCCATCGCGGTCAGCACCGCGTCCGGGCCGACCTCCAGGAAGCTGGAGACGCCCTGACCGTCCAGGTAGCGGACGCCGTCGAGGAAGCGGACGGTGCCGCGCAGCTGGGCGGCCCAGTAGTCCGCCGAGGCGAGCTGCTCGACGCCTGCCGGGCGGCCGGTCACGTTGGAGATGACGGGGATGCGGGGCGCGGTGACGTTCAGGTTGCCGACCACCGCCCGCAGTTCGTCGAGGACGGGGTCCATGTGCGCCGAGTGGAAGGCGTGGCTGACCCGCAGCTGGCGGACCCGACGGCCGCGGGCGCGCNGGCGCGCCAGCCGGCGGCCACCCGCTGGGCGATGTCGGCCGATCCGGAGATCACGACCGCGGTCGGGCCGTTGACGGCGGCGATGTCCACCGTCCCGGTGGCGTCGGTCGAGGAGCCAGCCGAGGTGCCGGCCCGGGTGGCGGCCAGAGCTTCGGCCAGGCTGGCGGTGACCTCCTCCTCCGTCGCCTCGATGGCGATCATCGCTCCGCCCGCCGGCGCGGCCTGCATCAGCCTGGCGCGGGTCGCCACCAGCGTGGCGGCGTCGCTGAGGGTCAGCGCCCCGGCCACGTGGGCGGCGGCGATCTCCCCGATGGAGTGGCCGGCGACGAAGTCGGGCCGCAGCCCACGGTGCTCGACCAACCGGAACAGCGCCACCTCCAGCGCGAACAGCGCCGGCTGGGTGTAGGCGGTCTGGTCGATCAGCGCCGCGGCGTCGCTGCCCGGCGCGGCGAACAGGATCTCCCGCAGCGGGTGGTCGAGCAGCGGGTCGAACTCAGCGATGATCTCGTCGAGCGCCGCCCGGAACACCGGCTCGGCGCGGTGGAGCTCCGCCCCGGCGCCGGGCCGCTGCGCGCCCTGGCCGGTGAACAGGACGGCGGTGCGGACCCCCCGGGCCGCGGTCTCCCGGGCGGCCAGGTTCTCCTCGCCGCGTTCCACCGCGGCCAGCCCGGCCAGCAGCGTCGCCGTGTCCCGGCCGGCGACGACGGCGGCCCGCCCGAGGCGGGCGCGGGCGGTGGCCAGCGAGAACGCGATGTCGCGGATGTCCGGCGCGGGCTGTTCGGCGACGAACCGGCGCAGCGCCCCGGCCTGGGCGCGCAGCGCCGCGTCGTCGTGCCCGGACACCACCCAGGCCACCGGCGCCGTCTCGCCCGAGGCGGTGCCAGCGCTGTCGACGGTGCCGGTGCCGTCAGCGGCAGTGCTGTCGGCGGTGTCGGCGGTGTCGGCGTCGGTGGTGTCCACGTCCGTCCCGGCGGCCGGGGCGACGGTGATCACCGCCTCGGCGCTGTCCGCGGCGGTGGGCTGCTCCAGGATGACGTGGGCGTTGGTACCGCTGATCCCGAACGACGACACCGCGGCCCGCCGGGGGCGTCCCGGCCCGTCCGGCCAGGTCACCGGTTCGGTGAGCAGCCGGACCGCCCCGGCCGACCAGTCCACGTGCTCGCTCGGCGCGTCGACGTGCAGCGTGCGGGGCAGTGCGCCGTGCCGCATCGCCTCGATCATCTTGATCACGCCGCCGACCCCGGACGCGGCCTGGGAGTGCCCGATGTTCGACTTCAGCGAGCCCAGCCAGCAGGGCTGGTCCGCCGGCCGCCGCTGGCCGTAGGTGGCCAGCAGCGCCTGGGCCTCGATCGGGTCACCCAGCCGGGTGCCGGTGCCGTGCCCTTCGACCGCGTCGACGTCGGCGGTGGTGAGCCCGGAGCTGGCCAGCGCCGCGCGGATGACCCGTTCCTGCGCCGGCCCGTTCGGGGCGGTCAGGCCGTTGCTGGCGCCGTCGGAGTTCACCGCCGAGCCGCGCAGCACCGCCAGCACCGGGTGGCCCGCCCGCCGGGCGTCGGACAGCCGCTCGACGAGGAGCAGGCCGGCCCCCTCGCTCCAGCCGGTGCCGTCGGCGCCGGTCGCGTACGACCGGCACCGGCCGTCCGGGGACAGGCCGCGCTGCCGGCTGAACTCGATGAACGTGCCCGGCGAGGCCATCACGGTGACGCCGCCGGCCAGGGCCAGGTCGCACTCCCCGGCCCGTATCGCCGCCGCGGCCAGGTGCAGCGCCACCAGCGACGAGGAGCAGGCGGTGTCGACGGTGACCGCGGGCCCCTCCAGCCCGTAGACGTAGGCCAGCCGGCCCGACACCACGCTGGAGGTGTTCCCGGTCAGCAGGTAGCCTTCGACGTTCTCCGGGGTGGCGGGCAGCCGGCTGGCGTAGTCGTCGTACATCACGCCGGCGAACACGCCGGTGCGGGAGCCGCGCAGCGCCGTCGGATCCAGGCCGGCGCGCTCGAAGGCCTCCCAGGCGACCTCCAGCAGCAGCCGCTGCTGCGGGTCGGTGGCCAGAGCCTCCCGTGGGGAGATACCGAACAGGTCGCGGTCGAACTGGTCGGCGTCGTGCAGGAACCCGCCGTGACGGGTGTAGGTCCGGCCCGGGATGTCGGGATCCGGGTCGTAGAGGGCGTCGACGTCCCAGCCGCGGTTGGTGGGGAAGTCGCTGATCGCGTCGGTGTCGGTGGCGACCAGCCGCCACAGGTCCTCCGGGGAACGCACCCCGCCGGGGTAGCGGCAGGNTGGTGGGGAATTCGGTGATGGCGCTGACCCCGGAGTTGATCAGTTCCCAGAGTTCGGTGGGGGTGGTGACGCCGCCGGGGAACCGGCAGCCCGCTCCCACGATCGCTATCGGCTCGTTCTCACGCGCGGTGACCTCGCGCAGCCGTCGACGGGTCTCCTGCAGATCCGTCGTCACCCGTCGCAGGTACTCCCGCAGTTTGTCCTCGTTAGCCATGGTGTTGTCAGCCCCTCAAACCGTCAGGGAGTACCGAGTTCGTTGTCGATGAAGGCGAAGATCTCGTCGTCGGACGCGTCGGGGGCCGGCCCCGCGGCACCGTTCCCACCACCGGTGTCGTGCCCGCCGTCGGTGCCGTTCCCGTCGCCGGGAGCACCGAGGTGGGCGCTCCCGTCCGTTGCGGCGAGCGCGTCGAGCAGCTTCCGCAAGCGTGCCGCGACGGCCTTGCGTCCCCCTTGGTCGGACGCGAGCGCCGGTAGCGCCGCCGCCAGCTCGTCCAGGCCGGCGAGCAGTGCCGCCGGGTCCGGGGCCGCCGCGGCGGCGAGCTGGCCGCGGACGTGGGTGGCCAGTTCGCCCACCGTCGGATAGTCGAAGACCAGCGTGGTGGGCAGCTGCAGCCCGGTCGCGTTGGTGAGCCGGTTGCGCAGCTCGACGGCGGTCAGCGAGTCGAACCCCAGGTCGAGCAGCCCACGCCGGTCGTCGAGGCTGGCCGAGGCGTCCAGGCCCAGGACGCCGGTGATCTCGCTGTGGACGAGGGCGCGGACCGCCGTGGTGCGGGCCGGCTCCGTCAGCGCGGCCCAGCGGTCGGCCGGCTGCCCGGCGCCGCCGTTGCGATCGGCCCCGGCGTCCGGCGCGGCCGCGCCCGATGGCAGGCCCGATGACAGGCCCGATGGCAGGCCCGATGGCAGGCCCGGTGCCGTGCCCGCTGCCGGGCGGGACGGCGTGGCGCTCCCGGCGGCGCCGGGGCGGGCCGGACAGCCCGCGGACCAGGCCGGCGGAACCCGGCCGGGTGGCCAGCGTCGGCAGGTCCAGCCGGGCGGGGACGAGGAGCGCGTCGTCCGCGCCCAGCGCCAGGTCGAACAGCTCCAGCGCGGACCGGTCGGGCAGCGGCAGGACGCCGGTGCGCGACAGTCGCCGCAGCGCGGCCGGATCCAGGCCGCCGCCCATCCCG
This sequence comes from Protofrankia coriariae, assembly GCF_001017755.1. Lineage (GTDB taxonomy): Bacteria > Actinomycetota > Actinomycetes > Frankiales > Frankiaceae > Protofrankia > Protofrankia coriariae. The sequence continues at coordinate 33,945 of NZ_JWIO01000057.1, forward strand.
TCCCCGTGCGCCCACAGGCCCCAGGCCAGCGAGATCGCCGGCAGGCCGCGGGCCCGCCGG